>NZ_KI973289.1:239864-2012397 GCF_000534735.1 Enterobacter sp. MGH 4 | reverse complement strand
TTGAAGTACATCCCGCAAGGGGTCGTTAGCTCAGTTGGTAGAGCAGTTGACTTTTAATCAATTGGTCGCAGGTTCGAATCCTGCACGACCCACCAATTTTAATGTCTTACTCAGATATTACACGTGAAGGATAACGTTGCTTTAGCAACGGCCCGAAGGGCGAGGCGAAGCCGAGTCATCCTGCACGGCCCACCAGTGTAGAAAGGCGCCCTAAAGGCGCCTTTTTGCTATCTTTCTTTCGCCAGTACCTTGTTGGTCGGGTAAGGCGAAGCCACCAGCCGACAAATGCTACCGGCATCAATTCCCGATGACATTCCCCCTCAAATTCGCTATCTTGTTTAGTATATAAAACACCATTGCCTCATTTTTGTTAGCGCATGCAAAACAAAGGCAATATTGTTAAGCCAGTAAAACGAGAAGCCATAATGAGTGTGATGTTTGATCCCGAAACCGCAATCTATCCCTTCCCGCCGAAGCCAGCTCCGCTAAGCCGGGATGAGAAGCAGTTCTATCGTGAAAAAATCAAGCGCCTCCTTAAAGAGCGTGATGCGGTGATGGTGGCGCATTACTACACCGACCCGGAAATTCAGCAGCTGGCGGAAGAGACGGGTGGCTGTATCTCAGACTCCCTGGAGATGGCGCGTTTCGGTGCTAAGCATTCAGCCTCCACGCTGCTGGTCGCGGGGGTTCGTTTTATGGGTGAAACGGCAAAAATCCTCAACCCGGAAAAAACGATTCTGATGCCTACGCTGAATGCCGAATGTTCTCTTGACCTCGGTTGCCCGATTGATGAGTTCACCGCCTTCTGTGATGCCCACCCTGACCGTACCGTGGTGGTCTATGCCAATACGTCTGCGGCGGTGAAAGCCCGGGCAGACTGGGTAGTAACGTCCAGTATTGCCGTTGAGCTGATTGAACATCTGGACAGCCTGGGGGAGAAAATCATCTGGGCGCCCGATCGTCACCTGGGAAACTACGTACAAAAACAGACCGGTGCGGATGTACTGTGCTGGCAGGGCGCCTGTATCGTTCACGACGAGTTTAAGACCCAGGCACTGACCAGGATGAAACGCTTATACCCGCAGGCCGCAATTCTGGTGCATCCGGAGTCGCCGCAGTCGATTGTTGAGATGGCGGACGCCGTCGGCTCAACCAGCCAGTTGATAAACGCGGCAAAAACCCTGCCGCACAAGCAGCTCATCGTGGCGACCGATCGCGGTATCTTCTATAAAATGCAGCAGGCCGTACCAGAAAAAGAGCTGCTCGAAGCGCCAACCGCCGGAGAAGGGGCGACCTGTCGAAGCTGCGCGCACTGCCCGTGGATGGCGATGAATGGACTTAAGGCGATAGCGGAGGGGCTGGAGATCGGTGGCGCAGCGCATGAGATCCACGTAGACGCCGCCCTGCGCGAAGGCGCGTTAATTCCGCTTAACCGTATGCTGGATTTTGCGGCTACACTACGTACTTAACTTATTACGCCCCGGAGAAAAAATGGATTTTTTTAGCACACAGAACATCCTGGTTCATATCCCGATTGGTGCGGGCGGCTATGACCTGTCGTGGATTGAAGCGGTAGGTACGCTGGCCGGTTTACTCTGTATCTGGCTGGCCAGCCTTGAGAAGATCAGTAACTATGCGTTCGGGCTGATAAACGTCACGCTGTTTGCGATCATCTTCTTCCAGATCCAGCTCTACGCCAGCCTGCTTCTGCAGCTGTTCTTCTTCGCGGCCAATATCTATGGCTGGTACGCCTGGTCGCGGCAAAACAGTCAGCAGGAGGCGGAGCTGCAAATCCGCTGGCTGCCGTTGCCAAAAGCCATTGCCTGGCTCGCGGCCTGCGTGGTGGCAATCGGCTTTATGACCGTCTTTATTGACCCGGTATTTGCCTTCCTGACGCGCGTGGCGGTCTCGGTCATGTCGGGTCTGGGATTAAACGTGACGATGCCTGAGCTTCAGCCTGATGCCTTCCCGTTCTGGGATTCCTGCATGATGGTGCTGTCGATTGCCGCAATGATCCTGATGACCCGTAAATACGTTGAAAACTGGCTGCTGTGGGTGGTCATCAACGTGATTAGCGTGGTGATTTTTGCCCGTCAGGGCGTTTATGCCATGTCGCTGGAGTATATGCTGCTGACCGTCATTGCCCTGAACGGTAGCCGCATGTGGATCAACAGCGCGCGTGAGCGTGGCTCTCGCGCGCTTTCCCGCTAATGATGATGCTCGTGTGAGTGGCCGGACTGCGCCTCGTTCAGGTGACAGTCTGGCCCGTTACAGGGCTGATACTCCATCTGGATGGTGGAGTGCGCAATTTCGTAGTGATGCTCAAGGAAGTGCCGAATACGTTCAAGCAACGCATCGTGATCGTGGGGCGGAATAACCTGAACGTGCAGCGTCATAAGCGGTTTCTCACCCACCAGCCAGACGTGAACGTGGTGAACGTTACGGACTTCAGGAATGGAACGACACAGATTGCGTTTTAGCTCGCCAATATCCAGCGACGTGGGAGCGCCTTCCAGCAGTTCATTCACGCTCTCTTTCAACAGCCGCCAGGCACTGCGTAATACAAGGCACGATACCAGCACGGAAAGAATCGGGTCGATGGGGGTCCAGCCCGTACCCATAATGATCAGCGCGGCGACGATGGCACCTACGGAACCCAGCAGATCGCCCAGCACGTGAAGCGCCGCGGCCCGTACGTTCAGATTTTTTTCGCTGCTGCCGCGGTGCAATATCCAGAATGCCAGAATATTGGCGACCAACCCGGCAATAGCAATCACCATCATCGTCGTTCCGGCTACCGGTTGTGGATGACGAAAGCGCTGAAACGCCTCCCAGACGATAAGAATGGTAATAACCACCAGTGCAATCGCATTCACGAACGCAGCAAGTGTGGTCAGTCTGAGCCAGCCAAAGGTGTGGCGGGCATTGGGAGGGCGACGGGCAAACTGCACGGCCAGCAGAGCAAACAGGAGCGCGGCAGCGTCGGTCAGCATATGCCCGGCATCGGCCAGCAGCGCCAGCGATCCGGAGATCAGTCCGCCTGTCACCTCAATAATCATAAAGGTGGCAGTGACGCCAAAAGCCAGCAGAAGCCGTTTGGCATTTTCATCGCCAGTGGAGTGGGAATGGGAGTGGGAGTGCGCCATGGTATCGTTCCTGATTTATTATTATTTTTAGTGTAGCGTTTTTAAGAGCTTAAATAAAAAAGGAGAGCATTCGCTCTCCCTCTTTTACCTTACGGAAGATTACTGGGTAGTACCGTCCGTTTTGGTATTGGCATCGCTGCCCACTTTGTCATTCGGGTCCGGGCATTTCCCGTCTTTACACATTGAGTTTTTGTGAACTTCGTCAGTGCTCATACCGTCATGGTTCATCGTGCCGGTATTCGTACCGCCGGTGTTGGTATTGCCCGTGTTGATATTACTGTTATCAACATTATTTGGCGCGATATTCTGTTTTGCATCCGGCGCAACCTGGCCCGCTTCGGCAGCGGCATTCGCGTCGCCGTTGCTGCCGGAGGAGCCTGTATCGGCTGCCAGTACGCTACCGCTTGCCAGGGTAAGGGTTGCCGTCAGGAAAAGCGTAGTCAGTTTCGTCATTTTCATCATGGTGCTCCTGTTCTTATCGTTACGCTGGATAACATTCTCCAACAGTGCATCTTGTTCAGTGGCGAAAGATCCCAGATTCCTGAATTATGTCAGGATGGAATCGCGTATAAATATCTAAAAACAGTCGTTACAAGTAAAAAGCTTAGGCGAGATCTCATTTTTCGCTATTTTGTTGCGTATTTTAGGCGAATTCCAGGAATTATCTGCGCGAAGTGTAAAAGCCCGTTTACACTTCGTGACCGACAAGTTAGATTGAAAGCATTGCTTTCATTACTAAAGATATGGCAGAGCCGGAAAGAAGATGAATTATCAGAACGACGATTTACGCATTAAAGAGATCAATGAGTTATTACCTCCCGTAGCGCTCCTTGAAAAATTCCCCGCCACCGAAAATGCCGCCAACACGGTGTCTCATGCCCGCAAGGCGATCCACAAGATCCTGAAAGGTAGCGACGATCGTCTTCTGGTGGTCATCGGACCGTGCTCCATTCACGATCCTGCTGCGGCCAAAGAGTACGCGTCACGTCTGCTCACCCTGCGCGAAGAGCTGAAGGGCGAACTGGAAATTGTGATGCGCGTTTATTTCGAAAAACCGCGTACCACCGTGGGCTGGAAAGGGTTGATCAACGATCCGCACATGGACAACAGTTTCCAGATCAACGACGGCCTGCGTATTGCGCGTAAGCTGCTGCTGGAGATTAACGACAGCGGGCTGCCTGCAGCCGGAGAATTCCTCGATATGATCACCCCGCAGTATCTGGCTGACCTGATGAGCTGGGGCGCTATTGGTGCGCGTACGACTGAATCGCAGGTTCACCGTGAGCTGGCGTCTGGCCTGTCATGCCCGGTGGGTTTCAAAAACGGCACTGATGGCACCATCAAAGTCGCTATTGATGCCATCAATGCGGCTGGCGCGCCGCACTGCTTCCTGTCGGTGACTAAGTGGGGCCACTCGGCTATCGTGAATACCAGCGGTAATGGCGATTGCCATATCATTCTGCGCGGCGGTAAAGAGCCTAACTACAGCGCAAAACACGTGGCGGAAGTGAAGGCGGGTCTGGAGAAAGCGGGACTGGCGCCGCAGATCATGATCGATTTCAGCCATGCGAACTCAAGCAAACAGTTCAAAAAGCAGATGGAAGTTGGTGCAGACGTTTGTCAGCAAATCGCCAACGGTGAACGCGCAGTGATTGGGGTGATGATTGAGAGCCATCTGGTGGAAGGCAATCAGAACCTGGAGGGCAGCGAGCCGCTGGTCTACGGTAAGAGCGTGACGGATGCCTGCATTGGCTGGGATGATACCGATGCGATCCTGCGTCAGCTGGCGGATGCGGTAAAAGCGCGTCGCGGTTAAGTTTATCGCGGGCAATAAAAAAGCGTGGATTGCTCCACGCTTTTTTTATGTCCGGCGAAATTACTTCGCTTTACCCTGGTTCGCCACGGCCGCCGCTTTTGCAGCGATTTCGTCGGCGTTACCCAGGTAGTAATGTTTAACTGGCTTGAAGTTTTCGTCGAACTCGTACACCAGCGGCACGCCGGTAGGGATGTTCAGCTCGAGGATTTCATCTTCACCCATGTTGTCCAGGTATTTCACCAGCGCACGCAGGGAGTTACCGTGAGCAGCGATAATGACGCGCTCGCCGCTTTTCAGGCGTGGCAGAATGGTTTCGTTCCAGTAAGGCACAACGCGGTCGATGGTCAGCGCCAGGCTTTCGGTCTGCGGCAGTTCAGCCTCAGTCAGCTTCGCGTAACGCGGATCGTGGCCCGGGTAGCGCTCGTCATCTTTGCTCAGCTCTGGAGGCGTGACCGCAAAACCACGACGCCACTGTTTAACCTGCTCGTCACCGTATTTTTCTGCGGTTTCTGCTTTGTTCAGACCTTGCAGCGCACCGTAGTGACGCTCGTTCAGTTTCCAGGATTTCTCAACCGGCAGCCAGGCCTGATCCAGCTCGTCCAGAATGTTCCACAGGGTATGGATGGCACGTTTCAGCACAGAGGTGTAAGCAAAGTCAAAGGTGAAGCCTTCTTCTTTCAGCAGCTTACCTGCCGCTTTTGCTTCGCTCACGCCTTTCTCAGACAGATCAACGTCATACCAACCGGTGAAGCGGTTTTCGTTGTTCCACTGGCTTTCGCCGTGGCGCACCAGGACAAGCTTAGTATTAGCCATTTCTTACTCCTCAAGCATTTTGAATGATAACAATTCTCATTATATTGCCGTGACTGTGCCAGCAGCAACGCTTAACCCTAACCATAGCGAAAATAGTTCGAGAGTGTAAGATGCATGTGAATCCAGGGTTATGATTTTGTCTGCGATCGCCGCTATTTTCAGCAAGCTGAGCGGAAAAAAGCCCTCGCGGTGAGGGCCAGGCTTTTTGCCGGATGGCGCTTCGCTTATCCGGCCTACATTCGTAGGCCCGTGCACGCGTAGCGCCGCCGGACATTATGCGCGCGGAATGAAATGATACTCTGTGACGCTTACGTACTCTTCACCCGGACGCAGCACACAGTCAGGCTGCGGCCATTCAGGATGGTTAGGACTGTCCGGCAGGAACTCGCTCTCCAGCGCCAGACCTTGCCAGGCGGCGTAGTCATTATGTTCACGCGCCGTGGTCCCCTCCAGGTAGTTACCGGAGTAGAACTGCAGGGCAGGGGCGGTGGTGTAGACCGTCATCTGTAACTTCTCATCCGCAGACCAGACCTGTGCGGCAGGTTGAGAAAGATCGCCTTTCGCCTGCAACAGGAAAGCGTGGTCGTAGCCTTTCACCTTGCGCTGATCGTCATCACTCAGGAAATCCTGGGCGATGGTTTTCGGCTGACGGAAATCAAAGCTATTACCGCTTACCGGTTTCAGCCCCTGATAAGGGATCCCCATCTCATCGACCGGCAGATACGCGTCCGCCAGGATCTGGAGTTTGTGGCTGCGGACATCGGTCTGATTGCCGTCAAGGTTGAAATAGGCGTGGTTAGTCAGGTTGACCGGGCACGGCTTGTCGACGATCGCGCGGTACTCAATGGCGATACGATTATCTTCGGTCAGGGTAAAGCGTGCGGTTGCGGTGAGATTGCCCGGGAAGCCCTGGTCTCCGTCGAGGGAGTCCAGAGAGAACCAGACCTCACCGTCATTTTGCTGCACAATCTTCCAGCGACGTTTATCAAACCCTTCCGGGCCGCCGTGCAGCTGATTTTCACCCTGGCTGGCAAGCAGGGAATAGGTTACGCCGTCCAGCGTAAACCGGCTTCTGGCGATGCGGTTGGCGTAGCGGCCTATGGATGCGCCCAGAAAAGCGGTCTGCTCGATATACTGCTCGGGCGATGCGCAGCCGAGCAGGGTTTCGCGCACGCTGCCGTCAGGCATTGGTACGCGGGCAGAAAGTAACGTTGCGCCCCAGTCCATCAGCGTAACCACCATCCCGGCGCTGTTGCGCAGGGTCAACAGGCGATACGGCAGACCATCCGGTGCGAGAGTAGGTGTTTCGTTTAGCACTGTCCGGCTCCTTGTGATGCTTTGCAGACATAGAAAGTTTCTTTGATGCCCGTTTTGGCTTCGTACTGCTTAGCCACCGCGTCCTGAATGGCAGGGACCAGCTCTTCCGGCACCAGGGCGACGACACAGCCGCCAAATCCACCCCCGGTCATACGCACGCCGCCTTTGTCGCCAATCGTGGCTTTCACAATTTCAACCAGGGTGTCGATTTGTGGCACGGTGATTTCGAAATCGTCGCGCATGGAGGCATGCGATTCGGCCATCAGCTCGCCCATCCGTTTCAGGTCACCTTTCGCCAGCGCGGAGGCGGCTTCTACGGTACGGGCATTTTCCGTCAGCACGTGACGCACGCGCTTCATGACAACCGGATCCAGTTCGTGGGCAACCTTGTTAAATTCGTCAAGTGAGACATCACGCAGGGCTGGCTGCTGGAAGAAGCGCGCGCCGGTTTCACACTGCTCGCGGCGGGTGTTGTACTCGCTCCCCACCAGGGTGCGTTTGAAGTTGCTGTTGATGATCACCACAGCCGCACCTTTTGGCAGCGGAACCGCTTTGGTTCCGAGAGAACGGCAGTCAATCAGCAAAGCATGTTCTTTCTTGCCCAGCGCGGAAATCAGCTGATCCATAATGCCGCAGTTGCAGCCCACGAACTGGTTTTCCGCTTCCTGACCGTTGAGGGCGATCTGCGCCCCGTCCAGCGGCAGATGATAAAGCTGCTGGAACACGGTGCCGACCGCCACTTCCAGCGATGCGGAAGAGCTTAATCCCGCCCCCTGCGGCACGTTGCCGCTGATCACCAGATCGGCCCCGCCGAAATTCTTGTTACGCTTCAGAAGATGCTTCACCACGCCGCGAACATAGTTCGACCACTGCTGGCTGTCGTGGGTCACGATCGGCGCATCAAGGGAAAATTCGTCAATTTCGTTGCCGTAATCCGCGGCGATCACTCGCACGTTACGATCTGAACGTTTCGTGCAGGCGATCACCGTCTGGTAGTCGATGGCACACGGCAGGACAAAACCGTCGTTATAGTCGGTGTGCTCGCCGATCAGATTAACGCGGCCTGGCGCCTGGATAATATGGGTGGCAGGGTAGCCAAATTTTTCAGCAAACAGGGATTGTGTTTTATCTTTCAGACTCATTTTTAAACTCCTGATTCGCGGTAATGGACGTCGCTAACGGCACGCAGGCGTTCTGCCGCCTGTTCCGCCGTCAGGTCGCGCTGGGTTTCCGCCAGCATTTCATAGCCCACCATGAATTTACGTACCGTCGCAGAACGCAGCAGCGGCGGATAGAAGTGTGCATGTAACTGCCAGTGTTGATTCTCTTCGCCGTTAAACGGCGCACCGTGCCAGCCCATGGAGTAGGGGAAGGAACACTGGAACAGGTTGTCGTAGCGGCTGGTCAGTTTTTTCAGCGCCAGGGCAAGGTCGTCTCGCTGGGCGTCGCTGAGGTCCGTAATACGCTGAACATGGGCCTTTGGCAGCAGCAGCGTTTCAAACGGCCACGCCGCCCAGTAAGGGACTACCGCAAGCCAGTGCTCGGTTTCCACCACAGTGCGGCTGCCGTCCGCCAGTTCACGCTGGGTGTAATCCACCAGCATCGGCGAACCGTTCTGGGCGAAATAGGCTTTTTGCAGCCGGTCTTCACGTTCGGCTTCGTTCGGCAGGAAGCTGTTCGCCCAGATCTGGCCGTGCGGATGCGGGTTAGAGCAGCCCATCGCCGCGCCTTTATTTTCAAATACCTGCACCCACGGATAGGTCTGGCCCAGCTCCGCCGTTTGCGCCTGCCAGGTGCTGACCACCTCTTTCAGCGCCTCAACGCTCAGCTCCGGCAGCGTTTTGCTGTGATCGGGAGAGAAGCAGATCACGCGGCTGGTGCCGCGGGCGCTTTCACAGCGCATCAGCGGGTCGTGGTTTTCCGGCGCGTCCGGCGTGTCGGTCATCAGCGCCGCAAAATCGTTAGTGAAAACGAAGGTGCCCTTGTAGTTCGGGTTTGTATCGCCCGTCACGCGCGTGTTGCCCGGACAGAGGAAGCAGTCCGGATCGTGCTGCGGCAGCGTCTGTTTGGCAGGCGTCTCTTGCGCCCCCTGCCAGGGGCGCTTGGCGCGATGCGGTGAAACTAAAATCCATTGCCCGCTGAGCGGGTTAAAACGACGATGCGGGTGATCGACGGGATTGAATTGTGTCATGACAAATCCTTAATCCGGATAACCCTGCGGATGGCGTGACTGCCAGTGCCAGGTATCCTGTGCCATTTCATCAAGCGTGCGGGTAACACGCCAGTTAAGCTCTTTATCCGCTTTGGTGGCATCGGCCCAGTAAGCCGGGAGGTCGCCATCACGACGCGGCGCGAAGTGATACTTCACTGGCTTGCCGCAGGCTTTACTGAAGGCATTCACCACATCCAGCACGCTGCTGCCGACGCCGGCGCCGAGGTTGTAAATATGCACGCCCGGTTTATCCGCCAGCTGCTGCATCGCCGCCACGTGGCCGTCGGCCAGATCCATCACGTGAATGTAATCGCGCACGCCGGTGCCGTCTTCGGTGGGATAATCGTTACCAAAAATCGCCAGGGAGTCGCGACGCCCTACGGCAACCTGCGCGATATACGGCATCAGGTTATTTGGAATGCCCTGCGGATCTTCACCCATGTCGCCTGACGGATGCGCGCCAACCGGGTTGAAGTAGCGCAGCAGCGCGATGCTCCACTCAGGCTGGGCTTTTTGCAGGTCGGTCAGGATCTGCTCTACCATCAGCTTGCTTTTGCCATACGGGCTTTGCGGCGTACCGGTCGGGAAGCTTTCAACGTAAGGAATTTTTGGCTGATCGCCGTAGACGGTCGCGGAAGAGCTGAAGATAAAGTTTTTAACGTTCGCCGCACGCATGGCGGAGATTAGACGCAGGGTACCGTTGACGTTGTTGTCGTAGTACTCAAGCGGTTTTGCTACCGATTCGCCCACCGCTTTCAGGCCCGCGAAGTGGATAACGGTTTCAATCGCGTGATCGTGAAGGATTTCAGTCATCAATGCTTCATTGCGGATATCGCCTTCCACGAAAGTCGGCTGTTTACCCGCAAGGCGTTCAATGACCGGCAGCACGCTGCGCTTACTGTTGCACAGGTTATCAAGAATGACGACATCGTGGCCGCTTTGCAGAAGTTGTACGCAGGTATGACTTCCTATGTAACCGCTACCACCTGTTACCAGAACTCGCATATTTCGCTCCATTAGGCTTATGGTATGAATTAACCATAGCATATCAGAGACGCGAAAAGTGTGACATGGGATAAAATAGTGGTATCGTTTACACTGGTTTTCACAGGCGCTTTTTCACAGACTGAGTGCATTGTAGATCAAAGAGATAGAGATGTATTGTTGCAGGTTGTCTGAAAAGCGGAGGGCAGCGCCCTCCACGCGTTAATCGATTTTGCTCAGCAGGTAGCGGTAATGCTCGCCGTCAGACACAAATTCCAGCCGATGGGTGATGCAGGATGGGGCATCCTCAGCATGGTGGGAGACAAACAGCAGCTGGGTTTCACCTTCGCTAATCAGGACATCCACAAAGCGGCGGATCAGCTGACGGTTGAGGGGATCCAGCCCCTGCAACGGTTCATCAAGAATCAGCAGAGTAGGATGCTTAACCAGCGCGCGGACGATCAATGCCAGCCGCTGCTGCCCCCACGACAGGCTGTGGAATGGCGCATCGGCTACCCGGTTGTCCATACCCAGAATATCCAGCCACTGCTGCGCCAGCTTGTGCTGCTTGTCGGATACCGCCTGATAAATACCAATGGAGTCGAAGAAGCCAGAGAGGATCACGTTTCGCACCGTAGTGCTCACCCGGTAGTCCAGATGCAGGCTGCTGCTGACATAACCGATATGCTTTTTGATATCCCAGATGGTTTCCCCGCTGCCGCGGCGGCGGCCGAAGAGGGTCAAATCGTTGCTGTAACCCTGCGGGTGATCGCCAGTGATCAGGCTTAGCAGCGTGGATTTACCCGCCCCGTTGGGGCCGACGATCTGCCAGTGCTCACCAGGATTAACCGTCCAGCTGAGATGATAAAGAATAGGGCGATCGTCGTAAGCAACCACCCCATCGCGCAGCACAATGCGCGGCTGGTCAGGATCCAGCCCGTGGCGTGCCGAAGGGGCATCCGGCTCCGGCAGCGCAATACCGTCCAGTTTCTCGCTGTGGGCCAGCTGTGCAATTAGCGCCTGCCGGAGCAGTACGGTTTTCTCGCCGGTTTCGGTCAGGCTACAGTCCGCCAGCACGCCCGCGTAATGTACGAAATCCGGGATCTCATCAAAGCGGTTAAGGACCAGCACAAGGGTGTATCCCTGCTGGTTAAGCGACGCCAGCAACGCTGCCAGCTGCGCACGGGACTGCACATCCAGTCCGTCAAACGGTTCATCCAGAATCAGGAGTTCCGGCTCGCTCATCAGCGCCTGACACAGCAGCGTTTTGCGCGTCTCGCCGGTAGAGAGATATTTAAAGCGGCGGTTAAGCAGGGCGGTAATGCCAAATTGCTCCGCCAGCTGCTGACAGCGGGCAGGATCTTTTATCTCATCCTGGATAATGTCCGCCGTCGTGCGGCCGGTATCTTCTTCGCCGGGGCTGAGCAAATCGGTATTGTTACGCTGCCACTCATCGCTGACCAGCTTTTGCAGCTGTTCAAAGGAAAGGCGCGTCAGCCGGGTAAAGGTGCACTGACGCTCACCCTTCAGCTGGGTTAATTCACCCGACAGGGCGCGGGCCAGCGCCGATTTTCCGCTGCCGTTCGTGCCCACAAACGCCCAGCTTTCTCCGGCGCGTAAGGTTAATTCTGGCAACAATAAGGTACGGGTATCGCTAAGACGAAACGTGCCTTGCGAAATATGCAATGATGACATGTGTTATCCCATTTTTTGCAGCAACAGATGTCAGGGATACTCAGTGTTGGTGGGGTTGTCAATGCGCTTAGCACAATGTGGCGATAATTACCCGGTCTGCATTGAAATATGCGGTCACCACAGCACCTTCATCTAATTCGGTCGCGTCGTTCACCGGAACGGTGGCGCAGAGCGACTGTCCATCCGGCAGGGTCATCAGCACTTCACACTGTTCTGCGCCGCGCTCGATGTGGCTGATACGCCCGCGTAGCTGGTTGTCGGCCTCGGCGGCCTGCTCAGGGTTAAGCGTGATGCTGATCCAGGGCGCTTTGAGTAATACCAGCACTTCCTGATCTTCGTTCAGCCCGAGGCGTTGACCGCTTTGCGCGGTGATGGCGGCTTTCAGGCGCGTTGTGCCGTCCGCGAGCAGGATCTCAATATGCTCCTGCACCTGCGAATGATCGCGCCCCGTCACCGTACCAAACCATTGGTTGCGGGCGCTGGTCTGCAAAGAGAAACGGGAGATGGCGCCCAGCAGGCTGTCCAGCGGCAGGTTGTCGTCATCGCTCAGCACATCAAATGCTTTTTGCTGGATCTGCGCCAGTAAGTCATAGAGCTGGATCAGGCGTTGCCCGTAACGCGTCAACACGGCGCCGCCGCCGCCTTTTCCGCCGGTGGCGCGCTCTACCAGCGTTTGTTCGCTTAGGGTGTTCATGTCGTTAATCGCATCCCAGGCGCTTTTATAGCTGATGCCGGCGTTTTTGGCTCCCTGGCTAATCGAGCCAGTTTGTTCTATTTGTTTTAACAGGGCGATGCGTCGCGGATCGGCGAAAAGCTTCTGCTGAAGTCGTAGGGTGAGGAGAATTTCGGCCTGCATAACAATGTCCCGGCAAAAAGGTTATTGTGACCCAAATGTCCGGGGGCGGAAAGCGCACCGCACAAAAGGGGATGTTTTTCTTACTTTTCAGGGTAGAATAAGCCGTTCACAAGATCTGGAGAAAACCATGTTAGAGTTGTTGAAAAGTCTGGTATTCGCGGTAATCATGGTGCCAGTAGTGATGGCTATCATCCTCGGTGCCATCTACGGCTTGGGTGAAGTGTTCAACGTCTTTTCGAATATTGGTCATCGTCGTGACCAGCCTAAAAAGCAGCAATGATTTCCTCCAAAACGCCCGGCCAGCCCGGGCGTTTTGCTCTCAAGTTTATTCCTCTCCCGCCGATATCTTTTACAACGTTCCTTGAGTTTACACATTAATGGGTACGATTTAGCGCTAGGAACGCCTGCGATATGTCGTTATATTTGTTTGTATATAACGATACGCACAGGAGCTTCAAATGGCACGTTCATGGGTACGCCTTTTCGCAGGGGCAACACTGACTCTCTCACTCACCGCCCACGCGCTGGCGGATGAAGGAAAAATCACGGTCTTTGCGGCGGCGTCGCTGACTAACGCGATGCAGGATATTGCTGCGGTATACAAAAAAGAGAAAAACGTCGAGGTCGTTTCGTCGTTTGCCTCCTCGTCCACGCTGGCCCGCCAGATCGAAGCGGGGGCTCCGGCTGATCTGTTCATCTCTGCCGATCAGAAATGGATGGACTACGCGGTGGAGAAAAAATCTGTTGATACGGCTAGCCGCGAAACCCTGCTGGGAAATAGCCTGGTGGTGGTCGCGCCCGCAAACAGTAAGCAGGGCGACATCGCCATCAACAAACAGACGGACTGGACCCGTCTGCTCAACGGTGGCCGTCTGGCGGTGGGCGATCCGGAGCATGTCCCTGCCGGGATTTATGCGAAAGAAGCGCTGCAAAAACTGGGCGCATGGGAGACCTTATCGCCGAAGCTGGCTCCCGCAGAAGATGTGCGCGGCGCGCTGGCGCTGGTGGAGCGTAACGAAGCGCCACTCGGGATCGTTTACGGCTCCGATGCCGTCGCCAGTAAAGGTGTGAAGGTGGTCGGTACCTTCCCGGAAGACTCGCATAAGAAAGTAGAATATCCTGTTGCGATAGTTGATGGACATAAAAATGCGACCGTGACGGCCTTCGTTGACTACCTGAAGGGGCCTGAAGCGTCCGCTATCTTTAAACGTTACGGATTTACGACTCACGAATGATATTGACCGAACCTGAATGGCAGGCCGTGCTGCTGAGCCTGAAAGTCTCTTCCCTGGCGGTTGCGCTGAGTTTGCCCTTTGGGGTGTTCTTTGCCTGGTTACTGGTTCGCGTGAAGTTTCCAGGCAAAGCCCTGCTCGACAGTGTTCTCCATCTTCCGCTCGTGTTACCGCCTGTGGTGGTCGGCTATCTGCTGCTGATCTCCATGGGGCGACGCGGTTTTATCGGCGAATGGCTGTACGACTGGTTCGGCCTGACCTTTGCTTTCAGCTGGCGCGGCGCGGTTCTGGCCGCGGCAGTAATGTCCTTCCCGCTAATGGTGCGCGCTATCCGCCTGGCGTTGGAGGGGGTGGATATCCGGCTAGAGCAGGCCGCCCGCACGCTGGGCGCAGGCCGCTGGCGGGTATTCCTGACCATTACGCTTCCGCTCACCTTACCGGGCATTATCGTCGGTACGGTGTTAGCCTTCGCCCGCTCACTGGGTGAGTTCGGCGCGACCATCACCTTTGTGTCCAACATTCCCGGCGAGACGCGGACCATCCCGTCGGCCATGTATACCCTGATTCAAACCCCGGGTGGCGAAGGTGCGGCGGCCCGGCTGTGTATTATTTCGATTGTACTCGCCCTGGTCTCGCTGCTGTTGTCTGAATGGCTGGCGCGCCTCAGCCGTGAACGGATGGGGAAACCGTGATGCTGGAACTCAACTTTACGCAAACCATGGGCAGCCACACTCTGACGCTTAACGAAACGCTGCCTGCCAGCGGTATCACCGCCATTTTTGGCGTTTCCGGGGCAGGGAAAACGTCGCTGATTAATGCGATTAGCGGCCTGACGCGTCCCCAGTCTGGCAGAATTGTGTTAAATAACCGCGTCTTAAACGACGCGGAGAAGAAGGTCTGCCTGTCACCGGATAAGCGCCGCATCGGCTATGTGTTTCAGGATGCGCGCCTGTTTCCGCACTACAGCGTGCGCGGAAATCTGCGCTATGGCATGGCAAAAAGCATGGCCGGACAGTTCGATAAGCTGGTGGCGCTGCTGGGCATCGAACCGCTGCTTGATCGTCTCCCGTCTTCGCTGTCGGGTGGTGAAAAACAGCGCGTGGCGATTGGCCGCGCCCTGTTAACCGCGCCGGAATTGTTGCTGCTGGATGAGCCGCTGGCCTCGCTGGATATTCCGCGCAAGCGCGAGTTGCTGCCGTATCTGCAACGTCTGGCGCGGGAAATCAACGTGCCCATGCTGTACGTCAGCCATTCGCTGGATGAGATCTTACATCTGGCCGACAAAGTGCTGGTGCTGGAGGCGGGCAGGGTGAAGGCATTCGGCAATCTGGAAGAGGTATGGGGCAGCAGCGTTATGCATCCGTGGCTGCCAAAGGAGCAGCAGAGCAGCATTCTGAAGGTGAGCGTGCTGGAGCACCATCCACATTATGCGATGACCGCGCTGGCGCTGGGTGACCAGCATTTGTGGGTGAATAAAATCGATACGCCGATTCAGTCCACGTTACGGATCCGCATTCAGGCGTCGGATGTCTCCCTGGTGCTGCAACCGCCGCTGCAAACCAGTATCCGCAATATTTTGCGCGCAAAAGTGGCGCAGTGTTTTGATGATAACGGCCAGGTAGAAGTGCAACTGGAAGTGGGCAACAGAACGCTGTGGGCGCGCATCAGCCCGTGGGCCAGGGATGAGTTAGGCATCAAGCCTGGCCTGTGGCTTTACGCGCAAATCAAGAGCGTCTCTATCACCGCCTGATTACAGCAGGTGGGTATAAATATACTGCGCGATGCTGTCGGTGGTGTTATCGCCAATCACCACGTTAGCACGCGCTTTCACCGCATCATCGGCGTTGCCCATCGCCACGCCCGTTCCGGCCGCTTCCAGCATGCTGATGTCGTTATAGTTATCGCCGAAGGCAATCACGTCCTGCATTGACCAGCCCTGTGACTCAACGAACTGGGTCAGACGCTTTCCTTTGCTGTTGCCTTTACGGGCGATATCCACCTGATCGTGCCAGGACCATTCACATTCCAGACCCAGCGTATGCTCGACATGTTTTGCGAAAGTATTCAGTTTGGCGGTGTCTTCATCGGTCAGGGCAAATTTCCAGATTGCCTGGACGTCTTCCGCCGCCTGGCGCAGGGAGGAAACCTGAGTGAACACCGGACGCTGCGCTTCCGGCAGAGACAGGGCCCAGTTGCTGGTGCGGATCACATGGCCGGTAGGGCGTTCATACAGCATGGCGTTATCCACATACATCAGGCCGTGAATCGCGTGCTCATCCAGTAAATCAATCAATTGCAGCGCCTGCGCAACGGGAAGCGGATCAGAGGTTAAAACCTTTTTTGCCTGATAATCATACAAATAAGTGCCATTACAACAAATTGCAGGTGTATCTAAGCCCAGTGCCTGATAAAAAGGATGAATGGCTACGTGATGTCGACCCGTTACGATGAGAAGTTGATACCCCGCTTCCCGGGCTCGTTTGAGGGCCTCAAGAGAAGAGGGGAGCAGGGTTTTCTGAGGGGTAAGCAGTGTTCCGTCTAAATCCAGGGCAATCACTCGCGAGGTCATTTTTTCTTCCGGGTTAATGTTGAATTTAAGGTCTGTCGGGATGGTACACCGAGAGCGGAACCCTGCAAAATCCCGGACTACAATTCAGCATTCACCGTTAAAAATAATCAGGAGTATTCATGAAACAAACCGTTTATACCGCCAGTCCTGAAAGTCAGCAGATCCATGTCTGGCGTTTGAATACAGAAGGTTCGCTTACGCTGGTTCAGGTTGTTGATGTGCCAGGCCAGGTGCAGCCGATGGTCGTCAGCCCGGATAAACGTTTTCTTTATGTCGGGGTACGCCCGGAATTCCGCGTACTCGCATACCGCATCTCCCCGGATGACGGCGCGCTGACCTATACCGCAGAAGCGCCGCTGCCGGGCAGCCCGACCCATATTTCTACCGACCATAAAGGCAACTTTATCTTCAGCGGCTCCTACAATGCAGGCTGCGTGAGCGTCACCCGCCTGGAAGACGGTATTCCCGTTGAAACCGTCGACGTGGTAGAAGGGCTTGAGGGTTGCCACTCCGCCAACATTTCGCCGGATAACCGCACGCTGTGGGTGCCAGCGCTGAAGCAGGATCGCATCTGCCTGTTTACCCTGAGCGATGACGGTCATCTGGTCGCGCAGAGCCCGGCGGAAGTCACCACCGTGGAAGGCGCAGGCCCGCGCCATATGGTCTTCCACCCGAATCAGCAGTATGCCTATGTCGTTAACGAGCTGAACAGCTCGGTAGATGTCTGGGAGCTGAACGATCCTAACGGGCAGATCGAGTGCGTACAGACGCTGGACATGATGCCAGCTGATTTCTCCGACACACGCTGGGCGGCAGACATTCACATCACGCCGGATGGCCGCCACCTGTATGCCTGTGACCGTACCTCCAGTCTGATCACCGTCTTCAGCGTCTCAGAAGACGGCAGCGTTCTGGCAGTTGAGGGCTTCCAGCCGACAGAAACCCAGCCGCGCGGCTTTAATGTCGATCACAGCGGCAAATACCTGATTGCGGCGGGGCAGAAATCCCACCACATCGCGCTCTATGAAATCAAAGGCGTGCAGGGTCTACTGGAAGAGAAAGGACGCTATGCGGTCGGACAAGGGCCGATGTGGGTTGTAATTAACGCTCACTGATCCGTAGACGAAAAAAAACCTCGCACATGCGAGGTTTTTTTATGCGTGGTTAATGCATGAGGTAGGCCGGGTAAGGCGTAGCCGCCACCCGGCAGCAGGCATTTTACTGCTTCGGTTCAGCAACCACTTTGCTACCCAGACCGCGGTTGTTGTATTCCCACATGCGGTTGAAGTTAGCGTCGTTCAGGTTACGCTGCACGTTGTCTTTATCATCCACCGTGCCGGTGTTGCCGGAGAAAGGACGTTTCGAGATCGCCGCATCCGCCCACGGTTTCGCCATGTTAAAGCCTTCGTTAATCACGCTGTCGCGGATCACGACCTGGCCGTTAGTGGCGGAGTCCACGTCCAGAGAGCGGCCAAGCTGCGCCACGCCATCGCCAGCAGCAGTAAAGCGGCTATTCACGGCCAGGAAGCCATAGAACAGATTGGACTGCGTGGCCGGGGCAAAGACGTAACCTTCCTGCTGCGTACGTGAATTCACCACGCGGAAGTCGGTGTTATCAAATACCACCGCGCCGCGACCGGAGACCATATCCACGTCGCCTTCAATGTAGCTGTTGGTGACCAGAGTACGCGTCAGACGATTGTTCTGAAGGGTATTCTGCACGCCGCTGTTGGTCACGAAGAAGGTATTCTGGCGGCCCAGGATATTGACGTTGTTAATCTGTACCTTGTCGCCATCGCTACGCAGCGCCACGGCCTGGTGATTACCGGCGTCAACGCTGTCGCCCAGGGTGTTCTGAATGGTCAGGTTCTGCAATTGCAGGCCATTGTTCTGTGACCAGAATACTGCCGAGCACATCACGCCAATGGTGGCGGCACGTTTGCGCTGGCAGTTATCAAACATATACCACGCCGGTTTACCTGGCATGTATTTACCGGCCGGGTTCACCAGATGGCGCCAGGTGGTGCTGTCGATCTCTGAATCAATCGCCAGGCCAATTTTCACGTCGACCGCTTTTTCGCCAAGTCCGTAAAGCGTAATGCTTCCCGGTGCAGCCGGAACATAAACGGTTCCTTCGTATTCACCCGGCAGGATGGCAATGTACTGACGAGATGCGCTGTGTTTGGTGATTGCGGCATCAACAGCTGCCTGAATTGAGGTGTGCGTAACGCCCTCTGCTCCGGCCGGGCCGACAACGAAGTCTGGCTGTTTCGGCAGGTTAATAGAAGAAGGCGTCCATGGGGCTGCATTGGGATCCATCGCCGTGAAATAGTGCGCACGGGTGAAGTTCTTCGCTTCAGCCGCTGACAGGATCGGACGGGAAGCGGTGCCCGGAGCAACCTGCTCAGAAGGTTGCTGATCCGGTGGTGTTGAACTGCAAGCGGATAAAGTCACGCCAAAGGCGAGTGCCAACGCCAGACGGGAAATCCTGGAAATATTCAAGGTAATGCTCCTGGGTATGCAAGTCTTATCTGAATAGACGAAATAGCCTGCTTTTTTATACTAAGTTGAGCGAAACGGGAAGATAAAAACGGGAAAAGTTGCATTTTTGCCCGCAGGCGACGGGAAAGTCATCACAAATAAATAACATTTTCCTGCAAGGCGGTTGACAGCAGGTGACAGATGAAAATAAATGTCTATACAACCCATGACAAGCGGAAGGCACATGCAGCAGCTTCATCCCGATGATGTGATATGGCGAAATGCGCGACTGGCGACCCTGGCAACAGGTGAGCCGGAACCCTATGGTCTGAAAGAACAACATGCCCTCGTCGTGCGCGGCCAGACGATTGCGGCCGTTATTCCTGAAGCCGAGATCCCCTCCGGGCATCGTCAGTGTGTCGATCTCGACGGGCGTCTGGTTACTCCCGGCCTGATCGATTGCCACACCCATCTGGTGTTCGGCGGCGATCGCGCAGCGGAATGGGAGCAACGGCTTAACGGCGTGTCGTATCAGACCATCAGCGCGCAGGGCGGCGGTATTAACGCCACGGTCACGGCGACCCGCAACAGTTCGCCGGAAATGCTCCTGACGGTGGCACAGCAGCGGCTCCAGCGGCTGATGAATGAAGGCGTAACGACCATTGAAATCAAATCGGGATACGGACTGAATGCCCAGGCCGAAGAGAAAATGCTGCTGGTTGCCCGCCAGCTCAGCCTGAACAATCTGGTCGATATCAGCCCGACGCTGCTGGCCGCGCACGCCGTTCCTGCCGAGTACCGACAGGATCCGGATGCCTATCTCACGCTGGTCTGTGAGCAGATCATGCCCACGCTGTGGCAAAAAGAGTTATTTGAAGCGGTGGACGTGTTTTGTGAAAACGTCGGCTTTACCCCGGCGCAAACCGAGCGCCTGTTCCAGGCCGCCGCCGCGCTCGGGATACCGGTTAAAGGGCATGTAGAGCAGCTGTCGAATCTGGGCGGCGCGGCGCTGGTCAGCCAGTATAAGGGGCTGTCGGCCGATCATATTGAGTATCTCGATGATTCAGGTATTCAGGCGATGGCGCAAAGCGGCACGGTGGCGGTATTGCTCCCCGGCGCGTTCTATTTTCTTCAGGAGCGCCAGCGTCCACCGGTGGCGCAGCTCAGAGAGCAGGGCGTGCCGATGGCGGTGGCTACCGACTACAACCCGGGCACCAGCCCGTTTGCCAGCCTGCATCTGGCAATGAACATGGCCTGCGTCCAGTTTGGCCTCACGCCGGAAGAGGCCTGGGCTGGCGTGACGCGGCATGCGGCGCAGGCGCTAGGTCGTGGTGCGACACACGGGCAGTTAAAGCCCGGTTATGTGGCTGATTTCGTCGTCTGGGAGGCGAAGCATCCGGTTGAGATGGTTTACGAGCCGGGGCGGAATCCTTTATATCAACGCGTGTTTCGGGGGCAGGTAGCATGAAATTGTGGCATCCCGTTTCCCCGCAGGTCTGGCAGGGTCGTGACGACAGCGCCGAATCCAGCACCGCGAAACGTCTCTTCCAGACCATACAGCAGCGCGTACACTTTGCACCCGTGCCGTCAGGCATCGCCCTGCTGGGCTTTGAATGTGATGAAGGGGTTAAGCGTAACCAGGGCAGGCCCGGTGCTGCACAGGCTCCCGATGTGCTGCGCGGCGCGCTGGCGAATATGGCGAGCCATCAGGGGCATGCGCGCCTCGTGGATATGGGCTCCATTTTTGTTGAAGGCAATGCGCTGGAGGCGGCACAGCAGGCGCTGAGCGAGGCCATAACCGCGTGCCAGCAATCCGGGATGCGTACTCTGGTTTTTGGCGGTGGACATGAAACCGCCTGGGCGCACGGGCGCGGCGTGCTTGACGCCTTTCCGAACGATCGCATTGCGGTGATCAACCTGGATGCGCACCTCGATTTACGTAAGGCTGAACGGGCTACGTCCGGCACGCCGTTCCGCCAGCTGGCGCACTACTGCGCGTCGCAGTCGCGGGCGTTTCACTACGCCTGCCTGGGGGTAAGCCGTGCGGCGAATACCCAGGCGCTGTGGGAGGAAGCTGAACTGTTGAACGTGATGCTGGTTGAAGATCTCGATTTTCGCCGGGATGCGCTATCCGCGCTGGATAGCGTGCTTGCGCAGGCAGACCGGGTTTATCTCACCATTGACCTCGATGTGCTGCCCGCCGCAGAAATGCCCGCCGTATCCGCCCCTGCGGCGTTGGGGATCCCGGCGCTGGATCTGTTCCCGGCGATTGAGCGTATCTGCCGAAGCGGTAAACTACAGGCGGTGGATCTGGTGGAATATAATCCGCACTACGACCGGGACGGTCAGGGGGCGAAGCTTGCCGCCCGACTGGCCTGGCAAATTGCTCACTGGTGGGCATAACAACATTCAAGGAGTCATGATGTTTTCACGCTCGCCCCTGCCGCAGCCGAGCCCTCCCGCGCCTTTTTACGAAAAGGTGAAGCAGGCGATCAGCGAAAAAATTGCTGCCGGCGTCTGGCGTCCGCACGACCGTATTCCCTCCGAAGCTGAACTGGTCGCGCAGTTTGGCTTTAGTCGAATGACCATTAACCGGGCGCTGCGGGAACTGACCGATGAAGGGTTGCTGGTGCGTTTGCAGGGTGTCGGAACCTTTGTCGCCGAGCCAAAAGGACAGTCGGCGCTGTTTGAAATCCGCAGCATTGCCGATGAAATTGCCGCCCGCAACCATCAGCACCACTGCGAAGTGCTGGTGCTTGAAGAGACGCAGGCCAGCGCCGAACAGGCCATTGAGCTGAACGTTAATGAGGGCACCCGGATCTTCCATTCGGTGATGGTGCATTATGAGAACGATATTCCGGTCCAGATTGAAGATCGCTGCGTCAACGCGGAGCGGATCCCGGACTACCTGAACCAGGATTACACCCAAACCACACCGCATGCGTATCTCTCGCTCGTCGCCCCGCTGACGGAAGGGGAGCATATCGTGGAGGCCGTGCGCGCCACGCCTCAGGAGTGCGAGTTGTTGCGTATTAAAGAGCACGATCCCTGCCTGCTGATCCGCCGTCGTACCTGGTCATCCTCGCAGATCGTGTCGCATGCGAAGCTGCTGTTCCCGGGGAATCGTTACCGGTTGCAGGGCCACTTTATGTCATAAGTTTTATAAGCGTGATCGCTAACGCAATATAGCAAAATTGTATCTTTTTTGTTAAATCCGGCCTTGTGTGTGCTTGTCTATACAAGTATATCTAAATGCATCACCTGTCCCTTATGAGGAACACACAATGTCGTCAGATAAATACCGCAAGCAGGATGTCCGCGCCGCGCGCGGCACCACGCTCACCGCAAAAAGCTGGCTTACCGAAGCACCGCTGCGCATGTTGATGAACAACCTTGATCCTGAGGTAGCAGAGAATCCCCATGAGCTGGTGGTCTACGGCGGCATTGGCCGCGCCGCGCGCAACTGGGCGTGCTATGACGCGATTGTTGAGTCTTTGACGAATCTCGAAAACGACGAAACGCTGCTGGTGCAATCCGGCAAACCGGTTGGCGTATTCAAAACCCATAAAAATGCGCCCCGTGTGCTGATTGCCAACTCCAACCTGGTGCCGCACTGGGCGACGTGGGAACACTTCAACGAGCTGGACGCAAAAGGGCTGGCCATGTATGGCCAGATGACCGCGGGCAGCTGGATCTACATCGGCAGCCAGGGGATTGTGCAGGGCACCTATGAAACCTTCGTGGAAGCGGGCCGACAGCACTATAACGGCTCACTGAAAGGCCGCTGGGTGCTAACCGCCGGACTGGGCGGCATGGGCGGCGCGCAGCCGCTGGCCGCGACGCTGGCCGGCGCGTGCTCCCTGAACATTGAGTGCCAGCAGAGCCGCATCGATTTCCGTCTGCGTACCCGCTATGTTGATGAACAGGCCGACAACCTCGATGACGCGCTGGCGCGCATCAAAAAGTACACCGCTGAAGGCAAAGCCGTGTCGGTTGCCCTGTGCGGCAACGCGGCGGATATTCTGCCGGAACTGGTGGCGCGCGGCGTGCGTCCGGATCTGGTCACCGACCAGACCAGCGCTCACGATCCGCTTCATGGTTACCTGCCAAAAGGCTGGACGTGGGAAGATTACCAGCAAAAAGCGGAAACCGATCCTGAGGGCACGGTACTGGCGGCTAAACGCGCCATGGCGGAACACGTCTCCGCGATGCTCGCCTTCAGTAAGATGGGGATTCCGACCTTTGATTACGGGAATAACATCCGCCAGATGGCGAAAGAGATGGGGGTGAATAACGCCTTTGACTTCCCCGGCTTCGTGCCCGCCTATATTCGTCCGCTGTTCTGCCGCGGCATCGGGCCGTTCCGCTGGGTTGCCCTGTCCGGCGACCCGGAGGATATCTACAAAACCGACGCCAGAGTGAAGGAAATTGTCGCCGACGATGAACATCTGCACCGCTGGCTGGACATGGCGCGCGAGCGCATTAATTTCCAGGGCCTGCCAGCGCGTATCTGCTGGGTCGGGCTGGAGTGGCGGCAAAAACTCGGCCTCGCCTTTAACGAAATGGTGCGCAGCGGCGAAGTCTCCGCGCCGATCGTCATTGGCCGCGACCACCTGGACTCCGGCTCTGTCGCCAGTCCGAACCGTGAAACCGAAGCCATGCGCGACGGCTCGGATGCGGTCTCCGACTGGCCGCTGCTGAATGCCCTGCTGAACACCGCCAGTGGCGCAACCTGGGTGTCGCTGCACCACGGCGGCGGCGTCGGGATGGGCTTCTCCCAGCACTCCGGGATGGTCATCGTCTGTGACGGTACCGACGAAGCGGCGGCACGTATTGCTCGCGTGCTGCATAACGACCCGGCAACCGGCGTAATGCGCCACGCGGATGCGGGTTACGAGATTGCCATTGATTGTGCCAAAGAGCAGGGCCTGAACCTGCCGATGATCCCCGCCACACAAGGAAAGCCTGCATGAACGCGTTAACACTTACTCCCGGCTCTTTGTCGCTCAAACAGCTGCGTCACGTCTGGCGTCAGCCGGTGACACTCGCCCTTGATGAAAGCGCCCACCGTGCCATTAATGACAGCGTGGCCTGCGTGGAGGCGATTGTAGCGGAGGGGCGCACCGCCTACGGCATCAATACCGGGTTTGGCCTGCTGGCACAGACCCGCATTGCCACGCACGATCTGGAGAATTTACAACGTTCGCTGGTGTTGTCGCACGCGGCGGGGGTTGGCCAGCCGCTGGACGATGAGATCGTCCGCCTGATGATGGTGTTGAAAATCAACAGCCTGGCGCGTGGGTTTTCCGGCATTCGTCTGAGCGTGATCCAGGCGCTGATGGCGCTGGTGAATGCGGAAGTTTATCCGTGGATACCGGCAAAAGGCTCCGTCGGAGCTTCCGGCGATCTGGCGCCGCTGGCGCATATGTCACTGCTCCTGCTGGGTGAAGGCAAGGCGCGCTGGCAAGGGGAGTGGCTGCCTGCGAAAGAGGCGCTGAAAAAAGCCGGCTTAGCGCCGATCACCCTCGCGGCAAAAGAAGGGCTGGCGCTGCTCAACGGCACGCAGGCGTCGACGGCCTTTGCGCTGCGCGGCCTGTTTGAAGCGGAAGATCTGTTCGCCTCCGCGGTGGTGTGTGGTGCGCTGACCACTGAAGCGGTGCTCGGCTCGCGTCGTCCGTTCGATGCCCGCATCCACGAGGTGCGCGGCCAGCGTGGTCAGATTGATGCCGCAGCCATGTACCGCCACGTACTTACCGATACCAGCGACATTGCCGATTCGCATCACAACTGCGAGAAGGTGCAGGATCCGTATTCTCTGCGCTGCCAGCCGCAGGTGATGGGCGCATGCCTGACACAGCTTCGCCAGGCGGCAGAAGTGCTGCTGGTGGAGGCCAATGCTGTGTCCGACAACCCACTGGTATTTGCTCAGGAAAACGAGGTGGTCTCCGGCGGCAACTTCCACGCCGAGCCGGTGGCGATGGCCGCAGATAATATCGCGCTGGCGATTGCCGAAATCGGAGCGTTGTCCGAGCGTCGAATCGCACTAATGATGGATAAACACATGTCCCAGCTGCCGCCATTCCTGGTGCGCAACGGTGGGGTGAACTCGGGCTTTATGATCGCCCAGGTCACCGCCGCAGCACTGGCAAGCGAAAACAAAGCCCTGTCGCATCCGCACAGCGTGGACAGCCTGCCAACGTCAGCAAATCAGGAAGATCACGTTTCGATGGCCCCGGCTGCCGGGCGTCGACTGTGGGAGATGGCCTCCAACACCCGCGGCGTGCTGGCGGTGGAATGGCTGGCGGCGTGTCAGGGTATTGATTTACGCGAAGGGCTAAAATCCAGCCCGCTGCTGGAGCAGGCGCGTCATACGCTGCGCGAGCACGTTACGCACTACGATGAGGACCGCTTCTTTGCGCCGGATATTGATAAGGCGATACAGCTTCTGGAAGAAGAAACCCTTGCAGGACTGCTACCTTCCGTGCTGTGATTTTTACCCTCACCCTAACCCTCTCCCACAGGGAGAGGGAATTGTTAGGTTTTCTCCCTCTCCCTGTGGGAGAGGGCCGGGGTGAGGGCATCAGCCCGCACGATTATGAATACATCGCCGTAATCGACGCGCTGCCCAGCGAATGGAAATGGACGTTAAAGCCTACCATTGCCCCGCTCGCCCCTTCGTCAACCTCAATCTTGTCCACATCCAGCGCGTGCACCGTGAAGATATAGCGGTGCGTTTCCCCTTTTGGCGGCGCCGCGCCGCCGTAGCCCGCTTTGCCAAAGTCCGTGCGGGTCTGAATCGCACCGTCGGGCAGGGCAACCAGATCGGAACCGGAACCCTGCGGCAGCACGCGGGTGTCGGCGGGCAGGTTTGCCACGATCCAGTGCCACCAGCCCGAGCCGGTTGGCGCATCCGGATCGTAGCAGGTCACGACAAAACTTTTGGTTCCCGCTGGTACATCGTCCCACGCCAGATGGGGAGAGATATTATCTCCCTGATAACCCATCCCGTTAAACACGTGACGTTCCGGCAGCTTTTCGCCGTCGCGCAAATCTTTACTGATGATTTTCATCCTATTTCCCTCGTTACTCACTCATTCAGAAAGTGTAACGCATGGGGTTAAATCGTGAAATGCGCTGATATGTTAACGGCTTTAACCATTGCCCCGGTCAGCTTGTGGAGCTGATCCGGAGAAATACTGTACGGCGGCATGAGGTAAATCAGCTTACCGAAAGGTCGCACCCAAACGCCCTGGTCAACGAAGAAGCGCTGCAACGCGGCCATGTTCACCGGATGCGTTGTCTCGATCACCCCGATGGCGCCCAGCACGCGGACGTCCGCGACGTATTCCGCCTCCACCGCTGCGCTTAGCTGCTGCTTCAGCTGCGCCTCAATCGCCGCCACCTGCGTCTGCCACTCGCCGCTCTCCAGAATGGCGAGGCTTTCGCTTGCCACGGCGCAGGCCAGCGGGTTGCCCATAAACGTCGGGCCGTGCATAAAGCAGCCCGCGTCGCCGTCGCTGATGGTGTCGGCAACCTGGCGGGTGGTGAGCGTGGCGGAGAGCGTCATGGTGCCGCCGGTGAGCGCTTTCCCCAGGCACAGAATATCCGGCGCGATCCCCGCATGCTCGCAGGCAAACAGCTTCCCGGTACGGCCAAAGCCGGTGGCGATCTCATCGGCAATCAGCAAAATCCCTTCGCGGTCGCACATCTTCCGAATGCGCTTCAGCCACTCGGGGTGATACATCCGCATTCCGCCCGCGCCCTGCACAATCGGTTCGAGAATAACGGCGGCAATCTCGTGGCGATGGGCCGCCATCAACCGCGCGAAGCCCACCATGTCCATCTCGTCCCATTCGCTGTCGAAGCGGCTCTGCGGGGCTGGCGCAAACAGGTTTTCCGGCAGGTAGCCTTTCCACAGGCTGTGCATGGAGTTGTCCGGATCGCACACCGACATCGCCCCGAAGGTGTCGCCGTGATAGCCGTTGCGGAAGGTGAGGAACCGCTGGCGCGTTTCGCCCTTCGCATGCCAGTACTGCAACGCCATTTTCATCGCCACTTCCACGGCCACCGAGCCGGAATCAGCCAGGAAAACACACTCCAGCGATTCAGGCGTCATCGCTACCAGGCGACGGCATAAATCCACCGCGGGCTGATGCGTGATCCCGCCAAACATTACGTGTGACATCTGGTCAATCTGCGCTTTCATCGCCGCGTTCAGACGCGGGTGGTTGTAGCCATGGATCGCCGCCCACCAGGAGGACATCCCGTCAACAAGCCGCTCGCCGCTGGCGAGATGCAGCTCGCAGCCGTGGGCCGAGGCTACCGGATAGACGGGAAGGGGGCGGGTCGTGGAGGTGTAAGGGTGCCAGATATGCTGCTTGTCGAAGGTGAGATCGTCCTGGGTCATAATCGACTTGTAAACCATTTTGAAAAGTTTTAGGTTTACAAGTATAAACCGAACCGACAATTAACAAAACCCTTTGGAGAAGCCCGATGGCTCACCACGCACGCTGGACGATGTCGCAAGTCACTGAATTATTCAACAAACCTTTCCTGGAGCTCATGTTTGAAGCGCAACAGGTGCACCGCCAGCACTTCGATCCGCGTCATGTTCAGGTCAGCACGCTGCTGTCGATTAAAACCGGGGCTTGCCCGGAAGACTGCAAATATTGCCCGCAAAGCGCGCGCTATAAAACCGGTCTCGAATCCGAGCGCCTGATGGAAGTCGAGCAGGTGCTCGACTCAGCGCGCAAGGCCAAAAACGCTGGCTCAACCCGCTTCTGCATGGGCGCGGCGTGGAAAAACCCCCATGACCGCGACATGCCCTATCTGGAGCAGATGGTGAAGGGGGTGAAGGAGATGGGGCTTGAAGCCTGCATGACACTGGGTACGCTGAACGAGGAGCAGGCGCAGCGCCTCTCGGCGGCAGGGCTGGATTACTACAATCACAACCTCGATACCTCGCCGGAATTCTACGGCAACATCATCACCACGCGCACCTATCAGGAGCGTCTGGACACGCTGGATAAAGTGCGTGATGCGGGGATCAAGGTCTGTTCCGGCGGGATCGTGGGACTGGGCGAAACGGTAAAAGATCGTGCCGGCCTGCTGTTACAGCTGGCGAACCTGCCGACCCCGCCGGAAAGCGTGCCCATCAACATGCTGGTGAAGGTAAAAGGCACGCCGCTGGCGGATAATGAGGACGTGGATGCCTTCGATTTCATCCGCACCATCGCGGTGGCGCGCATCATGATGCCAACCTCTTACGTTCGCCTCTCTGCCGGTCGCGAGCAGATGAGCGAGCAGACCCAGGCGATGTGCTTTATGGCCGGGGCCAACTCCATCTTCTACGGTTGCAAACTGCTGACCACACCAAACCCGGAAGAGGACAAAGACGTTCAGCTGTTCCGCAAGCTGGGGCTGAACCCACACCAGACCGGGGTACAGGCGGGGGATAATGAGCAACAACAGCAGCTGGAGCAGCAGATATTCAACGCCGACACTGACCAGTTCTACAACGCGGCAGCCGTATGACCTGGCAGGCACGTATCAGGACCGCGCTCGACGAGCGGCGGGCGGCGGATGCATTTCGGGTACGCAGGGTAGTGGAAAACGGTGCAGGCCGTTTTCTCACCCGGGAAGGAGAGCGGTTCTGTAATTTCTCCAGCAACGATTATCTGGGCCTGAGCCAGCACCCGCAGATCGTTCGTGCCTGGCAGCAGGGCGCGGATCGTTACGGCGTGGGCAGCGGTGGCTCCGGGCACGTCAGCGGCTACACCACGGCCCATCAGGCGCTGGAGGAAGAGCTGGCCGACTGGCTGGGCTACCCGCGGGCGCTGCTGTTTATCTCCGGTTTTGCCGCGAATCAGGCGGTGATTGCCGCCCTGATGGGCAAAGACGACCGCATCATCGCGGACCGCCTGAGCCACGCCTCCCTGCTTGAAGCCGCCAGTCTCAGCCCGGCACAGCTGCGGCGTTTTGCCCATAACGATGCCTCTCAGCTGAACGTCCTGCTGGGTAAACCCTGTTCAGGGCTTCAGCTGGCGGTCACGGAAGGGGTATTTAGCATGGACGGCGACAGCGCGCCCCTGGCCGCGTTGCACGACGCCGCAAAACAGCAAAACGCATGGCTGCTGGTCGACGATGCCCACGGCATTGGCGTCACCGGCGAGGAGGGGCGCGGAAGCGCTTATCAGCAGGGCGTCAGGCCGGAACTGCTGGTGGTCACCTTCGGCAAAGGCTTCGGCGTCAGCGGTGCCGCGGTGTTGTGCAGCGAGCCGGTGGCCGACTACCTGGTGCAGTTCGCCCGGCACCTGATCTACAGCACCAGCATGCCCCCGGCGCAGGCCGTGGCACTCTCTGCGTCGCTTGCGGTGATCCGCGGCGAAGACGGCGCTGAACGCCGGGCTCGCCTGGCCGACCATATTCAGCGTTTCCGCCGGGGGGTAAGCGAACTGCCTTACCGGCTTACCGACTCGCACAGCGCCATTCAGCCCGTGATTGTGGGTGAAAACCATCGGGCGCTGATGCTGGCACAGGCGCTACGAGAACGCGGGCAGTGGGTCACGGCGATCCGCCCACCCACCGTGCCGCCAGGCACCGCGCGCTTGCGTCTGACGCTTACGGCAGCGCACGAGCCGCAGGATATCGATACCCTTCTGGAGGCACTGTATGTCTCCCGTCAATAAACAGGCCGTTGCCGCTGCGTTTGGCCGGGCAGCGCAAAGCTATTCACAGCACGATGAGCTGCAACGCCTGAGCGCGCGCGGGCTGCTGGCCGCGCTCGGGGAGGGGCATTTTATGCAGGTGCTGGACGCGGGCTGCGGGCCAGGCGGCAATAGCCGCTACTGGCGCGCAACGGGCAGCCACGTCACGGCGCTGGATTTATCCGCGCAGATGCTGGATGAAGCCCGCCAGCAGCAGTCAGCAGAGCGCTATCTGGTGGCCGATATCGAGGCCATCCCGCTGGAGGATGCGCTGTTTGACCTCGTCTGGAGCCATCTGGCGGTGCAGTGGTGCACCAGCCTGTCGCAGGCGCTACGCGAGCTTTACCGCGTGGCACGGCCCGGCGGAGCGGTGGCCTTTACCACCCTGCTGGAAAGTTCGTTGCCGGAGCTGAATCAGGCGTGGAGGGCGGTGGATGCGCAGCCGCACGCCAACCGGTTTCTCTCGCACGAACAGGTCACACAGGCGCTGGCCGGCTGGCGCTATCGCAGCGTGGTCCAGACCGTCACCCTCGAATTTAGCGATGCGTTAAGCGCCATGCGCTCTCTTAAGGGCATAGGCGCGACGCACCTGCACGCCGGTCGGGAGAAGAAACCCCTTACCCGCGAACAACTCCAGCGTCTCGGGCTGGCCTGGCCGCAGGATCGGGGCCGGTTCCCGCTCTCTTATCATCTTTTTCATGGGATTATTGAACGTGACTGAACGTTATTTTGTTACCGGTACGGACACCGAAGTCGGTAAAACGGTTGCCAGCGCCGCGCTGTTGCAGGCGGCGCGTCTGCTGGGGAAAACAACGGCCGGGTATAAGCCCGTAGCCTCCGGCAGCGAGATGACGCCGGAAGGCTTACGCAATACTGATGCGCTGGCGCTACAGCGTAACAGCAGCCTTGCGCTGGCCTATTCTGCGGTGAACCCCTATACCTTTGCTGAACCCACCTCGCCGCACATCGTCAGCGCCGATGAAGATCGTTCGATTGATTTTTCGGTGCTCTCTTCCGGATTACGCAACCTGGAAACGCAGGCCGACTGGGTGCTGGTGGAGGGGGCTGGCGGCTGGTTTACCCCGCTGTCCGACGAGCAGACCTTTGCTGACTGGGTGCAGGCCGAACAGCTTCCGGTCATTCTGGTAGTCGGCGTGAAGCTTGGCTGTATCAATCACGCCATGCTGACCGCTCAGGCCGTGCAGCAGGCCGGGTTGCGTCTGGCAGGGTGGATTGCCAATGACGTGGTTGCGCCGGGTAAACGTCATGCTGAGTATCTGGCGACGCTGAAGCGGGTGCTGCCTGCGCCGTTTCTCGGCGAGATCCCGTGGCTTGCCGACGGCGCAGAGCAGGCGGAAACCGGACGCTATCTTGACCTCAGCGCCTTATGTCCCGCGCCATCCAGTGCGCAATAAGGTCGTCATCCAGCTCGTTAACGTGGCCCTGTGCCACGTTACGCCCGCGATAGAGCATGCAGAAACGATCCGCTACCCGGCGGATAAACGACAGCTGTTGCTCCGCTAACAGCACCGTCATTCCCAGCTCCCGATTCAACCGTACCAGCAGTTGACCCAGCCTGCGGGCGAAGCCTTGCCCTGCGCCATACATGGGCTCATCCAGAATCAACACGCGCGGGCGATTAACCAGCGCACTGGCGAGGGCCAGCTGATACTGGTCGTCGGGGGACAGCGCAGAGGCACGGCTCTGTCGCAGCGGATAGAGCTCCGGAAACAGGGCGTACACGTCATTTTTTGATGTCGGGTCGGATTTCCCCGTCGCCCGCATAGCGATATGCAGATTTTCATCGACGGTCAGTTGGGAAAATATCCGCCGATCCTGCGGGACGTAGCCTATCGTTGGCGGCGCCGTTAATGCTGACGCAGGGCTGAGCAAATTACGCGGCGGCGCGCCAGCCTCATGCCAGATGATGGTGCCGCTCTCAACGGGCACCTTTCCGGTAATGCAGTTCATGAGCGTGGATTTACCCATGCCAGGCAGGCCAACAATGCCCGTACAGATGCCTTGCGGGAAATCGATATTCACGTTCCATAGCGTATGTTGGCTTCCGTAAAACTGATTTACAGCACGCAGACTCAACATCTTTCTCTCCTTAAAAATGTGTGGGGTAATGCTCAGGCTGATATCTGCAAAACGCCTGCCAGCAACAAAATAATGATTAAAAAAGAGCCATTTTTAGGAATAACCCACTGCTAAAAGCTTAACGTTTGTTCGAATTGCACGCTCCCGGTGCCGTGCGTGTCGAATCGTGGTGCAGGGAAAATGACGGAATTGTGATTAAGATCTCGCCGGTTACTTATGAAAAAATGAACGTTTTCCAGGCAAAAAAGAGTGATAAAAATTTTTTACTGCCGCTTCGTGGGAAAAACCGGGAATTTGCTGGAGTGCATGCTGTACGGGCTGGAGGCAGTTATCCACTATTCCTGTGGATAACCTTGTGCATTAGAGTTAGAAAACACGCGATAAGCGAGAGAATACGCGGGTTACGCCCAAATTGATGCGAAACGCGGCTTTAGGAAATAGTCTATATTTTTTAACGAATTAGATAAAAGCAATTCCCTCAGCGCCAGCGACACCTGTTGCCATAAAACTTTCATAACCGCCCTTGACAAATGTTAAAAAAGTAATAGTTCTGGGGATAACCCCCTGAGGCTGGTGTTTTATATTGTCACAGTTGAAATTTAGCTCGCGAACGCACTAATCCTCTCTGCGCTACGCTAAATATCCTGACACGCTACTGGTTTTCCATCCAGTGTTTTTTACTGGCAATCCTGGCCACAACGAGTAAAATTACTCACCTGCCGCTTATTCTGTCATCAGGTCGTCGCCCATGAGTAAACCGTTCAAATTGAATTCTGCTTTCCGTCCTTCCGGGGATCAGCCCGAGGCCATTCGTCGCCTGGAAGAGGGGCTGGAAGACGGGCTGGCGCACCAGACCCTGCTGGGGGTAACCGGTTCGGGTAAAACCTTCACTATTGCCAACGTCATTGCCGATCTTCAGCGTCCTACGATGGTTCTCGCGCCGAACAAAACGCTGGCGGCGCAGCTGTATGGTGAGATGAAAGAGTTCTTCCCGGAAAACGCGGTGGAGTATTTCGTCTCCTACTACGACTACTACCAGCCGGAAGCCTACGTTCCCAGCTCCGACACGTTTATCGAGAAAGATGCCTCGGTGAACGAACATATCGAGCAGATGCGTTTGTCGGCGACCAAGGCGCTGCTGGAGCGTCGTGATGTGGTGGTGGTGGCCTCGGTGTCGGCGATCTACGGCCTGGGCGATCCGGATCTCTATCTCAAGATGATGCTGCACCTGACGCAGGGGATGATCATCGATCAGCGGGCGATTTTGCGCCGTCTGGCGGAGCTGCAGTACACCCGTAACGATCAGGCGTTCCAGCGCGGGACCTTCCGCGTACGTGGTGAGGTGATTGATATCTTCCCGGCGGAATCGGACGACATGGCGCTGCGCGTAGAGCTGTTTGATGAAGAGGTTGAACGCCTGTCGCTGTTCGATCCGCTGACCGGTCATGTGGAGTCGGTGATCCAGCGCTTCACCATCTACCCAAAAACGCACTACGTGACGCCACGCGAGCGTATCGTACAGGCGATGGAAGAGATTAAAATTGAGCTGGCAGACCGCCGCAAGGTGCTGCTGGCGAACAACAAGCTGCTGGAAGAGCAGCGCCTGAGCCAGCGTACCCAGTTCGATCTGGAGATGATGAACGAGCTGGGCTACTGCTCCGGCATCGAAAACTACTCGCGCTACCTCTCCGGACGCGGGCCGGGCGAAGCGCCGCCGACGCTGTTTGACTACCTTCCGGCGGACGGCCTGCTGGTGATCGACGAATCCCACGTTACGATCCCCCAGATCGGCGGGATGTACCGCGGTGACCGCGCGCGTAAAGAGACGTTGGTGGAGTACGGATTCCGACTGCCGTCAGCGCTGGACAACCGTCCGATGAAGTTTGAAGAATTTGAGGCGCTTGCTCCGCAGACCATCTACGTATCGGCGACGCCGGGCAACTACGAGCTGGAGAAATCCGGTGATGACGTGGTGGACCAGGTTGTGCGTCCGACCGGGCTGCTGGATCCGATTATCGAGGTGCGTCCGGTGGCGACGCAGGTGGACGATCTGCTCTCGGAAATACGTGCCCGTTCCGCCATCAACGAGCGTGTACTGGTGACCACGCTCACCAAACGTATGGCGGAGGATTTGACGGAGTATCTGGAAGAACACGGCGAGAAGGTGCGGTATCTGCACTCGGATATTGATACCGTGGAGCGTATGGAGATCATCCGCGACCTGCGCCTGGGCGAGTTCGACGTGCTGGTGGGTATCAACCTTCTGCGAGAAGGTCTGGATATGCCGGAAGTGTCGCTGGTGGCGATTCTGGATGCGGACAAAGAGGGCTTCCTGCGTTCCGAGCGCTCGCTGATCCAGACCATTGGCCGTGCCGCGCGTAACGTCAACGGGAAGGCGATTCTGTACGGGGATAAAATCACCCCGTCGATGGCCAAAGCGATTGGCGAAACGGAACGTCGTCGCGAGAAGCAGCAGCGCTATAACGAAGAGCACGGCATCACGCCGCAGGGGCTGAACAAGAAAGTGGTGGATATCCTGGCGCTGGGTCAGAACATTGCGAAGACCAAAGCGAAAGGGCGCGGCAAGGCCCGTTCAGTGGTGGAAGAGGATACCGTCGCGCTGACCCCGAAAGCGTTGCAGCAAAAGATCCACGAGCTGGAAGGGCAGATGATGCAGCACGCGCAGAATCTGGAGTTCGAAGAGGCTGCGCAAATCCGCGATCAGCTGCATCAGCTGCGGGATCTGTTTATTGCGGCATCGTAGTTTTTTGCCCGGTGGCGTTTTCTCCCTCTCCCTGTGGGCTGAGGGATCCCCAGTAATTTTTTTATGCAAAAGCAATAAAGTTGCTTTCTAAATGACTGAGGGCTGTCAGCGATGCCCTGGTCCGGCTGTAAATCGCTGAGGCGTTTGCCTTCCGGCCGGGGCGAGGCGCAGGGATGCGCCGAGAGGGCGGCTTTACAGGGATGTTGCCTCCGCCCGTACCCGATAAGCCGGAAGGAATAAGCCGAGGGCACCGCGAAGCGGCGATTTACCGCCGGGAGCCCGGGTCGCCAGGGTGGTGGCGACTGAGCCACCCTGGCACGTTCACCGGTCATGTCGTTACAGAGTAGCAAGGAACATAAAGTGAACGGAATGACCACCACCGCCGTATGTTCCCCTCACCCTAACCCTCTCCCCGGAGGGGCGAGGGGATTGCTCAGTGCTCGCATTAATTTGTGGGGAACCCTCAGCCCTGTGGGAGAGGGCCGGGGTGAGGGCATCAGGCCGCACAAAACGAACCTAACCTAATGCCTGAATCGCCTTCTCCAGCGCCTCGCGCAGCAGATGGCGGTCGTGGCGATATTTAATATCGCTGGCTTCCAGCGGCTCCTGCACCACCACGCGATCGCCAATCCCCGACACATCTACTTTTGGCCCGACCACGACACCATCGATAATTTTCTTACCAACATACTGTTCCATCAGGTCCAGCTTATCCGCCAGCGACAGGCTTGCCGCCGCCGGACTGAGTTCGCGGCCTAAATTACCGATATAGACCATGGGCGCAGGCGTTCTGCGCAGCGCCTGCGCCAGCTCTTTCACCAGCAGGATCGGCATCAGGCTGGTATAAAAACTCCCCGGCCCAATCAGGATCAGATCGGCCTCGCCAATCGCTTCAACCGCTTCACGCGTTGCGGGTACGCTGGGGTAGGTCATCAGCTCTTTTGGCGGAAGGAGAAGCTGGTCGATATTCACTTCACCATACACTTCGTGATCGTCAGCATCGATCGCCATCAAATCTACCGGCTGTTCGGACATCGGGATCAGGAACGCATCCACTTTTAGCAGGTTACGAATTAAATTGATCGCTTCCAGAGGGCGCACGCTCAGGTGATCCAGCGCCTTTAACATCAGATTTCCAAGGTTATGGCCTGAAAGTTCGCCATTTCCCCCAAAACGGTACTCAAACATCGCCGAGGCCACGCTTGGCTCAGTGATGAGCTGGTTGAGGCAGTTGCGCATATCACCCCAGGCTATCCCGCCTTCAGCACGTCGGATCCGCCCGGTTGAGCCGCCGTTGTCCGTTGTTGTCACGATGCCCGTCAGGCGTGAGCCCAGTGACGATAACGACGACATAACCCGTCCCAGACCGTGACCTCCTCCAAGAGCGACCACGCGGTCCAGATCCGCAAAAGTGCGATTGCGCATACCTATTCCTTATCCTGTTAAGCTTGCGTCACAGTAACGCAACTACTCCTAAAAGACGATGCCTCTCACAAACCATAATGACGTATATCAATGCGAAAGCGCTGTTTTTGCGTATTCTATAGTGAAAATGCACGATAACATCGTTATTTATAAATTTATATAGCGAAAAGCGACAATGGCGAAGTGGCGATTTCCACGCTACTATCGCCATAACCACGTTTTCAAAACTGAAAACATACACTCTAGCCCTGGCGCCTGTGTCGAGAGATATGGCGCCCTGGCCGTGGCGGATTTGCCACCAGGGTACAGAAAGAAATGACTGTGCCTCCCGATCTGGAAAGGTGTACATGGCTTCACAACTTACTGATGCTTTCGCGCGTAAGTTTTTCTACTTACGTTTGTCGATTACCGACGTGTGTAACTTCCGTTGCACCTACTGCCTGCCCGACGGCTACAAGCCGGGCAGCGTCACCAACAACGGCTTTCTCTCCGTGGATGAAGTACGCCGCGTCACGCGCGCGTTCTCTGAACTCGGTACGGAAAAAGTGCGTCTTACCGGGGGAGAGCCCTCCCTGCGCCGTGATTTCCCTGACATCATTGCCGCCGTGCGTGAAAACGAACGTATCCGCCAGATAGCGGTGACCACCAACGGTTACCGCATGGCGCGTGACGTGGCGAACTGGCGCGATGCGGGGCTGACGGCGATCAACGTCAGCGTCGATAGCCTGGACGCCCGTCAGTTCCACGCCATTACCGGCCAGGATAAGTTCCAGCAGATAATGGACGGCATCGATGCCGCGTTCACCGCCGGTTTCGACAAGGTCAAAGTCAATACCGTGTTGATGCGTGATGTGAACCACCATCAGCTGGACACCTTTCTGGCGTGGATCAAACCGCGCCGCATTCAACTGCGTTTTATTGAGCTGATGGAGACCGGGGAGGGCAGCGAGCTGTTCCGTCGCCATCACATCTCCGGCATGGTCCTGCGTGACGAACTGCTGAAACGCGGCTGGATCCACCAGATCCGCCAGCGCAGCGATGGCCCGGCGCAGGTCTTTTGTCATCCGGATTATGAAGGCGAAATCGGCCTGATCATGCCCTATGAAAAAGACTTCTGTGCCAGCTGCAACCGCCTGCGCGTCTCCTCTGTTGGCAAGCTGCACCTCTGCCTGTTCGGGGATGGCGGCGTCGATCTGCGCGATTTGCTGGAAGACGACGCCCAACAGGACGCGCTTGAAGCACGCATTTCCGAGGCGCTGACGCACAAAAAGCAGACCCATTTCCTGCATCAGGGCAACACCGGCATTACTCAGAACCTGTCCTATATCGGCGGGTAATCAGGCTTTAGAAGGAACCAGAAGATGAGTCAGGTAAGCGCGGAATTTATCCCGACACGCATTGCAATTCTTACCGTTTCCGAACGTCGTGGTGAAGAGGATGATACCTCCGGCCACTGGCTGCGCGAGGCGGCACACGAAGCCGGGCACCAGATTGTTGATAAAGCGATCGTCAAAGAGAACCGTTACGCCATTCGCGCTCAGGTTTCACAGTGGATTGCGAGTGATGACGTCCAGGTTGTACTGATCACTGGCGGCACCGGCTTTACCGCAGGCGACCAGGCGCCGGAAGCGCTGCTTCCGCTGTTCGATCGCGAAGTAGAAGGCTTCGGCGAAGTGTTCCGCATGCTCTCATTTGAAGAGATTGGCACCTCTACGCTCCAGTCCCGTGCCGTCGCGGGGGTAGCGAACAAGACGCTGATCTTCGCCATGCCGGGCTTGACCAAAGCCTGCCGCACCGCGTGGGAAAACATTATTGCCCCGCAGCTGGATGCCCGTACCCGTCCGTGTAATTTCCATCCCCATTTAAAGAAATAAGCTATGTCACAACTGACCCACATAAACGACGCTGGCGAAGCGCATATGGTGGATGTCTCCGCCAAAGCCGAAACGGTGCGCGAGGCGCGTGCTGAAGCGTTCGTCACCATGCTGCCGGAGACGCTGGCGATGATTATCGACGGTAGCCATCACAAGGGTGATGTGTTTGCCACCGCCCGCATCGCCGGTATTCAGGCCGCTAAACGCACCTGGGACCTCATCCCGCTCTGCCATCCGCTGATGCTTAGCAAAGTGGAGGTAAATTTGCAGGCGCAGCCGGAGCATAACCGCGTGCGTATCGAGTCCCTGTGCCGCTTAACCGGGAAAACCGGTGTGGAGATGGAGGCGTTAACGGCAGCCTCCGTGGCGGCGCTGACCATCTACGACATGTGTAAAGCGGTGCAGAAAGATATGGTGATTGGCCCGGTGCGTCTGCTGGCAAAAAGCGGCGGCAAATCCGGTGATTTTAAGGTGGAAAGCCATGATTAAGGTGCTCTTTTTTGCCCAGGTCCGTGAGCTGATCAATACCGACAGCCTGACGCTGGACGGCTCTTTCGAAAACGTCGCCGCCCTGCGTGCGCATCTGGCGGCGCAAAGCGACCGCTGGGCGCTGGCGCTGGATGAAGGCAAATTGCTGGCCGCCGTGAATCAGACGCTGGTGGAGTTGACCCACCCGCTGGCTGATGGGGATGAAGTGGCCTTCTTCCCGCCGGTCACAGGGGGTTGAGATGACGGAAACCCGAATTCTGGTTGGCCATGAGCGTTTTAACGTGGGCACGGAATATGACTGGCTGGCCGGGCGCGACGAAGACGGCGCGGTCGTGACCTTTACCGGGAAAGTGCGTAATCATAATCTCGGCGACAGCGTAAAAGCGCTGACGCTGGAGCACTATCCGGGAATGACCGAAAAATCGCTGGCGGCCATTGTCGAAGAGGCGCGAGGCCGCTGGCCGCTGGGGCGCGTTACGGTTATCCATCGCATCGGCGAAATGTGGCCCGGCGAAGAAATTGTGTTTGTCGGCGTCACCAGCGCCCATCGCGGGAGTGCTTTTGCGGCGGGGGAGTTCATCATGGATTACCTCAAAATTAAAGCGCCGTTCTGGAAGCGTGAAGCGACGCCGGAAGGTGAGCGCTGGGTGGAATCGCGGGACAGCGACAAACAGGCTGCCAGCCGCTGGTAACAGGTTTACGTGGATGTGTTAGTCTTAACGTGTGTGTTTACTTAATCAGGAGTGAATCATGGACCGATTTCCGCGTTCCGATTCGATAGTTCAGCAGACCCGTAGCGGGCTGCAAACCTACATGGCTCAGGTATATGGCTGGATGACGGTTGGCCTGCTGCTTACCGCGTTTATCGCGTGGTATGCGGCAAACACGCCTGAACTGATGATGTTTATCTTCTCCAGCAAAATCACCTTCTTTGGGCTGATTATTGCGCAACTGGCGCTGGTATTCGTGCTCTCCGGGCTGGTGCACAAGCTCAGCGCGGGCATGGCGACCACGCTGTTTATGCTCTATTCGGCGCTGACCGGGCTGACGCTCTCCAGTATTTTCATCGTTTACACCTACTCCTCCATCGCCAGCACCTTTGTGGTGACCGGCGGGATGTTCGGTGTGATGAGCCTGTACGGTTACACCACCAAACGTGACCTGAGCGGCTTCGGCAACATGCTGTTTATGGGGCTGATAGGGATTGTGCTGGCGTCGCTGGTGAACCTGTGGTTGAAGAGTGACGCGCTGATGTGGGCGGTGACCTATATCGGGGTGGTGATCTTCGTGGGCTTAACCGCCTACGACACCCAGAAACTGAAAAACATCGGTGAACAAATTGATGTTCGCGACAGTTCAAACCTGCGCAAATACTCGATTCTGGGCGCGCTGACGCTGTATCTGGACTTCATCAACCTGTTCCTGATGCTGCTGCGTATTTTTGGCAACCGGCGTTAGTGAGGGTGGCGCTGTCTGATGCCCTCACCCTGACCCTCTCCCTTTGGGCTGAGGGTTCCCCACAAATTAATGCGAGCACTGAGCAATCCCCTCGCCCCTCCGGGGAGAGGGTTAGGGTGAGGGGAACATACGGCGGTGGTGGTCATTCCGTTCACTTTATGTTCCTTGCTACTCTGTAACGACATGACCGGTGAACGTGCCAGGGTGGCTCAGTCGCCACCACCCTGGCGACCCGGGCTCCCGGCGGAAAATCGCCGCTTCGCGGTGCCCTCGGCTTATTCCTTCCGGCTTATCGGGTACGGGCGGAGGCAACGTCCCTGTAAAGCCGCCCTCTCGGCGCATCCCTGCGCCTCGCCCCGGCCGGAAGGCAAACGCCTCAGCGATTTACAGCCGGACCAGGGCATCGCTGACAGCCCTCAGTCATTTAGAAAGCAACTTTATTGCTTCTGCATAAAAAAATTACTGGGGATCCCTCAGCCCACAGGGAGAGGGAACACACCCTAAAAACGGCAACGAAGTTGCCGTTTTGCTTTTATTTTGCCATCGCCTTCTCGTTTTTGGCGCGCAGCTTCTTCGCCCGACTCTCCAGCACCAGATAACAGATCGTTGCCAGCGCCAGCGGCAGGAAGTAGTAGATCATGCGGTACGCGAGCAGGGCAGCGATAATCGTCCCGTGAGACACATGCTCCCCTGCAAGCAGCGCGATAAACACCGCTTCCAGTACGCCGATCCCCGCCGGAATATGCACAATTACCCCGGCAATACTGCTTACCAGCAGCACGCCCAGCACGAAGAAGTAGTTCACATCTTCGCCAATCAGCAGCCAGATAATGGCCCCCATCGCCATCCAGTTGGCGCTGGAAACCACCATTTGCAGGACGGCAAACTTCCATGACGGCAGCACCAGCTTCTGCCCTTTAATGGTCATGTGACGACGTTTGGCAAAGGCGCAGGCCCACAGGTAGGCGGCGATGATCAGCAGCAGTACGATGCCCAGAATGCGCAGGGTGGCCTCATCGATGTACCAGTGCGCAGGCAGCTGCACCACGCCAATGGTGAAGATCACCCCGCCGAGCAGGATATACCCCAGCCAGTTGGTGGTGATACTCAGCGAGAAAATACGCGTGATGGTGCCGCCCGGTAAGCCAAGGCGGGAGTACAGGCGATAGCGCATGCCAATCCCGCCCACCCAGGTGCTCAGCGTCAGGTTAAAGGCGTAGCAGATGAATGACACCAGCATAACCTGCCGTTTGGCAAGCTTATGCCCGCAGTAGGCGCGTCCCAACAGGTCATAGCAGCCGTACATCAGGTAGCTCACAATCACCAGGCCAACCGCCCCCAGCAGGACTGTCCGGTTGTAGTTGCGAATAACCTTCCACACCTCTTCCCAGTCGACCTTTTGGGCATACACCACCAGCAGGACCGCGACGGCAATGAAGAACAGCCAGGTCAGGATTTTTTTCGCCAGCCGCCAGCGAGGATGAGATTTCGACATCAGGTTTTCCCTCCATCTTCCGCCTCTACGCGGTCCTGGGTTTCCATTTCGGGTTGCACTGGCGGATCCACCAGCGCCAGTTTCGGTGTATGCGCGGGCAGCCAGCCCACCATGGCCGGGAAGTGGCGCAGGAAGTGGAACACCACCACGCCGATGCCAACGTTCCACCAGCTGCGTTTCGGCACCATGGACTCATCCACACGCACGCAGTCTTTATTGATCAGACCCTGAAGGTTATCGCGCAGGGTCTGATTAAACTGGCGATCGTGGATGATCAGGTTCGCTTCCAGATTGAGCGATAAGCTCAGCGGATCGAGGTTGCTTGAGCCAACGGTCGCCCAGTGGTCATCCATCACGGCCACTTTGCCGTGCAGCGGGCGGCGGCGATATTCATAGATTTGCACGCCGCTTTTGACCAGATAGCGATAGAGCAGACGCGCGCCCACCTTCACAATCGGCATATCGGGCTCACCCTGGACGATGAGCTTCACGCTCACGCCGCGTCGGGCCGCGTTGCGCATGGCGTGCAAAATCCGGTAACCGGGGAAGAAATAGGCGTTGGCGATAATCACCTCGCGCTTCGCGTTCGCCAGCATCTTCAGGTAGTGACGTTCGATATCGTCCCGGTGCTCCTCGTTATCCCGCCAGACGAACAGCGCCTGCGCCTCGCCGGGCTTGCGGTTCTCTTCCGGGCGATGGCGGCGTCGCCACCAGCGGCGTGCGGCCTCTTTGCCGGGTAAGTTTTCCAGCACGAACAGCTGGATGTCCTGTACCACCGGTCCCTCAATGCGGATCGCGTAGTCCTGTTTGGCCTCAGGACCGTAATCCGACATATGCTCGGCGGAGTAGTTAATGCCGCCCACGAAGGCCACCGTTTCGTCCACCACCACAATTTTGCGGTGCATTCGGCGGAACAGGTTGGTGCGCATCCCGAACAGACGCGGGCCGGGATCGTAATAGCGGAATACCACCCCTGCGGCAGTGAGCTCGTTAACAAATTTGTCGCTGAGATCCGGCGAACCATATCCGTCGAGCAGGACCTCGATTTTTATACCGCGACGAGCGGCTTGCAGCAGCGCGCTGTGCAACTGCCTGCCCACGTCGTCTTCAAACCAGATAAACGTTTCCAGAAAGACTTTCTGCTGTGCGTGGCTAATCGCCTCAAAGACCGCCGGATAAAAGTTATCGCCATTTTCCAGCAGCGTAATACGGTTACCTTCCTGCCATGTGCATTTCATAAGTGGATCTCCGCGCTGAGTGGGGCATGGTCGGAGAGATGTCGCCAGTTGAGTAAAGCCAGCGCCGTCGGGCTGCTGGCGTGGGCATTTTTTACGTAGATGCGGTCAAGGCGCAGCAGGGGGAAGCGCACCGGAAACGTCCGCGCGGGACGACCGCGTGAGCGGGTAAAAATCTCCTCCAGCCCCGCATTCACCTTCAGCGGATGGTTGGCCCGCTGTCGCCAGTCGTTAAAATCACCGGCCACCACCACGGGCTCGCCCTCCGGCAGCGCATTGGTCCAGTCTGCCAGCATCTGTAGCTGAGCCTGACGGTGGGCCTCACGCAGGCCAAGATGAACGCAGCCCACATGAATGGGAAAATCGAGCGCCGGTGGCGTGATGCGGCAGTATAACAACCCGCGTTTTTCGCTCTCGCCAACGGAGACGTCCCGGTTCTCATAATGCTCGATAGGAAAACGCGACAGCACTGCGTTACCGTGATGCCCCTCCGGGTAGACCGCATTGCGCCCGTAGGCGTAATCGCTCCACATGGTATCCGCCAGAAACTCGTAATGGGGCGTGTCGGGCCAGTTTTCGAAATGCATCGGGTGCACTTCGTGCGCGCCCATGACCTCCTGGAGGCAGACAATATCGGCGCTGACGGTGCGTACCGCGTCGCGCAGCTCCGGTAAAATGAAGCGGCGGTTAAATGCTGTGAAGCCCTTATGAATATTTATCGTCAGCACCTTAAGCGAGAAATGCTGCGTTCTTTTGCTCATAAACACCTTCCTGGGTGACTATCCCGATGAAAATAAAGTGTAGTAGGCGTCACAAAAAGATGCGGCGTTACGGAATTTTCCGTAAAGTGCGGTAGTCTGAATTAGCAGAGAAAAATCCTTCAGGAGAGAAGCCATGAAGTGGCAACAACGCGTTCGTGTCGCAACCGGTTTGAGTTGCTGGCAGATAATGTTGCATTTACTGGTCGTGGCCGTACTGGTGATGGGCTGGATGAGCGGCACGCTGGTGCGTGTCGGCTTAGGGTTATGTGTGGTTTACGGCGTGACCGTGCTGTCGATGCTGTTTTTACAGCGTCACCACGACGTGCGCTGGCGTGAAGTGGGTGATGTGCTCGAAGAGCTCACCACCACCTGGTATTTTGGTGCGGCAATGATCGTCCTGTGGCTGTTGTCACGCGTGCTGCAAAACAACCTGCTGCTGGCCCTGGCGGGTCTGGCTATCCTCGCAGGGCCTGCGGTGGTGTCGTTGCTCACCAAAGAGAAAAAGCTACGCGATGTTTCGTCTAAACATCGCATAGGCCACTGAGCCCGTTGTGGCCGCGATGACCAGTAGCGGCCACAAACTTCCCCACACAATATCCAGACTCGCATCCTTCAGATAGATTTGCTTGGTGATATCCGTGAAGTGACGAATCGGGTTTATCCATGTCAGATCCTGTAACCACACCGGCATGTTCTCCACTGGCGACACGTACCCTGAAAGCAAAATCGCCGGCATCATAAAGACAAACACCCCGATAAACGCCTGCTGCTGCGTTGAGCAGAGCGCGGAAATCAGCAGCCCAAACCCCACCAGCGACAGGCCGTAAATCACCATCGTGAAGTAAAACAGCGCCAGCGATCCGGCAAACGGGATCTGGTACGCCCATATTCCCACCCCCAGCACGATGGTGGCCTGGAACGTCGCGACAATCAGTGCTGGCACCGCCTTGCCGACAAATATCTGCCAGGTAGCGAGCGGCGAGACCAGCAGCTGATCCAGCGTACCTTGCTCACGTTCGCGTGCCACGGACAGCGAGGTGACAATCATCACGCCAATAGTGGTGATCATGGCGATTAACGACGGCACCACAAACCACTTGTAGTCCAGATTCGGGTTGTACCAGTTGCGCACCACCAGCTCGCTGTTGTTGGGTTTGGGTTTGCCCGCCATCAGCTCTTGCTGGTAGTCCTTCACTACCTGCTGCAAATAGTTCGCCGCTATCTGGGCGCTGTTGGAGTTACGTCCGTCGAGGATCAGCTGCATCGGCGCGGTCTGGAAGGTGTCCAGATTGCGGGAGAAATCCGCCGGGAAGCGCACCAGCAATAATGCTTTCTGCGTGTCGATGGTGGGCTGGATCGCCTGGGGGCTTTGCAGCAGCAGGACATGGGTAAAGGCTTTGGCGCGGGCGAAACGCTGTGTCAGCTCGACGGAATGCTTGCCATTATCTTCGTTGTAAATGGCGATGGTGGCGTTGGTGACCTCCAGCGTGGCGGCAAACGGAAACAGTACAACCTGAAGCAGCACCGGCAGCACCAGAATGGCGCGGGTCTGCGGCTCGCGCAGCAAGGATTGCAGCTCTTTGCGGATCAATGTCCATAAACGGTGAAACATCGCGTCGTCCTCCTGTCGGGTGGCGCTTGCGCTTATCCGACCTACAAAATCCGATGGCTAATCCAATCTTCTTTTCGTTTTCATCCACGTCAGCCCGATAAACATCACCGCCGACGCCAGCAAAAACAGGGTGTTGATAATCAGCACTACCGGGATGTTCCCCGCCAGAAACAGGCTTTGCAGGGTGCTCACAAAGTAGCGTGCCGGAATGATGTAGGTCACGGCACGGATCACCGCTGGCATACTGTCAATCTGGAAGATAAAGCCGGAGAGCATAATCGACGGCAGGAAGGCGGCATTAAGCGCCACCTGCGCGGCGTTAAACTGGTTGCGGGTGATGGTGGAGATCAGCAGCCCCATTCCCAGCGTGCTGAGTAAAAACAGGCTGGTAATAAAGAACAGCACCACCAGCGAACCGCGGTACGGCACGCCAAGAATAAATACCGAGACCAGCATACAGAGCAGCATCGCCAGCATGCCGAGGAAGTAGTAGGGGATCAGCTTGCAGAGCAAAAGCTCGACGCGCGTCACTTCGGTGGAGAGCAGCGCCTCCATGGTGCCGCGCTCCCATTCGCGGGCGATCACCAGCGAGGTGAGGATCGCGCCAATCACCGTCATGATGATAGTGACTGCACCCGGGATAATAAAATGCTGGCTGATGGCGGCGGGGTTAAACCAGTAGCGCGTCTGCACGTCAATCAGCGGTTCAAACTTCTCCCCCCGGTCTTCGGCGCGCTGCATCTGCCAGAGCTGCCAGATCCCCTCCGCATAGCCCTGCACGAAGTTGGCGGTGTTCGGTTCGCTGCCGTCGGTGATCACCTGAATTGGCGCATCGGCGCCCGGGCGTGCCATGTTGGCGGCGAAATCGACCGGGATGACGATCAGACCGCGAATTTTACCGGCCTGCATTTTCTGGATCAGTTCCTGCCGGTTGTCGCTGATGGTGGCATCGATGTAGGGCGAGCCGGTCATGGCGTGGGTGAAGTCCAGCGCCTCTTCGCTCTGCTGCTCCAGCAGGATCCCGACCCGCAGCTTGCTGGAATCGAGGTTAATTCCGTAGCCAAAAATAAACAGCAGCAGCAGGGGGATCACCACCGCAATCAGCCAGCTGCTGGGGTCACGCACAATCTGCCGCGTCTCTTTGACGCACAGGGCGCGCACCCGGCGCCAGGAGAGGGCGTTACTGCGCATGAGGATTCTCCTTATCCCAGTCGTGGATGAGGGTGATAAACGCCTGCTCCATGGTCGGGTCCGGCTGTGCGTCGTCGGCGGCCTGCGCTTTCAGGTCGTCCGGCGTGCCGTGGGCAATCAGCTTGCCGCGATAGACCAGCCCGATGCGGTCACAATACTCTGCCTCGTCCATAAAGTGGGTGGTGACCATCACGGTCACGCCTTTTTCCACCATGCTATTGATATGCAACCAGAATTCACGGCGGGTGAGGGGGTCCACGCCTGACGTAGGTTCATCAAGAAAGAGGATATCGGGCTCGTGCATCAACGAACAGGCCAGCGCCAGCCGCTGTTTGAAGCCAAGCGGCAGCGCGTCGGTAGCGTGTGAGGCGATATCGGTCAGGCCAAAGGCGTCGCACATGCGGCCGATTTTCTCGTTCTGCGCCCGTCCCCGCAGGCCGTAGACGCCGGAGAAAAATCGCAGATTTTGCTCCACCGTCAGGTTGCCGTAGAGCGAAAACTTCTGCGCCATATAGCCCAGATGCTGGCGCGCCTTGCCGGAGCTGACTTTGAGATCCATGTTCAGCACCAGCGCTTTGCCGGAGGTCGGTACCAGCAGGCCGCACATCATTTTAAAGGTGGTGGATTTCCCCGCACCGTTCGGCCCGAGCAGGCCAAATATCTCGCCGCGCTTCACAGCAAAATTGACGTTATCGGTGGCGGCGAAATCGCCAAATTTTTTGGTGAGCGATTTCGCTTCAATGACCGTTTCGCCCGGCGTGCCTTCCACCGTGTGCAGAATGGCGCCAAGCGGTGATTCTGAGGTTCCCGCCCCGCCCAGCAGATCGATAAACGCATCTTCAAAGCGCGGCGCGGTCTCTGTCATGTCGATTTCAGGCATCCCCTGCGCACGCTGGATATCGTCGGCGGTGGCCTCTTTTTTGAGGATCACGCGCACCGAACGGCCCTGAATCATCCCGTCGCTCACCTGGGGCAGCTTCAGCACCCGTTGCAGCAGCTTGCGGTTGGATTCCTGCGCGCTGTGTAGCAGAAAACTGCGCCCGGCCATGGTTTGCGTCAGCTCGGTGGGCTCGCCCTGATAGAGCAGTTCGCCTTCGTTCATCAGCAGCACGTCACGGCACTGCTCTGCTTCATCAAGGTAAGAGGTACTCCAGAGGATCAGCATGCCGTCACCCGCCAGCTCGTGCACCATCTGCCACAGCTCGCGGCGGGAAATCGGGTCCACGCCGACGCCGGGTTCATCCAGCAACAGCACCTTCGGTTCGCCCACCAGCGTGCAGGCCAGCCCCAGCTTCTGCTTCATCCCGCCGGAAAGTTTGCCCGCCAGCCGGTCGGTGAACGGGCCGAGGGAGGTAAACGCCAGCAGACGCTCGAAGGTTTTCTGCCGGGTTTCGCCGGTAACGCTGCGCAGATCGGCATACAGGTTGAGGTTTTCCATTACCGTCAGATCTTCATACAGACCAAACTTCTGCGGCATATAGCCGAGTATGCCGTGGAGCGCCGCGTCGTCTTTGATGGGATCAAGGCCAAGCACGCTGGCGCTGCCTTCATCCGGCTTCAGCAATCCCGCCAGCATCCGCATCAGCGTGGTTTTACCCGCGCCGTCCGGCCCCACCAGCCCGGTCACATAGCCTTTCTGAATCGTACAGTTCAGCGGCGCGACCGCCGGTTTAGCCATTCCCGGGAAGCGTTTGACCAGATTATTGAGCTGGATAACCGCATCATTCATGTTGTTCCCCGTCGTTTAAGGTCACGGTAACAGGCATGCCCTGACGCAGCGCGTCGTCCGCATCGGTGACGATGATGCGCAGGCGATACACCAGGTCGGTACGCAGATCCGGGGTTTCAACGGTTTTTGGCGTGAACTCGGCCGTTGGGGAGATGAAGCCCACTTTGCCGTGATACGGCTTGTCCGGGCGACCATCGGTGTAGAGCAGCAGTTCGCGGCCCGGCTGCATCTGGCCAAGATTCGGCTCATCAATGTAAGCGCGCACCCACACCGGACGGGTTAAGGAGAGCGTTAACACGGTGCTGCCCGCGCTGAGCATGCTGCCCGGCTCCACGGCGCGGGTCATCAGCGTACCGTCAGACGGGGCGATTAACGTGGTGTCGTGCAGATCCAGCTCCGCCTGGGCTAACTGCGCCTGCGCCTGCTCAAGGCTGGCCTTCGCCTGGGCAATGTCCTGCGCGCGGTTACCGGTGCGGTACTGGCTTAACTTATCCTGGGCAGATTTCAGCGTCGCCTGCGCCTGGTCGCGGGATGAGCGCGCGTTTTCCAGGTCGTTGGCGGAAATAGTGCGGCTTTTCCATAAGCCTTGCTGACGGTTATAGAAATTCTGCGCATAGTCATAGGCGGCTTTTGCCTGCTTAACTGCAGCGGCCGCCTGGGCGATCTCTTCATCACGATAGCCCGCCAGCATCAGGTCGTACTGCGCCTGTGCGACGGCGACGCCCGCTTTTGCCTGCATCAACGCGTTTTCAAACGGGGCTTTGTCCAGCATCCCCATCGTCTGCCCGGTTTTGATGGCATCGCCTTCGTCAACGCTCAGCGAGGCCAGCCGTCCGCCGACGCGGAAGCTCATGTTCACGGTGCGGATATCCACGTTGCCGTACAGCGTCAGGCCACGATCCTGCTGGCTCTGATACCACAGCCAGCCGCCTGTTCCCGTAGCAAGCAAGACAACAACCACCAGAATAATGGCGACAGGTTTTTTCATGACTTCTGGCTCCTTTGCGTTAAGCCTTGCAGGATCAGATCAACGTGACAGGTAATGACCTGGCTAATTTGCGCGGCTTTATCCTCATCGAATTGTGTCCAGCCCGTACGTAACAGGATGGTCTCACGCCCCAGACGGAAGGCGAGCACTTCGCCCAGCAGGGCGTGGGTATGCAAAATGGTGTCCGTATCGCTGGCGTCCCGTCCGGTATAGGCGGCAATAAGCCGGGTCAGATGGCTATGCATCGGGGCGATCACCTGATCGTGTACCAGCTGGTACGCGGCAGTGGGGGAGAGCTGCTCGCGGGAGATAAATTTGCTCAGGTTCAGCGTATCGTCGTGCGTCAGCAGGCGGATCATGTTGTGACAGGCGTTAAGGATCAGCTGGCGGATGGCAACCCGGTCCGGCTCTGGCTGGCTGAACAGCGCGGTGGCTTCTTCCACGTGCGGGCGAAAGCTGGTGCCGATAAAATCCGCGATCCACTGGGCGCAGGCGAGGTATAAATCCTCTTTTGAGCCAAAATAGTAGGTAATGGCCGCAATATTCTGCCCGGCCTGCGCGGCGATATCCCGCGTGGTGGCATGCAGACCATACTCGCCAAACTGCGCCAGCGCGGCGGCGATAAGCTGACTTTTCGCCTGTTCGCCTTTGGTTGTCGTTGGGGTTGTATTCATAGCAGCATTAAAAATTAATCAATCGATTGATTAAGATTATGCCTGATTTGCGCAAACGTCGAGTCATCGCCGGGGATATTTTATGCGCCACGTCACAAAAGCTGCTACACTCCGCTCCTTCGCGACATTGTGGTTTTTGTCCTTCTATTCGTTATATCTCCCTGAAAACTACACCTGTGATGGTCGGGGCGGTTCGGAGTTTTTATGTCTTTTGATTCCCTTGGTCTGAACCTGGAAATTCTGCGCGCCATCGCAGAGCAGGGCTACGTTGAGCCAACCCCTATTCAGCAGCAGGCTATCCCGGCCGTTTTGCAGGGCCGTGACCTGATGGCAAGCGCGCAGACCGGTACTGGTAAGACCGCGGGCTTTACCCTGCCGCTGCTGGAGCTGCTGGTAAAAAACCAGCCACACGCCAAAGGCCGTCGTCCGGTGCGTGCGCTGATCCTCACCCCAACCCGCGAGCTGGCGGCCCAGATTGGTGAGAACGTGCGTGAATACAGCCGCTATCTCAACATTCGTTCGCTGGTAGTTTTCGGCGGGGTAAGCATTAACCCGCAGATGATGAAGCTGCGCGGCGGCGTCGACGTGCTGGTGGCAACCCCGGGGCGTCTGCTGGATCTCGAACACCAGAACGCGGTGAAGCTCGATAACATCGAAATTCTGGTGCTGGACGAAGCCGACCGTATGCTCGACATGGGCTTCATCCACGACATTCGCCGCGTGCTGGCGAAGCTGCCGACGCGTCGTCAGAACCTGCTCTTCTCCGCGACCTTCTCCGACGAGATCAAGGCGCTGGCGGAAAAGCTGCTGCATAACCCGCTGGAAGTGGAAGTCGCGCGCCGCAACACCGCCTCCGAGCAGGTGACGCAGCACGTGCACTTTGTAGATAAGAAGCGCAAGCGGGAACTGCTCTCCCAGATGATCGGCCAGGGCAACTGGCAGCAGGTGCTGGTCTTTACCCGCACCAAGCACGGCGCCAATCACCTGGCGGAACAGCTGAATAAAGATGGCATCCGCAGCGCGGCCATTCACGGCAACAAGAGCCAGGGCGCGCGTACCCGCGCGCTGGCAGACTTCAAGTCCGGCGACATACGCGTGCTGGTGGCAACCGACATCGCCGCACGCGGTCTGGATATCGAAGAGCTGCCGCACGTGGTGAACTACGAGCTGCCAAACGTGCCGGAAGATTACGTTCACCGTATCGGCCGTACCGGACGCGCGGCGGCAACCGGGGAAGCGCTCTCTCTGGTTTGCGTGGATGAGCACAAGCTGCTGCGCGACATCGAACGCCTGCTGAAGAAAGAGATCCCGCGCATTGAAACCCCGGGCTATGAAGTTGACCCGTCAATCAAAGCCGAGCCAATTCAGAACGGTCGTCAGGGTGGCGGGCGCGGTCAAGGCGGCGGTGGTCGCGGTCAGCAGCCGCGTCGTGCCGAAGGCGGCGCGCCGAAATCTTCGGGCAAACCGCCGCGTCGTAATAACGACAGCAAACCGGCCGGTGAAAACCCATGGCGTAGCGGCGAAGGGAAACCGGCAGGCGAGGGGCAGCGCCGACGCCGCCCGCGTAAGCCTGCTAACCCGCAGTAATCTGGAAGCCCGGTCGTAAAGCCGGGCTTTTCTTTTTGCGGCAGCGGAGAGAAAGTGCCACAATAGTGGCTGTTTATACAGTATTTCAGGTTTTCCGATGGCTTTAACCGCTGCGCTCAAGGCGCAAATTGGCGCATGGTATAAGGCGCTACAACAGCAGATCCCCGATTTTATCCCCCGAGCCCCGCAGCGGCAGATGATTGCCGACGTGGCAAAAACGCTCGCCGGGGACGACGGGCGACATCTGGCGATTGAAGCCCCGACCGGCGTCGGGAAAACCCTGTCGTATCTTATTCCCGGCATTGCCATCGCGCGGGAAGAAGATAAAACGCTGGTGGTCAGTACCGCTAACGTGGCCTTGCAGGATCAGATCTTCAGCAAAGATTTGCCGCTGCTGCGCAAAATTATCCCCGATTTACGGTTTACCGCCGCCTTTGGTCGCGGGCGCTACGTCTGTCCGCGCAATCTGGCGGCACTGGCCAGCAGTGAACCCTCCCAACAGGATCTGCTCGCGTTTCTTGATGACGAGCTGACGCCAAACAACAAGGCGGAGCAGGAGCAGTGCGCAAAGCTGAAGGCCGATCTCGACGGCTACAAGTGGGACGGCCTGCGGGATCACACCAACCAGGCGATCGGCGACGACCTGTGGCGCAGGCTCAGCACCGATAAAGCAAGCTGCCTGAACCGTAACTGTCACTACTATCGCGAGTGCCCGTTCTTTGTCGCCCGGCGTGAGATTCAGGAAGCGGAGGTGGTTGTCGCCAACCACGCGCTGGTCATGGCTGCACTGGAGAGTGAAGCGGTCCTGCCGGAGCCCAAAAACCTGCTGCTGGTGCTCGATGAAGGTCATCATCTGCCCGACGTGGCGCGAGATGCGCTGGAGATGAGCGCGGAAATTACCGCCCCGTGGTTTCGCCTGCAACTGGATCTGTTCTGCAAACTGGTGGCAACCTGCATGGAGCAGTTCCGCCCGAAAACCACGCCGCCGCTGGCGGTTCCGGAGCGGTTGAGCGAGCACTGTGAAGAGGTGTACGGCCTCATCGCCTCGCTGAATAACATCTTTAACCTGTATCTCCCCGCCACCCAGGAGGCGGAACACCGCTTTGCGATGGGTGAGTTGCCGCAGGAAGTGATGGAGATTTGCCAGCAGCTGGCGAAGCACCTGGAAAAGCTGCGCGGGCTGGCGGAGATGTTCTTAAACGATCTCAGCGAGAAAACCGGTACTCACGACGTGGTGCGTTTGCACCGCATTCTGCTGCAAATGAATCGTGCGCTGGGGATGTTTGAAGCGCAGAGCAAACTCTGGCGGCTGGCTTCGATGGCGCAGGCGTCCGGCGCGCCGGTGACTAAGTGGGCCACCCGCGAAGTACGAGACGGGCAGGGACATCTCTTCTTCCACTGCGTGGGCATCCGCGTGGCCGATCAGCTGGAAAAGCTGATCTGGCGCAGCGTTCCGCACGTGGTAGTGACGTCAGCGACTCTGCGTTCCCTGAACAGCTTCTCAAGGTTGCAGGAGATGAGCGGCCTGAAAGAGAATGCGGGCGACCGCTTTGTGGCCCTGGACTCGCCGTTCAACCACTGTGAGCAGGGAAAGCTGGTCATTCCGCGCATGAATTATGAGCCGCTTATCGATAACGAAGAGCAGCATATTGCGGAAATGGCGGCCTATTTCCGCGAGCAGGTTGAGAGTAAAAAATACCCCGGTATGTTGGTGCTGTTTGCCAGCGGTCGGGCGATGCAACGCTTCCTGGAGCACGTCACCGATCTGCGCTTACTCCTGCTGGTGCAGGGCGATCAGCCGCGCTATCGGCTGGTGGAAACCCACCGTAAACGCATTGATAACGGCGAGCGCAGCGTGCTGGTGGGGTTACAGTCCTTTGCGGAAGGGCTTGATTTGAAAGGCGACTACCTGACGCAGGTGCATATCCATAAAATCGCCTTCCCGCCCATCGACAGCCCGGTGGTGATCACCGAAGGCGAATGGCTGAAAAGCCTTAACCGTTATCCGTTTGAAGTGCAAAGCCTGCCTGCAGCGTCGTTTAACCTGATTCAGCAGGTCGGGCGCTTGATCCGTAGCCACGGCTGCTGGGGCGAGGTGGTGATTTATGACAAACGACTGCTCACCAAAAACTACGGCCAGCGGCTGCTGAATGCGCTGCCGATCTTCCCGATTGAGCAGCCGGACGTGCCGGAAGTAAAAAAACGCCCGACAAAACTGGCTGCCGGGCGTCGAAAAAGCTTCCGTGCTAAGGGGCGCGGTCCTACTGGTAAGTGAAGGTCACCTGGATCACGCTGCTGAACGTGCCGGCAGAGATGGGCATCGAGGTGGCGTAATAGCGTGCGGCCAGCGGGAACGTGGCCGTGTGGTCTGACGGGTTTATGGCAGCGTTAAAGGCGGCCTGCGGGGCAATCAGTATCTTGTCCTGACGATCTGCCAGCTCCAGTGCCAGCCCCTTTGCGCTACCGAGATTGGCAAATTTGGTGGGATGGGTGCTGTCGGCCTGACCGTAGAAAAAGGCGGTGGCAAGCGCCAGCGTGGCCGGGCAGTGCGACACCGAAAGGGAAAAGTCCTTCCACTCGCCGGTATCGCCCACGTCTTTAAAACTACCCGATGCCGCCTGGCCTAAGTCCACCGTCAGGTTGCGGCTGGCACTGTCAATGACGCACGTGTTGGCGTAAATGTTACCCGTCATCTGGATCTGTATATCATCGGCGTGGGCCTGGGCGATCAGCCCCAGCGCGAGAATCAATGCGGTTTTTTTCATGACGTTCACTTATAAGCGAGGGTGATGGTTGCCACAGTATTGGCTGGCCCGGGGGTGACTACATTGCTGACCTGCTCGTAGCGAACCTCAAACGGGATCACCAGCGTTTCGTTGGCTACGGCCTGATTTTGGGTACTTACATAGGTACCGAAGGTGGCGAGATGGTCATCAAATAGCATTCTTACTCCGACGCCTGTAGCCATGCCGGTCTGCTGCGTGAGTTTGATCACCCCCTCAAATGCTGTGTCATATCCATTCGCGCTGGTGATTTTTAGCTCAGGCTGTACGGTTGTGTCACAGTTGACGGTGATATTAAATTTTTGAGCAGGGCTGGATAAAAAACCTACGCTGATGAAATCACTGACGGGAAAATCGCCCAAATTAACGGTGAGATTTTTCGGTAAAACGGAGCAGGTGACCTGATGAAGAATAACATTACCTGCATAGGCGATGTGGTTAGGGTTGCCGATCCCTTCATGGCCGAAAACGCCAATGCCAAATTCGGTTTGAGACTGCACCAGCGTACCGGATGTCACGGTGTCACTCGTTTTAACCAGCTCAAGCGTTATTTCAAAGCTAAAAGTCTGTGTTCCATCGGTAGAGACGTAGCCGACAGGCGTTCCACGTGAATCGCACTGCACGCCGCCAGCGCCGCTAATTCGCTGCCCGTGATCATTCATCAATGCTACGCCAATCCCCGGCACGCCGGATTCGTATACCCCCCTGAGCCCTGGCATTTCCGCTCCGGTGCCGTAGTAGCAGGAGACAATCTCCAGGCCGCTGTCGGTACTCTGATCGCAATGCCCGGCAACATGAACGCTCTGCTCTGTACCCGGGATAGTTGCGCCAACTGCCAGCGTCGTCGGGACAGAAATGGATGCCACGTTGATCATTTTGGGGAGATCCGGCGTGGTGCAGGTCGCCTTCGCATGCGGCATGAATAACGCAGCGGTTCCCAGAATCAGTAAGAAAAAGCACTGTTTAATCATTTGCATAATGTTTTGCCTTTAGGGGAGATCAGTGACACCGCGCGGCAGCGTTAATGATGCTGGTTTTCGCTTTCTCATCCGTGAGCACATAGTCAGCGACGCAATGCTCGTTTGCCTCCTGTCCCAGGAAACGCGGAGATGCCCTTGCTGTGGCAGACCGGAGAGATAGGTCTGGCCATCATTCCCGACGATAAATTCGCTGTCCTTGTCCTCGGTGGTAACCGTTGCGCCGAACGGCAGCGGTTTACCGTTTTGCGTGAGCGTCATCAGGACGCGATTGCCCACGCGCGTCGTGAAGCTGGCGCGCACAATGGCTCCGCGGGTTGGCGTCACAATTTGTGCCGCATGGGTGACGTCGGCGTCCTCCGGTAGCGTTTCCGTATCCAGCGCAATAGTGTTGTGGCGATACGCGGTGACGAACGGTACGACGGTGTAGCCGCGGAAGTCGGTTTCAACGCCGGTCTGGTTAGTGATATGCGTGCCGTGCGTACCCGGGGCTTTCACGAGCGCAATGGTCTCACCGAGCGGCTGGCTCAGCGTGATGCCGTTTGCATGGGCAATCACGCCTCCCTGCAAGCCGACGTTCAGTGTTTGCTGATATTTATCCTGACTGACGCCACCGCTCACTTCACCGTATGTCGCTTTGTAGTCGGCGTTAACGCTGGTGGAGTTACCGCTGCCGGTGCTGCTCAGCCCCTCCTGGAGATTCCAGTTCAGGTTGTCTTCTTTCAGGGCCGTACCGTTCAGGCCGATGTTCTGCGTGGTGCCATCTTTCGTGTTGTTCAGGTTGTACGTGGCCCAGGTGTTATGCATCCAGCGATCCAGCGGAACCGAAACGCTCAGCGAGAACTGGTTGTCGTTCGTCACCGCATTACCGTCCAGATCGCTGTCGTGAGTGTTTTTATTCATGCTGTAGCTAAGGCTGTAGCTAACGCCGTGCCAGCTGTTGTTGTAGCTGACGCTCATGGAGGTCATGTCCTGATTCTGGCTCCAGTAGGTTTCCTTCACCATGCTCAGCGTGACCGATCCCCAGCCTTCTGGTAGCGTCTGGTCGATGGTGGCTTCGGTACGGGCGCGGCGCTGCTGTGGCGCAGACCAGTTGTCGGCGCGGGTATACGACTCCATGGTGTCGTCCAGGGTGTAAAACCCCTTGCTGTTGTAGCGATAGCCCGCAAGCGAAAAGTTGGTGCCTGAACCGGCGAAATCTTTGCTGTAGCGTACGCGCCACGATTTGCCTGTGCTGGACTGCTGTTTTTTCAGCAGGGCTCTGGCGCGAGTCACGTCAATGGAGAACGCCCCTAAATCGCCCATGTTTTTCCCGGCGCCTATCGCCTGCGACTGATAATGACTGCTCTGCTGTACGCCGCCGTAGGCCGTGAAGCCGTGGGGTAAACCATAGATGGCGCTCCCCTGAGCAAACGGGGTCTTTTCAACATCTTTGTCATAAGAACGATAACGCCCGGCAGTTACGCTGTAGCGCAGGTTTTTTTCACGCTGCAATACCGGAACGGAGGCAAACGGCACCACGAAATGACTTTCGCTGCCGTCAGTTTCTTTCACCGTGACCTGGAGGTCGCCGCTGCTGCCGGTGGGGTAGAGATCGTTAATTTCGAAGGCCCCCGGCGCGACCGTGTTCTGATAAATCACGTACCCGTTCTGGCGCACCATCACCAGCGCGTTGCTGTGGGCGGTGCCACGAATAATAGGCGCATAGCCTTTTTCGCTGTCGGGAAGCATGTCGTTATCGGATTTCAGCTCCACGCCGGTGTAAGGGACACTGTCAAAAACATCAGCAGGTGATGAGCTCTGGCCAACGGTGATATCGCTTTTCATCGCCACAATATCGCGTTGCGCATAGGTATAAACGGAGGTGAATTTCTGTTCCTCCTCATTGCCTGTGGTGCTGCGATTCCAGGTGGAATAGTTGCGAAGGCGCCATGCGCCAACGTTTAAACCCGGACGCAGGTTCACGTACTGGCTACTGCTATCCTCTTCACCCTGCTGGCGCGCATGGCTCTGGCTGGCGTTGACGCTGTAATTAAGCAGGCCCGCGTTGATCCCTTCGTCAAACTCTTTCGGGTCGATGTAACCGCGTGGCACCTGTCCGAGCGCCTTTTGCGGAATGCTCAGCAGCAGCTGCTGGTTGCGAACGTGAAAGATTGCAGATGAAGCAGGGATGACACCTAGATCGGCACACTGGCCTTTGGCCATGAGCTGAGGAAACTTTTGGGTCTTGATACCGAGGCTTTTTAATTCACCCATGCTAAAGCAAGGTTGTAACGTGTCGTTGCCCTGCGAATCTTTCTCAAGCGTAAAGGTCACGTTGCGGGTATCAATTTTATTATTATTGATAAACACCGCGACCTCATATTTCCCCGGTGCCTGTCCGGGACCTTTTTCATAGACGGACAGATCGGTTTTACCCTGCTGGGGATTATCAATATCCAGCAGGGCGGGGTTAAAATAATCATCAGCCATAACCTGCTGCGCAAAGATGGCTATTGCCAGGCCACAGAGAATGACCAGCAATGAAGACATTCGGCAGGTGAACGGCTTTTTGTGGCTGTACATGATTATTTTATTACCGGAACAATTAATGAACGGATTTCGACCAAGAATGGCTGATGCTGCCGTAATCATTAATAATGGAATACGTCACGTTTGAGCCCCCGACATTACCCGGTATGGCAAAATGTGTTTCTGATTTCGGAACAGCCCAGGTCGCTTTTGTGACTTTCTGACCGTTAAGCGTGACGGTCTGGAAATTCATATAGAAAGGCGTAGGGTTATTCACCACCAGGTCGTTACCTTCGCGATGCCATTCAAGCTTATCCGCCACATCTTCTGGTCGGCCTTTTACCGCGGACGGGCGATACAGCAATTTAATGCGGGTATTAATGGCAATTTGCAGCGTATTTACTCCCTCAACGTGTTTTGAGGAAGGGATCGCTTTGATATTCAACCAGTACAGAGATTCCCTGTCTTCCGGTAAATTTCCGCCCGTGCGTACCACGCGCAGAACGTTATCTTCTTTTGCATCCAGACGGAAAAGCGGCGGGGTGATCAGGAATGGGGCTTTGGCCGGGTTTTTACCGCCGGAATCGACCCAGGACTGTACCAGATAATCCGTCGTATCCGGGTTTGACAGGCCAAGAGATGATTCCTTTTTATCTCCCTGATAGACCAGCCGGGTACCATTAATCACGACACCCGCATGTGCAGAGGCTGCTATCAGTAAAAGAGTGCTCAATAAATAACCGTGGCGCATAAAGATTTCTCAATAAATAGAAGAGATATTAATGCCCGCAAAAGCATTAATATCTCAGGATTGATAAGATCAGTTATAAATAACGGTGAAAGTCGATACAGAGTTGGCAGGGCCTGCGGTAATGGCGGCCTGAGTTTGAATATAACGCGCACCGAATTCCAGGTCGTTAACTGCCGTGCCGGAGGCTAAAGGATATTGCTGCGAAGGCGTATACAGAGTGACAGGCTGCCCGGAAGCATCCATCAACTGAATCGCTACACCGGTTGCCGCATCGGTATCTGGCGTTAATGCCAGCGCGGCATTATTATCCGCATCCGGGGTACCACCGAAGTTAATCGCAGCCGAGGTCACTGTTTCCGGACAATTGGTTAACTTAATATCAAACTTCGTTGATGTGCTGGTAGAGCCTGCGCCGGTAAATACCGTTTTAGACACCTTACCCAACTGAACGTTTAATGGATTACTTAATCCATTCACGACCTGGCAAGCAGAATCGATAATTTCACCGGTGAAATTAATCTGGCCTTCACCGTTAGTTGCCGCAAATGCGGATGCAGAACATCCCACCGTTGCGGCGATAAAAAAACCTAATGCAACCTTGTTCATAGTTAATCCTGATGTGATTCTGGTAAAAGCGTTGCCTGGACGTTTTTACCGTTGACCCTTAATGATTTTTCGATGTTTATTTAATCAAAAAAAGGGTCGCTGCGGATCTTTTGTCCCAATCACAAATAATGTAAATAGTGCTTGAGTTTAATTTTTTTATATGAAAACAGCAGGTTGATAATGATCACAAAACACTATCGGGTCTGTGTTCATCGGGCTATATTGTTAACAAGATAATGCAGTCAGGAGAAATGTCGTGGATTACCGCAAAATTATCAAAGAGGTAGGGCGTGGGAAAAACCACGCTCGCGATCTGGACCAGGAAACAGCCCGCGCGATGTACACGCATATGCTGAATGGCGACGTGCCGGAACTGGAAATGGGCGGCATTTTGATTGCGCTGCGTATTAAAGGGGAAGGTGAGGCGGAGATGCGCGGCTTTTATGAGGCCATGCAGTCGCAGACCATGCGCTTAACCCCGCCCGTCACGAAGCCGATGCCAATTGTGATCCCGACCTACAACGGCGCGCGTAAGCAGGCAAACCTCACGCCGCTGCTGGCTATTCTGTTGCAGAAACTCGGTTTCCCGGTAGTAGTGCATGGCGTGAGCGAAGATCCGACGCGCGTGCTGACAGAAACCATCCTGGCGTTGTTAGGTATTGAACCGACCCTCCATGCCGGTCAGGCACAGGCAAAGCTGGAGGGGAATCAGCCGGTCTATATCCCCGTTAGCGCGCTCTGCCCACCGCTGGAAAAGCAGCTGGACATGCGCTGGCGCATGGGCGTACGTAACAGCGCTCACACCCTGGCGAAGCTGGCGACGCCGTTTGCCGAAGACGCCGCGCTGCGTCTTTCCAGCGTCTCCCATCCGGAATACGTGACGCGAGTCGGGCAATTCTTTGCCGAAATCGGTGGACGCGCGCTGCTGATGCACGGGACAGAAGGCGAGGTTTACGCCAACCCGCAGCGTTGTCCACAGCTGATGCTGATTGAGCCCGCCGGGACGCGGGTCGTTGTCGAACGTGGGGAAGAGAACAGAGATGCGATCCTGCCTGAGTCGAAAGATCCGCAGGTCACCGCGCGCTGGATTGTGCAGTGTCTGGCCGGGAAGGTGCCGGTTCCGCAGTCAATCAAGCTGCAACTGGCCTGCTGCCTGCTGGCTGCAGGGGAAGTCGAGTCCGTGGAAGCCGGGTTGCAGCGCGTGGCGCAGTCATTTTAAGCAAAAAAAAGCCCGTCCAGTGGCGGACGGGCAAACAAGGGTAACAACAACAGGGTCAATGAGGGTTGGAGCATCTCACCAGAGGGTATGGCGAGGGTGGAGCATAATTTGTTCGATTACTTGTAGATAACCGCAGTACCGCTCAGTTTGTTATTACCGTTAGTGGAAGTGATGGTGTATCCACTTGCGCCCGCGGCGGCAGCTTTTTCAGCCAGTTTTGCTTCCAGACCGTCCAGCGTGGTCGCGCCTTCAGCACTCACCACACCGATTTTGTTCAGATCCTGTGCCTGAGTAGAGGAGACTGGCTCTACAGCGAAAGCGCCGAAAGACAGAGCGGACAGGGCAACAGCGGCAACAGCATATTTGATGGTTTTCATAGGTCAATTCTCGCAGGTTATTCTGTTAAGGGGACGATGTTCCGTCGATGTGATAAGTATCACGCTTTTTAGCGGAAGATAAAATCGAAGAGAATTGACGTGGTTGGTCAAAAAAATTGAATGACAAATAACTTATTGATTATTAATAAAATCAGAAGCGCAATTGACACTTCTTGCGGATACGCTTTACAGACACAATCAGAAGGGCACGTTTTGCTACGCGCTTCGCTGAAAGTCGTGAGCGTAAAGTAAACTGTTGGTGCGGTTAACTACGGTAAAGGAAAGTCAACGTAACTGGCTGTCTTTCGATCCTCTACGATTATATCCTGAATGTGAAGCATTTTTTGAATCTTTCTCCTGCTGACAGGTGATGCAAAGCCGTACTCCGGGAATGGCTTTACGTCGTGCCTCAGGAATGGGATCCCCGCACTCTTCGCATTCCGTCAAACTTTCGCCGCGCGGAATTTCACCGCGAGCACGCGCAACCGCATCTTCAATGGTACTGTTGATCTGTTCGTTAACGGCGTCGTCATTCGCCCAGCCGGAAGCCATGATGTTCTCCTGAAAGGGTCAAGTCATGCATTTTAATATGGGGTGAAAAAACGCACAGTCAAGGCGCAGGCAGAGAGAACTGCATCTGCCGGGCAGATGCAGTTTGGAAGGCGGTAAGTTATTTATAGATAGTCGCGGTACCGTACATATGGTTATCGCCACCGGCGGCGTTCACCACGAAGCCTTTAGCGCCTTCCTGACGGGCTTTTTCGGCCAGCTTGTCCTGAAGGTCATCAAGGTTGCTTGCCCGGCTGACAGAGACCGTCCCGGCCGCGCGTAGCTGGCTGGTGTCGGTACTGTCGGTCAGAGGTTGAACGGACAAGGCAGAGAATGATGCGCCTGCCAGCGCACCCGCAATAATAAAGGTCAGATACTTTTTCATAATCACATCCTCAGGGGAAACAACAGGTGATTCCTGTTAAGTTTAGAAGCCTGAGGCGTGTGATTTAGCGCAAAAATTTGATGATGATCTGCTTATTTTTTGAACGATAAATTCTGACAATTTGTTGACAGATCATAGACATACAGGTCGCTGATTTTTGTCGTTTTTTTGTGCGACTCAGACAGATATTTACCCCCGCGCCGTCACAGGGTATCTTACGCGGCTGTTTAAAGGAGAATGCCATGACTTCCCACAAGCCGGGATTGCACCCGCGTAACCGCCACCGTAGCCGCTACGATATGAAAGCCCTGTGTCTGAGCTGCCCTGAATTGCAGAGTTTTATCGTTCAGACACCAGCCGGTGAACCGTCGGTAAACTTTGCCGATCCGCTGGCGGTTAAAACGCTGAACAAAGCGCTGCTGGCCCATTTTTATGGTGTGACGCACTGGGACATCCCTGATGGCTTTCTCTGCCCGCCGGTCCCGGGCCGTGCGGATTACGTCCATCATCTTGCCGATCTGCTGGCGGATGACCACGATGGCGTAGTGCCGAAACAGGCTACCGTCCTTGATATCGGTACGGGCGCGAACCTGATCTACCCCCTGATAGGCGCACATGAGTACCAGTGGCGATTTACCGGCAGCGAGATCGGTGATGAGGCCTTCGCCAGCGCGCAGGCCATTATCAACGCTAACCCGGGGTTAAGCCGGGCCGTTCGTCTGCGTCGTCAGAAGGATGCCGCTGCTATTTTCAACGGCATAATTCATAAGAACGAACAATATGATGCCACCCTGTGCAACCCGCCATTCCACGACTCCGCCGCGTCCGCGCGTGCGGGAAGTGAACGCAAGCGGCGTAACCTGGGCCAGGCCGAAGATGGCGCGCTGAACTTTGGCGGCCAGCAGCAGGAGCTGTGGTGCGAGGGCGGGGAAGTAGCCTTTATTCTGCGCATGATTGCCGAGAGTAAAGGCTTCGGTCGTCAGGTGAAATGGTTTACCACGCTGGTCTCTCGTGGCGATAACCTGCCGCCGCTTTACCGCGCGCTGACCGACGTCGGGGCGGTGAAAGTGGTTAAAAAAGAGATGGCGCAGGGTCAGAAGCAGAGCCGCTTTATTGCCTGGTCCTTTATGGACGATAACAAACGTCGCAAATAATCGTTTCTCGGGCCGGGAAAGGCGAAGCCGCCACCCGGCTCGGTTACAGCGTCGGCTCCTGCGGAGGGAGCGGCGAAGCGGGCGGCGACAATACCTGATACGTCTGCACCGGCGCTCTCACGTTCGCCAGATCGAAGTGTTTTTTCACCATGCTGTCCAGGGCGAAGCGCACCGTCCACTGCTTAAGCGGCTGGGTGGTGAACGACACGCGCAGGGTAAAGGCAGTGTTCGTCAGCCCGACGATGCCCGCAAACGACGGCTCACCAATTACCAGCCCGCGAATATCCTCCATCTCCATCAGTTCGCTCACCGCATCCCGCAGCGCCTGTTTCGCCTTATCTGCATCTTCGTGACGATCGACATCATAATTCGCCACCACCGAACCAATGCCGCGCACAAAGTTGGCAAAGGTGGTGATCGATGACCACGGAATAATGTGGTACGCCCCGGTATCCTGACGTACGCCGACGGAGCGAATGGACATCCTCTCCACCGTGCCGGTGAGCGGTCCGATGGTCACCAGATCCCCGGTGTTCATCCCGTTCTCAAACTGGATAAAAATGCCGGTGATAATATCCTTCACCAGCGTCTGCGAACCAAAGGAGATCGCCAGTCCCAGGGCACCGGCACCCGCCAGCAGTGGGGCGATATTTACGCCGATTTCCGACAACACAATCATGATGGTAATGGTGCTAATGATCACCGCCAGCGCGTTGCGGAACAGCGTCAGCAGTGTGCGGGCGCGGGCGCTTGGCAGGGGCCTGCCGTGGACATCCGACACCAGACGGTTTTCGATAAGGCTTGCCAGCAGCGTCCAGCCGACGGCGGAGAAGAACAAGATCAGCGCGATACGAATAAGAATATCGACGGTCTTTTCCCCGGCGCCGTTATGCAGCCAGTTCCAGAAATCAAACAGTCCCCACGCATTCAGCAGCAGCATAATTGCCACGCAGACCGTCAAAATACGCGCCACCTTCAGCGACACCGATGTCCAGCCATTTACCCGTTTTTGCAGCTCGGGGTAATTACGCTGAACCTGCGGCGACAGGGTGATCGTCTTCGACAGCCAGCGGGAGAGCAGGCCAGAAACAAAGGCCGCGATGCCGATAATCGCCAGGCTTTTGAACGTCGCCCCCATCATAAATTTCAGGCTGTTGCCCGGATCGAACAGCGAGAAGAAACACAGCACAATAAAATAGGCGCTGGCCAGCCAGTGCCACACCAGCGCAAAGGCGCGAATAAAGAGGCTGAAAAAGGAGAGGGAGCGATCGGCCAGGTGAAGCAGACTGTCGGTGATCGCTTTTTTATTGTGGAAGATGAGGTACAGCGCCCAGACGGTAATACAGAGCATGATCAGCACGTTCGCCAGGGCCCCGAACTGCACGTTAACCTGGTTGGAAATAATCGGGACGGCAACCAGCAGGCCATAGCCGATCAACCCGCTCAGCACGCTGAGCCGAACCGCCCAGTATTTGGCGCTCCGATCCGAAATGGCGAACGGGCGAAGTTCCGGCACGCGCGGACAGAATATTAACCGCAGGAGCGCCTTAAAGAACTCGATCAGGGCAAAGGCGTTCAGGAACAGCCCCTGCTGAAAGGCGATGGTTTTGTTCCCGGTATTAAGACGGTCGGCCAGCATCTGGCCGACAAACAGCGTCAGCGCCAGCAGCAGCAAATCGATGATAAAGGCCCCGGTAATCATTGCCGGAAGATGCAGCCAGCTGCTTTTATGCTGATTCTTTTTACGTCCCCAGTGGCCCATCTTCCGGTAAAGCGGCCAGACAGACAGGCGCAACAGCCAGTAAAAAATGAATACCGCGGCGGCCAGAATAGAAAACTGGGTCGCGGCTGCAGAAAAGGTGTGGGGATTAAAAGGCTTATGCGAGGTGCCAACAAGGTTGCGATAGAGCTGGGCAAAACGCGACGACAGGGCTTCCCCGTAGCGGCGACTGATATCGGTGACGTTTTCCAGTACCGTCTTTTCGTCTTCGACTTCCGGCGGCGCGATAGTCGGAACCGGATCCTGAGGCGGTGTGGCGGCCACTTTCCTCAGCTGATCGATAAGCTCCTGCCGGGACGTGTCGTTCTCAAGCACGTCGGCAAGTGCGCTGTAAGCGGCTTTTTTCTTTTCAGCGTCGGGTTCTGGCGGCGCATTTTGCTGGGTGGCGGTGGCTCCGGTGGTGACGCCGGGAATGGTTACAGCAAGTGATGGCGCGCTAAACAGGGTAAACAGTAGCAACAGGATCCACGGCACGGCGTCCTCCGACAAAAATATCGTGCAAAATGATAAGTATAGAGCGCGCGGAGCGGAGGGGAGTTTTTGGGAACAATCCGGCCTAAAAAAGCCGGGCATGCCCGGCTCTGTGTATGGCTATCAGGAGACGTGTTGCAGGAACTCCTGGAGGCGTTGGCTAGGTGGGTTCGCAATCAGCGCCTGCGGATTACCGTCTTCCGCGATGCGGCCCTTATCAATGAAGATCAGACGGGACGCCACTTTTTCGGCAAAGCCGATTTCGTGGGTAACGATCACCATCGTCATGCCTTCTTCTGCCAGATCCTGCATCACTTTCAGCACCTCGTGACGCAGCTCCGGGTCGAGTGCGGAGGTTGGCTCATCAAACAGCATCATCTTTGGCTTCACCGCAAGCGCACGGGCAATGGCCACGCGCTGCTGCTGGCCACCGGACAGCTCGGAAGGATAGTGGTGGGCACGCTCCGCCAGACCCACTTTCGCCAGCAGATCTTTTGCCAGCGTTTCTGCCGCCGCTTTGCTGGCCCCACGCACGCGCAAAGGACCGAACATCACGTTTTCCAGCGCCGTCAGGTGCGGGAACAGGTAGAACTGCTGGAACACCATGCCCGCTTCCTGGCGGATCAGGCGCTCGTCCACTTTCGGATCGTTCACCTTCAGACCATCGACGATCAAATCGCCGCTGGTGATCTCCTCGAGCTTGTTAATGCAGCGCAGCAGGGTGGATTTTCCGGAACCCGACGGCCCGATGATCACCACCACTTCACCCTGCCTGATGTTCAAATCGATATTGTGCAGCACCTGGGTTGGACCAAAGTGCTTGAAAACATTTTTAAATTCAATCACAGGATTTTCATCCTTCTTTCAAGACGACGCAGAACAAAGCTCAGGACAAGCGTGATAATCAGGTAGACAACGGCGACCGCACTCCAGATTTCCAGGGCGCGGAAGTTACCCGCGATGATCTCCTGGCCCTGACGGGTCAGCTCGGCCACGCCGATAACAATAAACAGCGAGGTGTCTTTAATGCTGATGATCCACTGGTTGCCCAGCGGCGGCAGCATGCGGCGCAGCGCCAGCGGCAGGATCACGTGACGGATCGTTTCGCGACGGGAAAGACCTAACGCCAGGCCAGCTTCGCTGAAGCCTTTATGAATCGACAGCACCGCACCGCGGGTGATTTCCGCAATGTAGGCGCCGGAGTTGATCATAATGGTGACGACAGCTGCGCTGAACGGGTCAATGCGCAGATCGTTGAAGGCCATCGGCAGGGCGAAGTAGATAAACATGACCTGCACCACAATGGGGGTGCCGCGGATCACTTCGATGAAAACCAGCGCGATGTGGTTTGCAATCCAGCCGCCGTAGGTGCGGGCGAAACCGGCCACCAGACCGATAATTAACCCGCCAACCAGACCGAGGACCGAAATCCACAAGGTCATTTTAGCGCCTTCAAGCAAGAGAGGAATGGCAGGCCAGATGGCGCTCCAGTCAAACTGCATGATGTATTCCTGTATACCGTGGTGAAAAACGAAAAACGTAGGCCCGGTAAGCGGTAGCGCCACCGGGCGTTACAAACCTGAAGTCAGGTGAAATTATTTAGGCTCGGTACCGAACCATTTTTTGTAGATTTCGTTATAGGTGCCGTTCTCTTTCAGGGTTTTCAGCGCGCCGTTAACTTTATTACGCAGGTCGTCGCTGCCTTTCGGGAACGCAATACCGTACTGCTGAGCTTCCAGAGAATCACCTACCGCTTTGAACTTGCCGTTACCGGCGGTTTTGATGAAGTAAAGGATGTTAGGCGTGTCGTGCAGCACCGCGTCTGCGCGGTTGGTGCCCAGTTCCATGTAAGCGTTGTCGATGTTCGGGAACTGACGCAGGTCTTTGGTTTTGATATTGGCTTTCGCGTAATCAACGGAACCGGTGCCGCTCTTCACGGCGACCACTTTACCGTCGAGATCTTTCACGCTTTTCACGTCGTTGTTATCCGCTTTCACCATCACCAGCAGGCCGCTTTTGTAGTAGCCATCAGAGAAATCGATAGCTTTTTTACGCTCTTCGGTAATGGTGATGCCCGCCAGCGCCAGGTCAACGTTTTTGGTTTGCAGTGCCGGGATAATGCCGCTGAAATCCATTGGCTTCAGGGTGTAATCCAGTTTGAGTTCTTTTGCGACAGCGGCCCACAGATCAACGTCAAAACCAACGTATTTATCACCCTGTTTGAATTCAAACGGTACGAACGCCGTGTCAGTCGCCACAACCAGTTTGTCGGCAGCCTGCGAGGACACCGCAAACGCCAGGGTAAGTGCAGCCAGTGAAACTTTTAATACAGACTTCATAGCATTTCCTTTTATATCCACGGGGCGATCCCCTGCGAGAACCTCAGGCACAATGAAAAAATCGTGCCAGTTTTACAAGCTGTTGTTTTGCAAAGGGGATAATGTCACGCATTGCACAAAAAGCGTGGCAATTCTGTCAGGTTGCACCGGAATGGAGCACCGTTTTGGTGCGCTTCGTTAAGGTCTTCTGACAGGGGGATATTTAGCGCAGAATCTGACGAAAAAACAATCTTCCGTTAACGGTTGTGTGAGGTGATTATTACATTTTATTCACTTTTGCGGCCGTTGCGGACAAAAGTGTGCACCATAAATGTGCAAAACCCCCGCCAGGGGCGAGGGTTATTCAGACAATCAGCAGGGATTATTCGATGTTTGACTCAATGAACCACAGGAACTGATCCAGGTCGCGTGACGCGGCAGTGAAGATATCAGCGGTGTCTTCATCTTTTGCTTCGCCAATCGCTTTACGAACATCATTCGCGACAATCGCATAACGGTCCGCCAGCTCTTTCAGGTGATCCTGAACGGTATGGATATCCAGCGGATAGCTTTTCAGTGGCGTTTTGCTGTTGATCACCTGCGTGGTACCCAGAGCCACACCGCCCAGCTGTACGGCGCGTTCGGCCATGGTATCCAGATGAGTCACCAGTGCTGTGCGGAAGCCATCCAGCATTTCATGAACGGCAATAAAGTTTGCACCGCGCATATTCCAGTGGGCCTGTTTGGTGATCAGCGAAAGATCGATGAACTGGACCACCTGGCGATTCAGCAGCTCAATGGTCGCTTTTTTATCGCTATCCGATACATCGTTACGGGTATAAAGCAGATTAGACGCTTTCGTTTTCACCAGTTTAGCGGTACTCATAATCTCATATCCTCTTGATGTTTGTGTCCCAGGTAATTACGGGATTAAGTATAGCACCGGATTTTTTCTCTGCGGTTTGGCGCTGCCTATCGGTTTAATAGCGAAAGGATGGTTGAAGTTTTAACTTAATGATTTTAAAGTTTTTTATATAAATTGATGCAGATCAATCTTAATTCGTTAAGTGACAAGGCGGGCAGGTGAAATATTTTGGCAATATAAGAGAGTTTGTAAGAAATTATTTGAAGGGCTGACGAGACCTATATTCTGCATGGCCGGTAAGCCATGCAGAATTTAAGGACTAGTTGAGGTCAATCTTATGTACTTTTGGTTCCGGGCGCATGGTCAATGTAGAGCCCATTGACGCCGCGATAATGGAACAGAGCGCCAGCGTCTGCACCAGTGTCAGGGTTTCGCCGAGGAACATCATTCCAGAGATTGCAGCCAGCGCGGGCTCCATGCTCATGAGCGTACCAAAAATACGCGTAGGCAGACGCGTCAGGGCGATCATCTCCAGAGAGTAGGGCAGCGCCGTGGAAAGAATAGCGACCGCCAGCCCAACCGGCAGGATTGACCACTGCCATATTGAGTCCGTTGCTTGTGCCATGCCGATCGGGACAAAGATAACCGCGGCAATCAGCGAGCCTAAGGCGACCGTCGCGGGGCCGTGCTCTTCGCCCGCACGCTGACCAGTGAGAATATACACCGCCCAGCACGCCCCTGCGCCCAGCGCCAGAGCGGCCCCTGTCAAATCGATTTGTGAAACGCTTTGGCCGAGCGGCAGCAGGAACCATAGCCCCAGCACGGCCAGTATGACCCAGATAAAGTCTACCGGGCGACGAGAAGAAAAGAGGGCAACCGCCAGCGGGCCGGTAAATTCAAGCGCGACCGCGATCCCCAGCGGGATAGTCTGAATAGAGAGGTAGAACATGTAGTTCATCCCTCCCAGCGCCAGCCCATAAAAAAGCAGAGGCAGTCGCTGCTCCTTTTTAAACCGTAGCCGCCAGGGTTTAAAGACAACCACGAGGATCAGGGTGCCTAATGCGATACGCAGCGCCGTGACGCCGGGCGCACCAATCAGCGGAAACAGCGATTTTGCCAGCGACGCGCCGCTTTGTATGGACATCATCGCGATAAGTATGACTGCCACCGGCATCCAGACCGACGATTTACGAGGTAAACCTGGCATCCTTTCTCCTGTCAATTTTTGTCAAAAGAGGTAAAAGTCGCAGTGTAATGGAAATAACCTGCAACGGTTGAGCTACTGTTGAAAAAAAATCCAGGGAAAATCCGTAAAATGAGAAAACGTTGCTGATTTTATCGCCTGAAAGATTAGGAATAATCTGGATGAACTAAATGGCGATGACGCGCACTATTAGCATTTACAGGTGAAAATCTGGAGTTATTTGAACGAGATAGCTGATGCTGGAAATGTTCTGTTACAGGAAAGGTCGCATTAGACATCGTGAATGACAAAGAGTTTCACAGATTTTTTTGATATATTTAAAACTTACGGACTTACTTGAAGCACATTTGAGGTGGTTATGAAAAAAATTGCATGTCTTTCAGCACTGGCAGCTGTTCTGGCTGTTTCCGCAGGTACCGCTGTAGCGGCAACTTCAACTGTAACTGGTGGTTACGCTCAGAGCGATATGCAGGGCGTGATGAACAAAACCAACGGTTTCAACCTGAAGTACCGTTACGAGCAAGACAACAACCCGCTGGGTGTGATCGGTTCTTTCACTTACACCGAGAAAGATCGTACTGAAAATGGCTCTTACAATAAAGGTCAGTACTACGGCATCACCGCGGGTCCTGCTTACCGCCTGAATGACTGGGCAAGCATCTACGGTGTTGTAGGTGTGGGCTACGGTAAATTCCAGCAGACCGAAAACCAGGGTCTGAACCGTACTGCAAGCAACAGCGACTACGGTTTCTCCTATGGCGCAGGTATGCAGTTCAACCCAATCGAAAACGTTGCTCTGGACTTCTCCTATGAGCAGAGCCGTATCCGCAACGTTGACGTTGGCACCTGGATCGCGGGCGTAGGTTACCGCTTCTAATCACTTCGGTGAGCCAGTAAAAAATCCGCCCAATGTGGCGGATTTTTTTTGTTTGTACCCTCTCCCCGTGGGAGAGGGCCAGGGTGAGGGCATCAGCCTGCACGAGACGGCAGAGATCACTTACTCTTAATATCGAAAATATCCGTCCCAAGATGGTTATAGTCAACTTTCTGTAACCTGAAGTTGGTAATGTAAACTGGCGGGCCCTTCTTCCCGGAGATAAACGGGTAATCATTTTTTATCTCTTTCGCCTTAATCCCCGTCCACTGTGAGAAGAATTTCAGGAAATCGTTCGCGGAACGGCGCGCTTTGATGATGCGATGCGTTTTGTCATCACTCGACAGCACCATAAACGGTACCTGGAAGTTCTGCTGAAACTTGTCATCGTGGGCCAGATACTGCACCTCTTTACCGCGCTCCTTAAACGCCAGACCGTGGTCAGAGAAATAGACCATCGAGAAGCTATCGCCGCTGTTGCGCAGCTGCGCGTACAGCTTGCTGAGCAGATCGTCGGTTTGCGTCATGGTGTACAGATAACACGAGGTCTCTTTGGATTGCACAAACTCCGCATATTTTCCCCCGGTACGATCGCATGCCTGCGGGTGTGACCCCATCAGGTGCAGGACGATCAGCTGCGGCTGGGTGCGCTGAGTGGCAAAGACCTGCGCGGTCATTTTTAGCAACGCTTCATCTTTTGTGTTTTTATCGGCTTCGAAATCACCGCTTTTCAGGAACTGTACCTCGTCGGCACGCTTCGCGATGCTGGCAATGGCGGTATCATACTCGCCGATCTGCCCCTGGTTGGAGAACCACCACGTCTGAAAACCTGCCCGGTTGGCCAGGGTGACAAAATTATCCTGAAACTGCGGTTTTCCATCCACGACACGGTTGAGCGTCAGACCGAGAGATTTCTGCGTCGAACCGCTGGCCGCCACGTAATCGGTAAACAGCGTACCGTTGACGGAGCTGGCAAACGGCGTGTTATCCCAGTGACCGCCAAACGCGCCGAGCGCATCGCGACGCGCGCTTTCACCGATCACCACTACATAGGTGTGATACTTCGGTTTCACCGCCAGCACGTTCCAGGTGTCTTTCATGGTGGAAAGCTCGGCCATACGCGCCTGCTCGTCGAGCACTTCCTCGTTATTCACTACCACGTCTTTAACGAAGCGAAACACCGGATACCCGGTATCTTTAAGCTTAAACACGCCGCCCCAGGCCAGATTTTGTACCGGCGCAACAAAAAACGTCACTACGCTAAAGGCCAGGCACAGGCTTTCAATTTTACCCCATGTTTTTTTCCCGACCTGCTTACGGCGAACCGCAATCACGCCGAGAGCAAAAATGAAAAGGCCAACCACGTAGTTGTACCACGGGAAGATCGTCAGGATCTCTGTAGACTCTTCCATATTGGTGGAGTGGAGCGCCAGCAGGGTATTAAAGTTCGGCGCGCCATAGGCCTGGCCGAACGGGAAATAGGCGGCAGCCACCAGAGAACAGATCCCGATAAGCACTTTCTGCATGCGCGGTGCGCTTCGCCATAGCAGGTGAAGAATGCAGGTGAACCCGACGGCATAAAGCAGGCTAAAGGGGTAGCCAAGAGCAAAGTTAATCAACAGCGATTGCAAAAAATAGAATCCCGTCCACGGGCTTAGGGCCCGGCTGCGGGTAACAAGTGTATCAATCAGGGTTACGTTCATAGATCACTATCACGAAAACGCCATGTGCTCACCCTGGCGTCAAGGGTCAAAGCCTGCCGGACAGTGCGTGGAAAGGGAATGGAGGTCCGCTTCAGCGAGCCGCAAATTGTGCAGGGCTGCAAGAAGATAGTGCGAGCGTGAATTAAGGTCAACAGTTGCTAAACAGATGTTTTGCGAAGGGGGCTGCAAATCCGCAAAAATAATCAGGAAAAAGCGAGTTTACAACGAAAGTGTGACAGGAAAATGAAGCGGCGTGCCGCGACGCCGCTTAGTGAGAAGATTTGTCGTCCTGATGCGGTTTGGCGTTAAACATATCGCACAGCATGTTCAACAGCATTAGACGCACTTTAAAAGGAGAGTGGGTAAACACGTTCATACACCTCTTGAATTCATTCATAAGACCTCCTGATTCATGATCCCTTCGATCCGTGAAGGGTGACTGCATTACATACAGATATAGCACAGGCTATATTGTATAGCTATGGCTAATTCGTTAATTTTTTGTGCTTGTAGAGCTATGGTTTACAATGTGCGCTCCGTTACAGGGCGCTGGAAGCGTCAACCCATTGAGGAAGCACAATGAACCGTCGCGCAGGTAAGCCAACAACAAAAAAAACGACGCAACTGGTGAACGTTGAAGAGCATGTGGAAGGCTTCCGTCAGGTGCGTGAGGCGCACCGCCGGGAGCTGATTGATGATTATGTCGAACTGATCTCCGATCTGATTCGTGAAGTTGGAGAAGCGCGCCAGGTGGATATGGCCGCACGCCTGGGGGTGTCGCAGCCAACCGTTGCCAAAATGTTAAAACGTCTGGCGTCGGTCGGGCTGATCGAGATGATCCCCTGGCGCGGGGTGTTTCTCACCGCTGAAGGCGAAAAGCTGGCGCAGGAGAGCCGCGAGCGCCATCAGATCGTCGAGAATTTTTTACTGGTGCTGGGCGTCAGCCCGGAAATTGCCCGTCGGGATGCCGAAGGTATGGAACACCACGTCAGCGAAGAGACGCTGGTGAAGTTCCGCGAATTTACGCTCAAATATGGCCCCGCCGCTGAATGAACATCCCCGGCTTGCAGGCCCTGAAACGCGATCGTTTTTTCCATCTTTTACTTATCACTGGCGTTGGGCTCAGCGTCTTTGTGCCCTTCACGCCGCACACCTGGCCGGCGGCCATAGACTGGCGCACCATTATTACCCTGAGCGGTTTGATGATGCTCACCAAAGGCGTGGAGCTGAGCGGTTATTTTGACGTGCTGGGGCGCAAAATGGTGCGCCGCTTCGCCACCGAGCGCAAGCTGGCTCTGTTCATGGTCTTTTCGACGGCGCTGCTGTCGACGTTCCTCACTAATGACGTAGCGCTGTTTATCGTGGTGCCGCTTACGCTCACGCTGCGTAAGCTGTGCGAAATACCGGTTACCCGTCTGATTATCTTTGAAGCGCTGGCCGTCAATGCAGGCTCGCTGCTCACGCCGATCGGTAACCCGCAGAACATTCTGCTGTGGGGACGCTCCGGCCTGTCGTTTACCGCATTTACCTGGCAGATGGCGCCGCTGGCGCTGGCGATCGTGGCGACGCTGCTGGTGGTGGGCTGGTTTGCTTTCCCGAATAAATCTTTGCAGTACCACAGCGGTACCACCGGCCCCCAGTGGCAGCCGCGTCTCGTCTGGAGCTGCCTGGGACTGTATATCGTTTTCATTACCGCGCTGGAGTTAAACCAGGCGCTGGCGGGCGCGCTGCTGGTGGCGTGTGGCTTCCTGTTCCTCGCCCGGCGGGTGCTGGTGAGTGTTGACTGGACGCTGCTGCTGGTGTTTATGGCGATGTTTATTGACGTGCATCTGCTGATCCAGCTCCCGGTATTGCAGACCGTTCTCCATAGCGTCAGCGGTCTGTCGCAGCCGGGACTATGGCTGACGGCGATTGGTCTCTCGCAGGTGATCAGTAACGTGCCGTCCACCATTTTGCTGCTTAACTATGTTCCCCCAACGGTACTGCTGGCGTGGGCGGTCAACGTCGGCGGCTTTGGGCTGCCGCCCGGCTCGCTGGCCAACCTCATCGCCCTGCGGATGGCCAACGATCGCCGCATCTGGTGGCGCTTCCATTTATGGTCAATCCCGATGCTGCTCTGGTCTGCGGCGGTCGGTTTCGGACTATTCCTTCTCATATAGTGCGCAATTTGTCAGTTTTTCCTGGCAAATGTATAGCAACGTCCTAGCTTTAGTGAACGGCATAGTGTGATGCCGCTCACTGACAGGACCGTTGCTGAACTATGGCAGAAGATCAAAATCCACCTGCTGACGAGCAGGATCAAAACAATAACGAGCGCAAGCGCCCGGGCAAAAAACCGTTAATTATCCTTGGCATCGTGGTCATCGTGATGGTGATCGTGGCGCTGGTCTGGTGGTTTTTAACCCGTAACGAAGAGACCACCGACGACGCCTTCACCGACGGCGACGTAGTGACCATTGCCCCAAAAACGGCAGGCTACGTTACCGAACTTCGCGTGCGGGATAACCAGCGTGTAAAGAAAGGGGATGTGCTGGTGGTGATCGATCCGCGTGATACCACCGCCCAGCGCGATCAGGCTCAGGCCCAGCTTGGGCTGGCGGTTGCGCAGTTGCATCAGGCACAGGCGCAGCTGGCGCTCTCGAAGGTGCAATATCCCGCCCAGCGCGATGAAGCCAAAGCCCAGGTACTGAAAGCCCAGGCGGATATGACCAACGCTCAGGCGGAGTACCGCCGTCAGCGCGGCGTTGACCCCCGCGCGACCACACAACAAAGCATCGATGCCGCGAACGCTCAACTGCGGAGTGCCCAGGCGGGTCTGGCCAGCGCGCAGGCGCAGCTGGAGGTGGCGGAGCAGGTCCAGCTGCAAATCCGCCAGCAGGAGACTAACGTCGAAGCCCGAGAACGGCAGGTCGATCAGGCCAGAGCGCAGTTGGAAACCGCCAACCTAAACCTCTCTTATACCGAAGTCCGCGCCCCGTTCGACGGTTTTGTCACCAAACGCAACGTCCAGCCTGGTACGCTGGTGCAGGCAGGCACGGCACTGTTCTCGCTGGTTTCCCCGAACGTGTGGGTGGTGGCGAACTTCAAGGAGTCGCAGCTTGAACGTATGAAGCCGGGCGACAAAGTGACCGTGTCCGTCGATGCCTGGCCGGATATGGCGCTCGAAGGCCATATTGACAGCATCCAGCAGGGCAGCGGCTCGCGCTTCTCCGCCTTCCCGTCGGAAAACGCCACCGGTAACTTTGTGAAGATCGTTCAGCGCGTGCCGGTGAAAATCGTCATTGATAAGGGGCTGGATCCGAACAAACCGCTGCCGCTGGGGCTGTCGGTTGAACCGAAGGTCACCGTGGAATGACGGACAGCAGCCACGAAAACTGGAAGCCCGCCAGTAACCCGTGGGCGGTGGCGATTGTGGTCACCCTGGCGGTGTTTATGGAAATTCTGGACACCACCATCGTCAACGTGGCGCTGCCCCACGTCGCGGGATCGCTCTCGGCCAGCTATGACGAATCTACCTGGGTGCTCACCAGCTACCTGGTGGCGAACGGCATCGTGCTGCCGATCTCGGCCTTCCTGAGCCGGCTGTTTGGCCGCAAGCAGTTCTTCCTGATCTGCATTGTGATGTTCACCATCTGCTCGTTCCTGTGCGGCATCGCCACCGAGCTTTGGCAAATCATCCTGTTCCGTGTGATGCAGGGCTTTTTTGGCGGCGGGTTGCAGCCCACGCAGCAATCGGTGCTGCTCGATTACTTCAAGCCGGAGGACAGGGGCAAAGCCTTTGGCCTTTCATCCATTGCCATTATCGTCGCGCCGGTCCTTGGCCCGACGCTGGGAGGCTGGATCACCGATAACTACTCCTGGCGCTGGGTGTTCTTTATCAATATTCCGGTAGGGATTGTGACGGTGCTGGCCATCTATCAGCTGCTGGAAGATCCGCCGTGGGAGAAAAAGTCGGAAGAGAAGCTCACCGTCGACTGGACGGGGATCGGCCTGATCGCTCTCGGACTTGGCTGTTTGCAGGTGATGCTCGACCGGGGCGAAGATGATGACTGGTTCTATTCGAACTTTATCCGCACCTTCGCGGTACTGACGCTGGTCGGCATTATCGGCGCGATCTACTGGCTGATGTATGCCAAAAAGCCGGTGGTGGATCTGCACTGTATGAAGGATCGCAACTTTGCGATCTCCAGCCTGCTGATGGCGGGGATGGCGATGATCCTCTACGGCAGTTCGGTGGTTATTCCGCAACTGGCGCAGCAGGATTTGGGCTATACCGCCACCTGGTCCGGGCTGGTGCTCTCGCCCGGCGCGGTGCTGATTGTGCTGACTATTCCGCTGGTACTGAAGCTGATGCCGGTGGTGCAGACGCGCTGGATCATCGCCTTCGGCTTTACCTGCCTGGCGGTGTCCTTCTTCTGGTCCCGGACGCTGACGCCGGATATCGATTTCGAAACGCTGGTGCTGTTCCGCAGCGCCCAGTCGATTGGACTCGGGTTCCTGTTTGTGCCCCTCACCACCATCGCCTTTATCTCGATCCCGAGGCGGCTTAACGCCGACGCGGCGGCGCTGTTTACCATGTTCCGCAACGTGGCCGGCTCGATTGGGATTTCGCTCTCGACGGCGGCGATCACCGAGCGCTCGCAGGCGCACAGCGCGCATCTGGCTTACCACGCTTCGCCGTTTAATGAGCAGTTCCAGCTGGCGATACGCGAAAGCGCCCAGGCGATCCAGAACTTCACCACTCAGGTGGGCGATCCGACCGGCATTGCCACCGGGCGGATGTACCAGACCATGATCGAGCAGTCGCGCTTTCTGGCCTACATCGACGTCTTCACCATTCTGAGCGCGGTGGCCCTATTACTGATACCGTTTTGTTTGTTGCTCTCGCCGGTTAAGAGCGAGGGGAGTGCAGGAGCACACTGATGATACACAGACGTTTACACCCCCTGATGATAATGATGCTGCTGGTGGGCTGCGCCGTCGGGCCGGACTACCAACAGCCTGCACCGCCCGCCACCACGCACTGGAACGATAAGGGCGACGGTGCGGTGAAATCGCAAACGTCCTCCGCCGCCACCAACCCGCGCTGGTGGAAAACCTTCGGCTCGCCGCAGCTCGACAGCCTGATTGAACGCGCCATCGCCGGAAATCTGACGCTACAGCAAACGGTATTGCGCATTGCCGGCGCGCGCGAACAGATTAACCAGGCCGGCGGGGCATTTTTCCCGTCGGTGAATGGCAATGTGCAGGCGACGCGCCAGCAGCTTGGGCTGGAAGGGGAGCTGAAATCCCACGGCGTGTATGACCAGTTGAATAATGTCGATCCGCAGTTGCGAAGCGCGTTAGGCCCGCTGACGCAGCCGATTAACCTCTATCAGGGCAGCTTCGACGCTCAGTGGGAAATCGACCTGTGGGGCAAGGTGCGCCGTCAGGTAGAAGCGGCCGAGGCGCAGCAGCGGGCGGCGATCGAGCAGCGTAACGATGCGCTGGTCTCGCTGGAAGCCGAAGTGGCGCGGGCGTGGCTACAGCTGCGAGGGGCGCAGAGCATCATTGCCACGCTTAATACGCAAATTGAAAGCGCGCAGCAGACGCTGGATCTGACCGAAAGCCGCCAGCGGGGTGGGCTGTCACCGCAGATGGACGTGGAGAACGCCCGGGCGCAGCTGGGCAATCTTGAAGCCCAATTGCCACAGTATCAGGCGCAGGAACGCCAGGCGATGAACGGGCTGGCCATCCTGCTCGGCAAACCGCCGGGGGCGCTGGATACCGAATTACAATCCGTGCAGCCGATGCCAGCGTTGCCGGATATTGTGCAAACCGGCATTCCGTCAACGCTGGCGCGTCGTCGCCCGGACGTGCGCGAAGCTGAGGCGAACCTCCATGCCGCTACGGCGCAAATTGGCGTCTCGGTAGCCGAACTGTTCCCAAGCTTCACCCTCTCCGGGCAGTTTGGCCTGCGTAACAGCGAATCCGGCTGGCTGACCGACTGGAGCAGCCACTTTTACAGCTTCGGTCCGCAGGTCTCCATCCCCATCTTCCAGGGCGGTCGGCTGGTCTCCAGCGTCAAGGTGGCCCGCGCACAGCAAGGGGCGGCGGTGCTGGACTATCGTCAGACGGTGCTGACGGCGCTCGGCGACGTTGAAAACGCGCTGGTGAGCTATCGCACTGACCAGCAGCGTGAGGCGGGCCTGGCGAAAACCATCGACGCGCTGCAAAACGCTTTTGATCTCGCCAGCGACAGCTACCGACAGGGGATCGCCAGTTTTATTGACGTGCTGGACGCCCAGCGTCAGCTCGCTCAGGCCGAACAGCAGCGGGCGCAGGCGCAGGTGCAGAGCGCGCTTGACCTGGTGGCGCTCTACAAAGCCCTCGGCGGCGGCTGGGAGCCGTATCAGCAGGTTCAGCTGCCAGACTACAGCGTCTTTGGCGATGCCCCGCGCGGATAGATTCAGAGGATTGGGCAAGAAACGGACAGGAACGCCACATTCGCGATGGCTGGGGGGCGGGTATAACTAACAGACACCCAATCGACATGCGAGGAAAGCGTTATGCGTTATCAAAAACTGGGCAATACCGGACTGTTTGTTTCTGAACTCTGCCTCGGCACCATGACCTTCGGCGGCGAGGGCGGCATGTGGGGCAAGATTGGCCAGCTAAGGCAAAACGAAGCCGAGCAGCTGGTGGGCCGCGCGCTGGACGCGGGCATCAACTTTATCGACACTGCCGACGTCTATTCGGAAGGACGCTCGGAGGAGATCCTCGGGCAGGCGCTGAAAAACCTGAACGTTCCACGTGAAAACGTGGTGGTCGCCACAAAGGTGTTTGGTGAAACGGGCACGGCGGGAGTGAACTCACGCGGCGGCTCGCGCTATCACATTATCGACAGCGTAAAGGAGAGCCTGCGCCGCCTGCAGCTCGATCATATCGATCTCTATCAGCTGCACGGTTTCGACCCCGCGACCCCCATCGAGGAGACGCTTTACGCACTGGATAACCTTGTGCAGCACGGTCACGTGCGATACATCGGCGTCTCGAACTGGACTGCGTGGCAGATTGCCAAAGCGCTCGGTATTTCTGAACGTCTTGGGCTGGCGCGTTTCGCATCGTTGCAGGCGTATTACACCATTGCCGGACGTGACCTGGAGCGCGAGCTGGTGCCGATGATGCAGAGCGAAGGCGTCGGATTGATGGTCTGGAGCCCGCTGGCGGGCGGCCTGCTGAGCGGAAAATACGGTCGTGACGGGCAGAGCGAAACCGGAGGCCGCCGTCTGGAATTTGACTTCCCGCCGGTGAATAAAGATCGCGCCTTCGACTGCGTGGACGTAATGCGCGTCATTGCCGAGCGTAGGGGCGTCTCCGTGGCGCAAATCGCGCTGGCATGGCTGCTGCATCAAAAAGCGGTGACCAGCGTCATTATTGGTGCGAAACGCGTCGATCAGCTGGACGATAATATTGCCGCCACCGGGATCCGCTTAAGCGAAGACGAGCTTAAACAGCTTGATGCCGTCAGCGCGCTGCCGCGCGAATATCCAGGCTGGATGCTGGAGCGGCAGGGGGAATACCGTCGTAGTCAGCTCGCGCAGCAGTAACCTTCCTTTTCCCCGGTGGCGCTTCGCTTACCGGGGCTACTATCTCTGGTCTTTATTTCAACCCACCTCACAAAAAATACTCCTTCTCTTTGCCTGATGTTTCATCTCGATCTATATGACTAGTCATGAAATTTAAATGACTAGTCATATAGGGAGCAATCATGAACAAATCACTGCCAGCCAACTTTTTATGGGGCAACTCGGTATCCAGCATGCAGACGGAAGGGGCATGGAATGAGGGCGGGAAGGGGATGTCGGTATATGACATTCGGGAAGCAGGAGAAAACATCTCCGACTGGAAAGTGGCGACCGACTCCTACCACCGCTACCGGGAAGATTTCGATCTGATGCAGGATCTGGGCATGAACTGCTACCGCTTCCAGATCTCCTGGAGCCGCGTCTGCCCGCAGGGTGACGGCGAGTTCAACGCTGAAGGTATCGCGTTTTACGACCGCTTTATTAACGATCTGCTCGCCCGCGGTATTGAGCCGATGGTCTGCCTCTACCACTTCGATATGCCGCTGGCGCTGGCGCAGGAGTACAACGGCTTCAACGACCGCCGGGTGATGGAGGCCTTTATCCGCTACGGCAAGAAGATGATCGACTGCTACGGCGATCGCGTGAAGTACTGGCTGACCTTCAACGAGCAGAACATTTTCCATATGCCGGAAGCTTTTCGCATTTCCGGTTACATGAAAGGCGAGCAAACCCTGCGCGAGCTGTATGAGCTTCAGCACCATGCGATGGTGGCGCACATGACTCTGACCGAATACCTGCACCAGACTAAGCCAGGCAAGCTGATGGGCGGCATGCTGGCGCACCAGTTGATTTATCCAGCCACCTGCAAACCGCGCGATATCTTCTGCGCCCAGCAGTACGACGAATTCCTCAACCAGAACCTGCTGCGCGTCTTCGCGGGACAGGGCTACAGCCCGGCGGTGATGGCGGTGGTGGAGCAGGAGGGCTTCGGTGATATCTACCGCGCAGACGATCTCGCGCTGTTTGCGCGCACGAAGAACGACTTTATGGCCTTCAGCTATTACGCCAGCAAAACGCTGGACAGCGATGCCATCCCGGAAGGCACGCCGGTGAACCATTACCTGCTGCATGGCGAGAAAAATAACCCGTACCTGAAAGCTACCGAGTGGAACTGGCAGATCGACCCGCTGGGCTTTCGCACCATCATCACCCGCTATGCCAACGACTGGCGGATGCCGGTATTCCCGATTGAAAACGGCATCGGCGTGATCGAGTCCTGGGACGGGGTAAACCCGATCGAGGACACCTACCGCATCGACTACCACCGGGCGCACATCGAGGCGATGAAAGCGGCAATATTCGAGGACGGGGCAGAGGTAATGGGCTACCTAGGCTGGGGCTTAATCGACATTCTCAGCTCGCAGGGTGACATGCGTAAGCGCTACGGCGTGGTCTACGTCAACCGTGAAAATCACGACCTGAAAGACCTTAAGCGCGTGCCGAAGAAGAGCTACGCGTGGTTAAAACAGGTTATCCATACTAACGGACGCGAGATGTAAGCCGTACGCTGCCGGGCCGTTTTTGTGACTGATTGATGGGAATACTCCGCTATGTCTGAAACAAAAATAACACCGCACATGCAGTCTTTTGTCGATAAATTTGTTGAGTTCTCGGCGCGCCTGGCAAACCAGGTACACCTGCGATCCCTGCGGGACGCTTTCGCCACGGTGATGCCGATTTTCATCCTCGCCGGTCTGGCGGTGCTGGTGAACAACGTCGTGTTTCCATGGGTGCTGGAAGGCGACACGCTCACGCAGTTTAAGGTGTGGGGCGAGGCGATTATCAACGGCACGCTGAACATCGCCGCGCTGCTGCTGGCGCCGATGATCGCCTGGTCGCTGGCGCGCAACAAAGATTTCGACAATCCGGTCTCGGCAGTAGTTATCGCCGTCAGCAGCTTCATCATCATGATGCCGATGCGCTTACAGATTACGCCTGTCGGCAGCGACGCCACGGTGAACGTCACCCAGGTGCTGACGTTCGCCAATATCGGCTCGACCGGCATTTTCGCCGGGGTGCTGATTGGGCTGCTCTCAACCGAGCTGTTTATCGCCATTTCACGGCTGAAGGCGCTGCACATTTCGCTGGGGGAGAACGTGCCTCCGGCGGTGAGCAAATCCTTTACCGCGCTGATCCCGACAATCCTCACGCTCTCCCTGTTTGCGGTGCTGGCGGCCATACTGGCGAACGTGCTGCATACGGATCTGATCCATCTCATTACGACATTCATTCAGCAGCCGCTGCGGCTGATCAACACCAGTCTGCCCGGGACGATCTTCATTTACAGCTTCGGTAACTTCCTGTTCACGCTCGGTATTCATCAGTCGGTAGTCAACAGCGTGGTGCTGGAGCCGTTTCTGCTGATCAACACCAACGAGAACATGCTGGCCTTTGCCAACGGCCAGCCGATCCCACACATCATCAACAACATTTTTGTGCCGACCTTTGGCATGGTGGGCGGGACGGGCAGCACTATCTCATTGCTGATCGCTATCTTCATCTTCTCAAGACAGAAATCAGCGAAGCAGGTGGCGCGTCTGTCACTGGCGCCGGGTCTGTTCAACATCAACGAGCCGGTGATTTTCGGCCTGCCGATTGTCTTTAACCTGCCGCTGATGATCCCGTTTGTGCTGCTGCCCGCCATCGGGATTTACTTTGCGTGGCTCTGTACCACGCTGGGTCTGATGTCGCGCTGCGTGGTGATGATCCCGTGGACGACCCCGCCGATCCTCAGCGCCTGGCTGGCGACGGCGGGGGACTGGCGGGCGGTGGTGGTGCAGTTGGCAATCATCGTATTTGGTGTATTCTTCTACCTGCCTTTCCTCAAGGTGGCCGAGCGAGTGGCCTTGAAAAACAGCGGGACAGAACACTAATTTAAGGAAGGAAGATGGCGGCGAAGTACATCACCATAGCGCGGGAAATTAAGAAACGCATTATTACCCAGCAGTACGCCGCCAATGAACCGCTGCCGGACCAGTTCGCGCTGGCGGCGGAGTTCAGCACCAGCCGGATGACCATTCAGCAGGCGATGCGTCAGCTGATTGTCGAAGGGCTGGTCTATACCCGACAGGGGCAGGGCACGTTCATCCGAAAAAATTTCCTCCAGCTTTCCCAGTGGGATCTCTCCGGCAGCGACTACTTCGGGGCGACCAAAACCTGGGAACATTTAGGCACGGTGAGCAGTCAGGTTGTGCACTTCGAACTGCGTTTCCCGAACGAGAAAGAGCAGGCCTCGCTGATGATAAATCCGGATACGCCGATCTATGACTTCATCCGTCTGCGTTTACTCAACGGTGAGCCGATGTCCCTGGACGCCACGGTGATGCCGCTCAATCTGGTGCCCGGCCTGAACAAAGCCCATCTTGAAAGTTCGGTATTCCGGTATGTGCAGGAGACGCTGGGGCTGAAGATCATGGGATCGTATCGTGTGGTGCGGGCGCTGAAGCCCAGTGCGCTGGATATGCAGCATCTGGTCTGTGAGCCAACCGACCCGGTGCTGGAGGTCGAGCAGGTGATCTATCTGGAAGATGGTACGCCGCTGGAGTACGCCCATTGTCACTATCGCTATGATCATGGCGGCATCGTAATTGTGAATAACGGATAAAAAAAAGCGGGCCTCGAGGCCCGCTTTGTTCGTGCTCGCGATTAGTTCAAACGCACCGGCATACCGGAACGGTTCTGAATCGCCTGGTCAACGATGGTCGTGTCAACATCCGCCTGAGAGGTAACGGACTGCACCGCGCTGGTCAGCTTAATCGGTACGATTTCGTTGTTGTTGATCTGATCTTCGCTGGTGGACAGCGGGTTATGCACTTCAATGTAACGGCTGCCGTCCGGCTCTGACGTCGCTTTCACCGGTTCGTTAATGAACTGCACGCGCGTACCGACCGGCACGTTATCGAACAGGAATTTGATGTCTTCATTACGCAGACGTACGCAGCCGTGGCTTACGCGCAGGCCGATACCGAAGTTGGCGTTAGTACCGTGGATGGCATACAGACGACCAATGTACAGCGCGTACAGACCCATCGGGTTATCCGGGCCAGCAGGCACAACGGCCGGCAGCGGTTCACCGGCAGCAATGTACTCAGCGTGCATTTTGGCGGTCGGCGTCCAGGTTGGGCCCGCTTTCTTACGCTCCACTTTGGTGGTCCAGTTCAGCGGGGTGTCTTTACCCAGCTGACCGATACCGATAGGCAGAACGATCACGGTGTTGGTGCCCTTCGGGTAGTAATACAGACGCATTTCGGCGCTGTTAATCACGATACCTTCGTGCACGGTATCCGGCAGGATCAGCTGCTGTGGAATGTTGAGTACGGTACCCGCTTTCGGCAGATACGGGTCAACGCCCGGGTTCGCTTCCAGCATGTTAGACAGGCCGAGCTGATACTGCGCCGCGAAGTATTCCAGCGGCTGAGTGTTACCTTCCGGAACTGTCACCACCTGGTTTTCACCCACCAGACGGCTTCCGTCTGTCGGCAGGGGATACGTCACCGCAGACGCGGTCTTACAAAAACCTACTACGGCTAACGCCGCCGCAAAAAGCGTTGTTAATTTCATGTTCATGTTATGCGAGGTATCTAAGCCATTCTGGCGATGAGTTGAGAAGTCTGAATCTGTAATGGGAGCGCATTATATGTGCATTCCCGTTAACTGGGAATTCAGATGTGTACGAAATCACATTTTTTTCGATTTTGTTAAAGTTTAGTGGATTACCGCAACACAGGATCTCAATTCGGAATTGTGGCATAATGCCGCGTTTATCACACTTTTCGCAGGAATCTCTCCGTGTTAGTTACCAGCAACGTCACTATGCAGTTTGGCAGTAAGCCGCTGTTCGAAAATATTTCCGTCAAATTTGGCGGCGGCAACCGTTACGGCCTGATTGGTGCCAACGGTAGCGGAAAATCCACCTTTATGAAGATCCTCGGCGGTGACCTGGAGCCGACGCTGGGCAACGTGTCGCTCGACCCGAACGAGCGTATCGGTAAGCTGCGTCAGGATCAGTTCGCCTTCGAAGAGTTCACCGTGCTCGACACCGTGATCATGGGGCATGCGGAGCTGTGGGAAGTGAAGCAGGAGCGCGATCGTATCTACGGTCTCGCTGAGATGAGCGAAGAAGACGGTTACAAAGTGGCCGACCTGGAAACGCAGTACGGCGAAATGGACGGTTATTCTGCGGAAGCGCGTGCGGGCGAACTGCTGCTGGGCGTCGGCATTCCTGTTGAACAGCATTATGGTCCGATGAGCGAAGTTGCGCCAGGCTGGAAGCTGCGTGTGCTGCTGGCGCAGGCGCTGTTCTCTAACCCGGACATCCTGCTGCTCGACGAACCGACCAACAACCTGGACATCGACACCATCCGCTGGCTGGAGCAGACCCTGAACGATCGCGACAGCACCATGATCATCATCTCGCACGACCGTCACTTCCTTAACATGGTGTGTACGCACATGGCGGATCTGGATTACGGCGAGCTGCGCGTTTATCCGGGCAACTACGATGAGTACATGACGGCGGCAACCCAGGCGCGTGAACGTCTGCTTGCCGACAACGCCAAGAAGAAAGCGCAGATTGCGGACCTGCAATCCTTCGTGAGCCGCTTCAGCGCCAACGCCTCTAAATCGCGCCAGGCAACGTCGCGTGCCCGTCAGATCGACAAAATCAAGCTCGAAGAGGTAAAAGCCTCCAGCCGTCAGAACCCGTTCATCCGCTTCGAGCAGGACAAGAAGCTGTTCCGTAACGCGCTGGAAGTGGAAGCCCTCACCAAAGGCTTCGATGAAGGCCCGCTGTTCAAAAACTTCAACCTGCTGCTGGAAGTGGGCGAGAAGATTGCTATCCTGGGTGCCAACGGCGTGGGTAAATCCACTATGCTGAAAACTCTGGTGGGCGAAATGCAACCGGATAACGGTACCGTGAAATGGTCTGAAAACGCGCAGATTGGTTACTACGCGCAGGACCATGAATATGAGTTCGAAAACGATCTGACCGTCTTCGACTGGATGAGCCAGTGGAAGCAGGAAGGCGACGACGAGCAGGCGGTACGCAGCATTCTGGGGCGTCTGCTGTTCAGCCAGGACGACATCAAAAAGCCCGCCAAAGTGCTCTCCGGTGGTGAAAAGGGCCGTATGCTGTTCGGCAAGCTGATGATGGAAAAACCGAATATCCTGGTGATGGACGAACCAACCAACCACCTGGATATGGAATCGATCGAATCCCTGAACATGGCGCTGGAGATGTATCAGGGCACCCTGATCTTCGTCTCTCACGACCGTGAGTTCGTCAGCTCCCTGGCGACCCGCGTGATCGAAATCACGCCAGAGCGCGTGGTGGACTTCACCGGTAACTACGAAGATTACCTGCGCAGTAAAGGTATCGAGAGTTAAAAAAATAGCCGGGTGGCGGCTTCGCCTTACCCGGCCTACGCTCTATCCCCTCTCCCTGTGGGAGAGGGTTAGGGTGAGGGCATCAGGCCGCACTAAACCACCCACTCGCCCCCTTCAACCCCGTTCACCCGCAGCGTACGTTTTTCCCCCGTCGGTAATGACACCTTCAGCGCCTTCCATGCCGGACGATAGTCGCCGCGCGTATTCACCTTCAGGTTGATACTTGCGCCGTCGCACACCATCTCCCATTCCACCCACAGCGCATTGCCGTTCAGGTAGCCCCAGCTTTCGCCGTCATCCTCAAACAGCAGCCCGGAGGTGGTGCCGACGCCTTTCACCGGGAACAGTTTTAGCTCGCGGGTATCGTCTTTATCGGCGCACACGTGACGGATGCGTTCGCTGAGCGGCAAACCGGCCCCGGCGCGCACCAGAAGCGGCAGCTTTTCCAGCGGCGCATCAAGGACGATCGATTGCCCGCCCGCATACCACGTGTGGGTGTAAAAATCGTACCAGCCGGTTTCGTTATCCGGCAGCCAGACGCGGCGCTCGCGCTGCCCGGCTTCGACGACGCTGGCCACCAGCAGGTCACGGCCCAGCAGGAAGTCGTCGCACTCTTCAAAGGTCTGCGCATCGTGCTCATGATCGAGGAAGGTCGGGCGCAGCATCGGCTCGTCGTCGGCGTGCGCCTGCCAGAGCAGGGTGTAGAGGTACGGCAGCAGGCGATAGCGCAGTTCAATGGCGCTACGAATCGCAGGGGTCACGCCCGGGTACATCCACGGTTCGTTCACGGTGCGATCGTCATTCCACGAGTGGATGGTAAAGCGCGGATGCATCACGCCGTTCTGTACCCAGCGCACGAACAGCTCGGCATCCGGCTTGTCGCCGGAGAAACCGCCGACGTCGTGACCGACGTTGAACAGTCCGGACAGGCTCATGCCCAGGCCCATGCGGATGTTATAGCGCAGGGTGTCCCAGTTGGTACGGTTGTCGCCGCTCCAGGTCTGAACGTAGCGCTGCATTCCGGCACAGCCGGAGCGGGAGATCAGATACGGACGTTTATCCGGCGCAAAGCGCTGCTGTGCTTCCAGCGAGGCGCGCATCATCAGCAGCGGCATCACCGGGCGAATATGCTTGATGGCGATCTCCTGGCCGAAGCCATAGCAGCGCGCCTCCCCGTCCCACACTTCATACTCGTTGTTGTCGTTCCAGGTGGAGTCGATGCCCATCTCCAGCAACTGCGTGGTCACGCCGTTCTGCCACCACTGCACCGTCTGCGGGTTGGTGAAGTCGAGATGCGATCCTTCGTCATCCCAGAAGCTGGAACATTCAGGCGCATCGGTTTCTGAATCGCGAATGAACAGGCCGCGTTCCGCCACTTCGCCGTAGCGGGGATGATCCTGCAACAGACACGGCTTGATGTTTGCCGCAAGCCGCAGCCCCGCGTCGTGGAACGCCTGGCTCATCACCTTCGGCTGCGGCACTTTGTCGTAGTTCCAGTTAAAGACGTAGCGCTTGCCGTTAATCGAGGTATAGCCGGAGGAGAGCTGGAACGAGTCGCACGGAATGGCATGCTCATCGCACAGGCGGATGAAGTTCATCAGCTGGTCCTGCGCGTCCGGCGCGTCGGTGTAGTGCATGGTTGAGCCGCTGTAGCCCAGGCTCCACTTCGGTCCGAACAGCGTTTTCCCCGTCAGGCGCACGAAGGCTTTCGTCACGTCCAGCACGCGCTTGCCGGTGAAGAGGTAGTAGTCAATATCGCCCGCTTCCGCCTGCCAGCGGCGGTAGGCGGTGTGATAGTTGTCGATCTCGTTACCCAGATCCAGCCAGCAGCTGCTCAGGTTATCGTAGAACAGGCCGTAGCTCACGTCATCGCGACGGGTGAGGGTGAACGGGATGTGCTTGTAAAGCGGATCGGTGCGGGCAGCGTTATAGCCCATCGCGTCCAGGTTACGCATCTCATAGCGTTTGCCGTTACGCTGTAAATCCCCCGCTTTCTCACCCAGACCGTAAAAACGTTCATCCTTGCGACGGCTGAGATAGTGCGCCACGCCGTCACCGTGGGCATTGAGCAGGTAGGCGCTGGTGGGACGGTCGTTAACCAGCGGCTGCCACTCGCCCGCTTCATTGCGGTAGTGCCACTCCAGCCACAGGGGCTGGTGGACGGTGACGCGCAGCTGTTCAGTCGCTACGGTTAACGCATCGCCCTGCTGCGTCAGTGTCCAGGCCGGGCAGGTGAAGCCGCTGACATCGTCACGACGGCGGCCTTCCCACGGTACGTCTTGTTCCGGCGCGATGCTCCAGGTGCGGTCCAGCGCCAGCTGGCCTTTACGCTTGATCAGCACGCGGAACAGATTCTCTTCCAGCACATACAGGCACAGACGGTGCTGGTTATCCACCAGCAGTTCCAGATGATTCGCTGACTGCGTATCGATGGTCCAGTTTTTCAGGGTTTTCATATGCAATACATCCACTATCAGGCGCGCTTGGCGCGACGTTCAGCAATAAATGCCACCAGGAAGAAAGCGCCAATCAGGTCAAAGAAGCCCATGGCGATAAAGAGCGGGTTGAAGCCGATTTTGTCGGCGGTCACCCCAATCAAAAGGGAGAACAGGAAGCTGGCGATCCACGCCGCCGAGCCGCGCATGCCGTTAACCGTCGCCATCTGGCCCTTGTCGAACGACTCCACGACCAGCGCGCTCAGCATGCAGGAGATGATCTGGTGGCCGAAACCGCCGATGGAGATCAGCACGATGGTGATATACGGGTCGCGGGTCACGGCCACAACGGCCAGAGAAATCATCAAAAACGCGCCGGTCACTGAACTTGCCACCACCGAGTTGACGCGGGTGCAGCCGAACCAGCGGGTATAAAGCCGGGTGAGGTAGCCGCTCGCCACGCTGCCGAGGTCGGCGGCGAGGAACGGCAGCCAGGCGAACATCGCGATCTGTTTCAAATCCATGCCGTGCTCTTTGGCGAGGTAAAGCGGCACCCAGAAGCTCAGCACCGCCCAGGCGGGTTCCGCCATAAAGGCCGGAATGGCGATACCGTAGAACCGTTTGTTCTTCGAGACGGTTTTCAGCGCGGTCAGAAAGGGCAGCCTGACCGGTGCGGGTTCGTTATCCTGTTTGATAAACGCCAGCTCGTCGCGGCTCAGGTTCGGGTGCTGCTCCGGGTTGTGATAGAAGATCCACCACAGGATCACCCACAGCAGCGCCAGCACGCCGGTAAACATAAACGCACCCTGCCAGCCGAACGACGCATGAGCGAAGTAAATGATTGGCGGAGCCAGCATCGCACCGATGGAGAAGCCCACGCCCGCCCAACCGGCGGCAACAGGACGCTCTGATTTCGGGAACCATTCACCGATGGTTTTGGCGTTCGCTGGCGTGGCGGCGGCTTCGGACGCGCCCATAAAGAAGCGCAGGATCGCGAGATGCAGCCAGCTCCCGGCACCTGCGTGGAAGATACACATCAGCGCCCAAATCCCGGCGCAGACCATAAAGCCAATCTTGAGGCCGATAACGTCAATCAGCCAGCCGCAAAGGGGCTGGAAAATGGTATAGGCGATCTGGAACGCGCCGACGATCCACGAGTATTGCTCGGTGGTGATACCAAGGCTCTCTTTCAGCTCGGGGGCGAGAATACCTAACGAGTTACGGGTGATGTAGTTTACGGTCACGCCAAGAAGAAACAGCACCAGTACGTACCAGCGCAGATTCTTAATGACGCGACGGGTTTTGCTTGTCGCAACGGTGTTGTTGATGTCCTGACTCATTTTCTTCTCCACAAGACGGACGGTAAGGGACAAAGGTTCAGGTGTCACACAGCGTCAGGCGTTTGAAAGTTATCTGTTTTAGAGTGCTAAGCTGCTATACAACTAGTATGAAAGTTGTGTGACAGGTTCACCTTAAGAGAGAAATTGAGCAGGAAATAGTGGATTTTGTGCAAACTTTCTCATAACCGAGGTTTAATTTTCGGCATTATGGCCTTCTCGCAAGTTATTACCTGATAAAGATGTTGTGAAAATTTTTTCATTTCACATCCGGAGCCAGATCACAAAATGGATAAAAGGCTTAAAATCACCGAAATCGCCGCCCGTACCCGGCTCTCCATCAGCACCGTTTCCCGCGTGCTGGCGGGGAAGGCAAACACCAGCGAAAAAGCACGGGCAACGGTGCTGGCATGCGCGCGTGAGCTGGGGGTAATAGAGGGCATGGCGGCGGGGCGTCTGTTGCTTAACAGCCTGATGGTGTTTGCCCCGCAGCGGGCGTTTGACGAGCGGTCTGACATCTTTTATTACCGCGTCATCCAGAGCGTGAGCAAAGGGCTGGCCTCGCACGAGGTTCGCCTGCGTTACTGTGCGCTGGAGGAGAACGACAGCGACGCCCAGCTGTTTCTGGCCCGCACGAACGAAGTGGACACCCAGGCGGCGATCCTCCTCGGTATCGACGATCCGCATATCCACGATCTGGCGGTAGACGTGGGCAAACCCTGCATGCTGATTAACTGCCGGGACCGCCACATGCGCCTGCCCGCCGTCGCGCCGGATCACCGCGCCATTGGCGAGCGGGCGGCGGAGTACCTGTTCGAGATGGGGCACCGGGAGGTGATGAATGTGCTGTGTTTGCGTCGCTATACCATGGAGCTGCGCCTGTCGGGGATCCGCGACGCGTGGCACGGCCATAACCTCAGGTTTAGCGACCGGCGCGATCTGCTGATGGTGCCAAGCTTTAGCGCCAAAGAGACGGAGCAACTGGTGAGTGAGTGGCTTCACCAGCAAAAAGGGAAAGATCTGCCGACGGCGTTCCTGGTGGGCGGCGACTTTATGGCGGCGGGGACCATCAGCGCCCTGCAAAAACACGGTCTGCGCGTGCCGCAGGATGTCTCGGTGATGAGCATCGACGGGTTTAATCTCGCGGCGATTCAGGATGTGCCTCTGACGGCGGTGCATGTCCCGCGCGATGAGCTGGGAACAGAAGCGGTATATATGCTCCAGCAGCGGCTGATGCGCCCGGACGCGCCGGTCGGAACATTGCTGCTGAACGGCACGCTGGCCGTGCGGGAATCGGTACGGCGGATACGTCAGGGAAAACGACGCACCGCCGTTGAGCGGGAAGGGCTTTACGACAGTTAAGCCATGCCCAGCGCGCGCTTGCCGTGGATGTTCAGATCGTTCACGGTGAAACGGTCCTGCCAGCTTTTCTCATAATCCTCGCGCGGGAAATCTCCCGGTGACGCGCCGGTTTCCAGCGCTTCCTTGACCTTTTTCGCGTAGGCGAGGTTTTTCTCGCACATCGGCGCGGCAGGAATATACATCACGTTGCCCCAGCCCTGTTGGTTTTCCACCGGCGCGACCGAGTGGATCACATCGCAGTGCCACCAGACAGAATCACCGGCTTCCAGCGCGGGAATGCTGGTCAACGCTTCGATGAGCAACGGATGCCACTTCTCAGAAATCGGCAGCACGCGCCCCGGCGCCACGCCGCACAGTTCGTCTTCCGGCACGTCGTCCAGCAGCGGACGCAGCAGAATGTAAGCCATCGCTTCCGGGATCGGCACCACGTGCAGCAGCCCCTGGCCGGGGATCATGTCCGACAGTGCCGTCCAGCCCTGGAAGGTGCGGAACACGGAGCATTTGGTGGTGTTATCCACCGTGTACTCTTCCACCTCGGTACGGTGCGCAGCATTCCACGGATCGTATTTCTCAACGTTGCCGTCAAACACGCGGGCAAAGACCTGCTGATAAGCGGGCAGCAGCCAGCGCTCCAGCGCGCCGGAATCGGTGTGTGCGCCAAGTCCTTTCGAGGTTGTTCCTGGTGGGCGGCGGCGAATGCGGTCCGGATAAATTACGCTCACGTCCGGGTCGAACCACTGCTTACCGTTGCTCTCAAATGTCCATAAGCGGTTCAGGAACGACTGTACCTGTGCCATCTCTTCACTCTGGCGCGCCTGCATTTGCGCCTGAGACCAGTAGATCGGATAAATCTCCGGGCGAGAGGCCGTTAAGGTGCCGAAGAAGTTATCGCCGGGTCCTTTGTAAACCTCGTCAAACTTATTCAGATCGAGGTAGTCGAGCATCGATTGATCCCATGCCAGCGCCTGCTCGCGCGGGAAGTGGCTTTTGATCACCGCGCAGCCGCGACGTTTAACCGCTTCGCGCTGTTCGGCGGTGATCGTACCGTTTTTCACATCCGTAAAGGGGATTACCGGCCATACGGATTCACCTTTATTTTTAAGGGCGTTAATTTCCGCCACGCGTGCGGCGATTTTGTCGCTAAGCCGGTCGAACACTGCCTGCACGTCACCGATCTGGGCCCGTAGCGCGCGTTTCATCTGACGAATTGCCGCTTTGTGGTCCGCTGGCAACGTTTCGCTGGTAAAGGTCATAACTGCCTCGCATCTTTCATTCGAAAGTAAAAGTGTCTACAAGTGATACTTTAAGTTAAAAATAAGTTAATGCAAGTTTAAAACCTTGACGGGCGCCACAGGATGGAAAAAGAGTGAAGGGGCCGGAGCGAGGCTCCGGCAGGTAGGGGATCAGACGTCGAACGGGGAGTGGGCGTCGAGCACGGCCTGAATCACATTCAGCGCGCCCTGATGGTTGTTATCGTCGGTAGTGTAACGGCTGACCGCTTGAATGCTTTCCGCCGCATTGCCCATCGCAAATGAATATTTCACCAGCTTCAGCATTTCCGCATCGTTGCCGCTGTCGCCAATGCCCACGCACGCCTGCGGGGAGACTTTCCAGCGTTTCAGCAGACGACTGATGCCGTTGGCTTTGTGCAGGCCCGGGATAATCAAATCGACAAAACCGAAGCCGCTGGTAACCGGCTTCATGATGCCGTCCAGGGAGACATGCAGTTTATCGACCAGGTTCGGGATATCGCTGTCCGGCAGGTTCAGGGAGAATTTAAACAGCACGTCGTCAATGTCGCGGTAATCGCTGATGGGTTTTAAGCGATGGTAGTGTTTCGACATCAGCTTCACGAACGCTTCTGGAGCCTTATCGCTGACGTACGCGCTCTCCAGCCCGCAGGCCACAAAATTCAGCCCTTTGTCTTTCAGTAGTTCACCAATGACGATCTGCGACTCATGACGCGTTAGCTCACCGTGGAAAATCTGTTCGCCGTGGTCGAACACCAGCGCGCCGTTTTCCGCGACGAAGGAGATCTGATCTTTCAGCTCCGGGAAAAAGGAGATGAGCTGGTAATACTGGTTGCCGCTGGCGACAACAAATTCGATGTTACGGGCTTTAAGCTGCTCAAACTGTGCCTGGAAGCGGTCACGATCGTACTGCTTGGCATCATCAAGGAAAGTTCCGTCCATATCGGTGACGATAACTTTTACGGTCATACTGTGCTCCTGGGTCACTGCGTTTTGAAACATTCTAATAACAAGGTGACGGGGAGCACAAATTTAATTTCGAATGAAAGTCAGAAAGCCGGGTGGCGGCTTCGCCTTACCCGGCCTACGGGGAGACAATGTAGGCCCGGTAAGCGCAGCGCCACCGGGCGTTTTTTTACAGTGTATGCTCGGTACGGGCAATAATATCGTCCTGCGCATCCGGTGACAGGGCGGTGAAGAACGCCGAGTAACCCGCGACGCGCACCACCAGGTCACGATACTGATCAGGGTGTTTCTTCGCTTCCAGCAGCGTTTCGCGCGAGACAATGTTGTACTGAATATGCCAGCCCTTATGCACCTCGAAGAAGGTGCGCAGCAGCACCATCAGCTTCTGGCGATCGCTGTCGTTTTCCAGCGTCGACGGGTTCAGCTTCTGGTTAAGCAGCACGCCGCCGAGGATCGCTTCCGTCGGCAGTTTACCCACGGAGCCAATCACCGCCGTCGGGCCGAGGTGGTCGGTACCGGAGGCCGGGCTTGCCCCTTCCGCCAGCGGGGTGTGCGCTTTACGTCCGTCCGGCGTCGCCATGGTTGCTGCGCCAAACGGCACGTTTGCGGAGATAGACGACGTGCCCGCGTAGTAGTTACCCCCAATCGGGCCACGGCCGTAGCGTGGGTTGTGATACTGCTTCAGCTCTTCAATGTAGGTTTCGTAGGCACGGGTCAGCAGCAGGTCCACGCTGTCGTCGTCGTTGCCGTACTTCGGCGCGCCGTTGATCAGGCGCTGGCGCAGCTGCTCGTGGGTCAGCCCCTCGAAGTCATCCGCCAGCGCCGCCGCCAGCTGTTGCTGACCGATAACGCCCTGGTCAAACACCAGCTTCTTCACCGCGGCCAGGCTGTTACCGAGGTTGGCGATCCCCACCTGAAGGCCGGAAACCCAGTCGTACTTCGCGCCGCCCTGCTTAATGCTTTTCGCGCGTTCGATGCAGTCATCCACCAGCGCCGAGCAGAGAATATCGTGGACGTTCTCTTCCAGCATGGTGTCCACCACGTACTCGATCTCAATGGATTTGCGGGTGTAGTAGCGGATCTGGTTATCCCACGCCGCCATCACTTCGTCGAAATTGCCGAAATTACCGGCCGAAAGCGCTTTTTCCTGCGGCAGGAATACCTGGCCGCTGGTGGCATCGCGACCGCCTTCCAGCGCTGCCAGCATCACGCGGGCGAAGTTGATAAAGCTCATGCCGGTGCAGCGATAGCCCCACTTTCCGCCGACGGCGGTTTCGATGCAGCCAATCGCCGCATAGTCATACGCGTCCTCTCGTTCCACGCCGAGCTTGATAAATTCCGGGATGACGATTTCATCGTTGTTAAACGCCGGCATCCCGAAGCCGCAGCGGATCACCTGCACGCAGGCGTCGAGGAAGTCGTTGCTCATGCCAGCGTGGTAGCGCACGCTCAGGTTTGGCTGGGTGGAGCGCAGACGGCCGCAGGATTCCAGAATTGCGTAGGAGAGCGGGTTGACCGCGTCCATTGGCTCGCCGTTGACCAGCTTCTGGCCGCCGATGGTGACGTTCTGATACAGCGGGCTGCCCGCAGAGGCTTTGGAGTGCGAGCCGGAGCGGATTTTGTTCACCTCCAGCAGCTTCAGCCAGCAGCTGTGCAGCAGCTCGATGGCGTGCTCGCGATCCAGGCTCTGGTCCAGCTCCACGTCGCGGCGATAGTACGGGTAAAGGTACTGGTCCATACGGGCAAAGGAGACGGAGTGACCGTTGGACTCAATTTGCAGGATCAACTGAATGAAGTAGCACAGCTGTAGCGCCTGCCAGAAGGTTTTTGGCGGCTGGTGGGCGATGATGTCGCAGTTTTCCGCCATCGCCAGCAGCTCGTCGCGGCGGCTGTCGCGGGTTTCGCTGGCGGCCATCTCACGAGCCAGATCGGCGAAGCGCCTGATGTGCAGGCTTACGGCTTCCAGCACGATATCAATGGCTTTCAGGAACTGATCGCCGTGCAGATCGTCCAGTACCGTCAGGTTGATGCGCGAGCGGCGCTCGGCTACTTTCGCGCGCAGGCCGTTGAGCCCTTTCTCCAGCACCAGCGGGAAATTCACCGCCAGGTGTGCGTCACCGGAGGTCATGTTACCTTCCGCTTTGATGATGCCGGTTTCCAGCAGGCCCTTCTGCTCGTCGGTAAACATACCGTAGCAGCGATCCTGTACCGTCTGGCCGCGCCACCACGGGCAGATTTCATGCAGAACGCGTTTATTCTCTTCGCTCACCGCAAAGCCTGCACCTGGACGGTCCGCCAGATCGTCAATCTCTTTCTCAATCCAGGAGACGGTATATTCCGGGAAGATCGGCGCGGCACGCACTTCGCTGGCCTGGTTACCGATAATCAGCTCGTCGTGCTTGATCCAGATGGTACGTTTTGCCAGGTGGTGGGCGAGGGCCAGCGCGCGACGTACCGGGATCGGCTTGTCCAGATGCTGCTGATACATTTCGGTATAGTGCTGCGCGCGTTCGGTACAGACCGGCGGCTTAACGATATGCACCAGAGCCGTTTTGTGCGCCTTGATGCGCTCGCTGAGGGTGTTGAGATTCAGGGTGGTCATAAGTTTATCCTCGTAAGGTCGCGGTTAACCCTTTCTGGCAGGCATACTGCTGCGCGAAGTCCAGCAGGGCAGGGTTATCCAGCGGTTTGTCAGGGGCAGAGTAGGGTTGGCCGAGCAGGGTGTATTTGTTCATGCCCAACGTGTGATACGGCAGAAAATGAATATCATCGACGCCGAGTTCATCGGCGGCGAAGTTGGTAATGGCGGTAACCGACGCTTCATCGGCGTTAAAGCCCTGGATCAGCGGCACGCGGATGGTGATCTTCTTCCCGACGGTAGCCAGGCGCCTCAGGTTGTCCAGGATCCGCTTAGCAGAGCCATCGGTCCACTGCTTGAACACCTCGCCATCGACATGTTTCAGGTCCGCCAGGAACAGATCGACATACGGCAGTGAAGGCTCGATATAATGCCAGGGCACGTGAAGGCAGGTTTCAACCGCGGTATGAATGCCTTGTTCATGGCTGGCTTTAAACAGGGCGTGCGCCAGGTCAGGATTCATAAACGGCTCGCCGCCGGAAAGGGTGATCCCGCCGCCGCTGCGGTCGTAGAAGGGCTTGTCGCGCAGCACGGTGGCCATAATCTCCTCCACCTGCTTCTCTTCACCGCAGACGGTAAGCGCCTGCGTCGGGCAGCAGTCGGTGAGGGCAGTGAGCGTTTTTTCACTTAATTTTTCACGATGGATGATCAACCCGTTCAGGGCGCGTTCAACACACCCTGGCGCGGCCTGCTGACACAGGTCACAGCCGTCCAGACACAGACGGGCGTCAAACAGGACGTCCCGCGTGCGGGAGCGGCTTTCCGGGTTCTGGCACCAGCGACAGCCCAGCGAGCAGCCTTTCAGGAACACCACGGTTCGAATACCGGGGCCGTCGTGGGTGGAGTAACGCTGTATGTTGAAGATCATTTTTTTGCCCTCTGATTACATATGAAGATTAAATTACTTTCGAATGAAAGTTATCTTGATATGGGTCAATTCATGAGCAGGTTTTCTCGTGATAGGGTAAATGCAGGCTAATTTTGAGGGTGACATCATGGAACTTTATCTCGACACATCTGACGTTGCGGCAGTCAAAAAGCTGGCGCGTATCTTCCCGCTGGCGGGCGTGACCACTAACCCAAGCATTGTGGCGGCGGGTAAAACGCCTCTGGAAGAACTGCTGCCCGCGCTGCACGACGCGCTGGGCGGCAAGGGCCGGCTGTTCGCCCAGGTGATGGCGAAGACCGCCGAGGGGATGGTGGAAGACGCACGTAAGCTGCGCGCGATAATCAATGACCTGGTGGTGAAAGTGCCCGTGACCGCTGAAGGGCTGGCGGCGATCAAAATGCTGAAAGCAGAAGGGATCCCAACCCTGGGTACCGCGGTATACGGCGCAGCGCAGGGGATGCTCTCCGCGCTGGCGGGTGCTGAGTATGTGGCCCCTTACGTGAACCGCGTGGACGCGCAGGGCGGGGACGGGATCCAGACGGTGATTGAACTGCAACAATTGCTGACGCTGCACGCACCGCAGTCAAAAGTGCTCGCCGCGAGCTTTAAAACCCCGCGCCAGGCGCTGGACTGCCTGCTGGCAGGGTGCGAGTCCATCACGCTGCCGCTGGACGTGGCGCAGCAGTTTATTACCTCTCCGGCAGTAGATGCGGCAATTGTGAAGTTTGAGCAGGACTGGCAGGGGGCGTTTGGGCGGACGTCTATTTGATGCTGTTGCCGGGTGGCGCTGACGCTTACCCGGCCTACGATTTTCTCCCTCTCCCTGTGGGAGAGGGCCGGGGTGAGGGCATCAGGCCGCAGCAGGGTTTAACCTCCGCACACCTCACACCCCGGATTACGCATCAGCTTCATCTCGCGGAACTGACAGGTCATCGCGTCATACATCACGATTTTGCCCGCTGCGGGCGTGCCGTAATGCGCCAGCACCTTGATCGCCTCCATGGCCTGCAAGGAACCGATAACCCCAACCAGCGGCGCCATCACGCCCGCCTCGACGCAGGTCAGCGCATTCTCGCCAAACAGACGGCTCAGGCAGCGGTAGCAGGGCTCTCCCTCAGCGTAGGTGAAAACGCTGATTTGCCCCTCCATGCGGATGGCCGCGCCGGAAATTAGCAGCGTTTTATGGGCAAAGCAGCCCGCATTGAGCTGGTTGCGAATGGCGACGTTATCGGTGCAGTCCAGCACCAGGTCATGCCGAGCAATCTGCGCAAACAGCGCGTCGTCATCCAGCATCGCGTCAATCAGGGTGAACTGAACGTTGGGGTTAATTCGCGCCAGCGCCGTGCGCGCAGATTCCACTTTCGGCTGACCAACCGTCGCGTCGCTGTGCAGCGTCTGGCGTTGCAGGTTCGACACCGACACGGTATCGAAATCCAGTAGCGTCATGCGGCCGACGCCCGCCGCAGCCAGATATTGCGCCGCCGCGCAGCCCAGCCCGCCAAGGCCGACAACCAGCACGCTGGCCGCCTTGAGCGCTTCCTGACCCTCGAAATCAAACCCGCGCAGCACGATCTGGCGGTTGTAGCGCATCATCTCCGGGTCGCTCAGTTCCACCGTCATGTCAGCCTCCGAACAGGTGGTTAAAGCGTTCCACTTCAACCCATTCGCCCGCCTCAACGTGGCCGCGATCGCGCTCCAGCACGATAAAGCAGTTACCCTGGCTGAAGGAGCTAAAGATGTGCGAACCCTGATGCCCGGTGGTGCTCACCTCCAGCTCGCCATCGGCGTTGCGCGCCAGAATGCCGCGCTGGAAATCGAGACGGCCCGGAGATTTTTTGAGGCGCGTTGCCGCCCGCACGCGCACACGTTCCGGCAGCGGGTCGGCATTGTTGCCTGAAAGCTTCGCCAGCAGCGGGATCACCAGCTGGTAGAAGGTCAGCGCGGCAGAGACCGGGTTACCCGGCAGGCCACAGAACCAGCTGTGCGGAAGTTTGCCAAACGCGAACGGTTTGCCCGGTTTAATCGCCAGCTTCCAGAAGGCGATTTCACCCAGCTCTTCAAGCAGGGTTTTGGTGTAATCCGCTTCGCCAACCGAAACGCCGCCGGAGCTGATCACCACGTCGGCAGAGGCGTCCGCGTCGATAAACGCCGTGCGCAGTTTCTCCGGATCGTCAGGAATGATGCCGAGGTTAATCACCTCGCAGCCCAGTTGCTCAAGCATCAGGTGCACCGCCAGACGGTTGGTGTCGTAAATCTGCCCCTCGTTCAGCGGCTGACCCGGAAGCTGTAGCTCGTCTCCCGTTGAGAACACCGCCACGCGTACCTTGCGGACAACGTCAATCTCCGCGATGCCAAGCGATGCCAGCACCGGCAGTTCGGCGACCGTCAGTTTTTGCCCGGCGGCAAAGACCGTTGCGCCGAGGGTAATGTCTTCCCCGATGTGGCGGATATTCTGTCCCGCTTTGACGCTGGCGGTAAAACGCACGCCGTCGTCCGTTAGTTCGGTCTCTTCCTGCATCACCACGGCTTCACAGCCCTTTGGCACCGGCGCGCCGGTCATAATGCGCACGCAGGTGCCCGCTGGCCACTCACCGTTGAACGGCTGCCCGGCAAAGGCTTTACCTGCCACCGGCAGCGGCTGACCCGTTTGCAAATCCGCCAGACGTACGGCATAGCCGTCCATCGCCGCGTTATCGAACCCCGGCACGTTCAGCGGCGAGACGATATCGCGCGCGGCAATACGGCCAAAACAGCGCACAAGCGGCAGCGTCTCAACGTCGTACAGGGGAGTAATACGATCAAGCATCTGCGAGAGTGCCGTCTCAAGCGGCATCAGTCCGGCGGTAAAATCCATGGTGGGCTCCTGCGGAGTAACAACGAAAGCGCTCATTATGGCAGAAAAGTGCGGCTAACTGTATGACCCGATGGGTGTACGCTTTACATCACAGTTGCGTCTTTCTATATTCAAAAATCATCTGAAGATTCGTCGACGATAATGATATTTATAGAAAAAGCAGCCAGCCAGGCTGATGGGTGATGCGAAATGAGTAAAGCGGTTATCGCAATTCATGGCGGTGCCGGGGCAATCACCCGTGCACAGCTCAGTCCCGAGCAGGAGAAGCGTTATATTGATGCGCTGAACGCCATTGTGGAAACATGCCAGCGCATGCTGGAAGCGGGCGAAAGCGCGCTGGACGTGGTGACCGAAGCGGTGCGCCTGCTGGAGGAGTGTCCGCTGTTTAATGCCGGTATTGGCTCGGTCTTTACGCGCGATGAAACGCATGAACTGGATGCCTGCGTGATGGACGGCATCACCCTGAAAGCGGGGGCGGTGGCGGGCGTCAGCCGACTGCGCAATCCCGTACTGGCCGCGCGTCTGGTGATGGATCAAAGCCCGCATGTGCTACTGACCGGGGCGGGGGCGGAGAAATTTGCCGTCGAGCACGGGATGGATACGGTCTCGCCCGATCTTTTTTCCACCGAGGAGCGTTACCGGCAGTTGCTGGAGGCCCGTACAGCGGGGATGACGCAGCTGGACCATGCCGCGCCGCTCGATGAACGCAGCAAAATGGGCACGGTAGGCGCGGTGGCGCTGGATAAAGCCGGTAACCTCGCCGCCGCGACCTCGACAGGCGGTATGACCAACAAGCTTCCCGGACGCGTCGGCGACAGTCCGCTGCCGGGGGCCGGGTGTTACGCTAATAACGCCACGGCGGCGGTGTCATGCACCGGAACCGGCGAAGTGTTTATCCGCGCGCTGGCGGCCTACGACATTACCGCGCTAATGGATTACGGCGGATTAAGCCTGAGTGAGGCCTGCGAGCGGGTAGTAATGGAGAAACTGCCAGCCCTGGGCGGAGAAGGTGGCTTAATCGCGGTGGATCGGGAGGGCAACGTGGCGCTGCCGTTCAACAGTGAAGGGATGTACCGGGCGTGGGGGTATGCCGGCGATGCGCCCAGCACAGGCATTTATCGTGAATAAGGGGGCATTGCGTGCCGCACAGTGAAGAGCTGGACAACTGCGAAGTGCTGGCTGTCCACCAACTGAATATTGCCTTTCAGGAAGAGCGGCAGTTCATCCCTGCAGTACAGAATTTATCGTTTTCGCTCAGGCGCGGCGAGACGCTGGCGATTGTCGGCGAGTCCGGATCCGGTAAATCGGTTACCGCGCTGGCGCTGATGCGTCTGCTTGAGCAGACGGGCGGGCAGGTCACCAGCGAGCGGATGCTGTTGCGCCGTCGCAACCGTCAGGTTATCGATCTCAACGAGCTGAGCGCGTCCCGGATGCAGGGGGTGCGCGGGGCGGATATTGCGATGATTTTTCAGGAGCCGATGACCTCCCTGAACCCGGTCTTCCCGGTGGGCGAGCAGATTGCCGAATCTATCCGCCTGCATCAGGGACTGAGCGGTGATGAGGCGCTCAACGAAGCTAAACGGATGCTGGAGCTGGTACGTATCCCTGAGGCGCACGCGATTTTGTCCCGCTATCCGCATCAGCTTTCCGGTGGCATGCGCCAGCGGGTGATGATTGCGATGGCGCTGTCGTGCCGTCCGGCGGTGCTCATTGCGGACGAACCCACCACGGCGCTGGATGTCACCATTCAGGCCCAGATCCTGCAACTGATTAAGGTGTTGCAGCAGGAGATGGAGATGGGGGTGATATTCATCACCCACGATATGGGGGTGGTGGCGGATATTGCCGATCGGGTGCTGGTTATGCATCAGGGCAATGCCGTGGAAACCGGCTCGGTGGAGCAGGTCTTTCATGCGCCGGTGCATCCTTATACTAAAGCGCTGCTGGCGGCGGTCCCGCGTCTGGGCGCCATGAATGGCAGTGATTTTCCGCGCCGTTTTCCGCTGTTCTCTCAGACCGAACAGGGCCAGCAGGAAGACGAAACCGAGCAGAACACGGTGGTTTCCGGCAGGCCGATCCTTGAAGTGCGTGACCTGGTGACCCGTTTCCCGCTGCGCAGCGGGATCCTTAACCGCGTGAAGCGCGAAGTGCATGCGGTTGAATACGTCAGTTTTGATCTCTGGCCGGGCGAAACGCTGGCGCTGGTGGGGGAGTCCGGCTGCGGTAAATCCACCACCGGGCGGGCGCTGCTCAGGCTGGTTGAGTCGCAGGAGGGGAGCATCACCTTCAACGGTGAGCGCATCGATACACTCCCCAATGGTAAATTGCAGGCGGTACGCCGGGATATTCAGTTTATTTTTCAGGATCCTTATGCGTCGCTCGATCCGCGCCATACGGTGGGGTACTCGATTATGGAGCCGCTGCGGGTGCACAACCTGCTCGACGGTGAAGCCGCGCAGCGCCGCGTCGCGTGGCTGCTGGAGCGCGTGGGCCTGAAACCGGAGCATGCCTGGCGTTATCCGCACGAATTTTCTGGCGGTCAGCGACAGCGTATCTGCATAGCCCGGGCATTGGCCCTGAATCCGAAAGTGGTGATTGCGGATGAGTCCGTGTCAGCGCTGGATGTCTCCATCCGCGCGCAAATCATCAATCTCCTGCTCGATTTACAGCGGGATTTGGGCATTGCGTTTCTGTTTATCTCTCACGATATGGCGGTGGTTGAGCGGATCAGCCATCGCGTGGCGGTGATGTACATGGGGCAAATTGTTGAAATTGGCCCCCGTCGGGCGGTATTTGAAAACCCGCAGCATCCGTACACCCGCAAGCTGATGGCCGCCGTACCGGTTGCCGATCCTGAGCATCGTCACGCCCAGCGCGTGCTGTTGCAGGACGAAATGCCGAGCAATATTCGTAAACGGGGCGAAACTCTGGAGCGCGTGGCGCTGCGTGAAGTCGGTCCCGGTCATTTTGTCGCACCCCCGCGTCAGGGCAATGCATTCTCGCGGTTATAACTTACAACAGGCAGGAGAACACAATGGTTCCTTTTGTTGCTCGTCAATGGCTGCTTGCCGCGAGCGTGACGGCTGCGCTGGCCGCCGCCCCCGCGATCGCGGCGAAAGACGTGGTGGTGGCTGTGGGGTCTAACTTCACGACGCTGGATCCGTATGATGCTAACGACACCCTTTCTCAGGCGGTGGCAAAATCCTTCTACCAGGGGCTGTTCGGCCTGGACCGCGAGATGAAGCTGAAAAACGTGCTGGCGGAAGGTTATACCGTGTCGGACGACGGGCTGGTCTATACCGTTAAGCTCCGTACCGGCGTGAAGTTCCAGGACGGCACCGACTTCAACGCCGAGGCGGTTAAGGTCAACCTGGACCGAGCCAGCAATCCGGAAAACGGTCTTAAGCGCTATAACCTGTATAAAAATATCGCCCAAACCGAGGTGGTTGATCCGGCGACGGTGAAGATCACCCTCAAAGAGCCATTCTCGGCGTTTATCAATATCCTGGCGCATCCCGCGACGGTGATGATTTCCCCTGCGGCGTTGAAGAAATACGGCAAAGAGATTGGCTTCCACCCGGTGGGGACCGGACCGTACGAACTGCTTACCTGGAACCAGACCGATTATGTGAAGGTGAAGAAATTCGCCGGATACTGGCAGCCGGGGCTGCCGAAGCTGGATACCCTCACCTGGCGGCCGGTCGTGGACAACAATACCCGCGCCGCGATGCTGCAAACCGGCGAAGCGCAGTTTGCCTTCCCGATCCCCTACGAACAGGCAGCGCTGCTGGCGAAAAACAGCAAGCTGGAGCTGGTGGCCAGCCCGTCGATTATGCAGCGCTACATCAGCATGAACGTCACGCAAAAACCGTTTGATAACCCGAAGGTGCGCGAAGCCATCAACTACGCCATTAACCGCCAGGCACTGGTGAAGGTGGCCTTTGCCGGCTACGCCACCCCGGCGACGGGCGTGATGCCGCCAACCATTGAGTACGCGCAGAGCTATCAGCCGTGGCCGTACGATCCGGCGAAAGCGCGGGAACTGCTGAAAGAGGCGGGCTATCCGAACGGCTTTAGCACCACGCTGTGGTCGTCGCATAACCACAGTACCGCGCAGAAGGTGCTGCAATTTACCCAGCAGCAGCTGGCGCAGGTGGGCATTAAAGCCAGGGTCACGGCGATGGATGCCGGACAGCGCGCGGCGGAAGTGGAAGGCAAAGGACAGAAAGAGAGCGGCGTGCGGATGTTCTACACCGGCTGGACGGCTTCAACCGGTGAAGCGGACTGGTCCCTGTCGCCGCTGTTTGCTTCCCAGAACTGGCCGCCAACGCTGTTCAATACCGCGTTCTACAGTAATCCGCAGGTGGATAAGGATCTGGCCGATGCCCTGAAAACCACCAAACCGGAAGAGAAAGCGCGCCTGTACAAAGAGGCGCAGGACATTATCTGGAAAGAGTCGCCGTGGGTGCCGCTGGTGGTGGAAAAACTGGTCTCAGCCCACAATAAAGCGCTGACCGGTTTTTACATCATGCCGGATACGGGCTTTAGCTTTGATGACGCGGATCTAAAATAAAACTCATGCTGAATTATGTGTGTAAACGCCTGCTGGGGCTTATCCCGACGCTGCTGATTGTGGCCGTGCTGGTGTTTTTGTTTGTCCACATGCTGCCCGGCGATCCGGCGCGTTTGATTGCCGGACCGGAAGCGGATGCCACGGTTATCGAACTGGTGCGTAAACAGCTCGGTCTTGACCAGCCGCTGTATCGGCAATTTCTGCGCTACATTGGCAATGTCCTTCAGGGCGATTTCGGCATCTCGATGGTGTCGCGTCGTCCGGTGTCGGAGGAGATTGCCAGCCGCTTTATGCCCACCTTCTGGTTAACGATTGCCAGTATGAGCTGGGCGGTTGTGTTTGGCCTGGGCGCGGGGATTGTCGCCGCCGTCTGGCGCAACCGCTGGCCGGATAAGCTCGGTATGGCGCTGGCGGTCACCGGTATCTCTTTCCCGGCGTTTGCGCTGGGTATGCTGCTGATGCAGATTTTCTCCGTCGAGCTGGGCTGGTTGCCCACCGTCGGGGCCGACACCTGGAAGCACTACATTCTGCCCTCTATGACGCTTGGCGCAGCCGTTGCGGCAGTGATGGCCCGCTTCACCCGCGCCTCGTTTGTCGACGTGCTGAGCGAAGATTACATTCGCACCGCGCGGGCAAAAGGGGTGAGTGAGAAATGGGTCATTCTGAAGCATGGTTTTCGTAATGCGATGATCCCGGTGGTCACGATGATGGGGCTACAGTTCGGCTTCCTGCTGGGCGGCTCTATCGTGGTAGAGAAGGTCTTCAACTGGCCGGGGCTGGGGCGTCTGCTGGTCGACTCGGTCGATATGCGTGACTACCCGGTGATTCAGGCGGAAGTCCTGCTTTTCTCGCTGGAATTTATTCTTATCAATCTCGTGGTGGACGTGCTGTACGCCGCCATTAACCCGGCCATCAGGTATAAGTAAGATGCGATTACTGAACTGGCGTCGCCAGGCCATTTTAAACGCTATGCCGGGGATCAGGCCGGACCATATTCGCACCCCGTGGGTTGAGTTCTGGCGTCGATTCCGTCGTCAGCCCGTCGCTATGGTCGCCGGGTTGTTTGTGTTACTGCTGATCCTGGTGGCGATTATCGCCCCCTGGATAGCCCCGTTTGATGCGGAAAATTACTTCGATTACGACCGGCTGAACGATGGACCGTCGATGATGCACTGGTTTGGCGTGGACTCGCTCGGGCGCGATATTTTCAGCCGCGTGCTGGTAGGGGCGCAGATCTCGCTGGCGGCCGGGGTCTTTGCTGTGCTGATGGGCGCAGCAATTGGCACCGTGCTTGGGCTGGTGGCCGGGTACTATGAAGGCTGGTGGGACCGCATCATCATGCGTATCTGCGACGTGCTGTTTGCCTTTCCCGGTATTCTGCTGGCGATTGCCGTGGTGGCGGTGATGGGCAGCGGCATGGCGAACGTCATCATCGCCGTGGCGGTATTCACGATTCCCGCTTTCGCGCGCCTGGTACGTGGCAACACGCTGGTGCTGAAGCAGCAGACCTTTATCGAGTCGGCCCGCAGCATGGGAGCCGGCGATGCCACTATCCTGTTCAGCCATATTCTGCCGGGAACGGTCTCGTCTATCGTGGTCTATTTCACCATGCGCATAGGCGTGTCGATTATCTCGGCGGCCAGCCTGTCGTTTCTGGGGTTAGGCGCACAGCCGCCGACGCCGGAGTGGGGCGCGATGCTGAACGAGGCGCGGGCGGATATGGTGATCGCCCCGCACGTGGCGATCTTCCCGAGCCTGGCGATTTTCCTGACCGTGCTGGCGTTTAACCTGCTGGGGGATGGGCTGCGCGACGCGCTGGATCCGAGGATTAAGGGGTAGGTTTTTGCAGGAACTTACCCCTCACCCTAACCCTCTCCCCTGAGGGGAGAGGGGACTGCTCGGTGCGGTCTGTTCCCCCTCGCCCCTTTGGGGAGAGGGCCGGGGTGAGGGGTTAAAGATTAAACCCGGCTGCCCCACAAATCATACTCGTCGGCGTTTTCAACCTTCACGCGAATAATATCGCCCGGCTTGACGTTGGTTTCCCCGTTCAGGTACACCGCGCCGTCGATTTCAGGCGCATCCGCCATGCTGCGGCCAATCGCGCCTTCTTCGTCCACTTCGTCGATAATGACCAGAATTTCGCGGCCCACTTTCTCCTGCAAGCGTTCAGCAGAGATCTGCTGTTGCAGCTGCATAAAGCGGTTCCAGCGTTCCTCTTTGACCTCTTCCGGTACCTGGTCCGCCAGCTCGTTGGCCGTTGCGCCTTCAACCGGGCTGTACTTGAAGCAGCCCACGCGATCCAGACGCGCTTCTTTCAGGAAGTCGAGCAGCATCTGGAAATCTTCTTCGGTTTCACCCGGGAAGCCAACGATGAAGGTGGAGCGCAGGGTCAGTTCAGGGCAGATCTCGCGCCACTGCTTGATGCGCGCCAGCTGGCGGTCAACGGATCCAGGACGCTTCATCAGCTTCAGAATGCGCGGGCTGGCGTGCTGTAACGGGATATCCAGATACGGCAGTATTTTGCCTTCCGCCATCAGCGGAATCACGTCGTCAACGTGCGGGTAAGGGTAGACGTAGTGCAGACGCGTCCAGATCCCGAGCTTAGCAAGCTGCTCGCACAGGCCAACCATGCTGGTTTTTACCGGCTCGCCGTTATGGAAGCCGGAGCGGTGTTTGACGTCCACGCCGTAGGCGGAGGTGTCCTGGGAGATGACCAGTAACTCCTTCACGCCCGCGTCGGCCAGGCGTTTGGCTTCTGCCAGCACCTCGCCAATCGGACGGCTCACCAAATCGCCACGCATCGACGGGATGATGCAGAAGGTGCAGCGATGGTTGCAGCCTTCGGAAATTTTCAGGTAAGCATAGTGGCGCGGCGTCAGCTTCACGCCCTGTTCCGGCACCAGGCTCAGGAACGGGTTGTGCTTTGGCTTTGGTACGTAGTGATGAACATGTTCCAGCACCTGCTCGTAGCTGTGCGGGCCGGTGATCTCCAGTACCTTCGGGTGCACTTCGCGGATCTGATCCACCTTCGCGCCCAGGCAGCCGGTGACAATCACTTTGCCATTTTCCGTCAGGGCTTCACCAATGGCTTCCAGTGACTCCTGGACCGCGCTGTCGATGAACCCACAGGTGTTGACGATCACCATGTCGGCGTTGTCGTAGCTTGGCACCACGTCATAGCCTTCAGTGCGAAGTTCAGTCAGGATGCGTTCGGAATCCACCAGGTTCTTCGGGCAGCCCAGGGAGACAAAGCCGATTTTCGGCGGGTGCGTAACATTGCTCATAGGTTAAAAATTCATCAATTATGGAGTTATCAGGGCGGGATTTTACAGCGTATCGCGGGGGATTTATACACTCTTGATGGCGCAGTTGAGGCGGGCAATCGTTGTAACATTGTAAAGAATGTTAATCAGTTATCGTTTATTGATCTCAGGCATCACATTGTACAAAAAATGACCTTATTATTAATAGGGTAACATGGCTGACAGAGGAGGAAATAGCATGTCCGTTGACAGACTGAAACGCGATCTGCTTAACAAGCTGATCAACGCCCGAATCGACCTGGCTGCATATCTGCAACTCCGCAAGGCGAAAGGGTATATGTCAGTCAGCGAAAGCGAAAATCTGCGTGATAATTTCTTTGAACTTTGCAATTTCATGCGTGAAAAAGCACCCATCCTGAAAGCGTACTGCGCTGAAAACGAACTAGTGGCGCTGCGCCGCGCCGCCGAGGTGCTTTCCATCGCCGGGGTCTGTTTGATGAACGGACGTCACGACTGCCCGAATTTTATTGCCGTTAACGCGGAGAAGCTTGAAAACTGCCTGACCACGCTCGCGCTTTGCATCATGTGTCTGAACAAGCCGGAAACGCTTGCCCGACACTGAACCCGGGGGAGGCAACTCCCCCTTTTGATTAAGCTTTTGTAAAAGTGTTAACGCACCCGGGAACAGTGGCTAATCTTTAAGCCATATGCCGATAAAGGAGTGCGTTATGCCTCGATCCTCGCTGCTTTTCCTCCCTGTACTGTTATTCCCGCTTTCGCTGCTTGCGGCGCCCGAGACGGTTAAGGTCGACGTGCTACAGACAAAACTGGATCACCCCTGGTCGCTGGCGTTTCTGCCTGATAATAAGGGGCTGCTGATCACGCTAAAAGACGGGCAGCTTAAGCACTGGCAGGCAGGGAAAGGGCTCTCCGATCCGATTATCGGCGTGCCGAAGGTCTGGGCGAGCGGCCAGGGCGGATTGCTGGACGTGGTGCTGGCCCCGGATTTTGAACAATCACGGCGGATCTGGCTCAGCTTCGCCGAGGCGGGTGATGATGGAAAAGCGGGCACCGCGGTGGGCTACGGGCGGTTGAGCGATGACCTCTCGCGCATTGAGGGCTTCCAGGTGGTGTTCCGACAGATGCCGAAGCTCTCTACTGGCAACCACTTTGGTGGACGGCTGGTGTTCGACGGCAAAGGCCATCTCTTTATTGGCTTAGGTGAAAACAACCAGCGCCCGACGGCGCAGGATCTGGATAAGCTTCAGGGCAAGGTGGTGCGCCTGACGGAGGACGGGAAAGTGCCGCCGGATAACCCGTTTGTGAACACCGCCGGTGCACGGCCTGAAATCTGGTCTTACGGCATTCGCAACCCGCACGGGATGGCGATGAACCCGTGGAGCGACGCGCTGTGGCTTAATGAACACGGCCCTCGCGGCGGGGATGAGATCAACATTCCTGAAAAAGGCAAAAACTACGGCTGGCCGATGGCGACGCACGGGATCAACTACAGCGGCCTGAAAATCCCGGAAGCGAAAGGCGAGCACGTTGAGGGCACTGAAAAACCGCTGTTTGTCTGGAAAGTGTCGCCCGCCGTCAGCGGCATGGCGTTCTACAACAGTGACGTCTTCCCGCAATGGAAAAACAAGCTGTTTATCGGCGCGCTGAAGGAGAAAGACGTCATCGTGCTGAGCGTGAAGGGCAATACCGTGACGGAGGACGGGCGCATTCTTGGGGATAAAGATCAGCGAATTCGCGATGTGCGCGTCGGGCCGGATGGTTATCTGTACGTGCTGACCGACGAGACGGACGGGCAGCTTTGGAAAGTCAGCCCGTCCGGGTCGTAATCAGGTCACCGGGATCATCACCACGTTGCGATACGCCGGGCGCTCGCTGAGCTGCTGGATCCAGCGCTGAAGGTGAGGGCGCGGGGTCCAGCTGAGACCCATGTTAGTGAGGTTCCAGACGAAAGGGGCGACGGCGATATCGCCCACGCCGAACGTGTCGCCGGAGAACCAGGTCTGCTTCGCCAGTTCGTCGTCCATCATCGCAAACAGCGACTCGCACGCGTCCTGGGCGGCATGAATGGCGGGATAATCACGATCGGCTTCCGGCGTACGGATAAGCCCCATCAGGATCACGCGGTGCGTTGGGGAAAGCGTCTGGTTTGCCCAGTCCATCCATTTTTCGCCCTGCGCGCGCTGGGCTGGATTTTCTACCCACAGCCGACCCTGGCCGTACTGCGCGGCGAGGTATCGCACGATGGTGTTAGACTCCCACAGCGTGGCGTCTGTCTCGTCATCGCGCAGTAGCGGCACCAGTCCGTTTGGGTTCATCGCCAGGTAGTCCGCGTCTTTATTCACGCCAAACTCCAGGCCCGCCATAACCTGCTTAAACGGTAAATCCAGCTCTTCCAGCGTCCAGAGCACTTTTTTCACGTTGGTCGAATTGTTCCTGCCCCACAGCGTAATCATATTTACTCCCGATGAGATGTGAATCCGAGTCAGCTTTTCGCCATGGTGAGATAAACCTAACAATTACGCAACAGATGCTAAAAAAAACACCGCAATCAAAGCGTATCTGAATGTTATTGCATAAACTTTAAAAACTTTACCTGGAACAGGTTTCTTTGAAGGCTGTAGTGCGCTATTACTCATCGCTTCTTGCGACACGGTGATTGTGACGTGATTTTTAGAATGGACACTCGGGTGGCATTTATGACGCAAAAAACTTCCTCTCTGCGCAGCCTGGCGGCAGGCTCGGCGCTGCTTTTCCTTTTTGCCCCAACGCTCCATGCGGCGGAACAGACAGCGCCCGAAGCGCCGCCTGTTGATGCGCGCGCCTGGATCCTGATGGATTACGCCAGCGGGAAAGTGCTGGCGGAAGGTAACGCCGACGAAAAACTCGACCCGGCGAGCCTGACGAAAATTATGACCAGCTATGTGGTCGGCCAGGCGTTGAAAGCGGGCAAGATCAAGCTGAATGACATGGTCACCGTCGGGAAAGATGCCTGGGCGACCGGTAACCCGGCGCTGCGCGGCTCGTCCGTGATGTTCCTGAAGCCTGGCGACCAGGTCTCCGTGTCCGATCTGAATAAAGGGGTTATTATTCAGTCGGGAAATGATGCCTGTATTGCGCTGGCCGATTACGTCGCGGGCAGTCAGGACTCATTTATTGGGCTGATGAATGGCTACGCGAAAAAACTGGGTCTGACCAATACCACTTTTAAAACTGTTCACGGCCTGGATGCGCCGGGTCAGTTCAGTACCGCGCGCGATATGGCGCTGCTGGGCAAAGCGCTGATCCATGACGTGCCGGATGAGTACGCTATCCATAAAGAGAAAGAGTTTACCTTCAACAATATCCGCCAGCCTAACCGTAACCGTCTGCTGTGGAGCAGTAACGTTAACGTGGACGGCATGAAAACCGGTACAACTGCCGGGGCCGGATACAACCTGGTGGCTTCTGCGACGCAGGGCGATATGCGCCTGATCTCAGTGGTGCTGGGAACGAAAACCGACCGTATTCGTTTTAACGAATCCGAAAAACTGCTGACCTGGGGTTTCCGCTTCTTTGAAACCGTCACGCCGATTAAGCCGGACGCTACCTTCGTGAGTCAGCGCGTCTGGTTTGGTGATAAAAGTGAAGTGAACCTGGGAGCGGGTGAAGCGGGTTCCGTCACCATTCCACGCGGTCAGCTGAAAAACCTGAAAGCCAGCTATACCCTGACCGAGCCACAGCTCACCGCACCGCTGAAAAAAGGTCAGGTGGTCGGGACGATAGATTTCCAGCTTAACGGCAAATCTATTGAGCAGCGTCCGCTGGTGGTAATGGAAGCGGTGGAAGAGGGCGGCTTCTTCAGCCGGATGTGGGACTTTGTGTTAATGAAATTCCACGGCTGGTTTGGCAGCTGGTTCAGCTAAGTTTTTGCCGGGTGGCGGCTTCGCCTTACCCGGCCTACAACGGCTCGAACGTAGGCCGGGTAAGCGCAGTGCCACCCGGCATAACCTCAATACATCAACTTCACCTGCTGCGCTTTCGCGTATGCCACCAGCTCGTCATCCGGGCGGCAATCACTGACGATGGCGTCAAAGCGCGACAGTTCTCCCATCCTTGCCGGACGGACCTTGCCAAATTTACTGTGATCAACCACCAGCACATGCTGCTGCGCGGCGTTGAGCGCCCACTGTTTCACCGGTAACTCTTCAAGATTAAAACAGGTTGCCCCCTGTTTCACATTCACGCCCGCCGCAGAGTAAAAGGCGATATCAGGGCATACATTGCTCAGCGTGTCCTGAATATTCAGCGGCTTGAAGATGGCGTTGCTGGCATGAAACTCGCCGCCACACAAAATCACCCGGCATGCTGGTTTCTCCTGCAAAGCCAGGAAGGTGTTTAGCGAATAACAGACGGCGGTAAAGGGAACGGTTCTGTCGATGGCCTCGATGATCCACGGGGTTGTCGTACCGCAGTCAAAAAAAAGCGTTTGATGCGGCTGCACCAGCGAGGCGGCGAGCCGCGCGGCTTTGCGCTTCTCCTCCACCAGGCGTGTTTTTTGATCGCTTAACAGATAATGGCTGGCGCTACGCGGCTCCAGAACAATATACCCGCCAAGCAGCACAACGGGGGCGCTGTCGCTGTTCAGATCGCGACGAATGGTCATTTCAGACACGCCAAGCAGGGTAGCGGCTTCCTTAAGATGCAGCTTATCGCTGCGCTTCAGCGCCTGGAGCAGCTGAGCAATGCGGTCATCGCGACGTGTTTCCATAGATCCTCGGGCTAAAAAAGTGAGCCCCCGCAGGGCGGGGGCTCAAGTGTAACCTGACGGACCGGGGTTAGTCACGTATCCAGCCTTTGCGGATCGGAAGGGCAAACAGAACGCGATAGGCCTGTGATAATCCACGATAAAGCGCCGGGCCAAAGAGGCTCCACAGGATGGCTGCGCTGACGCAGCCCATCAGCCCCACCAGGAAACCGCCGACCATATCCAGCGGCCAGTGCACCCCCAGGTAGACGCGGGACCAGGCGATGGCGACTGCCACGCCCATCAGCACTACGCCGGACCACAGGCGATGCCAGAACAGGAAGGCCAGCGCAAAGGTGAAGATCACCGTGCCGTGATCGCTCGGGAACGAGTCATCCGGCGCATGGTGCAGGAAGTTGTAGCCGACGCGATCGACAAACGGACGATCGTGCGGGAAGGCGTGACCCAGCACGTAGCTTGCCAGCACGCTCACGCCAATTGCCATTGCCATTTTGATCACCAGATGGCGCTGGGCGGTGACCTGTGTACGAGGTCCCCATAACCAGAGGATCACCGCCAGCGCCGGTACAATGCTAATCAGATCTTTCGCAATGAAGGTGGCGAGATCGATCATCCATTCCGGTGACGACGGTGTGGCGTTGAGCAGGTAAAACAGTTCGTAGTTCAGATTTTCTAACATAATCTCGTTACTCTTTAGCAAACCGGGCGGAAACCAGCCCGTAAACCAGCACCTGGGAAAACCAGACCCACCACCCGGCCCACAGGTTGTGAGAGAAAAAATGCGCGCCGCGCATGACCTGCCCGAAGCCCATCACCAGCCCCATAACAACGCCTGACGCGACAAAGGACCATGCCAGGCGCGGACGTTCACGCCAGAAGGCAAAAAACAGCCCCATCACCATAAACCCGCTGGAGGCGTGGCCGCCGGGAAAGCAGCGTCCCGGTCCGCTGTCTGCCGGAACGGCGCTGAACAGGGGATACGAAACGGACCTGCCGCCATATTCCACCAGATCCCACGGACAGCTGTGGTGGCTTATGCTTTTCAGCACCCCTACTACCAGCGCACCCAGCCCCATCAGAAGCGCGGCCGTTACCAGTCGGGCATTGCGTTTGTAAGCGCCGTAAATCAGCGATGCGGCAGCGATAACAATGGTCACATATTTCGCCAGCCGATGGTTCAGCAGATCCAGCAGCGGGTTTTGCTGTAGCGGAAAATGATGCGTCGCTGCGTCATACCAGAAACCGGTTATCCATCGGTCAAGCGATTCATCGCGCGAAAGCCAGGTAAAAAGCACCGCAAGGGCAATAAGCACGAAAAGTTGATAACCATAAAAGCGGGCAGGCAAACGGTAAAGACGTTTTGTCTTATTTGTCGGTAACTTAGATAATTCTGAAGGGCTGACGGCGTGTGTCATAGTTTCGGTCAATAACGTGAAATAGCACTATCATAGGGAGGGCAACTTAAGGAAACCTTAAACAACAACGATAAGTGCGTTATTTCTGTTTTTTCACGTTAATTTGCTATCTCAGACAGCGGCAATTCATTACACTCATCGCGATTTTTTCATACTAAAGAGATTGCATGATAAACCGTTCTTCTTCCGGTAATCGTCTGGGTCGTCAGGCGTTACTTTTTCCTCTGTGTCTGGTGCTTTACGAATTCTCTACCTACATCGGCAACGACATGATCCAGCCCGGCATGCTGGCTGTGGTTGAGCAGTACAACGCAGGTATTGAGTGGGTGCCGACATCCATGACCGCCTATCTGGCGGGCGGCATGTTTTTACAGTGGCTGTTAGGGCCGCTGTCGGATCGTATTGGCCGCCGTCCGGTGATGCTGACGGGCGTAGTGTGGTTTATCGTCACCTGTCTCGCCACGCTGCTGGCGCAGAGTATTGAGCAGTTCACGCTGCTGCGTTTCCTTCAGGGCGTGAGCCTGTGCTTTATTGGCGCCGTGGGCTATGCCGCTATTCAGGAGTCGTTTGAGGAGGCGGTGTGTATCAAAATTACCGCGCTGATGGCAAACGTGGCGCTGATTGCACCGCTTCTTGGGCCGCTGGTGGGAGCCGCATGGGTTCACGTCGCGCCGTGGGAGGGGATGTTCGTCCTCTTTGCCGCGCTTGCGGCTATCTCTTTCTTTGGCCTGCACCGTGCGATGCCGGAAACCGCCACCCGCCTGGGCGAAAAGCTCTCGCTTAAAGAGCTGGGGCGGGATTATAAGGCGGTGCTGAAAAATGGCCGTTTTGTCGCGGGCGCATTGGCGACGGGCTTTGTCAGCCTGCCGCTGCTGGCGTGGATTGCCCAGTCGCCGGTCATTATCATCAGCGGCGAACAGCTTAGCAGCTATGAGTATGGCCTGTTACAGGTGCCGATTTTTGGCGCGCTGATTATCGGTAACCTGGTGCTGGCGCGTCTGACGTCACGCCGTACCGTGCGTTCGCTGATTATTTTGGGCGGCTGGCCCATAGCGGCAGGGCTGATTATCGCGGCGGTGGCGACCGTAGCCTCGTCTCATGCGTACCTGTGGATGACGGCGGGGCTGAGTGTTTACGCGTTTGGTATCGGCGTGGCGAATGCTGGCCTGGTGCGCCTGACGCTGTTCGCCAGTGAAATGAGTAAAGGCACGGTGTCTGCCGCGATGGGGATGCTGCAAATGCTGATTTTCACTGTCGGTATTGAGGTGAGCAAACATGCCTATGCTTTCGGCGGTAACGGGCTGTTCAGCCTGTTCAACCTCGCAAACGGTGTGCTGTGGGTAGGGCTGATGGTGGTGTTCCTGAAGGACAAACGCGTCGGAAGCGCACTGCAACCGTAATCCTTATTCCCTCTCCCTGCTGGGCGAGCTCGGGACAGTTCCCTCTCCCTGTGGGCTGAGGGATCCCCAGTAATTTGAAAGCAAAAGCGATAACGTTGCCTCAGAATAACTGAGGGCTTTCAGCGATGCCTCGGTCCGGCTGTAAATCGCTGAGGCGTTTCCTGTAGGCCGGGGCGAGGCGCAGGGATGCGCCGAGAGGGCGGGCTTTACAGGGATGTTACCTCCGCCCGTCCCCGATAAGCCGGAAGGAATAAGCCGAAGGCACCGCGAAGCGGCGATTTTCCGCCGGAAGCCCGGGTCGCCAGGGTGGTGGCGACTGAGCCACCCTGGCACGTTCACCGGTCATGTCGTGACAGAGTAGCAAGGAACATAAAGTGAACGGAATGACCACCAGAGCCGTATGTTCCCCCTCACCCCAGCCCTCTCCCTCAAGGGAGAGGGGGCCATCTGTGCAGGCATTATTTTGTGGGGAACCCTCAGCCCTGTGGGAGAGGGTTAGGGTGAAGGCACCAGAGCGCACGGAATCAATTAAACGGCGCCTTCCCCTCCAGCACCATATCAATCACGTCCAGCACCCCTTCGTCATTATTATTTGGCGCTTCATAGCGGGCTACCGCTTTAATATGCGGTCTGGCGTTGGCCATCGCGAAGCCAAACCCAGCCTGGCGCAGCATCTCCACGTCGTTACCGCTGTCGCCAAAGGCCACCACTTCACTGTCCTCAATGCCCCAGCGCGCTTGCAGGATCCGCAGGCCGTTAGCTTTGTGCACGCCAGGGATTATCAGGTCGATACTGCCGTGACCCGTGGTCACCGGCACCATGATGTCGCCAAGCTTCTCATGCAGCAGCGCCTGAATGCGCGGTATTTCGTCGTCAGAGACGTTAAGCCCGAACTTGAAGAAAATATCGTTGAGGTTGTCAAAGCTGCTGACGCTTTCAAGGCGGTGATAGTATTTCGCCGCAATCTCTTTGAAGAGGTCGTTATACGTTTTCAGCGTGTAGGCGCTGTTTTTTCCGCAGGCAATTATCTCAATGCCGGGCACGTCGTTTAACAGGGTGGCGACGGTCAGAAAATGCTCTTTCGACAGTTCGCCGTTAAACACGTCTTCGCCCGCATCCACCACCCAGCCGCCGTTTTCGGCGACGAAGGCGATTTCATGGGCGATCTCGGGGAAAAATGAGATCAACTGGTAGTACTGGTTTCCGCTGGCGACCACAAAACGGATGCCTTGCGCTTTCATGCGCGCGTACTGCGCCAGAAAACGCGCGCGATTATAGGTTTTCGCATCGCTCAGGAAGGAGCCATCCATGTCGACTGCAATCAGTTTAACGCTCATATCCCTTCTCCATTGTCGTTTGTTCTGCTTCCGGTTTTGCCACCGCACGCGCCACCAGGGCGGCAATAATCACTAACCCTAACACCACCAGCATGGCGCTGCGCAACCCGTAGTGCTCACCGAGGAATCCAAGCAACGGTGGCCCCACCAGGAAGGCAAGGTAGCCCGTGGTCGCCACAACGCTCACGCGCGTCGGCGCATCGGGACCGGTATCGCTGGCAGCGGAAATGGTCAGCGGGAAGCCAAGGGAGGCGCCCAGCCCCCACAGGATCACCGACACACCGGCAATCCAGTCCACATCCACAAAGATGATCATCGCGATGCCCAGCCCACCCAGCAGGGCGCTGGCACGGACGACCGCCACGCGGCTGTAGCGGTCGATAAACCAGCCGCCGGTAAAGCGTCCGACGGTCATGCCGAGCGTAAATCCAGCGTAGATCAGCGAGCCGGAGGTGGGGCTAAATCCGTGCCCGTCCACCATCAGCAACGGTAGCCAGTCGTTGGCGGAGCCTTCAGCAAATGCCATCGCCAGCACCACCACGCCAATCAGCATTAGCTGGAAATCACGATAGAAGGGCAACCCTTTTGCCGCAGACTTCTGTTCGTCCGAGGCGTGTTGTCCTGTGCCTGCGGGAATAGCCCTGATGCCGGTGAGGATCGGGATAATACAGACCAGCGCCGCCAGCAAAATGTGCACATTGGCCGCAATGCCCAGCGCCGTCAGCGCCATCCCCACGCCCGCGCCCGCCAGCGTGCCGAGACTGTAAAAGCCATGCATCATGGGCAGCACCGTTTTGTTCATCGCCTGTTCGACGGCGGCCCCCTCGACGTTAATGGCCACTTCAGCCGCACCAAAGCTGCCGCCAAATACCATCAGCCCAAGGGCAAACATCAGCGGCGAGGCGAACCACAGCGCCACGCTCAAAGCGAACATTCCCACCACGGCGCAGCACATGGTGGTACGGATCACCGCGCGCGTGCCAAAGCGCTTCACCAGCCAGGCCGAGCAGAGGATGCCGCTCATCGAGCCAATCGACAGGCCAAACAGCACGATCCCCATCTCCGCCGTCGAGACGGATAGCGTATCGCGGATTGCCGGGGTGCGCGTTGCCCAGGAAGCCATCAGCAGCCCGGGGATGAAGAAGAACATAAACAGCGCCCACATGCGCAGATGCAGGGCTTTGCGAGGAGAAGTTAGCGTCATTGGGATCAGCACCAGAAGTACAACAATAGCGACAACACTAGCAACTTTGTGTACATTTGTACATAAACCGGATGAGGATTTTATGAGCAGACCACCAAACGACCCTAACCGCCGCGAGAAGATACTCCAGGCGACGCTGGACACCATTGCTGAGCACGGTATTCATGCCGTCACGCACCGCAAAATTGCCACCTGCGCAGGCGTACCGCTGGGGTCGATGACCTACTATTTCGACGGGATGGAGTCGCTTCTGGAGGAGGCGTTCACGTGGTTTACGCAGCAGATGTCTCAGCAGTACCGGGATTTCTTCGCGGGGGTGACCGGGCGGGAGAGGGCGTGCGAGGCCATTACCACGCTGATCCACAGTTCCGCTGTGACCACGCCACACAATATGGCGCTGATGTATCAGCTGTACGCTTTTATGCACCGCAGCGCCGCGCTGAAAACGGTGATGCAGGACTGGATGAAGATGAGCCAGACTACGCTTGAGCAGTGGTTTGATCCGGCCACCGCCCGTGCGCTGGATGCGTTTATCGAGGGGATGACGCTGCATTTTGTAACCGACCGGTCGCCGTTAACCCGGGAGGAGATCCGGGCGATAGTGGGACGGATTGCAGGCGAGGATACCGTCTGATAGCGCTCGCCCCGGCCACGCCTGATGTCAGGAGATTTTTTTCCCGCTGGCGTCAACGACGACTTCGCCATCTTCCTTCGTAAATGCCCCTTTTTGCGCGTCCGGAAGGATGTCGAGAACGACTTCAGAAGGGCGGCACAGACGTGTACCCAGCGGCGTCACCACAATCGGACGGTTAATCAGAATGGGGTACAGCAGCATGAAATCGATAAGCTGGTCATCGGTGAAATTTCCCCCGGCAAGGCCCAGTTGCTCATAAGGCTCGACGTTTTTGCGCAGCAGATCGCATACGGAAATCCCCATGTCTGCAATCAGCCTGGTCAATTCATCACGCGACGGTGGGTTCTCAAGATAGAGAATAATTTCGGGTTCCGTACCGTTGTTGCGGATCATCTCCAGCGTATTGCGCGACGTGCCGCAGGCCGGGTTGTGGTAGATAGTGATGTTGCTCATATCTGTTACTCATTACAGTGTGAAGGAGAGACGTAGCGCCAGCGCGGCGAGCGTCACAAACAGAACCGGCAGCGTCATTATGATGCCCGTCCTGAAATAGTAGCCCCAGGTAATGGTCATGTTTTTCTGTGCCAGCACATGAAGCCATAGCAGGGTAGCCAGGCTACCGATGGGGGTGATTTTCGGCCCCAGATCGCAGCCAATCACGTTAGCGTAAATCATCGCCTCCTTAATCAAGCCTGTTGCCGCACTACCCTCAATGGAGAGCGCGCCGATCAATACCGTTGGCATATTGTTCATTATGGATGACAGAAAGGCGGTGATAAATCCGGTTCCCAGCGTAGTGGCCCAGAGTCCATGTCCGGCTAAGCGATCAAGAACGCCTGAAAGAGACTCCGTCAGCCCGGCATTACGCAGGCCATACACCACCAGATACATCCCCAGCGAAAAGATAACGATCTGCCAGGGTGCGCCGCGCAGCACTTTCCCGGTGTTGATGGCGTGCCCGCGTTTCGCAACGGCAAATAAAATCAGCGCGCCAGTTGTTGCGATAGCGCTGACCGGGATACCCAGAGGTTCAAGCACAAAGAAACCGACGAGCAGTAGCAGCAGCACGATCCAGCCCGTTCTGAACGTCGGCAGGTCATGAATGGCCCGTGCGGGCTCGCGGAGTTTTGCCAGGTCATATTCCGGCGGTATATCCTTGCGGAAGAACAGATGCAGCATCACCAGCGTCGCGGCAATTGCGGCGATATCAACCGGGATCATCACCGAGGCGTATTCGCTAAAGCCCAGCTTAAAGAAGTCCGCTGAGACGATGTTGACCAGGTTGGAGACAATCAGCGGCAGGCTGGCGGTATCGGCGATAAATCCCGCCGCCATCACGAACGCCAGCGTGGCCTGCTTGCTGAACCCCAGCGCCAGCAGCATGGCGATAACGATAGGTGTCAGGATCAATGCCGCACCGTCATTGGCGAACAGCGCCGCCACGGCCGCACCCAGCAGCACGATCCAGGTAAACAGCAACCGCCCGCGACCGTTTCCCCAGCGAGCAACGTGCAGCGCCGCCCACTCGAAAAAACCGGACTCATCCAGCAGCAAACTGATAACGATTACCGCGATAAACGTGGCCGTCGCATTCCAGACGATGTTCCAGACCACCGGAATGTCGTTAACGTGGATCACACCGCTCGCCAGCGCCAGCGCGGCGCCAATGGTGGCACTCCAGCCGATACTGAGCCCTTTGGGCTGCCAGATAACCAGTACCAGCGTAAACAGAAAAATAGCCCCTGCCAGAAACATCTTTTACTCCGTTATATCTGTTTTTGTGAATGTGTTGTGGTCAGCACGAGCCCGGGAGGCGGTTTTTCAGCTTCATACGTGTCTCTTCTCGCAGGCAGTTCCAGCTGGTGTCGATAACGGTTGCCGCCCACGCGGGCATATTGGGAGAGAGACGGTAGTAGATCCACTTACCCTCGCGACGGTCGATGGCCAGCCCGGCCTCGCGCAGTAAGGCCATGTGGCGGGAGACTTTCGGCTGCGGCTCGTTGGTAGCGGAGCAGAGATCGCAGACGCACAGCTCGCCCGCTTCACGCAGAAGCATGAGGATGGAGAGGCGCGTTTCGTCGGAGAGGGTTTTGAAGAGCTGAACGGGGTGAAGCATCTGGCGATCCTGCGTGGTTTTTGTCATATACATTAAATCATATATGTTTGTGGCGAGTGAGGGAAGGGCAATAAGGACAAATAAATGTCCTCAGTGAAGTACCATTACGTTGAGCCGTCGTCTTTGAGCCACAGACAGGGCGGGATTAGAAGATTAATGATTCCTGGTTTTGTTGAATATCTTCAATGTTATGAGACAGACGATCGTTGCAGATGTTAACAGAATCAAAATATCAATATTTGTATATGTTTCGTACATTGTCTCCGCATTAATATCACCATAGATAAATCCGCAAATAGCAGTTGCAACGTCGTGGTTAATATAAGCTGTTGGAGGACCCAGCATACGTCCTGCCAGAAAGCTAATTAACACAAACCAGACGGCCTTAAGTAGTCTTGAGCCCCATTTACAGGCAAGGGTAGTGATATCCACCGTCAATAACCTCAATACTATTGCACGCGATATGTGAACGCATACATGGGACCTAAATAAATTCCGGTTTCAGAAGAGCGATTCCGAAATTGGAGTGGTGAGCGAGCTTTATGTAGACTTCTGCCGCTATCCCCGGATGAATCCTTCATTCCTTTTCCTGTCATCAGGTGGATTAATTCGTTCCAACTTATGCCAGCTGCCTGTATCGAAGTTCAAACCCGATCATATCTACGCTCAATCGTTGTTCTTTTAAGATATTGACCAGGCAAAATTTAACCGCGTAAGAAGATCAGCTATACCGCCATGGAAAATAAGGTAGTGTTATAAGTAATTGATAGGGAAGGGTATTAATTTCAGGCAACAAAAAACCCATCAACCTTGAACCAAAAATGGCGGGGTTGATGGGCTCCACAAATTGGGGACATCAAAGAAAAGCAGTGGCACTAATTATGACTGCACCCTGCGTAAAAAGTTCTGCGCGTAACGAAAATTTTTTGCGCCACACGCAAACTTGAGATTTATCCGAGTCCTGGCCAGATAATGATGATCAGCGTACCCGCCAGCGTCAGCAGCACGTTGGCGATTGCGTACGTGCCTGCATAGCCCAGCGCCGGGATATTGCTGCGCGCGGTGTCGCTGATGATCTCCATCGCCGGTGCGCAGGTGCGCGCGCCCATCATCGCGCCGAAGAGCAGGGCGCGGTTCATGCGGAGCACGTAGGCGCCGAACAGGAAGCAGATGACTACCGGTACCAGGCTGACGATAAGTCCGGAAACCAACATTTGCCAGCCGACCGCACCCAGGCCATTGCCAATGCCGCTCCCGGCGCTTAAGCCGACACCCGCCATAAAGACCATCAGACCGAACTCTTTCACCATGTTCAGCGCTCCCTGAGGGATGTAGCCGAAGGTGGGATGGTTCGCTCGCAGGAAGCCCAGCATGATCCCGGCGAACAGCAGACCGGCAGCGTTACCGATGCCGAAGCTAAAGTTACTGAACTGGAAGGTGATCATCCCGATCATCAGGCCAACAATGAAGAAGGCGCAGAAGGCTAACAGGTCCGTCACCTGACTGTGAATCGAGATAAAGCCGATACGGTCGGCAACGGTTTTAACACGTCGGGCATCGCCGCTGACCTGCAACACATCGCCTTTATTAAGCACCACGTTATCGTCGATAGGCATTTCAATCTGGCTGCGGATCACGCGGTTGAGGAAACAGCCGTGGTCGGTCAGCTTCAGCTGCGCCAGACGGCGGCCCACGGCGTTGTGGTTCTTCACCACAATCTCTTCGGTGACGATACGCATGTCCAGCAGGTCGCGGTCAAACACCTCTTTCCCGTTGCGGAAACTCGGATCGAGACGCGCGTGGGCGTCCGGGTAGCCAACCAGAGCGATGTCATCGCCCATCTGGAGTACTGCGTCACCGTCCGGGTTTGCCAGAATGCCGTTACGACGGATACGTTCGATGTAGCAGCCGGTCTGACGGTAAATCCCCAGCTCGCGCAGGTTTTTCCCGTCGGTCCAGGCAACCAGTTCCGGACCGACGCGGTATGCGCGGATCACCGGCAGGTATACTTTACGTTTGGAGTCCGTATCCAGACCACGCTCTCGGGCAATGGTTTGGGCGCTGGTCTGGAGATCCTGATGCTGAAGTTTTGGCAGATAGCGCGCGCCAACAATCAGGCTCACCAGACCAATCAGATAGGTCAGGGCATAGCCCAGGCTCAGGTTATCCAGCGCGGCGGAAAGCTGCGTGCCTGCCATGCCAGAATGACGAAGCGTATCCCCCGCGCCAACAAGCACCGGCGTGGAGGTCATCGAGCCTGCCAGCATACCGGCCGTTAAGCCGATGTCCCAGCCAAACAGTTTGCCCAGCCCTAACGCAATCAGCAGGGCGCTGCCGACCATCACCAGCGCCAGCATCAGATAATTTTTGCCGTCTCGGAAGAAAATGGAAAAAAAGTTCGGACCGGCTTCCACGCCAACGCAGAAAATAAACAGCATGAAACCTAAGTTAAGCGCGTCCGTGTTAATACTGAAATGTTGCTGACCTAATAACAGGGAGACGACTAAAACGCCAATGGAATTACCAAGTTGAACTGAACCCAGGCGCAATTTACCCAGACAAAGGCCCAGTGCCAGTACCACAAATAATAACAGGATGTAATTCCCATTTAACAAGTCTGCGACGTTTATATTCACGGAGGCTAACTTCTTGTTTACCAGTAAGTTGTTGAATGAAAGGACTATTTGGGCTACTGTTTTCAGAGTCAGGGAATCACTTTGCACCTCCCTGCTTCCTGATAAATACCCTAAACACTAGCAGGCGGTTAGTTTAATCGTAATAGCTACCGACAGCCACCTATTATCGCACGACTTGTGTGCGTGTTTTGGCAAGGATTGCCGCAATGCTTTATCTGACTGGGCGTCCACCGGACGAGTTTTGTATTTGATAGAGATAAGTCAGGAGGATAGTTTGAACTTTAAACGAAACTGGGTTGGCGTAATCAGCTGCTTTTTGCTGTTTACGGTCGTTTGCATGTCGCTTGCTTTTAATGTGAAGGGCGCCTTCAGAGCGTCCGGTCATCCCGAGCTGGGCCTGTTGTTCTTCATCCTGCCGGGGGTAGTGGCCAGTTTTCTCTCGCGCAAAGGCGAGGTGGTAATGCCGCTGCTGGGGGCCATCCTTGCGGCGCCCCTCTGCCTGCTTCTGATGCGCGTGCTGTTTCTCTCGTCGAGAAGCGTCTGGCAGGAAGTGGCGTGGCTACTAAGTGGCGTTTTCTGGTGTGCGCTGGGGGCGCTCTGTTTCTTATTTATGCGCAGCCTGCTGCAACAGCGGAAGCATCATAAATAAAAACGCCCTCAGGGTGAGGGCGTCTTAGCATTACTGAGCGGCAAACAGGCCCAGGTGCTCTTTGGCGTACGCTTCGAAATCGGTGCAGCCGCCGATGTGTTTCTGATCGAGGAAGATTTGCGGCACGGTTTCAACCGGTTTACCCACGGTTTTTTCCAGATCGGCTTTGCTGATGCCTTCCGCGTGGATATCCACGTAACGGAAGTTGAAATCATCACGTTCTTCAGTCAGTTTCTCAGCCAGCTCTTTCGCGCGCACACAGTAAGGGCATCCTGGACGACCAAAAATTACTGCAAACATTTCTCTCTCCTCAAAAAACAAGCCTGACGGCGAATAATCCCTATAGTGCACGATAACCTGCCGTCATGGAAAGAAGGTTTCACCTGTCACTTTGATACAGTCAGGCTATGTTTCGCCAATTACATCAGGTGGATCATTGCCTATACTGGCTGCCATACGTTTTACGCAATACAAAGAGAGACAAAATGACGCCAACCATTGACCTGCTTCGTTCCCACCGTTCCATTCGCCATTTCACCGATGAGCCGATCACCCAGGCGCAGCGGGACGCGATCATCGACAGCGCAAGAGGCACCTCCAGCTCCAGCTTTTTGCAGTGCAGCTCCATTATCCGCATCACCGATCCGGCGATGCGTGAACAGCTGGTAACGCTGACGGGCGGACAAAAGCACGTTGCCCAGGCGGCTGAGTTCTGGGTGTTCTGCGCCGATTTTAACCGTCACCTGCAAATCTGTCCTGAGGCGGAGCTGGGGCTGGCGGAACAGCTGCTGCTGGGCGTGGTGGATACGGCATTGATGGCGCAAAACGCGTTCACGGCGGCGGAATCGCTGGGGCTTGGCGGCGTCTATATCGGCGGGCTGCGTAATAACATCGAAAGCGTGACGCAACTGCTGAAGCTGCCGAAACACGTGTTGCCGCTGTTTGGTCTGTGCCTCGGCTGGCCGGCGGATAACCCGGATCTGAAGCCGCGTATTCCTGCTGCGATGCTGGTGCATGAAAACCACTACCAGCCGGTCGATCAGGACGTTCTGCATCAATACGATGAAGAGCTGGCGAACTACTATCTGACGCGCGACAGCAACAACCGCCGCGATACCTGGAGCGACCATATTCGTCGCACCATCATTAAAGAAAACCGCCCGTTCATTCTTGATTACCTGCACAAACAGGGCTGGGCAACGCGATAGTCCCTTCCTCCTGCGCCTCGTGTATGATAGGCAGGCTTTTCCCATGTCTTTAGAGAGGTGCAGGGTGAAAATTGCCATATTGTCCCGGGATGGAACGCTCTATTCATGTAAACGCCTGCGAGAAGCGGCGGCGAAACGCGGACATCAGGTTGAGATCCTCGATCCGATGTCCTGCTATATGAACATCGACCCTGCGGCGTCGTCGATTCATTACAAAGGCCGCAAACTCCCGCATTTTGATGCGGTAATTCCCCGCATTGGCTCCCAGATCACCTATTACGGCACGGCCGCGCTGCGCCAGTTTGAAATGCTGGGAAGCTATCCGCTCAATGAGTCCGTGGCGATCTCACGCGCCCGCGATAAGCTGCGCTCGCTGCAACTGCTGGCGCGCCAGGGGATCGATTTGCCCGTCACCGGGATTGCTCACTCCCCGGACGACACCAGCGATTTAATCGACATGGTGGGCGGTGCGCCGCTGGTCATTAAGCTGGTGGAAGGCACGCAGGGTATTGGGGTGGTACTGGCGGAGACGCGTCAGGCGGCGGAAAGCGTGATTGACGCCTTTCGCGGTCTGAATGCCCATATTCTGGTGCAGGAGTATATTAAAGAGGCCAAAGGGTGCGACATCCGCTGCTTTGTGGTGGGCGATGAAGTGGTGGCCGCCATAGAGCGGCAGGCGAAAGAGGGCGACTTCCGCTCTAACCTGCACCGCGGCGGTATCGCGCGGGTGGCCCTTATCAGCGAGCGCGAGCGCGAGATTGCGGTGAAAGCGGCGCAGACGCTGGGCCTGGACGTGGCGGGGGTCGATCTGCTGCGTGCCGACCGCGGGCCGCTGGTGATGGAAGTTAACGCCTCGCCGGGGCTGGAAGGGGTGGAAAAAACCACAGGCGTCGATATTGCAGGTAAAATGATCGCATGGATTGAACGCCATGCGACGCCGGGATTTTGCCTGAAAACGGGCGGTTAAATGGATCGGCGCGCACTTTTTGCGTAAGCTGGACAACGTTTTTATTTAAGAGGCTGCACAGCGATGGATTTACAGGTCGTACCTACACTGGATACGTTACGTCAATGGCTCGATGATGCCGGTATTACTTTTTTCGAATGCGACTCCTGCCAGGCGCTGCATCTGCCTCACATGCAAAATTTCGATGGTATTTTTGATGCCAAAATCGATCTGATTAACGACGTGATCCTGTTCTCGGCGCTGGCTGAAGTGAAGCCTTCAGCGCTGCTTGCACTGGCATCCGATCTGTCAGCGATTAACGCCAGTTCTTTGACCGTGAAAGCGTTTCTCGACATACAGGATGATAATCTGCCGAAGCTGGTGGTTTGCCAGTCTTTATTCTCCGGCGCGGGGCTCTCCTTCAAACAGTTCGCCTGGTTTATGCGCCTGAGCGAAGAGCAAATTTCCATGGTAATGATGGAAGCCAACGCACATCACCTGCTGTATAGCGCGGAAGATGATGCCGAGAATAATGATGCATCTTCCAATTTTCTCCACTAAGCCTGTCTGACTTTTGCGCAGTCGCTACCAGAGCGGCTGCATAACACCGCTTTTTCTGCTGCTTTTAACCTTTCTTTAAAGAATTTTTCACCTCCTCTCAGGCCGTTTCGGCTTATCACGTAGACATAATCTGCATAAAAAATTGATAAAAGGCGTTTTTTCGTCTGGGCTATAGCCGGAGACACGGGCTACAGTTATTCTTGCGGTGCTTAAAAAAGCGAGCGGAACCTGCCGGGAAGAGGGGTGTATTTTATTTCGGGCAGAGCGACAAACTATGCATGAATATTGCATATCTTCAGGCTGCACAGTTTTGGTTCGTTTGTTAACGAGCTTTCAGAAGGAATAACAATATGATCGCCTTGAATAAAAAATGGTTATCGGGTCTGGTTGCGGGTGCTCTGATGGCCGTCTCTGCCGGCACGCTCGCTGCGGAACAAAAAACGCTGCACGTCTATAACTGGTCTGACTATATTGCGCCGGACACCGTCGCGAATTTTGAAAAAGAGACCGGCATTAAGGTTGTCTACGACGTATTCGATTCCAACGAAGTACTGGAAGGCAAACTGATGGCGGGCAGTACCGGTTTCGACCTGGTGGTGCCCTCTGCAAGCTTCCTGGAGCGTCAGCTGACCGCCGGTGTCTTCCAGCCGCTGGACAAGAACAAGTTATCGAACTGGAAAAATCTTGACCCGGAAGTGCTGAAGCTGGTGGCGAAGCATGATCCGGACAACAAATACGCCATGCCTTACCTGTGGGCGACCACCGGTATTGGCTTTAACGTGGATAAAGTCAAAGCGGCGCTGGGCCCGGACGTCAAGCTGGACAGCTGGGACGTGGTGCTGAAGCCGGAAAACCTCGAGAAGCTGAAAAGCTGCGGCGTCTCTTTCCTCGATGCGCCGGAAGAGATTTTCGCCACCGTGCTTAACTATCTCGGCAAAGATCCAAACAGCAGCAAGGCCGACGACTACACCGGTCCGGCGACCGACCTGCTATTGAAGCTGCGTCCGAATATTCGCTACTTCCACTCCTCTCAGTACATCAACGACCTGGCTAACGGGGATATCTGCGTGGCCATCGGCTGGGCGGGTGACGTCTGGCAGGCAGCGAACCGTGCGAAAGAGGCGAAAAACGGTGTGAATGTTTCCTACTTCATTCCGAAGGAGGGGGCGCTGGCGTTTTTCGACGTCTTCGCGATGCCGGCTGATGCGAAAAACAAAGAGGAAGCGTATCAGTTCCTCAACTACCTGATGCGTCCGGAAGTGATTGCCCACATCAGCGACCACGTCTACTACGCCAACGGTAACAAGGCCTCCGTGCCGCTGGTGAGCGAAGAAATCCGCAATAATCCAGCGATCTACCCGCCAGCCGATGTGTTTGCCAAGCTCTTCACCTTGAAAGTGCAGGAACCGAAAATTGACCGTGTGCGTACCCGCGCGTGGACCAAGGTGAAAAGCGGTAAGTAACGGCGTTTGATATCGTTGCCCGGTGGCGCTGTCGCTTACCGGGCCGACAAATCCCGTAGGCCGGGCAAGCGTTAGCGCCGCCCGGCGATGCGCACCCTGACGGTGCGTTTGCACCAGTGTTGATCTATGCCGGAGAGCACCCCGTGAATGACGCGATCCCCCGCCCGCAGGCGAAAGTCCGTAAAGCGCTGACCCCGCTTCTTGAAATTCGAAACCTCACCAAATCCTTCGACGGCCAGCATGCCGTGGACGATGTCAGCCTGACGATCTACAAAGGTGAAATTTTTGCTTTGCTCGGCGCATCCGGCTGCGGTAAATCGACCCTGCTGCGTATGCTGGCCGGGTTTGAACAACCTACCGCCGGGCAGATCGTGCTGGATGGGGTAGACCTCTCCAGCGTGCCGCCGTACCAGCGGCCCATTAACATGATGTTCCAGTCCTATGCCCTGTTCCCGCACATGACCGTCGAGCAGAACATCGCCTTCGGCCTGAAGCAGGACAAACTGCCGAAAGCCGAAATCACCGCGCGCGTGGCGGAGATGCTGAGCCTGGTGCACATGCAGGAGTTCGCGAAGCGTAAGCCGCATCAGCTTTCCGGCGGCCAGCGTCAGCGCGTGGCGCTGGCAAGAAGTCTGGCCAAACGGCCGAAATTACTCCTGCTCGACGAGCCGATGGGCGCGCTGGATAAAAAGCTGCGCGACCGGATGCAGCTGGAAGTGGTGGATATCCTTGAGCGCGTAGGGGTGACCTGCGTGATGGTGACGCACGACCAGGAAGAGGCGATGACCATGGCCGGGCGCATTGCGATCATGAATCGCGGTAAGTTCGTGCAGATCGGCGAGCCGGAGGAGATTTACGAACACCCGACAACCCGCTACAGTGCGGAGTTCATCGGCTCGGTAAACGTCTTCGAAGGGCTGCTGAAGGAACGCCAGGAAGACGGTCTGGTGATTGAATCGCCGGGGCTGGTGCACCCGCTTAAGGTTGATTCTGATAATTCCGTGGTGGACAACGTGCCGGTTTACGTTGCCCTGCGCCCGGAAAAAATCATGCTTTGCGATGAGCCGCCCGCCGATGGCTATAACTTTGCCGTGGGCGAAGTGGTACACATTGCCTATCTCGGCGATCTGTCGATTTACCATGTCCGCCTGAAAAGCGGGCAGATGCTCAGCGCCCAGTTACAGAACGAACACCGGTATCGCAAGGGACAGCCAACCTGGGGCGACGAAGTGAGCCTGTGCTGGGATGCGGACAGTTGCGTAGTCCTGACGGTATAAGGAGCGGTCATGAGCACACTTGAACCTCCAGCCCGCGTCAAAAAACCGGGCGGTTTCTCGCACTGGCTGGCGCGCGTGCAGATGGCGCATGGCCGCAAGCTGGTCATCGCCATGCCCTATATCTGGCTGATCCTGCTGTTTCTGCTGCCGTTCCTGATCGTCTTTAAGATCAGCCTGGCGGAGATGGCGCGGGCGATCCCACCGTATACCGATCTGTGGGAGTGGGCCGACGGGCAGCTGACGCTGACCTTAAACCTCGGGAATTTCCTGCAACTGACTGAGGATCCGCTCTATTTCGAAGCCTATTTACAGTCGTTACAGGTTGCGGCGATCTCAACGATCTGCTGCTTGTTGATGGGCTACCCGCTGGCGTGGGCAGTGGCGCACAGCAAGCCGTCGACGCGAAATATTTTACTGCTGTTGGTCATTTTACCGTCGTGGACATCGTTCCTGATCCGCGTGTACGCGTGGATGGGGATCCTGAAGAATAACGGCATACTGAATAACTTCCTGCTGTGGCTTGGGGTGATCGACCAGCCGCTGACGATCCTGCATACCAACCTTGCGGTGTATATCGGGATTGTCTATGCCTATCTGCCGTTTATGGTGCTGCCAATCTATACGGCGCTGACGCGAATCGATTACTCGCTGGTGGAAGCTTCGCTGGATCTCGGCGCACGCCCATTGAAGACGTTCTTCAGCGTCATTGTGCCGCTCACAAAAGGCGGGATCATCGCCGGATCGATGCTGGTGTTTATCCCGGCGGTCGGGGAGTTTGTGATCCCCGAACTGCTCGGCGGCCCGGACAGCATCATGATTGGCCGCGTGCTGTGGCAGGAGTTCTTCAATAACCGCGACTGGCCGGTGGCCTCGGCGGTGGCGATTGTCATGTTACTGCTGCTGATCGTGCCGATCATGTGGTTCCACAAACATCAGCAGAAACAGATGGGAGACCACGGATGAACAACTTACCGGTAGTACGCTCCCCGTGGCGAATTCTGATCCTGATTATCGGCTTTACCTTCCTGTACGCGCCGATGCTGATGCTGGTGATCTACTCGTTCAACAGCTCTAAGCTGGTCACCGTCTGGGCGGGCTGGTCGACGCGCTGGTACAGCGAGCTGTTCCACGATGATGCGATGATGAGTGCGGTGGGGCTGAGCCTGACCATTGCGGCGCTGGCGGCGACGATGGCCTGCGTGCTGGGCACGATTGCCGCGCTGGTGATGGTGCGCTTCGGCCGTTTTCGCGGAGCAAATGGTTTTGCGTTTATGATCACCGCCCCGCTGGTGATGCCGGACGTCATCACCGGTCTGTCGCTGCTCCTGCTGTTTGTCGCGCTGGCGCACGCCATCGGCTGGCCAGCGGATCGCGGGATGCTCACCATCTGGCTGGCGCACGTCACCTTCTGTACGGCGTATGTGGCGGTGGTCATCTCCTCGCGGCTGCGCGAGCTGGATCGCTCCATTGAAGAGGCGGCGATGGATCTCGGCGCCACGCCGCTGAAGGTCTTTTTCATCATTACGCTGCCGATGATTATGCCGGCGGTGATCTCCGGCTGGCTGCTGGCGTTCACGCTCTCGCTCGACGATCTGGTTATCGCCAGCTTTGTGTCGGGGCCGGGCGCGACGACGCTGCCGATGCTGGTCTTCTCCAGCGTGCGCATGGGGGTGAATCCGGAGATTAATGCCCTGGCCTCCATCATCCTCGGCGTGGTCGGAATTGTCGGATTTATCGCCTGGTATTTGATGGCGCGCGCGGAAAAGCAGCGCGTGCGCGATATCCAGCGTGCAAGACGCGGCTGAAGGAATTATTATTTCCAGTGATGTGCCGCGTATGACGCGGCACTGTTTTTCAGGGAAGTAAAAACATTGGGATTCTTGCAAAAAACACGTCATTCGCACGCCCGTCCGAACGTCCCTGCGCTGGTGCAGGTGGCGGCGCTCGCCATTATTATGATCCGCTGCCTGGATGTGCTGATGATTATGAACACGCTGGGCCCGCGAGGCATGGGGGAGTTCATTCACCGCAGCGCGCAGACGTGGAATCTGACGCTGGTGTTTCTCAGCAGCCTGATACTGGTGTTTATTGAGATCTACTGTGCGTTCTCGCTGGTAAAGGGGCGCAACTGGGCGCGCTGGGTATATTTTCTTACGCAGATCACCGCCGCCAGCTATCTGTGGGCCGCCTCGCTGGGCTATGGCTATCCGGAGCTATTCAGCATTCCCGGCGGCTCCCGCCGCGAGATTTTCCATTCCTTAGTGATGCAAAAATTGCCGGACATGCTGGTGCTCTGCCTGCTCTATGTTCCCGCCTCCAGTCGGCGGTTCTTCCGCCTGCAATAATGTGTATAATCGCAGCCCTCGTGATTCTTAAGGTTTTCATATGCAGTGCGCACTCTATGACGCCGGACGCTGCCGCTCCTGTCAGTGGATAGAACAGCCGGTCCCTCAACAACTCACCGCCAAAATGGCCGACCTGAAACAGCTGCTGGCAGCACACGCGGTGGGCGAGTGGTGCGCACCCGTCAGCGGGCCGGAGCAGGGCTTTCGTAATAAAGCCAAAATGGTGGTCAGCGGCAGCGTCGAAAAGCCGCTGCTGGGCATGCTGCACCGTGACGGCACGCCCGTCGATCTCACCGGCTGTCCGCTGTATCCCGCCTCGTTTGAGCCGGTGTTTACCGCCCTGAAACCCTTTATCGCCCGCGCGGGGTTAACGCCCTATAACGTTGCCCGCAGGCGCGGCGAGCTTAAGTACCTTCTGCTGACCGAAAGCCAAATCGACGGCGGGATGATGCTGCGCTTTGTGCTGCGTTCGGAAACCAAACTGGAGCAGCTTCGCGCGGTGTTGCCGTGGCTGCAGGAACAGCTTCCGCAGCTCAAGGTCATTACCGCTAATATTCAGCCGGTGCATATGGCGATCATGGAAGGAGAGAAAGAGATTTTCTTCACCGAACAGCATGCGCTGGCGGAGAATTTCAACGGCGTGCCGCTGTGGATCCGTCCGCAAAGCTTCTTCCAGACTAACCCCACCGTCGCCAGCGCGCTGTACGCGACCGCGCGCGACTGGGTGCGTGCGTTACAGGTTCATCACATGTGGGATCTGTTCTGCGGCGTCGGCGGCTTTGGCCTGCACTGTGCCACGCCAGACATGCAGCTCACCGGGATTGAAATTTCTGCGGAGGCCATCGCCTGCGCGAAACAGTCCGCCGCGGAGCTGGGGCTGACGAATCTGCACTTCCAGGCGCTGGACTCGACCCGGTTCGCCACCGGCCAGGGCAACGTGCCGGAGCTGGTGCTGGTGAACCCGCCGCGCCGGGGTATCGGCCAGGCGCTCTGCGACTACCTGAGCCAGATGGCGCCGGAGTACATTGTCTACTCCAGCTGTAACGCGCAGACCATGGCGAAGGATATCGCCAGCCTGCCGGGCTACCGCATTGCGCGCGTTCAGCTCTTTGATATGTTCCCGCACACTGCGCATTACGAAGTGCTGACGTTGCTCGTGAAATCTTAAACAAAATGTGAACTCTTCCCCCGCTCGAAATCAGGTAAGCTTACGTCATAACAAATGATTGAAGGCTTACCCATGAAGCAGATCCTGCTGGTAGAAGACGACCACGATATCGCTGCACTCCTGCGTCTTAACCTGGAAGATGAAGGCTACGCCATTACCCACGAGCCGGACGGGGGAAAGGCGTTACCGCTTCTGGAAAAACAGCCGTGGGACGCGGTGATCCTCGATCTGATGCTGCCGAATGTTGATGGTCTGGAGATTTGCCGCCGTATCCGCCAGATGACCCGCTACCTGCCCATTATCATCATTAGCGCCCGCAGCAGTGAAACTGACCGTATTACCGGCCTGGAAACCGGGGCGGATGATTATCTGGCAAAACCTTTCTCGGTGCAGGAGCTGATTGCCCGCATTAAGGCGCTGTTCCGCCGACAGCAGGCGATGGGCCAGGCGCAGACGGACGGCATTATTCAGGCGCACGGTCTGACTATCGATCCGCTGGCGCGCACCGTGCGTCTTAACGGTCAACACGTCGATCTCACCCCGCGTGAATTTGAACTGCTCTATTTTTTTGCCCGCCATCCCGGAGAGGTCTTTTCACGGCTGGCATTGCTGGAGCAGGTGTGGAGGTATCAGCACGAAGGCTACGAACACACCGTCAACACCCATATTAACCGCCTGCGCATCAAAATAGAGAAAGATGCCGCCGAGCCGGAGATCGTTCGCACCGTCTGGGGCAAAGGCTACAAATTTGCGGAGCAGAATCATGATGCGTCGCTTTAGCCTGAGCCAGCGCCTGACGCTGCTGTTTACGGTGTTACTGCTGCTCTGCGCCACCGTCGCCTGTGCGGTGCAGCTCTACGTTAGCATGCAGTACGGCAATGCGATGGTGCAGCGTCTCTCCGGCGGGCTGGCGCAGCAGATTGCGCAGCGGGAAGCGATTCTGGATTCGCAGGGCAGGGTGGATCGCAGCGCCTTAAAGCCGCTGTTCGACCGGCTGATGACCTTTAATCCGAGCGTCGAGCTGTATGTTGTCTCGCCTGATGGCGATATCCTGGCCGATGCCGCCCCGCCGGGGCACATTCAGCGGCAAAAAATTGACCTCGCGCCGATACAGAATTTCCTGAGCGGGACGGTGATGCCGGTGTTTGGCGACGATCCCCGAAGCCAGAATAAGAAAGTCTTCAGCGCCACCCCGCTGCGACAGGACGGCGAGCTGAAGGGGTATCTGTACATTATTTTGCAGGGGGAGGAGTCCAACGCGCTGGCGGAGATGGCCTGGCACAAAGCGCTCTGGAGTACGGCGCTGTGGTCGATGCTGCTGGTGGCGCTGTTTGGTCTGCTGGCGGGGCTGCTGCTCTGGTACTGGGTGACGCGCCCGGTTAAACAGCTCACGCTGGACGTGGCCGGGCTGGAGCAGGACAGCATCAGCGCGATTAAGCAGCTGGCGGCCCAGCCGCTCGAGCCTGCCGGCCAGGATGAAGTGGCGATCCTGCGCAATACCTTTATCGAGCTGGCGCGCAAAATCACCTCTCAGTGGGATCGGCTGGCCGACAGCGACCGCCAGCGCCGGGAGTTTATCGCCAACATTTCGCACGACTTACGCACCCCGTTGACGTCGCTGCTGGGTTATCTGGAAACGCTGTCGCTGAAATCCGCCACGCTGTCGCCGCAGGAGCATCAGCAGTACCTCGCTACCGCGCTGCGTCAGGGGCAAAAGGTACGCCATCTGTCGCAGCAGCTGTTCGAGCTGGCGCGTCTTGAGCACGGCGGCATCAAGCCCCAGCGCGAGCGTTTTGCCATGGCTGAACTGATTTCCGACGTGGCGCAGAAGTTTGAACTTACCGCCCGCACGCGCGAGGTGAACCTGCGTATTGATGTGCCGGGGCGATTGCCGCTGGTGAACGCCGACGTGTCGATGATCGAGCGCGTGGTCACTAATCTTCTGGATAACGCCATCCGTCATACGCCGAGCGGCGGAGAAATTCGTCTGGCGGTCTGGCAGGAGAATGAACGACTTCAGGTCGAAGTGGCAGACAATGGTACGGGCGTAGATGCCTCGCTGCGCGACGATTTGTTCCAGCGGCCTTCAGCGTTAAATCCTCAGGCGTCGCGGGAGAACCGTGGGGGATTAGGGCTGTTAATCGTGAAGAGAATGCTGGAGCTGCATGGTGGCGGGATCAGGCTGATGGAGTCCGTGAGCGGGGCGCGGTTCAGGTTCTTTGTGCCGCTATGAGAAATTGCCGGGTGGCGCTGCGCTTTCCCGGCCTACAGACCACCCCCGTAGGCCAGACCACCCGGCAAAAAGAGATTACTGCGGGAACCACTGCTCGCTGATTTTCTGGTATGTGCCGTCAGCTTTGATCGCTTTCAGCGCGCCGTTCAGTTTTTCCAGCAGGGCTTTGTTATCCGGACGTACCGCGATGCCGAGGCCGGTACCAAAGTACTGCGGATCGGTCACTTTCTCCGTCGCTGTACCCAGCTGCGGGTTGGTTTTCAGCCACTCATTCACCACCGCGGTGTCGCCAAATACGCCATCGATACGGCCATTTTTCAGGTCGATAATTGCGTTCTGGTAGCTGTCATAGGCCACGGTTTTCACTTCAGGATGCTTGTCCTGGAGATATTTCTGGTGCGTGGTGCCGTTTTCCATGCCGATGCGCTTGCCTTTCAGCTCGTCGAAAGACTTATAAGCCCCTTTCTTCGCAATCACTACCGCAGAGTTCGCGTAGTACGGGTCGGTGAACGCGACCTGCTTGCTGCGCTCTGGGGTGATATCCATGCCGGAGATCACCGCATCGTATTTTTTAAATTTCAGGGACGGGATCAGGCTGTCAAACGCGTGGTTAGTAAAGGTGCAGTCGGCCTGCATCTGCTTGCACAGCGCTTTCGCCAGGTCAATGTCAAAGCCGACGATCTGGTTGCTGGCATCCAGCGATTCAAACGGCGGATAGGTGGCAGAAACGCCAAAATTGATTTTATCTGCGGCGGATGCGCCTGCGGCGAAGGTTGCGAGTAATGCGGCCAGAACTAACTTTTTCATTGTAATGCTCCCGTCTGTCTTATTTATGCGCCGTGTCTGCGGCCTGGATATACAATGCCATTTACTGAATTTATATGCAATAAAAATGATTAAATATTACATTTATTGCAAAAAAAAGCGGATAACCCATCAGGTTACCCGCTCAATGAATACCGTTTTATGCAATGGCGTGATTAATTCCTGCGCTCAAACGCCAGCGCCTTACGCTCGATAAGACGCATCATCAGCGTCAGCAGACCGTTGACCACCAGATAGACCAGACCCGCCGCACCGAACACCATCACGTCGTAGGTACGTCCGTACAGCAGCTGCCCGTGGCCCATCACTTCCATCAGGGTGATGGTGTAGGCCAGAGAGGTGCTTTTGAACACCAGAACGACTTCGTTGGAATAGGAAGAGAGCGCACGCTTAAAGGCGTATGGCAGCAGGATCGCCAGCGTGTCCTTCTTGCTCATGCCCAGCGCACCGCAGGACTGCCACTGGCCTTCTGGGATCGCGCGGATCGCGCCGTAAAACAGCTGCGTGGTATAGGCCGCGCTGTTCAGTGAGAGAGCTATCAGGGCGCAGAGCCATGGCTCAGAGAGCAAATGCCAGATAACCGGATATTCCTGTAACGACGGGAACTGCCCTGGACCGTAGTAAATCAGGAAGATCTGCACCAGCAGCGGCGTACCGGTAAAGAGCGTAATGTAGCCACGGACAATCCACACCAGCACCGGCGTTTTCAGCGTCAGGACGATGGTGAAGAACAGCGCCAGGATCAGCGCTACGATGATAGACGCAACGGTCAGCGTCAGGCTGGTGTGCAGCCCTTTCATCAGTTCGGGTAAATAATCCAGCATCAGCCTGGTCTCCGTTCAAAACGCGTTGCGCGCAGATCAATACGCTTCAGAACGTACTGGCTCAGCAACGTGATTACCAGGTAGATAGCCGCCGCGACGATGTACCAGGTAAATGGCTCCTGCGTACGGGTGGCGATACTTTTGGTTTGCAGCATCAAATCGTTCACGCTGATCAGGCTCACCAGCGCGGTATCTTTCAACAGTACCAGCCACTGGTTGCCCAGCCCTGGCAGGGCATGACGCCACATCTGCGGCATCACCAGGCGGAAGAAGATCGCCGCTTTCGACAGGCCCAGCGCCTGACCGGATTCCCACTGTCCCTGCGGTACCGCTTTCAGCGCGCCGCGCAGCGTTTGTGACGCATAGGCCGAATAGAGCAGGGAGAGCGCAATTACGCCGCACAGGAACGGACTGACGTCGAAGTTCTCAATCTGCATTTGCACCGGGATCTGCGCAAAGCCGAGATTAATCGTAAAGCCGTCCGACAGCGTTAACAGCAGCTGTGAGGAGCCGAAATAGATAAACAGGACCACCAGAATTTCCGGCAGTCCACGCAGCACAGTCACCAGCGCTGAACCGAGCCATGCGACAGGGCGCCACTTAACGGACTCCCACACCGCAAAGAACATCGCCAGTACGAGGCCGATAATCAGTGCACAAACGGCAAGGCCGACGGTCATCCCGGCGGCGCTTGCTAAAGGAAAAATTTCATTCATCAGGAATTACTTCTGGAACCATTTTTTGTAGATGGTTTCGTAGGTGCCGTCTTTCTTCACTTTTTCCAGCGCAGCGTTGAATTTCTGCTGCAGCTCGGTGTTGCCCTGACGTACGGCAATACCCAGACCTGTACCGAAGTAGTCTTTATCTGTCACCTTGTCACCCACGGCGGCCAGCTTGTCGTTCGCTTTCAGCCATTCAGTCACGACAGCCGTGTCCCCGAACACCGCATCGATACGGCCGTTTTGCAGGTCCAGCTTCGCATTCTGGTAGCTGTCATACGGCACGGTGGTGATTTCCGGGTGCTTATCCATGATGAATTTCTGGTGCGTGGTGCCGTTCTGCACGCCGACTTTCTTGCCTTTCAGCAGGTCAACGGAGGCGTATTTACCTTTCTGACCAATGAACAGCGCCGAGTTGTCGTAGTAAGGGGTGGTGAACAGAACCTGCTTTTCACGCTCCGGAGTGATGTCCATACCGGCCATCACGGCGTCGATACGGCGGAACTTCAGGCTTGGGATCAGGCTGTCGAACGCCTGGTTGCTGAAGGTACAGGTCGCGTCGATCTCTTTACATAGGGCATTTGCCAGGTCCACGTCGAAGCCAACAATCTTGTTGTTCGCATCAATGGATTCAAACGGAGGGTAGGACGCTTCAGTGGCGAAACGGATGGTCTGGGCTGCGGTAGCGGAAAGGCTGACGCTAGCAAGCAGCGCGGCAATCAATACTTTTTTCATTATAATTTCCCTAACACATCAGTGTGATAAGTAGTTTTTGAAGGCATCGGTTTGCGGTTTGGTGAAGCAGCTCGCATCACCTTGCTCAACGATATACCCGTTTTCCATGTAGACCACGCGGCTGGCGGTTTTGCGCGCCACTTCCACCTCGTGGGTCACGATGACCTGGGTAATGTTGGTTTCCGCCAGTTCACGAATGATACTCACGATCTGGGCAGTAATTTCCGGGTCCAGCGCTGCGGTTGGTTCGTCGAACAGCAGCACCGCTGGCTCCATCATCAGCGCACGGGCGATCGCCACACGCTGTTGCTGACCACCAGAGAGATGCAGAGGATAACGGTCGCTGTACGGTTTCAGACGCAGACGTTCCAGCAGCTTTTCAGCACGCGCCATCGCCTGATCTTTGCTTAAGCCAAGCACGCGGCACGGGGCTTCAATCAGGTTTTGCACCACCGTCAGATGCGGCCAGAGATTATATTGCTGGAAAACCATGCCCACGTTTTGACGCAGTTCACGAATCGCTTTATCAGAAGGGGTTTTCGCGAAGTCAAAATGGTTACCGGCGATGGCCAGCGTTCCCGAACGGGGCATTTCAAGCAGATTTAAAACACGCAGAAGGGAGCTTTTTCCCGCGCCGCTTGGGCCGAGCAAAACCAGCGTTTCGCCCTCCGGGCAGCTCAGCGTAATGTCGAACAGCGCCTGGTGTGCGCCGTAGAAGCAGTTAATGCCGTTTAGTTTAATACTCATCGGGGCAGTCTTTACTCATCCAGGCAATCTATAGCAATTGAGGCCGCAGATAGTACCGTTGACAGAATAGTTATGCAATATTTCTGCGTTAAAAGTTAAATATAACCCGTATTTCCTCTTAAACATAGCACAAAATAGCGACGGGAAAGGGGGGCGAGAATAAATGTCGGCATTCCGCATGAAATGCCGGACATTTTACGGGGTTAACGTTTATTTATCGTATGCGTTAGCGGTTCTCAATCGACTGGCGAAGGGTGCCCGCCGGAGCATGAACGCTGCCGCCAATGTAGCGCACATCATCTATTGCCCAGCACTGGCCTTCACGGATCATCAGCACCTCATCCTGCCAGGTTTGCGTCCCCTGGGTTAGCTTCACGCGCAGAGGAATATTCCGTGCGTCGGTATTCGGAATGGTGGACGCGCTGGCGACGTCGGCGCTGTCCGGCAGCGTGGCGCGGCTGGAGAACGGATCGGATGAAAGCAGCGCGTTTTGCTGCGGATCGCGCGAGGCGTCATTAAGCAGTTTCGCCAGATTATCGCTCAGGTACGGGCGCAGGGCGGTGAGGTCATTACCGCGATGCTGAATGCGGTAATCATAGAACTGTTGCGCCACGGCGTCCGGGCCGCCCTCAATGCAGGGGCCGCTGCGGGAACCGATATCCTTAAAGGCTGGCGTGACCGGCGTAGTGCAGGCGCTGAGCACCAGCGCGCAGGGCACTAAAAGCGTTAAAGCAGAGTAGCGCATGTTGATTTCCTTATTTATTAACTATCCTTTCAATCATAGCGTAACGAACCGATAATGCAGTTGCTAACGCATTGAACGCTAAAGACGGAGAGGAAGTATGCAATTTTCAACAACACCAACCCTGGAAGGTCAACCCATTACCGAGTACTGCGGCGTGGTCACCGGTGAGGCGATTCTGGGTGCCAACATCTTCCGGGACTTCTTTGCCGGCATTCGGGATATCGTCGGCGGGCGCTCCGGTGCCTACGAGAAAGAACTGCGTAAAGCGCGTGACATTGCGTTTAAGGAGCTGGGCGAGCAGGCCAAAGCGCTGGGCGCGGATGCGGTGGTGGGCATTGATATCGACTACGAAACGGTCGGGAAAGATGCCAGCATGCTGATGGTGAGCGTAAGCGGCACGGCGGTGAAAACCCGTCGATGAAGCGTTCGCTCTCAACCCTCCTGCTGGCATTGTTGCTGGCAGGATGCGCCTCGGAAGAGGGCATTGTTGATAAAGGCGCGTACGAACTTGATACGCGCCATCAGGCGCAGGCGGCCTACCCGCGCATAAAGGTGCTGGTGATCCATTACACCGCCGATGATTTCGACACCTCGCTTGCGACCTTAACCGATAAAAACGTCAGCTCTCACTATCTCATCCCCGCAAAGCCCCCAGCTCCGCAGGGCAAACCGCGTATCTGGCAGCTGGTGCCGGAGAGCGAGCTGGCCTGGCATGCAGGTATTAGCTTTTGGCGTGGGACCAACCGCATAAATGATACCTCCGTCGGCATTGAGCTGGAAAACCGCGGCTGGCGGAAAACCGATGGTGTGAAAACCTTTACCCCCTTCGAACCGGGGCAAATTGCGGCGCTAATCCCGCTTGCCAGAGACATCATCGCCCGCTACGACATTAAACCGCAGAACGTTGTGGCCCATTCGGATATCGCCCCGCAGCGTAAAGACGACCCTGGCCCGCTGTTTCCGTGGCGCGAGCTGGCGCAGCAGGGCATCGGAGCCTGGCCTGAACCGGCGCGGGTAAATTTTTATATCAACGGGCGACCGCATTATCAGCAGGTTGATACCGCAGCACTGCTCGATCTGCTGGCGCGCTACGGTTACGAGGTGCCAGAAAACAGCACGCCTGCACAGCAAAAACGCATCATCATGGTGTTCCAGATGCATTTCCGTCCGCAGTTATGGAATGGCGTAGCGGATGTTGAAACCATGGCGATTGCCGAAGCACTTTTAGAGAAATACGGGCAGGGGTAAACCTTTGGCTTACCCCCAAATGAGTATATTTCCGCAAGTTTCTATTAGATTAATCCTAAGTACAATCTCATTTCATTTTTAGTTAATTGACTTAAAATTATTCGGATTTAAGATGGACACATAGCACGCTAATCAATTTAGCGAATAAAAAACTTTACTCTTTTTTTTATTCTTGAGTTTTTCATCAGGAAAATATTTATGGTTCGGTATGAATGCCGTTGCCATGTTTTTTTAAAATCACATCTTAAAACGGGTATAACAATGTTAAGCATCTATGGAAAAAAATTACGTCCGCAACATGAAATGGAAAAGATTATTTCTGCAACCTCATGCGTTGAAGAAAGAACGTTAAAAAAATGGCAGAAGATTTCCACTGCTGATTCCGGTTTAATTCATATTATTGTCAGCGGCGAAGTCGAATTTCGACGTGACTCTGACGAACTGTGCTTGTTCACCGTTACCGGGCAATGCATTTTCGGCCTGTCGTCGATGTATTACAACGCCACCCATATATACGGCCTTGTTCGGTCGAATACGGTTGTTCGCTCGATCAAGAAAGAGGTCTTCGCCCAGCTGATGACCGAGAAAAACCTGTGGCCTGAGCTGACAAAAGTGCTTTCCTGGTACATATGCCTGATGAGCAAGCGCGATGATATTCTGGTCGCTCGCAGCGCATATTCTGTTGTTCGCGAATTTTTATATGAGATCAACGACCTGATTGTACAGCATCAGCGTGATATTAACGTTTATGATTACATTCAGGAATACACTAACCTGGCACGTAGCACCATTATTAAAATCCTCTCCGATCTGAAAAAAGGTCAATATATTGTGGTGGAAAAAGGTCGACTGCTTAACCTCACCGCACTGCCTGAAAAATATTAATGCCTACTCCCGCCGGTCTCCTTTATCACTGAAAGGGGAACGGCTGTTTTCACTGTTTTTAACACTTGCTTGTGAATTATCCTGCGTTTCGTCAACCGGCGGTGCGGGAATTTTTCCTTGAGAATAATCCTGCTCCTGCTCTTTTAATGCCTGTTTAAATAATTCCGTTAATGATGACTCTTCACTGCTCGTGCTGGCGGGGGCGGTATCGTGCTCATGCGCCTCAGTTCCGGGTAGGGTATCCCGCGAGGGGTCTTGCGGCACCGCGCCGTCGGGCGCCTGCTGCCAGTCGGCATCATCACTGATGATCGGCAGATTCGGCATCGGTGGAACATCAACAGGCACTGGCGTAGCTTTAGGCTGCGGATGTGGGAACGGTTTACTCACATACACGTAGTGCATCTCCGAAAGCTGGGTTTCCGGTTTGGCAACGCTGGCGTTGACTGGTTCAGGCGCCGGGTGGCGCATGTTCCAGTAGACATGCATATACAGGCCGACAACCAGCATGGCGCAAAGGCCGACCATCCATAATGCTGTTTTGCCGAAAACGTTTTTCAGGCTGGGGAGGCGGTACGAAAACCAGACCGCTTCCCCGGTTGTATAGCTGCGCTGGGCCGCAAGGCAGATGGTCGACATTAGGCTTTCTTCTCCTGCATTTTTGCGTCCGGGGTAGTGCGGGTGGCCTGAATCAGTACGCTCGGCGTGCTGTTAGTTACGCGCATCAGCTGCATCAGCGTTTCTTCGCCGGGGATGCCATCCACGTGCAGATGCATTTTTTGCTGAAACTCACGGGTGCGTTTCATCATCTCTGCGGTCCAGATCCGGGCATGTGTTTCGGGCTGGTTCAGCGCGATGCTTAACTGCTGATCGAGCCAGGCCATGTCTTTGCTGTCGCTGGCCGCGCCGATCGCGTCTTTTCCTTCCGGTGTCAGGCGGTGCAACTGGGTGAAGTTGCCGGTCGCATGCCGGTTAAACCAGCTGCGGCTCACCTGCCAGGTCCGGTTATTCATTAACAGGTCAATTGATGTATCTCCGACCCTGGCGACCACCGCATAGTTAAGGTGACCGCTGGTTTTCAGTTCACTGACCCACGGATACCCTTCCTGCGCCAGCGTCTCCGGCGACGCGTTCCCCTGTTTACACATCAGGTTCACTTTAGCGGCATTCTGGCACAGCGCATCTTCGGCCGAGGCGTCATATCCCCACATCAGATAGAGCTGGTGCATCGCATCCGGCTGATTAACCATTTCATTGTCGATAACCGGCACCACGGGCGCCTCCGTTTTTCGCGTCGGCTGTTTCCAACTGACGGGGACCGGCAGCTGGATGGGAAGATGCCCGCTGATGGACGAGGTTAAATACCAGCCGCAGGCGGCAAACAGCACCGATGCGAACAGCCCCACGGTTGCCAGACGCTTACCGTGTTTTTTCGCGGGCAGGATCTCTCCCGCCGCCAGGCGTAAATGACGCGGGCTGACCTGCGACGCGCGTTCCGTCCAGGCAGCGAGCATTGACAGGTGCGCCAGTTCGTTAAGTTTGCTGATGTTGCCTTTGGTCAACGTGTGCATTTTGCGCACGCGGGCCGGCGTTAACGGCGAATTTTCACAGCCGTGTTCTTCGCATTGCGCCTGCACATAGCCCAGGAATTCGCGGCAGGTCAGGGGGCGCAGGACATGACGAGTGTGTGTATATTCGCGCAGTTCAGGTTGCTTAAGCAGGATTTCCTGATCCGCAGTGCCCGTCAGCACCACGGAGAGCCGGAAGTTCAGCTCCTGGGCTTGCGTGAGCAGCGTACCCAGGACTTCACGGGAGCTCTCTTTCATGGCTTCGGCGTGTGAAATCACCAGCACTCTGGTTTTCGCTTTTCCCTCGTGCCACTGGCGCAGGATGGCATCTACCGCCTGCAGGCGATTCTTGCTCTCTTTCGTTACCGGATTGAGCTTGTACAGCAGGCTACTGGCACTCAGTTTGGGAAACGCATTGATAACAAGGACGTTACTGTGGCGGGTTTTTAGCGCATCGCTGAAGTGACCCAGAAGCGGGGCGTCGTCGCAAAAGAGCCCGATAATTCCCGCCTGCTGGGTTTTCTCTTTCAACAGGTTGAACACATCCTGATGATAAGGCACCAGAAAATCCCCGGATAAACGGGCGATCGATCTGAATGGCGGATTTTTAAAATTAAAGTGGCTCTGATACATAACGACTTACCGTCTCTGATTAGGAATAGCAACAGCATCAGAAAGTAAGGTAACGCCCCTGAACGGTCAATTTGCAAACAGGGTAAAAATATCCTGCTGGCAGCGTCTAACATTTGGATTTTATACGGTCAATATTTTTCTTTATGAAAGTTAGCGGCGAAGTCAGTGGTCGCATTTGCATCAGCTTATTACTATTTTCATCCATATTGGCGCAGTATGACGCTGCTTATTTTTGCTTTGCTATAGGCCGGATAAAAAATGAGGTTCTCATTTCTTTCACGGTGGATAACGCCTTGTATTATGTTTGTGCTGCTGATCTTTTGCGGCCAGCAAGGGTATCTCACCTTTAAAGATTATAAAAAAGTTATGAATAAGTTGGCTAATGCCGATCAACAGCCGCTGAAAAAAACGCGCGAAGAGAAATCCTTTTCGCTTTTTACGGCAGCCGTGCGTCAGGAAATCTTACCGGGTGCGGTGAAAGCCCCGCTGGCAGCTGAAATCGAAGGTATTGTGAACAGCGATGACGCCTGGCTCTCCTTTGCTGTCATCAAAACGCCAGGCGGTCAGAGAAGCTACCGTGAGGGTGAACCTCTCTCTGGATTTAACGACGCATTTATTCAGGAAATAAACAAAGATAATGTGGTGGTTAATTATGAAGGTACTACGCAGATTCTGGCATTAAATAAACCGGACTATTTTAAGGGTGGCGTGGATAGCGGCCCGGTAACGAAATCGACAAAAGATGTTGGCGCAGAGAGTGTGCATCTTGATGATTATCTGGTGTTAAAACCCATAATTGAAAAGGGCCGACTGGAAGGCTACAGGATAAACCCAAGGAATGCCTCCGCCTTTTACAGCCAGTCAGGTCTGGTAAAAGGCGATGTGGCGGTTCAGGTTAACTCTGTCGATATGACCGATGAAGCAAAAGCGAAAAGCATTATTGCCAACTGGTCAAAAATGAAAGAAGCGGAGGTCATCGTACGACGTCACGCTCACCTTGAAAATATTCGGATTAATGTTCTAAACAATTAAAAAGTGTGCAGACATGAAAAAAATTCCCTGGGCGTGCGTGGCGCTGACCGCATTGTCGTTATATTCCAGTTCGCTGCTTGCAGCTAACTTTAGCGCGAGTTTTAAAAATACTGATATTCGCGAGTTTATCGATACGGTAGGCCGCAATCTCAATAAAACCATTCTGGTCGATCCGTCCGTCCAGGGAACCGTCTCGGTCCGAACCTACAACGTGCTGACGGAAGATGAGTACTATCAATTCTTTCTGAGCGTGCTGGATCTCTACGGCCTGTCGGTGATCCCGATGGACAACGGCATGGTCAAAGTGGTGCGCTCAAGCGTGGCGCGTACCGCCGGTGCGCCGCTGGCAGACAGCAAAAATCCGGGCAAAGGTGACGAGATCATCACCCGCGTGGTGCGCATGGAAAACGTGCCTGTTCGCGAGCTGGCCCCGCTGCTGCGTCAGCTCAACGATGCCACCGGTATCGGGAACGTGGTCCACTTTGAGCCGTCCAACGTCCTGCTGTTAACCGGTAAAGCCTCGGTGGTGAACCGGCTGGTGGATCTGGTGCAGCGCGTCGATAAAGACGGCATCCAGCGTCGCGAAATCATCCCGCTGCGCTTTGCGTCCGCCAAAGAACTCTCGGAGATGTTGAATAACCTCAACAATGAAGAACAGAAAGGGCAGAACGCGCCGCAGCTGGCGACTAAAGTCGTCGCGGATGACGAAACCAACAGCCTGGTGATCAGCGGCGCGGAAGATGCGCGGGCGCGCACCCGTTCCCTTATTCATCAGCTGGATCGTGAGCAGAATAACGAGGGCAATACCCGCGTCTTCTACCTCAAGTATGCCAGCGCCACCAAAGTGGTGCCGGTTCTCACCGGGATTGGTGAGCAGCTGAAAGACAAGCCGAGTGCGGCCAAAGCGAAATCCGCGAGCGCCTCAACCGATCTGAATATTACCGCCGACGAGTCAACCAACTCCCTGGTGATCACCGCACAGCCTAACGTGATGAACTCCCTCGAGAAAGTGATCGACAAGCTGGATATTCGCCGTCCGCAGGTGCTGGTGGAAGCGATCATTGCCGAAGTGCAGGACGGTAACGGCCTGGATCTTGGCGTGCAGTGGACCAGCAAGCACGGCGGGGTGCAGTTTGGCTCCACCGGCCTGCCAATCAGCCAGATTAAAAATGGCACCATGAAAGGGGCAAGTTTCACTGGCCTTGCGACCGGCTTCTTTAACGGTGACTTCGGTGCGCTGGTGACCGCGCTTTCCACCGACGGCAAAAATGACATCCTCTCAACGCCAAGCGTGGTCACGCTGGATAACAAAGAAGCGTCGTTCAACGTCGGTCAGGATGTGCCGGTGCTTTCCGGTTCGCAAACCACCAGCGGCGACAACGTCTTTAACTCGGTTGAGCGTAAAACCGTTGGGACCAAGCTGAAGATTGTGCCGCAGATTAACGATGGCGACATGATCCATCTGAAGATTGAGCAGGAAGTGTCGAGTGTCGACAACAGCGCGACGGAAGACTCCAGCCTCGGCCCAACCTTCAACACGCGCACGATTAATAACGAAGTGATGGTCCACAGTGGTCAGACGGTGGTGCTCGGCGGTCTGATGGAAAATGTGACCAAACAGTCCGTGTCCAAAGTGCCCCTGCTCGGCGATATCCCGCTGGTCGGTCAGCTGTTCCGCTACACCTCGCAGGATACTTCCAAACGCAACCTGATGGTGTTTATTCATACCACCGTCCTGCGTGACGACGACAACTACAGCGCGGCCTCGAAAGAGAAATATGACCAGATCCGGGTGCGCCAGATGCAGCGAGTGGAGGAGAAAAAGCTCGGTATTGTTGAGCCGACTGACAACGCCGTCCTGCCCGCGTTTCCCTCTGCAAGCACTGGCGCCGCACCGGTGAAAACCAGCGCCACGCGCAATCCGTTTAAAGAATAGCGCGGAGGGGTAACGTGGACGAACTGAGTAAAACACTGTGTAGCAGCAACTACGCAAAAGATAACGGCGTTCTGTTTTACAACAATGATGTCTATATCCGGGACGACACTCCTGCGCATGCTCTGCTGGAGGTGCGCCGGGTGCTGGGCCGTGCTTTCATCCCCGTCACTGTGACGCCGGAAGCGTTTGACGAGATGCTGGCCAAAATCTGGCAGCAGAGCAGCGGCGTGTCGCAGCAACTGGTGGACGACATGGACGCGGATATCGATCTGATGGCCTTAACCGAGGAGATCCCGGATAACGAAGATCTGCTCGATAACGACGAAAACTCACCGGTGATCCGCCTGATCAACGCCATTCTCGGCGAGGCGGTGAAGGACGGCGCGTCGGATATTCATATCGAAACCTTCGAGCGCACGCTGAGCATCCGCTTCCGCGTTGACGGCGTGCTGCGCCCGGTGTTGCAACCGGCGCGTAAGCTCGCGCCGCTGCTGGTGTCGCGTATTAAGGTGATGTCGAAACTCGACATCGCCGAGAAACGTCTCCCCCAGGATGGACGTATCTCCCTGCGCATCGGCCGCAAGGCCATCGATGTGCGTGTGTCGACCATTCCGTCTCAGTACGGCGAGCGCGTGGTCATGCGCCTGCTCGATAAAAGCAATCTCAAGCCCGACATCAACAAGCTTGGGCTGATTGATGAAGAGCTGGAGAAGCTGAAAGGGCTGATTGACCGCCCGCACGGGATCATCCTCGTTACCGGCCCGACGGGTTCCGGTAAAAGTACCACGCTGTACGCCATTCTTTCGGCGCTGAACGGTCACGAGCGCAACATTCTGACCGTGGAAGATCCGATCGAATACGAGCTGGAAGGCGTGGGGCAGACGCAGGTTAACCCGCGCGTGGACATGACCTTTGCCCGCGGGCTGCGCGCGATTCTGCGTCAGGACCCGGACGTGGTGATGATCGGGGAAATTCGCGACGGTGAAACCGCCCAGATCGCGGTGCAGGCGTCGCTGACCGGTCACCTGGTGATGTCGACGCTGCACACCAACAGTGCCGCAGGGGCGATAACCCGTCTGCGGGATATGGGGCTGGAGTCGTTTTTAATCGGTTCATCGCTGCTCGGTGTCATTGCCCAGCGTCTGGTGCGTCGGCTGTGTACGCACTGCCGGACCACCAGTCCGCTGGATGCCAATGAAAAAGCGTTGTTCAGCTTTATGGACGCGCCACCAAAAGCGATTTATCGCGCGGTGGGGTGTGAACACTGCCGTCAGAGCGGCTATCAGGGCCGCGCCGGTATTCATGAGTTTCTGGTGGTGGACAGTACCATGCGCCGCGCCATCCATGAAGATAAGGACGAAATGTCCATCGAAACGCAGCTCTTTAAGCAGGCCTACAGCCTGCGTGAAAACGGGCTGCTGAAAGTGATCGGCGGCGTGACGTCTCTGGAAGAAGTCATGCGCGTCACCGCCGAGCGTGGGGGGGATGCGTAATGGCTTTCTACGCCTGGACGGCGACGAGTGCCGCGGGAAAAACCCAGCGCGGGACGTTACAGGCCGAGGGACAGAAGCAGGTTCGCCAGTGGCTTCGCGAGCAAAAGCTGATGCCCGTGAGTATCACCGAAACCCGCGAAACGGCGACAGGCGGGAAAGCGAAAACCGGGGCGAAGCTCTCTACCCCGGTGCTGTCGATGTTTACCCGTCAGCTTTCGACGCTGGTGAACGCCGCGCTGCCGCTGGAAAGTGCGCTGAAGGCAATCTCTAAGCAGACGGAAGACAAAAAGCTGGCGGCGATGGTGATGGAGATCCGCGAGAAGGTGGTCGAGGGGCATACGCTGTTCGACGCCTTTAGCCAGTTTCCACGCACCTTCGACAAACTCTACTGCACGCTGGTGATGGCCGGTGAGAAGACCGGCCATCTGGGCGACGTGCTGGAGAAGCTGGCGGAGTACAACGAACAGCGCCAGAAGATGAAAAGCAAGCTGACGCAGGCGATGGTCTACCCGATTACCCTCACCGTGGTCGCTATCGCGGTGATCGGCATTCTGCTGGTGGCGGTGGTGCCGCAGGTGATTGAGCAGTTTACCCACATGAAACAGCAACTGCCGATCACCACCCGGACGCTGATTGCGGTAAGTGATTTCCTGCAAGCCTGGGGTATCTATATTGTCGGCAGCCTGGCGGGGGCGTTCGTCGGCTTCAAAACCTGGGTGCGAAACGTGAAAAACCGTTTTCGCTGGCACAGCTGGCTGGTGAACGGCTCGCCGATTAAAAAGCTGGTGTGCGCCATCAACAGCGCCCGCTATATCCGTACCCTGAGCATTTTGCAGGCCAGCAGCGTGCCGCTGCTGGAGGGAATGTATATCGCGATGGACGGTATTGAAAATCTCTATGCCCGTCAGGTGCTTGAGCAGGCCGCCGATACCGTACGTCAGGGGGCGTCGCTGTATGCGGCGCTGGAACAGGCGAAATTATTCCCGCCAACCATGCTGTATATGATTGCCTCCGGTGAAGAGAGCGGGGAATTAGGTAATTTAATGGATCGCGCTGCAGAAAATCAGGAATCGGCATTACAGCATCGAATTACATTAACGCTGTCGGTATTTGAACCGGCGCTGGTGGTATCCATGGCGACGATTGTTTTATTCATCGTTCTTTCAATATTACAACCGCTTCTGCAACTTAATAATATGGTAGGTTAAATCATGGCTCTAAAACGTAAAAACCTGGCTCGCCAGGCGGGCTTCACATTGCTCGAATTAATGGTGGTGATTGTTATTCTTGGCGTTCTGGCGAGTATGGTAGTGCCAAACTTAATGGGTAATAAAGAAAAAGCGGATACGCAAAAGGCGACCAGCGATATTGTCGCGCTCGAAGGCTCGCTGGATATGTATAAGCTGGACAACCACCGCTACCCGACCACAGAGCAGGGTTTGCAGGCGCTGGTGACGAAGCCGGAAATCGCACCAATCCCGAACGGCTATCGCGCGGATGGCTATATTCGCCGCCTGCCGCAGGATCCATGGGGCAGCGATTATATTCTGGTCAGCCCAGGTGAACACGGTGCGGTGGACATTTTCTCTGCGGGTCCGGACGGCGAAGCGAATACTGCCGATGACATTACCAACTGGTCTCTGGATAAGAACGAGAAGTAATGAAAAATCAACGCGGCTTTACGTTGCTGGAAATTATTCTGGCGCTGGTGATATTTGCCAGCTGCGCCATGATGGTGGTGTCCACCATTCCTTCGCGCAGCGGCGCGGATATATTTGGCCAGCAATTAAAAGCGCTCGTTGATTATGGTTCAGACCGTGCGGTGATGGACGGAAATATTGTCGGGCTGGTGATCGCCACCGATAAATATCAGCTGGTGACGATCGCGGATAAAAATGGCGAGCGTCACTGGGTGCCATTATCTGCCGGACGTATTACCACCAAAGGTGATTTTCCGGAAGAGATGCACGTGTCGCTCTCGCCGCAGCGCCTGGCCGCGACGGTGGCGTCCGAGCCACAGGTGATCTTTTTACCGGACGGTGAAATCAGCCGCTTTACGCTGACGCTGCAAAGTTACGACAAACAGCACCATTTCCGCGTGGTGTCGCAGGGTGCGGCGCCGGTATCGGTAGAAAACGATGGCTAACGACAACACAAAGCAAAAGGGGATGACGCTGCTGGAGGTGATGGTCGCGCTGGTGATTTTCTCCACCGCCGCGCTGGCGCTAATGAACTCGGTCTCCCTGAACGTGCGTTTTACCCATGGCTTGGCCGATACCTTGCAGGCCAGTTGGGTGGCGGAAAATCAGCTGGCGGAAGCGCAGCTCACCAAAACCGACTTCCCGGATGCTGAGCAGCAGGGGACGGAAATCATGGGCGGGCGCAGCTGGAACTGGCGTAAGCAGCGGGTGAAAACCGCCGACAACGGCTGGGCGAACTCCATTCGCGTCTATGCGGAAGGCGATGAGAGCCAGCCGGTTATTTCCCTGCACATCATTCCGCCGGGAGAGAGCAAGTGAAGAAAACGCGACGCCAGCGCGGATTTACCCTGCTGGAGATCATGATTGCGCTGACTATTTTCGCGGTAATCAGCACCCTGGCCTGGCAAATTCTGGACGGCGCGATGCGTACCAGCTCGGCCACCGATGCCAGCGCCGCTAAGCTCAACCAGCTTCAGCGCGGCTGGAGTCTGATGGAGCGCGATTTTTTCCAGCTACAGGCGCGAGCGCCGCGTAATGAGCCAGATCTGTTCCGTCAGGAGGGCGATGCCCTTGAACTGACCACCCTGAATGGCGTGAGCGGAACGGTCCAGCTGGAGCGCGTGCGCTGGCGGCTGGAAGAGGGGCGTTTGTACCGCGACGTCTGGCAGGTCATTGACGGCCCGGTGGACGTTAAGCCTGACGAAGTGCCGATTGTCAGCGGCGTAAAAGCATTGCAGTGGCGGTTTTATCGTCAGGGCTGGCAGACAGCCTGGCACGACGCCGCCCATCTGCCGGACGGCGTGGAGGTCACGTTGACGATGGAAAACGGGGATACCTGGCGCTGGGTGTTCACCACGCCAGGGGATATGCCGGAGGTGGCCGCTGCCGCTGCCCCAGAGAAAGCCGCCGACGCGCCTGCGACGACTCCGGACGCAGCCCCTGCGCCTTCGCCGGAGACCAGACCATGAACCGAATCCGTCAACAAAAGGGCGTCGCCCTGCTGGTGGTGCTGATTTTGCTGGTGATGATGTCGGCGCTGGCCGCCAAAATCAGCCAGCAGTTCTGCCGTAATTTGCAGAAAACGCATTATCAGATAAGCCAGCAGCAGCTGCGCTGGGCGATGCAGGCCCAGGAAAAAGTGGTGAAGGACAGGTTACAGACCGATGCCAGCGGCGAGAGCAAGCCGCTGGCGCTGGACGGCGACTGGCATCAGCCGCTGGAGACGCAGGGAGAAGACTACACGGTCGTGAGCCAGGTGGAAGACGCTCAGGACTGCTTTAACGTCAATAACCTGTTGACCGCCGACGTCGCGCCCCAGGGGCAAAGCGCTCCCGCTGTGGCGGAAAAACCGCGTAAAGAGCGGATTGTTGAACAACTCCTGACGGAAAGCGGGCTCAGTCCGGGCACGGCGGAGGCGGTCTATTTCCAGCTGGTGGATTATCTCGATGGTGACAGCACCACGGCGAAAGAGGGTGCCGAAAGCGATGCGTGGGCTGGCATCGTGCCCGCCCGGCAACCGGCAAACCAGATGATGCGCAGCATCGCGGAGATCAAACTGCTGCCAGCGTTCCCGGTTACGGCATATCCGAAGGTGAGCAAGCTGTTATGCGCGCTGCCGGACGCCGCCAGCAAGGTGGACGTTAACACCCTGCAACCGGAACAGGCCGCTGTGCTGGCGGCCATGTTTCCGGGAAAATTCACGCAGGATGACGCGGTTCGTCTGCTGGATACACGTCCGGAATCGGGCTGGGAAAATATGGACGCGTTCAGCAAAGCGCTGGAGCAGACCTTCCCGCAGTTAAAAGACGATCTCCCGCAGGTGGCAGATCAATTTTCTATAAACAGCCGGTACTTCCGCGTGAATTACAGCGGCAATACCGATGAATTAACGCTTCGCGTGGTCAGCCAGCTTCAGATGAATAACGAAGCCGGTGAGATCGTGACGTGGCAGCGTCGTTACCGAATGATTGAATAAGAAAAGTAGAACGTTATGAAACAGGTACTTTTTGTTCGCCCCGACAGCCGCGAGGGCGGGAAAATAATGTGCTGTGAGTCCGGCAGCGAGCGCGTCGAGGTGCTCGACAGCCTGGAGATGCTGGCCGAACACCCGCTGGCTACACGCGTTTGTCTCCTGCTGCCCGCCAGCGACATGATTTTCCGCCATTTCACGCTGCCGAAAAAGGTGGCTTCTCAGGCGATGGCCTTCTCGTGGATGGCGGAAGAGACGCTGATTGGCGACGTGGACAACCTCCACTGGACAGTGCTCTACAAAAAAGGCGCTGACGTCGACGCCGTTGCCATTGACGCCGACCGCCTGCGTGCGGCATTGACCCGCTGTCACGAGGCCGGATTAAACGTGATTCAGGCCCTGCCTGATGCCTGGCTGCTGCCCGTGGCGGCAGGGGGCAGCACGCTGGTCGCACAGGATAAAGGCTACTGGCTGCGTTTATCTCCCCACGTGGCGGGTGAAATGGAGGGAACCCTGCTGCCGCTGTTGATGCAGAAAGCCGGAGACGGGGAAGTGTGTTGCTACGGCGACGCGCCTGCGGACGTTCACGTTGACGTACAGCATGCCTGGCAGCATCCGCTGGTGCTGATCCAGCCGCAGTGGAAAACCTGTCGTGTGAATCTGCTTCACGGTGAATTCAGCCTTAAGGCCGGTCATGGCCAGGCCGCAAAAAGCATGAAAGCAGCGATGATAGCGGCGGGCCTGCTGTCCGTTGGTCTGCTGCTGGGGCCGCGCATTGCGATGGCCTGGATGCTGGTGCAGCAGGAAAATCGGGTTCAGCAGGAGATCGTTCAGGTTTATCAGCACCATTTCCCCAGCATGCGCCAGCAGACCAATATCAAATATCACTTTGGCCAAAGCCTGAAAAAACAGAGCAAGGGGTTCTTTCTTCAGCTTGAGGAGCTGGAGAAAGCCCGGCAGTCAGTCCCTGCGATGGAGATCGATCTGCTGGAATACGATGCGCAGCAAAACACCCTGACGCTGAGCGTTAGCGCGCAAAGCCAGCCCGCGTTGCAGGCGTTTGTGAACCAGACCAGTGAGAATTTTGATTTTACCTTACAACCTGTTTCAACAACCGAACCGTATACCGCCATGATCGCAGGGAAACATAAATGAAAGAGCGAATCGCGCAGCTGAAATCACGCTATCAGAATTACAGCGCTCGGGAAAAAATCATTTTAAAAATATGTGCCGTTGCCATTGTGGGGGCTGCGGTGTATTACACAGGAGTAATTCCCCTGGATAATATGATCCAAAATAGTAAATCGACGCTTAAAAGACAAAAAGAGACGCTCAACTGGATGCGCAGTGAAATTGATAAAAATCATCTTCAGGTCCAGTTAGTTAAAACGAATAATCCGCGTACGGTGGTCGAGAACAGCGCTCATGAAATTAATCTTTCACTGACGGATGTGCGCCAGGAGGGGCAAACTTTATCGTTCGTGGTGAATCGGGTAAATGTATATGAATTAAAAAGCTGGCTGCGTGAAATTAATCAGACCTCCGGCGTGACATTGCAAAAAATAAACCTCACGCCGGTTGACCACCTCAGCGATGTGAAAGCACAGGTGCAGCTTACCTGGTCAAAAAGCGCATGAATACCTTCACGCTGATGCGGGAGGCCTGTCCGCTCGGTTTCCCGATGATGAGTGCTATCTTGGGCGGGATTATGGGCAGTTTTCTTGGCGTTGTTGCCGAGCGCGTACCGGGAATGGTGATGGATGAGGAGGGGAGCGGCAATCTGCTCTTTCCTGCCTCGCACTGCCCGGTGTGTCAGCACACGCTTGCTGCATGGGAAAATATCCCGCTGCTCAGTTGGCTGTTATTACGGGGGCGCTGTCACCAGTGCGGCAGCGCGATCCCGCTGCGACTCTTTTTGGTGGAACTGTTCTCCGCGCTGTTTTTTGGCATCACGGCCTGGTGCATGCCGGACGTTCAGGCGCTGTTCTCTTTGTGGTTACTGGCGGCTTTTTTACTGCCGCTGGCCATGATCGACTGGCAGCATCAGTTGTTGCCGGACTGCCTGACCCAGCCGCTGCTGTGGGCGGGGTTAGTGCTCCATGCTATTGACCACACATTGCCGCTACGTGATGCGCTGTTTGGCGCGGTGGCGGGCTATCTGTCGCTCTGGCTGCTCTACTGGGCTTTTCGTCTGATCGCCGGACGAGAAGGGCTGGGTTACCGGGATTTTAAGCTACTGGCGGCGCTGGGCGCCTGGTGCGGCTGGCAGGCATTACCCTCCATTGAGCTGGCGGCAGCGTTAAGCGGTATTGTCGGTTATTTCGCCGTCAATAATTTAAATAAAAATAACCTCACTATTTCTTTTGGTCCTTACCTCGCCTTTTCTGGAATCGTGGTGTTTATTAGTCAGCAGTTTGCTTTCACATTTTAAATATACTGGTCAAGGTTTTTTATAAATCTTTTTGATGCTGGGAGAGAAGGACGACTCTTTACGCTCGGTGTATCGTAGGAGATATAAGCTACACGGGATTTGGCTTGTATCTTTTTATGGAGGAATACAGCGCAGCAACAATTTTTTGTTCACGGCACTCACGTTGGTTAAATACGCATTACGCGAAACGCATCCATGATCTCACGGAAGGCATGGGTTATTACGTTATAAATAAATTTATCAGGAAATAAAAATGAAATTTATGAAACCAAAATATCTGGCGCTCTTTATTGCGGCGGCCACCAGCTCCGCATTTGCAGCTGCGCCGGGTACGCCTTCTATTACATCGGGCAATGATAAATTTGCGCTGGTAGAAGTGGATCAGGCGGCACAGGATTACAACAACCTCATCAAAGTGCATAAAGAGGGTGTTGATGTAAAAGTGGAATGGAACGTCTGGAGCGGTGACGCCCCAACGTCTGCAAAAGTGCTGCTGGACGGCAAGACCGTCTGGACCGGCGCGGGCAGCGCGGCGGGTTCTGCGACCTTCAAAGTCAAAAAAGGGGGCCGCTATCAGGAACAGGTCGAACTGTGTAACGACAGCGGCTGTACCAAAAGCGCAAGCAAACTGATTATCGTGGCGGATACCGACGGAAGCCATTTGCTGCCGCTGAATTCGCCGCTGCTGGAAAATAACAAAGCTTTCGCTCAGCATACCGATAAAGTCGTCGGTGCCTATTTCCCTGAGTGGGGCGTTTACGATCGAAACTTCTCTGCGGATAAGATCCCGGTCGCGAACATTAACCACCTGCTGTACGGCTTTATTCCAATTTGCGGTGGCGACGGTATTAACGACAGCGCCAAATCTTCAGGTGCACTGGAATCCCTGAAACGCGCCTGTGCTGGCCGTCAGGACTACACCGTGGCCATTCACGATCCATGGGCTGCGTTGCAGAAACCGCAGAAAGGCGTAAGCAACTGGGACGATCCCTACAAAGGTAACTATGGGCAGCTGATGGCGATGAAAAAAGCCCATCCTGACCTGAAAATTCTGCCATCCATTGGTGGCTGGACCCTGTCCGATCCGTTCTATCAGATGGATAACAAAGTACTGCGTGACCGTTTCGTGGCGTCGGTAAAAGACTTCCTGACCACCTGGAAAGTGTTTGACGGCGTGGATATTGACTGGGAATTCCCGGGCGGCGGCGGTGAAAACGCCAAACTCGGCAATCCTCAGACCGATAAAGCCACCTACACCGCGCTGATGCACGACCTGCGTCAGATGCTGAATGAACTGTCTGCGGAAACCGGTCGTACCTACGAGCTGACTACTGCAATCGGTGCCGGTAAAGATAAGATCGAAGACGTGGACTATAACACCACGCAGCAGTACCTCGACCATATCTTCCTGATGAGCTACGACTTCTACGGTGCCTGGAGCAATACCGATCTGGGCCACCAGACCGCCCTGTACGGTGCTTCCTGGAAACCAGACACTAACTACACCACCGATAATGCGGTGAAAGCGATGCTGGAGCAGGGCGTTAAGCCAGGCAAGATCGTGGTAGGCGCAGGTATGTATGGCCGCGGCTGGACCGGCGTTCATGGTTATACCGGCGATAATCCATTTACCGGCACCGCAACCGGACCAATTAAAGGGACATGGGAAAACGGTATCGTTGACTATCGTCAAATCGTCAACCAGATGCTGGGCAAACCGGGCTGGGAATACAAATATGACGAAGCGGCTGAAGCGCCGTACGTGTTCAACAAGTCCACCGGTGAGCTGGTGACGTACGATAACGCCCGTTCCGTTATGGCGAAAGGCAAATACGTACTGAACAAAAACCTGGGCGGACTGTTCGCATGGTCTATCGAGTCTGATAACGGCGATATCCTGAACGCCATGAACGAAAGCCTGCTGGGCGGAAGTTCCATCCCGGATCTGCCTGTTGAGACTAACCATGCGCCAGTGGCTTCAGCTGCCGATCAAAATGTCACCGGTCCTGCAACCGTGACCCTGGATGGCTCTGCTTCCAGCGACCAGGACGACGATGCGCTGACCTATAAATGGACGCAGGTTTCAGGCCCTTCTGTGACCATCGCTAATAGCACCAAAGCAAAAGCCAGCTTTAGCGTTCCGGCTGTGACAAGCGACCAGAACCTGGTCTTCCGTTTGACCGTAACCGACGCTAAAGGGCTGAGCAATGCTGTTGACGTCCAGGTTGTGAATAAAGCGCCTAAAGCCAACCAGGCGCCGGTAATCAATGCTATGGAAGCCGTTACCGTTCAGTCCGGTGAAGCAATTTCTCTGCACGCACAGGCATCCGATCCTGATGGTGACGCGCTGACCTACAGCTGGAGCGTACCGGCTGATATGAACGCGACCGGCACTGATTCGGCCAACGTTCGCATCACTGCGCCAGAAGTGCACAATACTTCTTCCTACACCCTGAGCGTTATTGTGACGGACGGTAAAACCAGCGTGCAGTCTGACGTGCAGGTGACGGTGGAGCCTAAGCCGGCTGACGAGGTAACGCCTCCTGCCGATGACGTCACACCACCGGCTGACGACGTAACCCCTCCAGCAGACGACGTAACCCCGCCAGCTGATGATACCACCGGCAGCTGCGACGCACCTGTCGATGCCAACGCCAGCAAATACGCTGCGTGGGACGCGAGCAAAATCTATAACAACGGCGATACCGTAAGCTTCGACCACCTCGTGTGGAAAGCGAAATACTGGACTCAGGGCAATCAGCCTGGCTTCGGTATGGACGCGTGGGAGCTGGTAAGCAACGTGAAGATGAACTGGCGTTCTGACCTGGTCTACAACGGCGGCGACACCACCACCTATGAAGGTAACGTTTACCGTGCGAAATGGTGGACCCGTGGCGATAACCCAGCAAATAGCGACGTATGGGTAAAAGAAGGCGCATCAACAGATTGCAAATAATCTAACCCATTAATTACTCCCCCCTTCTGAGGGGGAGTAATTAGAAATTCATTTACAGGATGTTTCTAAGGAGAAATAACCAATAAAGTCAGCAGGTAAAAATGAAAAAGCTCATTTTGTTGTTATTAATAATAAGCCAGGGCGCTCTGGCAAACTGTTGGGATAAAGCGGCGCGTTATTATCATGTCGACCCTTATTTACTCTACGCGATAGCGAATGTGGAATCCGGTATGAATCCGTACGCGGTTGGGAAAAACCGCGATGGCACGCGGGATGTCGGGCTGATGCAAATCAACAGCTCGCATTTTACCGCGCTGGAAAGCAGAGGCATCGATGAGTATCGCTTAATGACCGAGCCGTGTACCTCCATCATGGTGGGTGCCTCCATTCTCTCCGGAATGATAAGAGTTTATGGCTATAACTGGGAAGCGGTAGGCGCTTATAACGCCGGGTTGAAGAAAGAGAATTATCCGCAGCGGATGAAATATGCCCATAAGGTCTGGGCTAAATATCAGCAATTAAAATTAGCAGCACGTGATTAACGTTTTTTATTTTTGAAGAATTCCTGAAGGTGTTCTTCGAAAAGTGAAAACAGCTGAATGTGGTTTATGTATTAACGGAATAATACCTAAGCCGGGATATTAACATTTAATTTGAAACGAACAGGAAAACTGAAATGAACAAAAGGACGTTACTGAGTGTACTTGTTGCTGGTGCTTGCGTTGCACCTTTTATGGCGCAGGCCGCCTCTTTGCAGGCGACCACCGGCGAGCCGTACACCATGAAAGCCAGCGATCTGGCGAAGAAAGAGCATGAGCTCACTAACTTCCCGCTGATGGCCTCCGTTAAAGAGACTATTCAGACCCTGGACAACGCGCAGGTCGAACTGATTGAGCCAGGCCGCGCGGCGAACCCGGACAACGTCAAACGCGTTGAAGGGATTGTGAAAGCCAGCGACTGGGAATATCTCTTCCCGCTGCGTGCACAGGCTTATACCTACAGCAACTTCCTGAAAGCCGTGGGTAAATTCCCGGCGCTGTGTAAGACCTACAACGACGGTCGTGACAGCGACGCTATCTGCCGCAAAGAGCTGGCGACCATGTTTGCCCACTTTGCCCAGGAAACCGGCGGCCACGAAAGCTGGCGTCCGGAAGCCGAATGGCGTCAGGCGCTGGTCCACGTGCGTGAAATGGGCTGGAGCGAAGGGCAGAAGGGCGGCTATAACGGCGAATGTAATCCGGACGTCTGGCAGGGACAGACCTGGCCTTGCGGTAAAGACAAAGACGGCGATTTCCTGAGCTATTTCGGACGCGGTGCGAAACAGTTGTCCTACAACTACAACTACGGTCCATTCTCTGAAGCGATGTACGGCGACGTGCGTACCCTGCTCGATAAACCTGAGCTGGTGGCGGACACCTGGCTGAACCTGGCCAGTGCTATCTTCTTCTTCGCCTATCCACAGCCGCCAAAACCAAGCATGTTGCAGGTGATCGACGGTACATGGCAGCCGAACGATCACGATAAAGCCAACGGCCTGGTCCCGGGCTTCGGTGTAACAACCCAGATCATCAACGGCGGCGTTGAGTGCGGCGGCCCGACTGAAATTGCGCAGTCTCAGAACCGTATCAAGTATTACAAAGAATTTGCGAACTACCTGAAAGTCCCTGTTCCGGCGAACGAAGTGTTGGGTTGCGCCAACATGAAGCAGTTTGACGAAGGTGGCGCAGGCGCCCTGAAGATTTACTGGGAACAGGACTGGGGATGGAGCGCGGATACCCCGGACGGCAAGACTTACTCTTGCCAGCTGGTGGGTTATCAGACACCGTTCAGCGCGTTCAAAGAGGGCGACTACAGCAAGTGCGTGCAGAAGTTCTATAACGTGAATATCGTGAATGACGACGGTTCCTCGGTGACGCCGGACGAAACCCCGGTCACGCCAACGCCAACACCTTCTGAAGATGTTACGCCGGCCCCAACGCCAGCGCCAGTTCCGGATGAAACTCCGGTTGAACCTGTCGCGGTGAACCACGCGCCGGTTGCGCAGATTGCGGGCCCAATCGGTGCCGTAGAAGCGGGCGCGCAGGTTTCTCTGAGCGCGGAAGGCTCTACCGACGCAGACGGCAACAAGCTGACCTACACCTGGCGTTCTCAGGATGGCCAGACCGTGACCGGCGAAGATAAAGCGGTGGTGACCTTTAAGGCGCCTGAGTCTACAACGGCGCAGCAGTATGAAGTGAGCCTGACCGTCAGCGATGGCGAGCTGAGCAGCACCACGTCTTACCTGCTGAACGTGAAAGCGAAAGCGACAACGCCATCCGGAGAAGATACGTCTTACCCGGCATGGAGCGCGAACAGCAAGTACAACGCCGGTGATATCGTGAATAACCACGGTAAATTGTTCCAGTGCAAACCGTTCCCGTACAGCGGCTGGTGTAACAGTGCGCCGACGTACTATGAGCCGGGTGCAGGCCTGGCTTGGGCTGAAGCCTGGACGGCTCTGTAAAAGCAAACGGCAACCCTCGGGTTGCCGTTTTAATGTTTGCACCCTCTACCTGAGGGAGAGAGCCGGGGTGAGGGCATCAGTCCGCACTCTCTGTTTTTTGCCGGGTGGCGCTGCGCTTACCCGGCCTACATGAGGCTGGAACGCTTACCGGTGTAACTTCCCGTGATCCCGCAACCACGCCGCCGTACGCACTATCCCTTCATCGAGCGAGATAATCGGTTTATACCCCAGCTCGTTCTCCGCCCGAGAAATATCCAGCGTAAAATCGAAGTTGAGCTTCGACACACCGTAATGCGTCAGCGCAGGCTCTTTCGCCGATTTACTGCCAAAGCGCTCCATGCTGCGGGCAATCATGTCCAGCATCGGGTAGGGAACGGAACGGATCCGGCAGTCGATTTTTAACTCATCAATCAGCCTTTGCACAATGCTGCGCAGGGTACAGGGTTCGCCGTTGGTGATGTTATAGGCGCGGCCCGACACCAGCTTATCGCACTCCGGCTGGCTCGCCAGCCACATGGCGTGAACGGCATTTTCGTAATAGGTCATGTCTACCAGCGCATCGCCGCCGCGCGGTAACAGCACGCTGCCGTAATGGTGCATCATCTGGGCCAGTCGCGGGATAAAGACTTTGTCGTGCGGCCCAAACAGGCTCTGTGGTCGCAGCACGGTAAAGCGGGTGTGCGGATTTGACTGGGCCAGCAGGTCGATCACCTCTTCGCCAGCCGCTTTACTGCGGGCAAATTCACAGGCAAAGCGCGCAGGGCGGAAATCTTCCTGAATATCACGATGATGGTGATAATCAAAATAGAGCGACGGGGAAGAGATATGAATAAAGTTACGCACGCCCCAGGCGACGGCCCATTCGCCCAGACGGCGCGTGGCGCGCACGTTGGCGAGATCGAAGGCTTCCTGGGTACCCCACGGGGAGGTAAAACTGGAGCAGTGCCACAGCGTATCGATACCGGCGAGCATCACCTTGGCCTGAGAGGAGACCAGCTCCGTCAGGTCGGCATGGACAAACTCAGCGCCCATTTTTTGCAAGAGCTTGCCCATCGCCTCGTTGCGACCGGTGGCCCTCACGCTGATGCCTTTGTTGCGCAGAAATTCGACCGCATTTCGGCCTAAGCCGCTGGTCGCCCCGGTAACCAGTACCTTCATAACAATCCACTGTGTTGAAAAGAATTTCGTGCGCATTCTTTCGTGAATTACGATGTGTTGCAATGGGAAAGGTGAAAGAAAAAGGGTTTTATTTAATTACTTTCCCGCTTTTCTTCTGCCAGTTGCGCAATCCGTTTCGCCATTCCGCGGAAGATAAACAGGTGTGCCGGGATCATCAGCAGCCAGTAGAACAGCCCGGGCATTCCGTGCGGGTGCCACCACGCCCGAACGTCCAGCTCGCGGTGATCGCCTTTGTCTTTAAGGGTGAAGCAGAGCCGCCCCAGCCCCGGTGCCTTCATGCCAAACAGCAGCGCCAGCTGTTTTTCCGGCTCAACGATGATCACCTTCCAGCTGTCGACCGTATCGCCCACGTTCAGATACGGGGCGGCAGGACGGCCTTTTGCCAGCCGGTGACCCACCAGCAGATCCAGCGCGCCGCGCGTTTGCCAGAGGATATTGCCGAAGAAATAGCGCTCTTTGCCGCCGATCTGGTTCACAACGTCCCACAGCGCTGAGAGGCTGGCAGTGGTTTTTACCGTACAGCCCGCCTGTTTTGGGTAATAGCCGTACTCGGGCCGCCAGCGGGCAAACGCCTGCGCGTCGTAGCCCCAGTCACTGGAGTTCACCAGCTTCTCTTCTTCTTTCAGCGTATTGCGTACGGCATCGTCGAAGGGGATCAATTCCTGAGGGATCAAGGCACGCAGTTCACGATCGTCCGCCAGCAGATCGTGTTTCAGTCCCTGTATAAGCGCTTTGGCAGTCGTCGGCGGCACGGAGGTGATCACATTCAAAAACCACACCGAAATCCAGCGGGTCGGGAAGGGGACGGGCACCAGCCAGCGGCGGCGGCCACTCACCCGCATAAAATGTTCGAACTGCGCCTGATAGCTCAACACTTCCGGGCCAGCCGCCTCCAGCACACGATGCGCCGCCGCCGGATGATCCAGCAATGCCACCAGATAGTGGAGTAAATTCTCCAGCGCAATGGGCGTGGTGCGCGAGCGTACCCAGCGCGGCGGTGTCAGCACAGGCAGGTTGTAGACCATATCGCGCATCACTTCGAACGCGGCGGAACCCGCGCCGACGATGATCCCTGCCCGCAGTTCGGTAACGGGGATACGGGCGCTTCGCAATGTCTCTGCCGTCAGTTGCCGGGCGCGCAGATGGTCTGACTGCTCGTTCTCAGGCGCCTGAAGCGAGCTTAGAAAGATCACCTGCTTTACCGGCGTTTGCAGCAGCGTATCACGTACGTTCATCGCCACCTGACGCTCGTGGGCGATAAAATCGCCGCCTTTGCCCATGCTGTGAACAAGGTAGTAAAGCGTATCGACCCCTTCCAGCAGCGCAGGAAGCGCTTTCGGCCAGTTAAGGTCAACGTTGTGACACGTCACGCCAGGCAAATGTAGCTTTTGCAGGCGTTCCGTGTTGCGTGCCACTGCCAGCACCTGGTGCCCCTGCTGGCTTAACGCAGTGGTCAGATGCTGACCGATATACCCGCTGGCACCGAGCACCAGAATACGTTGCGGCACGGTATGCTCCTTAACGCTGTAAAAACGCCTGCCAGTGTTTCACCACCTCGGTCAACTGCTCGCGGTTAACGTCAAGATGCATCACCAGTCGCACGACCGGGGAGGCGTTGATCAGCACGCCTCGGGCTTTCATAAATTCGCCCAGCGCGGCAGCATGCTCATTGCCGACGCGGACAAACAGCATGTTGGTGTCATGACGCATGACATCAGCGCCGATTTCACGCAGCTGCGCTGCCATCCACGCCGCATTGTCGTGATCGTCTTTCAGGCGTGACACGTTATTTTTCAGAGCGTACAGTCCGGCAGCCGCCAGAATACCCGCCTGACGCATCCCGCCGCCGGTCATTTTGCGCCAGCGGTTGGCGCGTCTGATGTAGTCTGCACTGCCAACCAGCAGGGAACCTACCGGCGTGCCCAGCCCTTTTGAGAGGCAAATGGTGAACGAGTCGCAATATTGGGTGATCTCTTTCAGCTCGCAGCCGTACTCCACCACGGCGTTGAAGATACGTGCGCCGTCAACGTGCAGGCCGAGCTTGCGCTCGCGGGTAAAATCCCATGCCGCTTTCAGGTATTCGCGCGGCAGGACTTTACCGTTATGGGTGTTTTCGAGGCTCAGCAGTTTAGTGCGGGCGAAGTGAATATCATCGGCTTTGATTTTTGCCGCGACTTTGTCCAGCGGCAGCGTACCATCCGGCGCGGCATCGATCGGCTGCGGCTGAATGCTGCCAAGCACCGCCGCGCCGCCGGCTTCGTACAGGTAGTTATGCGCCCCCTGGCCGACGATATACTCTTCGCCGCGCTCGCAGTGGCTCAGCAGCGCCACCAGGTTAGCCTGCGTGCCGGTGGGCAGGAACAGGGCAGCCTCTTTACCGCTCAGCTCGGCCGCATAGCGCTGGAGTTCGTTGACCGTCGGGTCATCGCCGTAGACGTCGTCCCCGACCGGGGCGGCCATCATCTCTTCGAGCATGGCGCGGCCCGGACGGGTAACGGTATCACTACGTAAATCAATCATTTCACATCCCTTTCATTTAAGAGGTCTTGTGAAATGTTTTACCTGAGCCAGTTGGTTTTTGCCAGTTCGATCACTTCGTCACCGCGCCCGCTGATGATGGCGCGCAGCATGTAGAGGCTAAAACCTTTAGCCTGTTCCAGCTTGATTTGAGGCGGGATTGCCAGCTCTTCTTTGGCGACCACCACATCCACCAGCACCGGGCCGTCGATGGAGAAGGCACGTTGCAGGGCTTCGTCCACCTCTGAGGCTTTCTCCACCCGAATACCGGTGATACCGCAGGCTTCGGCGATGCGGGCGAAGTTGGTGTCGTGCAGCTCGGTGCCGTCCGTGAGGTAGCCTCCGGCCTTCATCTCCATCGCCACAAAGCCCAGCACGCTGTTGTTAAAGACCACGATTTTCAGCGGAAGCTTCATCTGCGCCACCGACAGGAAATCCCCCATCAGCATACTGAACCCGCCGTCGCCGCACATCGCCACCACCTGACGTTCCGGTGCCGTCGCTTTTGCGCCCAGCGCCTGCGGCATGGCGTTGGCCATTGAGCCATGGTTGAACGAGCCAAGCAGGCGTCGTTTGCCGTTCATTTTCAGATAGCGCGCGGCCCAGACGGTGGGCGTACCCACGTCGCAGGTGAAGATGGCATCGTCGTCGGCGAAGTGGCTGATCTGCTGCGCCAGATACTGCGGGTGGATCGCTTTTTCGCTCGGTTTGGCGAGATCGTCCAGCCCCTTACGCGCATCGCGATAGTCGCTCAGGGCTTTATCGAGGAATTTGCGGTCCGTTTTTTCTTCCAGCAGCGGCAGGAGGGCGGCGAGGGTGGATTTAATATCGCCGATAAGCGCCATATCCACCTTGCTGTGCGCGCCGATGCTACCGGGATTAATGTCGATCTGGATAATTTTCGCATCCGTCGGGTAGAACGCGCGGTACGGGAACTGGGTGCCGAGCAGGATCAGCGTATCGGCGTTCATCATGGTATGGAAGCCGCTGGAAAAACCGATCAGCCCGGTCATGCCCACATCGTACGGGTTATCGTATTCAACGTGCTCTTTCCCGCGCAGGGCGTGCACAACTGGCGCCTTCAGCTTAGCGGCAAATTCCACCAGCTCTTTATGCGCGCCAGCACAGCCGCTGCCGCACATCAGGGCGATATTGCTGGAGTATCGCAGCAGTTGCGCCAGCTTTTTAAGCTCTTCATCCGCAGGGGTAATGGTTGGCTGTGGCGCAGAGTACCAGTGGGTGGTGGCGGTTTCAGGTGCGGCCTTCAGCGCCACGTCCCCCGGCAGCACAACCACCGAAACCCCGCGATTCAGGATCGCCTTACGCATGGCTATCGCCAGCACCTGTGGGATCTGCTCCGGCGACGAGACCAGCTCGCAGTAGTGGCTGCATTCACGGAACAGCTCCTGAGGATGCGTCTCCTGAAAATAGCCGCTGCCGATTTCGGATGACGGAATATGTGCGGCAATCGCCAGCACCGGAACATGGTTGCGGTGACAGTCGAAAAGACCGTTGATAAGGTGCAGGTTTCCCGGTCCGCAGGAACCTGCACAGACGGCGAGTTCGCCCGTGAGCTGCGCTTCGGCACCCGCGGCAAAGGCGGCGACCTCTTCATGGCGGGTGGGCATCCATTCAATGGTCTTCATCTTGTTGAGGCTGTCGCTGAGTCCGTTCAGCGAATCGCCGGTGACGCCCCAGATACGCTTTACGCCAGCCTGTTCCAGGGTTTTCGCTATGTATGCAGCCACGGTTTGTTTCATGGTGGTCCTTCTCCTTTATGTGATATCGCTTACAAGCTTAGAAGAAAGTCACTGTATTGGCTGCCTGGTATTCCATACGCACAGGCAGTAGGCACAACGTAAGCCGGGTAAACGCAGTGTCACCCGGCAAAAAGCCCGGTGGCGCTAACGCTTACCGGGCCTACGAAGAGCCAACATGTACAAAGTAGGCCGGGTAAACGCAGTGCCACCCGGCAACAAATGGGGGCACTGCGCCAGATTATGCCAGCACCAGGTCTCCCTGCGGATGGCATGAACACGCCAACACGTAACCCTCTGCAATTTCCGCATCGGTCAGCGTCATGGTGCTGGTGACGGTGTATTCACCGGAAACCACCTTCGTCTTACAGCAGCCGCACACACCCGCGCGACAGGCTGCCGCTACCGGCACGTTATTGCTTTCGAGCGCTTCAAGCAGCGTGGTGCCCACGCGACCAAAGAAGGTCTGCGCCGGTTGCAGCTTCGTGAACTTCATCCCGCTGGTCGCCGCTGCCGCTACAGGCGTGAAGAACTGCTCTTTAAAGAAGCGGGTCACGCCGAGCGCTTTCACTTCTTTCTCCACGATCTCCATGTACGGCGCCGGGCCGCAGGTCATCACGGTACGATCCGCAATGTCCGGCACGCTTTGCAACATTTCGTGGCTCAGACGCCCCGCGACAAAACCGTGCGTCGCGTTGTGCTCAGCCACCAGGGTCACCGGATAATTTCGCCATTCCTCGGCAAAAATCACATCTTCCGGGGAACGCACGCTAAAGATCACCTGCACGTCGGCCTGAGGACGGTATTTCGCCAGCCAGCGGCGCATCGACATAATCGGCGTTACGCCACAGCCTGCCGCCAGAAGCAGGAATTTGTCTTCCTTCTTGTCGTCACAGGTGAACTCGCCCTGCGCGTCAGACAGCCAGATGTAATCCCCGCGCTTCACGTCACGGGTCAGCCACCGGGAGCCTGCGCCGTCATCAATACGACGGACGGTGAGCGTTATGTATTCGCTCACGCCCGGCGTGGAGGAGATCGTGTAGGCGCGCAGGGTATCCGCCGAATTACGCACACTCACTAGCGCATACTGACCTGCGCGGTACGGGTAGTAGTCATGGCACAGCAGCGACAGTGTCCACACATCCGGCGTCTCCTGTTGGATGTGATGAACCTGCATCCGCCACGGACATTGTGAGGTTGGCATGGTCATGAGTTACTCCTTACGCGCTCAGCAGTTGCTTCATATCATCTTCAACGTTGGTCACGGAACGCAGACCAAATTTCTCGTTCAGGATGGCCAGCAGGTCCGGCGTCAGGAAGCCTGGCGCGGTCGGCCCGGTGACGATGTTGGTCACGCCGAGAGAGAGCAGGGTCAACAGAATAACGATCGCTTTCTGCTCGAACCAGGAGAGCACCAGCGACAGCGGCAGATCGTTCACGCCGCAGCCCAGTTTCTCTGCCAGCGTGACCGCCAGAATGATGGCTGAATACGCATCGTTACACTGACCAGCATCCACCAGGCGTGGCAGACCTTCGATGTTGCCGAAGTCCAGCTTGTTGAAACGGTATTTACCGCAGGCCAGGGTCAGGATCAGACAGTCTTCCGGAACGCGGGTGGCGAAATCGGTGAAATAGTTACGTTCCCCGCGCGCGCCGTCACAGCCGCCGATCAGGAAGATGTGACGCAGTTTTTCACGGCTGACGAGGTCAATCAGGGAATCCGCCGCACCCAGCAGGGTTTCACGGCCAAAACCGACGGTGATGAGGTGCGGAATTTCGCTGTACGGGAAGCCTGCCATCTGCTGCGCCTGTGCGATAACCGGACCGAAATCATCGCCTTCAAGGTGGCTCACGCCCGGCCAGCCGACGATGCTGCGGGTCCAGATACGGTCGTCATACGCGCCCACGGTAGGGTCGATGATGCAGTTAGAGGTCATGACGATTGGGCCAGGGAAGCGGGCGAACTCCACCTGCTGGTTCTGCCAGCCGCTGCCGTAGTTACCGATCAGATGCTTAAATTTACGCAGTTCCGGGTAGCCGTGCGCGGGGAGCATTTCGCCGTGGGTATAAACGTTAACGCCGGTGCCTTCGGTCTGCTTCAGCAGGTTGTAGAGATCTTTCAGGTCATGGCCGGAGATCAGGATGCATTTACCTTCGGTCGCTTTGACGTTGACCTGCGTCGGCGTTGGGTGGCCGTAGGTGCTGGTTTCACCGGCATCCAGAATGCTCATCACTTTGAAGTTCATCTGGCCGATTTCCATCGAGCATTCCAGCAGGGCGTTCATGTCGGAAGGCCAGGTGCCCAGCCATGCCATGATTTTGTGGTACTGGGCATAAATGTCGTTGTCGTACTGGCCGAGTACGTGCGCGTGCTCCATATACGCCGCAGCACCTTTCAGACCGTACAGGCACAGCAGGCGCAGGCCGAGGATGTTCTCGCCAATCGCCGCTTTGTCTTTATTGGGAGTAAATTCGGCGGCCTGACGCTGTAGCTCGCCCAGGTCGTCGCTCACCAGCTGTAGTTCCGCCATCGGGTTGTCCACGCGGGCGCTGGCGTCGGCATTCAGGCATTGCGCTTTCAGGGCTTCACGCAGGGCAATCGCTTCGCGGGCATAGCCCACAATGCGTGGAGAATCGAAGTTAACGTTAGTCAGCGTGGAGAAAAATGCGCGCGGCGCAAAGCTGTCGACATAGTGATCGACAAGGCTATATTCACGGGCCTTGAAGGCCCAGGCGGATAAGCCTTGCAGCGCCGCAATCAGCAGGTCCTGGAGATCGGATGTTTCTGCGGTTTTGCCGCACATACCCTGCGCGTAAGAGCAGCCGTTGCCTGCCGGGGTACGGATGGTTTGTTCACATTGCACACAAAACATAATCACACCTGTTAAAGTTATATTTGAGATACATGTTTAAGGTTATGCCTGTGCCACAACGGAGAAAAGTGCTTTCTTATACTAAGTGGAGGGTTATTGATTTAGCGCAATTTTGGCGGCAGGTTCACTACCGCCAAAGCAGTATCAGGCTGAGAAGAACGCCATCAGAATGGGGACCAGCAGGCTCAGAATAAAGCCGTGTACAATAGCGGCAGGAACCATCTCCAGACCTCCCGAGCGCTGTAACACCGGCAGGGTAAAGTCCATTGAGGTGGCCCCGCACAGGCCCAGCGCGGTAGAGCGGCTGCGGCGTACCAGGCCGGGGATCAGCATGATGGCTATCAGCTCGCGCGCCAGATCGTTAAAGAAGGCGGCGCTGCCGATCACCGGACCAAACGATTCGGTCAGCAGAATACCGGAGAGCGAATACCAGCCAAAACCGGATGCCATCGCCAGGCTGGTTTTCAGCGGAAGATCGAGAATAAAGGCGTTAATCACTCCCCCCGCCATTGAGCTGGCCACAACGATAACGGCAACCATCATGCCCCGGCGGTTAAGGACAATTTGTTTCAGCGTCATGCCATTATTTCGCAACTGAATACCGATCAGGAAGAGCAGGAAAATCAGCGTATATTCGCTGGCTTCCGTAGCGTGCTGTAAAAAAGCCCATCCGGTTAGCCCCAGTAAAAAACCGAGCACCACCACGCCGCACAGCTTTAATGATTCCAGCGCCATCGCAATTCGGGAGGGAAGCTTTTCCTGATGGTGGTGATTTTTCCAGGGAATAGTGCGTTCCAGCCAGAACAGCGCGGCAATATTGCACAGCAGAATAACCACTACCGTAACCGCAGAATAATGCAGGATGGAAAGCAAGTTCGTCGCCAGATTATCCAGGAAGGCCAGGCTGATCCCCATAAAGAACAGAATGACGTAAACAATCCAGCTGAGAAAACGATTAATAAGCTTTAAGGCCGATTCATGACGCAGCGGAATAAGGTAGCCCACAATCAGGGGCAGAAGAATGATGAGGAGTCCTGAGAACATGAACAGCCGGTCCTTTTGAGTATCATTTAAGCGCCAGAGACACTACCCAATAAAGGCTGTGAGGTAAAGCTACAAAAAAAGCCGGGTGGCGGCTACGCCTTACCCGGCCTACAAAGTGCACACTCACGTAGGTCGGGTAAGCTTTAGCGCCACCCGACATTACAGGCCGCACTTAATTAATCGCGTTTTTCCAGCAGGGTGCGATACAGCACGCCGCCCAGAATACCGCCAATAATTGGCATCACCCAGAACAGCCACAGCTGTTCAAGCGCCCAGCCGCCCTGGAAAATAGCCACCGCGGTGCTGCGTGCCGGGTTAACGGAGGTATTGGTCACCGGGATGGAGATCAGGTGGATAAGCGTCAGCGCCAGACCAATAGCAATGGGGGCAAAGCCCGCAGGCGCGTATTTGTCCGTTGCGCCGTGGATCACCAACAGGAAACCTGCGGTGAGCACAATTTCAATCACGATAGCAGACAGCATTGAGTAGCCGCCTGGAGAGTGTTCGCCGAAGCCGTTTGACGCAAATCCGCTGGCCGCGGCGTCAAACCCGGCTTTCCCGCTGGCAATGACGTACAACACCGCCGCGGCAATAATACCGCCAATAACCTGGGCAATAATATAGCCAATAATATCTTTCGCCGGGAAACGTCCGCCCGCCCATAAACCTAACGTGACGGCCGGGTTGAAATGACCGCCGGAAATATGCCCCACGGCGAATGCCATGGTTAATACGGTTAAACCGAATGCCAGCGCGACGCCGACAAATCCAATACCTAATTCCGGAAATGCGGCTGCCAGTACTGCGCTACCGCAGCCACCAAACACCAGCCAGAATGTACCAAAGCATTCTGCCGCTAATTTTCTGAACATAACCACCTCAATAATAAACGTCCGCGCCCATTCCTGCGCGCGGGTTATATCGCCATAAAGGGATGACGACTCAAAGAGCCAGTATTTTGAAACCATCAACATCCCTTCGCCACTCAAATAAATTCACTAAATTTGATTTAAGGCAATGTGATGTCAATCCTTGTTCAGAACGGAGGTAATTAGAGCATAGCCCAATAATTAAGGGGGCGTATATTCTGCTGTCGTGACCTACAGCCTGCCGCTATACTGCTGATAACTTGAAGGAAAAAGTGGCCGAAATGCGGGGGATGTATGCTACTCGAACGTGTGGAGATTGTCGGGTTTCGCGGGATTAACCGCCTGTCGCTGCAACTGGAACAGAACAACGTCCTGATAGGCGAAAACGCCTGGGGTAAATCCAGCCTGCTGGATGCCCTGACGCTGCTGCTTTCGCCCGAAGAGAACTTGTACCACTTCGTCCATGATGACTTCTGGTTTCCGCCGGGGGATGTCAACGGGCGCGAGAAACACCTGCATATCATTCTGACCTTCCGCGAATCCGAGCCCGGTCGCCATCGCGTGCGTCGTTTTCGCCCTATGTCGCCCTGCTGGGTGCCCTGTGAAGATGGGTTCCAGCGTATTTTCTATCGCCTTGAGGGCGAAATGGCGCAAAACGACGGGGTATTAACCCTGCGTGAATTTCTTGATGAGAAGGGGAATCCGATCCCGCTCGATAATATTGACGAGCTTGCCCGCCATCTTATCCGCCTCTCCCCCGTGTTGCGCTTACGAGACGCGCGCTTTATGCGGCGGATCCGTAACGGCACCGTACCGAATATGCCCGAGGTGGAGGTGACCGCCCGCGAACTGGATTTCCTCGCCCGTGAACTGGTCTCACGGCCGCAGAACCTCACCGACGGCCAGATCCGTCAGGGACTGTCTGCCATGGTCCAACTGCTGGAGCACTACTTCTCCGAGCAGGGAACGGGGCAGGCGCGCCACCGCCTGATGCGCCGCCGCTCGCACGACGAGCAACGAAGCTGGCGCTATCTCGATATTATCAACCGCATGATCGACCGCCCCAGCGGGCGCACGCATCGGGTGATCCTGCTGGGATTATTCTCCACGCTGTTACAGGCGAAAGGGACGGTGCGCCTGGATCGGGACGCGCGCCCGCTGCTGCTGGTAGAAGATCCGGAAACGCGGCTGCACCCGATTATGCTTTCCGTGGCGTGGCATCTTCTTAATCTGCTGCCGTTGCAGCGTGTCACCACCACGAATTCCGGCGAGCTGCTCTCCCTGACGCCGGTGGAGTATGTCTGCCGCCTGGTGCGTGAATCCTCGCGGGTCACCGCCTACCGGCTCGGGCCCGGCGGGTTAAATGCCGAAGATGGCCGACGCATTGCGTTTCATATCCGTTTTAACCGTGCCTCTTCCCTGTTTGCCCGCTGCTGGTTGCTGGTGGAAGGTGAAACTGAAACCTGGGTGATAAACGAGCTGGCTCGCCAGTGCGGACACCACTTTGATGCCGAAGGCATCAAAGTGATCGAATTTGCTCAGTCTGGCTTAAAGCCGCTGATCAAATTTGCGCGCCGGATGGGGATAGAGTGGCACGTGCTGGTGGATGGCGATGAGGCGGGTAAAAAATATGCGGCGACCGTGCGTAGCCTGCTCAATAACGATCGTGAAGAGGAGCGGGAACATCTGACCACGCTGCCCGCGATGGACATGGAGCACTTTATGTACCGCCAGGGATTTGACGACGTCTTTCACCGCGTGGCGATGATCCCGGTGGATGTGCCCATGAATATGCGTCGGGTGATTGCCAAAGCTATCCATCGGTCGTCAAAACCGGATTTGGCCATTGAAGTCGCGACGGAAGCGGGCAGGCGGGGCGTGGAGTCGGTGCCCACGCTGCTGCGTAAAATGTTCTCCCGCGTCCTCTGGCTGGCACGCGGGAGAGCCGATTAACGGGCAGTCGCCTGCGATACCTGTTGGAGCAGGCTATCAAGCAGGATATAGCGGCGGCGGTACTCGGACCGTTTTTTACTCGCAATCTCTTCCATCGGTTTGCGTGGCATGGTCAGTGGCAGGGCAAAGTTGCCGTTCTCCTGCTGCTGTCCGCCAAGGGAGCGCCAGAAGCTGTCATAGTCAGCCAGCATTTTTCCCTCTTTTTTCTTGCGATAGCGCCAGCTGCGGTAGATGTGGGTGGCGTTACTCACCGCGAGGATCTGCTCGACGGGGAAGGCGCCTGCCAGCGTCATGACCGCTTCAACCAGCAGACGTTTTGGGAACAGTCCGTGACAGGCTTTGGTCGCCAGCTGAATGTGCTCGTGCGGGACATGCGCTTTCGCCCCCTGCATTCCGCCGATGAAGAGCGTTGACTTGCCCTGGTATTTGCACAGCGTAAAGGTCAGCTCGGCCAGCACCGTGTTCTGGTGGTCGCAAAAAGTGAGGGTCGCTTCCCCTTCTTTGTCCAGAAACGCATCCGCGCTCAGGCGAACGCTAAACTGCTGCTCCTCTTTGCCCGTTAACGTCACCAGCGTGATGCCCTGGCTGGAAAGGTAGCCGTTCAGCAGTGACGCCGGAAGATGGAGGCTCATCATCTGATAGTGATTGTCCAATGCGTCCAGCGTATTCTGACGGCCCATATTGACGGTCAGCCACGGTCGGTGCAGGCGGCACGGCAGGCCGGGCTGCACGCGCAGGATCTGCATCAGACGGGGCTGTTTTGCAAGGTTTCCGAGCAGGCGCGCAGTGGTGAACGGCGTTGCAAGCGAGCGCAACATAAACTTACGTCGATAGGCCGGATTTTGCCACGCCAGCCCCGGCGTGAGGGAACCCGATGCCAGGCTTTTAAACAGTTGCCAGCCCGATTTAGGCTGGGACAGCGTTGAATAAGGTGTATCGACGATGGAAGACATGTTAGATCCTGCTTCTGGTGGAATTTCGCTATTTCAGCAGGCGCTTTATCAACATCGGGTAAACAATTCCCGACGATTACGGGGATCGGGGGTTTCGTTGAGGAGTGGTTTAGATAAAATCAACGGTGATGATAGCCAGAACAATTATTTGGAATATTTATGAACCTGAAGGGAAAACGCAGAAAGCTGTTTCTGCTGCTGGCGGTAGTGGTGTTAGCAGGCGGATTCTGGTTATGGAAGGTACTGAACGCGCCGGTACCACAGTATCAAACGCTGATTGTTCGTCCGGGCGAGCTGCAACAAAACGTGCTGGCGACGGGGAAGCTGGATGCCCTGCGTAAGGTTGACGTGGGCGCGCAGGTCAGCGGTCAGCTTAAAACCCTGTCGGTTGAGATTGGCGATAAGGTTAAAAAAGGCCAGTTGCTTGGCGTGATCGATCCTGAGCAGGCGCAAAACCAGATCCGCGAAGTGGAAGCGACGCTGATGGAGTTGCGCGCGCAGCGCGCTCAGGCTCAGGCGGAGCGTAATCTCGCTCAGGTCACCCTGTCGCGCCAGCAGGCGCTGGCGAAAACGCAGGCCATCTCGAAACAGGATCTGGACACAGCCGCCACGGAGCTGGCGGTGAAGCAGGCGCAGATTGGCACCATCGATGCGCAAATCAAGCGGAATCAGGCCTCGCTGGATACGGCGAAAACCAACCTCGATTACACGCAAATCGTTGCGCCAATGGCCGGGGAAGTGACGCAGATAACCACCCTGCAAGGCCAGACGGTCATCGCCGCGCAGCAGGCGCCGAACATCCTGACCCTGGCGGATATGAGCACCATGCTGGTGAAAGCCCAGGTATCTGAAGCGGACGTCATTCACCTTAAGCCGGGGCAGAAAGCCTGGTTTACGGTGCTGGGCGATCCGCAAACCCGCTATGAAGGGGTGCTGAAAGATATCCTGCCGACGCCGGAGAAGGTCAACGACGCCATCTTCTACTATGCGCGTTTTGAGGTGCCAAACCCGCAGGGCGTGCTGCGTCTGGACATGACCGCTCAGGTGCATATCCAGCTGACCGGCGTGAAAAACGTGCTGACGGTTCCGCTCTCCGCGCTGGGCGAATCCGCCGGGGATAATCGCTACAAAGTTAAGGTGCTGCGCAACGGTGAAACCCGCGAGCGGGAAGTGGTGATTGGCGCACGTAACGACACCGACGTGGTGGTGGTAAAAGGGCTGGAAGAGGGTGAGGAAGTGGTCACCAGCGAAAGCCTGCCTGGAGCCGCGCAATGACGGCGCTGCTTGAGCTGAATGACATTCGTCGCAGCTATCCGTCCGGCGACGGGCCGGTGGAGGTGCTGAAAGGCATCTCCCTGCGCGTTGAAGCCGGTGAAATGGTGGCGATTGTCGGGGCATCGGGCTCGGGTAAATCAACGCTGATGAACATTCTCGGCTGTCTGGATAAGCCTACCAGCGGCACCTATCGCGTGGCCGGGACGGATGTTTCCACCCTGGACGGCGACGCGCTGGCGAAGCTGCGTCGCGAGCATTTTGGCTTTATCTTCCAGCGTTACCATCTGCTTTCACACCTGAGCGCGGCGCAGAATGTGGAAGTGCCAGCGGTGTATGCGGGCGTCGAGCGCAAAAAACGCCTCGAACGCGCGAAGGCGCTGTTAACGCGTCTTGGGCTGGCGGAGCGTGTTGATTATCAGCCTTCGCAGCTTTCCGGCGGTCAGCAGCAACGCGTGAGTATTGCCCGCGCGCTGATGAACGGTGGGCAGGTGATCCTCGCCGATGAGCCAACCGGTGCGCTCGACAGCCATTCCGGTGAAGAGGTGATGGCGATCCTGCATCAGCTTCGCGATCAGGGGCATACGGTGATTATCGTCACCCACGATCCGCAGGTGGCAGCGCAGGCGGAACGCATTATCGAGATCCACGACGGCGAGCTGGTCAGCAACCCGCCGCCACGTCAGTCCAGAGCGGCGGCGACGAAAGAGGCGCTGCCGGCCGCAACTGGCTGGGGCCAGTTTTCCAGCGGTTTCCGCGAGGCGCTGACCATGGCCTGGCTGGCGATGGCGGCCAACAAAATGCGCACTCTGCTGACCATGCTTGGCATCATTATTGGTATTGCCTCAGTGGTGTCGATTGTGGTGGTGGGCGATGCGGCGAAACAGCTGGTGCTGGCAGATATTCGCGCCATCGGGACTAACACCATCGACGTTTATCCCGGCAAAGATTTTGGCGACGACGAGCCGCAGTATCAGCAGGCGCTGAAGTATGACGATCTGGCGGCTATTCAGAAGCAGCCGTGGGTGAACTCCGCCACGCCTGCCGTCTCGCAAAACCTGCGTCTGCGCTATGGCAACATCGACGTGGCGGCCAGCGCTAACGGCGTCAGCGGAGATTACTTCAACGTCTACGGCATGACCTTCAGCGAAGGGGCGACCTTCAACGCTGAACAGCTGGCGGGCAGGGCGCAGGTGGTGGTGTTAGACGCTAACTCCCGCAGGCAGCTGTTCCCGAATAAGACCAATGTGGTGGGGGAAGTGATCCTCGTAGGCAACATGCCAGCGACGGTGATCGGCGTGGCGGAAGAGAAGCAGTCGATGTTCGGCAGCAGTAAAATCCTGCGCGTCTGGCTGCCGTACACCACCATTTCCGGGCGCATCATGGGGCAGTCATGGCTTAACTCTATTACCGTTCGAGTGAAGGAGGGCTACGACAGCGGGCTGGCGGAACAGCAGCTGGAGCGGCTGTTAACCCTGCGCCACGGGAAAAAGGATTTCTTCACCTGGAATATGGATGGCCTCTTGAAAACGGCGGAAAAGACCACACGTACTCTTCAGCTGTTCCTGACGCTGGTGGCGGTGATTTCGCTGGTCGTCGGCGGGATAGGGGTGATGAACATTATGCTGGTGTCGGTGACCGAACGTACGCGGGAGATCGGCATCCGCATGGCGGTCGGAGCCAGAGCCAGCGACGTGCTGCAGCAATTTTTGATTGAAGCGGTGCTGGTGTGTCTGGTGGGCGGTGCGATGGGGATTGCGCTCTCGATGATGATCGCCTTTGCGCTCCAGCTCTTCTTACCGGGCTGGGAGATTGGCTTCTCGCCGATGGCGATCCTGACGGCGTTTTTATGTTCCACCTTCACCGGTATTCTGTTCGGCTGGCTACCGGCGCGAAACGCGGCGCGGCTGGATCCGGTGGATGCGCTGGCGCGCGAATAACCCGAAAATAAAAATGCCAGCCGATCGGGCTGGCATTTTGCCTGCAGGGTGTACACAATGAATCAGAGAGCTATGCAACCGCTTCTGCTTCAACGGGGACGATCAGACTGGCATGATTGCCTTTTGGCCCCTGGTGTACATCGAACCGGACGGACTGCCCGGCTTTGAGCGTCCTGTAACCATCCATCTGAATGGTGGAATAGTGAGCGAAGATATCCTCGCCGCCGCCTTCGGGGCAAATGAAGCCAAACCCCTTGGCGTTGTTGAACCACTTAACAGTACCCATTTCCATGCTTCGACATCCTTCGTAAATCTTATAAATTAAGATGGAATGAACCGGTGGTGGAGTGGGGGCTGTTCAAAACCTCGCCAACTCACGCTTGTACAATTTAGAGAAACGGAAGAAGCCGTCAAGCGTTTGGCGCTGGAGTTGGGACAATAATCAACCAAAATTTGAGGCAGTTAACGCTATTGCAACAGTTTGTGACAGACATCGCGGATGACAGTAATAGATGATTGTTATCTAACATCTGAGGTAGATTCAAAGTGGTTATGCATAATGGGTAAGACCAACGATTGGCTGGATTTTGACCAGCTGGCGGAAGATAAAGTGCGCGACGCGCTAAAACCGCCATCTATGTATAAAGTTATGTTAATGAACGATGATTACACGCCGATGGAATTTGTTATTGACGTGCTACAAAAGTTCTTTTCTTATGATGTTGAACGTGCAACGCAACTGATGCTTACCGTTCATTATCGTGGCAAAGCGATCTGCGGCATCTTTACTGCCGAAGTAGCGGAAACCAAAGTAGCGATGGTGAACGACTATGCAAGGGAGAACGAGCATCCGTTGCTGTGTACGCTGGAAAAGGCCTGATAAGGCATAAAATTGGGGGAGGTGCCTATGCTCAATCAAGAACTGGAACTCAGTTTAAACATGGCTTTCGCCAGAGCGCGTGAGCACCGACATGAGTTTATGACCGTCGAGCATTTGCTGCTCGCACTGCTTAGCAACCCATCTGCCCGCGAAGCGCTGGAAGCCTGCTCCGTGGATCTGGTGGCGCTACGTCAGGAACTCGAAGCCTTCATCGAACAAACCACACCGGTGCTGCCAGCCAGTGAAGAAGAGCGCGACACACAGCCGACGCTCAGCTTCCAGCGCGTGCTGCAGCGCGCGGTTTTCCACGTCCAGTCTTCCGGACGTAGCGAAGTGACGGGCGCCAATGTGCTGGTCGCCATCTTCAGTGAGCAGGAGTCCCAGGCGGCCTACCTGCTGCGTAAACACGAAGTCAGCCGGCTCGACGTGGTCAACTTCATCTCTCACGGAACGCGAAAAGACGAGCCTAACCAGGCATCGGATCCCAGCGGACAGATCAACAGCAATGAAGAGCAAGCAGGCGGGGAGGATCGTATGGAAAACTTCACCACCAACCTTAACCAGCTTGCTCGCGTTGGCGGTATCGACCCGCTGATTGGCCGCGACAAAGAGCTGGAGCGTGCCATCCAGGTGCTGTGCCGTCGCCGTAAGAATAACCCGCTGCTGGTGGGGGAATCTGGCGTGGGTAAAACCGCGATTGCCGAAGGTCTGGCCTGGCGCATTGTGCAGGGCGACGTGCCGGAAGTGATTGCCGACTGCACCATCTACTCGCTGGATATCGGCTCGCTGCTGGCGGGCACCAAATACCGCGGTGATTTTGAAAAACGTTTCAAAGCGCTGTTAAAACAGCTGGAGCAGGACACCAACAGCATCCTGTTTATCGATGAGATCCACACCATCATCGGCGCAGGCGCGGCTTCCGGTGGTCAGGTAGATGCCGCCAACCTGATCAAACCGCTGCTCTCCAGCGGCAAGATCCGCGTGATGGGCTCTACGACGTACCAGGAGTTCAGCAACATCTTTGAGAAGGATCGTGCGCTGGCGCGTCGTTTCCAGAAAATCGACGTTACCGAGCCGTCGGTTGACGAAACGGTGCAGATCATCAACGGTCTGAAAACCAAGTACGAAGCGCACCACGACGTGCGTTACACCGCGAAAGCGGTGCGTGCGGCGGTGGAGCTGGCGGTGAAATACATTAACGATCGTCATCTGCCGGATAAAGCGATCGACGTGATTGATGAAGCGGGTGCGCGTGCGCGCCTGATGCCAGCGAGCAAGCGTAAGAAAACCGTGAACGTAGCGGATATCGAGTCCGTGGTGGCCCGTATCGCACGTATCCCTGAGAAGAGCGTCTCTCAGAGCGACCGTGATACGCTGCGCACCCTCGGCAATCGCCTGAAAATGCTGGTCTTTGGTCAGGATAAAGCTATTGATGCCTTAACCGAAGCGATCAAGATGGCCCGTGCTGGCCTGGGGCATGACCACAAGCCTGTCGGTTCCTTCCTGTTCGCCGGCCCGACCGGTGTGGGTAAAACCGAGGTAACGGTGCAGCTCTCCAAAGCGCTGGGCATTGAGCTGTTGCGCTTTGATATGTCCGAGTATATGGAGCGTCACACCGTCAGCCGTTTGATTGGTGCGCCTCCGGGCTACGTGGGCTTTGACCAGGGCGGCCTGCTCACCGACGCGGTGATCAAGCATCCGCACGCGGTCCTGCTGCTCGATGAAATCGAGAAAGCGCACCCGGACGTGTTCAACATCCTGTTGCAGGTGATGGACAACGGGACGCTGACCGATAACAACGGGCGCAAGGCCGATTTCCGCAACGTGGTGCTGGTGATGACCACCAACGCCGGGGTGCGTGAAACCGAGCGCAAATCCATCGGCCTGATCCATCAGGATAACAGCACCGATGCGATGGAGGAGATCAAGAAGATCTTCACGCCGGAGTTCCGTAACCGTCTGGACAACATTATCTGGTTCGATCACCTGTCTACCGAGGTGATCCATCAGGTGGTGGATAAGTTCATCGTCGAGCTGCAGGTTCAGCTGGATCAGAAAGGCGTGTCGCTGGAAGTGAGCCAGGAGGCCCGCAACTGGCTGGCCGAGAAAGGCTACGACCGTGCGATGGGTGCCCGTCCGATGGCGCGCGTGATTCAGGACAACCTGAAGAAACCGCTGGCGAATGAACTGCTGTTTGGATCGCTGGTTGACGGCGGCCAGGTGACCGTGGCGCTGGATCAGGCGAAGAACGAGCTGACGTATGATTTCCAGAGCGCGGCGAAGCACAAACCGGAAGCGGCTCACTGAGTTGAAAGGTAAAAGCAAAACGGCAACTTCGGTTGCCGTTTTTTTTGTTTGCTCCCTCTCCCAGTGGGAGAGGGCTGGGGTGAGGGCATCAGGCCGCAGAGGAATTTTGCGAGGCGCTTTCCAGTTTCTTTCGAAGTCAGTTGCTGGATAAATCTACAGTAATAAAATGGCGTCGCACCTGCAAAATCGGGTGCCGGGATTGGCGTCCTGAAAGTGTGTGCACAGACAATCTTGCGTGCATAAAGGATTACATATGACTAATATTAATAGCTTCGCCCAGCTCTACACCGAACTCTCCCTCAACCCCGATCTCCCAACCCTGGCCGAGCGCTGCAAGCTGCTCACCGAAATCCTTCTCGACTGCAAATCTCTCCCACAAACGCAGCCCGTTTGCCGCTGTCTCGGAGCTTATCTGGAAGAGGTAAAATCCGGCCTCACAGAATCCATGCGTGATTTTCAGGTGGTGGAATTAGAGGACGAAGCGGAACAGCCGCGACAAAAAGAGTGGTTGCTGGAAGATACAGAAACGAAATGTGACTACTGCCGGGCGTTAAACCACGTGCTGCTGGTTTCGCATTTTGACCGCGATATGTTGCCGCACCTGACGGGACTGTTGCATGACATTACCCACGCGATAGCTGAAGATTTAATCGTACCCATGAACCCGTGCATGACAATACATCTGCCGACACAGCCACACTAAGGCCATAAATAAAAAAGGCCGGGATTGTCCCGACCTTTTAAATATTCATCTGCCATTACAGGCGAAAACAATTAGCGACTACGGAAGACAATGCGGCCTTTGCTCAGGTCGTACGGGGTCAGTTCAACAGTCACTTTGTCGCCCGTCAAAATGCGGATATAGTTTTTGCGCATTTTACCGGAGATGTGCGCAGTTACCACGTGACCGTTTTCCAGTTCTACGCGAAACATGGTATTAGGCAACGTATCAAGTACGGTACCCTGCATTTCAATATTGTCTTCTTTGGCCATCTAATCCTCTGGGGTATCACTACCAAGTTTTGAACCGGCAAGATAATGCCGAAATTCATCAATTAAGTAAAGAATTGCGCGTTTAAAACGCAGCAAAACAATTTCAGCGTATTGCCCAAGCGTCACGGTACAACCGAACGGAAAGCGCATTCGTAAAGGGGATACGACAGGATAAACGTCAGGACGTTATCTGAAGCGAGGGTCCCAAACGGCGGCGGGGCAACAGGCAGAAGCTACTCTGCGGCGTAATTATAACACCCTCATAAAAAATATGCGGAAAACATTTAGGCATTGGGCATAAAGAGCATTCTGGGAACCCAAAAATCGCGCGGAAGAGTCTCCTGTCGGCACTGTTCAAGGTGTTCGATATAGCGTCGGCGGGAAATTTCAACCGCGCCGAGCGAGGCGGTGTGCTCATTCAGCACCTGACAATCCATCAGTTGTCCGCCGCGTTGGGCAAATTCCTGGCTAAAAACCAGCAGTGCGGTTTTCGACGCATTCGTGGCGCGGGAGAACATCGACTCGCCGCAGAACAGCGTGCCCTGCGCCACCCCGTACATCCCCCCAACGAGGTCATCATCTTTCCATACTTCGATGGAGTGCGCGTAGCCCAGCTCATGAAGCTGGTGGTAGGCGATAATGATGTCGCGGGTTATCCAGGTGCCTTCATGACGATCTTCAGCGCAGCCTTCGATAACCTGCCCGAAGGCATGATTGAGCGTGACGCGATAGGGCGAATTTGCGTGAAAACGTTTCATGCTGCGGCTCAGGTGAAACTGCCCGGGCCACAGCACGGCTCGCGGGTCCGGAGACCACCATAAAATCGGGTCGCCGGGAGAAAACCACGGGAAGATGCCGCGCTGGTAAGCCATTAAGAGACGCGCCGGGCTGAGATCGCCGCCCAAAGCCAGCAATCCGTTAGGTTCACGCAGCGCCCCCTCCGGAGAAGGGAACGCAATATTATGGCGAGAAAGCTGCACCAGGCGCATGACAACAGAACTCCAGTACGCGAGAGAGGACGCTACAAATATAGTCTACAGGCGCTGTTTAAACTGGTAGTAGCGACCCTGTTTTGCCAGCAGCTCTGCGTGATTACCTTGCTCAATTATGTGTCCGTTGTCCATCACAATTATTCGATCGAAATTCACCAGCCCGCGCAGGCGGTGAGTGACCATCAGCACGGTTTTGCCTTTCATCACCTTTGTCAGTAAATCAAGAATTTGACTCTCGGTTGTCGCATCCAGACCTTCTGTCGGTTCATCCAGCAACATCAGCGGCGCATCGTGCAGCAAGGCGCGCGCGATGGCCAGACGACGCAGTTCGCCGCCGGAAAGCTGTCGGCCCCCTTCACCCAGCCAGCTGTTCAACCCGTCGTCCTCAAGCAGCTTGTGCAGCCCAACCTGTTCCAGCATCGCCCGCAGCGTATCGTCAGAGGCGTCTGGTGCCGCCAGAAGAAGATTATCGCGCAGCGTAGCGCTGAACAGGTGCACACGCTGGGGCACGACGCTGACCGTTTTACGCAAGGCCGCTTCGCTAAAATCAGACAGCGGAAGGTCGTTAAACCGAATCTCGCCCTGCTGCGGGTCCCAGGCGCGCGTGAGGAGTTGCAAAAGCGTCGATTTGCCACATCCCGTACGGCCAAGGATCGCAATGCGCTGCCCGGCATCAACAGAAAGGCTGATATCTTCCAGCGCGTTTTGCGCCTGCTTGTCGTAGGCGAAGGTGACGTTGCTGAGCGTCAGCGCGACCTGCTCCGGCACGATGGTTTGACCCGCGCTGAACTTCACTTCCGGCTCCTGCTCTGCAATATCCGTAATGCGCAGCGCAGAGGCAATCACCTGGCCGAGATGCTGAAAGGCGCCGGTGACCGGGGCTAAGGCTTCGAAGGCTGCCAGGGCACAGAAAACAAACAGCGCAATCAGCGGGCCAGGCTGCGGGTTACCGCCCACGCCACCGGAGGCCATCCAGAGCATGGCGATAACGGCAAACCCACCGATTAACATCATCAGCGCCTGAGAAAACGCGGTCAGTTCAGACTGGCGACGCTGGGCTTCATGCCAGTTCAGTTCCGTATTTTCCATACGGGTGAGGTAGCGCTTGCTGGCACCAAAAATGGTGAGCTCGGCCTGACCCTGCAACCAGGAGGTGAGCTGCTGGCGGTATTCCCCGCGCAGACGCGTCAGGTTTTCCCCGGTGGTTTTACCTGCACGATAAAACAGGGGCGGCAGAATAATCAGCGTCATCAGCATGATGCCGCCGAGCGTCAGTGCGATGGGAACATCCAGGAAACTCAACCCCAGCGTGACCACGACAATCACCACAAACGCGCCCACCATGGGCGAGATGACGCGCAGATAGAGGTGATCCAGCGTATCCACATCCGCAACTACGCGGTTGAGTAATTCGCCCTGCCGAAAACGTGCCAGCCCGGCAGGGGAGAGGGGCAGCAATTTGCTGAACGTATAAATACGCAGGTGTTGCAGCACGCGGAAGGTCGCGTCGTGGCTGACCAGGCGTTCGAAGTAGCGCCCGGCAGTTCGCGTAATCGCCGTGCCGCGCACCCCGGCGGCAGGCAGCATGTAGTTAAAGCTGTATAGCCCGGCAAAGCCTGCGGCCGCAGACGCGGAGAGGAACCAGCCAGAAAGCGTAAGCAGGCCGATGCTGGCGAGCAGAGTGATAATCGCCAGTACGATCCCGAGCGTCAGCATCCATTTGTGGCGTTTATACAAAGCAAGATAGGGAAGCAGGGCGCGCATCAGATATCCTCCTGACGGTTCGCCAGCAGGGTCGCAAAGGGCCCCTGCGCGGCAACAAGCGCGGCGTAATCGCCTTGCTCAACAATGTGTCCGTTTTCCATCACCCAGATCTGATCCCAGTCGGCAATACCTTCCAGCTGGTGGGTCACCATCAGGGTAGTTTGCTGGCGTGAGGCTGCATTAAGCGCATCCATCACGCGCTGCTCGCTGTGAGCGTCCAGGCTGGCGGCGGGTTCGTCCAGCAGCATTAACGAACAGGGGTTCAGCAGCGCACGGGCAACCGCGACGCGCTGTGCCTGGCCCACTGACAGCCCGGCAGACTGATCGCCAATGACGGTATCGACACCCTGCGCAAGCAGCGGCAAAAACTCGCTGACCCAGGCGCGGTCGAGGACCGATTGCAGCTCATCGTCACGCGCATCCGGCCTTGCCAGCAGCACATTCTCGCGCAGCGTCGGGGCAGGCAGCTGAGGGTTTTGACCCACCCAGCTTAACTGTTTACGCCAGGCATCAGGATCGAGCTCGCGTAGCTCCGTTTTGTTGATACGCAGCGATCCGGTGTACGCCATAAAACCTGACAGCGCATTCAACAATGAGCTTTTACCTGAGCCGCTGGTACCCACCAGCACCACACGTTGCCCGGCAGGCAGGGTAAAGTTCAGCGGGCCGGCCAGCACTTTGCCTTCAGGCGACAGAACAGAAAAATCCTGTGCTTCAATGGTCACCGGATCGTTCGTATTCAGCGTCACTTCACCACGCTCCGGATGTGCCAGCGGCGTTTCCATAAAGGTTTTCAGGCTGTCGGCAGCACCCACCGCCTGCGCTTTGGCATGGTAAAAGGTGCCGAGATCGCGAAGCGGCTGGAAAAATTCCGGGGCCAGGATCAGCGCCAGGAACCCGGCGGAAAGCGTGACCGCCGTACCGTAGTGGCCAAAGTCCAGCGCGCCGAGGTAGGAGAAGCCAAAGTAAACCGCCACAAGCGCAATCGACAGGGAGGTAAAGAACTCGAGCACGCCGGAAGAAAGGAAGGCCATGCGCAACACTTCCATGGTGCGCTGACGAAAATCCTGCGACGCCAGGCGAATGTTTTCGGTTTCCGCTTCACCACGACCAAAGATCCGCAGGGTTTCCATTCCGCGCAGACGGTCCAGGAAATGACCGCTCAACCGACCCAGCGCAAGGAAGTTGCGACGGTTAGCATCTGCCGCACCCATGCCGACCATCGCCATAAACAGCGGGATGAGCGGGGCGGTCCCCATCAGGATCAGAGCCGCTACCCAGTTAACAGGGAAGATGGCGATAACAATCATCAGAGGCACAAACACTGCCAGCGCCATCTGTGGAAGATAACGCGCATAGTAATCGTGCATATCGTCGATTTGCTCAAGGATCAGCGTCGCCCAGCTACCGGCCGGTTTGCCCTGGATCCACGCAGGCCCGGCTTCCGAAAGCCGGTCGAGCACTTTGCGGCGGATCTCATAGCGGATGTGCTGGCCGGCATGGAACCCAACCCGTTCGCGCAGCCAGACCACCCACGCACGCAGGACGAAAACCAGCACCAGAACGATAAACGGCAGCAGCAGCGCTTCGCGCGGGATGCTCTCCATGATCATATGATTGAGAATGCGGGCCAGCAGCCATGCCTGGGCAACAATCAACAGACCGCTGATAAATCCCAGAACGCGGGAAATCATAAGCCAGCGGCGGGACAGAACGCTTTGCTGTTTCAGCCAGCGCGTTAACTCTTGTTGACGGGTTTTTTCCATTGCGTACTTTGCAGGTGACGTTATAAGAAATTAGACATCTGCATGTTACACGTGAGCAAAAATAAAGGCGACCAGTGGCCGCCTTTATTTACGTTTGTTACTGACTTGTAAAGATTATTTACCTTGTTCTGCCAGTCCGTCCAGATAGCGTTCTGCGTCCAGCGCGGCCATACAGCCGGTGCCCGCAGAGGTGATCGCCTGACGATAAATATGGTCCATCACGTCGCCAGCCGCGAAGACGCCTGGGATGCTGGTCTGCGTGGCATTGCCGTGAATGCCAGACTGCACTTTGATGTAGCCGTTCTCCAGCTCAAGTTGGCCTTCGAAAATGGCCGTGTTCGGGCTGTGACCGATTGCCACAAACAGGCCTGCCACCTCCAGCGTTTCGACGGTGTCGGTGTTCTGCGTATCACGAATTCGCAGACCTGCCACACCCATCTGATCGCCGGTCACTTCTTCCAGCGTACGGTTGGTATGCAGCACAATGTTGCCGCTCGCCACTTTATCCATCAGGCGTTTGATCAGGATCTTCTCGGCGCGGAAGGTGTCGCGACGGTGGATCAGGTGTACTTCTGAGGCGATGTTCGCCAGATACAACGCTTCTTCCACAGCGGTGTTGCCGCCGCCGATCACCGCAACTTTCTGGTTGCGATAGAAGAAACCGTCGCAGGTCGCGCAGGCTGATACGCCGCGCCCTTTGAATGCTTCTTCAGACGGCAAACCGAGATAACGGGCAGAGGCACCGGTAGCGATGATCAGCGCATCGCAGGTGTATTCACCGCTGTCGCCGGTCAGACGGAACGGACGGTTCTGCAAATCCACTTTATTAATGTGGTCGAACAGGATTTCGGTTTCGAATTTAGCAGCATGCTCGTGCATGCGCTCCATCAGCAGCGGCCCGGTCAGGTCGTTCGGGTCGCCCGGCCAGTTTTCCACTTCCGTGGTGGTGGTCAGCTGACCGCCTTTTTCCATCCCGGTAATCAGTACCGGTTGCAGGTTAGCGCGTGCAGCATAGACCGCTGCGGTATATCCCGCAGGTCCAGAACCAAGGATTAGCAGCTTACTGTGTTTGGTCGTGCCCATGAGATCCCCATTGTTGTTGGCAGGCAATGGGCTGGATTGTAGGGAATTTGTTGCCGTAAAAAAAGAGCACGACAGTTTTGCTTCCGATATATGCAATAGTCACGCCCTATGGATCAGACACGGTCATATCACGTCTGCTACTGAAAATCGCGCGTTTATAAGGCAATAAAATGATGATTAATACCCCCCCGAAATGAATATCTGGCATCTTGTACTAAAAATCGATGTTTTGCTTTGACAATCCCCTGCGCTTTTGCGAAAACATTCAAGGAAGAAAAAAAGACGCATGAACTGCATGTCGAATAGACATGCACGTAAATGCCATTTTTACCGGGTCAGTGAAATCTACGCATGGTGTGGACAGACGCCATACGTGATGTCTGTGACTGCTTTCGGGCAACGGTCTTCTTACCGCAGAACCCGAATCCACATCGCATCTAATACATAACCAGGCGATGTGATGAATAACGGGTGCAGGCTCTGAACAGTGATGTGCACAGGGTCCAGGCAGGAGTAGGGAAGGAATACAGAGAGACAATAATAATGGTAGATAGCAAGAAGCGCCCTGGCAAAGATCTCGACCGTATCGATCGTAACATTCTTAATGAATTGCAAAAGGATGGGCGTATTTCCAACGTCGAGCTTTCAAAACGTGTGGGACTTTCCCCGACGCCGTGCCTTGAGCGTGTGCGTCGACTGGAAAGACAGGGTTTTATTCAGGGCTATACGGCTCTGCTAAACCCGCATTATCTGGATGCCTCACTTCTGGTATTTGTTGAGATTACTCTGAATCGTGGTGCGCCGGATGTGTTTGAGCAATTTAACGCCGCTGTACAAAAACTTGAAGAAATTCAAGAGTGTCATCTGGTTTCCGGTGATTTTGACTACCTGTTAAAAACCCGTGTGCCCGATATGTCCGCCTACCGTAAGCTGCTGGGTGAAACCCTGCTGCGTCTGCCAGGCGTGAACGACACCCGTACTTATGTGGTGATGGAAGAGGTCAAACAGAGCAATCGTCTGGTTATTAAGACGCGCTAACACGGAACAGGTGCAAAATCAGTGTAGTTTGATTACACTCCTGTTAATCCATACAGCAACAGTGCCGGGGATACCCGGCGCTGTTGTCCGTTTTAGCACACAGGCAGGACATGCCTGATACCTGGAGAGCCTTTCTTGAGCCAGGAATACACTGAAGACAAAGAAGTCACATTATCTAAGCTAAGCAGCGGACGTCGTCTCCTCGAGGCGTTACTGATTGTTATTGCCCTTTTTGCCGTCTGGCTGATGGCCGCCTTACTCAGTTTCAACCCCTCAGATCCCAGCTGGTCGCAAACCGCATGGCATGAGCCTATTCATAACTTAGGTGGCGTTCCCGGTGCCTGGCTTGCGGACACGCTCTTTTTCATTTTCGGAGTGATGGCTTATACCCTTCCCGTCATCATTATTGGCGGATGCTGGTTTGCCTGGCGTCATCGACAGAACGACGACTACATCGATTATTTTGCCGTTTCGCTGCGCCTGATTGGCGCCCTGGCACTGATCCTCACCTCCTGTGGGCTGGCGGCGATCAACGCCGATGATATCTGGTACTTCGCCTCCGGCGGGGTGATCGGCAGCCTGTTGAGCTCCGCGCTGCAACCGATGCTTCATAGCAGCGGCGGCACGCTGGCGCTGCTCTGTATCTGGGCGGCGGGCCTGACGCTGTTTACCGGCTGGTCCTGGGTGAGCATTGCTGAGAAGATCGGCAGCTTTATTCTGACGCTGCTGACGTTCGCCAGCAACCGTACCCGTCGTGACGATACGTGGGTCGATGAAGACGAGTATGAAGATGAGTACGAAGAGGAAGACGAGGCGCCTGTACAGCGGCGTGAATCTCGCCGCGCGCGTATTCTGCGCGGTGCTCTGGCGCGCCGCCAGCGCGTCGCTGAAAAATTTGCTAACCCGTTAGGCCGTAAAACTGATGCCGCGCTGTTCTCCGGCAAACGTATGGATGAAGACGAGCAGATTGAGTATCGCGGTGCGGCCGTCGACCCTGATGACGTACTGTTCTCTGGCCATCGAGCCACGCCGGGAGAGTATGACGAATACGATCCGCTGCTGAATGGCCACTCCGTGACTGAACCGGTAGCCGCTGCTGCTGCCGCAACGACGGCTGCGCAGGCCCATGTTGCGCCTGTTGAAGCCGTGATGCCGTCCTCGCCTGTTCCGGCACCGGAGTCCGCGATCCAGCAACCGCAGGTAGACTGGCAGACTGCGCCAGGCGTCCATACGCCTGAACCGACCATTGCGCCGGAGCCTGAAAGTTATATTCCTGTGCAGCAGGAACAGTGGCAGCAACCGTATCAGCCGCCTGAGCCTGCCAGCGTGCCGCAACAACCGTATCAGGCTTATACGCCCGAACCCGCTGTACCTGAACAGCCATACGTTGCACCGGTGTCTGAACCCGAAGTGGTGGAGGAAGCGAAGCCATCCCGTCCGCCATTATACTATTTTGAAGAAGTGGAAGAGCGCCGCGCCCGTGAGCGCGAGCAGCTTGCCGCCTGGTATCAGCCCGTGCCCGAGCCGGTGCAGGAACCTGTTGCAAAAGCGCCTTCGGTCAGCGTTCCACCTGTAGAACCTACGCCAGCCGTTGCGTCGGGTGCAGAAGCCGTGAAGCAGGCAACGGCAGCCGCTGCCGCGTCCGCTCCGCTATTCAGCCCGGCAGCCGACAGCGCCCCGCGTCCTCAGGTGAAAGAGGGCATTGGTCCACAGCTGCCGCGCCCTAACCGCGTGCGCGTACCGACTCGCCGGGAGCTGGCCTCTTATGGCATTAAACTGCCTTCCCAGCGTATGGCTGAAGAAAAAGCCCGTGAGTCCGACTACGAAGATGATGCCGACGAACTGCATCAGGATGAGCTGGCGCGTCAGTTTGCTGCCCAGCAGAATCAGCGTTACGGCGAAGAGTATCAGCATGACGTGCCTTCACAGCATCACGTGCCTTCACAGCAGGACGACGATGATGCGACCGAAGCGGAGCTGGCGCGCCAGTTTGCAGCAACGCAGCAGCAGCGTTATTCCGGTGAGCAACCTTCGGGGGCAAACCCGTTCTCGCTGTCGGATTTCGAATTCTCACCAATGAAAGATCTGGTGGATGATGGCCCAAGCGAACCGCTGTTCACGCCGAGCGTAATGCCGGAAGCGGAGCCGGTGCGTCAGCCGCCTGCACCACAGGCTTACGTGCAGCCGCAACAGCCGGCGCCGCAGGCGTATGCGCAGCCGCAGACACCTTCTCAACCGCCTCAGCCACAGTCCCAGCAGCCAGCACCACAGCCGCAGGAGAGCCTGATTCACCCGCTGCTGATGCGTAACGGAGACAGCCGACCGCTGCAACGACCAAGTACGCCGCTGCCGTCGCTGGATCTGTTAACGCCACCGCCAGCGGAAGTCGAGCCGGTGGATACCTTTGCCCTTGAGCAGATGGCCCGTCTGGTGGAAGCGCGTCTGGCTGACTTCCGCATTAAAGCGGACGTGGTGAACTACTCACCGGGCCCGGTGATCACCCGTTTCGAACTGAACCTGGCACCGGGCGTAAAAGCGGCGCGTATTTCTAACCTCTCCCGCGACCTGGCGCGTTCTCTGTCCACCGTGGCGGTACGCGTGGTGGAAGTGATCCCAGGCAAGCCTTACGTTGGCCTTGAGCTGCCAAACAAGAAACGCCAGACCGTTTATCTGCGTGAAGTTCTGGACAACACCAAATTCCGCGACAACCCGTCCCCGCTGACCGTGGTGCTGGGTAAAGATATCGCAGGCGATCCGGTGGTTGCCGATCTCGCGAAGATGCCGCACCTGCTGGTTGCGGGGACTACCGGCTCCGGTAAATCGGTCGGGGTGAACGCCATGATCCTCAGTATGCTCTATAAAGCGCAGCCTGAAGACGTGCGTTTCATCATGATTGACCCGAAAATGCTCGAACTGTCCGTCTACGAAGGCATTCCGCATCTGTTAACGGAAGTGGTTACCGACATGAAGGACGCCGCCAACGCATTACGCTGGAGCGTCAATGAAATGGAGCGTCGCTACAAGCTGATGTCGGCGCTGGGCGTGCGTAACCTGGCCGGTTATAACGAGAAAATCGCCGAGGCGGCGCGTATGGGCCGTCCGATTCCGGACCCATACTGGAAGCCGGGTGACAGCATGGATGCCCAGCATCCGGTGCTGGAAAAACTGCCTTACATCGTGGTGCTGGTGGATGAATTTGCCGACCTGATGATGACCGTTGGCAAGAAAGTGGAAGAGCTGATTGCGCGTCTGGCACAGAAAGCGCGCGCGGCGGGCATCCACCTGGTACTGGCAACGCAGCGTCCGTCCGTGGATGTAATCACCGGTCTTATTAAGGCAAACATCCCGACCCGTATCGCGTTTACCGTGTCGAGTAAAATTGACTCCCGTACTATCCTTGACCAGGGCGGAGCAGAGTCGCTGCTGGGGATGGGTGATATGCTCTATTCCGGGCCGAACTCCACCTCGCCGGTGCGTGTTCACGGTGCGTTTGTTCGCGACCAGGAAGTGCACGCGGTTGTGCAGGACTGGAAAGCGCGCGGGCGACCGCAATATGTTGACGGCATCACCTCTGACAGCGAAAACGAAGGTGGCGGCGGTGGTTTTGACGGCGGCGAAGAGCTGGATCCGTTATTCGACCAGGCGGTTAATTTCGTTACCGAAAAACGCAAAGCGTCCATCTCCGGCGTGCAGCGCCAGTTCCGTATCGGTTACAACCGCGCGGCGCGTATCATTGAGCAGATGGAAGCCCAGGGCATCGTGAGCGAACAGGGGCACAACGGTAACCGTGAGGTGCTGGCGCCACCGCCTTTTGAGTAATCTTCAGCGATTGCAAAGAAGGGTAAATCAGCAAAAATTAAGCATATTCTTCTGTCGCCTGCCTTCGGGCAGGTACAGAATAGAAACGGAACCCCCATATCGGGAAGACGTATTTTAAGGAATAACAATGAAAAAAATCGCCATCGCCTGTGCATTACTCTCCAGTTTTGTTGCCAGCAGCGTCTGGGCTGATGCAGCCAGCGACCTTAAAAGCCGACTGGATAAAGTGAGCAGTTTCCACGCCAGCTTCACGCAAAAAGTGACTGACGGCAGCGGCAACGCGGTGCAGGAGGGCCAGGGAGATTTGTGGGTGAAACGCCCAAATCTGTTCAACTGGCACATGACCCAGCCGGATGAAAGCGTTCTGGTGTCTGACGGTAAAACCCTGTGGTTCTACAATCCGTTTGTTGAGCAGGCGACCGCCACCTGGCTAAAAGACGCGACCAGCAATACGCCGTTTATGCTCATTGCCCGTAACCAGTCCAGCGACTGGCAGCAGTACAACATCAAACAAAACGGTGATGAGTTCGTCCTGACGCCAAAAGGCAGCAACGGTAATCTGAAGCAGTTCACCATTAACGTGAGCAGCAACGGTACCATCAATCAGTTCGGCGCGGTTGAGCAGGACGATCAGCGCAGCAGCTATCAGTTGAAGTCTCAGCAAAACGGCGCCATTGATGCATCGAAATTCACCTTTACCCCGCCGCAGGGCGTAACGGTGGACGACCAACGCAATAAGTAAGAGGCATGAGTGAGCAACCTGTCGCTCGATTTTTCAGATAATGCGTTTCAACCTCTGGCCGCCCGTATGCGGCCAGAAAATTTAGCGCAGTACATCGGTCAGCAACATCTGCTGGCTGCGGGGAAACCCTTGCCGCGCGCTATTGAGGCGGGGCATCTGCACTCCATGATCCTCTGGGGGCCACCCGGCACCGGAAAAACCACGCTCGCTGAAGTGATCGCCCGCTATGCCAACGCGGACGTTGAGCGCATCTCGGCGGTCACGTCGGGGGTGAAAGAGATCCGCGAGGCGATCGAGCGGGCGCGACAAAACCGCAATGCCGGACGTCGCACCATTCTGTTTGTCGACGAAGTTCACCGCTTCAACAAGAGCCAGCAGGACGCCTTTCTGCCGCACATTGAAGACGGTACGATTTTCTTTATCGGCGCCACCACGGAAAACCCGTCGTTTGAACTGAACTCTGCGCTGCTCTCCCGGGCGCGCGTGTATCTGCTTAAATCGCTGACCACGGAAGATATTGAAAAAGTTCTGACGCAGGCGATGGAGGACAAAGCGCGCGGTTACGGCGGGCAGGATATCGTTCTGCCGGACGAGACGCGTCTTGCTATCGCCGAACTGGTTAACGGTGATGCCCGTCGTGCGTTGAACACGCTCGAAATGATGGCCGATATGGCCGAAGTGGACGATGCGGGCAAGCGCGTATTAAAGCCTGAGCTGCTCACCGAAATTGCCGGTGAGCGCAGCGCGCGCTTCGATAATAAAGGCGATCGTTTTTACGACCTCATCTCTGCATTACACAAGTCCGTGCGCGGCAGCGCTCCGGATGCGGCGCTCTACTGGTATGCGCGTATCATCACCGCCGGTGGCGATCCGTTATATGTCGCGCGTCGCTGCCTGGCGATTGCGTCAGAAGATGTCGGTAATGCCGATCCACGCGCCATGCAGGTCGCTATTTCCGCCTGGGACTGCTTTACCCGCGTCGGGCCTGCGGAGGGCGAGCGTGCCATTGCGCAGGCAATTGTCTATCTGGCTTGCGCACCGAAAAGTAACGCGGTGTATACCGCCTTCAAAGCGGCGATGTCGGATGCACGTGAACGTCCGGACTACGATGTGCCGGTTCATCTGCGCAATGCGCCAACCAAATTGATGAAAGAGATGGGTTACGGGCAGGAGTATCGCTACGCCCATGACGAACCCAACGCCTACGCCGCCGGCGAGGAGTATTTCCCACAGGAGATGGCACAAACCCGCTATTATCACCCCACAAACAGAGGTCTTGAGGGTAAGATTGGCGAAAAGCTCGCCTGGCTTGCCGGACAGGATCAAAATAGCCCTATAAAACGCTACCGTTAGTTCAATCGTTGCGGTAATGTTGGCAATATATCTCTGTGGCCGCAGGCTGTGGTCACTTTTTCCTCTTTTAATTCGATAAGCACAGGATAAGCATGCTCGATCCCAATCTGCTGCGTAATGAGCCAGACGCAGTCGCTGAAAAACTGGCACGCCGGGGCTTTAAGCTGGATGTAGATAAGCTGCGCGCTCTTGAAGAGCGTCGTAAAGTTTTGCAGGTACAAACAGAAAATCTGCAGGCAGAGCGTAATTCTCGATCGAAATCCATTGGCCAGGCGAAAGCGCGCGGGGAAGATATTGAGCCATTACGCCTGGAAGTGAACAAACTGGGTGAAGAGCTGGATCAGGCGAAAGCTGAACTGGACGTTCTTCAGGCTGAAATTCGTGATATCGCTCTGGCGATCCCGAACATTCCTGACGACAGCGTCCCTGTCGGCAAAGACGAAAACGACAACGTTGAAGTGAAACGCTGGGGTACGCCTCGCGAGTTTGACTTCGAGGTGCGCGATCACGTGACGCTGGGCGAAATGCACGCGGGCCTGGACTTTGCGGCTGCGGTTAAGCTGACCGGTTCTCGCTTCGTGGTAATGAAAGGTCAGATTGCTCACCTGCATCGCGCGCTGGCGCAATTTATGCTGGATCTGCACACCGAGCAGCATGGCTACAGCGAAACCTACGTTCCGTATCTGGTTAACCACGATACGCTGTACGGTACAGGCCAGCTGCCGAAATTTGCCGGCGATCTGTTCCATACCCGTCCGCTGGACGAAGAAGCTGACAGCAGCAACTACGCGCTGATCCCAACCGCGGAAGTGCCGCTGACCAACCTCGTGCGTGATGAGATCATCGACGAAGACGATCTGCCAATCAAACTGACTGCGCACTCTCCATGTTTCCGTTCTGAAGCCGGTTCTTACGGTCGTGATACGCGCGGTCTGATCCGTATGCACCAGTTCGATAAAGTTGAGATGGTGCAGATCGTTCGTCCGGAAGAGTCTATGGACGCGCTGGAAGAGATGACAGGTCACGCAGAGAAAGTGCTGGAGCTGCTGGGGCTGCCATACCGCCGTATGGCGCTGTGCACCGGTGACATGGGCTTCGGCGCCTGCAAAACCTTCGACCTCGAAGTCTGGGTGCCTGCGCAAAACACCTACCGTGAAATCTCCTCTTGCTCTAACGTCTGGGATTTCCAGGCGCGTCGTATGCAGGCGCGTTGCCGCAGCAAGTCCGACAAGAAGACCCGTCTGGTTCATACCCTGAACGGTTCTGGTCTGGCGGTTGGCCGTACGCTGGTTGCCGTGCTGGAGAACTACCAGCAGGCAGATGGTCGTATTGAGATCCCTGAGGTGCTGCGTCCTTACATGAAAGGCCAGCAGTTCATCGGCTAATATTTTGCTGCAAAACAAAAAAGCGCCTCAGGGCGCTTTTTTTATATCTTTGATTTGATACGACGCAATATTCCCTCCCTCTAAAGTAGTAATACTCCTCCGAACGAAAGTTAGCATAAAACACCTGTAACGAAGGAATTCGTTATATATAAAACTACATAGCGGTATGCGCCGCCTCTCTTTTCTTTGTGAGCAACCAAAGTGAGTCTTTATGAAAATCAAAGCGCCTGAAGCGTTAATGGCTGCCGAGGTCACTCGCCGTGGGTTGATGAAAACCACGGCAATAGGTGGTCTGGCGGTTGCCAGCAGCGCCTTTACGCTTCCTTTTACCCGTCTGGCGTCGGCGGCGGAGGCTCTGTCTCCCGCTTCAGCCCCGGAAAAAGTGGTGTGGAGTGCCTGTACCGTTAACTGTGGTAGCCGTTGTCCCCTGCGTATGCATGTTGTGGACGGTGAAATCAAATACGTTGAAACCGACAATACCGGCGATGATAACTACGAAGGGTTACACCAGGTTCGTGCCTGTCTGCGTGGCCGCTCAATGCGCCGTCGCGTTTATAACCCGGATCGTCTGAAATATCCGATGAAGCGTGTCGGTAAGCGTGGGGAAGGGAAGTTCGAGCGCATTAGCTGGGACGAAGCCTACGATATTATCGCGACCAACATGCAGCGCCTGATCAAAGAATACGGCAACGAATCCATCTACCTGAACTATGGCACCGGGACGCTGGGCGGCACCATGACCCGCTCCTGGCCGCCGGGTAAAACGCTGGTAGCGCGCCTGATGAACTGCTGCGGCGGCTATCTCAACCATTATGGCGACTACTCTTCCGCACAGATTGCCGCGGGCCTGAACTACACCTATGGCGGCTGGGCAGACGGTAACAGCCCGTCGGATATAGAAAACAGCAAGCTGGTGGTATTGTTCGGCAACAACCCGGGCGAAACGCGTATGAGCGGCGGTGGGGTAACCTATTATCTTGAGCAGGCGCGCGCCAAATCCAACGCACGTATGATCATCGTCGATCCGCGCTACACCGATACCGGCGCGGGGCGAGAAGACGAGTGGATCCCTATCCGCCCTGGTACCGATGCGGCGCTGGTCAATGCGCTGGCGTATGTGATGATCACTGAAAACCTCGTCGATCAGCCGTTCCTTGATAAATACTGCGTCGGCTATGACGAGAAGACGCTGCCAGCCAGCGCACCGGCTAACGGGCATTACAAAGCGTATATTCTTGGTCAGGGCAGCGACGGGGTAGCGAAAACCCCTGAGTGGGCATCTACCATCACCGGCATTCCAGTCGAACGTATTGTTCAACTGGCCCGTGAAATTGGTTCAGCAAAACCGGCTTATATCAGCCAGGGCTGGGGACCGCAGCGTCACGCGAACGGCGAAATTGCCACCCGCGCTATTTCTATGCTCTCGATTCTGACTGGCAACGTCGGCATTCACGGCGGTAATAGCGGGGCGCGTGAAGGCTCGTATGAAGTACCGTTTGAACGTATGCCAACGCTGGATAACCCGGTTCAGACCAGCATCTCCATGTTTATGTGGACGGACGCGATCGAGCGCGGCCCGGAAATGACCGCGCTACGCGACGGCGTTCGGGGTAAAGATAAGCTGGATGTGCCAATCAAAATGATCTGGAACTATGCCGGTAACTGCCTGATCAACCAGCACTCAGAGATCAACCGCACCCACGAAATTTTGCAGGACGACAAGAAGTGCGAAATGATTGTGGTGATCGACTGCCACATGACCTCATCGGCGAAGTATGCCGATATTCTGCTCCCAGACTGCACCGCCTCTGAGCAGATGGATTTCGCGCTGGACGCCTCCTGCGGCAACATGTCCTATGTGATCTTCACAGACCAGGCCATCAAACCGCGCTTCGAGTGCAAAACTATCTATGAGATGACGTCCGAGCTGGCGAAACGTCTTGGCGTTGAGCAGCAGTTCACAGAGGGGCGTACTCAGGAAGAGTGGATGCGCCATCTGCACGAGCTCTCACGCAAAGCCATTCCATACCTGCCGGACTTCGATACCTTCCGCAAGCAGGGCATGTACAAGCAGCGCGATCCGGAAGGGCATCACGTGGCGTATAAAGCCTTCCGCGACGATCCGCAGGCCAATCCGCTGACCACGCCGTCGGGCAAAATCGAGATCTACTCCGAAGAGCTGGCAAAAATTGCCGCAACGTGGGAATTGCCGGAAGGGGACGTTATCGATCCGCTGCCGATCTATACGCCTGGCTTCGAAAACTACAACGATCCGCTGACGGAGAAATTCCCACTTCAGTTAACCGGTTTCCACTACAAAGCGCGTGTTCACTCCACCTACGGCAACGTTGACGTTCTGAAAGCGGCCTGCCGACAGGAGATGTGGATCAACCCGATGGATGCGAAAGCGCGCGGCATCAGTAATGGCGATCGCGTACGTATCTTCAACGGACGTGGCGAAGTGCATATCGAAGCTAAAGTGACTCCGCGCATGATGCCTGGCGTTGTCGCGCTGGGGGAAGGGGCCTGGTATAACCCGGATGCGAACCGTATCGATCAGGCGGGCTGCATCAACGTTCTCACTACGCAGCGTCCATCGCCGCTGGCGAAGGGCAACCCATCCCACACAAACCTCGTTCAGGTTGAAAAGGCGTAAGGAGTAACCGATGACAACCCAGTATGGATTTTTTATTGATTCCAGCCGCTGCACCGGGTGTAAAACCTGCGAGCTGGCCTGCAAGGATTATAAAGACCTGACCCCGGACGTCAGCTTCCGTCGTATTTATGAATACGCGGGCGGCGACTGGCAGGAGGATAACGGCGTCTGGCATCAGAACGTCTTCGCCTATTACCTGTCGATTGCCTGCAACCACTGCGAAGATCCGGCCTGCACTAAGGTCTGCCCGAGCGGGGCAATGCACAAGCGAGACGACGGTTTTGTGGTGGTGGACGAGGATGTCTGCATCGGCTGTCGCTACTGCCACATGGCCTGCCCGTACGGCGCGCCGCAGTATAACGCGGCTAAAGGCCACATGACCAAGTGCGACGGCTGCCACAGCCGCGTGGCGGACGGCAAAAAGCCCATCTGCGTCGAGTCCTGCCCGCTGCGCGCGCTGGACTTTGGCCCGATTGAAGAGCTGCGCAAAAAACACGGCCAGCTTGCTGCGGTCGCGCCGCTGCCGTCTGCGCACTTCACGAAGCCGAGTATTGTGATTAAACCTAACGCCAACAGCCGTCCGACGGGTGACACCAGCGGCTACCTGGCAAACCCGAAGGAGGTGTGAGATGGGAAGTGGATGGCATGAATGGCCGCTTATGATCTTCACGGTCTTTGGGCAGTGTGTTGCAGGCGGGTTTATCGTCCTTGCGCTGGCGCTGTTAAAAGGGAACCTCGATGCTGAACAGCAGCAGCGTTTAGTGTTGAGCATGTTTGGCCTGTGGGTGTTGATGGGGATTGGGTTTATCGCCTCTACGCTGCACCTGGGCTCACCGATGCGCGCGTTTAACTCCCTGAACCGTGTAGGTGCCTCTTCGCTGAGTAACGAGATTGCCAGCGGCGCAATCTTCTTTGCAGTTGGCGGGCTGGGGTGGTTACTGGCAGCGCTGAAAAAGCTGCCGTCAGGGTTACGTGCGTTGTGGCTCATCGTCACCATGGTACTGGGCGTTGTCTTCGTCTGGATGATGGTCCGGGTGTACAACACCATCGATACCGTTCCGACCTGGTACAGCGTCTGGACGCCGATGAGCTTCTTCCTGACCATGTTTATTGGCGGGCCGCTGCTGGGCTATCTGCTTCTGCGTGTAGCTGGCATTAATGGTTGGGCGATGCGCCTGCTGCCCGCGGTCTCGCTGCTGGCACTGGTCATCAGTACCGTTGTAGCGCTTATGCAGGGAGCGGAGCTGGCGACGATTCACAGCTCTATCCAACAGGCTTCGGCGCTGGTACCGGATTACGGTTCTCTGATGGCCTGGCGTGTGGTGCTGCTGACGGCGGCGCTGGTGTGCTGGATTGCCCCTCAGCTTAAAGGTTACGCGCCTGCGCTACCGTTGCTGTCACTGGCCTTTGTGCTGGTGCTGGCAGGGGAGTTAATTGGTCGCGGCGTATTTTACGGTCTGCATATGACGGTCGGTATGGCTGTCGCCAGCTAATTTTAGATTTTGTTATAAAAAGCCGGGACATAGTGCCCGGCTTTTCTTTTTTCATTCATGAAATTTTTCGACTGATGTTTCGCTGTTAAAATTCCCGGAAATAAATAAAAACAAATAGATAATTAATATTGGTAGCAGGCTTTGCATTAGCAGGATGAGTTTTTTAAATCGACAAGGCGCATATCGTGCGTGACGCCTGAATCGGTGGATTGACTTTGTTTTTGCCAGTGGCATGATGCGCACGAAATCTGAACTTCCTCACGGTTTTTAATCCATGACCACCTATACCCGCCCGGTGCTTTTGTTGCTCTGTGGCCTGCTTTTGCTGACCCTGGCGATCGCGGTGTTGAACACACTCGTCCCGCTATGGCTCGCCCATGAAAACTTACCAACCTGGCAGGTGGGTATGGTTAGCTCGTCCTTTTTTACGGGCAATCTGCTGGGAACCTTATTAACGGGCAGCCTTATTAAGCGCTTTGGTTTTAACCGCAGTTATTATCTGGCGTCACTGATCTTTGCCGTCGGATGCGCCGGTTTAGGACTGATGGTCGGCTTCTGGAGCTGGATGGTCTGGCGCTTTATTGCGGGCGTTGGCTGCGCCATGATCTGGGTGGTGGTTGAAAGTGCGCTGATGTGCAGCGGCACGTCCCGTAATCGCGGGCGTCTGCTGGCGGCTTATATGATGGTTTACTACGTCGGTACCGTTCTGGGACAACTGATGGTCAGCAAATTCCCAACCGACCTGATGAGCGTTCTGCCATGGGTAACAGGGATGGTGCTGGCCGCAATTCTGCCGCTGCTCTTTACCCGTATCGTGAACCAGAGCAGTGAGCATCAGGAGGCCACGCACGTTTGGCCGATGCTGAGACTGCGTCAGGCGCGCCTGGGGATTAACGGCTGTATTATTTCCGGGATTGTGCTGGGGTCGCTCTATGGCCTGATGCCGCTCTATCTCAACCATCAGGGCGTCAGCGATTCCGGGATCGGTTTCTGGATGGCGGTGATGGTCAGCGCGGGGATTGTCGGCCAGTGGCCGATTGGCCGCCTGGCGGACCGCTTTGGTCGTCTGCTGGTGCTGCGCGTCCAGGTTTTCGTGGTCATCATGGGCTGTCTCGCCATGCTCAGCAACGCCGCGATGGCGCCTGCGCTGTTCATTCTGGGGGCTGCGGGTTTTACGCTCTATCCGGTCGCTATGGCCTGGGCCTGTGAGAAAGTTGAGCATCACCAGCTGGTGGCGATGAACCAGGCATTGTTGCTGAGTTACACCATCGGCAGTTTACTGGGGCCGACTTTTACCGCTATGCTCATGCAAAATTACTCTGATAATCTGCTGTTTATCATGATCGCCAGCGTATCGTTTATTTATCTGTTAATGCTGCTGCGCAAAGCGGGCGAGCACCCAACGCCAGTGGCACATGCCTGATTAAATAAAAGCCTGTCGATGACAGGCTTTTTTGTCCCTGTCACATATAAGACTTTTACTTATTGTGAGTTTTTACTGCCTGGCGATAATTCAAATGAGTTCTACCACTAAAAGGCAGCAATCATGTCTACTCGTCGTTTTTCCACTACCGCACTTGCCGTAGTGTTGGCTTTAACGTTTGCAACGGCTCCGGCCATGGCTAATCCTGGAAACGGGAATGGCGGTGGTCACGGAAACGGTGGCGGACAAGGTAATAGCGGCAATCATGGTAACGGGAACGCTGGTAACCATGGTAATAAGCACAATAACGGCCAGGATAATCCAGGAAAATCGGATAAGAGCTTTAAAAACAGCAACGATGTGGGTCATGATGTTGACGTCCGCGTGAGCTTCGATCATGCCCGCCATCTGGCACTGAATTACGGCTTAACGGGCTACGACTCTCTGCCTCCGGGTATTGCGAAAAACCTGGCGCGCGGTAAGCCACTGCCTCCGGGCATTGCGAAGAAAACCGTGCCAGCCGATATGCTGGGTCAGCTTCCTTCTTATCCGGGCTATGAATGGCGCGTGGTGGGTGACGACCTGGTCTTAATTGCGCTGAGTACCGCGATTGTGACTTCCGTGATTAACGGCGTCTTTAAATAGAATATAAAAAGGCCCGGTTTTCACCGGGCCTTTCGTTAATACATGACCTTGTGGCCATACTGCTCAAGAATACCTTTGACGCGCTCCATCGTCTCTTTTTTCGGCGGCTTAACGCCATCGAGCTTGTACTCTTCACCCATTGCCACCCATTTGTGTTTACCCAGCTCGTGATAGGGCAGGAGTTCAATTTTCTCCACGTTACCCATATCCCGGGTAAATTCGCCCAGACGATGTGCAGAATCATCATCATCTGACCAGCCCGGTACTACCACGTAGCGGATCCAGGTCTTGACGCCTTTGTTGGCAATGTATTTGGCAAATTCCAGCGTACGGTGGTTTGAGACGCCAACCAGATTCTGGTGGATCTCATCGTTCATCTGCTTGAGATCGAGCATCACCAGATCGGTCACTTCAAGCAGTTCATCAATAACCGGATCGTAACGGCGCACAAAGCCGTTGGTGTCGAGGCAGGTATGAATACCTTCTTTATGGCAGGCGCGGAACCAGTCGCGCACAAATTCAGCCTGAAGAATGGCTTCACCGCCGGATGCCGTCACGCCACCACCGGACGCGTTCATGAAGTGGCGATAGGTCACCACCTCTTTCATCAGATCCTCAACGGTGACTTCTTTACCGCCATGGGTGTCCCAGGTGTCACGGTTATGGCAGTACAGGCAGCGCATCAGGCAGCCCTGGAAAAAAGTGATAAAGCGGATCCCCGGGCCATCGACGGTGCCACAGGATTCAAAGGAGTGAATGCGACCAATAATTGACATTGCGGTGATATCTCCGAATTTGGCCCATCCGGGGGCCTATGTAGATGCACAGCTCAAAGGCTATGTCGAGTCTGTTTTGGCTGTTATCCATTAAGTATAGATAGCGGACAAAAGAGACTGATGAAGCGAGGGTGTTAAAAAGGCCCCACTTGCGTGGAGCCTTTATTGTACGCTTTTTAACGCGTGATTTCAGTCAATTCCACTTACATGGACTGAGTGAAAGTACGGGTGATAACGTCCTGCTGCTGTTCTTTCGTCAGGGAGTTAAAACGTACTGCGTAGCCAGATACGCGGATGGTCAGCTGAGGATATTTCTCAGGATGTTCCATCGCGTCGAGCAGCATTTCACGGTTCATCACGTTCACGTTCAGGTGCTGACCACCTTCAATGGACGCTTCGTGGTGGAAGTAACCATCCATCAGACCCGCGAGGTTAGTTTTACGTACTTCGTCGTCTTTACCCAGCGCGTTTGGCACGATAGAGAAGGTGTAAGAGATACCATCTTTCGCGTATGCAAACGGCAGTTTAGCAACGGAGGTCAGAGAGGCAACCGCACCTTTCTGGTCACGACCGTGCATTGGGTTAGCACCTGGGCCGAATGGCGCGCCAGCACGACGACCGTCTGGGGTGTTACCGGTTTTCTTACCATACACAACGTTAGAGGTGATGGTCAGAACAGACTGAGTCGGGATAGCGTTACGATAGGTAGTGAGTTTCTGAATTTTCTTCATGAAACGTTCTACCAGGTCAACCGCCATGTCATCAACGCGAGCGTCGTTGTTACCAAACTGCGGATATTCGCCTTCGATTTCGAAGTCGATAGCCAGACCATCTTCGTCACGAATTGGTTTAACTTTCGCATATTTGATTGCAGACAGGGAGTCAGCCGCAACGGACAGACCTGCGATACCACACGCCATGGTGCGAACGACGTCACGGTCGTGCAGCGCCATCAGAGAGGCTTCGTAGCTATACTTGTCGTGCATGTAGTGGATGACGTTCAGCGCAGTGACATACTGCTTAGCCAGCCAGTCCATGAAGTGATCCATGCGCTCCATCACTTCGTCGAAGTTCAGAAGGTCGCCTTTGATCGGTTCAGACTTAGGACCAACCTGCATTTTCAGTTTTTCGTCAACGCCGCCGTTGATTGCGTACAGCATGGTTTTCGCCAGGTTTGCACGCGCACCGAAGAACTGCATTTGCTTACCAACAACCATTGGGCTTACGCAGCACGCGATAGCGTAGTCGTCGTTGTTGAAGTCCGGACGCATCAGGTCATCGTTCTCGTATTGCAGAGAAGAGGTGTCGATGGACACTTTAGCGGCGAATTTCTTGAAGTTCAGTGGCAGTTTTTCAGACCACAGAACGGTGATGTTCGGCTCCGGAGAAGGACCCATGGTGTACAGGGTGTTCAGGAAGCGGAAGCTGTTTTTGGTTACCAGCGTACGGCCATCTACGCCCATACCGCCGATAGATTCGGTTGCCCAGATTGGGTCACCAGAGAACAGCTCATCATATTCTGGAGTACGCAGGAAACGAACCATACGCAGTTTCATGACCAGGTGGTCAATCATTTCCTGAGCGTCTTGCTCGGTGATTTTGCCTGCTTTGATATCGCGTTCGATATACGCATCCAGGAAGGTGGATACGCGGCCGAAGGACATTGCTGCACCGTTCTGAGACTTAACCGCGGCCAGGTAGCCGAAGTAGGTCCACTGAATAGCTTCCTGAGCGTTGGTTGCAGGACCAGAGATATCACAGCCGTATTTAGCCGCCATCTCTTTGATCTGACCCAGCGCACGGTGCTGTTCAGCAATCTCTTCACGCAGACGGATAGTCGCTTCCAGGTTTACGCCGTTTTCCAGGTCAGACTGGAGAGAGACGAACTGCGCGTATTTGTCTTTCATCAGGAAGTCGATACCGTACAGCGCAACGCGACGGTAGTCACCGATGATACGGCCACGGCCATAGGCATCTGGCAGACCGGTCAGAACGCCAGATTTACGGCAGTTCAGAATGTCTTTGGTGTAAACATCGAATACACCCTGGTTATGGGTTTTACGGTATTCGGTGAAGATTTTTTTCAGCATTGGGTCCAGCTCGCGGTTATACGCTTTGCAGGAACCTTCAACCATTTTAATGCCACCGAACGGGATGATTGCGCGTTTCAGTGGTGCTTCAGTCTGGAGACCAACGATTTTCTCAAGGGCTTTGTTGATGTAGCCAGCATCGTGAGAAGTGATGGTAGAAGCAACGGAGGTGTCAAAATCAACTGGCGCGTGAGTGCGGTTTTCCAGTTTAACGCCTTCCATTACGCTGTCCCACAGCTTGGTGGTTGCATCAGTCGCACCAGCCAGGAAGGATTCGTCACCTTCATACGGGGTATAGTTTTTCTGAATGAAGTCACGGACGTTGACTTCATTCTGCCAGTCACCTTTCGTAAAACCTTCCCAGGCTGTGGCTAACTTTTCATTAAGCTCGGACATGTAACACCTACCTTCTTAAGTGGATTTTTTATTTACTGCCTGAGACAACCATTAATGATGATCGCCGCCACGCAGGTAAATGACCCAGTATGTCAACCCAACTAACAGACCCCCACCGATAATGTTCCCGATAGTGACGGGGATCAGGTTATCAGTAATGAAATTCATAATAGTCAGGTGTGAAAAACTTTCCGGGGTTGAACCAACAGCAGTCCAGAACTCCGGGCTTGCAAAGTTGCGGATAACAATCCCCATCGGGATCATGAACATATTCGCAATACTGTGCTCAAAGCCGCTGGCAACAAACATCGCAACCGGCAGAACCATAATCATGGCTTTATCCATCAGGCTACGACCAGAGTAGCTCATCCAGACCGCCAGGCAGACCATCAGGTTTGCAAGGATGCCGAGAGCAACGGCTTCGATAAATGTATGGTGCATTTTGTGGTCGGCGGTTTGCAGGACGTTAAGCCCCCAGCCGCCGTTGGCGGTCATGTACTCGCCAGAAAGCCACATCAACAGAACAAAGAGCAGACAGCCAATCAGGTTGCCAACGTAGACGTTGAGCCAGTTGCGCCCCAGTTGACCCCAGGTAATTCTTCCGCTGGCTTTTGCCACAACAATCAGCACCGTTGAGGTGAAGAGGTCGGCGCCGCAGATGACGCAGAGGATCAGGCCCAGTGAGAAGCAAATACCACCAATCAGTTTCGCTATGCCGAAAGGCATCCCGGCAGTGCCGGTGGTGGCTGTGATATAGAAGACGAAAGCGATGGAGATGAACACCCCAGCCGTAATGGCCAGAAAGAACGTCGTCATCGGATGTTTCGTTGCTTTGTAGACACCCGCTTCTTCGGCAACTTTCGCCATCGCAGCGGGGAGTAATAGATCAAAAGGGTTGTCAGCTTTCACACTAACTCTCTCTTTATTAAGTCGGCGACGAAATACTAACAAAGCATTATAGAAGAGAAATTGATATAGATCATATCTCGCCTGGCTTATAGGCCCGCAGTGTGTATGGTTTTACAGCAAAAGCGGAGTAAGTATTTGATTATCCGTATAAAAATAAATTTTAAAAGTTATGAAAAGAGTTGAATTTTTTCCTTCAGCCTCCCGTGGAACAGTTAATTAAAATGGAGTATTTATTAGAATTAGTAACAGTAAAGCCCAGGTAAGCGTTTTTATATTTACCCGTGGTTAACTTAATTATTACAATTAAACGTCATTGCGGAAAAATAAAAAAAAGGGGCAATGAAATTGCCCCGTAATATAGCTCAGGCGATTGAATACGCCTACAGCCATTAATGTTATATGCGCTTATTTTGACCAGTAAGCGGCTTTAGCCTTCTGCAATTTTTCATACGCATTCAGCAGCGACTGATGCGCCGGGAAGGCTTTCAGATCGCTGTCAACCGCTTGCAGGCCATAGAACGGTTCTTCACCGCTCAGCGCAGCGCTGGCAGCTTCAACGGCATCTGCACCGTACATGCGGACGAAGGCGTTCAGATACTGCAATGGCTCGCGGTCGTCTTCCTGAGAAAGCAGGAGCAGCGTTTGCAGGCAACGGTAATAGTTAGTGCGCTCGGCGGAGAAGACGGACTGGTTAAACTCCATCGTCCACTCGGTCCAGGCCAAAGCCTGATCCAGATCGCCGCCCGCCAGCGCCAGCATCGCTTTTAGCTCGCCGATGCGCAGCGTGTACCAGCCGTTATCTTTTCCGGTTGCCAGACCCAGCAGTTCGCGTACGCGGGTGAAATCATCGTGTCCTTCTTCGTCCAGTTGGGCGATCAGGTTCAGATAATCTTCTTTATCCCACTCGCTGCCCGGCAGGGCCAGCAGGGTTTCACGCAGATGCGCGCCCATGCTGTTGTTCGCCAGCCACAGATCTTCTGCCGGATAGATGTCCGACATACCCGGCACAATAATACGGCACGCATAAACGCCGAGGTGTTCATAGTCGGCAATATAGACTTCCTGATCTTCCGCGTTGAAGATCGCCATCAGGGTGGCGAACTCTTCTTCCGTCGTACCGGCAAAGCTCCAGTCCACGAACGGATAGTCCGCGTCCTGTTTGAACATATCCCAGGAGATCAAACCGCTGGAGTCGATGAAGTGCGTTTCGAGGTTGGTGTGCTCGGCGACTTCTTCATCATCAAAGGTTGGCGGGGTGAAGACGTCGAGATCTTTCAGGCTACGACCTTGCAGCAGTTCGGTCACGGTACGCTCCAGCGCCACGCCGAAGTCCGGGTGCGCGCCGAAAGAGGCGAAGCAGGTGCCATTTGCCGGGTTAAACAGTACCACGCAGATAACCGGATATTTGCCGCCCAGAGAGCCGTCATAAGCAAAGATTGGGAAACCTTCCGCTTCCAGTTTGGCGATGGATTCCACCACGCCCGGGTAGCGCGCCAGCACGTCAGCCGGGATCTCCGGCAGGCTGATGGATTCAGCAATAATACGGTTTTTGATGTGACGCTCGAAAACTTCAGACAACCCCTGTACACGCGCTTCGTTACGGGTGTTACCGGCAGACATACCGTTAGACACATACAGATTGCCAACGATGTTCATTGGAATGTAAACGGTCTGCTCGTCAGACTGACGGGTGAACGGCAGGGCGCAGATACCACGATCCTCATTGCCGGATTGCAGGTCGATCAGCATGCTGGCGGTCAGTTCGTTTTCCGGATCGTAGAACGCGCGCAGGCGGGCATCGAGAATGCCTTCCGGCAGTTCGTCGTCTTCGGGTAGCGGGAACCATTTTTCGTTCGGGTAGTGAACGAACGGGCCGTTGGCAATCGTTTCACCCAGCCAGAAGTCGGCGAAGAAATAGTTGGTGGACAGACGCTCAAAATACTCACCCAGCGCAGAGGCCAGTGCCGCTTTTTTGGTCGCGCCTTTGCCGTTGGTGAAGCACAGCGCACAGTCTTTGTCGCGAATATGCACGGACCAGACGTGAGGCACCGGATTCAGCCAGGAGGCTTCTTCGATATTAAAGCCCAGGTCGGTCAGTTTCTGCTGGAAGCGAGCGATGGAATCTTCCAGAGCGGCGTCTTTGCCGGGGATAAACGTTTGAGTCATGGCGTTCACTTTTATCGTACGTAAAGCGCGCAATGATACGGGTTTTGCGTGACGGGTGCTATCTCCGGCGAAAATAAATGGCTGGGCTATGCTTATAAGCAGTAACCTACTGTTAAGGCATAAAAAAATGAAAGCATTTGATCTCCAGCGGATGGCGTTTGATAAAGTCCCACCTGAGTTTTTAGGCGAAGTGGCGTTGCGTAGCCTGTACACCTTTGTACTCGTCTTCCTGTTCCTGAAAATCACCGGACGTCGCGGCGTGCGGCAGATGTCACTGTTTGAAGTGCTGATTATCCTGACGCTGGGTTCGGCGGCAGGGGACGTTGCCTTTTATGACGATGTGCCGATGGTGCCGGTTTTTATCGTCTTCGTGACGCTTGCGCTGCTGTACCGGCTGGTCATGTGGCTGATGTCGAAAAGTGAAAAACTGGAAGATCTGTTCGAAGGAAAACCGGTGGTGATTGTCGAAGATGGTCAACTGGCCTGGGAGAATGTGCAAAGCGCCAATATGACGGAGTTTGAGTTCTTTATGGAGCTACGTATAAGCAGCGTTGAACAGCTGGGGCAGGTGCGTCTGGCGATTATGGAAACGAACGGTCAAATCAGCGTTTATTACTATCCTGACGATGAGGTCAAGCCCGGCCTGTGCATACTGCCGGATATGCTTATCGAGCGATACAAAACCGTCCCTGATGCGGGCCAGTATGCCTGCATAAAATGCAGCCATGTGGTGGTCATGCAGGCGGGCGATCATCAATTATGCCCTCGCTGTACAAATCCAGAATGGACGAAGGTTAGCCGGGCTAAACGCATTACCTGACAGCGATTTTGTCGGTTTTGCGACAACGATACGGCAGATTGTTTTGTGTGACGAGGGGCACATTTCTTCGGCCATAAGTTTTAGACATTGCGGCGCGTGTCACTGAATGATAAAACCGATATCCACAGTTATAACTTATGGCTTTTAGCGTGGTGAGGGGAAATGGCTCAAGTCTTTAATTTCAGTTCAGGTCCGGCAATGTTACCGGCAGACGTGCTCAAACAGGCTCAACAGGAGCTGTGTGACTGGAACGGTCTGGGTACGTCGGTGATGGAAGTCAGCCACCGGGGTAAAGCGTTTATTCAGGTGGCGGAAGAGGCAGAAAAGGATTTTCGCGATCTGCTGAACATTCCCTCGAACTACAAAGTATTGTTCTGTCACGGCGGTGGACGCGGTCAGTTTGCGGGTATTCCGCTCAATCTGCTGGGCGACAAATCCACCGCTGATTACGTTGATGCCGGCTACTGGGCGGCCAGTGCGGTAAAAGAAGCGCACAAATATTGCACGCCGAACGTTATCGATGCCAAAGTGACCGTTGACGGTATGCGCGCCGTGAAGCCGATGAGTGAGTGGCAGCTTTCTGACAACGCCGCGTATCTTCATTACTGCCCGAACGAAACCATCGACGGTATCGCTATTCACGAAGAGCCAGACTTTGGCGAAAATGTCATTGTGACGGCGGACTTCTCCTCCACCATTCTGTCCACGCCGCTGGACGTCAGCCGCTACGGCGTCATCTACGCGGGTGCCCAGAAAAACATCGGTCCTGCGGGTCTGACTATCGTTATCGTGCGTGAAGACCTGCTGGGGAAAGCCCATAAGTCTTGCCCGTCAATTCTGGATTACACCGTCCTGAACGACAACGATTCCATGTTCAACACTCCACCAACGTTCGCCTGGTATCTCTCCGGCCTGGTCTTCAAATGGCTGAAGCAAAAAGGCGGCGTGGCGCAGATGGACAAGATCAATCAGCAAAAAGCTGAACTGCTGTACGGCGTGATCGACAAGAGCGATTTCTACCGTAACGATGTCGCCAAAACTAACCGTTCGCGCATGAACGTGCCGTTCCAGCTGGCGGACAACAACCTGGATAACGTGTTCCTGGAAGAGTCCTTCGCGGCGGGTCTGCATGCGCTGAAAGGTCACCGTGTGGTAGGCGGTATGCGTGCCTCTATCTATAACGCGATGCCGCTGGAAGGCGTTAAAGCCCTGACTGATTTCATGATCGACTTCGAACGTCGTCACGGTTAATTGGCTGTTTTTCACCCCCGCAGCGTTCCTGCGGGGTTTTTATTATGTTGAGTTGAGAGTTAAGTTTCATGGAATCCCTGACGTTACAACCTATCGCGCGGGTAGATGGCACCATTAATCTGCCTGGTTCAAAAAGTGTCTCGAACCGCGCTCTGCTGCTGGCAGCTCTGGCAAACGGCACCACCGTCCTTTCCAACCTGCTGGACAGCGATGACGTGCGCCATATGCTCAATGCACTGAAAGCGTTGGGCGTTCAGTATGCGCTGTCAGACGATCGTACCCGTTGTGAAGTCACCGGTAACGGCGGCGCATTACATTCCGCTGAAGCGCTGGAGCTTTTCTTGGGTAACGCCGGTACGGCGATGCGTCCTCTGGCCGCTGCGCTGTGTCTTGGGAGCAACGATATTGTGCTGACCGGCGAGCCGCGCATGAAAGAGCGTCCGATCGGCCACCTGGTCGATGCCCTGCGTCAGGGCGGCGCGCAGATTGATTATCTTGAGCAAGAAAATTACCCGCCACTGCGTCTGCGCGGTGGTTTCACTGGCGGTAATGTTGAGGTTGACGGTAGCGTCTCCAGCCAGTTCCTGACGGCATTGCTGATGACCGCACCGCTGGCTCCAAATGATACCGTGATTAGCATTAAAGGCGACCTGGTCTCTAAGCCGTACATTGATATCACGCTGCACCTGATGAAAACCTTCGGCGTTGAGGTGGAAAACCAGTCTTATCAGCGCTTCGTGGTGCGCGGGGCACAGCAGTACCAGTCTCCGGGCAACTACCTGGTTGAAGGGGATGCGTCATCCGCGTCCTACTTCCTGGCCGCGGGTGCGATTAAAGGCGGTACGGTAAAAGTGACGGGTATTGGTCGCAACAGCGTGCAGGGCGACATTCGTTTTGCCGACGTGCTGGAAAAAATGGGCGCGGTTGTGACCTGGGGCGATGACTTCATCTCCTGTACGCACGGTGAGCTGAACGCCATCGACATGGACATGAACCATATTCCTGACGCGGCAATGACCATCGCCACCGCTGCGCTGTTTGCGAAAGGCACCACCACGCTGCGTAACATCTATAACTGGCGCGTAAAAGAGACTGACCGCCTGTTCGCAATGGCAACCGAGCTGCGTAAAGTGGGGGCGGTGGTAGAAGAGGGCGAAGACTACATTCGCGTCACGCCGCCGGCAAAACTGCAATTTGCAGAAATTGGCACCTACAACGATCACCGCATGGCGATGTGTTTCTCGCTGGTGGCGCTGTCAGATACGCCAGTCACCATCCTTGACCCGAAGTGCACGGCGAAAACCTTCCCGGACTACTTCGAACAGCTGGCGCGCATTAGCACCCTGGCCTGACGATCGTATGCCGCATCTCCTGATGCGGCATTTCCTTACGCTTTCTGACAGTCATCCTCTTTCATTTCTTCTACACTCTGCTTCAATCATTCCGTAATTTGCACGCAAAGGTAACAGTTGCGCACGTTGGCGCGTATAATGCGCGGCGTTCATGTAAACGGTATGCCTTAATTAAGGAGAAAAAGATGACGGCAATTGCCCCGGTAATCACCATTGATGGGCCAAGTGGCGCAGGGAAAGGTACTCTGTGCAAAGCGATGGCGGAAGCATTGCAATGGCATCTTTTAGATTCGGGAGCAATCTATCGCGTGCTGGCGCTGGCTGCGCTGCATCATCATGTAGATGTTGCGTCTGAAGAAGCGCTGGTACCGCTGGCTGCACATCTGGATGTGCGCTTTGTCTCTACTGATGGCAACCTTGAAGTGATCCTGGAAGGGGAAGATGTCAGCGGTGAAATCCGTACGCAGGAAGTGGCCAATGCGGCCTCTCAGGTGGCGGCTTTCCCACGCGTTCGTGAAGCGCTGTTACGTCGCCAGCGCGGTTTCCGCGAAGCGCCGGGGCTGATCGCCGACGGCCGCGACATGGGAACCGTGGTATTCCCTGATGCGCCAGTGAAAATTTTCCTTGACGCCTCTTCGGAAGAACGTGCTCAACGCCGCATGCTTCAGTTGCAGGAAAAGGGGTTTAGTGTTAACTTTGATCGCCTTTTATCCGAGATAAAAGAGCGCGATGACCGCGATCGTAACCGCGCCGTCGCACCACTTGTTCCCGCGCAAGACGCATTAGTGCTGGATTCAACCAGTTTAACTATTGAGCAAGTGATTGAAAAAGCGCTACAATATGCGCGCCAAAAACTGGCACTCGCGTAATCGCGACCGATTTAGCAGTACCCCCGCTGCAATGGATTGACGGCGGGTATGTGAAACAACCCCATCCGGCACGGAGCCAGGTGGACGTTAATATTAACCTGAAGATTAAACATGACTGAATCTTTTGCTCAACTGTTTGAAGAATCCTTAAAAGAAATCGAAACCCGTCCGGGTTCCATCGTTCGCGGTGTTGTTGTTGCTATCGACAAAGACGTAGTACTGGTTGACGCCGGTCTGAAATCTGAGTCCGCCATCCCGGCTGAGCAGTTCAAAAACGCCCAGGGCGAGCTGGAAATCCAGGTAGGTGACGAAGTTGACGTTGCTCTGGACGCAGTAGAAGACGGCTTCGGCGAAACCCTGCTGTCTCGTGAGAAAGCTAAACGTCACGAAGCATGGATCACGCTGGAAAAAGCTTACGAAGAAGCTGAAACTGTGGTCGGTGTTATCAACGGCAAAGTTAAAGGTGGCTTCACTGTTGAGCTGAATGGTATTCGTGCGTTCCTGCCAGGTTCTCTGGTAGACGTTCGTCCAGTCCGTGACACCCTGCACCTCGAAGGCAAAGAGCTTGAGTTCAAAGTAATCAAGCTGGACCAGAAGCGTAACAACGTTGTTGTTTCCCGTCGTGCCGTTATCGAATCCGAAAACAGCGCAGAACGCGATCAGCTGCTGGAAAATCTGCAGGAAGGCATGGAAGTCAAAGGTATCGTTAAGAACCTCACTGACTACGGCGCATTCGTTGACCTGGGCGGCGTTGATGGCCTGCTGCACATCACCGACATGGCGTGGAAACGCGTTAAGCACCCAAGCGAAATCGTGAACGTGGGCGACGAAATCACTGTTAAAGTGCTGAAGTTCGACCGCGAGCGTACTCGTGTATCCCTCGGCCTGAAACAGCTGGGCGAAGATCCATGGGTAGCTATCGCTAAGCGTTACCCAGAAGGTACTAAACTGACTGGTCGCGTTACCAACCTGACCGACTACGGCTGCTTCGTTGAAATCGAAGAAGGCGTTGAAGGCCTGGTGCACGTTTCCGAAATGGACTGGACCAACAAAAACATCCACCCATCCAAAGTTGTTAACGTTGGTGATGTAGTGGAAGTGATGGTTCTGGATATCGACGAAGAACGTCGTCGTATCTCCCTGGGCCTGAAGCAGTGCAAAAACAACCCATGGCAGCAGTTCGCGGAAACCCACAACAAGGGCGACCGTGTTGAAGGTAAAATCAAGTCTATCACTGACTTCGGTATCTTCATCGGCCTGGACGGCGGCATCGATGGCCTGGTTCACCTGTCTGACATCTCCTGGAACGTTGCAGGCGAAGAAGCAGTTCGTGAATACAAAAAAGGCGACGAAATCGCAGCAGTTGTTCTGCAGGTTGACGCAGAGCGTGAACGTATCTCCCTGGGCGTTAAACAGCTCGCAGAAGATCCGTTCAACAACTGGGTTGCACTGAACAAGAAAGGCGCAATCGTAAACGGTAAAGTGACTGCTGTTGACGCTAAAGGCGCAACCGTAGAACTGGCTGACGGCGTTGAAGGTTACCTGCGCGCTTCCGAAGCTTCACGTGACCGCGTTGAAGATGCAACTCTGGTTCTGAGCGTTGGTGACGACGTTGAAGCTAAGTTCACCGGTGTTGACCGTAAGAACCGTGCAATCAGCCTGTCTGTTCGTGCTAAAGACGAAGCTGATGAGAAAGATGCAATCGCAACTGTGAACAAACAGGAAGATGCAAACTTCTCTAACAACGCAATGGCTGAAGCTTTCAAAGCAGCTAAAGGCGAGTAAGTTCAGGTTCGCACCATCATTTGAGCTGTAACGCATTTACAGCGCGAAGGATGGAGAGCAGACTTGACAGATTGCAGGATTCGTCCTGTAATCAATAACAAAGGGCGGCTACGGCCGCCCTTGTTTAATAAGCTGTTCAGCTAATGGGTTTGAAAGGAACCGGAGGAATCATGACCAAGTCAGAATTGATTGAAAGACTTGCCAGTCAGCAACCGCATATCCCTGCCAAGGCTGTGGAAGATGCCGTTAAAGAGATGCTGGAGCATATGGCTACCACTCTTGCCCAGGGCGAGCGCATTGAAATCCGCGGTTTCGGTAGTTTTTCCCTGCACTATCGTGCACCACGTACCGGGCGTAACCCGAAGACTGGCGATAAAGTGGAGCTGGAAGGAAAGTATGTTCCGCACTTTAAGCCGGGTAAAGAACTGCGCGATCGCGCCAATATTTACGGTAACTGAGTTTAATCATCAGGGTTAAACTGAGTTTAAAGAAAGCACCTTAGGGTGCTTTTTTTGTATCCCGTCCCTGCATTTCTGAATACGCGCCGCATTTAAATTTTCTCTTTGCTGTAAACGCTTAAAAACGTTGCAGCGCCCGCTGTAAATCACGCCTTTTCTGTCTGACGACGCATCACTCCCGCCGCATAATCGCCTGAAACATGGAGGTGAAGATGGGGATCCACGTTATCAGTATGTGCGCCATTCTGGCCATAATCCCGCTCTATTGGTTACCCGTTTTGCCAGACTTGCATATTGTCTGGTTGCTGATTGCCGCAGGAATTGCGTTATCCGTACAGCAGAGAAAATGGCTCAGGTTTTCAGGCCTCGCATTGCTTTTTATGTGCTGGGGGATCCTGGCCGCTCAGGAAAGCGTGTGGCCGATGAACCATTTAACGAAAGCACCGCAGCAGGCCGAGGTGGTCATTACCGCAACGGACGGCGCAACGATGCATCAGGGAAGGATTATCAGCCTCAATGGAGAACGTGTGTGGGCTGCCATGGGCGTGTCACTCTACGGCAACTACCTGCCTCAAAATGTCTGCGTGGGTCAACGCTGGGCAATGACCCTGCGGCTCAGGGCGGTACACGGAGAACTCAACGATGGCGGCTATGATTCGCAGAAAAACGCCTTTGCCCGACACCAGACGCTGAGCGGACGGTTTACCCATGCGGAGATTATCGACGCACGCTGTAGCCTGCGTTCGCAATACCTGACATCACTACAGAATACGCTTTCAGCATATCAGTGGGGGCCCGTGATCCTGGGGCTGGGGATGGGGGAGCGGTTGTCGGTCTCGCGGGAGATAAAAAACCTGATGCGTGAGACCGGAACGATGCATCTGATGGCAATCTCGGGATTGCATATTGCGCTGGCCGCTTCTGCTGTCTGGCTACTGGCTCGGGGCATCCAATTTTTCCTGCCGGGCCGCTGGATTATCTGGCAAGTGCCCTTACTGGCAGGTCTGCTTTTTGCCGCGTTTTACGCATGGCTAACGGGATTGCAGCCGCCCGCGCTGCGTACGGTTATGGCGCTTGTGGTACTGGCTGCATTAAAAATGAGTGGTCGCCAGTGGTCGCCTTGGCAGGTATGGCTTACCTGCGTGGCGGCGATCCTGTTTTTCGATCCGCTGGCGGTACTGTCACAAAGCCTGGCGTTATCCGCGTTTGCGGTCGCCGCGCTTATTTTTTGGTATCAGTGGTTGCCTCTCCCGCACTGGCAACGTGGCCGGTGCCTGCGGCCGCTGGTTACGCTGTTGTATTTGCAGGTTGGAATGCTGCTGCTTCTGTTGCCGCTTCAGGTACTGATTTTCCATGGTTTCAGTCTCTCCTCGCTGGTGGCGAATCTGTTTGCTGTTCCTCTGGTAACGTTTATCTCAGTTCCACTGATCCTGCTCGGTATGTTTCTGCATCTGTTTCCGGTGGCGACGCTGGAAAGTATCGTCTGGCTGGCTGCCGATAAGTCTCTGGCAGGACTTTTCTGGCTATTGATGCGTTTACCGAATGGCTGGCAGGACGTGGATGAACGCTGGCAATACCTGACGTTACTGCCGTGGCTGCTGATCATTGGCTGGCGATTCAGGGCCTTCAGCGCAGTACCCGCAGTCTGTCTGGCAGGCAGCGTGGTGATGGCATTTCCCCTCTGGCACAGGATTAAAACTGACAGCTGGTCCCTGCATATGCTGGATGTAGGGCAAGGGCTGGCGATGGTCATTGAGCGTCACGGGAAGGCCATTCTGTATGACACCGGGCTGGCATGGCCCGGTGGGGACAGCGCGCAGCAGCTGATTATCCCCTGGCTACGCTGGCATCATCTGAGGCCGGAAGGGGTGATCCTGAGCCATGAACATCTCGACCACGCGGGGGGACTGGCATCGCTAAAAGCTGCCTGGCCTGCAATGTGGATCAGAAGCCCCTTAGCCTGGGCCGGACATCTTCCATGCTTTCGTGGACAGCGATGGCAGTGGCATGGGTTAACGTTTTCCGTGCACTGGCCACCCGAAAACACCCCGGCGAAAGGTAACAACCGCTCCTGCGTGGTAAAAATCGATGACGGCGAACAGAGCGTTTTACTGACCGGAGATATTGAAGCGCAGGCAGAACTGGCAATGTTGAGCCACCGCTGGCGTCAACTTCCGGCTACACTGATTCAGGTGCCGCACCATGGGAGTAACACGTCATCTTCAACACCGCTGCTACAGCGCGTGGAGGGGCAGGTTTCGCTGGCCTCGATGGCCCGCTATAACGCGTGGCGTTTCCCTTTCATCAAAGTAGTCAGGCGCTATCGAACTGAGGGATATCTCTGGCTTGATACCCCGCAGTCCGGACAGATAACTGTGACGTTTTCGCACCAAAGTCGGCAAATTCGCCGCTTACGTGAACACTATTTACCGCGTTGGTATCATCAGTGGTTTGGCGCGCCCGTAGATAACGGGTAGAATATGCGGCTATTTCAACAAATGCTGGTTTTTTGAATGCATAACGACAAAGATCTCTCCACGTGGCAAACGTTCCGCCGGCTCTGGCCGATGATTGCACCTTTCAAAGCAGGCTTGATCGTGGCGGGCGTAGCGTTAATCCTCAACGCAGCCAGCGATACGTTTATGTTATCGCTTCTCAAACCGTTACTGGATGACGGTTTTGGTAAAACGGATCGTTCAGTGCTGCTATGGATGCCGCTGGTGGTTATTGGGCTGATGATCTTACGCGGAATCTCCAGCTATGTATCCAGCTACTGCATCTCCTGGGTATCCGGTAAAGTGGTGATGACCATGCGCCGTCGGTTATTCAGCCATATGATGGGGATGCCAGTCTCATTCTTTGACAAACAGTCAACCGGTACCCTGCTGTCGCGTATTACCTACGATTCAGAGCAGGTGGCGTCGTCCTCTTCCAGCGCACTGATTACCGTTGTGCGTGAAGGCGCATCCATCATCGGTCTTTTTGCGATGATGTTCTATTACAGCTGGCAACTGTCGCTGATCCTTATTGTGTTGGCGCCGATTGTCTCCATCGCGATCCGCGTGGTATCAAAGCGTTTTCGCAACATCAGTAAAAATATGCAGAATACGATGGGGCAGGTGACTACCAGCGCCGAGCAGATGCTGAAAGGCCATAAGGAAGTGTTGATCTTCGGCGGTCAGGAAGTCGAAACCAAACGCTTTGACAAGGTCAGCAACAGAATGCGCCTGCAAGGGATGAAAATGGTATCGGCCTCGTCGATTTCCGATCCGATCATTCAGCTGATTGCCTCTTTGGCCCTGGCCTTCGTCCTGTATGCAGCAAGCTTCCCGAGCGTCATGGAAACCCTGACTGCGGGTACCATTACCGTGGTGTTCTCATCCATGATTGCGCTGATGCGTCCGCTGAAATCGCTGACTAACGTCAACGCCCAGTTCCAGCGCGGGATGGCAGCCTGTCAGACGCTGTTCAGCATCCTCGATTCCGAACAGGAAAAAGATGAAGGTACACGCGTGATCGAGCGCGCTAAAGGTGACCTGGAATTCCGCAACGTGACCTTTACCTATCCAGGCCGTGAAGTGCCGGCGCTGCGTGATATCAGCCTGTCCATCCCGGCGGGTAAAACCGTTGCACTGGTCGGTCGTTCCGGTTCGGGCAAGTCGACTATTGCCAGCCTGATTACCCGTTTCTACGATATCGACCAGGGCGAAATCCTGCTTGATGGTCACGACCTGCGGGAATATACCCTACAGTCGTTGCGTAACCAGGTCGCGCTGGTTTCGCAGAACGTGCATCTGTTCAACGATACGGTGGCAAACAACATTGCGTATGCCCGTACCGAAGAGTACAGCCGTGAAGAGATCGAGAATGCGGCGCGTATGGCCTATGCGATGGACTTCATTAACAAAATGGACAACGGTCTGGATACGATCATTGGCGAAAACGGGGTGCTGCTCTCCGGTGGTCAGCGTCAACGTATCGCGATTGCCCGAGCGCTGCTGCGCAACAGCCCGATTCTGATCCTCGATGAAGCAACGTCCGCACTGGATACGGAATCTGAACGCGCTATCCAGTCGGCTCTGGATGAATTACAGAAAAACCGTACCTCGCTGGTTATCGCGCACCGTCTGTCGACCATCGAACAGGCTGACGAAATCGTGGTGGTGGAAGACGGCGTTATCGTTGAACGCGGCAGCCATGCGGACCTGCTGGAACAACGTGGTGTATACGCGCAGCTTCATAAAATGCAGTTCGGTCAATGATTGCACGCATCTGGTCGGGTGAATCCCCTCTGTGGGTGCTGCTTCTCCCGCTCTCCTGGCTGTATGGCCTGGTGAGCGGTGCTATTCGTCTGCTTTACCGCCTTGGGATCAAGCGCGCCTGGCGCGCACCGGTACCGGTCGTGGTGGTCGGCAACCTGACTGCGGGTGGAAACGGCAAAACCCCGGTGGTGATCTGGCTGGTAGAGCAGCTCCAGAGGCGCGGTATCCGCCCGGGAGTTGTCTCACGCGGTTACGGTGGTAAAGCGGCGCAGTATCCACTGGTGCTGAGCCCAGCTACGACAACCGCTGAAGCCGGTGATGAGCCGGTACTGATTTACCAGCGTACCGGCGCGCCGGTTGCGGTATCGCCGGTGCGCAGTGATGCCGTGAAGGCACTGCTTGCGGAGCATGATGTACAAATCATCATTACCGATGATGGTTTGCAGCATTACGCGCTGGCGCGTGACAAAGAGATCGTGGTTATTGACGGCGTGCGGCGTTTTGGCAACGGCTGGTGGCTTCCAGCCGGTCCAATGCGTGAGCGTGCGTCGCGCCTGAAGAGCGTCGATGCCGTGATTGTAAACGGTGGTGAAGCCAGAGCGGGTGAGATCCCGATGCATCTTCGTCCCGGAAAGGCAGTGAATATGCTGACCGGCGAGCGTAAAGACGTCGCGTTACTGGATCATCTGATAGCGATGGCCGGGATTGGTCATCCACCGCGTTTCTTCGCGACGCTGGAGCAGTGCGGCGCGCGGCTGGAGAAACGGGTACCGCTGGCCGATCACCAGGCGCTGGTTGCCGAAGAGATTGAGAGGCTGGCCGCACCGGGCCAGACGCTGATCATGACGGAAAAAGACGCGGTAAAATGCCGGGCCTTTGCGAAAGAAAACTGGTGGTATCTGCCGGTTGATGCTGAACTCAGCGGCGAACAGCCGGAATATTTGCTCAAGGAACTGCTCGCGTTAGTGCAGTAACTTCTACGCGGTTCCGGTGGCGCTTTGACTGACAGGAAAACGCATGTCTCTACCGCAACTCTCACTTGCAGCCGCACGAAACCTGCATCTTGCCGCCCAGGGGCTTCTGAAAAAGTCCCGCCGCCGCGCACAGCCAGCGGATATCCTCTCTACCGTGCAACGCATGTCGTTGCTGCAAATCGACACCATTAACATCGTGGCGCGTAGCCCGTATCTGGTCCTGTTTAGCCGCCTGGGAAACTATCCTCCGCAGTGGCTGGATAATGCGCTAAGTCAGGGCGAACTGATGGAATACTGGGCGCACGAAGCCTGTTTTCTCCCGCGCAGCGATTTTGCCCTGGTGCGTCACCGTATGCTCGCCCCGGACAAAATGGGCTGGAAATACCGCCAGGAGTGGATGGTGGAACACGCGGATGAAATAGAGCAACTGATTGCCCATATTCAGGAAAACGGTCCGGTACGCTCCGCGGATTTTGAACACCCGCGAAAAGGCGCCAGCGGATGGTGGGAGTGGAAACCGCACAAACGCCATCTTGAAGGGCTGTTTACGTCGGGCAAAGTGATGGTGGTCGAGCGCCGCAACTTTCAGCGCGTCTATGACCTCACGCACCGCGTTATGCCTCACTGGGACGATACGCGTGACATGCTGTCTCAGGACGTAGCCGAAGCCATCATGCTCGGGAACAGCGCCCGCAGCCTTGGCATTTTCCGCCCACAGTGGCTGGCGGATTATTATCGTCTGCGTCAGCCGCAGCTAAAACCGCTGCTGGAAACGTGGCAGCGTGAACAGCGCGTGATGCCGGTCTCGGTTGAGTCGTTAGGTGAAATGTGGCTGCATGCGGATTTGTTCCCTCTGCTGGCGCAGGCGCAAGAGGGCAAACTCCAGGCGACCCACAGTGCCGTACTCTCGCCGTTCGACCCCGTTGTCTGGGACAGAAAGCGGGCCGAACAGCTGTTTGATTTCAGCTACCGTCTGGAATGCTACACCCCGGCGCAAAAACGTCAGTACGGTTATTTTGTTTTGCCGTTGCTTCATAAAGGGCAGCTTGTCGGGCGCATGGACGCTAAAATGCACCGTAAAACCGGCACGCTTGAAGTTATCGCGCTCTGGCTGGAAGAGGGCATAAAAGTGACGGCAGGACTGGAAAAAGGGCTAACGTCTGCGCTCGGTGAATTTGCGCGCTGGCAGGGGGCATATGAAATTGTACTCGGTCGCGTGCCTGCGGGGCTGTTTACGACCTGTCGAGGTGGCTGGGAAACAGGCACTTCCTGAAAAAAGAATGTGGTAAGCTTTAGCAATTACCCATACGGAGGAACTATGGATCACCGTTTACTTGAAATTATTGCCTGCCCGGTGTGCAACGGCAAACTGTATTACAGCCAGGATAAACAAGAGCTGATTTGCAAACTGGACAGCCTGGCGTTCCCGCTGCGTGACGGTATTCCGGTCCTGCTGGAAAATGAAGCCCGTTCTCTGGTGGCAGAAGAGATCAAACCATGAGTTTTGTTGTCATTATCCCTGCGCGTTATGCTTCAACGCGCCTGCCAGGTAAACCGCTGGTGGATATCAACGGTAAACCGATGATTGTGCATGTCCTTGAACGGGCACGCGAATCGGGCGCCGGACGCGTCATCGTCGCCACCGATCACCCGGATGTCGCGCGAGCGGTTGAGGCCGCGGGTGGGGAAGTGTGCATGACCCGTGCCGACCACCAGTCAGGCACCGAGCGCCTGGCGGAAGTCGTCGAAAAATGCGGTTTCAGTGACGAGACGGTGATTGTGAACGTGCAGGGCGATGAGCCGATGATCCCGGCGGCTATTATCCGTCAGGTGGCCGACAACCTGGCCCAGCGTAAGGTTGGCATGGCGACCCTCGCGGTGCCGATTCACCACGCTGAAGAGGCGTTCAATCCGAATGCGGTGAAAGTGGTCATGGACGCAGAGGGCTACGCGCTCTATTTCTCCCGCGCCACCATTCCGTGGGATCGCGATCGTTTCGCGCAATCGAAAGAGACGATCGGCGAAACCTTCCTGCGCCACATCGGTATTTACGGCTACCGCGCCGGCTTTATTCGTCGCTATGTCGCCTGGGCACCAAGCCCGCTTGAGCATATCGAAATGCTCGAACAGCTTCGCGTGCTGTGGTACGGCGAGAAAATTCACGTTGCGGTTGCCCAGGAAGTCCCTGGCACCGGCGTGGATACGCCTGAAGATCTCGATCGCGTACGCGTCGAATTGCGTTAATTCGCTGCCATCCCCTCGTTCTGGGGGGATGTTCTCTTCCTTTTCTTTTTCATTATTGATCTCGACCGGGTGACATCCGGGGTTCGCGCGCTCATTATAAAAGCAGTAGTCTTAATGGGGGTAATCTCATATGGAACAGCTGCGTGCTGAACTCAGCCATCTCCTTGGCGAAAAGCTAAGCCGGGTGGAATGCGTGAATGAAAAGGCCGATACCGCACTCTGGTCGTTGTACGACAGTCAGGGAAACCCCATGCCGCTGATGGCCAGAAGTTTTACCTCGCCGGGCGTCGCCAGACAGCTGGCCTGGAAAATGTCGATGCTGGCGCGGGAAGGGACTGTCCGTATGCCGACGGTCTACGGCGTGATGACCCATGAGGAGCATCCCGGCCCGGATGTTCTGCTTATTGAACGTTTACGCGGGGTTTCTGTTGAAGCTCCGACGCGTACACCGGAGCGCTGGGAACAGCTGAAAGATCAAATTGTCGAGGCTCTGCTTGCCTGGCATCGGCAGGACAGCCGGGGTCTTGTTGGCGCGGTAGACAGCACCCAGGAAAACCTGTGGCCGCTATGGTATCGCCAGCGTGTCGAAGTGCTCTGGGGCACGCTGAACCAGTTCAACAACACCGGTTTAACGATGCAGGACAAACGTATTCTGTTCCGCACCCGGGAATGTCTTCCGACGCTGTTTGAGGGTTTTAACGACAACTGCGTGCTGGTTCACGGCAACTTCACGCTGCGCAGTATGCTTAAAGACTCGCGCAGCGATCAGCTTCTGGCAATGGTCGGGCCGGGGATCATGCTCTGGGCGCCGCGCGAGTACGAACTGTTCAGGCTGAGCGAGGGCGGGGCGGCGGAAGATTTGCTCTGGCACTATCTTCAGCGCGCCCCCGTTGCGGAGGCCTTTCTCTGGCGACGCTGGCTCTATCTTCTCTGGGATGAGGTGGCGCAACTGGTCAACACTGGGCGCTTTAATCGGGCCAGTTTCGATCTGGCCGCAAAATCACTCCTGCCCTGGCTTGCCTGACGAACCCTTAAGCCACTGCCACAGGCGGCCAAGCGTCTCGTAACCGACGCGGTCGCTGTGCATCAGCCATACCGGGGACGGGATTATCCGTTCCCACGGGTTGAGCGGGGCGTCAATGGCCAGCTGGTTTGCCGGAGCAGGAAGCGGATGCAGGCCCTGATTCTCAAAGAAAATCATTGCGCGCGGCAGGTGTGAAGCAGAGGTCACCAGCAGGAACGGCACATCACCGATGGCTTGTTTCACCGCAGCAGCTTCTTCTTCGGTATCTTTTGGGCTATCCAGTGTGATGATGGCGGAACGTGGTACGCCAAGCGATTCAGCCACTCTTGCCCCTGCTTCAGCGGTACTTACCGGGTTGGTTTTTGCCGCAGCGCCCGTGAAGATCATCTTCGATCCCGGATTGGCCAGCCACAGGCGGATCCCCTCGTTCAGACGCGGCAGACTGTTGTTGATCAGGTTCGAGCTGGGCGCCCAGTTCGGATCCCAGGTATACCCGCCGCCCAGCACCACGATATAGCCCACCTTCTGTTTTCCCTGCCATGTAGGGTAGGTGTTTTCAATCGGGCGTAACAAACCGTCAGCGACCGGTTGCAGGCTGAGTAACAGCAGCGCCAGCCAGCCCACGGTGACGAGGGATTTACCGCTTTTCTGAAAGCGGCTAAACCATATCAATGCCAGCCCCAGCGCGATGAGAAGCAACAGCAGGGGAAGGGGAAGCATCATGCCTCCGATATATTTTTTTAGGGTAAAAAGCATCCTTTTTGGTTCCTTTTTTAACCATACAGCAGGCGATTGCCCGTGATATTACACCAGAGTGGTTCATTCTCCGCGCGGGTGTGACAAAATAGCGGTTTTGCAGTGAGTGGAACCCTCCCAATGCGGGATCGCAATTTTGATGACATCGCGGAAAAGTTTTCGCGCAACATTTATGGCACCACCAAAGGTCAGCTTCGTCAGACGATCCTCTGGCAGGATCTGGATAAGCTGCTGGCTGAATTTGGTGACCGACCGTTGCGCGTACTGGATGCCGGAGGTGGGGAAGGGCAGACTGCAATTCTGATGGCGCAGCGGGGACATCACGTCACGCTTTGCGATCTTTCTGCCGAGATGGTTGCGCGCGCCGGGCGAGCGGCAGAAGAGAAAGGTGTGAGCGACAACATGCATTTTATACATTGCGCCGCTCAGGACATTCCGCAACATTTGGAAACGCAGGTTGATCTGATATTGTTTCATGCTGTGCTCGAATGGGTCGCCGAACCACAAGCGATGTTAAAAACGCTGTGGTCGATGTTGCGCCCGGGCGGTGCGTTATCGCTGATGTTTTACAATGCCAACGGCCTGCTAATGCGAAACGTGCTGGTCGGCAATTTTGGCTATGTACAGCAGGGCATGTATAAAAAGAAACGACGCACGCTTTCACCGGATTTCCCCCGTGAACCGCAGCAGGTCTATGGCTGGCTGGAGGAGATCGGTTGGGAAATTACCGGCAAAACCGGCGTGAGGGTGTTTCATGATTATCTGCGTGATAAACAAAAACAGGATGACTGTTTAGACGCCTTAACAGAAATAGAGACGCGGTACTGCCGCCAGGAGCCTTATCTGAGCCTTGGCCGGTATATCCACGTCACCGCGCGCAAGCCGCAGATGCAAGGATAATCTATGAGTGAATTTTCCCAGACAGTCCCCGAACTGGTTGCCTGGGCCAGGAAAAACGATTTCTCCATCTCGCTGCCGGTAGACAGACTCTCATTCCTGCTGGCGGTTGCGACGCTAAACGGCGAACGCCTGGATGGCGAAATGAGTGAAGGCGAACTGGTGGATGCGTTCCGCCACGTCAGTGATGCGTTTGAGCAAACCAGCGAAACCATTAGCGTGCGTGCCAACAACGCAATCAATGATATGGTGCGTCAACGTCTGCTGAACCGCTTTACCAGCGAGCAGGCGGAAGGAAACGCCATCTATCGTCTTACGCCACTGGGCATTGGCATTACCGACTATTACATCCGCCAGCGCGAATTTTCCACGCTGCGTCTCTCCATGCAGCTCTCCATTGTTGCAGGCGAGCTGAAGCGTGCCGCCGACGCGGCTGATGAAAACGGTGACGAATTCCACTGGCATCGCAACGTTTACGCGCCGCTAAAATACTCGGTCGCCGAGATTTTCGACAGTATCGATCTGACTCAACGTCTGATGGACGAACAGCAGCAGCAGGTCAAAGACGATATCGCTCAATTGCTGAATAAAGACTGGCGTGCGGCCATCTCCAGCTGTGAACTTTTGCTGTCAGAAACGTCCGGTACGCTACGTGAGTTGCAGGATACGCTGGAGGCGGCCGGGGATAAGCTACAGGCCAACCTGCTGCGCATCCAGGACGCGACGATGGCGCACGACGATCTGCATTTTATCGACCGTCTGGTGTTTGATTTGCAGAGTAAGCTTGACCGCATTATCAGCTGGGGCCAGCAGTCGATCGACCTGTGGATCGGTTACGACCGCCACGTGCATAAATTTATCCGTACCGCCATCGATATGGATAAGAACCGCGTCTTTGCTCAGCGTCTGCGCCAGTCGGTACAGACCTACTTTGATGCGCCGTGGGCGCTGACCTACGCCAACGCCGATCGTCTTCTGGATATGCGCGACGAAGAGATGGCGCTGCGTGATGAAGAGGTCACCGGTGAACTGCCGCCGGATCTGGAATACGAAGAATTTAACGAAATTCGCGAGCAGCTTGCGGCGATGATCGAAGAACAGCTCGCTGTCTATAAAGCCAGACAAGCACCGCTGGATCTTGGCCTCGTGGTACGCGACTATCTGGCGCAGTATCCGCGAGCGCGCCACTTCGATGTAGCCCGCATTGTTGTAGACCAGGCGGTGCGCCTGGGCATCGCACAAGCCGATTTCACCGGACTGCCGCCGAAGTGGCAGCCGATTAACGATTACGGAGCCAAGGTACAGGCGCATGTCATTGACAAATATTGAACAAGTGATGCCAGTTAAGCTGGCACAGGCGCTGGCGAATCCGTTGTTTCCGGCGCTGGACAGCCAGCTGCGTGCCGGTCGTCACATTGGCCTTGACGAGCTGGATAATCACGCCTTTTTGATGGACTTTCAGGAGTATCTGGAAGAGTTTTACGCTCGCTATAACGTTGAGCTGATCCGCGCGCCGGAAGGGTTTTTCTACCTGCGTCCGCGCTCTACTACGCTTATTCCGCGCTCGGTGCTTTCCGAACTGGATATGATGGTCGGCAAAATTCTCTGCTACCTCTACCTCAGCCCGGAACGTCTGGCGAATGAAGGGATCTTCACCCAGCAGGAGCTTTACGATGAGCTGCTGTCGCTGGCGGATGAAAGCAAGCTGCTCAAGCTGGTAAATAACCGCTCGACGGGGTCCGATCTGGACCGTCAGAAATTACAGGAAAAAGTTCGCTCTTCCCTGAACCGTCTGCGCCGTCTGGGAATGGTCTGGTTCATGGGTCACGACAGCAGCAAGTTCCGCATTACCGAATCGGTCTTCCGCTTTGGTGCCGACGTGCGTGCGGGTGACGATGCGCGTGAAGCACAGCTGCGCATGATCCGTGACGGTGAAGCGATGCCGGTGGAAAACCATTTGCAGCTCAATGACGAGCACGAAGAGAATCAGCCGGATAGCGGGGAGGAAGAGTAATGATTGAACGCGGTAAATTTCGCTCACTAACGCTGATTAACTGGAACGGCTTCTTTGCCCGAACCTTCGATCTGGATGAGCTGGTGACAACGCTCTCCGGCGGTAACGGGGCAGGTAAATCCACCACCATGGCGGCCTTCGTGACGGCGCTGATCCCTGACCTGACCCTGCTGCACTTCCGTAACACCACTGAAGCGGGTGCAACGAGCGGCTCCCGAGATAAAGGGCTGCACGGTAAGCTGAAAGCGGGCGTCTGTTATTCGGTGCTGGACGTGATCAACTCCCGTCATCAGCGCGTGGTTGTAGGCGTGCGCCTGCAGCAGGTTGCCGGCCGCGACCGTAAAGTAGATATCAAACCGTTTGCGATCCAGGGGCTGCCAACCTCCGTGCAGCCGACCGCGCTGCTGACGGAAACCCTGAATGAACGTCAGGCGCGCGTTCTGACGCTCCAGGAGCTGAAAGACAAGCTGGAAGCCATAGAAGGCGTGCAGTTTAAGCAGTTTAACTCCATTACCGACTACCACTCTCTGATGTTCGATCTCGGCGTGGTGGCCCGTCGTCTGCGCAGCGCGTCAGATCGTAGTAAATACTACCGTCTGATTGAAGCCTCCCTGTACGGCGGTATCTCAAGCGCCATTACCCGCTCCCTGCGCGACTACCTGCTGCCGGAAAACAGCGGCGTGCGTAAGGCCTTCCAGGATATGGAAGCCGCGCTGCGTGAAAACCGCATGACGCTGGAAGCGATTCGCGTTACGCAATCTGACCGCGATCTGTTTAAGCACCTGATCAGCGAAGCCACCAACTACGTGGCGGCAGACTATATGCGTCACGCCAATGAGCGCCGTATTCATCTCGATCAGGCGCTGGAATACCGCCGCGAGCTGTTTACCTCCCGCAAACAGCTGGTCGCCGAGCAGTATAAGCATGTCGAAATGGCGCGCGAACTGGGCGAGCACAACGGTGCCGAAGGGGATCTGGAAGCCGATTACCAGGCGGCCAGCGATCATCTGAACCTGGTGCAAACCGCGCTGCGTCAGCAGGAAAAAATCGAGCGCTATGAAGCCGATCTCGATGAGCTGCAAATTCGTCTTGAAGAGCAAAATGAAGTGGTGGCAGAAGCCGCCGATTTGCAGGAAGAGAACGAAGCCCGCGCGGAAGCCGCCGAGCTGGAAGTGGATGAGCTGAAAAGCCAGCTCGCAGACTACCAGCAGGCGCTGGACGTGCAGCAGACCCGCGCGATCCAATACAACCAGGCGCTGCAGGCGTTGCAGCGTGCCAAAGAGCTGTGCCACCTGCCGGACCTGACCCCTGAAAGCGCTGACGAATGGCTGGATACCTTCCATGCCAAAGAGCAGGAAGCCACTGAGAAACTGCTTTCTCTCGATCAGAAAATGAGCGTGGCGCAAACGGCACACAGCCAGTTTGAGCAGGCGTACCAGCTGGTGGTGGCGATCAACGGTCCGCTGGCGCGTAACGAAGCATGGGACGTTGCCCGTGAGTTGCTGCGCGACGGCGTCAATCAGCGCCATCTGGCCGAGCAGGTGCAGCCGCTGCGCATGCGCCTGAACGAGCTGGAACAGCGTCTGCGTGAACAGCAGGAAGCTGAGCGTCTGCTGGCGGAATTCTGCAAACGTCAGGGTAAAAATTACGATTTCGACGAGCTTGAGGCTCTGCATCAGGAGCTGGAAGCGCGTATTGCGGCCCTGTCCGATACCGTATCGAACGCCAGCGAACAGCGCATGACGCTGCGTCAGGAGTTGGAACAGCTTCAGTCCCGTTCGAAGACGCTCTTACAGCGTGCGCCGATCTGGCTGGCCGCACAAAGCAGCCTGAACCAGCTCAGCGAGCAGTGTGGTCAGGAGTTTGCCTCCAGCCAGGACGTCACCGAATACATGCAACAGCTGCTGGAGCGCGAACGCGAAGCGATTGTTGAGCGTGACGAAGTGGGCGCGCGCAAGCGTGACGTCGATGAAGAAATCGAGCGTTTAAGCCAGCCTGGCGGCTCAGAAGATCCGCGCCTGAATGCGTTAGCCGAGCGTTTCGGCGGCGTGCTGCTGTCTGAAATTTACGACGACGTCGGCCTGGACGATGCGCCGTACTTCTCCGCGCTGTACGGTCCGTCCCGTAACGCGATTGTAGTGCCGGATCTGTCGCTGATTTCTGACCAGCTTGCAGGGCTGGAAGACTGCCCGGAAGATCTCTACCTCATCGAAGGGGATCCGCAGTCGTTTGATGACAGCGTATTCAGCGTCGACGAGCTGGAAAAAGCGGTGGTGGTGAAAATCGCCGATCGCCAGTGGCGCTATTCGCGCTTCCCGGAACTGCCGCTGTTTGGCCGCGCCGCGCGTGAAAACCGTATTGAAAGCCTGCACGCCGAGCGTGAAACGCTTTCAGAGCGTTTTGCGACCCTGTCGTTTGACGTGCAGAAAACCCAGCGTCTGCATCAGGCGTTCAGCCGCTTTATCGGCAGCCATCTGGGCGTTGCCTTTCAGCCCGATCCGGAAGCCGAAATTCGTAAGCTCAACACCCGCCGCGGTGAGCTGGAGCGTGCGCTTGCCAGCCATGAAAATGACAACCAGCAAAGCCGCGTGCAGTTTGAGCAGGCAAAAGAGGGCGTTGCGGCCCTTAACCGCATCCTGCCGCGCCTGAACCTGCTGGCGGACGATACGCTCGCCGACCGCGTGGATGAGATTCAGGAACGTCTGGATGAAGCGCAGGAAGCGGCGCGCTTTGTGCAGCAACACGGCAATCAGCTGGCAAAACTGGAGCCGATGGTTTCCGTTCTCCAGAGCGACCCGGAACAGTTTGAGCAGTTAAAAGAAGATTACGCCTGGTCACAGCAGGTGCAGCGTGAAGCGCGTCAGCAGGCGTTTGCCCTCACGGAAGTGGTGCAACGTCGCGCACACTTCGGCTACTCCGATTCAGCAGAAATGCTGAGCGGGAACAGCGATCTGAATGAAAAGCTGCGCCAGCGTCTTGAACAGGCCGAAGCGGAACGAACGCGCGCCCGTGAAGCGATGCGTACTCACGCTGCACAGCTGAGCCAGTACAGCCAGGTCATGGCGTCGCTGAAAAGCTCCTTCGACACCAAGAAAGAGCTGTTAAATGACCTGCATAAAGAGTTGCAGGACATTGGCGTGCGCGCCGACAGCGGCGCAGAAGAGCGGGCGCGTATTCGCCGCGATGAGCTGCATGCTCAGCTCAGCAACAACCGTGCGCGTCGTAATCAGCTCGAAAAAGCGCTGACCTTCTGTGAAGCGGAGATGGACAACCTGACGCGTCGTCTGCGCAAGCTGGAGCGCGACTATTTTGAGATGCGTGAACAGGTTGTAACTGCGAAGGCGGGCTGGTGCGCGGTGATGCGCATGGTGAAGGACAACAACGTGGAGCGTCGTCTGCACCGTCGCGAGCTGGCGTACCTGTCAGCCGATGAACTGCGCTCTATGTCGGATAAGGCGCTGGGTGCGCTGCGTCTGGCCGTGGCGGACAATGAACACCTGCGCGACGTGCTGCGCATGTCCGAAGATCCGAAGCGTCCTGAGCGCAAAATTCAGTTCTTCGTGGCGGTTTATCAGCACTTACGCGAGCGTATTCGTCAGGACATCATCCGTACCGACGATCCGGTTGAAGCGATCGAACAGATGGAGATCGAGCTGGGCCGTCTGACGGAGGAGCTGACCTCCCGCGAGCAGAAGCTGGCAATCAGCTCCCGCAGCGTGGCGAATATTATTCGTAAAACCATTCAGCGCGAGCAGAACCGTATCCGTCAGCTGAACCAGGGCCTGCAAAGCGTGTCGTTTGGCCAGGTCAACAGCGTGCGGCTGAACGTGAACGTGCGTGAGGCGCACTCCACGCTGCTTGACGTGTTGTCTGAACAGCATGAGCAGCATCAGGATCTGTTCAACAGTAACCGCCTGACCTTCTCCGAAGCGCTGGCGAAGCTGTATCAGCGTCTGAATCCGCAGATTGACATGGGCCAGCGTACGCCGCAAACCATCGGCGAGGAGTTGCTGGACTACCGCAACTATCTGGAAATGGAAGTTGAGGTTAACCGTGGCTCAGACGGCTGGCTGCGCGCGGAATCCGGTGCGCTCTCTACCGGTGAAGCCATCGGTACCGGTATGTCGATTCTGGTGATGGTGGTGCAGAGCTGGGAAGATGAAGCGCGTCGTCTGCGCGGCAAGGACATCTCTCCATGCCGTCTGCTGTTCCTCGATGAAGCCGCGCGTCTCGACGCCCGCTCCATCGCCACGCTGTTTGAGCTTTGCGAGCGACTCGATATGCAGCTCATCATCGCGGCGCCGGAAAACATCAGTCCGGAAAAAGGGACAACCTATAAGCTGGTGCGTAAAGTGTTCCAGAACAGTGAACATGTACACGTCGTAGGTCTGCGTGGCTTTGCGCCGCAGCCTCCGGAGTCTTTACCGGGCACGGCTGACGCCTCTTAACCCCGGGTATGATAAAAGGCGGCGCTCAGGCGTCGCTTTTTTTATTCACTTAACTTGTGTTCAGGGCTGCGTTATCTTTAAACTTCTTTACATAAGGTAAGGCAGCAGCGTGTATGCCTTTCTATACTGAAGGAAAGCTCCAGAATACTGGGCATGTCGTGAAAAACAGGGGGCAAGGGATGTTGCTTAAGAAAGATCGTGGTCGTCAGCTGTCTGCGCTGAGTTTGTGCCTGACAGTGATGTTTGCTCCACTGTTTACCGCTCAGGCCGATGAGCCTGAAATTGTACCGACTGACAGCTCCGCGACGATGGGCGCGCAGCCGACGTCGCTGTCACAACCGCTGGATCAGTCTCCGGCGACGGCCATCATGGCCGGCATTAAACCGCTGCCGGAAGGCATCGATACTGAATCATTACGCCAGCAGCTTATGACCGGGCTGCCCTCGGGCTATACCCCCGCTTATATTAACCAGCTCACGCTGCTTTACGCTGCGCGCGATATGAAACCGATGTGGGAAAATCGCGAGGCGGTACGTGCCTTCCAGCAGCAACTGGCTGAAGTGGCGATTGCAGGTTTTCAGCCACAGTTCACGACCTGGGTTGAACTCCTGACCGACCCTGCCGTTACCGGACAGGCGCGTGACGTGGTGCTGTCTGATGCCATGATGGGCTACTTGCAGTTTGTGGCGGGGATTTCGGTGAACGGCAACCGCTGGTTATACAGCAGTAAACCGTACAAGCTGGCGACGCCCGCGCTGTCCGTCATTAATCAGTGGCAGCTGTCGCTGGACAACGGTGAACTGCCGCGCTTTATCGCAAGCCTTGCGCCCGCCCACCCGCAGTATGCCACGATGCATCAGTCGCTTCTTGAGCTGGTCGCGGATTCCCGCCCGTGGCCTCAATTGCGTGGAACAGCAACGCTGCGTCCGGGACAATGGAGCAGCGATGTGCCTGCGATTCGCGAAATTATGAAACGGTCTGGCATGCTTGACAGCGGCCCTAAAATTGCGCTGCCCGGCGACGATACGCAAAACGCAGTCGTCAGCCCGTCGGCGCCGGTAAAAGAGAAAACCGCCGTTGCGCTGAGCAATAAGCCCGCCGCTTACGATCGCGAGCTGGTCGCGGCAGTGAAGCAGTTCCAGGCCGCGCAGGGGCTGGGCGCCGACGGCGTGATTGGTCCATCGACTCGCGACTGGCTGAACGTCTCTCCGGCCCAGCGGGCAGGGGTGCTGGCGTTGAATATCCAGCGCTTGCGCTTGCTGCCGGGCACGTTATCCACCGGCATTATGGTCAACATTCCGGCGTACTCTCTGGTCTACTATCAGGACGGTAGCGAAGTGCTGGCGTCCCGCGTGATTGTGGGTCGACCTGACCGCAAAACGCCGATGATGAGCAGCGCGCTGAATAACGTGGTGGTTAACCCGCCGTGGAACGTGCCGCCGACGCTGGCGCGCAAAGATATCCTGCCTAAGGTCTGGAATGACCCGGGATATCTGGAGCGACATAACTATACGGTGATGCGTGGCTGGAACAGCAAAGAAGCGATTGACCCCTGGATGGTCGACTGGTCAACGATTACGCCTTCGAACCTGCCGTTCCGTTTCCAGCAGGCACCGGGTGCGCATAACTCGCTCGGACGTTACAAATTCAATATGCCAAGTTCGGACGCAATCTATCTGCATGATACCCCGAACCATAATCTGTTCCAGAAAGACGCACGCGCGCTCAGTTCTGGCTGCGTTCGCGTGAATAAGGCCTCGGAGCTGGCGAATATGCTGTTGCAGGATGCAGGCTGGAACGATACGCGGATATCAGATGCCCTGAAGCAGGGGGATACGCGTTACGTCAATATCCGCCACAATATTCCGGTCAATCTTTACTATCTGACGGCGTTTGTGGGCGCGGACGGACGTACCCAGTATCGTACAGATATTTACAATTATGATCTGACAGCGCGATCCGGCGCACAAATCTTGCCAAAAGCGGAACAATTAATCAGGTAAATGAAGTAGTTCGGTAAAAATGATTGTCGTAAGTTATGGTGAATATGAGGCGATCTGGCTGAAAGCCGCATATTCACTGGGATTGGGCGCCTTGACGTAGCAGGCTTTGCCAGTTATGGTGCCCTTCGTGCGCTAAGCATATTGACAATTTCTTTTACCTGTAGACCTGATTATCATGGACAAATTTGACGCTAATCGCCGCAAATTGCTGGCGTTAGGTGGCGTTGCGCTGGGCGCAGCAGCCATCCTTCCGACGCCAGCATTTGCCACCCTCTCGACACCTCGTCCGCGTATTTTAACGCTCAACAATCTGCATACTGGTGAGACGCTTAAAGCGGAATTTTTCGATGGCAGAGGCTATATTCAGGATGAATTAGCACGACTCAACCATTTTTTCCGTGATTTCCGCGCGAACAAAATCAAAGCCATCGACCCTGGATTATTCGATCAGCTTTACCGCTTGCAGGGACTGCTGGGGACCAAAAGGCCGGTGCAACTCATTTCTGGCTATCGCTCTCTGGATACCAACAATGAACTGCGCGCCCACAGCCGTGGGGTAGCGAAAAAAAGCTATCACACCAAAGGGCAGGCGATGGATTTCCATATTGAAGGCGTTTCGTTAGCCAATATTCGCAAAGCGGCGTTATCTATGCGCGCAGGTGGTGTAGGATACTACCCACGTAGCAACTTTGTGCATATTGATACCGGGCCGGTTCGGCACTGGTAATAACGAAACACAGGAGCAGTATGAACTATCGTATTATTCCGGTTACCGCGTTCTCACAGAACTGTTCATTGATCTGGTGTGAACAAACTAAACTGGCCGCGCTTGTTGATCCCGGTGGCGACGCTGAGACAATCAAGCAGGAGGTCGCTGCCAGCGGTATAACGCTGATGCAGATTTTACTGACCCATGGCCATCTTGACCATGTGGGTGCAGCGGCTGAACTGGCTGAACACTACGGTGTGCCGATTATCGGCCCGGAAAAAGAAGATGAGTTCTGGCTTCAGGGGCTGCCTGCCCAAAGCCGCATGTTTGGTCTGGATGACTGTCAGCCACTGACACCGGACCGCTGGCTGAACGAAGGCGATCGCGTTAACGTAGGGAATGTAACTTTACAGGTGTTGCATTGCCCCGGGCATACGCCCGGCCATATTGTCTTCTTTGATGACGTGTCACGCCTGCTGATTTCCGGTGACGTGATTTTCAAAGGGGGCGTAGGACGCAGCGATTTCCCACGCGGCGATCACGGTCAGCTGATTCAGTCGATTAAGCAGAAGTTATTACCGTTAGGTGATGATGTGACGTTTATCCCTGGACACGGACCAATGTCAACGCTGGGCGATGAGCGGTTGCATAACCCGTTCCTTCAGGATGAAATGCCTGTCTGGTAAACCCTTTCAATAAAAAAGCCTGCGCGATGCAGGCTTTTTTTATGGGTGCAGGTTACAGCACCGCGACAATGGCTTCGCACAGTGGCGCCATGTTGTCAGGCGTCATACCTGCAACGTTCACGCGGCCAGAGGCAACGGCATAGACGCCAAACTCTTCACGCAGGCGCAGCACCTGCTCTTTGGTCAGGCCGCTGAAGGAGAACATGCCGTTCTGCTTGATGATGAAGCTGAAGTCACGGTCGGCGCCTTTCTCAGCCAGCGTGTTCACAAACAGCAGACGCATGCGTTGAATGCGCTGACGCATATCGTTCAGCTCTTGTTCCCAGATTGCGCGCAGCGCATCGTTGCTCAGGATCGTCGCAACTACAGACGCACCGTGTGCCGGTGGGTTGGAGTAGTTAGCGCGGATCACGGACTTCATCTGGCTGAATGCGCGATCGACAGTTTGATCGTCAGCGGCCACCAGCGTACAGGCGCCGACACGCTCGTTATACAGACCAAAGTTCTTGGAATAGGAGCTTGCGACAATCAGCTCCTGATGGACGGCGGCGAATGCGCGCAGACCTTCAGCATCTTCTTCCAGACCACGGGCAAAGCCCTGGTAAGCGAAGTCGAACAGCGGCAGCCAGCCTTTTTCAACGGACAGCTTAGCCAGCTGTTCCCACTGTTCAAGCGTAGGATCGATACCAGTTGGGTTATGGCAGCAGCCATGGAACAGCACCACATCGCCCGCCTGGGCTTCGCTCAGGCTGGCCAGCAAACCATCGAAGTCCAGCGCGTGGTTTGCCGCGTCATAGTAGGCGTATTCACGGACTTCCAGACCCGCAGAATTAAACACGCTCTTGTGGTTCGGCCAGCTTGGATTGCTTACCCAGACACGCTTCACAGAGGTGTTTTTCGCCAGGAAATCTGCCGCCACGCGCAGTGCGCCGGTACCGCCTGGGGTCTGCGCCGTGCGGGCTCGTTTTTCGCTCACAATGGTGCTGCCTTTGCCGAACAGCAGCTCCTGGGTGCAGCGTCCAAATTCAGGGATACCATCAATACCGAGGTAGTTTTTGGTGGTTTCGTTTTCCAGCAGATACTGCTCAGCTTTTTTGACGCTGGTCAGTACCGGAGTTTTGCCGGTTTCATCTTTATATACACCAATACCCAGGTTGATTTTGCCAGGGCGGTCGTCGGCACGAAACAGATCGGCCAGGCCCAGAATTGGGTCGGCAGGAGCGGCAGTAATGTTCTCAAACATGACGAAGTTCCATTGTGATTACAGAAGTGAAATCCGCTATCAGGTTAACGGTAGATTTACAAAATGCCAACCGTTTGCGACGAAAAGCGTGCGGCTTTTCAAAAGTCGCTATTATTTTCTCTCGGGAATAAAAAAACAGGGCCGAAGCCCTGTTCATTAAGCATATAGCAACGAGGTGTGCTGATTAGAACTGGTAAACCAGACCCAGAGCCACGATGTCGTCGTTGTTGATGCCCAGCTTGTTGTCGTCTTTCAGCTGGTTGATCTGATAGTCAACATAGGTAGACATGTTTTTGTTGAAGTAGTAGGTCGCACCGATATCAACGTAGTTGATGTAGTCTTCGTCACCGATACCTTCTACGTCTTTCGCTTTAGATTTGTAGTAAGCGATGGATGGACGCAGGCCGAAATCGAACTGGTACTGAGCGACAACAGAGAAGTCCTGAGACTTGTTAGCGAAACCACGGCTGCCCAGGCGCGCTGCGTTACGCATTTCGCCATAAATGGCTGCCAGGTAGATGTTGTTCGCGTCGTATTTCAGGCCGGTTGCCCACTGTTCAGCTTTGTCGCCTTTACCCCATTCCAGCGTCTGCTGGTTGTTGGTATGGTACGGTCAGCGGCGCCATAAGCACCAACAATGCCGAAGCCTTCGTAGTCATAGCTCAGAGAGGTCGCCCAGCCGTCGCCGTTGGAACGTACTGCGTCATCACGTTCATTTTTGCCCAGGTACTGAACACCAAAGTTCAGACCGTCAACCAGGCCGAAGAAGTTGCTGTTACGGTAAGTCGCCAGACCACCCGTACGGCCTGCGAAGAAGTTATCGCTCGCGCCGGTGTCGCCGCCGAACTCAGGCAGCATATCGGTGATGCCGATTGCGTCATAGACCAGACCGTAGTTACGACCGTAGTCGAAGGAGCCTGCGTCACCAAATTTCAGACCTGCGAATGCCAGACGGGTTTTGTTGCCGTTCTGCGCATCGCCGCCTTCAGAGTTGTTACCCTGGAAGTTGTATTCCCACTGACCGTAGCCAGTCAGCTGATCGTTGATCTGAGTTTCACCTTTGAAGCCCAGACGCGCGTAAGTGTTGTCGCCATCGTTGCCCGCGTAATCAGAGAAGTAATGCAGGCCAACTGCTTTCCCGTAAAGATCTAATTTGTTGCCGTCTTTGTTATAGATTTCAGCAGCGTTTGCTGCACCGGCTACCAGCAGGGCAGGGACTACCACTGCCAGGATATTGCGCTTCATCATTATTTATTACCCTCATTGGTTTTTTTATGACACTCGCCACTGCCGTCAATAAATTCTGTCAATAAATATTTCCGGAACTATTGATGAGAGTTAGGTGTCTTTATGTGTCTGACAGGCATCTTTCCATTCATAGAACCGTTTCGCTACACTGAAAGTGCTACAATCTTCAAGATTCAGTTACCAAAAGAAAATATGTGTAACTAAATATGTATTTTTGGGAACTTTGTGAAGCACCTCAAATTTCAGCGCGTTCTGGTGAATTAAACCTCCGCTTTATTCTTATATATATGATTTCCTTATGTTTAATTTAGCTAAAGGTCTTTCGTATAAACAGAAGTTAAACGGCTCATTTTTTCTTATAATCGACAAAAGCCATCCAGATGGCTGTGAAAGTGGTTGTTTTTTGTGCTATTGCGTAAGGATTGTATTAAGCGCAATAAGAATAGGGTTATTTTTTTGTCTAAGGATATTTCGTGGAAACAAAACGTAACAGGTAGAGGGAATTGCGGGGTTGTGGTTTATAGACGCTTACTTTTGACTGACGAAAACTGACATTGCAGGATAAAATAATGGCCAGCATTTGCTGGCCATTAATGATTTGGTCGGTTAGAAACTTGCGTTACGCGGTGTGCGTGGGAACGGAATCACATCACGTACGTTCTGAACACCTGTTACATAAGCAATCAGACGTTCGAAGCCCAGGCCGAAGCCAGAGTGCGGAACGGTGCCGTAGCGACGGAGATCGCGATACCAGCTGTAGTCCGCCGGGTTCAGGCCCATCTCCTGCATACGCGCGTCCAGCACATCCAGGCGCTCTTCACGCTGGGAGCCACCGATGATCTCACCGATGCCCGGCGCCAGAACATCCATCGCGGCAACGGTTTTACCATCTTCGTTAAGGCGCATATAGAACGCCTTAATGTCTTTCGGATAGTTTTTCACCACAACCGGTGCTTTGAAGTGCTTCTCTGCCAGATAACGTTCATGCTCGGAGGAGAGATCCACGCCCCAGTAAACCGGGTTTTCGAATTTCTCACCGCATTTTTCCAGGATAGCGACCGCGTCGGTGTAATCCACCTGCGCGAAGTCTGCGGAGACGAAGCGTTCAAGACGGGCGATGGCGTCGTTATCGACACGCTCAGCGAAGAATTTCATGTCGTCTGCGCGCTCTTCGAGAACCGCTTTGAACACGTATTTCAGCATCGCTTCTGCCAGGCCTGCCACGTCATTCAGATCGGCAAAAGCCACTTCCGGCTCCAGCATCCAGAATTCCGCCAGGTGACGGCTGGTGTTGGAGTTTTCCGCACGGAAGGTTGGGCCGAAGGTGTAAATCTTAGACAGCGCACAGGCGTAGGTTTCGCCGTTGAGCTGGCCGGAAACCGTCAGGAAGGCTTCTTTACCAAAGAAGTCTTTGTCGTAATCCACTTTACCTTCCGGCGTACGCGGCAGGTTTTCCATATCCAGCGTTGAAACGCGGAACATTTCACCTGCGCCTTCGGTATCGGATGCCGTGATCAGCGGAGTAGACACCCAGAAGTAACCCTGCTCGTCAAAGAAGCGATGCAGCGCCTGCGCCAGCGTATGACGCACGCGCGCCACTGCACCAATCAGGTTGGTGCGCGGACGCAGGTGCGCAACTTCACGCAGATATTCGATGCTGTGACGCTTTGCAGCCATCGGATAGGTGTCCGGATCTTCAACCCAGCCGGTCACTTCCACCGAGGTCGCCTGAATTTCGTAGCTCTGACCCTGGCCCGGAGAGGCCACCACAACACCGGTGACGATCACGGAACAGCCGGTTGTCAGGTGCAGAACGTCATCATTGTAATTGGGCAGAGAATTATTAATGACGGCCTGTACAGGATCAAAGCAGGAACCGTCATAGACGGCGAGGAAGGAGATGCCAGCTTTAGAATCTCGGCGAGTACGCACCCATCCGCGCACGGTGACCTCCTGGTCAACGGCGACACGGCCCTGGAGTACGTCGGCTACAGGCACAACGCTCATAATATTCTCTCTGTTAATAGTCGGAAAAAATAAACACTTGTCCGCCCTTATAGGGGGGATATCTATGTTACCTGCCATCCGCTATCAGACAAGTAAATTTCACCGTCTTAAGAGAAGAAATAAGAAATTAATAAGAGAAGGGGAGCCATGAAGGCTCCCCCGAAGCCGTTAACTGGCTTTTTTAACCTGAGGCAGATCGAAGGCTTTACGTAATGCGCGAACAAACGCTTTGTCATGGCAGATGGTTTTGCCAGGGCTGTCGGAGAGCTTCGCGACCGGCTTACCGTTACATTCCACTAGCTTTATGACGATGTTCAGCGGTTTCACCTGGGGGATATCACAGGTTAAGCGCGTACCAATTCCGAAACTCAGGTTCACCCGCGATGAGAAGTGGCGATAAAGGTCGACGGCTTTCGCCAGGTCAAGGTTATCGGAGAAGACCAGCACCTTACTCATGGGATCGATACCCAGTTTTTCGTAATGGGCGATGGCTTTCTCACCCCATTCAACCGGGTCCCCGGAATCATGGCGCAAACCCTGGTAGCGTTCGGCAAACTCAGGGCCAAAGTCGCGCAGGAACGCGTCCATGGTAATGCAGTCGGTAAGGGCAATACCCAGCCGATCCTGGTATTCCTCAAGCCACGCGGCGAGGGCGGCGCGCTGGCTGTTGGCAAGGTCAGGGCTGATCTGCTGGTGCGCCTGGAACCATTCGTGCGCCTGGGTACCCATCGGCGTTAAATCAAGGCGACGCGCCAGATCGTAGTTACTGGTGCCAACGAACCACGGCTCCTGTTGCAGACGTCTGACAATGGCTTCCTGAACCTCGCGAGAGAAGCGGCGGCGCGTGCCAAAGTCCATCAGACGGAAGCGGGACATATCCAGCCCTTCTGTCAGTCTGGAAAACTCAACGAGTTTATTCTCCAGAGCGGCAACCGCCTGCGTTACACCGGTTTCAGGGGAGCGATAACGGTGGGCCAGCTCGCTGATCACGGCCAGAAGCGGCACTTCCCACATGATCACTTCGCGCCACGGGCCGGTCAGACGAATGTCCAGCTTGCCGTTATCATTGGTGACGGTGACCTGTTCCGGCTTATAGCGGAACTCACGCAGCCAGTTCAGATAGTCCGCTTTAAAGAAAGGCAGGCCTGAAAGCCACTGATATTCGTCATCGGTGAGCGCCAGATGCTGCATGGCATCGACCTGTTCACGAATGGAATCTGCGTAGATACCCAGCAAGTCGTCACCCCGGCAGCGAAATTCCGCCGCAACATGAACATCATGATAGTGGTGAAACACGGCTTGCTGCATATGCAGCTTGTACGCGTCGGTATCCAGCAACGTATGCAGAACCGGAGAAGCGAATTGAGTCATAGGTGCGCTGTAGCATCCTCTCACGGGAGCGTTTAGTACAATAAACAACTCCGGAGTATACCCTGTTTAGTGATTTATTGAACCCCGATCACAACATAAGCACACTTTATGGTCGAGCGCATTTCGTGCCCCGTGTTGTAAAAATGTAGCAAAAACGGCGTTGTGCCTGAAAAGATGAACATTCTGCATAGCGCGTTTTACACAACCGGAATATATTGAATCGTTACTCGACAAACGATGCATAAGGTTTTCTATGACACAACAGCCACAAGCTAAATACCGCCACGACTACCGTGCGCCGGATTATCTGATAAGCGATATCGATCTGACCTTCGACCTGGATGCCACAAAAACCGTCGTGACGGCGGTAAGCCAGGTGACGCGCCAGAGCGCGACAGCCGTGCCGCTGCGTCTGGATGGTGAAGACCTGACGCTGGTTTCCCTGCATATTAATGATGAAGCCTGGTCAGACTATAAAGAAGAAGGCAACCAGCTGGTCATCGACAACCTGCCGGAACGCTTTACCCTGCGCATCGTGAATGAAATCAGCCCTGCCGCCAATACCGCGCTGGAAGGGCTTTACCAGTCAGGCGTAGCCCTGTGCACCCAATGTGAAGCCGAAGGGTTCCGCCACATTACCTGGTATCTGGATCGCCCGGACGTCCTGGCGCGCTTTACCACCAAAATTATTGCCGACAAAACGCTGTACCCGTACCTGCTTTCCAACGGCAACCGGATTGGTGAAGGGGAACTGGAGAATGGCCGTCACTGGGTACAGTGGCAGGATCCGTTCCCTAAACCCTGCTACCTGTTTGCGCTGGTGGCGGGCGATTTCGATGTTCTGCGCGACACCTTTAAAACGCGCTCTGGCCGTGAAGTCGCGCTGGAGCTGTTCGTGGACCGTGGCAACCTTGACCGCGCCCCGTGGGCAATGACCTCCCTCATCAACTCCATGAAGTGGGATGAAACGCGCTTTGGCCTCGAATATGACCTCGACATCTATATGATCGTTGCTGTCGATTTCTTCAATATGGGCGCGATGGAGAATAAAGGTCTTAACATCTTCAACTCCAAATACGTGCTGGCGCGTACCGATACCGCAACGGATAAAGATTACCTCGATATCGAACGCGTTATCGGCCACGAATATTTCCATAACTGGACCGGGAACCGCGTCACCTGCCGCGACTGGTTCCAGCTGAGCCTGAAAGAGGGCTTAACCGTCTTCCGCGATCAGGAGTTCAGCTCCGATCTGGGATCGCGGGCGGTAAACCGCATCAACAACGTGCGCACCATGCGTGGTCTGCAATTTGCAGAAGATGCCAGCCCAATGGCCCATCCGATCCGCCCGGATAAAGTCATTGAGATGAATAACTTCTACACCCTGACGGTGTACGAAAAAGGCGCTGAAATTATCCGCATGATCCACACCCTGCTGGGCGAAGCGAATTTCCAGAAAGGGATGCAGCTTTACTTCGAGCGTCATGACGGCAGTGCGGCCACCTGCGACGATTTCGTCCAGGCGATGGAAGACGCCTCTAACGTGGATCTGTCTCATTTCCGCCGCTGGTACAGCCAGGCCGGTACGCCGATTGTGACGGTCAAAGACGACTACAACCCGGAAACTGAGCAGTACACGCTGACCATCAGCCAGCGCACACCGCCAACGGCGGAGCAGGAAGAGAAACATCCGCTGCACATTCCGTTCAGCGTTGAGCTGTACGACAACGAAGGCAACGTGATCCCGTTACAGAAGGGCGGTCACCCGGTGCATAACGTGCTGAACGTGACCCAGGCAGAGCAGACCTTTATCTTCGATAACGTCTATTTCCAGCCTGTTCCTGCCCTGCTGTGCGAGTTCTCCGCGCCGGTGAAACTCGAATACAAGTGGAGCGATCAGCAGCTGACGTTCCTGATGCGTCACGCGCGCAACGATTTCTCGCGCTGGGATGCGGCACAAAGCCTGCTGGCAACGTACATCAAGCTGAACGTCAACCGTTACCAGCAGGGCCAGCCGCTGACGCTGCCGGTTCATGTGGCAGACGCCTTCCGTGCCATCCTGCTGGATGAGAATATTGACCCGGCGCTGGCGGCTGAAATTTTGACGCTGCCGTCTGCGACTGAAATCGCCGAGCTGTTTGACATCATTGACCCCATTGCGATCGTCGCCGTGCGTGAAGCGCTGACCCGCACGCTGGCGACCGAACTGGCAGATGAATTCCTCGCAATTTACAACGCCAACAAGCTGGACGCGTATCGGGTGGAACATGCGGATATCGGTAAACGTTCCCTGCGCAATACCTGCCTGCGCTATCTGGCATTTGGTGAGGCAGAGCTGGCGAACACGCTGGTCAGCAAGCAGTACCATGAGGCCGATAACATGACGGATGCGCTGGCCGCACTGGCTGCAAGCGTTGCCGCCGAGCTGCCGTGCCGCGATGCGCTTATGCAGGAGTACGACGACAGGTGGCATCAGGATGGTCTGGTAATGGACAAGTGGTTCATCCTTCAGGCCACCAGCCCGGCAGCCGATGCGCTCAGCAACGTACGCAGCCTGCTGAAGCACCGTTCGTTCACCATGAGCAACCCGAACCGCGTCCGCTCCCTGATTGGCGCGTTTGCCAGCAGCAACCCGGCCGCGTTCCATGCTGAAGACGGCAGCGGTTATCAGTTCATGGTTGAAATGCTGACCGAGCTGAACAGCCGTAACCCGCAGGTGGCGTCTCGTCTGATTGAGCCGCTGATCCGCCTGAAACGCTACGATGCGCAGCGTCAGGCGAAAATGCTTGCCGCACTTGAGCAGCTGAAAGGGCTGGAAAATTTGTCTGGCGATCTGTACGAGAAGATTACAAAGGCGCTGGCCTGATGTAAAAAAGCCCGGTGGCGCTTCTGTATGACCGGATACATAGGTAACAGATCAGACCGGGAACATAGGTAACACTTTTCAGTCTATCCGGAGCACACTCTGGGTTTTTCGGTCGTAGTACGCAAGCGTTATTCCATTAAAGATGATGGCCTCCAGGCCATCATCTTGTTCTTCCAGCATGATGTACTCATCAGTCAGCGCTTCACTCAGGAACACCGTCCCCTTTTTCCCCATATAGAGTGTCCCCCTTGATTTCACCCTGTAGACCGTACCTCCTTCCGGATAAGCATATTCAGGAACCCTGCCATCCCAGTGCCGGCCTGAGGGGTGCCATACCGTTCCGGGCGTTGCACCCGCCAGGGCTTCATGCGGCCTTTCGTAGTTAAACTCTTCCCGGTAGCCACTGAACCACCGCTGTTGTTCTTCCATCGTCATAAATATGTTGCCCTGTTTTACTGCACTTTTCAGCGAACGATGCATTCGCTCATGACGGCCGTTTTCTTCCGGATGCCCCTTTCTGATGCGTTCCGGTCTGATGCCCAGCTTTATCAGCCAGACTGCAAGGCGACTTAACCCGGCGATACCTGTTCCTGCGAAAGGCTGACCATTATCCGTTCTCAGGACTTCCGGCAGACCGTACTCCAGGAACGCATCCGTCAGGCACTGCCTGACGAAGGGCTCGCTCTCCCGGTCTGCTCCCCGGCAGCTCAGAAGATACCGGCTGTGATTGTCGGTGAGGGTGAAGGGATGACAGTATTTCCGGCTCAGCAGCCTGAACTTGCCTTTAAAATCAGCGCTCCAGACCTGATTGTTCTCACTGATGATGGTCAGGGGCTGGCGATTGCCCGGGGTTCTGCGTTTTCGCTTTTTATCCGGAACCAGGCCTTCACGCTTGAGGATATCGCCGATAGTACTGGCAGCGGGGACGGTAAAATCGACGTGATGATTGAGCAGCCACATCCGCAGTTTTTTGGGGCCCCAGTCAGGGTGTTTTTGCCTCAGGGCCGTAAGCTGCCCGGCGATATCATCAGGAACTGTCCGGGAGTGGGAGTGCGGAGCACGCGACCGGTCAGAGAGAGATGACAGGTCAGAGGGGTCAAAACGCTGAAGCCATTTGTAACCGGTTTTTCGACTGATGCCGAAGAGACGGCAGAGGGCAGAAAAAGAATCCGTACCTGCATGGCAGGCACGGATAAAATCAAGGCGTTGCATAGGTCGGGTCTCAGTCCAGGGCATAGCGAGTCTCCTCTTCTATGCCAGTTATAACTGTTACCCATGTATCCGGTCTAAAGTGTTACCCATGTTTCCGGTTCATACCCTTCGCTTACCGGGCCTACGATTTGCCCTTGCGCCGTGCTCCCTGTTGAAGAGGGCCGGGGTGAGGGCATCAGGCATTAGCCTTTATCCGCTGAATCTCCGCTTCTCCACGTTTCATCACTCTATCCAGCACTTCCGCCTCCAGCTCCGCCAGTCTGGCCGATCCCACCCGGCGAGGACGTGGAATATCCACCGTTAGATCCAGACCAATTTTACCCTCTTCTATTAACAGCACCCTGTCTGCCATTGCCACAGCTTCGCTTACGTCATGCGTCACCAGCAGCACCGTAAAGCCGTGCGTCTGCCAGAGGGTTTCAATCAGATCCTGCATCTCGATCCGCGTCAGGGCATCAAGCGCGCCGAGCGGTTCATCAAGCAGCAGCAGGCCGGGACGATGAATCAGCGCGCGTGCCAGGGCCACGCGCTGCTTTTGTCCACCCGAGAGGGCCGCAGGCCACTCTCCCGCACGATTCTCCAGCCCGACGGCGGCGAGTGCCTGCCGGGCGTCCTCCCGCCAGCTGCCCTTCAGGCCCAGCCCGACGTTATCCATCACCGTTTTCCACGGCAGCAGACGCGCGTCCTGAAACATCATGCGCGTATCATCCTGAATCGTGGACAGCGGCGTGGTGCCTGCCAGAATGTCACCGCTGTTTGGCGCCTCCAGCCCGGCTAAAAGACGCAGCAGGGTACTCTTGCCGCCACCGCTGCGGCCAACAACGGCCACAAACTGTCCGGCAGGAATATGCAGATCCAGTGCATTCAGAATGGTGTTGTCGCCGTAGCGTTTGGTCACGCCGTTCAGCAGTAACGGTGTTCCCTGGTTCAGTCGTGCAGTATTCATGCTTTCGCCTCCTGAGCGGTGTAGGCCGGGTTCCAGCGCAGCCAGCTACGTTCCAGCCACTGGGCGCTGACGTCCGCAAGTTTGCCAAGCAGGGCATAAAGGATAATGGCAACCACCACCACGTCCGTTTGCAGGAACTCGCGGGCGTTCATCGCCAGATAACCAATGCCGGAGTTGGCCGAAATGGTTTCCGCCACGATCAGGGTTAGCCACATCAGGCCGAGCGCAAAACGCACCCCAACCATAATGGAGGGCAGGGCGCCCGGCAGGATCACATGGGTAAACAGGGCAAAACCTGACAGGCCATAGCTGCGGGCCATCTCAACCAGACCGCGATCGATATTGCGGATCCCATGCCAGGTATTGATATAAATCGGGAATAATGTTCCCAGCGCCACGAGGAAAATTTTGGCGCTCTCATCAATGCCGAACCACAGGATAACCAGCGGAATAAGCGCCAGATGCGGCACGTTACGCAGCATTTGAACGGAGGTATCCAGCAGCCGCTCACCCCAGCGGGACAGGCCGCTGACCAGCCCCAGCGTCAGGCCGATGCTCCCGCCAATCGAAAAGCCGATTACCGCGCGCCAGGAGCTGATGGCAAGATGTTGCCACAGCTCACCGCTGGCGCTTAGCGACCAGAACGCTTCCACAACGCCCTCCGGAGAGGGCAAAATACGGCTCGACAGCCAGCCAGTTGAAGACGCCAGTTGCCAGACGAGGACAATGCCGACGGGCAGAAACCACGGTGCGGCGCGCAGCAGCCATTTTTGTGCGGTTGAAGACATGGTGGCTCCTTAACTTTGCGCGACTTTTCTCGGGATAAACGCATTCGCCACGGCTTCGCCCTGCAACTGAAGCTGACGTGGCTGCGGAATCTCCGGGATAGCGACATCCAGGTGCGGGAAGAGCAGTTCACCCACCTTGTAGGCCTCCTCCAGATGCGGGTAGCCAGACAGGATAAAGCTGTCGATCCCCAGCGCCGCGTATTCATTAATGCGTGCCGCTACGGTTGGACCGTCGCCGACCAGCGCCGTACCGGCGCCGCCGCGCACCAGACCCACCCCGGCCCACAGGTTCGGGCTGATCTCAAGATTTTCACGCTTGCCGTTGTGCAGGGAGGCCATTCGGTGTTGGCCCACGGAGTCGGTTTTGGCAAACGCCGCCTGTGCTTTGGCGATAGTGTCGTCGTCCAGATGAGCGATCAGACGGTCGGCGGCTTGCCAGGCCTCGTCGTTGGTTTCGCGTACGATCACGTGCAGGCGAATGCCGAAGCGCACCGTACGGCCATGTTCTGCGGCTTTGGCGCGTACCTGAGCAATTTTCTCTTTAACCAGCTCCGGTGGCTCGCCCCAGGTCAGATAGAGATCGACCTGCTCAGCCGCCAGCTCCTGCGCCACGTCCGACGATCCGCCGAAATAAAGGGGAGGGCGCGGCTGTTGTACCGGCGGGAAGTAGAGTTGCGCATCGCGAACGTGAATATGTTTTCCTTCGAAGGTGACGGTTTCCCCTTCCAGCAGACGTCGCCAGACGCGGGTGAACTCTGCGGAGGCTTCATAGCGCTCGGTATGATCGAGAAAAACGCCATCGCCCGCCAGCTCCTGCGGATCGCTGCCCGTCACCAGGTTGAACAGCGCGCGGCCGTTGGAGAGCCTGTCCAGCGTTGCCGCCTGGCGTGCCGCGACGGTGGGCGACACCACGCTTGGGCGCAAGGCTACCAGGAATTTCAGGCGCTGGGTGACGGGGATCATCGACGCGGCAACCAGCCACGCGTCCTCACATGAACGGCCCGTCGGGATCAGCACCCCGGTAAAACCGATGCGGTCTGCCGCCTGGGCGATCTGCTGTAGATAGCCGTGATCGACCGGGCGGGCGCCTTCTTCTGTGCCAAGATAGTGTCCATCACCGTGGGTGGGTAAAAACCAGAAAAGATTCAGACTCATGATTTTTTTCCTTCAATGCCAGCGGGTTGCCAGATGCGTTCGCGAATATTCACCTGCTTTGGAACCAGGCGGTTTTGATAAAAGAGGTCTGCCGTTTGCTGCTGGAGGGCGGCAACGTGGGCGTCAACCGGCGCTATGGTGGTGGGAGGACGGTGGTCAAGATAGGTGGCGATCACCGGTTCAGGCAGGCCCATGGTTTTTGCCAGTAGCGTGATGCTCTGCTGACGCTGGCTTTGGGTCAGCGCATCGGCCTGAGAGAAGGTATCCAGCACCTGCTGAATAAATGCGCCATTTTTTTCAGCGTAAGGACGTGCCGCCAGGTAGAACGAACCGGTTTGTTTCAGGGTGGTGCCGTCTTTCAGCACCCGCACACCGCCCTGCAACAGTGCGGCGGAGTAGTACGGATCCCAGATAGCCCAGGCATCAACATTTTTTTGCTGAAACGCCGCGCGCGCATCGGCAGGCGTCAGGTAAACGGGCTGGATATCGGTGAATTTAAGGCCGGCCTCCTGCAACGCGCGCAGCAGCAGGTTGTGCGAGCTGGAACCTTTCTGGAAAGCAACCTTATGGCCTTTGAGATCGGCGACGCTTTTGATCTCGCTGTTTTCCGGCACCAAAATAACCTCTGCCTTCGGCTTGGCGGGCTCAACGCCAACGTAAACCAGATCCGCCCCGGCCGCCTGGGCAAAGATCGGCGGGATATCGCCGGTGCTGCCTAAATCAATACTCCCGACGTTCAGCGCCTCCAGCATCTGCGGTCCGGCAGGGAACTCGACCCATGAGAATTTGGTCTGCGGGAAACGTTTCTCCAGCAACGCATGGCTTTTCGCCAGCACCATGCTGACGCTGCCTTTCTGATAACCGATACGCAGGCTCTCCGGCGTTTTCTCCGCCGCCTGAGCCAGCGATGCCACTGCCAGCAGACCTGCCAGCCCGATACGGGTAACTGTTTTAAACATGCGCCACTCCTTGTGATTGATGAAATGCCGCCGCGTGGCGATCCCGACGATTAAGGGCGTGCCAGAAGGTTTCAAGCGCGCTGTCGAGGCGGGTTTGCAGATTCGGCGTGAAATGCGGTTTATGCTGGTAGTCGATTACCTGTGAGTCGTCAGCGAAGACGCCATGCAGGATCTCCTGCGCTTTCAGCGCGTTCAGAACCGGCTTGAGGGCATAATCCACCGCCAGTAAATGGGCTACCGTACCGCCTGTGGCCAGCGGCAGGACGACCTTACCGTCCAGCGCGCGCTCGGGCAGCAGATCGAGCAGCGTTTTCAGTGCACCGGAAAAAGAGGCTTTATAAATTGGTGTCGCGACGACCAACCCGTCAGCACGCTTAAGTTGTTCGATCAGGGTTTTCAGCGCCGGGCTGTCGAAACGGGCGTAGAGCAGATCTTCAGGCGCGAAATTGTGCAAATTCCAGTGACACACTTCGACATCCAGAGCATTAAGCTTTTCGCGAGCGTATTCCAGCAGTGCGCTGGATCGAGAGGGGAAGCGGGGGCTTCCGGCCAGGGTAATGACGCGCATGGTTGCTCCTTATAACTAATTGTTTGCTTTTATCTAACATTCATAACAATTTTCAGGAGTGTGACATTGCGTGGTTATTCCACTAAATGATTTATCCTCAGGATGAATGCAGAAAAAAGCATAAGAAGCGAACCGATAAGTAAACGATTGCGTTTTACATGGCTTTTTTTGCCACAGGTCAATTCCCTTTCCGGGCGGGATCGCACATAATCCCCTCCCGGTTTGCACACCGGGAATCCAGGAGAGTTCATGTACTACCCCTTCGTTCGTAAAGCCCTTTTCCAGCTCGATCCTGAGCGCGCTCATGAATTTACATTTCAGCAGTTACGTCGTATTACAGGAACGCCTCTGGCCGCGCTGGTGCGTCAAAACGTGCCGGAAAAACCTGTCCAATGCATGGGCCTGACGTTCAAAAATCCACTGGGCCTTGCGGCCGGACTGGACAAAAATGGCGAATGCATTGATGCACTCGGCGCGATGGGCTTTGGCTCGATCGAAATCGGGACAGTGACGCCGCGTCCGCAGCCGGGAAATGACAAGCCACGTCTGTTCCGCCTGGTTGAAGCCGAGGGGCTGATCAACCGCATGGGCTTTAATAACCTTGGCGTCGATCATCTGGTTGAGAACGTTAAGAAAGCCCATTTTGATGGTGTGCTGGGTATTAATATTGGCAAAAATAAAGACACGCCCGTCGAGCAGGGTAAAGATGACTATCTGATTTGTATGGAAAAAGTCTATGCCTATGCCGGTTATATCGCGGTGAATATATCCTCGCCTAACACGCCAGGGCTGCGTTCATTACAATATGGCGAAGCGCTTGACGATCTTCTTAGCGCCATTAAAAATAAACAAACGGCACTACAGGCGATCCACCATAAATATGTTCCGGTCGCGGTTAAGATCGCCCCGGATCTTTCGGCAGAGGAATTGATCCAGGTTGCCGACAGTTTAGTTCGCCATAATATTGATGGTGTGATTGCGACCAATACAACGCTCGATCGCTCCCTCGTCCAGGGAATGAAAAACTGTGACGAAGCGGGTGGATTAAGTGGCCGTCCGGTACAATTAAAAAGCACCGAAATTATTCGCGCACTCTCCGCGGAATTAAAAGGCCAGCTGCCGATTATTGGCGTGGGTGGCATTGACTCCGTCATCGCTGCACGTGAGAAGATGGCGGCAGGGGCTTCACTGGTGCAAATTTATTCCGGCTTTATTTTTAAAGGGCCGCCATTGATTAAAGAAATTGTCACGCATATCTAATCTTTTCTCTTAATCAGACAACCAGGGCTTTATTTCCAGCCCTGGTTGTTTTATATTCCGTCATTGTTGCTTATTTAGACATTATAGTCTTTTATTACTAGTGTTATAAGCGAAGCGGCAAACAGGACATTTTTAGTACAGGACGTTTTGGGGACGGGAGAGAAACATGCGAATTAAACCTGACGATAACTGGCGCTGGTATTTTTGTGACGAGCATGACCGTATGATGCTCGACTTAGCCAATGGCATGTTGTTTCGCTCTCGTTTTGCGCGCCGAATGTTAACGCCAGACGCGTTTGCTCCCTCAGGCTTTTGCGTTGACGACGCTGCACTCTATTTCTCTTTTGAAGAAAAATGCCGCGACTTCAATCTCTCCAAAGAACAGCGCGCTGAACTGGTACTAAATGCGCTGGTGGCGATCCGTTTCCTGAAACCACAAATGCCGAAAAGCTGGCATTTCCTCGCGCACGGTATGAGCTGGACCCCGGCTATCGGCGATGCGGCCAGCGTCAATCTGAGCGATACCGAAGAAGAGGTGAATCTGCTGGTGGTTGAACCCGGTGAAAACGCTGCGCTCTGTTTGCTGGCCCAACCCGGCGTGACCATTGCCGGGCGAGTCATGCAGTTAGGTGATGCCATCAAAGTGATGAATGACAGGCTGAAGCCTCAGCTGCGCGTCGATTCCTTCAGCCTCGAACAGGCGGTTTAAGCTTCCAGCTGTACGGATGTTTTCGGTACACAGCTACAGCACAGGATCGTGCCGTCACTGCCAATCGCAGATTTCTTCAGGGCACTCACTTCACCATCGACCAGTTTAATGCGACAGCATCCGCAAATCCCCGCGCGACAGGAATAAGGTACGCGGATACCCGCCTGCTCCAGCTGTTCCAGTAGCACCTGCTGATTGTTACCACGAATAACTTTGCCTTCCCAGTGAATATCCACCGCGGAAGCGACGTTGGTGACAACGTCAACCATTTCTTCTTCCTGGCCTGCGCCGTACACTCTTGCAGGCCCGCGGGTAAGAATTTCGACCTCGTCGCCCACGCGGATTACGCCGCTGGAGCGGGGGATCAGGTTCTGGCCGAAGTCGACATCACCGTTATCCTGCGCGGTACGAAATGACTGCAAGGTTTTCAGCGGTTCGCCGGAAGGGTGTTTCTGGCCTTTCTCCGGGCTGACGGTGGTAAAAATACAGCGGCTGCACGGCTTCACGACATCAAAGATAACGCTGCCGATGCGGATCACTTTCCAGGTATCTTCATCCCAGGCATCCGCTCCGGTCACCACCAGATTCGGGCGAAACTGCTCCATCTGCACGCTGGCTTTGCAACGGGTTTGTAAATCACGCAGCGAGGCCTCGCTGGTCAGCAGGAAGGGAAAACCATCCGCAAAGGAGAGGGGAACCGCGTCGTGGCGTTTCACGCGACGAGTCAGCGCAGGCCCAACCCAGCGCAGCTGAACGTCACGTGAGAAAAAGCCGCTCAGCCACTGGTTAATGTTATCCGGCGCGATACGCGCGGTAAAATGATTGCCCCACACTTCCGTTGGCGCATCAACCGGCGCAAAATCAGCAAAGCGGATCACGACGCTTGAACCGTCTGGCGCGGTCAAATGCAATCCGTCATGAAGCGGGGAAGGCGTAAAGCGAACCATCTGCGGGAACTGACGTGCGGTGATGAACGTACCGTCAGGCTCGGTGATCATAAAAATACGATCGAAGGCGAATCCGCTCATATCGGCCAGCGCGTGCGTCACGCCGATACCGCGCATGGATTTCACCGGATGAATAAAAAGCCTGGATAACGTCGCCACTGCACACTCCCGCTAAATAAAATAAGCCTTCAACTTTATGACATACACGCCATATTAGCTATAATGCGCGACAATTTTCTATGAGTAAAAGTGACGATATGAATTCTCTGTTTGCCAGTACGGCCCGTGGGCTGGAAGAGCTGTTAAAAACTGAACTGGAAACCCTGGGCGCGAAAGAGTGCCAGGTGGTTCAGGGTGGTGTCCATTTTGAGGGCGACACGCGGCTTATTTACCAGAGCCTGATGTGGAGCCGTCTGGCGTCGCGCATCATGCTGCCGATGAAAGAGTGCAAGGTCTACAGCGATCTTGATCTCTACACCGGTGTACAGATGATCGACTGGACAGAGATCTTCACCCCGGACGCCACCTTTGCGGTGCATTTCAACGGCGTCAACGATGAGATCCGCAACAGCCAGTACGGTGCCCTGCGCGTCAAAGACGCCATTGTGGACTGCTTCACGCGTCGTAATAAAGAACGTCCGAACGTTGATCGTGAAAACCCGGATCTGCGTATCAACGTCTGGCTGAACGGCGATACTGCCAGTATTTCCCTGGATCTGAGCGGCGCAGGCCTGCATCTGCGCGGCTATCGCGATCGCACCGGCATGGCCCCAATCAAAGAGACACTGGCCGCCGCTATCGTGATGCGCTCCGGCTGGCAGCCGGGTACGCCGCTGCTCGATCCAATGTGCGGTTCCGGTACGCTGCTGATTGAAGCCGCGATGCTGGCCACCGACCGCGCGCCAGGGCTGCATCGTGGACAGTGGGGCTTCAAAGGCTGGGCGCAGCACGATGAAGCCCTCTGGAAAGAGGTCAAAGACGACGCGCAGACCCGTGCCCGTAAAGGGCTGGCGGAGTACACCTCTCACTTTTACGGTTCGGACAACGACCCACGGGTGATTGAACGCGCGCGCAGCAACGCCCGTCGTGCCGGTATCGGTGAGCTGGTGACCTTCGACGTCAAAGATGTGGCGAACCTGACCAATCCGCTGCCAAAAGGCCCGTACGGTACGGTGATCAGCAACCCGCCGTATGGTGAGCGTCTTGGCAGCGAGCCAGCGCTGATTGCGCTACACAGCCTGCTGGGCCGCAACATGAAAGCGCATTTCGGCGGCTGGAACCTCTCCCTGTTTAGCGCCTCGCCGGAGCTGCTGAGCTGCCTGCAATTACGTGCCGATCGCCAGTTCAAGGCGAAAAACGGCCCGCTGGACTGCGTGCAGAAAAACTACCATCTGGCAGAGATAGCAGCGGACAGCAAACCGTCTGGCGTGGCGGAAGATTATGTCAACCGTCTGCGCAAAAACCTGAAGAAATTTGAGAAGTGGGCGAAGCAGGAAGGCATCGAATGTTATCGCCTTTACGACGCTGACCTGCCGGAATACAACGTGGCGGTTGACCGCTATGCAGACTGGGTGGTGGTTCAGGAATACGCCCCGCCGAAAACCATTGATGCGCAAAAAGCGCGTCAGCGTATGCTGGATGTGATTGCGGCCACCATCGCCGTACTCGGCATTTCGCCAAACAAGCTGGTGCTGAAAACCCGTGAGCGTCAGAAAGGCAAAAACCAGTATCAGAAGATGGGCGAGAAGGGCGACTTCATCGAAGTGGGCGAATATAATGCGCGCCTGTGGGTTAACCTGACCGATTACCTTGATACCGGTCTGTTCCTCGATCACCGCATCGCCCGCCGCATGCTGGGCCAGATGAGCAAGGGCAAAGACTTCCTGAACCTGTTCTCCTATACCGGCAGCGCCAGCGTTCATGCAGGGCTTGGTGGGGCGCGTAGTACCACCACGGTCGATATGTCCCGTACTTATCTGGAGTGGGCAGAGCGCAACCTGCGTCTTAACGGCTTAACCGGTCGTCAGCATCGCCTGTTACAGGCCGACGTGCTGGGCTGGCTGCGCGATACCGACGAGCAGTTTGACCTTATCTTTATCGATCCGCCGACCTTCTCTAACTCCAAGCGTATGGAGGATAGCTTTGACGTTCAACGCGATCACCTGCGCCTGATGACCGACCTGAAGCGTCTGCTGCGTAAAGGCGGCACCATTATGTTCTCGAATAACAAGCGCGGATTCCGCATGGATCACGACGGCCTGGCCGAACTGGGACTGAAAGCACAAGAAATCAGCCAAAAAACGCTGTCTCAGGACTTTGCCCGTAACCGTCAAATCCACAACTGCTGGCTGATCTCCGCGGTCTGAAAGGAAAAATAAATGTCTTTAATTAGTATGCACGGCGCGTGGCTCTCTTTCAGCGACTCACCGCTTCTCGATAATGCAGAGCTGCATATCGAAGATAACGAGCGCGTCTGTCTGGTCGGCCGTAACGGCGCAGGTAAATCGACGCTGATGAAAATCCTCAACCGTGAGCAGGGGCTGGACGACGGCCGTATTGTTTACGAGCAGGATCTGGTCGTCTCTCGTCTGCAACAGGATCCGCCGCGTAACGTTACCGGCAGCGTGTACGATTTTGTGGCTGAAGGAATTTCAGAGCAGGCGGAATACCTCAAGCGCTACCACGAGATTTCGCATCTGGTCATGACCGACCCGAGCGACAAAAATCTCAACGAGCTGGCAAAAGTGCAGGAGATGCTCGATCACCACGGCCTGTGGCAGCTGGAAAACCGCATTAACGAAGTGCTGGCTCAGCTTGGCCTGGAAGCGGATATGGAGCTGTCGGCGCTCTCCGGCGGCTGGCTGCGTAAAGCCGCGCTGGGCCGTGCCCTGGTGAGCGGGCCCAGGGTACTGCTGCTGGACGAACCAACGAACCACCTGGATATCGAAGCGATTGACTGGCTGGAAGGGTTCCTGAAAACTTTCAATGGCACCATTATCTTCATCTCCCACGACCGTTCGTTCATCCGCAACATGGCCACGCGCATTGTCGACCTCGACCGCGGCAAGCTGGTGACCTATCCGGGCGATTACGATACCTATCTGCTGGAGAAAGAAGAGAACCTGCGCGTGGAAGAGCTGCAAAACGCCGAGTTCGACCGCAAGCTGGCGCAGGAAGAGGTATGGATCCGTCAGGGCATCAAGGCGCGTCGTACCCGTAATGAAGGCCGCGTTCGCGCCCTGAAGGCGATGCGCCGCGAACGTAGCGAACGCCGTGAAGTCATGGGTAGCGCCAAAATGCAGGTGGAAGAGGCGTCCCGCTCGGGCAAGATTGTCTTCGAAATGGAGAACGTGAGTTATTCGGTTGACGGCAAAGTGCTGGTGAACGATTTCTCCGCACAGGTTCAGCGCGGCGACAAAATTGCGCTTATTGGTCCAAACGGCTGCGGCAAAACCACGCTGTTGAAACTGATGCTGGGCCAGTTGCAGGCCGACAGCGGTCGTATTCACTGTGGTACCAAGCTGGAAGTAGCGTACTTTGACCAGCATCGCGCAGAGCTGGATCCGGACCGTACGGTGATGGACAACCTCGCTGAGGGCAAACAGGAGGTAATGGTTAACGGCAAGCCGCGTCACGTGCTGGGCTACCTTCAGGACTTCCTGTTCCACCCAAAACGCGCCCTGACGCCTGTGCGCGCGCTGTCCGGCGGTGAGCGTAACCGTCTTTTGCTGGCGCGCCTGTTCCTGAAACCCAGTAACTTACTGATTCTCGATGAACCGACGAACGATCTGGATGTCGAAACGCTGGAACTGCTGGAAGAGTTGATTGATGGCTATCAGGGAACCGTGATGCTTGTCAGCCACGATCGTCAATTTGTCGATAACACCGTGACCGAGTGCTGGATCTTCGAAGGCGAAGGACGCATCGGTCAATATGTGGGCGGCTATCATGACGCGCGTGGACAGCAATCGCAGTCGCTGGCGCAAAAACAGGCGAAGACCAAAAATGTCGCTGAACCTGTTGTTGTGAAAGCAGAAACTGTCAAAAAGTCTCCTGCTAAAATGAGCTATAACTTGCAGCGCGAGCTGGAAGGGCTGCCGCAGCGTCTGGAAGACCTGGAAGCGGCACTGGAAGCACTGCAAATTCAGGTCGCTGATGCGTCATTCTTTACGCAGCCTCACGACTATACTCAGAAAGTATTGGCTGAACTCTCCCAGGCCGAGCAGGCGCTGGAAGAGGCATTTGAGCGCTGGGAGTACCTTGAGTCTCTGAAAAACGGCGCATAAACAGGGATAATCTATGTGTGACCAGCACCATGCCGATCGGCATATTTTATGCTCGCAATGCGATATGCTCGTGGCGTTGCCAGAGCTTGGTCACGGACATAAGGCTGCCTGCCCGCGCTGCGGAGCTACGCTGACGACCGAGTGGGACGCGCCAAGGCAGCGTCCTACGGCTTACGCGCTGGCAGCCCTGTTCATGTTACTGCTCTCCAATCTCTTCCCTTTCATCTCTATGAAAGTGGGCGGGATGGTAAGCCAGGTGGAGTTACTGGAAATTCCAGGCGTGATGTTCTCGGAAGATTACGCCAGCCTTGGCACCTTCTTTCTTCTGTTCGTGCAGATAGTCCCGGCTTTTTGCCTGGTCGTCATTCTGCTACTGGTCAATCGCGTCAGGATGCCCACCGCCCTTAAAATCAAACTCGCGCGGATCCTGTTCCAGCTGAAAAGCTGGGGGATGGCGGAAATTTTTCTGGCGGGTATCCTGGTCAGCTTCGTGAAGCTGATGGCCTACGGCGATGTGGGGATTGGCAGCAGCTTTATTCCGTGGTGTCTGTATTGCGTGCTGCAACTGCGCGCTTTCCAGTGCGTGGACCGACGCTGGACCTGGGACGATATTGCCCCGGCACCGACGCTCTCGCAGACGGTAAAGGTGGGCGTACCGGGTATCCGTCAGGGGCTGCGCTCCTGCTCCTGCTGCACCGCCATGCTGCCCGCGGATGTCGAGGTGTGTCCCCGCTGTGAAACAAAAGGTCACGTCCGACGCAAAAATAGCCTGCAATGGACCATGGCGCTGCTGGTGACCTCTGTCATGCTCTATCTGCCCGCCAATATTTTGCCGATCATGATCACCGATCTGCTCGGCGACAGAATGCCCTCGACCATCCTTGCCGGGGTGATTTTGCTGTGGAGCGAAGGGTCATACCCTGTTGCAGGCGTCATATTTCTCGCCAGCATTATGGTTCCGACCTTAAAGATGATTGCCATTGCCTGGCTTTGCTGGGATGCAAAAGGGCACGGTAAGCGTGACAGTGAGCGCATGCATCTGATTTATGAGGTCGTGGAATTTGTTGGCCGCTGGTCGATGATTGACGTGTTCGTGATTGCGGTTCTCTCAGCGCTGGTGCGTATGGGTGGGCTGATGAGTATTTATCCCGCTATGGGAGCGCTGATGTTTGCTTTGGTCGTCATTATGACCATGTTTGCGGCCATGACCTTCGACCCTCGTTTATCGTGGGATCGTGAGCCCGATTCAAGCCATGAGGAAGAGTAAGAGCATGGAAAATAAGAGTGGAGAGGCTAAAGTGCAGAAGGTCAGAAACTGGTCGCCGGTGTGGATTTTCCCCATCGTGACCGCGCTGATCGGTGCATGGATCCTGTTTTATCATTACAGCCATCAGGGACCGGAAGTCACGCTAATTACCACCAATGCAGAGGGAATTGAGGGCGGAAAAACCACCATCAAGAGCCGCAGCGTGGATGTGGGTGTCGTGGAAAGCGCGACCCTGACGGATGATTTAACCCATGTTGAAATTAAGGCCCGCCTGAATGCTGGCATGGAAAAACTGCTCCATGAAGATTCCGTTTTTTGGGTGGTGAAACCGCAGGTCGGAAGAGAAGGGATCAGCGGCTTAGGGACGCTATTGTCAGGGGCTTACATTGAACTCCAGCCCGGCAATAAAGGCGCCCAGCCAGCAAACTATCAGTTGCTGGATTCACCGCCGCTTGCGCCACCGGATGCAAAAGGGATCCGCGTCATTCTGGACAGCAAAAAAGCGGGCCAGCTCTCGCCGGGCGATCCGGTGCTGTTCCGTGGGTATCGTGTCGGTTCGGTTGAAACGAGCACCTTCGATCCGCAAAAACGGACCATCAGCTATCAGCTATTTATCAATGCGCCTAATGACCGACTGGTGACCAGTAACGTTCGTTTCTGGAAAGACAGTGGGATCGCTGTGGATCTCACCTCTGCGGGGATGCGCGTTGAGATGGGTTCACTCACCACGCTGTTTGGTGGGGGCGTCAGTTTTGACGTGCCGGAAGGTATAGATCTGGGACAACCGGTGGCGGAAAAAACCGCCTTCAGACTGTTTGACGATCAAAAAAGCATTCAGGATGCGCTCTATACCGATCACATCGATTATCTGATGTTCTTTAAGGACTCTGTACGCGGCTTGCAGCCAGGGGCGCCAGTTGAGTTCCGCGGTATCCGTCTGGGTACAGTGGGGCAAGTGCCTTACTTTGTTCCGGGACTCAAGCAAATGCTTGATGATGATTATCGTATTCCGGTGCTGATACGCATTGAGCCTGAGCGTTTAATTAACCAGATTGGTGAGGATCAGGATATTGGGGAGCATATCAGCGACCTGATGAATCGCGGTCTGCGTGGCTCGCTGAAAACCGGCAACCTGGTGACAGGGGCGTTGTATGTCGATATGGACTTCTATCCAAAAGCGCCACCTATGACGGGAGTCCGTGAATTTGGCGGCTACAAAATCATTCCTACGGTCAGCAGTGGCCTGGCGCAGATCCAACAGCGTCTGATGGAAACGCTGGATAAGATCAACAATCTGCCGCTGAATCCAATGCTTGAGGCTGCGACGGGATCACTGCATCAGAGCCAGGCGACGATGCAACGTCTGCAAACTACCCTGGATAATATCAACAAGATCACGGCCAACCAGTCCATGCAGCAACTGCCGCAGGATATGCAGAAAACGTTGCGTGAACTGAATCGCAGTATGCAGGGCTTCCAGCCGGGCTCAGCGGCCTACAACAAGATGGTGGCGGATATGCAACGTCTTGATCAGGTTTTACGCGAGCTACAGCCCGTTCTGAAAACGCTCAATGAAAAGAGCAACGCGCTGGTGTTTGAAGCGAAAGATAAAAAGGATCCTGAGCCTAAGAGGGCGAAACAATGAAAAAATGGCTAATCATCGCAGGCGCACTGGTATTAACGGCCTGTAGCTCTGGAAGCGATAACAAAAGCTACTACCAGCTGCCGTTAAGCGCGCAGTCGGGGGCGCAGAGCAGCGCCTCGCAGGGCAGCCGTCTGCTTTGGGTTGAGCAGGTTGCCGTGCCAGATTACCTGGCGGGCAACGGGGTGGTCTACCAGACCAGCGATGTGCAGTATGTAATCGCCAACAATAACCTGTGGGCCAGCCCGCTGGATCAGCAGCTACGCAATACGCTGGTGGCGAATCTGAGCAGCCAGCTCCCCGGTTGGGTCGTTGCCTCGCAGCCTCTGGGAAGCGATCAGGACACTCTGAATGTTAACGTGACGGGATTCCATGGCCGCTATGATGGTGCCGTTGTTATCAGCGGGGAGTGGCTGCTGAATCACCAGGGTCAGCTGATTAAGCGTCCTTTCCATCTTGAACTCAAGCAGCAGAAAGATGGCTATGACGAAATGGTGAAAGTACTTGCGCAGGGATGGGCACAGGAGTCGGCTACTATAGCAAGAGAGATTTCCCGCCTGCCATAAGTAAAATTCATCGACGAAAGCCGCACTCAGCTTCTTGCTGATTGCGGCTTTTTTTTCGTTTTACGTTCAGGTTGTTACTTGTCCCGCATCACACTTTTTGTACAAACGATCTTCCATGTAGCTCACAAATATGACACCCGTATGAATTTTGAACGTTGACGCTGACGCAGATTCGGGGTATTCGTTAACTGTGCTTGCACATATTGCAACCACTGTTTTCTTTCCACCAGACAAAAGAATGAGGGAAACGAGGCATGAAGAGACAGAAACGAGATCGCCTGGAAAGGGCTCATCAACGTGGTTATCAGGCTGGCATCGCCGGACGTTCTAAAGAAATGTGTCCCTATCAGGCCCTGAATCAAAGGTCCCAATGGCTAGGGGGCTGGCGAGAAGCCATCGGAGACAGGGCAGTACTTGCTTGATACCGTCTCTTTAAAAAGAAACCTCCGCAATGCGGAGGTTTCGCCTTTCTGGAAGGGGCTAAAAGCTGTTATCAGAAAGCGGAGGTATCCTGGAACAGACCCACTTTCAGGTCGTTCGCGGTATAGATCAGACGACCATCAACCAACACTTCACCGTCCGCCAGGCCCATAATCAGACGGCGGTTAACGATGCGTTTGAAATGGATACGGTAGGTGACTTTCTTCGCGGTAGGCAGAACCTGACCGGTGAATTTCACTTCGCCTACGCCCAGCGCACGGCCTTTGCCTTCACCGCCAAGCCAGCCCAGATAGAAGCCAACCAGCTGCCACATGGCATCGAGGCCCAGGCAGCCAGGCATTACCGGATCGCCAATAAAGTGGCAACCGAAGAACCACAGGTCCGGGTTGATATCGAGTTCTGCTTCTACGTAACCCTTATCAAAGTTGCCGCCGGTTTCGGTCATTTTCACGACACGGTCCATCATCAGCATATTTGGGGCTGGTAACTGCGGGCCTTTCGCGCCAAACAGTTCACCGCGACCAGAGGCAAGAAGGTCTTCTTTAGTATAGGATTCGCGTTTATCTACCATGTTCTCAGTAAGCCTTATTTTAGTGAAGGACGCAGGATAGCTAACACGTGTACGCTGAACAAGTCCGATCAGTTCGCACTAAACCAACTTAACCAGCGTAACGGCCACGGATAACGATGACGAGCATCCTGCTGTGTCGCCTGAGCTATACGTTCCTGAATGGTCTGCATCAGGGTTGTCTGGCCTTCGCCATCCCAGACCAGGTTTGTCAGTAAGGGTAGTGCATCCTCAACCCCTTCGATGGCCCAGACAGTGAATTGTTCCTGCTCTACCGCATCCAGAATCGCCTGGCTCAGGCTCAAATGGCGAGCGTTAGGTGCCGGAATAATCACGCCCTGTTTGCCGTTTAAACCGCGCTGCTGGCAGATTGCGAAGAAGCCTTCGATTTTCTCATTCAGTCCGCCCACCGGTTGGGCACGGCCAAACTGATCCACGGACCCGGTAATCGCAATATTCTGGTTAATCGGCACGTCTGCAAGCGCGCTGATCACGGCGCACAGCTCTGCCATTGAGGCGCTGTCGCCGTCGACTTCACTGTAGGACTGCTCAAAGGTCAACGAGGCAGAGAAGGGGATCTGCTGCTCGAGCTGAAGTTCAGACATCAGGAATGCCTGCATGATCATCATGCCTTTGGCATGAATGTTTCCGCCCAGTTCGGCCTTGCGTTCGATATCGGTAAATTCGCCGTCACCAATGTGTACGACACAGCTGATACGGGAAGGCTCACCAAAGGCGCGTGGGTGCCCGGGGAACTCGATGACGGACAAGGCATTGATTTGCCCGATACGTTCGCCTTCGGTCTCCACCAGAATCTGTTCAAGCAGAATTTCATCCTGCATACGGTCAGCAAGATAGCCTTCGCGCCATTCACGCTGGGCCAGCATCTGGCTCAGTTGCTCACCGTTGAACGTACCGTTGCCGCTGATAACGCCCACTTCACGCAGTTGTTTGCCGATCCAGAGCGGACAGAGCGGCAGGGTTTCCTGATCGCCGGTGTAGCGTACGGCCTCGCGGATTAAGCCCGACCACGCATCCTCGGCAGGTGAGGGCAGCGCAAAACGTTCCGCCACGGCCATAACCCACTGACACCACTGCGCCATGTCATCGGCATCTGCAATCTGAATATTGTCTTCAAATTCGCTGTAAACCGCCTGCTCCGCGAGTTCTGGCTCCATTTCCTGGAAGTCAGCCAGGGATTCACGGTCACCCGTCAGCACGACGGTCAGCGACAGCGGCATAGACTGAATGGAAACAGGCAGAGGACGTGACTCGTCGAAGCCTACCCAGTCAAAACGTTGCTGCGTCACCACCGTTTTCAGGCGCATCCACAACAGCGGCTGCGCAAGCAGTGTGCGAAGGGAGATGAGCAATACGCCGCCATTCGCGCGGTGTACCAGCCCGGGTTGCAGTGAAACATTGCCATTGAACTGACGAAGGCAGCCGAACAACTGTTCTGCTTCCACCCAGTTGGCGGTGATCACCTCGCCTTTTGCAGCGAACAATCCATCTGCCTGCGTGGCAGGTTCGAATGTCACGTCGCGACCGGCAATATGATACTGACCACCAAAAACGGCATTCGTTTTTGGCTGCAACTGGCGCATGGCATCACCGAGAAGCGTCAGATACTCGGCTTCTTCCGGGGCTTTGAGCAGCATGAAAGGAGATGTAGCCCATGGGGATGACATCTGCTCCAGCGCGTAATGCAAACGCGGTTGTGTCTCGCTAAGTATGAATTTGTGTTCTTTTGTGAGGTCTGGCTGTGCAAACAGCTCCTGATAGCTCTCGGTATCCGGAACCAGGTCACGCCATGCAAGTTTCGTAATGGTCAAAGTTGATGTTTTTTAGTCAGAAGTAAAACCGTGGAGTATACCGTAAGCGGCGCACTCTGCCCAATCAGGATTCGGGTTTTCGTCATGCGGATCGCCTGCGACGTTTCACAGGATATGATTTCTTTTCAGCAGATTGCCAAAAAACTGATATTCTGAACAGAGTTACACGGTAACACTGAGATCGCAATGAAATATCAACAACTGGAAAACCTCGAAAGCGGCTGGAAATGGAAGTACCTGGTCAAAAAGCACCGTGAAGGGGAGCTGATCACCTGCTACATCGAAGCCAGCGCGGCACAAGAAGCTGTAGATATGTTGCTGACCCTCGAAAACGAACCGGTACAGGTCAACGGCTGGATCGAGAAACACATTAATCCGGCCTTGTTAAACCGGATGAAGCAAACTATCCGAGCTCGTCGTAAACGGCATTTCAATGCCGAGCATCAGCACACCCGTAAGAAATCCATCGACCTGGAGTTCATGGTCTGGCAGCGTCTGGCCGGGCTTGCGCAACGGCGCGGGAAAACCCTGTCGGAAACGGTGGTGCAGCTGATTGAAGATGCCGAGCACAAAGAGAAGTATGCCAGCCAGATGTCGACGTTGAAAAACGATCTACAGGCACTGTTAGGTAAAAAATAAGCTTTTTACTTTTCTTCAGATAATAAAAAACCCCGCATGGCGGGGTTTTTTTATAAGACGATAACTTATGCCGCAGGCTGAGTTACAACGTCTTTGATACCTTTAACTTCGATCTCTACGCGACGATCTGGTGCCAGGCAGTCGATCAGTGCAGCGCGTGGTTTCACGTTGTCACAGGTAGAACCGGTAACTGGGTTAGATTCGCCCATACCACGTGGGGAGATCTTGTTAGCTGGGATACCTTTAGATACCAGGTAATCAACTACAGACTGAGCACGTTTCTCAGACAGACCCTGGTTGTAAGCGTCAGAACCGATACGGTCGGTGAAGCCCAGAACCACTACAGAACCGTCTTTAGGATCCAGGTTGCTCAGCTGGGTGTACAGCTGATCCAGTGCCTGCTGACCTTCTGGTTTCAGGGTAGCTTTGTTGAAGTTGAACAGAACGTCAGACTTCAGAGTGAAGTGCTTGGTCTGTACTTCTGGCGCTGGAGCCGGAGCTGGAGCTACGACTGGCGCATCTTCCTGCTGACCGAAACGGTAAGAAACACCAACGCTCAGCATGCCGTTGTCTGGACGAACACCAACGGTAGCACCGTCACCGATGTTGTTAACCCACTGGTATTCCAGACGGGTAGCGATGTCACGGGTCATTGCCCACTCAACGCCACCAGCGAATACTGGGGAAACACCAGTGTCGTGGTCGTCACCAGCGATGCTGTTGCTGGAGTCTGCACGCCATACCATGCCGCCCAGACGGGTGTACACGTCCAGATCGTCAGTTACTGGGTAACCCAGTTTAGCGGTCAGCTGTACGCCTTGAGCTTTGAAAGCGCCATTTACGTTGTCGCCTTTGTAAGGCATACGACCTAACCAGTCGTAACCCATTTCAAAGCCAACATACGGGTTAACCTGATAGCCACCGAACGCACCTGCACCCAGCTGGCTCTCGTGAGTAGGGCCATCGTTGTTCAGGCTGCTGTTGTACCAACCGGTGTCATGGAACTGAGACCAGCCCAGTTTACCACCTGCATACCAGGTATTATCTTTCGGAGCGGCCTGCGCTACGGTAGCGAAGCCAGCCAGTGCCACTGCAATCGCGATAGCTGTCTTTTTCATTTTTTGCGCCTCGTTATCATCCAAAATTTGCCATGAATATCTCCATCGGAGGAATCACGGTTAAATCCTTCACCGGGGGGCGTGGTCAAATATAAACCTACCGATATCTTCGGCTTAGGCCGAGCACCCCTGGCGATGTAAAGTCTACAACGTAGCTGAAAACTTACAAGTGTGAAGTCCGTCAGGCATATGAAAAAAAAAGTTCCGTATACCTAATATTTAACAATTTTTGAACGAATTTTGTGCAGTAAAATTAACGAGAACCGCGTCAGACAAGCCTTGCCGCAGTTTTGGCGCGTTGAACTTTTTTTGCATACTGCGGTCGAAAAAAATTCCAGGAAAACTCTTAAAATGACTCAATGGTACACATTTGAGTGAATTTTTAGCCCGGGATGTTGTCCTCTGCGATAGGAATCTCCACGAACTGGCCGCATGATGAAACCCATCGCGTTACCTTCTTCAGCCGCTTCAATCAGACGCAAATGTTCCTCTTGCGACAGATCCTCAGGCAACCACCCAATCACGACGCTATAGTTCCCGGTACGTAATGCCCGGACCATCGACTCGACCGTATCGCAAGGGGAGAGTTGATTAATCTGCATCACCTTCGCTAACGGCAGCCCAGCCGACTGAACCCATTCGCGACTTAATTTTTGCTGTGGCGTCAGCCAGAGCTGCCAGCGAGACTGTTGCCCGAGCTGCTGCAAAAGCGGCAGGAGTAAGAGTTGTGTCAACAGCGGCTGGTCTTCACGGTAAACCACTTCACTGATAAGCCCTGTCGATTCACGCCCGATAGAATTCTGCGCAGCATTGCCTGCGGCAGAAGTAGAAGGTGTTAAGTGATTTGCATAGCCTGAAGTGTACATATTCATTCCAGCCCTGTAGTTACTGTATGGATATACAGTAACCCCTGTATGCATAAAGATCAACCTCATTTTCGGAAAGCGACTCGCAAATTTCATCCATTCCTGGTGAACCTGAAAAAATCATCTTGCCCAACGGCAATAAGTTGCCTATTTTCCTGCTAACGGATCCGTTAGTAAGAAATATCGTGGTTACTGTATGATTTTTAATGGAATTATCATGAAAAAGATATCTTATGATCGGATTTATCAATCTCAAGAATACCTCTCTCCGCTGGGCGAAATTCATCATCGCGCCCTGTTTGGCGGTTATACCCTGGCCGTGGATGAAGCGGTGTTCGCGATGGTGTCTGACGGTGAGCTTTACCTTCGCGCCTGTGAGCAAAGTGCAAAATACTGTGTAAAAAACGCGTCCTCTTTTATGACCCTGATGAAACGAGGACGTCCTGTGCTGCTTAATTACTACCGTGTGGATGAAGGTCTGTGGCAAAACAGGGAAAAACTTCTTCAGCTCTCCTCGTTTGCGCTCGATGCCGCCAGGAAAGAGCGCTACCAGCGCCATCAGCGTAACCGGCTTAAAGATCTGCCGAACCTGACCTTTCAGATTGAGGTCCTGCTTATGGAGGCGGGCATTACCAATGAAGAGACGCTACGACAGTTGGGGGCGAAGACGAGCTGGCTGAAAATGCGCTCTAAGAATAAAGCGCTGAGTATCCGGGTATTGTTCGCGCTTGAAGGCGCGATTGAAGGGTTACATGAAGCGGCACTCCCGGCGGATATTCGCCGGGAGCTTACGGAGTGGTTTAATGCGCTGCCTGAGTCGCAGGGCCATCATTCCGCCAGGTAGCGATCTGCTGTCGCAGCCGACAAATTTCCGGCAGCAAAGCGATAAGCAGGCCAATTTGCTGAAGGACCAGCGGAGCTTTGTTGTCGGTGCCTGGATCAAGGTGTGCGATACGTTGCACCAGTTCATCCAGTGCCTGGTGAACCCGTGGCTCATCCGCAGGTTGATGATGAAGCGCATCATCAACGTAGCAAACGGCATCGTCCAGCAGTGCCAGGATGCCCGGATTCGTCAGTTTCTCTCGGTGGGCGCCAAGGGTAGAGATATAGCTGGTGAACGTGTGGTTCAGACACAGCAGGCGGAAGGCTGTCTCCCGGATTTCTGCCGTGGCGCGCGGCTCAGTTGACATATTCGAGACAACGGAAGCCAGCTCTGCGTCAGTGTTATGCGCATCGCGACGGGCAATCCGATAGGCCAGACGGTTATCGCGACCTTGATGGTACTGCTCAAGAATAGCGTCCAGATAGCGGCAGTTGGCGTTCATTGCTCTGTCGGACACGCGCGGTAAATTTCGGAAACGCCAGTCCGGCCAGATAAAGCTCACCGCCGCCCAGGCGATGGCGCAGCCGATAAGCGTGTCGATCACACGGGGGAGGGCCACTTCAAAGCCTTCACCCAGCAGATTGAAGCAGAGCAGAACCAGCAGCGTGATGAACATCGTGGCGTGGGCATACTGCACATTGCGGAAGGCGAAGAACAGTACCCCGGTAATCACAATCAGGATCAGTTGCCCTTCTACTGAAGGCACAAAATAGAGCACCGGCAGCCCGATGGCGACCCCGACTAATGTCCCGACAATACGCAGCGCGAGCCGATGGCGGGTAGCGTTATAGTTCGGCTGGCAGACGAACAGGCTGGTCAGCAGGATCCAGTAGCCGTGGTGCAATCCTGTTATCTGGATAAACGCGTAGCCGACGCACAGTACCAACGACATCCTTACCGCATGGCGAAAGAGGGCGGATTCCGGCGTAAAATGACGGCTCAGGCGCAGCCATATATCGCTGAAACCGTTGAGACTGTCGTCGGCAAGCTGGTTGTCAGCGTCATTGCCCGGCATCGCCATCGCCTGTTCAGACTCAATGGTGGCGAGCTGAGCATCGATGGCTCTCAGGTTGTTGAGCAGGAATCCCAGGGCTTTGAACTGTTCCGGCGAAGTTCCACTGGCCTGAACGCGATCGAGCGCCGCATCCAGGTGGCTGAATGCACGTTCAAAGCGAGGATCGTGCTGATAGGGCGTGCGCAGCAGTATTGAGCGCGCAAGTTGCTGGCAGGCCTGAGACTGCATCGACAGCAGACGCTGGAAACGGAACATCACGTCGCTGTAGCGGAATTTCTCGCGCAGGTCAGCGTATTGCACATGCGAGGAGCTGGCGCGCTCGTGAATATCCTGGGCAACAAAGTAGTAGTGCAGGGTGCGCCGGGTACCGCGCTGACCGCGATCGCCGCGCAGACGGGTGAGCAGAGACGCTTTGGTCTGATTCAGCGTGGCGACCAGTTGGCCATTTGCCAGCGCCAGATCGTACAGGGGCGCCTGGCTGTCCTCTTCGATATCCGGATCAAACAGCCGGGATTTCAGCTCCAGATAGTGGGCCAGCTGTTCGTAACTGCGGGCAATGTTGTCCTGTAAGGCACGAACCGGAAAAATAAGATGCCCGGTTAAGGTCAGCAGGTTATACCAGATAGCGCCCAATAGCAGCAGGACCGGTTGCTGATACCACTGATCGTAAAGAGAGACGCCCAGCATGGTGTAAATGGCAATCAGCAGGGCGCCAAACGCGATAGTGGCGTAGCGTTGCCCGAGGCCGCCGAGCAAAATGAAGCCGCTGGTGGACACCGTCAGCCCTAAGGCAAACAGCCAGGGCCACGGGAAAAGCAGCTCAACGGAGGCGGAAGCAATAAAGAAGCAGACCAGCGTGATGACCAGATTACGCAAACGACCGGCCAGGCGGTCGTCGAGATCCGCCAGCGCGCCGGCCACCACCCCAAGCGTGAGGGGGATGGTGAGCTTCACATCATTCAGCCACCACGGCAGAGCGACGGTGCCGCAGAGGGCGATAAATATCCTGACGTTATACAGCCAGTTACTGTTCCATGTATAGCGACGAAGCAGGGGGCTTAGCATGAGAGCGGCCAGTCCTTATTACTGAAAACGACGACGGGCATTGGCTTCACGCGCGGCTTGCGCGACTTCGACCGGAACCACTCGGCGTCCTACCGGCCACAGGGCGATGGTGGCAATTTTGAAATTTGCGAGGCCAACCGGAATGCCAATAATCGTAATGCACTGGGCGATACCGGCGAAGATATGCATCAGACACAGCCACCAGCCAAAGAAGATTAGCCATAAAATATTCAGCAGCGTGCCGCCGGTATTCATCAGGGCATTTTTTCTTTCCGGCTCCAGTTCATCCACGTGCACGGCTTCATTTCCATAAGGAACGAGGGACAGTTTGGTGATTTCCCAGCATGATCGTGTCAGCGGAAGGGTGAAGATAAGCACGATGCTCACCAGGGTGGCAAAAAGCCAGGAAAAGGTGGTGGCAAAACCGCCAAGGACAAAATTCAACACATTCAGAACGGTACGCATAAACCCTCATTTCCTTCGATATGATTAACGCCCGGTAATTGTAACGTTTTTTTGGGCTGGAGCACCTTAAAACTGGCAGTTAAACTGTCTGACAAATTATGACCTCGTGGATCCGGCAGGATATGGAACTGAAAGCAACTTCAATGGGCAAACGCCTGGCGCAGCACCCTTACGACAAGGTTGTGCTTCTTAATGCGGGAGTGAAAGTCTCCGGTGAACGCCACGAATACCTTATTCCGTTTAATCAGCTACTGGCCATTCACTGTAAACGAGGGCTGGTATGGGGGGAGCTGGAGTTCGTTTTACCGGCAGAGAAAGTGGTGCGACTCCACGGGACCGAGTGGGCGGAAACACAACGCTTCCACCATCATCTGAACACGCGCTGGCACCAGTGGAGCCAGGAGATGAGCGTGATTGCCGCACAGGTGCTGCATCAGGTGCTGGACGATATCGCGCTAAGCAATACGCAGCAGAAGTGGCTGACGCGCCAGCAAACCGCCGGGCTGCAGCAAAAAATCACCCAGGCGCTGACGGCATTGCCTTTACCGGTGGCGCGGCTTGAGGAATTTGATAACTGTCGCGATGCGTGGCGGAAGTGTCAGGCCTGGCTTAGCGATATCGAGAAAAGCCGTCTGGCGCATAACCAGGCCTGGACTGAGGTGATGCTTACGCAATATGCCGATTTCTTCAGTACGGTGGAATCATCGCCCCTCAATCCTGCCCAGGCGCGTGCAGTGGTGAATGGCGAGCACTCTTTACTGGTGCTGGCAGGCGCAGGGAGCGGCAAAACGTCGGTGCTGGTGGCGCGCGCGGGCTGGCTTCTGACAACGGGCGAGGCAGTTGCCGACCAGATTTTGCTGCTGGCTTTTGGTCGCAAGGCGGCGCAGGAGATGGATGAGCGCATTCAGGCGCGTTTGCATACCCAGGATATCTCGGCGCGCACGTTCCACTCCCTCGCTTTACACATTATTCAACAGGGCAGCAAAAAAGTCCCTGTTGTCAGCAAGCTGGAGAATGATGCTCAGGCTCGCCAGGCGCTGTTTATCAAGGCATGGCGTCAGCAGTGCAGTGAAAAAAAGGCGCAGGCGAAAGGTTGGCGTCAGTGGCTTGAAGAGGAACTCAACTGGGAGGTGCCGGAGGGCAGCTTCTGGCAGGATGAAAAGCTGGCGCGCCGGCTGGGCTCTCGTCTCGACCGGTGGGTAAGCCTGATGCGCATGCACGGCGGCTCTCAGGCGGAGATGATAGAAAGCGCACCGGAGTCGATCCGCGCCGTGTTTTCTAAGCGGGTTAAACTGATGGCGCCGATGCTGAAAGCGTGGAAAACCGCGCTGAAAGACGAAAACGCGGTCGATTTTTCCGGGCTAATCCATCAGGCCATTATCATTCTGGAGAAAGGGCGCTTCGTCAGCCCGTGGAAACACATTCTGGTGGATGAGTTTCAGGATATTTCGCCGCAGCGCGCTGCGCTGCTTTCGGCGCTGCGGGCGCAGAATAAACACACGTCGCTGTTTGCCGTGGGCGATGACTGGCAGGCTATCTACCGCTTCAGCGGGGCGCAACTTTCCCTCACGACGGCCTTCCATCACTATTTTGGGGAAGGCGATCGCAGCGATCTGGACACCACCTACCGCTTCAACTCGCGGATTGGTGAAATTGCCAACCGTTTTATTCAGCAGAACCCACATCAGCTGTCGAAGCCGCTTAACAGCCTGACGTCGGGGGATAAAAAGGCCGTCACGCTGCTGGCGGACGATCAGCTGGAACCGCTGCTGGATAAACTGAGCGGCTATGCGAAACCAGATGAACGGATTCTGGTCCTGGCGCGTTATCACCACCTCAAGCCGACGGCGCTGGAAAAAGCGGCAACGCGCTGGCCAAAACTACAGCTCGATTTTATGACCATTCACGCCAGTAAAGGGCAGCAGGCCGACTACGTAATTGTGGTGGGGCTGAAAGAGGGGAGCGACGGTTTCCCGGCACCGGCGCGGGAATCCGTGATGGAAGAGGCGTTATTGCCTGTTCCGGAAGATTTCCCGGATGCAGAGGAGCGGCGCTTACTGTACGTGGCGATAACCCGCGCGCGCCATCGCGTGTGGCTCTTGTTCAACAAAGAGGAGCCGTCGGTGTTTGTCGATATTTTGAAAAGTATTGACGTGCCGGTGGCGAGAAAGCCGTAACGCGCCGGGCAAATTCTGTAGGCCCGGTAAGCGCAGCGCCACCGGGCAAAAAACTACTTCAGTCTCTCCGCAAGATAACGCTGATAATCCGGGATCAAAATCTCCACCGGATCGTTAAACTGCGGCGATTCAATGATGAAATCTGCCGTTGAAAGATTGGTGGCTACCGGAATGTTCCATACCGTCGCCAGACGCAGCAGCGCTTTAACGTCCGGATCATGCGGAACCGCGTTCAGCGGATCCCAGAAGAATATCAGAACGTCAATTTTACCTTCCGAAATCTGAGCGCCGACCTGCTGGTCACCCCCCATCGGGCCGCTTAGCATGGCATTCACTTCCAGACCGGTTTCGCGGTGGATCAGGTTGCCGGTTGTTCCCGTGGCAGAAAGGGCATGATGCTGTAAAAGAGGCTGATGGCGACGAACCCAGTTAAGCAGCATTTGTTTACAGTGATCGTGCGCAACCAGAGCAATGTGCTTGCGCGCCGGAAGTGTGCGTGTTGTCAGTTCCATAATCTTATCCGTGAGGTTACCTCGCTACACGATGACGGGAACTGACTGATGCTGCAAGAGAAAGGACGAAAAAATATGGCTTACGACGAAGGTTGTCGTTTCGCCCATTGCAGAAAACGGGCGCGCGTGTCCGGATCGGCATTCTGGAACCAGAATTTGAGGCGTTGCTCAGTAAGGGTCTGCGACTGAGGAGGGAGTACATCCAGCTCCGATACGCCCGAAAGCAGGGTACTGTCATCCGCCATCATAGTGGCGAACTGGGGCAGGGAGGCGCGCCTGCTGGCTCTGTTATAGATCTCCGTGTCCGCTTCGTAATCTGTTCCTTTTGGACTTTTTGTCAGCGCCAGGATATCCAGCTTTACCGGGATGGGCATAGAATCCCCGTCCACCAGCTCAATGCGCGGTGAGGCATCAAATGCCAGTGACTCTTTTTCTGTTTCAAGGTGCGGGAGACGAAAATTGACCTGGCTGATGCGTTGGGTATTAAAGCTGACCACCAGCGGAGGCGAAATGTACACCTGCTGTTCGTTGTCGGCGAGGCGAATCGTCTTTTCAACCCGAAAAACCACCTGATGCGGGCCATTATCCAGCTCGATGCTGTCTGCGCCCCGCAGCAGGGAGCTGGAGACTTTTTTCCCGTCCAGCACCAGCAGGTCAATGTCGGTTGAGAGTCTGAGGGTGGTTGCGAAAACACAAACCGGCATGATTAACGCAACCACAGCCCAGACAATGCCGGTTTTCATAGCAGACTCCTGTAGACAAACTACCCGGTAAGAATGTATCAAAATTTTTCGATAAACACGTTTACTAACATATAGACATATTTTGCCGTTTTGCCCTCATACTTCTGTATGGGATGCGTGGTTGAGATGTCTGCTTTGACGTACACTTTGAAAAAAACCAGGAGGAACAGCATGAAAGAGAACGACATTGTCGAGATTCTGACGTCCACGCGCACTATCGCGCTGGTCGGCGCGAGCGATAAACCGGATCGCCCAAGCTATCGGGTCATGAAATTCCTTCTGGACCAGGGATATCACGTGATCCCGGTCTCGCCGAAGGTGGCGGGGAAAACGCTGCTGGGTCAGCAGGGCTATGCGACGCTCGCGGACGTGCCGGAAAAGGTGGATATGGTGGACGTTTTCCGTAATTCAGAGGCGGCCTGGGGCGTGGCGCAGGAGGCGATTGCCATCGGCGCGAAAACGCTGTGGATGCAGCTGGGCGTGATTAATGAGCAGGCGGCCGTGCTGGCACGCGATGCCGGGCTGAAGGTGGTGATGGATCGCTGTCCGGCAATCGACATCCCCCGTCTGGGGCTGGCAAAATAAAAAAAGCCCGCTTGACGGGCTTTTTTACACCTTTAGTTACGCAGTCTGGGCGCCTGTAACTGTTTGCGGATGGTCTGAGCAAGCTCGTCCATAGTGGGTTGTTCCGGATGCTCATCCTGTAGTTCACCGCTCAGCTGCGCTTCGGCAAGATAGGTATGGACAGGCTGACCATCGTCGCCCTCCATAACCACATGATACCAGGGCGCGGCGCGAAGCTCTGCGTCAACGGCCAGATCGTCTGCTGACGGTTCATCAAGGGAATACTCCGGGTCGATATCAACGACCACACCCAAATATCCAAGCAAGGTGTGGCGGACCTGCTGGCCGATACCGAATTTGCTGGCAATCATAGTCACCTCCCGGGAAACATTACATACACACTATGTGCGGGCAATATTTCTCTTTTCAAGTTACATGACGCGACAGGCAAACCCTTTCAGATACAGCCCTTCCGGGTAGGTAGCGATCACCGGGTGATCGGCGGCCTGACGGAACTGCTCTATAAATTGTACATCACGACCCGCATCTATTGCGGCATCGGCGATGATTTTTTGGAATAAATCTGTCGTCATCAGGCCAGAGCAGGAGAACGTCAGCAGAACGCCGCCCGGGTTCAGCAGCTGGATCGCCAGCATGTTGATGTCTTTATAGCCACGGCAGGCGCCCATCAGCTGGCTTTTATTTTCTACAAACTTCGGCGGGTCCATCACGATAACGTCAAATTTCTCGCCCTGGTCGCGGTATTTACGCAGCAGTTTGAACACGTCGTCGCGCACAAACTCCGCTTTGCTCAGATCCAGCTTGTTCAGCTCAACGTTCTGTTTCGCCACATCCAGCGCTTCCTGTGAGGTGTCGACGCTCACAACCTGGGCACAACCGCCCATCAGGGCAGAGACCGCAAAGCCGCCGGTATAGGAGAAGCAGTTCAGCACGCGCTTATCGGCAACGTACTGGCGCGTTGCCAGACGGCTGTCACGCTGGTCGAGGTAATAACCGGTCTTATGGCCGGCCTGGATATCCACCAGCAGCTTCATGCCGTGCTCCTCGATAGGCAGCAGGGCAGGCGGCAGTTCGCCGGTGACCGGGCCCTGCGTCAGCTCCATGCCCTCTTTTTTACGTACCGCCACGTCGCTGCGGTCGTAAATGGCACATTCCGGGAACAGGGTTTGCAGGGCGCTAATTAGCGCGGCACGCTGGTATTCCGCCCCGGCGCTCAGCAGCTGCAACACCAGGAAATTGCCGAAGCGGTCAATGGTCACGCCCGGCAGCCCGTCGGATTCACCGGCAATCAGACGATAGCTGTCCAGCCCGTCACGCTTTGCCAGCCACTCGCGCCACTGCTGCGCCTGTTGCAGACGACGGACAAAGAAGTCGATATCGATGGCTTCTTCTTTATCGAACGTCCAGACGCGCGCGCGGATCTGAGATGCAGGCGAGTATGCGCCGCGTGCTAACCATTTCCCCTGATGGTCAACAATATCGATGGTTTCACCGAGGCTGGCTTTACCTTCCATGCGGGCAACCGCGCCGGAAAAGACCCAGGGATGGCGGCGCAGTAATGACTTCTCGCGCCCTTTGGCTAACACTAAACGTACACTCATAATTTGCTATTCTGTCGATTCCAATGAAATGGCCGCCATTTTCCCGACTTCAGCGAGGAAATGCAACGCGCCAGTCGGATAAGGAGAAGGATGATGTCAAATGTATGCACCATTGCCTGGGTCCATGGCCTTGTACAGGGCGTCGGATTCCGCTACAGCACCCAGCGCGAAGCCCTTCAGCTCGGACTGACGGGGTATGCGCGTAACATGGATGATGGCAGCGTGGAGGTTGTGGCCTGCGGTGAGGCGGATCGGGTAGAGAAGCTGGTGGCGTGGCTGAAAGCGGGCGGACCGCGCAGCGCGCGGGTTGATAAGGTGCTAACGGAACCGCATCAACCCGGCCGGGAATACGCTGACTTCAGTATTCGCTATTAAATGCATTTTACCGGCTTTGGCAGGCCGGCAATTTTTGTCGCCTGTTTAGCCGGGCCTTTCGGAAACAGGCGATACAGATAACGGCTGTTGCCTTTCTCTTCGCCAAATTTATTCGCCATGGCTTTGACCAGCATGCGGATAGCCGGAGAGGTGTTGAATTCGAGGTAGAATTCGCGCACAAAGCGCACCACTTCCCAGTGTTCCGGGGAGAGGGTAATTCCTTCGTTTTCCGCAATTTTCTCCGCCAGCGCTTCGCTCCACTGGCTGCTCTCTTTCAGATAACCATCGTTATCGGTTTCGATCTCTTTGCCTTCAAAACTCAACATATTCATTCACGCGTTAGTCAAAAACCGCCTCAGTCTACCAAAAAAACAAAGCCCCGCATAAGCGGGGCTTTGTTCACAGCACGGGGAGTTAATCGCGGCTGGCGAAGCCCAGGATACTCAGCAGGCTGACAAAAATATTGTACAGCGACACATACAGGCTCACGGTGGCGCGGATATAGTTCGTCTCACCGCCGTGAATGATGTTGCTGGTTTCATACAGGATTGCGCCGGATGAAATCAGGATAAACACCGCGCTGATTGCCAGATGCAGAGCAGGCAATTGCAGGAAGATGTTCGCCAGCATACCGACCAGCACAATCACGATACCCGCCATCAGCATACCGCCGAGGAAGGACATGTCCTTACGGGTGGTCAGCACGTAGGCCGAGCAGCAGAAGAACACCAGCGCGGTACCGCCCAGCGCCATACCAATCACGTCGCCCATTCCGGCAGACAGATAGGCGTTCAGGATTGGCCCCAGGATGTAGCCCAGGAAGCCGGTGAAGGCGAAAGCGGAGATAATACCCACCGGTTTATCCGCGGTTTTATAGGTCAGGAACATCAGGCCATACATACCCACCAGCGTCAGGATCAGGCCCGGAGAAGGCAGCATCAGTACGGTGCTGGCCGTCGCGGTGATCGCCGAAAACGCCAGCGTCAGGCTGAGCATGAAATAGGTATTGCGCAGCACCTTATGGGTGCTGAGTAGCGATGTGCGGTCGCGTGAAGAAGTAATTATACGATCCATGAGTCACTCTCTTATGACAGATGTAATTAGCGCAAAGAATAGGAAACGGCGCGGCAGACGCAAAGTGGTTTTACCCATCTTTACTCAGCCCCTTAGGGATTATGCTGGTTTTTTATTCTGGTAAAGCCTTTTTACTCAGAATGAAGTGCGGTATGCAAGGCGTATTCAGATCAAGCTCTTATAGGTCACTGAAAAATATTGCGTTATTTCCCTAAGGCCGCTAAGAGTTATTTCCGGATCGTCATAAAAACAGACAATAAGGCGAAGGAAATGAAACCACAAACACGCATGCACTTTACGCTCTCTTTGTTAACCGCAGGGGTCCTGTGCGCCAGCACGGCAACCTGGGCGGCTAACGTGCCGGCAGGAACCCAGCTGGCAGATAAGCAGGAACTGGTCAGGAACAACGGCAGTGAACCCGCCTCGCTCGACCCGCATAAAGTCGAAAGCGATGTCGAATTCAATATTATCAGCGATTTATTCGACGGGCTGGTCAGCGTCTCTCCGGCAGGTGAAATCCAGCCGCGCCTGGCGGAGAAATGGGAAAATAAAGATAACACCGTCTGGACTTTCCATCTGCGCCCGGGCATTACCTGGAGCGATGGCACCCCCATCACCGCGGAAGATATTGTCTGGAGCTGGCAGCGACTGGTCGACCCGAAAACCGTCTCTCCGTATGCCAGCTATCCCGGCAGTATGCGTATCGTCAACGGCACTGATATCGCAGAAGGCAAAAAAGCACCCGAGTCGCTGGGCGTGAAAGCCATCAATGACACCACGCTGGAAGTTACGCTCACCCAGCCAAATGCTGCTTTCCTGGCGATGCTGGCTCACCCGTCTCTGGTGCCGATAGATAAAGTCCTGGTAGGTCGTTTCGGTGATAAGTGGACCAAACCGGAGCACTTCGTCAGCAGCGGGGCCTATAAACTGTCACAGTGGGTGGTGAACGAACTCATTGTGGCGGTGCGAAACCCGAAATACTGGGATAACGCACATACCGTCATCAACAGGGTGACCTATCTGCCCATTTCCTCTGAAGCCGCTGATGTCAACCGTTACAAAGCGGGCGAAATCGACATCGCCTACACGGTGCCGATCAACCAGTTTGCTCAGCTGAAGAAAACGCTGGGGAGCGAGCTGGACGTATCGCCGCAGCTTGCCACCTATTATTACGAATTCAACACCACCCGGCCGCCGTTCAGCGACGCCCGCGTGCGTAAGGCGCTGAATCTGGCGCTGGATAAAGATATTATCGCCGGGAAAGTTTTAGGGCAGGGGCAACGCCCGGCATGGCTCATCAGCCAGCCGGATATTGGCGGCGTCAAGTTACAGAACCCTGATTACGCCAGCTGGCCGATGGATAAACGCATTGCCGAGGCGAAAAAACTGCTGGCCGAAGCCGGATTTAACGACAGCCATCCGCTCAGCTTTAATCTCCTTTATAACACCTCGGAATCGCACCAGCGTATTGCGATTGCCGCCAGCTCGATGTGGAAGAAGAACCTCGGCGTAGAGGCGAAGCTGCAAAACCAGGAGTGGAAAACCATGCTTGATACCATGCACACCCATAACTTTGACGCGGTGCGCTACGCCTGGATTGCTGATTACGATGACGCCGCAACCTTCCTGAATAACTTCCGTACCGGCGACAGCCAAAACACCACTCAGTACAGCAATCCGGAATACGATCTGGCTCTGGTGAATGCGGCGAAGGCGAAAACGGCGGAGGAGCGCGGTAAGTTCTACCAGCAGGCAGAAGATCTGCTGGGGCGCGATGTGCCGGCGATCCCTGTCTATCACTACGTGCGCACGCACCTGGTGAAACCGTGGGTAGGGGGCTTCACGCCGGATAAGCTTGGCTACTACTACACCAAAGATATGTACATCAAAAAGCACTAACGATCCGCGGTGGATATTATGCTGGTAAAACGGCCAATCTGTTGTCTATTCAACCGATTAAACGCATTTTGGCTATTTTTAAAGCGAACGAATGCGCGCACCCTTTACAGCGCGCGGTGAGGTGTTTATAGTTCGCCTCACTTAGGAAGCGTGGCCGAGCGGTTGAAGGCACCGGTCTTGAAAACCGGCGACCCGAAAGGGTTCTAGAGTTCGAATCTCTACGCTTCCGCCAAATTCGAAACCCCTGCGATAGCAATATCGCAGGGGTTTTTGCTTTTGTTCTGGCTCTCCGCCATGTCACCCATGTTATAGCTTATCGTGATCCCGGCGTCGGCCTTACAGACCTGAGCTTTTACGCACCAGGTATCCGCGATGTTCGAGGGCGTCAGCACCGCTTCGGGCGCACCCGTGGCTGCGATCTGCCCGGCCTTCAGGAGGATCAGACGCTGGCAATAATTGGCCGCAAGATTGAGATCGTGCAGTGCAACCACCACCGTAAGCGGCAGCTGTGAAACGAGCCGCATCAGCTCCAGCTGGTGCTGAATGTCCAGGTGGTTTGTCGGTTCATCGAGCAACAGCACCTGCGGCTGCTGGGCCAGCGCGCGGGCTATCTGACTTCGCTGTCGTTCTCCGCCTGACAAAGAGTGCCATCGCCGCTGGCGTAAGCTGCATAACTGCATCAGGCCAATCGCCTGTTCAACCGCAGCCTCATCGTCGCGCGTGGTTCTCTGGAATGTTTTCCGGTAGGGCGTACGCCCCAGCCTGACCATATCCTCAACGGTCAGTTCCCCGTCGACCTCAGCATGTTGCGGGACAAACGCCATGTGCTGCGCCCGTATTTTCAGCGGCATCAAGCCAAGCGTTGTGCCATTAAGCGCAACACGTTCGCTGTGTCGTGGAAACAGCCCGGCGAGGCAGCGCAGCAGCGTCGACTTGCCTGAGCCGTTTGGCCCTAACAGGCCGACAATCTGCCCGGATGGCAGGTCGAGATCGATATCCTTAAGCACCGTCTGCGCCTGTCGGGTTACGGTTAACCCGGCCACTGTAATATTCATGGATGCTCCTTTCGGTTTTGATAAAGCAACGCCACAAAGACGGGGGCGCCCACCAGCGCAGTCACCACCCCGATGGGCAGAACCTGGTGCACGATCAGCGTGCGTGAGACGATATCGGCAAGGATCATAAAGTGGGCGCCGATGAGAAACGTCTGCGGGATCGAGCGGCGATGGCCCGGCCCGCATAGCATGCGCGTCACATGGGGAATGACCAGCCCGACAAACCCCACTGCGCCTGTAGCGCTCACCAACGTGGCGGTGACAACGGCACAGGTCAGCAATAAGACAATACGCACGGCGGTAACCGGGATCCCCAGCGTGGTGGAGACCTCATCCCCGAAGGTGAAGGTGTCCAGCGCCCGGGAAAAGAGCAATACCACCAGTAAACCCGCAAGCGTAACGGCCAGCGCCAGCAGCGCGTCAGGCCAGCGCACGCCGCTCAGACTCCCCATCAGCCAGAACATGACGCTACGGGACTGCTCGGCATTGGCGGACGTGCTGACGACGTACGCGGTCATGGCGTTGAAGAGCTGGGTGCCCGCAATACCGGCCAGCAAAATGCGCGACGGGCTTTCACTCATGCCGTTTGTAATCACCATGATGAGCGCAAAGGCGGCGCAGGAGCCGACAAACGCACCGCTGCTCACGCCAATCACGCTTCCCCCCATGCCGAGAAGCATCACGCAGACGGCCCCCAGCGAGGCGCCCGCGGAAATCCCCAGCAGATAAGGCTCAGCCAGAGGGTTACGCAGGATCGACTGTAACACCAGCCCGCACAGCGCCAGGCCACCGCCGCTGCACGCGGCCATCACTGCCCGGCTCATGCGATATTGCCAGACGATACCCTCCTCCGTTTGTGGCAACGCATAAGAGGTCAAACCCAGTCCGTTGAGGATCGCTTTCCCGGTACTGGCATACGACACCGGCATATCACCGATACTGGCGGCAAAAACCAGCATTAGCGGCAGCGCCATGACGCCTGCTGCCAGTAAACCTTGCTGGCGGCGGTCAAAAGCGAAATGACTCATTGTTCATCCCGGAAAGAAGCCAGCCGCTCGCTGATAAGCTCAACCGCATCGACGTTACGTAATGAAGGGTTTAACGACATCGCCGGCACCACAATAATGTGGTTGTTCCTGACCGCAGGCATGTTCTTCGTCACCGGGTCATTACGCAAGAATGCTTTTTTTACCTCAACGTCATCGGCAGGGTAGAGCCTGCGGGACATCCCGGCGATAACAATCACGTCCGGCTGCGACTGGGCAATATGTTCCCAGGTTACAGCCGGCCATTCGTCATGAGAGTCAATAATGTTCTTCAACCCCAGCGTGCGGCTGATCCAGCCAGGCGCGCCGTAATTCCCCGCCACCCAGGGATCGCCATTCAGACGGCTACTTGAGAACCAGAATACGACGCGAAGCGGTTTCGCTGATACGCGCGCCTGGGCCTTTTTGATACGTTCCGTCAGCGTATGATTAAGCTGCTCACCTCGCGCGGAAACATCAAATATCGTCGCCAGATCTGTCACTTCCCGTGTGATTTCGGCCAGCGAAAACGGCGCGCTGCGTGCTCCGTCTGCGTTTGACGTTTCCGTCACCGCTTTATCCGTGCAGTCGGCAGGAGAGATCCACGTATTAATCCCCAGCGAGGCAAACTGCTCACGGGTTCCCACTTCTCCCTGCGGACCAATGTGCCAGTGATACTGCGCGAGAACGAGCTCAGGTTTCTGTCCCACCACGGCTTCAAAGGAGGGGGAATTATCTGCAAGCCCGGGGATATTTTTCCCGGCATCTGCCAGCGGATCCGGGAGCTTGCCGAACCAGACCGACGTTGCGGCGATCTTTTTCTCCAGCCCCAGTGCGAGCAGTAATTCTGTTTCATGCTGTCCCACGGTCACGACGCGCTGAGGAGCCTGCGCAAAGGTCTGCTTTACGCCGCAATTTTCAATCGTGAGGGGCCAGGAGGTTGCTGAGAAAGCGGTAGGCGCCGTGGAGAGCAATAAAGCCAGAAATAACCCTTTTTTAAGTAACATAGAACATAATCCCAAATTGTTATGTTATAACATAATACATATATTGTGATTGAGAGCAACACGCTCACCGTCACTTGTTGCAGAAACGAAAGGCTGGACTATTCTCAACATACCCACCTGGCATTCGCGGGTTGCCTGAAAAACAACAAGATTTCTGATTTGGGGTAGTGAGGATGAAAAAGATCCTGCTCGCGTTTGCGTTCTGTTTTGCCTCCCTGAGCGCCTTCTCATCGTATGCCGCTGAGCCCCGCCAGGCGCCTTCTGAGCAGGAGCGCGCCCGGACGGTCTATATCTTTCATCAGCCGATCGTCATGCTTCAGGCGAAATTTGGCCTGACCACGCCGGAGGAGCGCGTTTTACGCATCCGCAACACCCTGCGCAATTTTACCGAGGCGGACGTGCGTGAGCCGCTCACTATCGTCCCCGTGACCCGCTATAACCAGCAGGGGCGGCTGATCGTGATGAACGGTAAGCCCGTGATGCTGCTGACGGAAGGGGATTTGGACGAAGGGGACGATCTCACCCTCGATCAGGCCGCGCAGCGCGTGCTGGCGCGCATGGAAGCGCAGAGAATGGCGCTGCGCGATCAATACGATACCGGTTGGCTGGCGCTGTCGACGGTAAAAGCTGCCGCTGGCCTGCTGGCGCTTTTGCTGCTCTGCTATGGCGCCTGGCGATCCTGGCGCTGGTTTCGACGCGTCTACCGTCTGCGTATTGTGGAGAATCGCAGCCGGGTGCCGCAAAGCTGGCGGCGGTACATTGGCGCCATTGAGATTCGGCTTTACGCCTTGCTGATGTTCCTGCTGGGTTTGATTGGCTTTTACGTCTGGCTGAGCTGGGCATTCAGTCTGTTTCCGTGGACGCGGGTGTGGGGCACGTCGCTGGGAGACTGGTCGCTTCGCGTGGTGCAGCAAATTGCCCTGGCGATTGTCTCGGCTTTGCCGGGGCTGACGATTGTTCTGATCATTTTCCTCATTACCGCTTTTATTCTGAAGCTTCTGAGGATGGTGCTGAATCAGGTGGAGGCTGGTCGTCTGCAACTTCCCGGCGTACATCCGGAAACCGTGGGGGCAACCCGTAAGCTCATTTCCGTCGCCGTCTGGCTATTTGCTCTCTCCGCTGCCTGGCCGTTTCTCCCCGGCGCAAACTCACTGGCGTTTAAAGGTATTAGCGTCTTCTTCGGCCTGATGTTAACGCTGGGTTCGGCAGGGGTGATGAACCATGCCATGAGCGGTCTGGTCCTGATTTACTCCCGCGCACTGCGTAAAGGCGATGTCATTCGGGTGGCGGATAACGAAGGTAAGGTCAGTGAAATAGGCATGCTGGCGACCAAAATTATTACCCGGGAAAATTATGTCGTTACCGTGCCCAATGCGGTGGTGGTGAGCGGTAAGATCACCAACCTTAGCGCGCTACAGCCTGATGGCAGCCTCAATCTGACGGTCAGCGTCACTATCGGTTATGATACCCCATGGCGTCAGGTGCATGCCATGCTGGAGCTGGCCGCGAAACGGGCAAAAGGGATTGATCTTTCCGAGCCGCCGCTGGTGCGCCAGTTAGGGTTAATGGACTGGTATATCGCCTACGAGTTGCAGGTTCGTCTGCTGCCCGACCAGTCCCTCGCGGTTGCCCGCAATGAACTGCATAGCCAGATACAGGATGTGTTTAACGAATTTAACGTGCAGATCATGTCTCCGAATTTTGTTATGCAGCCAGAGGGCAGCGTAATGGTTGCCAAAGAGAACTGGTATACCGCGCCCGCCAAACCCCCTCAGGGCGAAACCTGAGGCCCCGGTTTTCTCGAGGTAAGGCAAAAGATCACAGTTTCTGATCGACAATCGCCGATTTTATACGGGTCATCGCCAGAATGTTTTTTGAACGCATATTCAATTTCTCGAGGATCCTCACGCGGTAGGTGCTGGTCGTTTTTTGTGACAGTTGCAGCTTTTTCGCGATTTCATGATTTTCCATATGGAAAAGCTTTAGCACGTCATATTCGCGTCGGGTAAAGGAGTGTGTCCTGAGCGCCCGATAAAAGCGCATCAGCTGCTGAAAAGGGTGAGCAGTAAAATGCATCGACGAATAGATAATATTATCAATTCTCACCGCGCTGTTGGCTTCTATCTCATGCATCAGGACAATGTAATCACGCTTGACTTTTTTGACCTGCTGAATGGTTTTATTGCGTAACTTATCCTGTTCAATCGCAATGATAAAATCCAGCTCAGGATCGACCTCATAAAGATGGTGAATATCCTCCTCATCGCGAATCAAATGGGTAGATGTCAGTGAGCTTGAGACACCGTGGCAAAGATAATAGTTATCGCTGATAAAAATAAAATTCATAATTAATGGGCAGGGTATTAGATAAAATTCATTAAAAATCTAAGCGGCTTAATCTGTAGTATTTTCTGCCAGACAGCGGCGAGGTCGACGACCCCTGCCATCGACAGCAGAACCAGAATAATCAGCAGCGTAGATAGCGTTATCGCAAACATAAAACGCGTAATTTTTTTCTGCATTTTTTGCTGATGCGTTACCCGCTGGTCCTCTTTTTCATACTCGACCATGGTGGTAATAGCCTGGCCCTGCACGTAGTACACCTTACCCTCTTCGCTGAGATCGCCCGTGATCACGAGCGACTCAAGTAAGAGCGCGATTTTTCTGCTAAACGACTCATTTTTGATATGTTTATACCAAAGTGTGCCGTAAAGCATGGCGATCACTTCCCGCTGGGTGAAACCAGACGAAACGCGCGAAGGGCGCTGGTTGACGTAGTCGGTCACCAGCAGCCTGAGCAAGTTGTAACGGTCCCGGCTGATGGTTTCTGAATCAGATTTCAGGCCAGAAATACAGCGCCCTTTCAGACGAGCAAGGGCCGTTTTTAAGGTGATGATTTTCGTATAATGGTCAAAGGCAAACGGGATAATGCCTTTGTAAGCCTGAAACCCATTGCGCTTATAGTGAATGATTTCAGCCTGCATTTCGCTGATATCTTCCACGCTCATACTGACATCTTCGCTTTTATGCATCGGGCAGAGCACAACGTTGCTGCTTTCGTGCTTCTTCAGAATATAACGCGTATTGTCGGCATCTTTTAAGTACACCAGAAAATAGTCATGCGGGTTGTTTTTTTGCGCACCGTTCTGGATCAGCCACGGCAGAAATTTACGCCAGAGAATAAGTCTGTAGTTATCGGTATCGAATAATTTCATGGAAAATCTCTTATCGCAGTGACCTGCGTGAATAGGGTCTTACAAGGGCATATTGAGGTGGCAATGTTGCACGGATAAGCTGCGGTGTATGAAAAAGAGTCTAGATCACAAACTTTCATTCTAATAAGTTTATGTGATGTAAAAATAAATGTTTACATTTTAGCCAGCCGATGACGAAGAAGTGATCGGAGCGGAAGGGAATGACGCAAGAAGCTCAACGTAATGCAATTTCCTGCTTTACATCATGCTCAGAGATGTTTATAGTGCGCCTCACTTTGGAAGCGTGGCCGAGCGGTTGAAGGCACCGGTCTTGAAAACCGGCGACCCGAAAGGGTTCTAGAGTTCGAATCTCTACGCTTCCGCCAAATTCGAAAACCCTGCGATAGCAATATCGCAGGGTTTTTTCGTTATTCCAGCCCCAGCGTATACTGTGCGATTTTGAAGTAGATAATGAGCCCGGTACCGTCGATCAGCGTGGCGATAAACGGCGCGGAAACGACCGCCGGGTCGATTTTGCAACGTTTCAATACCATCGGGATCACCGATGAGACAATGGCGCTCCACAGCGTAATGCAGACCAGCGTCAGGCTGACGATAAGCGTGATTTCCATCCCAATGCCCATCATCCAGGCACGAACGCAGCCCGCCAGGCCCAGCGTGGCGGCAATCATTAACGAGGTGCTCATCTCTTTGCGCAGCACGCGACCCACGTCGCGAAGGTGGACTTCACCCAGCGCCATGGCGCGCACCAGCGTCGAGGTAATCTGCGTCCCGCTGTTTCCGCCGGTGCCAATCAGCAGCGGAATAAAGAACGCCAGCGCAATGGCGGATTCCAGCGCCTCTTCAAAATGCTGGATCACCGAGCTGGTATACGCTTCCGCGACAAACAGCAGCAGCAGCCAGACGGAGCGTTTCTTCCACAGGCTAAAGGCGCTGGTTTCCAGATAGGGCTTCTCCAGCGGCAGCGTTGCCCCCTGAAGCTGGGCATCTTCAGTAACGTCATCTTCCAGCAGATGGGCGATTTCACGCTCGGTAAGGCAGCCCACCAGCTTGCCGTGGGTCACCACCGGTACGACATCCGCACCTGCGTGCGCCAGCAACCCGGCGACATCCGCCCGCTCATCTTCCGGTTTAAGCTGGATAAAATCCGATATCATCAGACCTTTAACGGGCTGTACGGTATCCGTGGCCTGCAATAATTTACGTACGGCAATCAAACCCGCGAGGCGACCGTTGTCTTCGATAAAAATATGTGACGGAATATCATCATCTTTTAATTTTTCAAAGAACTGCTCGCGTGCCAGAGCCACGCATAATGAAATATCAATAACGATAAAATCGGTATTCATATATTGCGCGATGGCGCTGTCGTTAAAAGCCAGATTATGGTTGTGAATAGCGTAAGACATTGTAACTTCCCTTTGAATAATAAAATCTCTCAGGGGCGAGCAAGACAGGGCATGTCGGAAAGGAGATCCCCACGTCCTGGGTTCAGCACTGTACACCGTATCCCGTAAGGGAAGTTATACTGGCAAAGCCTTGATTCGACAGTGCCTGTTTTACCCTGTGCCGGTTCTCTCGAACCCACCAGAGCGATAACGTGTATTTGTACAGGAGCCTCGCCATAACGAGATCGTTGTAAAACGTGAGGGATAATACGCTTATTTAAAATGGCTGCTGAGGAATTTTAATAATGTTTAAGTATGGTTTAAATGAATATTATTGAATGAATGTTGACGTTTTATTTAACTATTTTCACTTCTAATGGGGAATTCTGATGTTACCGGGGAGAGTAAAATGGCATGGCTGGACACGCTGCTGGATCATTTTGCGCATTATCCAACGCATCTCTTCGCGTTGCTCGTTGTTATGGCACTGAGTAAATCAACGGTACTGATCTCTTCCGTGCTCCCGCCCGCATCGGTCATGCTGCTGGCGGGGATTGCCGTCAGCCAGTCGAGTATGCATCCGGCGCTGACGTGGCTGGCGGTGGTGATGGGCGCTACGGCAGGATCGGTGCTGAATTACCATATCGGCCAGCTGATGGGGCATACCCGGCGAGTGTCACGCTTCACGGCAAAACATGCCGGGAAGTTTTTGCGGGTACAGCACCAGCTGCATAAAAATGGCCTGCTGGTGTTGTTCACCTCGCGTTTCCTGGCGGTACTGCGCTATATCGTGCCGCTGGCGGCGGGCATGCTCAGGCTGAGCGCGATAAAGGTTTACGCCATCAGCCTGCTTTCAGCCTGCGCATGGGCGGCGCTGTATGTCGGCATCGTCACCAGCATCAGCCTCTGAATCAGCGAGTCACGTATTCATCAGTTTGAGAAATGCTTCCCGAAAAACCTGTCACGAATCTGTCACACTCAATGCGACATTAAAAAAACGTGTGAGGAATTAGGGATGAGAAAAGCACTACTTGCAGTTGCCGTGGCAGGTACCCTTGCCGTGACCTTTGGCGCACAGGCGCAGGACACACCGGACGGTTATCAGCTGGAACAGGTACTCATCATGAGCCGCCACAACCTGCGTGCACCGCTCGCCAATAACGGCAGCGTGCTGGAGCAGTCCACGCCGAAGCAGTGGCCGGAGTGGGACGTCCCGGGTGGACAGCTCACCACCAAAGGGGGCGTACTGGAAGTGTATATGGGTCACTATATACGCGAGTGGCTGGCAGAGCAGGGGATGGTGAAGACGGGTGAATGCCCGCCAGCGGGTACCGTCTATGCCTACGCCAACAGCCTCCAGCGCACCGTGGCGACCGCGCAGTTCTTTATCACCGGCGCGTTCCCGGGGTGCGATGTGCCTGTGCATCATCAGGAAAAAATGGGCACCATGGACCCCACCTTCAATCCGGTCATTACCGATAATTCCCCTGAGTTTCGTGAGAAAGCGCTGAAAGCGATGGAGACAGAACGGCAGAAAATGCAGTTGGATGAAAGCTACAAACTGCTGGAGCAGCTGACAAACTATAGCGACTCGCCGTCCTGCAAGGAGAAAAAAGTCTGTTCCCTGACGGAGGCGAAAGATACGTTCAGCGCCGATTATGAAAAAGAGCCGGGCGTCTCCGGGCCGCTGAAAGTGGGTAACTCGCTGGTGGATGCGTTCACCCTACAGTATTACGAAGGATTCCCGGCAGACCAGGTGGCATGGGGGGAAATCAAAACCGATCAGCAGTGGCGCGTGCTGTCGAAGCTGAAAAACGGCTACCAGGACTCGCTGTTTACCTCGACGGACGTGGCGCAGAACGTGGCTAAACCGTTGGTGAAGTACATTGATAAAGCGCTGGTGACCGAACAGGCCAAAGCGCCAAAAATTACCCTGCTGGTGGGGCACGACTCCAACATTGCCTCGCTGCTGACCGCGCTGGATTTCAGGCCGTATCAGCTGCACGACCAGCAGGAACGAACCCCGATTGGCGGTAAAATTGTCTTCCAGCGCTGGCATGACAAAAACACTAACCAGGAGCTGATGAAAATTGAGTATGTCTACCAGAGTTCAGAGCAGTTGCGTAATGCCAGCGTGCTGTCGCTGCAATCTCCTGCGCAGCGCGTGACGCTGGAGCTGAAGGGCTGTCCGGTAGATGGCAACGGCTTCTGTCCGATCGATAAATTCAATGCGGTGATGAACAACGCGGCGAAATAGAAGAAACCCCCCCGCGCGGGCGGGGGGAACATTCAGACGTTTTTACGTTCGATGGTTTGCTCGCCCCAGAACAGCGAGTCTTTGTCGGTTTTTTCGAAGGCGCGAACCAGCACTTCATCGTTGCCTTCTTCCCAAATCTGCTCAGCCAGCTTTTCGTCATACCTGGCGACTTCAAAGATGGCTTCTGCAATCTCCGGAGAGGTATTGCGTAAACTTGCCCATTCGCCCACGTGGTGAGCTTTGGATTCTTGAGTTGGCATACTTGTCCTCCTGTTGGGTTAGCCGTTCAGTTTTTTGGCAAGACCCGCGACGTATTCACCCTGATAGCGGGCGATCGAAAGTTCTTCATTGCTTGGCTGACGTGAACCATCCCCACCGGCAATGGTTGTCGCGCCATACGGTGTCCCGCCACGAACCTGGGAAACATCAAACAGTTCCTGCGCGCCGTAGCCAATCGGCACAATCACCATCCCATGATGTGCAAGGGTAGTCCAGGTTGAGGTGATCGTCTGCTCCTGGCCGCCGCCTGTGCCGGTAGAGCTGAACACGCTGGCCAGCTTGCCGTATAACGCGCCGGAGGCCCAGAGCCCGCCCGTCTGGTCGAGGAAGGTGCGCATCTGGCCGGACATATTGCCGAAGCGGGTCGGGGTGCCGAAGATAATGGCATCATAGTCCGCGAGCTCCTGCGGGGTGGCGACCTGGGCGTTTTGTGTTTTTCCCCCGGCTTTGGCGAAGGCTTCCGCCTGCATGGTTTCCGGTACGCGTTTAACCACAACCTCAACGCCGTCTACTCTGTTTGCGCCTTCTGCAACTGCGTGAGCCATGGTTTCAATGTGTCCATACATGGAATAATAGAGCACCAGAACTTTTGCCATTTTGCATCACTCCTCGTTGGTTTTTCTTACAGCGGATCGCTGCGTTACTTTAAAGATATGACATCACGGCCAGACTGCAAAAATGAACGGCATTTATTTGATATATAACAATATCTTTTCGTTACGTGCTTTGTAGCAAAATGAAACAACTTTAGCGGCGCTGATTTTTCAAAATATAAGAATGGCTTATGGATGACCTCCTCAATATTTCATACGAAAGGCTGAGATCATGTTGCAGAATATTACCTCTCGCTTGCCGGATAGCCGCATTACACTAAGCTTAGATTCACGCGGCACAGATAAAGGCACTGTCCTTGAGCCGCGAGGTGAAAGAATCCTCTTTTACTGAATGCAATATGATGTCTAATGTTTCACACTCTGGAGGTTAGAGATGGCAAACCATCGTGGTGGTTCAGGTAATTTCGCTGAAGACCGTGAAAGAGCATCAGAAGCAGGTCGTAAAGGTGGCCAGTCTAGCGGGGGCAATTTTAAAAACGACCCTCAGCGCGCATCAGAGGCTGGCAAAAAAGGGGGTAAAAATAGCCACGGCAGCAACAAGTAGTACGCCGGGTTAACTCTCTGCCGCCGGGTTTCCCGGCGGTTTTTTTATGTCTGCTACATTGAACTGTAATCTAAGGCATCGCACACTACAGGATTGATTCTTCGTGCTGGTGTCCCATGTCCGTTTCCCGTTTTACTTTCTCCATTAAGCCTCAGGAAGCCATCCTGATTTTGATCACCATGTTCTGGGGCGGAACCTTTCTTGCCGTTCAGTACGCGGTCACGATGAGCGATCCGTTTTTCTTTGTAGGGCTGCGTTTTGCAACCGCGGCGGTTGCCGTGGCGCTTATTTCGCTGAAAACCCTGCGCGGGTTGACCCTGACAGAGCTTAAAGCGGGTGTCGCTATTGGCGTGGCGATTGCCATGGGCTATAGCCTGCAAACGTGGGGGCTTCAGTCTATCTCCAGCAGTAAATCCGCTTTCATCACCGCCATGTACGTACCGCTGGTGCCGCTGTTGCAGTGGCTGTGCCTGGGCAGAATACCGGGCCTGATGTCGTGCATTGGTATCGTGCTGGCGTTCATCGGCCTCATTTTATTAGCCGGGCCGGGAAATAATCTGCTGGCGCTGGGGCCGGGAGAGATCATCACGCTGGTGGGGGCCGTTGCCATTGCGGCAGAAATTATTTTGATTAGCGCCTGGCAGGAAAAGTGGACGTCAAGCGGGTGACGGTCGTGCAGCTTGCCACCGCGTCGCTGGTGGCGTTCGCGACGATGGTGCCGGCAGGGGAGTCCGTCCCGCCGATGTCTACCGGGCTTATCGTCGTGGCGCTGGGGCTGGGCTTTTTTAGCGCCATTATTCAGGTCACCATGAACTGGGCGCAGCGCAGCGTATCTCCGACACGGGCGACGGTCATCTATACCGGTGAACCGGTGTGGGCGGGTATTTTCGGGCGACTCGCCGGGGAGCGTCTGCCGCTGCTGGCGCTGGTGGGCGCGGCGTTTATTGTCGCCGGGGTGCTGGTGAGCGAGTTAAAGTTAAAAAAACGACGTAAGTCGATTGCCGGGTTGGGCACTGAACAAGGGGCAGATAGCTAACAACGCGCACGCTGCCCGTTTGCCCGGCGGCGCTTCGCTTGCACGGGCCTACAATTGGCATGTAGGCCGGGTAAGCGTAGGGTATGAACCGGAAACATGGGTAACACTTTAGACCGGATACATGGGTAACAGTTATAACTGGCATAGAAGAGGAGACTCGCTATGCCCTGGACTGAGACCCGACCTATGCAACGCCTTGATTTTATCCGTGCCTGCCATGCAGGTACGGATTCTTTTTCTGCCCTCTGCCGTCTCTTCGGCATCAGTCGAAAAACCGGTTACAAATGGCTTCAGCGTTTTGACCCCTCTGACCTGTCATCTCTCTCTGACCGGTCGCGTGCTCCGCACTCCCACTCCCGGACAGTTCCTGATGATATCGCCGGGCAGCTTACGGCCCTGAGGCAAAAACACCCTGACTGGGGCCCCAAAAAACTGCGGATGTGGCTGCTCAATCATCACGTCGATTTTACCGTCCCCGCTGCCAGTACTATCGGCGATATCCTCAAGCGTGAAGGCCTGGTTCCGGATAAAAAGCGAAAACGCAGAACCCCGGGCAATCGCCAGCCCCTGACCATCATCAGTGAGAACAATCAGGTCTGGAGCGCTGATTTTAAAGGCAAGTTCAGGCTGCTGAGCCGGAAATACTGTCATCCCTTCACCCTCACCGACAATCACAGCCGGTATCTTCTGAGCTGCCGGGGAGCAGACCGGGAGAGCGAGCCCTTCGTCAGGCAGTGCCTGACGGATGCGTTCCTGGAGTACGGTCTGCCGGAAGTCCTGAGAACGGATAATGGTCAGCCTTTCGCAGGAACAGGTATCGCCGGGTTAAGTCGCCTTGCAGTCTGGCTGATAAAGCTGGGCATCAGACCGGAACGCATCAGAAAGGGGCATCCGGAAGAAAACGGCCGTCATGAGCGAATGCATCGTTCGCTGAAAAGTGCAGTAAAACAGGGCAACATATTTATGACGATGGAAGAACAACAGCGGTGGTTCAGTGGCTACCGGGAAGAGTTTAACTACGAAAGGCCGCATGAAGCCCTGGCGGGTGCAACGCCCGGAACGGTATGGCACCCCTCAGGCCGGCACTGGGATGGCAGGGTTCCTGAATATGCTTATCCGGAAGGAGGTACGGTCTACAGGGTGAAATCAAGGGGGACACTCTATATGGGGAAAAAGGGGACGGTGTTCCTGAGTGAAGCGCTGACTGATGAGTACATCATGCTGGAAGAACAAGATGATGGCCTGGAGGCCATCATCTTTAATGGAATAACGCTTGCGTACTACGACCGAAAAACCCAGAGTGTGCTCCGGATAGACTGAAAAGTGTTACCTATGTTCCCGGTCTGATCTGTTACCTATGTATCCGGTCATACAGTAGCGTCACCCGGCTATTTCAGGTTCAGGGGGTGATGGCTTCCGCTTGCGCTTCATCCCCTTTGCGGCGGCTAAGCAGGGCGTTGAGCAGGATCGCGCCGAAGGTCGCCGTACCAATCCCGCCCACCGTAAACCCGCCCAGCGTCAGGGCGAAGTCGCCTGCGCCCAGCACCAGCGTGACCGCCACCATGATCAGGTTACCGTTCTGGCTCAGATCAACATGATTCTGCACCCAGATGCGTGCCCCCGCGACGGCAATCAGACCAAATACAACAATCGAGGCGCCGCCAATCACGGGTGCCGGGATGGTGTGGATCAATGCGCCGAATTTTGGGGAAAAGCCGAGCAGTATCGCCATCACCGCCGCCGCCACGAAGACCAGCGTCGAGTAGACTTTGGTCACTGCCATCACGCCGATGTTTTCCGCGTAGGTCGTCACGCCGCTGCCGCCGACCGAGCCGGAGAGCATGGTCGCCAGACCGTCTCCCACAAACGCCCGCCCCATATACGGGTCCATATTGCGCCCGGTCATTCCCGCTACGGCTTTCAGGTGGCCCAGGTTTTCAGCCACCAGAATCACCGCGACAGGCGCGATGAGCATCATCGCCTGAGCGTTAAAGGTGGGCGAGGTCATGTGCGGCATCCCGAACCAGGCGGCCTGGTGAATCAGTGTGAAATCAACCGGCTTGCCGAGACCAAACACGTTCGCCAGCAGCGCGTAGATCAGACAGGCCGCAATCAGCCCGACCAGGATCAGCAGCCGCTGGATCATCCCGCGCGTAAAGACCGCCACCACGCCGATGCACAGCACCGTAATCACCGCCATCCAGCTTTCAAACGGCGAGCCGGATACGCTCTTCACCGCAATCGGCGCGAGGTTCAGGCCTATCGCCATCACCACCGCCCCGGTGACGACGGGGGGCATCATCCGCTCGATCCAGCGCGTGCCGACTTTCATCACCACCAGACCGGTAAGGGTGTAGACCAGCCCACAGGCGATAATGCCGCCGAGGGCCACGCTCAGGTTGGGGTTAATGCCCTGACCGTTAAACCCGGTCGCTGCAATAACGACTCCCACAAAGGCGGCGCTGGAGCCCAGATAGCTGGGCACGCGCCCGCCGGTGACAAAAAAGAACAGCAGGGTACCCATACCCGACATCAAAATGGCGAGGTTAGGATCCAGCCCCATCAGCATGGGCATTAGCACCGTCGCACCAAACATCGCGACCGCATGCTGCACGCCCATCACCATTGTCTGCCCGAGCGGGAGCCTTTCATCCGGCGCGACCACGCCTGCTTCTGTGGAGGTCGATTTCAACTGCCAGTGGGGAAGTCCGAACATGTTCTGTCTCCTGAATGCGGATTAACAGGCGGGTCGCATAAGTGCGTGATAGCCGCGGTCGAACCACACCAGCCCTTGCGGTGCCGGGTGGCGAACGATGGATACGATGTCGCAAAACAGAATGTCGTGGGTGCCGACGCTAACCACCTGGCTGATGCGGCAGTCGAACGAGGCCAGGGCATTTTCCAGACGTGGACAGCCCGTGTCGCCTGTCTGCCAGCGGGCAGCGGCAAAGCGGTCCTCCATCGGCGTTTTACCGCCAAACAGGTTGGATAATGGCTCCTGTCCGGCACTCAGCGTGTTAACGCACAGGGTGCGGTTCTCGTTGAAAATCGGCCAGACGGACGCGCCACGGTTGAGGCAAACCAGCAGAGTGGGCGGGGAATCGGTCACGCTGCATACCGCGCTGGCGGTAAAGCCCGCCATTCCCGCAGGGCCGTCGGTGGTGATGATATTGACCGCCGCACCGACGCAGGCCATGGCATCACGGAAGGTTTGCTGATCGGGTGTCGTCATGATGGCTCCTTACGCCAGCCCGCAGGCGTCTTCGAAGGTCAGACGCGGTAAGCGCCCATAGACTTTGCTCATATCGCCATAGCCGATGTTAATCAGCAGATTGCTTTTAAGCAGCGTGCCCGTGAAAAAGGCCGCGTCCACTTTTTCCCGGTCAAAGCCGGACATCGGCCCGGTGTCGAGCCCGAGCGCGCGGCAGGCGAAGATCAGGTACGCGGCCTGCATCGAACTGTTGCGAAAGGCGGTCTCTTCCGCCAGTGCGGGGCTGGAGGTAAACCAGCTTCTGGCATCGCCGTGCGGGAACAGTACAGGCAGGCGCTCATAAAACTCGCTGTCCCAGGCGACAATTGCCGTGACCGGGGCGGTGAGCGTTTTCTCAAGGTTGCCGCTGGAGAGCGCCGGGCGCAGCTTCTCTTTTCCTTCCGGGCTTCGCACAAAGACAATGCGCGCCGGGGAACAGTTGGCGGACGTCGGCCCCCATTTCATCAGGTCATAAATCTCGCGCAGCGTCTCGTCACTGACCGGTATATCCAGCCAGCCGTTATGGGGACGTGCGCCGGTAAACAGCGTTTCCAGCGCGGCGGGCGTGATGGCTTCGCTCATTCAGGCTCCTTACAAAGCGGGTTCAGGGCTGTGCAGCAGGCTGGCAAGCCCGTTCAGCAGCAGCGTGTTAAAGATGTCCGGCGCGGTCACGTTGCAGGCATGCCCGCCCTGGCGCATGACCGTTTTGCGGGCGTGCGGGAGGGCGGCGTGCAGTTCCGCGGAGCAGACGGACGGCACCAGCAGATCGTCGGTGGAACAAATAATCTGCACGGGGCAGCGAACGCGTGCAGCGTGGCGGCTGAAATCGGCCTGTTTCAGCGCATGCAGCCTGCGCAGCAGATTGGCTTTGCCCTGGAAATGGGCCAGCGCCAGCGCTTCCTCGGCCTCCAGCCGCGGAGCGCGGGCAGCCATCCAGTCTGCCGGGTAAAGAAACAGCGGCTGTGCCTCTACCCACGCCTGAGCCCCGCCCGCATGCAGCAGACGTTCGCGAACGTCAAAACAGCGTCGGGTATGGGCATTGAGGGTCAGCCAGCCGTTGACACAAACCAGCGCGGTGAGGGCGTCAGGCTTATCGATAGCCAGCCGCAGGCCGACCAGCGCCCCCAGCGCGTGGCCGACCACGCAGTAACGGGCGATCCCGGCCCCGGCTAACGCCAGCGCGAGCTCGTCGGCCATGTGTGCGAGGGTGTAATCTTCCGGCAGGGTATCCGGGTTATTCCCCGTGCCCCGCTGGTCGTAGCACACCACCTGATACTCCTGCCCCAGCACGGCGAGCTGAGGCAGCCAGTAGCTCCCGCTGCCGCCGAGCCCGGCAATCAGCACCACCACGGGCGCGCCCGCAAAGGGGGGCGGGGAAATGGACAGTTTCATGGCGGCCTCACTTCGCGATGTGCGCAACGGTGGCAATTTCAACCAGCGCTTCAGGCTTTACCAGCCCGCACTGGATGCAAAATCGCGCCGGTTTATCGCCGGGGAAAAACTCCGCGTAGATCTCGTTAATCGCGGCGTAGTTTTTCCAGTCGGTGATAAAGATGCTGTTGAAGGTCACGTCCTCCATCGTGCCACCCGCCGTTTCGATCACGGTTTTGATCGTCTCCAGCACGTGGCGGGTTTGCGCCTTTGGGTCATCGATAAACACCACGTTGTTGTCTTTATCAAACGGCAGCGTGCCTGAGACATACACCACGCCGTCGGCGAGGGTACCGGGGACAAACGGGGCTATCGGGGTGCTGGTGCCCGGCGGAATAATCACGGATTTCGGCATAGCGGTTCTCCTCAGGCGATGCGGGCGAGCGGGGGATCCAGCGCGTCGCAGAAATCATTGACGTTACTGACCCAGCCAAAAAAGGTTTCGATATTGAACAGGGCGGCTTTCTGGGCAAAATCCGGCCCGGCCTGATGGGTAGCGTCTTCCAGCACAACGCCAAAATACTCGAGGAAGAAGCCGTCGCGCAGGGTGGACTCCACGCAGACGTTGGTGGCAATGCCCGTAAAGACCAGATGACGAATGCCCCGGCTGCGCAGCAGGCTGTCGAGCGGGGTATTGAAAAAGCCGCTGTAGCGCGGTTTCGGCAGCACGATATCGCCAGCTTCCGGTACCAGATCATCCACCAGCTGATAATCCCAGCCGCCTTTCGCCAGCAGCGTGCCCTGGAGTTCAGGCCGTTGGCGCATGGTTTTCAGGGCATTGGATTTGTGAAAGTTGGGTGAGCCGGGACCGCCAGCTTCGACGTACTGGTCGTCCCAGCCATTCTGGAACCAGACGATCAGCATGCCCGCAGCACGCGCGGCGCTCACGGCGGTTTTGATATTCTCAATCACCGGCTGCGTGGCCGAGACGTCGAACCCGGCCAGATCCAGATACCCGCCTTTACTGGCATAAGCGTTTTGCATATCCACCACGATCAGCGCGCTCTGCTGCGCGTCAAAGGTGATGGCCTCCGGGCGAGCGTTGAGGGTCGTCATTACGCCACCTCCTTCGTCACGGCAGGGATGTGGGCGCGGCACTGCATCAGCGGCTGAATACGCTCGCCGAAGGTTTCCACGCCGGTGAGAAAATCATCGAAGGTCAGCAGCACGCCTTCGGCGCCGGGCACGGCAGCTACTTCGTCGAGCATTCTGGCGACGCTGGCATACGAGCCAACCAGGGTGCCCATGTTGATATTAACGGCAGACGTCGGGTCGGCCATCTGGCGAACGTTGGTGTCCGCGCCGGAGCGGGTATCCTTCTGGCTCTGCTCGGTCAGCCAGCTCAGGGCTTCCTCGTCGGCGCCGTCCTTGTATCGTTCCCATTTGGCGCGCGCGGCGTCGTCGGTTTCGTCGGCAATCACCATAAACAGCACGTAGGAGCCCACGTCGCGCCCGATTTTGTCGGCGGCCGCTTTCATGCGTGCCGCGGTGGGCGCGAAGGCGGCAGGGGTGTTAACGCCTTTGCCGAAGCAGAAGTTGAAGTCGGCGTATTTGGCGGAGAATTCCATCCCCGCGTCGCTCTGCCCGGCGCAAATCACCTTCATCGGCACCGACGGCTGGGGGCTGACACGGCAGTCGTTCATGGTGAAGAAGTCACCCTTGAAGTCACTTTTGCCGGTGCCCCACAGATCGCGTAGCACCTGCACGTATTCAGTCAGGTAGTCGTAGCGACGAGAGAAGTAATCATCCCCCGGCCAGATCCCCATCTGCTCGTACTCCGGCTTTTGCCAGCCGGTGACAAGGTTGACGCCAAAGCGCCCGCCGGAGATGGAGTCGATGGTGGAGGCCATCCGCGCCACGATTGCCGGGGGAAGGGTAAGGGTGGCGGCGGTGGCGTAAATCTGGATGCGCGAGGTTACCGCCGCCAGGCCCGCCATCAGGGTAAAGGACTCCAGGTTGTGGTCCCAGAATTCGGTCTTACCGCCGAAACCGCGCAGCTTGATCATCGAGAGCGCAAAGTCGAAGTGGTAATGCTCCGCTTTCTGCACGATGGCTTTATTCAGCTCAAAGGTCGGCATGTATTGCGGGGCAGTGGTCGAGATAAGCCAGCCGTTGTTGCCGATCGGTACAAATACGCCAATTTTCATCACGAACCTCTCTTCATTACGTCGCAGGTGTCACGACGTTTTTGCAAAGGGAGTGCCAGTTTTGAAAAATACTTTGTTATTAGAGTGTTAACTGGTGGCTGTTAAATTTAACAGCGAAAATGTGGACTAAGTGGTCAAAATCATTGCACAGAAAACAGGCACTCATGCGCGCTGAGGGTGCAGAAGGTCGTGGCGAGACGGGGGTTTTGCTATGCTGAGCGCAGGACAGAAAATGGAGAGCGAAAATGACACAAGGCGCAGTGAAAACACCCGGTAAACGTTCGCAGGCGGTGAGCGCCAAGAAACAGGCGATCCTCAGCGCCGCGCTGGAGACATTTTCGCAGTTTGGTATTCACGGTACGCGCCTTGAGCAGGTGGCGGAGCAGGCCGGGGTGTCCAAGACCAATCTGCTCTACTACTACCCGTCGAAAGAGGCGCTATATGTGGCGGTGATGCAGCAGATCCTGGATATCTGGCTCGCACCGCTTAAAGCATTTCGCGAAGAGCTGGCCCCGCTGGTTGCGATAGAGGAGTACATACGCCTGAAGCTGGAGGTATCGCGTGATTATCCCCAGGCATCGAGGCTGTTTTGTCTGGAGATGTTACAGGGCGCGCCGCTGTTGCAGGCGGAGCTGACGGGAGATCTAAAGCAGCTGGTGGACGAAAAATCGGCCATTATTGCCGGATGGGTCGCCAGCGGAAAACTGGCGCCCGTCGATCCGCATCATCTGATCTTCATGATTTGGGCCTCAACCCAGCACTACGCTGACTTCGCGGTCCAGGTCGAGGCGGTAACCGGTAAAACGCTCCAGGACGAGGCGTTTTTCCAGAGCACCCTGGAAAACGTGCAGCGGATGATTATCGAAGGGATCCGTGTGCGCTAATTTCCCTCACCCTAACCCTCTCCCTGTGGGCTGAGGGATCCCCAGTAATTTTTTTATGCAGAAGCAATAAAGTTGCTTTCTAAATGACTGAGGGCTGTCAGCGATGCCCTGGTCCGGCTGTAAATCGCTGAGGCGTTTGCCTTCCGGCCGGGGCGAGGCGCAGGGATGCGCCGAGAGGGCGGCTTTACAGGGACGTTGCCTCCGCCCGTACCCGATAAGCCGGAAGGAATAAGCCGAGGGCACCGCGAAGCGGCGATTTTCCGCCGGGAGCCCGGGTCGCCAGGGTGGTGGCGACTGAGCCACCCTGGCACGTTCACCGGTCATGTCGTTACAGAGTAGCAAGGAACATAAAGTGAACGGAATGACCACCACCGCCGTATGTTCCCCTCACCCTAACCCTCTCCCCGGAGGGGCGAGGGGATTGCTCAGTGCTCGCATTAATTTGTGGGGAACCCTCAGCCCTGTGGGAGAGGGAATAGTTCAGTGCCGCGTCAGCCCGGCGGGAAGGGACAGCTTAAGTCGCCCTCTTCACACTGCATCAGCGTGGCCAGAAACGCTTCGCGCTCCACGGTTTTTTCCGCCAGACACTGGTTCACAATCATTGGCTGAACGCTCCCGCCTTCCGTACCCGAACCGATAAACGCACAGTCCGCGTCGCGCAGGCTGATCCACGCCTGCTGCGCCTTTTTCAGCAGATCGCGCTGAGGTGCAGCCGCACGTTTGATGGCGGCCTGATAGGTCTCGTTGAGCTTTTTATCGGCGGCCTGGTACTGCTGCGCGCTACAGGTGTTCAGTTCAAGCTGGGTGGTTGCGTTGTTGCACTCGTCGGCAAGCGCGCTGGCGCTCATGAGCAGGGCTGCACCTGCGAGAAATACTCTTTTCATCATCCCCTCCATGTAAAAAAGCCGGATGCGCTGTGCTTATCCGGCCTGCGGCTGTTTTATAGCCCCGGTAAGCGTAGCGTCACCGGGGAGAGTTTACACGATTAACCGATGGTCATCAGGCTGGCGTTACCGCCCGCCGCCGCGGTGTTAACGCTGAGCGAGCGCTCAACGTACAGGCGCTCCAGCAGCAGGTTGGTTTCCCCACGGGCGAAGCCCTGCACCGAGACAATCGCGCCGCTGCGGGCCGCCACCTGCTCGCACAGTTCGCGCAGCTGGTCGGAATCACCGTGGTAGATCACCGCGTCAAACGGCTGGGTCAGCAGGGCATCGGCCTTCGCAAAGCGAATGCGAGCCGAGACCGCTTTTGGCAACTGTTTGGCGAGGTCGCGATGCAGCGCATCTTCCGGCCACAGCACCTCACAGCCCGTTGCTGTAGCGGCTGCCAGCTGCACCAGCGCATCCTGCTCGTCATCCGCCATGCACAGCACCCGCTCGCGCGGCATCAGCGTCCAGGTGTTGCGCTCACCGGTTGGACCCGGCAGCAGGCGCTGGGTACCGGCCTGCGCCAGCTCGCCGTACTGCTGCGCAATTGCACGCAGTTCAGGGCGGTTTTCTGCCCACTTAATCAGCGCGTCCAGCGGCTGGGTCAGCACGGCTTTCACCTGCGCATCCACCGGATAGTCCGCGTCCTGACGCGCCAGCGTCACGCCCAGCGCATTTTCCGGACGGTTTGCCAGCAGACGGTACAGATAGAGCGGACCGCCCGCTTTCGGGCCGGTGCCGGAGAGGCCTTCGCCGCCGAACGGCTGCACGCCCACGACTGCGCCGACCATATTACGGTTGACGTACAGGTTGCCGACTTTAGCATTGCCGGTCACCTGGGCAATGGTTTCGTCGATACGGGTATGCACGCCGAGCGTCAGGCCGTAACCCGAGGCGTTGATCTGATCGATCAGCTCGTTGAGGTTGTTACGGTTGTAGCGCACCACGTGCAGTACCGGGCCGAAGACCTCTTTTTTCAGCTCGTCGAAGCTTGCCAGCTCAATCAGCGTTGGCGGCACGAAGGTGCCGGTCTGCCACTCGCGGGCATCTTCGCTGTTCTCGCGCACCGCCTGGAACACCGGACGGCCTTTGGCACGCATGGCCTGAATGTGGTTTTCGATGTTGGCTTTGGCTTCCGCGTCGATCACCGGCCCGATATCGGTGGTGAGACGGCCCGGGTTGCCCATGCGGCATTCCGCCATCGCACCGCGCAACATCTTCAGCGTGTGGTCAGCCACGTCATCCTGTAAGCACAGCACGCGCAGGGCGGAACAGCGTTGACCCGCGCTGTCGAAGGCAGAGGCCAGCACGTCAACGACGACCTGCTCAGTGAGCGCGGAGGAGTCCACGATCATGGCGTTCATGCCGCCGGTTTCAGCGATCAGCGGCGTTGGACGGCCCTGCGCATCCAGACGGGTGGCGATGTTGCGTTGCAGCAGGGAGGCTACTTCGGTCGAACCGGTAAACATCACGCCGCGCACGCGGTTATCGGAGGTCAGTTTGGCACCCACCGTTTCACCGCGCCCCGGCAACAGCTGCACCACGCCCGCCGGTACGCCCGCTTCCAGCAGAATGTTGATGCCCTGAGCGGCAATCAGCGGAGTCTGCTCTGCCGGTTTTGCCAGCACGCTGTTGCCTGCGGCAAGGGCCGCGGCAATCTGGCCGGTGAAGATTGCCAGCGGGAAGTTCCACGGGCTGATACAGACCACCGGGCCGAGCGGACGGTGCGTTTCGTTGTCGAAATCATCACGCACCTGACCGGCGTAGTAGTGCAGGAAGTCGACCGCCTCACGCACTTCGGCGATGGCGTTGCTGAAGGTTTTACCCGCTTCACGCACCAGAATGCCGATAAGCTGCTGCATCTGATCTTCCATCAGCACCGCCGCGCGTTCCAGAATGGCGGCACGCTCCTGCGGCGGGGTGGCAAACCAGATTGGCGCGTTGTTCACCGCGCTCTCCAAAGCCTGATCCACTTCCGCTTCTGTGGCTTCGCGCACGTAGCCGACGATATCCTTCGGCTCTGCCGGGTTGATCACCGGCTGCATTTCACCGTCTTCAACGGACTGCTCAAGGATCGGTTTGGCCTGCCACTTCTGCAATGCGCTGTTAAGCAGGGCAGAAGAGAGCGACGCCAGACGGTGTTCGTTGGCGAGATCCAGACCCGCCGAGTTGACGCGACCTGCACCATACAGCTCGCGCGGCAGGGCAATCTTCGGATGCGGCAAACCAATCTGGCCTTCCTGCGCCGCCATCTTCTCTACGGCCTGTACCGGATCGGCCACCAGTTCGTCCAGCGGCAGGGTGGTATCGGCGATGCGGTTAACGAAGGAGGTGTTCGCCCCGTTCTCCAGCAGACGACGCACCAGGTAGGCCAGCAGGGTTTCGTGGGTACCTACCGGGGCATAAATACGGCACGGACGGTTCAGCTTGCCGTCAGCCACTTTACCGGTCACCTGCTCGTACAGCGGTTCACCCATGCCGTGCAGACACTGGAACTCGTACTGGCCCGGATAGTAGTTCTGACCCGCCAGGCTGTAGATCGCCGCCAGGGTGTGGGCGTTGTGGGTGGCGAACTGCGGATAAATCAGGTTCGGCACGCCGAGCAGTTTTTTCGCGCAGGCGAGGTAAGAGACGTCGGTGTAGACCTTGCGGGTATAGACCGGATAGCCTTCCAGACCCTCCATCTGGGCGCGTTTGATTTCGCTGTCCCAGTAGGCGCCCTTCACCAGACGGATCATCAGGCGGCGACGGCTACGGCTGGCCAGGTCGATCAGGTAGTCAATGACGAACGGGCAGCGTTTCTGGTAGGCCTGGATAACGAAACCAATCCCGTTCCAGCCCGCCAGCTCCGGCTCGAAGCACAGTTCTTCCAGCAGATCGAGGGAGATCTCCAGACGATCCGCCTCTTCGGCGTCGATGTTGATGCCGATGTCATACTGGCGCGCCAGCAGGGTCAGGGACTTCAGGCGCGGGTAGAGTTCTTCCATCACCCGGTCGTACTGCGCGCGGCTGTAGCGCGGGTGCAGGGCGGAAAGCTTGATAGAGATGCCTGGCCCTTCATAAATACCGCGACCGTTGGACGCTTTACCGATGGCGTGGATCGCCTGCTGGTAAGAGACCATGTAGGCCTGCGCGTCGGCGGCGGTCAGCGCCGCTTCACCCAGCATGTCGTAGGAGTAGCGGAAGCCTTTGTCTTCCAGCTTGCGGGCGTTCGCCAGCGCTTCGGCAATGGTTTCCCCGGTGACGAACTGCTCGCCCATCAGGCGCATCGCCATGTCCACGCCCTTACGGATCAGCGGCTCGCCGCTCTTGCCGATAATACGGTTCAGGGAGCGCGACAGGTTGGCTTCGTTATGGGTGGAGACCAGCTTGCCAGTAAACAGCAGGCCCCAGGTGGCGGCGTTCACAAACAGGGACGGGCTGCGGCCAATGTGGGAGTGCCAGTTGCCGTTGCTGATTTTGTCGCGGATCAGGGCATCGCGGGTGGCTTTATCTGGGATACGCAGCAGCGCTTCCGCCAGACACATCAGCGCCACGCCTTCCTGCGAGGAGAGGGAGAACTCCTGCAACAGACCCTGCACCATACCGGCGCGTCCGCTGGCGGTTTTCTGATTACGCAGCTTGTCGGCGAGCTGATACGCCAGGCTGTGCGCCTGAGCGGCAACGGCTTCCGGCAGGCGCGCCTGCTCCAGCAGCATCGGCACGGCGTCGGTTTCGGCACGGCGATAGGCGCCGGTAATGGCGGCGCGGCTGACGGACTGCGGCAGGATCTGCTCGGCAAATTCCAGGAACGGCTGGTGGTTCTCATCAGCGGCCGTCGCGGCCTCTTCGCCTTCGTTCGCAGCGCCCGCCAGCAGGGCAGGCAGCTCCGGCAGACCTTCTTCACTCTCCAGTCTTTCCAGATAGTTAAAAATCGCCTGCTTGATTAACCAGTGCGGCGTGCGGTCGATACGGGTCGCAGCGGTTTTAATCCGTTCGCGGGTAGCGTCATCCAGCTTAACCCCCATGGTGGTCATCCCCATGCCAAAACTCCTGTTGTTCTGTAATAGCGTTCTGTTGATAGCGTGAAATATCCACCATGTTGCAACTTTGTGCAACCGTGTTAAATGTGACCTGGTCTGCAAGCTGGAAAATGAATGGATTGTTAACGATTAGTTAGCTGTGAAAAAGAACGCGCGGCGGTTTCTGAGCCCAGTTTTTATGCGGTGCTTAACACTTTTTAAAGGTGCAACCCATAAAAGCGTGAGCGAGTGCAACCTATAGGAAAGACGTATAAAACCAGGGATGAAATTCATGTAAATGCAGTGTTAAATCGTTTGTCAGTGGGATGCGTATACGGCAGGATAGCGCGCCCAACGGAAACACATACACACATCACTACGTTCCGGTGATGACATAACAAGGCAGCCCGGACGGCTGTCGCTCGACATTTTGGAGAATTTGAATGGCTATTAGCACACCGATGCTGGTGACATTTCTCGTTTATATTTTTGGCATGATCCTGATAGGGTTTTTGGCATGGCGTTCCACTAAAAACTTTGACGACTACATCCTCGGCGGGCGCAGCTTGGGCCCGATGGTCACCGCACTCTCAGCGGGCGCATCCGACATGAGCGGCTGGCTGCTGATGGGGCTGCCGGGCGCGATTTTCATCTCCGGTATCTCCGAAAGCTGGATCGCCATCGGCCTGACCGTTGGCGCATGGATCAACTGGAAGCTGGTAGCAGGCCGTCTGCGTGTGCATACCGAAGCCAACAACAACGCCCTGACGCTGCCGGATTACTTCACCGGACGCTTTGAAGATAACAGCCGCATATTGCGTATTATCTCTGCGGTGGTGATCCTGCTGTTCTTCACCATCTACTGTGCCTCCGGCATTGTGGCGGGCGCGCGCCTGTTCGAAAGCACCTTCGGCATGAGCTATGAAACGGCGCTGTGGGCCGGTGCGGCCGCGACCATCCTCTATACCTTCGTGGGCGGATTCCTGGCGGTAAGCTGGACCGATACCGTGCAGGCGAGTCTGATGATTTTCGCCCTGATCCTGACCCCGATAATTGTGATTTTTACCGTCGGCGGCTTTGGCGAATCGCTGGAAGTGATCAAGCAGAAGAGCATCGAAAACGTCGATATGCTGAAAGGGCTGAACTTCGTGGCCATCGTCTCCCTGATGGGCTGGGGCCTGGGCTACTTCGGTCAGCCGCACATTCTGGCGCGCTTTATGGCGGCGGATTCTCACCACACCATCGTTCACGCGCGTCGCATCAGCATGACGTGGATGATCCTGTGTCTGGCGGGGGCGTGCGCGGTCGGTTTCTTCGGTATCGCCTACTTCAACAACAACCCGGCGCAGGCGGGCGCGGTGAACCAGAACGCCGAGCGCGTGTTCATCGAGCTGGCGCAGATCCTGTTCAACCCGTGGATTGCCGGTATCCTGCTCTCCGCGATCCTGGCGGCAGTCATGTCCACCCTGAGCTGTCAGCTGCTGGTGTGCTCCAGTGCCATCACCGAAGACCTCTACAAAGCGTTCCTGCGTAAGGGCGCGAGCCAGAAAGAGCTGGTGTGGGTAGGGCGTTTTATGGTGCTGCTGGTGGCGCTGGTGGCGATTGCGCTGGCGGCTAACCCGGAAAACCGCGTGCTGGGGCTGGTGAGCTACGCGTGGGCGGGCTTTGGCGCCGCATTTGGTCCGGTGGTGCTGTTCTCCGTTCTGTGTTCACGCATGACCCGCAACGGCGCGCTGGCGGGGATGATCATCGGTGCGGTTACCGTTATCGTCTGGAAACAGTTCGCGTGGCTGGGCCTGTACGAAATCATCCCGGGCTTCATCTTCGGCAGCCTCGGTATTGTGGTGTTTAGCCTGCTGGGTAAAGCGCCGTCTGCATCTATGCAGAAGCGCTTTGCGGAAGCGGATGCGCATTACCACTCAGCGCCGCCGTCTAAGCTCCAGGCTGAGTAATTTCCCCCTCACCCTAACCCTCTCCCCAAAGGGGAGAGGGGACAGACCGTTCACCCGTTCGAGATGAGAATGATGATTAAAACAGGGTTGATGATGGCAGCATTACTGCTGCTGGCGGGCTGTAACGCACCCGCGCAGCATGCGGCGGTGGAAACCTGCAAAGCAGAAAATCAGATGCAGCAAACCACGCTCTATTTCGGCTTAAACCGTCCTGCCGGGGCGCAAATTACAGGCAACGAATGGCAGCAGTTTGTCGACCAGGACGTGACGCCGCGCTTTCGCGATGGCTTAACGGTGTTTGATGCCCGTGGTCAGTGGCTGGGTAACGACGGCAAGGTGGCGCGCGAGCCGAGCAAGGCGCTGATGCTGATCCACGGCAAAGACGCGCAGAGCGAGAAAAACATTGAGGCTTTACGCGGTATTTATAAATCCCGCTTCGCACAGGAGTCGGTGATGCGGGTCGACCAGCCGGTGTGCGTACAGTTTTAATAAAAAACGGCGGGAAATCCCGCCGTTGTTGTATCGTAGGCCCGTGTAAGCGAAGCGCCGCCGGGCATTAACCGCACAAAACTTACAACACCAACCCCGCAAAGCTCGCCGACAGCAAACTCACCAGCGTTGCCCCGTATACCAGGCGTAAACCAAACCGCGACACCACATTACCCTGTTGCTCGTTCAGGCCTTTTATTGCCCCCGCCACAATACCAATGGAGGCAAAGTTAGCGAACGACACCAGGAACACTGACAAAATCCCCAGTCCGCGCGGTGACATTTGGTGGGCTATTTTTTGCAGCTCGATCATCGCCACAAATTCATTCGCCACCAGTTTGGTTGCCATAATACTGCCCGCGCTTAAGGCATCGCTCAGCGGAATACCAATAAGCCACGCCAGCGGATAAAACACGTAACCCAGAATCTGCTGGAAGCTCAGGCCAAATACGCTGGAGAAGAGGGCATTAACGGCGCTAATAAGGGCGATAAAGCCAATCAGCATCGCCAGAATAATCATCGCCACCTTAAAACCGGCCAGAATATATTCGCCCAGCATTTCAAAGAAGCTCTGGGATTCATGCAGCTTTTCCAGTTTGATATCGGGTTCGGCTTCCGGGCGGGCCGGGTTAATGACCGAAAGGATAATAAAGGTGCTGAACATGTTCAGGATCAGTGCCGCGACGACAAATCTGGCGTCGAGCATGGTCATATAGGCACCGACAATCGACAGCGAAACCGTCGACATCGCCGTTGCAGCCATCGTAAACAGGCGGCGTGAGGAGAGATCGCCCAACACGCCCTTGTAGGCAATGAAGTTTTCAGACTGACCGAGTATCAGTGAGCTCACCGCGTTAAAGGATTCCAGCTTGCCCATGCCGTTCAGTTTTGACAGCAGCGTCCCGATAACCCGAATAAAGATCGGCAGAATACGCCAGTGCTGCAGAATACCAATCAGCGCCGAGATAAAAATAATGGGGCAGAGCACGCCAAGGAAAATGAACGCCAGCCCTTTTTCACCCATCCCGCCAAAGACAAAATTCGTCCCTTCGGCAGCGAATTTAAGCAGTGACTCAAAGAAACCGGAGACATGTTTAATAATGAACAGGCCGCTTTCTGCATGCAGAAAAAAGAATGCCAGCGCGATTTCAATCACGATCAGCTGTAAAACGAAACGAATGCGAATTTTTCGGCGGTCGAAACTCACCAGCCAGGCAAGCGCAAGAATAATCACCAGCGCCAGCAGGAAATGGACAATTTTAAACATGGTTTATTTTCAGTTGGTTTTCGAGGCGGACATTTAGCCACAGCCCCGGTTAACCGTAAATGGGCATTTTCGTTATACCTTATAAACGCAACGGTTACTCAGGCAATTATTATTCCGCAATGCGTTTACATCTGGTCATCAAAACTCCACATATTTCGCTTGTTTTTCTTGTAGCCGTAATGATAATCACTATCACAAGAATTTACCTTTCTTTGCATCAGTTGACCGCGATAAACATTTAAGGTGTCTGCATGTTTGTTCCTTTTCTCATTATGTTACGTGAAGGCCTTGAAGCGGCCCTGATTGTTAGCCTTATCGCCAGTTATCTGAAGCGCACCCAGCGTGGACGCTGGATCGGCGTGATGTGGGTTGGCGTCTTCCTGGCCGCGGCGCTCTGCCTGGGGCTGGGTATTCTTATCAACGAAACCACCGGTGAATTTCCTCAGAAAGAGCAAGAGCTTTTTGAAGGCATTGTTGCCGTAATAGCGGTGGTGATCCTCACCTGGATGGTGTTCTGGATGCGCAAGGTCTCCCGTAACGTGAAGGTACAGCTGGAGCAGGCGGTGGATAACGCCTTGCAAAAAGGCAACCAACACGGCTGGGCGCTGATCATGATGGTTTTTTTCGCCGTGGCGCGTGAAGGCCTGGAGTCAGTGTTCTTCCTGCTCGCGGCTTTTCAGCAGGACGTGGGCATCTGGCCGCCGCTGGGCGCGATGCTTGGGCTGGCCACGGCGGTTGTGCTTGGCTTCCTGCTCTACTGGGGCGGCATTCGTCTTAACCTGGGCGCGTTCTTCAAGTGGACCAGCCTGTTTATTTTGCTGGTGGCCGCGGGGCTGGCGGCAGGGGCGATCCGCGCCTTCCATGAAGCGGGCCTGTGGAACCACTTCCAGGACGTGGCGTTTGATCTTAGTAACGTTCTCTCCACCCACTCACTGACCGGCACGCTCCTTGAAGGTATCTTCGGCTATCAGGAAACGCCGAGCGTCAGCGAGGTGGCGATGTACTTTATCTATCTTATTCCGGCGCTGGTGCTGTTCTTCATGCCATCGCGCCCCAGCGCTCAGCCGTCGCGTACTGCGCCGTGAAGCGCTTTGTTTAGTTACAACATACTTTAAAGGGAAGAGACATGGCTATTCAATTCCGTCGTAGCGCGTTACAGGTTGGTGTGGCAGCGCTGTTCGCGTCTGCCTTCGCCGCTCAGGCAGCAGATATTCCGCAGGTAAAAGTCACCGTCAACGATAAACAGTGCGAGCCGATGACCATCACGGTTAACAGCGGTAAAACCCAGTTTATTATTCAAAACAACAGCCAGAAAGCGCTGGAGTGGGAGATCCTGAAAGGCGTGATGGTGGTAGAAGAGCGTGAAAATATCGCGCCTGGCTTCAGCCAGAAAATGACCGCTAATCTTCAGCCGGGGGAATATGACATGACCTGCGGCCTGCTGACTAACCCGAAAGGTAAGCTGATCGTCAAAGGCGCAGCGACGGCGGACGCGGCCAAAGGCACCGCGCTGCTGAGCCTCGGCGACGCCATTACCGCCTATAAAGCCTACGTCACCAAAGAGACGGCTGACCTGGTGGCAGGCACCAAAGCCTTTACCGACGCGGTGAAAGCGGGCGATATCGAAAAAGCGAAATCCCTGTATGCGCCTACACGTCAGCACTACGAGCGCATCGAGCCGATTGCCGAGCTGTTCTCTGACCTCGATGGCAGCATTGACGCCCGCGAAGATGACTACGAGCAGAAGGCCGCCGATCCGAAATTCACCGGCTTCCACCGCCTGGAAAAAGCCCTGTTTGGCGATAGCTCCACCAAAGGGATGGAGAAATACGCCGATCAGCTCAACAGCGACGTGCTGGAGCTGCAAAAACGCATCAGCGAGCTGGCCTTCCCGCCGTCGAAAGTGGTGGGTGGTGCTGCGGGTCTGATTGAAGAAGTGGCCGCGAGCAAAATCAGCGGCGAAGAAGATCGCTACAGCCACACCGACCTGTGGGACTTCCAGGCAAACGTCGACGGCGCACAAAAAATTGTCGATCTGCTGCGGCCCCAGCTGCAAAAAGAGAACGGCGAACTGCTGGCGAAAGTGGATGCCAACTTTAAGAAAGTTGACGCCATCCTGGCGAAATACCGTAGCAAAGACGGGTTCGAAACCTACGACAAGCTGACCGATGCTGACCGTAACGCGCTGAAAGGCCCGATTACGACGCTGGCGGAAGATCTCTCCCTGCTGCGTGGCGTTCTGGGTCTGGACTAAGCGATGAACAAGCATGATGAGTACGACGTGGCGGAACCTTCCCGACGTCGGTTGTTAAAAGGGGTAGGGGCGCTGGGCGGCGCGTTTGCCCTGGCGGGCGGCTGTCCGGTGGCGCATGCGGCAAAACCGCAAAGTGCCCCCGGCACGCTCTCCCCGGATGCGCGTATGGAAACGCAGCCGTTTTATGGTGAGCACCAGGCAGGAATCCTGACGCCGCAGCAGGCCTCGATGATGCTGGTGGCTTTCGATTCGCTGGCGAGTGATAAGGCTGACCTTGAGCGTCTGTTCAGGCTGTTGACCACGCGCATTGCCTTCCTTACGGCGGGCGGTCCGGCACCGGAAACACCGAATCCGCGCCTGCCGCCGATGGATTCCGGGATCCTCGGGGCGTTTATCGCTCCCGATAATCTGACCATCACCGTGTCGGTGGGGGAATCGCTGTTTGATGATCGCTACGGTCTGGCGAAGCAGAAGCCGAAAGCGCTGCAAAAAATGACGCAATTCCCGAATGACTCTCTCGACGCGGCGTTGTGCCACGGCGATCTGCTGTTGCAGATCTGCGCCAATACCCAGGATACGGTGATCCACGCCCTGCGCGATATCATCAAGCACACCCCGGATCTGCTCAGCGTGCGCTGGAAGCGGGAAGGTTTTATCTCTGACCACGCCGCGCGCAGTAAAGGGAAAGAGACGCCGGTCAACCTGCTGGGCTTCAAAGACGGTACCGCCAACCCGGACAGCAGCAATACCGTGTTGATGAAAAACGTGGTCTGGGTGACGGCGGATCAGGGCGAACCGGCCTGGGCGGTGGGTGGCAGCTATCAGGCGGTGCGTATCATTCAGTTCCACGTGGAGTTCTGGGACCGCACGCCGCTGAAAGAGCAGCAGACGATCTTCGGCCGCGATAAGCAAACCGGCGCACCGCTCGGCATGAAGCACGAGCACGATGAACCCGACTACGCCCGCGACCCGAACGGAGATGTCATCGCGCTGGACAGCCATATTCGTCTCGCCAATCCTCGCACCAAAGAGACCCAGTCCAGCCTGATGATGCGCAGGGGCTACAGCTACTCGTTGGGGGTGACCAATTCCGGTCAGCTTGATATGGGACTGCTGTTTGTCTGCTATCAGCACGATCTGGAGAAAGGGTTCCTCACCGTGCAGAAGCGGCTCAACGGCGAAGCGCTGGAGGAGTACATCAAGCCCATCGGTGGCGGCTATTTCTTTGCCCTGCCCGGCGCGCGTGACGCGAAGACCTGGCTCGCTCAGGGTCTGATAGAAGCCTGATAATTGTCCCTGCGACAGTTCGCGGGGACATTATTTTTCCATATGACTATCTTGTTGTTATATTTCTTTAATATTCATATATGAGACTGATTCCGCTGCAGGAGCAGTCTTAAAGGTTGCATCTAGGTAAAATAAATGTTGCATTTATGATAATTCCTGATGTACTTAAGATAAGACAGCGGTAGTTCCCGGCAGTGATATTGACTCACTATGGAGATCGCGAATGGTTGCGTCCTGTACTGGACAAGGTAAACACATCAACCGCAGCACCCGGCGCGGAGGCTCAGACTCCGGCAGCGATTTCCTCACCACAAAATTCTCCCCTCCACCTCTAAATACGATTTCTACCGACGTGCATAACGGTGCGCGTAGCCGTTCTGTATCGTCATCCGGTAATGCAAGCAATGGCTTACAAGGAAGCCAACCCTCTGATGTTCGTGCGCATAATCGTGCCGATGCTGGCGCGTGTGATGAATACCAACAACTCAAGGTGCTATCCATGGGAAGACAGAAAGCAGTGATCAAAGCTCGTCGCGAAGCAAAACGTGTGCTGAGACGGGATTCACGTAGCCATAAACAGCGTGAAGAAGAATCGGTCACCTCGCTTGTGCAGATGAGCGGCGTAGAATCCATTGGCATGGCGCGGGACAGCCGCGATGCATCGCCAATAGTGGCGCGGAATGAAGCTCAGGCGCACTACCTGAATGCTATCGAGAGTAAACAGCTCATCTTTGCAACCGGGGAAGCCGGATGCGGGAAAACCTGGATCAGTGCCGCCAAAGCGGCGGAGGCGCTGATTCATAAGGACGTGGAAAGGATCATCGTTACCCGTCCGGTACTGCAAGCGGATGAAGATCTGGGCTTCCTGCCTGGCGATATTTCTGAGAAGTTTGCCCCGTACTTCAGGCCCGTCTATGACGTGCTGGTGAAGCGGTTGGGCGCTTCCTTTATGCAGTACTGCCTGCGACCAGAGATTGGCAAGGTGGAAATCGCGCCGTTCGCCTATATGCGCGGACGTACATTTGAAAATGCGGTCGTTATTCTTGACGAGGCTCAGAACGTGACCGCTGCGCAAATGAAGATGTTTTTAACGCGCCTCGGGGAGAACGTGACGGTTATCGTCAACGGCGATATTACCCAGTGTGACCTGCCGTCGGGCGTGAAGTCTGGCCTGAGCGATGCCATGTCACGTTTTGAGGAAGATGAGATGATAGGGGTGGTCCGCTTCACAAAAGAGGACTGCGTCCGCTCAGCGCTGTGTCAACGAACGCTGGAAGTGTACTCCGACTAAGATCATTTCACATTTTAAGTCATTTCTTCCCGGCGTCATGCCGGGAAGCTTCTTTTATTCCCTCTGTTCGCATGGCTTTTTTTAAATCATATTTATTTCCTATAGCATTCAACGGCATTTACGCACCGTTTTGCGGTAATAATAATATTACTGTTAATTTGCTGCGAACGCTTTTTATACAGTTAGAAAAAATGTGATATGTATTTACAATACCCACAAAATACCTGTGAATATAATGATCGCGCTAATTGTTAGGTGAAAATTAAACGTGAATGTTGTCACAGAACATGACTAAGCAGTAAAAATTAAGTTGGTGTCTTTTGGGTAATTATCTATGTTTCGTACTTGTTCAAATTAAATTCTAAGAAGAAACACACCAGGGGATCGTTTCCTCTGGAACATCACGCTGAGGGTCATACATGAACGAACTGGTTAGTGCAATTAACGGTGTTATCTGGAGCCCTGCGTTAATATTTTTATGTCTGGGTGTCGGTCTCTATTTCTCACTGCGTAGTCGTTTTCTGCAATTACGTCATATAAAACATATGATTACCCTGATGTTTCAGGGCGGGGCTACCGATGCCGGCGTATCATCGTTTCAGGCGTTGACGATGACGCTGGCGGGCCGCGTAGGGACAGGGAATATCGCCGGTGTGGCGACCGCCATTACCTTTGGTGGCCCCGGTGCGCTTTTCTGGATGTGGGTAGTGGCATTTTTAGGCGCCAGCTCTGCTTTTGTTGAATCCACGTTAGGTCAGGTTTATAAAGAAAAAATTAACGGCGAATATCGTGGGGGACCTGCCTTTTATATTGAAAAAGGGTTGGGGGTGAAGTGGTACGCATGGTTATTTGCTATTGTGACCATTTTCTCCTGCGGTTTATTACTTCCGGGCGTACAGGCAAACTCAATTGCCGCCAGCCTGGATATTGCCTTCGGTCTTAACCCAAACGTTACGGCGGCAATACTGGCTGTACTGTTAAGCTTCATTATTTTCGGTGGTGTAAAAAGGATCGCCAGCTTTAGCAGTATGGTCGTTCCGTTTATGGCGCTCGGCTATATTATTGTTGCCTGCGTTATTATCGCGATCAATATTGAAAAACTGCCTGCTGTTATCCTGCTGATCTGGAAAAGTGCATTTGGCCTTGAAGCGGGATTTGGCGCTATTCTGGGCCAGGCTATCATGTGGGGCGTTAAACGCGGCGTCTATTCCAACGAGGCGGCGCAGGGCACCGGGCCACATGCATCCTCGGCAGCAGCCGTAAGTCATCCGGTGAAACAAGGGCTGGTTCAGGCGTTCTCCGTATATATCGACACGCTGTTTGTCTGCTCCGCGACCGGGTTTATGCTGTTGATCACCGGGCTTTATAATGTTCAGGGCGTCGACGGCGCAGCCCTTTATACCGGTATTGCAGGCGTGGCGGCCGGTCCTGGCTATGTGCAGACAGCGATGGAAAGTATGATGCCGGGCTTTGGTAATTACTTTGTCGCCATCGCGCTATTCTTCTTTGCCTTCACCACCATCATTGCCTATTACTATATCGCTGAAACCAATATCGCCTACATCAACCGTAAAATTCACCGTCCGTGGCTGACATTCCTGCTTAAATTATGTCTGATGGCTTCCACGGTATATGGCACAATCCGCACCGCGGATCTGGCATGGGGATTAGGGGATATCGGGGTAGGGCTGATGGCCTGGCTCAACATTATTGCCATTGTCCTCTTGCATAAAAAAGCCTTTGCCAGCCTGAAGGATTATGAAACCCAGAATGCGCAGGGAATTGATCCACAGTTTGATCCGGTTCGGCTTGGGATTAAAAATGCGGATTACTGGCTGGGGGAGCGCAGAGATGAAGAGGGGGGATTGCCGGGGCAGGTTTCTTCTCCTGAAGGTAAGCAGCCGGCGGGGAAGTTGAATAACTGAGGAATAGTTTAAAACGGGCCCGTGCTTATGCACGGGCTTTTTTTATGGGTGAGGCGGTATCACCCGCACCGGCGGGGATTGACTCGCTTCGCTCTCAGTCTGTCCAACTGGCTGCGCCAGTTGTCGAACCCCGGTCGGGGGTTCTCATCCCCCCGCAGACGTGCAACATGCGAAAAAAAAGCCCGCATTTTCATGCGAGCTCTTCTTAAAATATGGCGGTGAGGGGGGGATTCGAACCCCCGATACGTTGCCGTATACACACTTTCCAGGCGTGCTCCTTCAGCCACTCGGACACCTCACCATATTGTTTTGCTGCCTGACCGCTTGGGGGGCAACGGGGCGCTACTATAGGGAGTTGCGCGAAAGCGGTCAAGCAGATTTTCTGCATTCGTGCCTGTTCGGTTAAGCCTTAATCAGCTTATGGCGCACCGCGCAGGATCAACGCTGCGAATCGAGCACTTCGCTGTTTTTCACGACGTCCTGCGCTTTGCTGTAACTTTCGATCAGCAGCTGGTAGGCAGGGAAGATGTGTGTGTACACCTCTGCCCATTCTCCCGCATCTTCACGGTTCCACGTGCGCTGGATCTCTGAGGCCACTGCCGCTGTGTCCATCGGTACCACGCCTGCCTGCACCACGCGCGCCAGGGTGATCTCTTGCGCCATTTTGCTGTAGGTGCCGGAGGCATCAATCACCGCAAATACTTTATATCCGTCCGCCACCGCGCTGATGGACGGGAAGGCCATGCAAACGCTGGTAATCGTCCCCGCGATAATCAGCGTTTTGCGTCCGGTGGCTTTCACCGCCGCCACGAACTCCGGATTATCCCAGGCGTTGATCTCACCCTTGCGTGCCACATACTGTGCGTGCGGCGCATTGGCGTGGATCTCCGGGATAAGCGGGCCGTTCGGTCCCTGTGGAACCGACGCCGTGGTGATCACCGGGATCTTCGCCAGCGAGGCGATCTTTGCCAGCGCTGCTGCACGAGCGCGCAGCTCAGGCATTGGCATGTCTCCAACAGTCTGGAACAATCCGCTCTGGTGATCGATAAGCAGCATAACGGCATCATTGACGTCAATAACGGGACGTGCACCGTTGAAGTTTGCAGGGGTAGACATAATGTGCTCCTTTATTACGTTTAGATTTGGCCAAAGCGGCCGGAGTTGAAATCGCGAATAGCTTCGGCGATTTCGGTTTTACTGTTCATCACAAACGGGCCATAGCCCACGATGGGTTCATTCAGTGGCTCCCCGGCCATCAGCAACACTTTGGCATCGCTGCTGGCTTCGAGATGCAGCTTGTCGCCGCTCTGACTCAGCACGACCAGCTGCGCCTCACCCGCAGGCGTGGTGCCGTTCACTGTCACGCTGCCCTCAACAACAACCAGCGCCGTGCTCCAGCCTTCGGGCTGATTGAGCGTCAGGTGGCTGCCCTGGTGCAGCGCGAGATCCCATACGTTAAGCGGTGAGAAGGTATGCGCCGGGCCGGTTACCTCTCCAAAGCGGCCAGCAATCACGCGCATTGTTCCGCTGTTATCCGGCAGGGTGACCACCGGGATATCCGCCTGAGTGATGCTCTGGTAGCCAGGCGTCGCCATTTTGTCTTTGGCGGGCAGGTTGACCCACAGCTGCATCATTTTCAGTTCACCGCCTTTCTGCGAGAACGCGCTGGAGTGGAACTCCTCGTGCAAAATGCCTGCGCCTGCCGTCATCCACTGCACATCGCCTGGACCAATAACGCCGCCTCTGCCGGTGGAATCACGGTGCTCAACTTCGCCTGAGTAGACGATGGTCACCGTTTCAAAACCGCGATGAGGATGCTCGCCCACGCCGCGTTTTGCGCCATCCGCCGGGAAGGTATGTGGTCCGGCGTAGTCAAGCAGCAGGAACGGGCTCAGCGGTTCGCCGTGCGTCTGGTAAGAAAACATCGAACGAACCGGAAAACCATCACCGACCCAGTGCGGACGAGGTGCGGTATACACGCCTGTTACGTTTTTCATGATTAACTCCTGATGTCCTGTTGATGTAATTAGCTTATATTCAAGGTTAATATCCCGGTAGATAGCAAAAATGACATTCACTGTTCCTTAAATAGAACAATGGGGGCGTATGCAGGATCTCAATGATTTCGTATGGTTTGTGAAGGTGGTGGAGCATGGCGGCTTTGCGGCGGCGGGGCGGGCGCTCGATCAGCCAAAGTCGAAACTGAGCCGTCGGATTGCGCAGCTGGAAGAACGCCTGGGTGTTCGGTTGATACAACGTACCACGCGGCAGTTTGCGGTGACTGAAGTGGGGCAGACGTTCTATCAGCACTGTAAAGCCATGCTGGTGGAGGCTGAAGCTGCGGAGGAGGCGGTGGCTGCTTTACAGGCTGAGCCGCGCGGTATGGTCAGGATCACTTGCCCCGTAACCCTACTGCACGTTCACGTGGGGCCCATGCTGGCGAGGTTTATGGCGCGCTATCCGGGGATCAACCTCCAGCTTGAAGCCACCAACCGCCGGGTCGATCTGGTGGGGGAGGGGGTGGATGTGGCGATCCGCGTTCGTCCGCGCCCGTTTGATGACAGCGATTTGGTATTAAGGGTGCTGGCGGACAGGGGACACTGTCTGGTTGCCGGGCCGACACTGATTGAACGGATGGGCAACCCGGCGATGCCTTCTGAGCTCAGCGAATGGCCGGGTTTAAGTATGGGCGCTGGTAAACACCTGCATAAGTGGGAGCTGAGCGGGCCGGAGGGGGCGAAAGCAGACATTCACTTCACGCCGCGCCTGGTGACTACCGATATGCTGGCGCTGCGGGAGGCAGCGATGGCGGGCGTGGGCGTGGTACAGTTGCCCATTTTGATGGTGAAGGATCAGCTGGCTTCAGGTGAGCTTGTTCGGGTGCTGAATGCCTGGGAACCCAGAAGGGAAGTGATCCATGCGGTGTATCCTTCCCGGCGCGGCCTGCTGCCATCGGTCAGGACGCTGGTGGATTTTCTCACCGAAGAATATGCCCGGATGGTGGAGGAGTAACGTTTCCAGGGGACAACTGAATGCGAGCACCTAACTATCCCCTCTCCCCTCCGGGGAGAGGGTTAGGGTGAGGGGGGGATTGACTCGCTTCGCTCGCCCTGCGGGCAGCCTGTTCGCTTCGCTCTCAGTCTGTCCAACTGGCTGCGCCAGTTGTCGAACCCCGGTCGGGGGTTCTCATCCCCCCCTTGCGGAGAATATATAAGAAAAAAGCCCGTACTTTCGTACGAGCTCTCGTCTTGAATATGGCGGTGAGGGGGGGATTCGAACCCCCGATACGTTGCCGTATACACACTTTCCAGGCGTGCTCCTTCAGCCACTCGGACACCTCACCATATTGTCATCCCGTTGTTGTCGGGACGGGCGCTAATGTAAGGAAAAGCCGTACTGCCGTCAACCCACTTTTTCAGTAATTTAGCGTGTTTAGACAAACTTCAGGCAACCTGATTTCGAAATGTGCGAAAAGCGCCTCTTTTATCAGCAACGCGGTTTAGCGATAAATTTGTTATGCTGACAAGCCAGTTGAAAATGAAAATAAAACAGCGCACTAAAAGGCAATGACTATGGATATTATCTTCTATCACCCCACTTTTGATACGGCTTACTGGATTAAGGCGCTCACGGCGGCACTGCCTGGCGCACGCGTTCGCGAATGGAAACAGGGCGATAATGAACATGCCGACTACGCGCTGGTCTGGCATCCCCCGGTCGAAATGCTACAGGGACGCCGTTTGAAGGCGGTGTTTGCTCTTGGTGCGGGGGTGGATTCCATTCTCAGTAAGCTGAAGGCTCACCCTGAAATGCTGCCGGAAGAAATTCCCCTGTTTCGTCTGGAAGATACCGGTATGGGGGAGCAGATGCAGGAATACGCCGTAAGCCAGGTGCTGCACTGGTTCCGCCGCTTCGACGATTATCAGGCGTTTAAACAGCAATCCCACTGGGAACCGCTGCCGGATTATCAGCGTGAAGATTTCACCATCGGCATCCTCGGGGCGGGTGTGCTGGGTTCGAAAGTCGCCGAAGCGCTCGCCCCGTGGGGCTTCCCACTGCGCTGCTGGAGCCGGAGCCGTAAGGATTATCCGGGCGTCGAGAGCTTTGCCGGAACGGACGAACTCCCGGCGTTCCTGAAAGGGACACGCGTTCTCATTAACCTGCTGCCGAATACGGCGGAAACGGTCGGCATTATCAATGGCACGCTCCTCAACCAGTTGGCAGAAGATAGCTACTTAATGAACCTGGCGCGCGGGGTACACGTTGTGGAAGACGATCTGCTGAAAGCGCTGGATAGCGGTAAACTGAAAGGCGCAATGCTGGATGTGTATAGCCGCGAACCGCTGCCGACAGACAGCCCGCTCTGGGCACATCCGCGCGTGGCGATGACGCCCCATATTGCGGCCGTGACGCGACCGGCGGAGGCCGTGGCGTATATCTCGCATACCATCAGCGAAATAGAGAAGGGCAACGCGGTGACCGGACAGGTAGACAGACAGCGAGGCTACTGAGAGAAACCCGGCGTTCGCCGGGTTTTTGCTAATATTCGCCGCTGATAACTGCTATCCTTTGGAAAAACCGCAGAGGAGAGAAAGATGTATCCCGTTGACCTGCATATGCACACCGTCGCCAGTACCCACGCTTACAGTAACCTCCATGATTATATCGCTCAGGCGAAGCTGAAAGGCATCAAACTGTTTGCGATAACCGATCACGGTCCGGATATGGCGGATGCGCCGCACTACTGGCATTTTGTGAATATGCGTATTTGGCCACGTCTGGTTGACGGTATCGGGATACTGCGCGGCATCGAAGCGAACATCAAAAATACCGACGGGGAAATTGACTGCACCGGCCCGATGCTGACCTCGTTAGATCTGATCCTCGCCGGCTTCCACGAGCCGGTCTTTGCGCCCCAGGATAAAGAGACCAACACTGCGGCGATGATTGCCACCATTGCCAGCGGCAATGTGCACATTATCAGCCACCCGGGAAATCCGAAATACCCGATCGATATTCAGGCCGTGGCACAGGCCGCAGCGAAGCACCGCGTGGCGCTGGAGATCAACAACTCCTCGTTCGTGCATTCGCGTAAGGGCAGTGAGGCCAACTGTCGCGACGTTGCGGCGGCCGTGCGTGACGCGGGCGGAATGGTGGCGCTGGGCTCTGATTCACACACGGCCTTCACGCTGGGTGATTTCAGCGAGTGCCTGAAAATATTGCGGGACGTGAATTTCCCGGAAGAACAGATCCTGAACGTCACGCCGCGTCGTATGCTCGACTTCCTTGAGTCGCGCGGCATGGCGCCGATTGACGAATTTGCCGATCTTTAATTAATAACGGAATAAAAACATGAATGAGTTTTCCATCCTTTGCCGCGTGCTGGGCACCTTATATTACCGCCAGCCGCAGGATCCGCTGCTGGTTCCGCTGTTTACCCTGATTCGTGAAGGTAAACTGGCGCAGAGCTGGCCACTGGAACAGGATGAGTTGCTGGAACGCTTGCAAAAAAGTTGCGATATGCAGCAGATTTCAACGGATTACAACGCGCTGTTCGTGGGGGAAGAGTGTCGCGTGTCGCCGTATCGTTCTGCCTGGCAGGAAGGTGCGACCGAAGCGGAAGTTCGGGCGTTTCTTTCAGAACGCGGCATGCCGCTGACGGATATGCCTGCCGATCATATCGGTACCCTGTTGCTGGCGGCCTCATGGATTGAAGATAAAGCAGGTGATGATGAGAATGAGGCGATTGAAACCCTGTTCGAAACGTATCTGCTGCCGTGGGTCGGAACCTTCCTGGGTAAAGTTGAAGCCCACGCCACCTCTCCGTTCTGGAGAACGCTGGCTCCGCTGACGCGTGACGCTATCGCTGCCATGTGGGATGAGCTGGAAGAAGAGAGTGAAGAGTGATTTAAATCACAAAAATCTTGCAACGATACATTTCAACTTGCACGTAACGTGCTTCTGATCTCATTTCTAGGGTGCGCATCTGCTAAGATGCGCACCATGAACATATTACTTTGTATTGCAATCACGACTGGCATCCTCTCCGGCCTCTGGGGTTGGGTGGCGGTATCTCTCGGTTTGTTGAGCTGGGCCGGTTTTCTTGGCTGCACGGCCTATTTCGCCTGTCCGCAGGGTGGTTTTAAAGGGCTCTTTATTTCAGGCAGCACGTTACTGAGTGGCGTGGTCTGGGCGCTGATCATTATGAAGGGCAGCGCGCTGGCGCCGCATGTGGAAATCCTGGGGTACCTCATGACCGGTATTGTGGCTTTCCTGATGTGCGTTCAGGCAAAACATCTGCTGTTGTCCTTTGTGCCCGGCACGTTCATGGGTGCCTGCGCGACCTTTGCAGGCCAGGGGGACTGGAAGCTGGTGGTCCCTTCGCTCATGCTGGGATTACTGTTTGGCTACGCTATGAAGAACAGCGGTCTCTGGCTTGCAGCCCGACGCGAGAAGAGCCAGAACGTTCCTGTGGTAAGTAAATAAAAAAAAGGCGAGACGAAAATCTCGCCTTTTTATACGCCGCCAATCATGACTCCGGCGGAACCGACATCTCACGGTATTTCACCAGCACCGCATTACTCACGTCACTTTTATTCTGAAGATCCCACAAGCCGCGATCGATGCCGTCATTAATCAGGAAAATCACCCCGGTTTCGATGGCCGACATCAGACATAGCATGACCGGCTCGTTAGAGGTATAGCCAATTTCAGCCTCCAGCAAACGCTGGTAGTCGATAAAGCGGAATACCCCCGCCTGCACTTCATATGAGAGAATCGTTTTACTGGTGGTCACGGAGGATAAAATTTCACCCGTGCTTACGTTAACCACGCGCAGGTTGACGGCAATCTGATCCAGCTGATACTGCGTGTCGGCCCCGATACCAAAGTAACGGGCACCCGCGCCGCCCGATTTCACGTTACTTTCGTAGCCGATAATCGAGCCTTCAACCATGATATTGGCTGCGGTGAGAGACTGTAGCGGCATGCGGTTATTGACGCCAACGGTACCATTCTCCTGTGCAGCACGAATGATTTTTCGTTCGTTAAGCAGGTTTTGCAGCCCCTGGCGTTCCAGCGGGATAAACCAGCGCGAATCTTTCAGGGCGGTAACCAGCATCGCGGTGGCACTCTGCGGTACGGCCGTGGAGAAGTTACTGGCCGGATACGGTTTGAACTGGCCCGTCTCATCCTGAATGTTATAGACCGAGACGAATATCTTCCCGGTAGGGCCGGGCAGATGCGTCAGATCCCGATAGCTCTGGGCACGGGGCATTAGGGTGGGTTTAGCGGCTTCTTTTGGCGGGGCAGTTAAACAACCGCTTAATAAGCACACTGCAACTAAAATAAAAAAGCGCTGCATGATAATTGTCCTTATTTCGGGGTCGTTTAGAAATCAGTTGAACTGGTCTGCAAACCGGAAACCTGGATTGTCGACGTCTTACCGGTTTTTCGGTCTGTCACATTTAACTGAAGCTGCCCGTCTTTATTGGCAATATCGACGATAAAGTCGTTAGTGACCATCCGGCCGGGTTTTCCGGTATTAATGTTGGTTAATAAACCACCTAATATTTGCGACTGGATGGCCTGAGTAAAATTATCCAAAGCTGACGGGGTCTCGATACCGAAATCATCGTCATAGCTGGGGTCTTTATAGGAATTTTGAGCCTGCGCCTGGTTAAGCATAAAGGCTCCGTTATTCGGGTTGCCGCCAAAATTAGGGTTGCGGAACTGGAATGTCATATTTCCGGCCCAACTCAACGGCGCAATGAGCATTAACGAAATCACTGTGTGTGCGAGACGCATTACAGCCTCCGAAATAGGTGTCGTTGCTAGAACTCATCTTTTGCTAAATCGCCTGTGCTCAAAAGGGCTTTATCTAAGGAAGGTGCGAACAAGTTCCTGATATGAGATCATCATATTCATCCGGAGCGCATCCCAGAGGGACATCATGAGTCATCAACTCACCTTCGCCGATAGTGAATTCAGCACTAAGCGCCGTCAGACCCGAAAAGAGATTTTCCTCTCCCGCATGGAGCAGATTCTGCCATGGCAGAATATGACCGCTGTCATCAAGCCGTTTTATCCCAAGGCGGGCAATGGCCGACGGCCCTATCCGCTGGAGACCATGCTGCGTATTCACTGCATGCAGCATTGGTACAACCTGAGCGACGGTGCCATGGAAGATGCCCTGTACGAAATCGCCTCCATGCGTCTGTTTGCCCGGTTATCCCTGGATAGCGCCTTGCCGGACCGCACCACCATCATGAATTTCCGCCACCTGCTGGAGCAGCATCAACTGGCCCGCCAATTGTTCAAGACCATCAATCGCTGGCTGGCCGAAGCAGGCGTCATGATGACTCAAGGCACCTTGGTCGATGCCACCATCATTGAGGCACCCAGCTCGACCAAGAACAAAGAGCAGCAACGCGATCCGGAGATGCATCAGACCAAGAAAGGCAATCAGTGGCACTTTGGCATGAAGGCCCACATTGGTGTCGATGCCAAGAGTGGCCTGACCCACAGCCTAGTCACCACCGCGGCCAACGAGCATGACCTCAATCAGCTGGGTAATCTGCTGCATGGAGAGGAGCAATTTGTCTCAGCCGATGCCGGCTACCAAGGGGCGCCACAGCGCGAGGAGCTGGCCGAGGTGGATGTGGACTGGCTGATCGCCGAGCGCCCCGGCAAGGTAAGAACCTTGAAACAGCATCCACGCAAGAACAAAACGGCCATCAACATCGAATACATGAAAGCCAGCATCCGGGCCAAGGTGGAGCACCCATTTCGCATCATCAAGCGACAGTTCGGCTTCGTGAAAGCCAGATACAAGGGGTTGCTGAAAAACGATAACCAACTGGCGATGTTATTCACGCTGGCCAACCTGTTTCGGGCGGACCAAATGATACGTCAGTGGGAGAGATCTCACTAAAAACTGGGGATAACGCCTTAAATGGCGAAGAAACGGTCTAAATAGGCTGATTCAAGGCATTTACGGGAGAAAAAATCGGCTCAAACATGAAGAAATGAAATGACTGAGTCAGCCGAGAAGAATTTCCCCGCTTATTCGCACCTTCCCTAACTGTAGGCGGTTAATAGCTTCTTCTGTTTGTGCCAGTGCGAAAGCGACGTTCTGATCGAAGTCTCTTTTCGTTGGGAATAAAAAAGTCTGGTAAATAACGTCCTGATTAGCGGTTATTGTGATCCAGCTTCCCCACCGCGCACTGGGCCGTTCGTTGATGGTTAAATTACCCGGATAATCGCTTTCCCACTTATCGCTGAAGGCACGATAAAAATCGTGTCCGACAGAGGTGACGGTGTGGTCGGTCAACAGTCCAGGAACTTCCACCTCAACAGCCTGAAGGTTTCCGGCAGCAAGCATAATGCCTGCGGCGGCAATCCAACTTAGGGTGCGTTTCATGCTATTAACGCCTGAGGTTATCGTTTGCCCACGACACCGCCTGCGTGCGATTTTTAACAGCTATCTTTTTGAAAAGATTATAAAGATGCGTCTTAACCGTATTTTCGCTGATAAATAACGAACGGGCGATTTCAATATTTGAAGCACCAATACGCAGTTTGTTCAGGATCTCTTTCTCACGGTGCGTCAGAAGGGCCGATTCCGAACTGTTATAGCGATAATTTCCGGAGTGGGTAATGAGGTAGCTGGCCAGTTTTTGCGAGAAATAACACTCCCCCCGCAATATGCCCTGCAAACCCTCCACGACACGGTTTTCTTCTTCTGTAACGTAAAACACGCCGTTAATATGCGGCCAGCTCTCAATTTCGCGGAAAGGATACTCATCAGGCGTATTCAATAACAATACGCGGATATTATTGTTTTTCCTGCTTAAATTATCTTGCCAGTAATGGATCAGTTTTTTATCCGCTTCCATCATATCGAGAAGAATGATGCTGCCAGGAGCGATATCATCAAAAGAACGTTGAATGTTATGAAGTTTCCCGTTAAGTGACAGGCATTGTTTTAAATGCTGCAATAACGCTGTCGCTTGTAAGGAAGGTTTTGTGATCAACAATAATGTATGACCGGGTAAGCTATGGACTTCATTAAACATGATGAAACCCCACGTTATTTATGACACCCGGCAGCTGCCCTCGTATTATTGAAAAGGGCACCAGAAGGGCTTTGTTGAATAAATCGAACTTTTGCTGAGTTGAAGGATCAGATCACGCATCTTCCCGACAACGCAGACCGTTCCGTGGCAAAGCAAAAGTTCAAAATCACCAACTGGCCCACCTACAATAAAGCCCTCATCAACCGTGGCTCCATAACTTTCTGGCTGGATGATGAAGCTATTCAGGCCTGGTATGAGTCGGCAACGCCTTCATCACGGGGAAGACCTCAGCGCTATTCTGATCTCGCCATCACCACCGTTCTGGTCATTAAACGCGTGTTCAGGTTGACCCTGCGGGCTGCACAGGGTTTTATTGATTCCATTTTTACACTGATGAATGTTCCGTTGCGCTGCCCGGATTACACCAGTGTCAGCAAGCGCGCAAAGTCGGTTAATGTCAGTTTCAAAACGTTCACCCGAGGTGAAATCGCGCATCTGGTGATTGATTCCACCGGGCTGAAGGTCTTTGGTGAAGGCGAATGGAAAGTCAAAAAACACGGCAAAGAACGCCGTCGTATATGGCGAAAGTTGCATCTGGCAGTTGACAGCAAAACACATGAAATCATCTGTGCAGACCTGTCGCTGAACAATGTGACGGACTCAGAAGCCTTCCCGGGTCTTATCCGGCAGACTCACAGAAAAATCAGGGCAGCATCGGCAGACGGCGCTTACGACACCCGGCTCTGTCACGATGAACTGCGGCGTAAGAAAATCAGCGCCCTTATCCCTCCCCGAAAAGGTGCGGGTTACTGGCCCGGTGAATATGCAGACCGTAACCGTGCAGTGGCTAATCAGCGAATGACCGGGAGTAATGCGCGGTGGAAATGGACAACAGATTACAACCGTCGCTCGATAGCGGAAACGGCGATGTACCGGGTAAAACAGCTGTTCGGGGGTTCACTGACGCTGCGTGACTACGATGGTCAGGTTGCGGAGGCTATGGCCCTGGTACGAGCGCTGAACAAAATGACGAAAGCAGGTATGCCTGAAAGCGTGCGTATTGCCTGAAAACACAACCCGCTACGGGGGAGATTTACCCGAAATCTGATTTATTCAACAAAGCCCACCAGAAGTACTGCAGGTGTGGCACTGCTGTGTGTAGTTAAAAAACCTTCCTCCAAAGGAGGCGGTAAAATTAAAAACAAATAACGTACTGCTGTTTTCAATCTAGCTATTGCAAACTTTAAAGCAAGTGTTAATCGTGTAACAGAATGTAAAATTCGATATTTATTTGTGTATTTTGCAGGGTTAATAGTTTTTAAGATAAGGGGAAAGTTGTACAGGTGTATAAACGTGCACAGATTTTAAAAACCATACGGTATATTATAATGAGTTGTATTATCTGGTTTTTTATTATTGTAAGCCAACCGGTAAAAAGTATGAACTCTGCTAAAAACATAAGACTTCCCTAAGCCGGAATTTTTTCTTAAGAAAACTTGCTTCGTGTCACGCGCGTGACAAAGGGCATTGTCGTTTTTGTCTGAAGAAGCCGGTACAGGTTGGACAACCTGTCTCGCTGTTGTACAAGCGCAGGAAGACATTTTTGGTTTCTGCTTTAGGCGAGTATCCCGTCGTTTCAGGCGAGATTTACGACTTTGAGGTGAAGGGGAATATAAAAATAAGGCGCACGGGTGAGATATTAAACATGTTTCGGCAGACATACTCTTTTCCGTAACGCGGCGTTAACAAAACGAATCGCGTTAACGGAGTAAGGAATACCTTTTTTATAGCCAGGTCCAGGGTGACAGCATGAAAAACAAAACGTTGTTTATGATGTTTACATTACTGGGTGCGCCTGGGTTTGTAATCGCAGGTGATTCAGATTTAGCCAGTTCTGAATATAATTTTGCGATAAATGAATTAAGTAAAGCTTCATACAATCAGGCAGCCATTATTGGTCAACAGGGTTCAGGAAATAATGCTGATGTACGCCAGGGCGGTTCTAAATTGCTGTCCGTTATTTCCCAGGAGGGCGGGAATAACCGCGCGAATGTTGATCAGTCAGGGACGTATAACCTTGCTTATATCGATCAGACCGGCAACGGCAACGATGCGAGTATTAAGCAGGGCGCTTTTGGCAACACCGCCATGATTATCCAGAAAGGCTCGGGTAACAGGGCGAATATAACGCAGTATGGTACGCAGAAAACAGCAGTTGTAGTACAGAGACAGTCGCAAATGGCTATTCGCGTTATTCAACGCTAGCGATGTGTGACGCCTTAATCAATCCGATGGGGGTTTACCATGAAACTTTTCAAAGTGGCAGTTATTGCAGCAATCGTAGTTTCTGGCAGTGCTTTCGCAGGTGCGGTACCACAATTTGGCGGCGGTCACGGTGGTGGCTGGGGTGGCGGCAATAACGGCCCTGACTCAACCCTGAGCATTTACCAGTACGGCGGCGGTAACTCCGCGCTTGCTTTGCAGACGGACGCCCGAGATTCTGAATTGACCATTACCCAGCATGGTGGCGGTAACGGCGCAGACGTTGGCCAGGGCTCTGATGACAGTTCTATCGATCTGCTGCAAAAAGGCTTTGGTAACAGCGCCACCATCGACCAGTGGAATAGCAAAGATTCTGTTATCAACGTGAAACAGTTCGGCGGCGGCAACGGCGCGGCGGTAGACCAGACAGCGTCTGGCTCAACGGTGACTGTGCACCAGGTTGGCTTCGGCAACAACGCGACCGCACACCAGTACTGATTCATTTCTGTACCAAAAAACAGGGCATGCGCCCTGTTTTTTTTCGGGAGGATCTCATGAGCACATTCATTCTCCTTGCCGCGCTTGCCAGCCAGATAACGTTCAGTACTTCACAGCAGGCAAATGTGACAACCATTATTCCTCAGGTCACGCTGGCAGACGCCTGCGAATGTCAGGTTGAGGTGTTATCTGTCCGGCAGGGGCAGGGGGGACAAAGTACATCGCGGCAGAAAAATACTCTTTTTATACCCGCTAATCAGCCGATTGATCTAACGCGAATCAGTTTAAATATTCGCTCAGGGGATGCGGTAAAAATAATCGTCACCGTTTCCGATGGAAAATCGCTTCATTTATCACAGCAGTGGAACGCATCGGCAAGTACGCTTTAATCATTCATAAAATCAATGATTTAATAAAGTGGCGGCGCTGCACAGGTAAGCTATGCTGATATCAAGAACCCAGCAAACGGGTTGCTTAAATTGATACGTCATAACGGAGCGTTTTTACCCCTCAAGGACGAATTTCATTGAGGAGTACAAATAATGTTCAAATCCGCAGCGTGTATTATTTCTGGTCTGGGACTGATCCTGTCCTCTTTTTTTTCTCCGGCTTATTCAGCAACTATAGAGAATGGTGGGGTGATTCATTTTCGTGGCGCGGTGGTCGCTGACCCGTGCGAAGTCACGCCCCGGCATCAGCAGTTTGCAATTTCCTGCCCGGAAAATAACCGTATGAAAACGCATACCATCAGTTATGACGAGGCGCTCCGGGGCCATCATCCTCACTCAGCGCTGGCCGCTGTCACCATGAAATACCTGAATGAAAAGAAAACGCTTGCGGTCGTTCAGGTGGATTACCGTTAATCGCCGTTTTTTTCGCGACAGTTTTTCTCCTTCTCCCTCTGCGATACACTGATGAAAAAGGCGGGTTGCAGAGGGTGTTTATGAGACCGCAAATCGACGTTATTCATGGCGATATCACGACGGTGCACGTTGACGTGATCGTCAACGCAGCCAATTCCTCCCTGATGGGTGGGGGCGGGGTAGACGGTGCCATTCACCGGGCCGCGGGCCCTCAGCTCCTTGAAGCATGCAAAACCGTGCGCCAGCAGCAGGGAGAGTGCCCGCCGGGGCATGCTGTTATTACGCTTGCGGGCGATCTCCCGGCCAAAGCGGTGATCCATACCGTTGGACCCGTCTGGCACGGTGGCGACCGCCATGAGGCTGAGATTCTGGAGCAGGCTTATCGTAACTGCCTGCGGCTTGCGGCAGATAACGGCTATAAGACCATGGCATTCCCCGCCATTAGCACCGGGGTTTACGGTTATCCAAAGGAAGCGGCAGCTACGATCGCCGTGAATACCGTTTATCACTACCTTTCCCTCAAACCCATGCCGGAAAAAGTCATTTTTGTCTGTTTCGATGAGCACACCGCCGACCTGTATCAGCGGATTTTGACCGCGCGCAGCCAGGCATTTTGATGTCTGAAAAGCAAAAACGGCGCCCTGGAGGCGCCGTTTTGTTATCCCGCTTTAACCTGAGGTTTGCCTGAGAACAGGAAACGCAAAAGCGGGATCCGCAGGTGGATTTCATACAACACGATGGCAATGCCAACCACAAAGACCAGACCGGTGAAGAAGCCCAGCGCATTCGATTTGATATGCGGCGTAATGTACGCCCCGAAAAACAGCGTCAGCGGATGGTGGACCAGGTAGATAAACAGTGAAGCATTAACGAAATAGGTGACGCGACTTGATTTAAAATTCAGCAGACGATGGCCAAGGGCGAACACCACGTTAACCATCCACAGGCCCATCAGCATCGTTATCACGCTCTCTGTCTCATACATCCACGCGTCCCCGCTGCCAAAGCGCTGATTGAGAAGATAGGCGGCAAAGGCCAGCGCAGCACCCACCGCACACCAGGGGGAGGGGGTGGTAAACAGCGCTTTAAGCCGGGGATGAATAAATGCCAGCGCCCCAATCAGGAAGAAGGGAATGTAGAACAGGGTCTGCATCACCACGAAATTAAACAGCCCATCGCTCAGAATGGGAGGGTAGACAATGAGCAGCGTACGCCTGACGGCGGCATACGCGACCCCCAGCGCAAGAAACAGCAGCGACAGCTTGCCCAGGGTGATGTTGGCGAAGAAGGTCGAGGTTGCGGCGCTCGCGCGCTGGCGCAGTTGAGTGAAGATCAGCAAACTCACCGTGGTTAGCACCACCAGTACCAGCAGGAACCAGAGGTGGGAAATCAGCTCCCAGACCAGGGTGTTGTATTTCTCATAGAACGAGAGATTAGGCCAGTTTTCCGCCTTGCCTTTAACATGCTGCAACATGATGAACTGCGGCAGCGTCAGCAGCGGAATGGCCGTCAACATTGGTATGCCCACGCGCTCCACGCGCACTTTCCACCACCGCTTGAGGGGATAGCGCAAGAAGAGCATGTAAGAGAAATAGCCTGAAATGACGAAAAACACCTGCATGCGGAAGGCATGGATAAAATCATTGAACAGCGTCAGCCACCAGGAGGGCATCTGGCTGTTCACATGCCAGGTGTGGCTGGAATAGATCAGTGAAATATGAAAAGGGATCCCCAATAGCATGAGCCATGCGCGGATCGAGTCGAGGAAATATTCACGTTGTACAGGGGTTGTGCTCATATAACTTTGCGCATTCTCAGACTTTTCGCCTTATCCCTAAGGCTCATAATGGTTACATTCGGAGCCAACCCTACACCAAGACCGACACCCTGTCTCCAGGATAAGCACGCAAAGTGAAAAGCGGGTTCTTTCATTTGCTTAATCCATGAGCCAGCGAGCTGAACAAAGCAGTGATAATGTTGTCGGATTGCCTGAGTTTCCATTAAAATGGATCGGATCGATATAAGCACACAAAGGGGGAAGTGCTTACTTATTATGAAACATAAACCACAAATGATGAAAATGCGTTGGTTGGGTGTAGCAGTGCTGTTGTCACTGTATACCTCATCTGCACTGGCCTTTAACATCGATGATGTCGCAAAACAGGCTAAATCGATGGCGGGCAAGAGCTACGAAGCGCCAAAAAGTAACCTGCCCTCCGTTTTCCGCGACATGAAATACGCGGACTATCAGCAGATCCAGTTCAATCACGATAAAGCGTACTGGAACAATATTAAAACCCCGTTCAAGCTTGAATTTTACCACCAGGGTATGTACTTCGACACGCCGGTTGCCATCAATGAAGTGACGGCGACCGCGGTACGTAAAATCAAGTACAGCCCGGATTATTTCAATTTTGGCGATGTGCAACACGATAAAGACACGGTGAAAGACCTCGGCTTCGCAGGCTTCAAGGTGCTTTACCCGATTAACAGCAAAGATAAAAACGACGAAATCGTCAGCATGCTTGGCGCCAGCTACTTCCGCGTGATTGGCGCGGGGCAGGTGTACGGGCTTTCTGCGCGCGGTCTGGCAATTGATACCGCGCTGCCATCAGGTGAAGAATTTCCACGTTTTCGCGAGTTCTGGATCGAACGTCCAAAACCAACCGACAAACGTCTGACAATTTATGCGCTGCTGGACTCCCCTCGTGCGACAGGCGCTTATCGCTTCGTGATCATGCCAGGGCGTGACACGGTGGTTGACGTGCAGTCTAAAGTTTACCTGCGCGATAAAGTGGGCAAACTGGGCGTCGCGCCGCTGACCAGCATGTTCCTGTTCGGGCCGAATCAGCCGTCTCCGGCGACTAACTTCCGCCCTCAACTGCATGATTCTAATGGCCTTTCCATTCATGCTGGTAACGGCGAGTGGATCTGGCGTCCGCTGAACAACCCGAAACACCTCGCCGTCAGCAGCTTTGCGATGGAAAACCCGCAGGGCTTTGGTCTGCTGCAACGTGGCCGTCAGTTCTCCCGCTTTGAAGATCTGGACGACCGCTACGATCTGCGCCCAAGCGCCTGGGTTACACCGAAAGGCGACTGGGGTAAAGGCAAGGTTGAGTTGGTTGAAATTCCAACCAATGATGAAACCAACGATAACATCGTGGCGTACTGGACACCGGATCAGCTGCCTGAAGCCGGTAAAGAGATGAACTTCAAGTATGCGATCACCTTCAGCCGTGACGAAGACAAACTGCACGCACCGGATAACGCGTATGTGATGCAGACGCGTCGTTCTACGGGGGACGTGAAGCAGTCCAACCTGATTCGTCAGCCGGATGGCACGCTGGCATTTATCGTGGACTTCACCGGGCAGGATATGAAAAAACTGGCGCCGGATACTGCCGTGACGGCACAGGCCAGCATTGGCGATAACGGTGAAATCGTTGAGAACGCCGTGCGTTACAATCCGGTCACCAAAGGGTGGCGTTTGACCCTGCGCGTGAAGGTGAAAGATCCGAAACAGACCACTGAAATGCGCGCCGCGCTGGTCAGTAACGATAAGCCGCTGAGTGAAACCTGGAGCTATCAGCTACCTGCCAATGAATAATACATCTGAATATATTGATGCCATGCCGCTAACGGACATTGAAAAAGCGGCACTCCCTGCGAGCGACATCCGCGCGGTTCACACCGCGCTGGATGGTGAACATCGTCACTTTTCCCGTGATGATGATACGCCGCTGGGGTCAGTGAAGGCACGTCTGGAGCAGGCATGGCCAGACTCGCTGGCAGAAGGGCAGTTAATCAAGGATGACGAAGGGCGTGACCAGCTACAGGCGATGCCGAAGGCCACGCGTTCCTCTATGTTCCCCGATCCGTGGCGCACCAACCCGGTGGGTCGCTTCTGGGATCGCCTGCGTGGGCGTGACGTGACGCCGCGCTATCTGTCACGTCTGACCAAAGAACAACAGGCGTCCGAGCAGAAATGGCGTACCGTGGGAACGATTCGTCGTTACATTCTGCTGCTGCTGACGCTGGCACAGACGGTTGTCGCCACCTGGTACATGAAAACTATTCTGCCGTACCAGGGCTGGGCATTGATTAACCCTGCTGACATGATTGGCCAGGATATCTGGGTCTCCTTCATGCAGCTGCTGCCGTATATTTTACAGAGCGGCATCCTTCTGCTGTTTGCCGTGCTGTTCTGTTGGGTCTCCGCCGGGTTCTGGACGGCGCTGATGGGCTTCCTGCAACTGCTGATGGGGCGTGACAAATACAGCATTTCCGCGTCGACGGTCGGGGATGAACCCCTCAATCCTGAGCACCGTACCGCGCTAATCATGCCTATCTGTAACGAAGATGTTGACCGCGTATTCGCCGGGCTGCGTGCCACCTGGGAGTCCGTAAAGGCGACCGGTAACGCGGCGCATTTCGACGTCTACATCCTGAGCGACAGCTACAACCCGGATATCTGCGTGGCAGAGCAAAAAGCCTGGATGGAGCTGATTGCTGAAGTGCAGGGCGAAGGGCAGATCTTCTACCGTCGTCGTCGTCGTCGTGTTAAGCGTAAGAGCGGGAACATCGATGACTTCTGTCGTCGCTGGGGTAACCAGTACAGCTACATGGTGGTACTGGATGCGGACTCCGTGATGAGCGGCGACTGCCTGAGCGGGCTGGTCCGTCTGATGGAAGCCAATCCGAACGCGGGTATTATTCAGTCCTCGCCAAAAGCGTCCGGTATGGACACGCTATATGCGCGCTGCCAGCAGTTTGCGACCCGCGTCTACGGGCCGCTGTTTACTGCCGGTCTGCACTTCTGGCAGCTGGGTGAATCTCACTACTGGGGCCACAACGCTATTATCCGCGTGAAGCCATTCATCGAGCACTGCGCCCTGGCGCCGCTGCCGGGTGAAGGATCGTTTGCCGGGTCCATTCTGTCGCATGACTTTGTGGAAGCCGCGCTGATGCGTCGCGCAGGGTGGGGCGTCTGGATTGCCTACGATCTGCCGGGCTCGTATGAAGAGCTGCCGCCGAACCTGCTGGATGAGCTCAAGCGTGACCGCCGCTGGTGTCACGGTAACCTGATGAACTTCCGCCTGTTCCTGGTGAAGGGGATGCACCCTGTTCACCGTGCGGTGTTCCTGACGGGCGTCATGTCCTATCTGTCTGCGCCGCTGTGGTTTATGTTCCTGGCACTCTCGACCGCGTTGCAGGTTGTGCATGCCCTGACGGAGCCGCAGTACTTCCTGCAACCGCGCCAGCTGTTCCCGGTGTGGCCGCAGTGGCGTCCGGAGCTGGCGATTGCGCTGTTCGCGTCGACCATGGTGCTGCTGTTCCTGCCTAAGCTGCTCAGTATCATTCTGATCTGGTGTAAAGGTTCGAAGGAGTACGGTGGTTTCTGCCGCGTAACCCTTTCACTGCTGCTGGAAGTGCTGTTCTCGGTCCTGCTGGCACCGGTGCGTATGCTGTTCCACACGGTATTCGTGGTGAGCGCGTTCCTGGGATGGGAAGTGGTGTGGAATTCACCGCAGCGTGACGATGACTCTACGCCATGGAGTGAGGCCTTTATGCGCCACGGCTCTCAGCTGCTGCTGGGCCTGGTGTGGGCCGTTGGTATGGCCTGGCTGGATCTGCGTTTCCTGTTCTGGCTGGCGCCAATCGTCTTCTCACTGATCCTGTCGCCATTTGTGTCGGTGATCTCCAGCCGTTCTACGGTGGGCCTGCGTACCAAACGCTGGAAGCTGTTCCTGATCCCGGAAGAGTATTCTCCGCCGCAGGTGCTGGTGGATACCGATACCTATCTGGAGCAGAACCGCAAACGCACGCTGGATGATGGCTTTATGCACGCCGTGTTTAACCCGTCATTCAACGCGCTGGCAACCGCGATGGCGACTGCGCGTCACCGCGCCAGCCAGGTGCTGGAGATCGCCCGCGATCGCCACGTTGAGCAGGCGCTGAATGAGACGCCAGAAAAGCTTAACCGCGACCGTCGTCTGGTGCTGTTGAGCGATCCGGTGACGATGGCACGGCTTCACTACCGCGTGTGGACTTCTCCGGAGAGATACTCTTCGTGGGTGAACTACTACAAGGACGTGAAGCTGAATCCGCTGGCCCTGAAGGCGAAGTAAGTTGTTAAGTAGGGCTGGTAAGCGAAGCGCCACCCGCCAAATAAAATACCGGCTGTGAGGCCGGTATTTTTTTAGAGGTCAGAAATGAAAGTAATCATCGTCGTCATGATGGCATGCCTGCTCAGCGGCTGCGGCAGCATCATCAGCCGCACCATTCCCGGACAGGGCCACGGGAATCAGTACTACCCCGGCGTACAGTGGGATGTCCGCGATTCCGCATGGCGCTATCTCACCGTGCTCGATCTGCCGTTTTCGCTGATTTTCGACACGCTACTGCTGCCCATCGATCCAGCCACGGCCCTTACGAGTAACGAGAGCTTATCGCTCGTCCCATTCGTCCGCTGCGGCCTGACCTTCTTCGGTATCCAGCGGCGGTTCGAGCTGAAACTCACCTTCATCCCATTCATGCAGCGTATTTTCTTCCAGCCACTCCTGACGTAACTCAATTTCGTCATAGTCGCCGTCGAATACCGCCTGCGCACCTTCACCACTCAATATCGGCAGACATTCTCCGTCCTCACCTTCATCAGCAAAGAATTCGGCCTGCCACATAATATCGCCGTCCTGAAGGACGTATTTTTGGATATTGAGTTGTTGCACGTCAGCATCTTCTTCCTCAATGCCGGGATTATCGGCGAGGAATTCTTCGCGAGCGGCATCGATAGCTTCTTCCAGCGTGCTGTAAAATACATATTCTTTATCAGACATAATGATTTCCTCAATGATTAAGTTTATCAAATGTATAGGTGCCTGAATGCGAACTGTCAAAGCGTATGTGTATAGCAGGGTATCAAGTATGCAACAGGTTGATGCCTTTGGCTTAGACAGACTGACCTGCTCCCCGTTGATTAGTACACCCCGATGTTAGTAATGTCTTCATAAGCCACATGAGGACATCCCCATGAAGAAGCGTTTTTCCGACGAACAGATCATCAGTATTCTCCGCGAAGCCGAAGCTGGGGTACCCGCCCGTGAACTCTGCCGCAAGCATGCCATTTCCGATGCCACGTTTTACACCTGGCGTAAGAAGTATGGCGGTATGGAGGTGCCTGAAGTTAAGCGCCTGAAGTCGCTTGAGGAAGAGAACACCAGACTCAAGAAGCTGCTTGCCGAAGCCATGCTGGATAAAGAGGCGCTTCAGGTGGCTCTTGGGCGAAAGTACTGACGACAGACCAGAAGCGGGAAGCCGTGATGTTGATGTGTGATGCGACCGGTCTGTCGCAACGTCGTGCCTGCAGGCTTACAGGTTTATCCCTGTCGACCTGCCGCTATGAGGCTCACCGTCCGGCTGCTGATGCGCATTTATCAGGGCGCATCACTGAGCTGGCACTGGAGCGCAGGCGTTTTGGCTACCGTCGTATTTGGCAGTTGCTGCGCCGTGAAGGGCTTCATGTTAATCATAAGCGCGTGTACCGGCTTTATCACCTCAGTGGCCTGGGCGTAAAACGCAGAAGACGTCGTAAAGGGCTGGCAACAGAACGTCTGCCGCTGCTCCGTCCGGCGGCGCCCAATCTGACCTGGTCGATGGATTTCGTCATGGACGCACTTTCCACCGGTCGCAGGATCAAGTGTCTTACCTGCGTCGATGATTTCACAAAGGAATGCCTGACGGTCACTGTTGCCTTTGGGATTTCAGGCGTTCAGGTCACGCGTATTCTGGACAGCATTGCACTGTTTCGAGGCTATCCGGCGACGATAAGAACTGACCAGGGGCCGGAGTTCACTTGCCGTGCACTGGATCAATGGGCCTTTGAGCATGGTGTTGAGTTGCGCTTAATCCAGCCGGGCAAGCCAACGCAGAACGGATTTATTGAGAGCTTTAACGGACGATTTCGCGATGAATGTTTGAATGAGCACTGGTTCAGCGATATCGTTCATGCCAGGAAAATTATTAATGACTGGCGGCAGGATTATAACGAATGCCGCCCGCACTCCACGCTGAATTATCAGACACCGTCTGAATTTGCAGCGGGCTGGAGAAAGGGTCATTCTGAGAATGAAGATTCCGACGTTACTAACTGAGTGTTGTATCTAATCGTGGGGGCAGGTCAGGACATGCCGATACCTAAACCTACATGTTAAAAGATGTTAACGCATCTTCATTTATCCATGATTATCTGTAGGTTAATTCATACAAGGGAAGTTACGACAAATGGCAATAAGCGAAGCAGCAATAAAACGTACATTTACTGGAACAAGGGCGTTATTGATAGCCTCAATCCTTCCTGCTGGGATTGTATTGGTTGGTGTACGTAACGACATAACTGAAGCTGGGTATGGTGATGATCTAACATTCTCTGGGATTTTCTTTACTTTCGTGGTGGCCTATATCATCGCGGTATTTGCAGGCTGGGCTACTATGCTTATGGGGTTAGTAACACCATACATAGCAAAACTTTTTGATATTCAGAATAGCTCTTTACGCTGGTTATTCACAATATTGTATTTTTTAATATTCTCTACCATTACTTTTTACATCTTAACTCTTGTAATGGAGTGGGTTTCAGAATCAGCTACTTTACAACAAATATATCCTTCATTAGCATTTTCATCATTTGTTGTTTCTATAATGCATGCAGGTATGTTTAAAGAATTACTTTCGAAATAAGTTAATCGCCTCGTTAAAGAGGCGAATTGTTTTGAAGTGAATTTATTGCTTGTTTTTTGGTTTGAATATACGATCACTTACAATAAACGCAACTATCAGGAATATAACAGTAGATATTAATGCGCAATCTTCCCAAAGGGTCACAGCGAGTATACCAAAGATAAAAGTTAAACCAATAGGTATATAAACTTGCATCACAAGCCTAACTAATTCTTTCCACCACACGCTAAGCATCTTTTCCATTGTACTATCCTAAGAATATCAGAAACAATATCGTTATCACTTTTTTGATATTGGTTGTGTAGGTCAACACGATCAATTTTTGGTTCAACCAGGAAGTGGCTTTGTTGAATAAATCAGATTTCGGGTAAGTCTCCCCCGTAGCGGGTTGTGTTTTCAGGCAATACGCACGCTTTCAGGCATACCTGCTTTCGTCATTTTGTTCAGCGCTCGTACCAGGGCCATAGCCTCCGCAACCTGACCATCGTAGTCACGCAGCGTCAGTGAACCCCCGAACAGCTGTTTTACCCGGTACATCGCCGTTTCCGCTATCGAGCGACGGTTGTAATCTGTTGTCCATTTCCACCGCGCATTACTCCCGGTCATTCGCTGATTAGCCACTGCACGGTTACGGTCTGCATATTCACCGGGCCAGTAACCCGCACCTTTTCGGGGAGGGATAAGCGCGCTGATTTTCTTACGCCGCAGTTCATCGTGACAGAGCCGGGTATCGTAAGCGCCATCGGCGGCGGCTGACCTGATTTTCCGGTGGGTTTGCCGGATTAACCCGGGGAAGGCCTCTGAGTCCGTAACGTTGTTCAGCGACAGGTCAGCGCAGATGATTTCATGTGTTTTACTGTCAACGGCGAGATGCAGCTTACGCCAGATACGGCGGCGTTCCTGGCCATGCTTTTTGACTTTCCACTCGCCTTCACCGAAGACCTTCAGCCCGGTGGAATCAATTACCAGGTGTGCGATTTCACCCCGGGTGGGCGTTTTGAAACTGACATTAACCGACTTTGCCCGCCTGCTGACACAGCTGTAATCCGGGCAGCGTAGCGGAACGTTCATCAGAGAAAAAATGGAATCAATAAAGCCCTGCGCAGCGCGCAGGGTCAGCCTGAATACGCGTTTAATGACCAGCACAGTCGTGATGGCAAGGTCAGAATAGCGCTGAGGTCTGCCTCGTGAAGAAGGTGTTGCTGACTCATACCAGGCCTGAATAGCTTCATCATCCAGCCAGAAAGTTATGGAGCCACGGTTGATGAAGGCTTTATTGTAGGTGGGCCAGTTGGTGATTTTGAACTTTTGCTTTGCCACGGAACGGTCTGCGTTGTCGGGAAGATGCGTGATCTGATCCTTCAACTCAGCAAAAGTTCGATTTATTCAACAAAGCCCCAGGAAGTATAACATCTCAAGATCGCGACTGTAGAGATCTCTATAGTACTTGTACTTGATGCTTTGGTATTGTGGTTATCCAAGTACCATTAGGACAACTACTGCAAGTACTATTGATTATGGTTGGGGGGCAGTAAAATCCCCCGAAGAGAATTTTGATTGATTGTATTACAAAAAACATTTTTATTGTAAGGGGGTGAAAACTTCGTTCTCTTCCATAAATTCCTGCAGTGTAGAATAAAAGTAATCTTCATCTGGCTTGGAACCACAAATTCTTATAAGCTCACGACCAATGTTAGTTAACAGTACCATACCGATGTCAACACTATTTGGTTTTTTAGGCAAAAAAGGATTCTTATTTGATGTGTTAATTTTTATCACAATCGTTCTGCCATAGTAAATAAAATAACCAAAATCTTTCTCAAATTGAACGGAATAACTCATATTTCCTAATGTTATTACTCCTATTGACTCTAAGTGTCTTAAAGAATCATAATTTAAGCCAATTTTTTGGATTGAATCGTCCTCATAACTAAAGACAATGGGTAGTGGCAAGTTGTGCTGATTCCATACGGTTGTGCCTAAAGTTGTAATCAGTTCAGCATCTCTTTTATCCAGCGTTGATAAGAAATTTAATGTTCTTTTTGAAAAACTACCATTTTTTTTAGCCTCGCCTGTTAATACTCTCGACCAAAGCCCTTGCATCATATCATCACTAATATCTTCACACTGATTAAAGAAGTGATTAATCCAGTCTTCATCTAAGAGCTCAATATCATTTTGCTCTTGTTCGTCGATCTCTTTTCAGCTTTGATTGTTATGCTATCTATATTACGTTGCTTTCTGGCTTGTGAATTTATGGTTCTCCTCAAAGCTCGCTCTTCTAAATCAGAAAGCTCTATTGAACTTTGAAATTCAATTTTCTTTACTTCGGACTGTGCTTTAGCGATATTTTTCATTTTGGTTGGTTCATAAAGAACGCCTATGGCATCACTGATTTTTTCTACAAGCTTCGTTGCAGGTTCAGATAGTCCAGAGAAATCAACATTAATTAAACTCATATTAATTTTTCCTAAATAACCGTACAACAACTGTACAAGAGTATTTTATGGCAAGACTTACGAAAAAGGAATCTACTAATCACATAAAAGTGATGGAATTAATCCACTCGGATAAGCAGCTCACATATGAAGACAAAGAATTTATTTTTAATAACTATAGGGGGATGGTATAGGTGCTACTGGTGCTTTCTTTTCCCTGAAATGCTTGCATAGGTTTTCATACTCGGCGCTGGCTGTACTGGTCAATGCATAGAACTGTGTGCGGGTATCGGTCGCCTTAGCTACTACCAGGACTTAAGGAATAGACCTACGTATATCACATGCGTTGAACTCATTTCAGAGTACGTTATGATCGGGAAGAGCGTACTACCAGAGGCAAAATGGATCATTGGTGACGCTCTCCAGTACTCACCAGACCGTTTCTACGATGTTGCCTATGGCAATCCACCTTTCGGTAAGATCAACACATCAAAAGCGTATACAGGCCGTTATACAGGCTCAGAGTTTGAATACAAGGTCGTTGTACATGCCAGTAATTTTCGTCCTTTGGGGCATGGATCGTACCGCATGGTTCCGCCGGGTTTAAGTACTCAGGTCAAAGATACTTTGACGCCACAGTACAGACACAGAAGTACCATAAGTTTTTAAAGGATACTGGCTATGAGTTACATCCAGGCGTAGGCATTGATACGAGTATCTACCGTGATGAATGGAACGGTACAAAGGTGATATGTGAGAGCGTTTTGGTTGATTATGACGGTACAAATTTATGATGTATTTTACTTTACGCTTCTTCCAGCGTGGCGTACATGGTCATTGGTGTCTCCCTGTTTTTCGTGAAGGTATTCAGGGAAAGAATAGCTGATTATATGATTTTGCAAGTATGAATGCGTAAATTAGCCGTCACGATGTTGTGTTATGCGCGCCGGGCGTAGCGCCCGGGATAAGCTGAGCCAGGAATAAACAGCGTTGAACAGCACGACGCCTGCCGTCACGATAAAGACCGCCCGGAAACCGAAACTGGCCGAAACCCCCGCGCCGACCAGCGGCCCGGTGACGTTACCCAGATCGCGAAACGACTGGTTGTAGCTGAAAATACGTCCGGCAATCTGGTTGGTGGAGTTATAAACCAGCAGCGTCTGCACCGCCGGAAGCAACGCGCCGTCCGCTGCGCCCAGCAGAAAGCGCAACACGCCGAGCTGCCAGGGAGACTGCACCATCGACATGGGGATCAGCAGCAGAACGGAGAGGATCAGGGCGCAGATCAGGATTTTTTCCGGGCCAATGCGATCGCCCAGCCTACCGAGCCGTGGCGCGCTCAGCAACGCGGCCACGCCGGGAACAGAGGCGATCACGCCGCTGATAAAGGCGATATTGCTGACGTTGCCGGCCAGGTCGCGGACATAGAGCGTCAGAATAGGCGCGATTGAACCGGTGGCCACCTGAATAATCATGGTGGTCACAAACAGGCTCAGCACCAGCTTTGGGTTTTTCAGCGAGGCCAGCACATCCCGGGCGTGCAGCATCTCTTTTTTGGCTACCGGCGTGAAATTCTCACGGATGCAGATAAGCGTCACGAGGAAGCAGAGGAACAGCACGCTGGCGGTAATGAAGAATACCGGCCGCAGTCCGTAATGGTCGGCCAGCAGCCCGCCCGCCAGCGGACCCAGCAGTGCGCCGCTTACGCCGCCAGTGGAGAGCGTACCTAATGCCCAGCCGCTTTTATGGCGTGGGATTTGGGTTGCGATCAGGGCGTTGGCATTGGGGATAAATCCCCCGAGCAGACCCAGAAGCGCGCGTAATATCAGGAACTGCCAGACATTCTGCGCCACCCCCATCAACAGCATTATGATCGCCATGCCGAGCGCGGAGCGCAGCAGCATAATTTTGCGGCCTTTGCGATCCGCAAGCCCACCCCAGAAAGGCGACGCAATGGCGGAGAACAGGAACGTAATGCTGAACACCAGGCCGGACCACATATTCAGTGCGCTATGGCCGGTGACGCCGAGCTGTTCAACGTAGAGGGGCAGGAAGGGCATTACCAGGCTAAAGGCGGCGCCAGTAAGAAAACAACCCAGCCATGCAACCGTCAGGTTGCGTTTCCAGTTTATGGGAGCATCTGTGGAGGACATAACTATCCGCATAATGAGGTGCAGGGCACCGTGACCAGTGAGGTAATAAGCCTGCTAATTATGCGCCTGGGGTATGATTGCCGCAATGACGGGGAGCTTTTAAAGCTAAAACAGCTTGCGGCCCGGAAGACCGCATGCAGATTAATAACGAGAAGGGACGCCCTGAGGCCGGGTTTTGAAGCGGCGATGCAGCCACATGTACTGCTCGGGAGCGAGCATAATGCATTTCTCCACAATGCCGTTCATCCAGCGCGCGGTGGTTTCTGCATCATCCAGTGGCGGCGTGAGTTCCGGCTCCAGCATGATGAGCTGATAGCCTGAACCGTCTGGTTTACGGCGCGGTACAAACGGCACGATAGCCGCTTTGGACATCCGCGCCAGCATCCAGGTCCCGGTGGTTGTCGCCGCATCTTCCACCGCAAAGAACGGGACAAACACGCTGGATTGTGGGCCATAGTCATGATCCGGGGCATACCAGACCACTTCACCTGATTTGAGGGCGCGGATCATCCCTTTAAGGTCTTTGCGGTCGATCATGCTTTTATTCGAGCGCATGCGTCCGTTGGTCTGTATCAAATCGATCACCGGATTATCGTTGGGACGATAAACGCCAATACCCGGCGCCTGCATGCCGAACATGCGCGCGCCAATTTCGAGCGTCAGGAAATGAACGCCAATCAGCAGGACGCCAGTCTGGTTGGCCTGGAGATTATGCACCGGATCCATGCCGGTTCCGGCCACTTCCGTCCAGCGCGCCATGCGCTTATCCGACCAGAACCAGGCCATACCGGTCTCCATCAGTCCCATGCCGACAGATTCGAAGTTTTTAACCACCATGTCGTGACGCTCAGATTCGCTCATCTGAGGAAAGCAAAGCTCAAGATTTCGATACGCGATCCTGGCGCGACGCTTCATAAATTGTTGAGCAATGCGGCCCAGTCCTTTACCCATGCGGAAAATTACGGGATAAGGCAGCTGTACAATTAGCCACAACAAGCCAATGCCTGACCATGTTAACCAATAGCGTGGGTGTAAAAGCGCGGCAGTAAATTTCGGTAACTGGGTCATGTCTGTCCTGTGTTCTAACGTCCTGAAGGGCTATTGTCTCATTTTTTGAGGCATAGCCAAAATGTCTGTCATCGAAACATGAAAGAATATGCAAGTGTTAAGTCTGATTAATCAGGTTGACTGAAATGTAGCGTAAATTGTGTGGATGTAAATTGTCTTTGTTTGCTATATCATGCCGACCGATTTTTATTTCTCAACGATTGCAGGACTTGTACACCATGCCAGTGTTACACAACCGCGTTTCGAATGAGATGTTGAAAGCGCGTATGTTGGCCGAAACCGAACCGCGCACAACGATCTCTTTCTATAAATATTTTACCATCAACGATCCACAGGCGACCCGCGATGCGCTTTACCAGGCTTTCACCGCCCTGAACGTGTTTGGTCGCGTCTATCTGGCGCGTGAGGGTATTAACGCGCAGATCAGCGTGCCGGAAAGCAAAGTCAGCGCCTTCCGCGAGCTCCTTTATGGTTTTGATCCGGCGCTTAACGGCTTACGCCTGAACATTGCGCTGGATGATGACGGCAAATCGTTCTGGGTGCTGCGCATGAAGGTGCGTGAGCGTATTGTGGCGGATGGCATCGACGATCCGAGCTTCAATGCCGCGAATGTGGGGGAGTACCTCAAGGCCGCTGAAGTGAACGCGATGCTCGACGATCCGGATGCAGTGTTCATCGATATGCGTAACCACTACGAATATGAAGTGGGCCACTTCGAGAATGCGATGGAAATTCCTGCCGACACTTTCCGTGAACAGCTGCCGAAAGCGGTTGAGATGATGCAGGAGCATAAAGACAAAAAGATCGTTATGTATTGCACCGGGGGGATCCGCTGCGAAAAAGCCAGTGCCTGGATGAAACACAACGGTTTTAATAAAGTCTGGCATATTGAGGGTGGGATCATTGAATATGCCCGCCGCGCCCGCGAGCAGGGGTTACCGGTGCGTTTTATCGGTAAAAACTTTGTGTTTGATGAGCGTATGGGCGAGCGAATTTCAGAGGACGTAATCGCTCACTGCCACCAGTGCGGTACGCCGTGCGACACGCATACCAACTGCAAAAACGACGGTTGTCATCTTCTGTTTATTCAGTGTCCTGCATGTGCCGAGAAGTTTAATGGCTGCTGTAGCGAGCTGTGCAGTGAAGAGAGTATCTTGCCTGAAGAAGAGCAACGTCGTCGCCGTGCCGGGCGCGAGAACGGGAATAAGATCTTTAATAAATCCCGGGGCCGACTGAATACCAAACTGGGTATTCCAGACCCGGAGTAAAACATTGCCCGGCGGCGTAAAAGCCTGCCGGGCCTGTTTTATGACTTCTGCTGAACGCCTTCCACCGAAATAATCAGCTCTACATCCTGCGATGCCGGTCCTAAATCTGTGGTGATATTAAAATCTTTCAGATGAATTTTGCCGGCGGCTTCAAAGCCAGCACGTTTTCCGCCCCACGGATCGTCGCCCTGGCCGATTAATTTCGCATCCAGTGTTACCGGTTTTGTTACGCCGTTCAGCGTAAGATTACCGGTAATAGCGAGCTTATCACCGTCTTTCTTCACTTCTGTCGACGCGAAAGTAGCTTGCGGGAATTTGCCTACGTTCAGGAATTCAGCGCTGCGCAGATGTTTATCACGCTCGGCGTGATTAGTGTCGACGCTGTTAGTATTAATGGTGACGTTTACTTTATCGGCAGCAGGGTTTTTCTCGTCGAAACTAAATGTGCCATCGAAATCATTGAACGTACCATATAACCAGCTGTAACCCAGATGCTGAATACGGAAATTGACGAAGGCATGCTGGCCTTCTTTATCAATTTTATAGTCGGCGGCAATGGCCGAACCGGTGGTAAATAACAGCGAACCTAATGCGATACCCAACAGGCGTTTTTTCATTTTATGCTCCAGAGTCAACTGACGAACGGCCAAGCATGCGCTTCAGCGTATCGTCTTTATCAATAAAGTGGTGTTTCAGGGCCGCAAGGCCATGCAGAACAGACAGGATCACCACGCTCCATGCCAGCCACAGATGAACCACACCTGCGGTGTCAGCCTGTGAACCGGCGTCAGCCAGCGTGGCAGGGACGTCAAAGAGCCCAAACACGCTGATCGGTTTGCCGTCTGCGGTCGAAATGAGATAACCGCTGATCAGAATGGCGAACAGCAGGGCATAGAGTGCGATATGTGCGCCAACAGCGCTTATGCGGGTAAGACGTCCATGGCTTTTGGGGGCAGGAGGGGGCGGAGAGAGATGTCGCCAGACCACGCGAAAAACCAGACCCATCATCAGCAGAACCCCAATGCTTTTGTGCAATTCGGGGGCCTGATGATACCAACCGTCATAATAGCTTAATGTCACCATCCAGAGGCCGAGACCAAACATGGCATAGACAGCAAGTGCAAATAGCCAGTGTAAACACATGGATATTATTCCGTAGCGGCTGGAGGAGTTACGCCATTGCATATGAATTTCCGTTCTCAAATGTCTGAGCAATAAAAATGGCCGGATTAATTAAATAATGCAACTGAAAAAAAGGAATAATGTTATTTAGTTATTTTATTTCAGCGAATTTGAATGTGTTTCCGCAATGTATTTCAATCGCTTCGTTCAATAAATTTGAGATGACTTTTTATAAAAACTATAAGTTAAATAAGTTTAAAGGAGTGTCAATAAACGTCAGTGATGGTTTTCAGAAGAATACAATAAAAATGACGTCAACAATCGCCAGCAGCGACCAAAGGACAATGTAGAGCATGAAATGCTCGCGGATGTTATTGATAAGGTAATTCACCAGTCTGCGCATCATGATCCTCTCGCAAATCAGGCTCCGGTTATTCGGAGCCTGTAGCGGTATTATCGGCTAAAGCGCGAGAGCGCGAAGGGTTTGAGATCAAACGAAGGCGCAATCCCCTGAGCAAACTGGGCGGCGATTTCACCTAACACAGAGGCAAATTTAAACCCGTGACCGCTGAGCCCGGTTACGATCAGGGTGTTGTCGTGCCCAGGCAGGGTGTCGATGATGAAGTCTTCATCTGGCGTATTGTCGTAGGTGCACGCTGCGCCATAAAGCAACCCGCCTACGCCCGGCAGAATATTACGCAGGAACGTGAAGGCTTCGGAACCATCCTGCGGATAGGCTCCGTACGGCTTGCGTTCTTCCGCAGAGGAAATGACCTGTCCGCCGTTATGTTTGCCAATCTTGAGCGCGTCTTTTTCCGAGGGGAAACCGTAGTACTGGTCGCCATTAGGTAACTCGCCCGTGAACGCCGGGAATTTGTTCTGGCTGCTGTAACGCCCGTCAGACTGGAACCAGGAGAAGACTTTGCGTACCGGCTGGATGGGCAGATCCGGCAGCAGTTTCGTCACCCACGTTCCCGCACTGACCAGCAGGCGTGCGGCGGTATATTCACCTTCAGACGTGGTGACGGTTGAACCCCCGGCATGGTGGGTGATGCCCGTGACCGGACAGTTAAACAACTGTGCGCAGGCCGCTTTGGCGGCGAGATCAATCCATGTCTTAATGGCCGTTTCGCTGTGCAGTACCCCGGAATTGGCTTCAAACAATCCAATGTAGTCTTCAGGGACAGAAATTTCCGGCCAGCGCGCCATTATGTCGTTCGCATCCAGACGCTCAACGTCCAGACGGTAGGCTTTCGCGCTCTCCTCGACATTCGCCAGAAACGTGGAGTTGGCGGGCCCCAGATTAATAACCCCGGTGCGCTCAAAAATGCGTTCTTCGGTGACTGCGGCCAGCTCATCCCACAGCGTCTGAGCCCGAAGCACCAGCGGTACATAGCGCTCACCTTCGCCGTAAGCGTGACGGATAAGACGGGTATCGCCGTGATGGCTTCCTTCAGAATGAGGGGGAAGGTGGGCGTCAATCATCAGCACATTCAGACCCGCCTGCGTAGCGTAATAACCGGCTGCAGATCCAACGGAGCCGCTTCCGATAATGATCAAATCGTATTTCATAGGCTTCTCTTTACTAACGCTTTGTTAGCAGAGTAATTAACTATGTGGGCTTATACAAGAGCGAAATAAATAAGGCACCGCGAGGGTGCCTGTTGAGTGAAAAGGGGCATAAGGTCAATGCCGTTTATACTCATTTTCCTGGTAGTCGCCAGATTCTATTTTTGCGATGCCTGCTTCTAAAATAGAAATAAACTGACGGGCGACGTCTGTTTTAAGCCACAGCGTCTGTCCAACTTCCGCTTCGTCACGGTTTAGCTGATTCGGGGTCTGGTAGTGCAAACGCAGCATCAGCGCATCGTAGCTGTCTACGGTGCTGATATCCCAGCCAACGAGTGGATGGGTCTGGATGACTTCATTATTCTTTTCCATTATAACCCCCTTAATGCGTGTTAGAAGACAACGACTTTGAGGTTCAATGCATGTTTTTCTGAAAGCTTTTTCAGTATATCAATTAATAAGGGTTCCGCAGGAAAAAATAAACGGGTAGCAACACATTTTTCTGCTTTTTAGGATTGTTCGAACAATAAAACGTCATCTTGTTCACGATTTTCTAAGAAGATACTGAAATATTTTGAACTTTCAGGAGACGAAACGAAAAAAAGCCGGGGCGACCCGGCAAAAAAACACAATGAGGGAGCAAATTTTAATCAGTGATAAACCAGTCGTCGGCGCTTTCCCATGTTTCCTGCAAAATTTCGCTGATGCGGTCTTTGTCTTCTTTCGCGCCGCCAATGACGGAAAGATGGTTTGCTGTCGCATAACGTACCGTTATGGCGCCATCGTTTTCAGGAAAAGTGCTGTTAATACGTCGGGATAGCTCACCCGCCAGAGCGTCGAGTGCGCCAGCAGGCAGGACGGTGGTTTTGGCAATGGTGACTTCAATACGCATAAATGCCCCCTGTGTAATATACTGTTTATTTATACAGTTATATTGGCGGTTTGACAACAGGGGGATGACAATTTTTTAGCTTTTTACCGTCCAGCTTACGGTTTCACCTGCCAGGAAGGGGATCAGCGTATCGTCGGTGAGCGCAATCGACGCTTCAACCTGGCTTTCTTTGCGCTCCAGCTCAATGAACGTGTCATTAACCGGCAGACCGTAGAAACGCGGGCCGTTAAGGGAGCAGAAGGCTTCGAAATGGCCTAACGCATTCATCTCGTCAAAGACGGTTGCGTAACTTGCCAGGGCGGTCGGGGCGTTAAAGCAGCCTGCACAACCGCAGCTAGCCTCTTTTCGGTGACGGGCATGCGGGGCGGAATCCGTGCCGAGGAACGCGCGCGGGAAGCCGCTGGCGGCCAGCTCACGTAGCGCCTGCTGGTGGATATTGCGCTTGAGGATCGGCAGACAATACAGATGTGGACGAACGCCACCCACCAGCATGTGGTTACGGTTAAACATCAGGTGCTGCGGGGTGATGGTGGCGGCAATCAATTCGTTTCCATCCCGGACATACTCTGCGGCATCTTTGGTCGTAATGTGTTCAAACACCACTTTCAGCCCAGGAAGACGCTGGCGCAGCGGCTCCATGACCGTTTCGATAAAACGCGCTTCGCGATCGAAAATATCAATGTCAGCGTGGGTCACTTCCCCGTGCACCAGCAGTGGCATTCCCAGTTTTTGCATTCGCTCCAGAACGGGCATGATGGCGTCGATGCTCGTCACCCCATGGCTGGAGTTGGTGGTGGCGTTTGCCGGGTAGAGCTTCGCGGCGGTGAACACACCTTCGTTAAATCCGCGCTCAACCTCATTGGGATCCAGCGAGTCCGTCAGGTAGCAGGTCATCAACGGAGTAAAATCGTGCCCGGCCGGAACGGCGTCAAGGATACGCTGGCGATAGGCGATCGCGGCCTCGACGGTGGTGACTGGCGGAACCAGGTTAGGCATAACAATCGCACGGCCATAAATTTCGCTGGTATACGGCACGACGGTTTTCAGCATGTCGCCATCACGAAGATGGATATGCCAGTCGTCTGGGCGGCGGATTTTGAGAACCTGGGATTGTACAGTCATGGAAGCTCCGGCTTGAAAGGGATCAGTCATAAGATGGCTGTTTTTGCCGGACACAAATCATAAGCGGAAACGTTTTCGTTTGCACACTATTCCGTTAAAAAAAACGGGCGCCTGAGCGCCCGGAGTATTTAGTCGGTGAAAGGAATGATGATTTCACCCGGTTTCACCTCTATCCCTTTGGCATATTTTTTCGCCAGAGATTCGCCCTTACTCTTGTCTTCGCTCAGAACGTAGGCGGGCTGCTGGTTGAAATAGTTCTGTAACGACTGGTTGAGATAAGGCATCAGCGTTTGCAGCACCGGTTTCATTTTATCCGGCGTGACGACCGCATCGACGATTTCCATCTCTTGCAGGAAAATTGCCCCTTTCTCTTTATTAAAGACCGGCAGCGCCTTGAGCTTCAGTTTGATATCCGCTTTCTGATTGCCGAAGAGCGAGGTCATGTCCAGGCTGGCATCGCCGGACAGGGTGACTTTGTTAGGCTCCTCGCGCCCAATCTGGCTGGCGAGATTCGTCAGGACGATATGTGCATCCGCAAGGCCGGGCACGCCGATATCTTTTGAAAAGTTATTATGTTTTTCCAGCGCCTGATTAATTTCCTGCTCACTGACGGTGTACTGCGTAAGCTGGTTACATCCCACCAGCAGCCCACTGACAATTAACGCAGCGGCAATAACGATCTTTTTCATGGTGTTCCTCAACATAAAATCGGCGCATCTGTCCTGATACGCCAGTATGTCAGGGTGATCCTGGAGAAACCAGCAGAAAAAACTGATAGTGAAGGGAGGTAAATATCCTCCCCCAGAAGGTCAGGCGCCAGGCTCCAGCATCCCGCGGGTGCTGCGTTTATCACTGAACTGCCACCAGAGGGCAATCAGCGTCATAAAGCCGACCATACCGAGCATGACCCACGGCAGCTCCGGCTGATGGAGCGCTTTTCCGGCATCAAACAGCCAGCCGCCACCGGTGTAACCCAGCGCGCCGCCAAGCGCCAGTCCGAGACGGCTGAAGCCCATGTAGCTGCCACGGGCCCGGGCGTCGGCAAGTGACGCGCTCAGGGTTTCACGGGCCGGCTCGGCAATGATTGAGCCAATATAGAAGGTGCAAATCAGCATAAACAGCTGCTGGAGCGAACTCACCAGGCCGATGGGCATCATGCTCAGCGTCATCAGCAACAGCCCGGCCATCAGACGGTGCTCAAGCCGGAAACGGCGCTCGCTCCACCGGGCAATCGGATAGAGCAGAGTCAGAGAAAGGCAGGCCTCAATGGCATACATCCATTTTACCGCCGCCGGCGTGCCGGCAATATCGTTAACCATAATCGGCAGCATCAGCATGACCTGCACGGCGAGCATGTAGTAGCCGGTCAACGTTAAAACATAGGTGACGAAGCGTTTATCGCTCAGCACGCGGTCAAGCCCTTCCCGCACCGGCGCTTTTACCGTCGACAGCTTCCATGCAGGCAGAAACAGACCGTTAAACAGCGCGCAGAGAATAAACAGCACCGCGCCGGTGGCGCAGACCAGGCGGAAATCGTATTGCAGCAGCCAGCTTCCCAGCAGGGCGCCCACTACCGCGCCAGCGCTGTCCTGCATCATCAAAATTGAGAAGAAACGACCCCGGTGTTGCGGACGGATAAGCTTAACCACCAGCGCGGTACGCGGTGGGTCGAAAAGGGTGCCGCCAATCCCGGAAAGGAAACAGGAGAACCACAGCAGCCAGGGGTCATGAGCGATTGCCATCGTGGCGAATCCCGCCGCACGTAACAGCATGCCGGTGACGATCATCGGTTTCGCACCGAAGCGGTCGGCTATTGCCCCGCCAAACACGCCAAGACCCTGTTGTACAAACTGGCGTAAGCCCAGCGCGATCCCGACCATCAGCGCCGCCCAGCCCATTTGATCGACAAAACGAATCGATATAAGTGGAAAAACGACAAAAAAGCCGAGCACGACCAGCATGTTATCGACGAGCAGGAAATATTTACCCAGGCTCCTGGCCTGTGATACGCGGGACATTTTCCCTCCAGGGAAAATAAAAGGTGAGCACGCTAATATTCTGCGGTGTCGCCGCGCTTTTTCACATACCTGCTGGCGACAATATTTTTTTATCAAAAAGGTGCTTTGATAGAGAGTTCTCATCGAAAAATGTGAAAAGCGATAAAAATGGTATGTCACTGTTTTCACAGAAGGCACAGGCGCAGGTATAGTAAAGCTAACAGGCAGAGCAGAAGCGACGGGAAGGAGTGGTATCGATGTTTGGCTATCGCAGTAATGTGCCAAAAGTGCGTCTGACGACGGACAGGCTGGTCGTTCGTCTGGTGCATGAGCGTGATGCCTGGCGTCTGGCGGATTATTACGCCGAGAATCGCCAGTTTTTAAAACCCTGGGAACCCGTTCGGGACGAGAGCCATTGCTACCCCTCTGGCTGGCAGGCGCGCCTCAGTATGATTGCGGAATTTCACAAACAGGGAAGTGCGTTTTATTTCGCGCTTCTCGATCCGGAAGAGAAAGAGATCGTTGGCATTGCCAATTTTTCAAACGTAGTACGCGGGTCGTTTCACGCCTGCTATCTCGGGTATTCCATCGGCCAGAAATGGCAGGGGCAGGGGCTCATGTTTGAGGCGCTGACGGCGGCGATTCGCTACATGCAGCGCACGCAACATATCCATCGCATTATGGCGAACTACATGCCGCACAATAAGCGCAGCGGCGATCTGCTGGCCCGCCTGGGGTTTGAGAAAGAGGGCTATGCCAAAGATTATCTGCTGATTGACGGCGAGTGGCGGGACCATGTCCTCACCGCGCTCACCACGCAGGAGTGGACCGCGGGTCGTTAAGGAGAAAAGATGAAATATCAGTTAAATGGCGCCGAAGCGCGCGTGATTGGCTGCCTGCTGGAAAAGCAGGTTACGACGCCGGAACAGTATCCTCTTTCCGTGAATGCCGTCACGATGGCCTGCAACCAAAAGACGAACCGTGAGCCAGTGATGAACCTTGGCGAGTACGAGGTGCAGGATATCCTTGATGAGCTGGTGAAGCGCCACTACCTGCGCACCGTCAGCGGCTTCGGTAATCGCGTCACTAAATATGAACAGCGCTTTTGTAATTCCGAATTTGGCGATTTAAAACTCAGCGCCGCAGAAGTGGCGGTTATCACCACGCTGCTGCTGCGCGGGGCGCAGACGCCGGGTGAACTGCGCACACGCGCCTCCCGCATGCATGAGTTTCAGGATATGCAGGACGTTGAACAGACGCTGGAGGGATTAGCCTCACGCGAGGACGGTCCTTACGTGGTGCGTCTGGCCCGCGAGCCGGGCAAGCGTGAAAGCCGCTACATGCACCTGTTTAGTGGCGACGTGGAGTCCTCTACGCTTGCCGTCGAATCCGACACGCCAGCATCAAACGACAGCCTGACTGCGCGCGTGGCAGCCCTGGAAGACGAGGTTACCGTGCTGAAGCAGCGTCTGGATGCTTTACTCGCACACCTGGGAGATTAACCGTGACTACATTACGCATTGGAGTGGTGGGGCTGGGCGGGATTGCGCAAAAAGCATGGCTGCCCGTTTTAGGCGCCGCGTCAGACTGGACGCTGCAAGGGGCGTGGTCGCCCACTCGCGAGAAAGCAGAGCGCATCTGCAAAACCTGGCGCATCCCTTATGCTGGCTCACTCCAGGATTTAGCCCGTGAATGTGATGCGGTATTTGTGCATACCTCAACCGCGACGCACTTCCAGGTGGTGAGCGAGTTGCTGAACGCAGGCGTTCACGTCTGCGTTGATAAGCCGCTGGCGGAAAATGTGCAGGATGCTGAACGACTGATTGAGCTGGCCGCGCGTAAAAAGCTGACGCTGATGGTCGGCTTCAACCGCCGTTTTGCGCCGCTCTATCAGCAGCTTAAAGCGCAGTCCGGCTCGTTTGCCTCTCTGCGTATGGATAAGCACCGTACCGACAGCGTGGGGCCGAACGATCTGCGGTTCACGCTGCTGGATGATTATCTCCACGTCGTGGATACGGCCCTTTGGCTGAGTAACGGAAAAGCCCAGCTGCAAAGCGGCACGCTGCTGACCAACGAGCAGGGTGAAATGGTTTACGCCGAACATCATTTTGCCGTTGAGCATTTACAGGTGACGACCAGCATGCATCGTCGGGCGGGCAGCCAGCGCGAGTCCGTGCAGGCCGTTACGGATGGCGCGCTGTATGACGTCACCGATATGCGTGAGTGGCGGGAAGAGAAGGGCAATGGCGTGCTCGCGTTACCCGTTCCCGGCTGGCAGAGCACCCTGGAGCAGCGTGGCTTTGTGGGCTGCGCGCGTCACTTCATTACCTGCGTGCAGAATCAGACGGTTCCTGAAACGTCCGGGGAGCAGGCCATTCTGGCGCAGCGCATCGTGGAACGACTCTGGCGCGAAGCGATGTCGGAATAACTCGCTGTAACATCTGCCGATAGTAATTCGTTGAAATCCGGTTAGACTAAGCGCCGCTTGTTGGCTTTGCCGGGTGGCGCTTTCGCTTATCCGTCCTGGAAATCCGTAGGGTTGTGGAACTTCACGTTAATGAACTTATTAAAATCGCTGGCGGCCGTCAGCTCGATGACCATGTTTTCCCGCGTGCTTGGCTTTGCTCGCGATGCCATTGTGGCAAGGGTTTTTGGCGCAGGGATGGCGACTGACGCCTTTTTCGTTGCGTTCAAGCTGCCGAACCTGCTGCGCCGTATTTTTGCCGAAGGGGCTTTCTCACAGGCATTTGTCCCGATCCTCGCGGAATATAAAAGCAAGCAGGGCGAAGATGCCACCCGCGTCTTTGTGGCTTACGTTTCCGGTTTACTGACGCTGGCGCTGGCGATCGTGACCGTACTGGGGATGCTGGCAGCGCCCTGGGTAATCATGGTAACGGCGCCGGGCTTTGCCGACACGGCGGATAAATTTGCCCTGACGACGCAACTGCTGCGGATAACCTTCCCCTATATTCTGCTGATTTCGCTGGCGTCGCTGGTGGGTGCCATCCTGAATACCTGGAACCGCTTCTCCGTGCCGGCCTTTGCCCCCACGTTCCTTAACGTCAGCATGATTGGCTTTGCGCTGTTCGCCGCGCCGCATTTTAACCCACCGGTGCTGGCGCTGGCCTGGGCCGTGACCGTCGGCGGGGTGTTACAGCTTGCTTACCAGCTCCCGCACCTGAAAAAGATCGGCATGCTGGTTCTGCCGCGCATTAATTTCAAAGATGCGGGCGCAATGCGCGTTATCAAACAGATGGGACCGGCAATACTCGGCGTGTCCGTCAGCCAGATCTCGCTCATCATCAATACCATCTTCGCCTCTTTCCTGGTGTCGGGCTCGGTGTCCTGGATGTACTACGCCGACCGGCTGATGGAGTTTCCATCCGGGGTGCTGGGCGTGGCGCTGGGGACTATTCTGCTGCCGTCGCTGTCGAAAAGTTTCGCCAGCGGCAACCACGATGAATACTGCCGCCTGATGGACTGGGGTTTGCGTCTCTGTTTTCTGCTGGCGCTGCCAAGCGCGGTGGCGCTGGGGATCCTGGCGAAACCGCTGACGGTGTCGTTGTTCCAGTATGGAAAATTCACCGCCTTTGATGCCGCCATGACCCAGCGCGCACTGGTAGCCTACTCGGTGGGGCTGATGGGGCTGATTGTCGTGAAGGTGCTTGCGCCCGGTTTCTATTCACGTCAGGACATCAAAACGCCGGTTAAGATTGCCATTGTGACGCTGATCATGACGCAGCTGATGAACCTGGCGTTTATTGGTCCGCTGAAACACGCGGGTCTGTCACTGTCGATTGGTCTGGCGGCCTGTCTCAACGCCGGGCTGCTGTACTGGCAGCTGCGTAAGCAGGATATCTTCACCCCGCAGCCGGGCTGGGCAAGCTTCCTGCTGCGTCTGGCGATCGCGGTAGTAGTGATGGCGGCCGCGCTGGTTGGCATGTTGTATGTCATGCCTGAATGGGCGCAGGGCACCATGCCTTACCGCCTGATGCGTCTGATGGCCGTGGTGGTGGTCGGGGTGGTGGCGTACTTTGCCACGCTGGCGGTGCTTGGCTTCAAGGTGAAAGAGTTTACCCGCCGCACGGTATAAACGCCAAAAGGGGAGTCACCAGAAGGTGCTCCCCGCTTCATGACATGCCGCTAGTGCGTCAAATCGAAATCTTTTTCCCGCCCGTGATACGTGCCGTGGCCGTTTGACCATCCGCACCGTACAGCCCCGGCTCTTTATAGGGCTTTAACACCTCAAGCGCCTGCTGATTACGGATAATCTGACCTTCCAGCAGCCAGCCGTTATGCTGGTTGAGATCGCGAAGATGCTGGGTTTTTTCTGTAATGGTCTGCCAGCGTTCGTTGATCTCATCATTGGCGCTGCGTTTCGTGTCTTGCTCAGCGCGTCGCTGTTTTTCCAGATAATCCAGGGTCGCCAGCAGCGAGCTTTTATCTTCAGTAATGCGTTGCAACGCGCTGCCGTTGATTTGACCAGAAGAGAGGTGGTGCTGTTCTGCGTCCATCACCGTTTTCAGGTCGTTCAGGACCACCGTCATCTGATCCAGTATTTCTGACAGTCGACTCATACGGTTAGTTACTCTGGAGGAAACTCTGTGCGTCCTGAATCAGCGCATCAGCGATTTTGCTGGTATCCATTTTCAGTTCGCCGTTACGGATAGCCGTTTTCAGCGCTTCAACTCGTTCCATGTTGATATCGCTGCTGCCTGGCTGCATCAGCTTCGACTGCGCATCGCTCAGCGTGACGCTGGTGCTGTTAGCCGTCGAGGTTTTTTCCAGACGCGTTTTTTGCGGGGCAGCCTCATTCGTTTCGCGAGGTTGTACAGTGCTAACCGGCTTCAGGGCTGATGTACGATCAATGCTCATAGTGTTGTCCTCATCGAGGGTTCGCGGCGTTTGCGCCTGACATCATCATTTGTTGAATATTTATCGGCAGTCGCCGCGAAATCTTTAAAAAGATTACAGGTTAATCAGAATATTCCCATCAGGACCGACCGTGCCGCTGACCACCTGGCCTGAGGACATTCTGACCCGGGCATTTTGCGCCACTGCGGCATTATTCAGCGCTTTTCCTTCACTGTTGATACTAAAGCCTTCGCCATTGGCGACCACCATCACCTGTTGTCCCGCCTTCACCCGCCACGCCTGGCGCAGCATAGAGAGCTGTATCGCCTGTCCAGGAGCGACATCGCGCAGGCTGACTGCCTCCTGAGCCTGGTTAATATCCAGCATCGTCCGCGGTGGAAGCTGATCCAGACGGCCTCGCTTCAGCGTTACGCTGTCTGGTTGCAGCAGGCTGCCCCGGGGAATGGGAACGGCGGCGACAACATAATTGCCTGTCGCCTGAACCGCAACCTGTAAATAACGTTTTTCGTTGGCGCAACGCGCCAGCACATTCACGTTGCCCCATAATCGGGTGCTGCCGGTCACGCTAAATGACGGGGCTTCGCAGGAAGGGTAAAGGTTAGGCGGGGTGCGTACGGTCACGCGTACGTCATCGCTGAAACCGGCCAGCTTCTGCGCAAAGAATGCATTGAGCTGGTTCTCTAACCCCTCAGCCTGCACAAGAGGGCTCAAAAGCAGCAGGGTCGCCGCAAGGCCACGTTTAAAAGTCCGCATCGCACGTTCCACCATGTCCAGAATTAAGCAAATTCTACCCGCAGTGGTTTTCCATCAACGCAACAAATAGCGACGCATTTTGCGCTTATTCCGTCGATAGGGGAGACGGGGTGAGATTTAAGCTGTGAACTGAAATTTTCTCATCAGCGGAGGAGACATGCTCGATAAACTCGACGCCGCGTTACGTTTTCAGCAGGAAGCGCTCAACTTACGCGCCCAGCGGCAGGAAATTTTAGCCGCCAATATCGCCAACGCGGACACCCCCGGGTATCAGGCGCGCGATATTGATTTTTCCAGTGAACTCAAAAAAGTGATGGAGCGTGGACGTGCCGAAGGGACGGGTGTCTCACTTGCCCTGACATCCTCACGGCATATTCCCGCTCAGGCGATGACCGCGCCATCAACTGACTTACTTTATCGTGTCCCCGATCAGCCCTCGCTTGATGGCAACACCGTCGACATGGACCGGGAACGCACACAGTTTGCCGATAACAGCCTGCAATACCAGACAGGCCTGACGCTACTCGGCGGGCAAATCAAAGGCATGATGACCGTCCTGCAGGGGGGCAATTAGTAAATGGCCTTGCTGAATATTTTTGATATCGCCGGTTCGGCATTAACGGCGCAGTCCAAACGACTGAACGTGGCAGCCAGTAACCTGGCCAACGCCGATAGCGTGACCGGCCCTGACGGACAACCGTATCGCGCTAAACAGGTCGTCTTCCAGGTTGATGCTGCACCGGGTGCGGCAACGGGCGGCGTGAAAGTGGCGGACGTGGTTGAGAGCCAGGCGCCCGACAAGCTGGTTTACGAGCCAGGCAACCCGCTCGCGGATGCCAGCGGCTACGTGAAAATGCCGAACGTGGATGTGGTCGGGGAGATGGTGAACTCCATGTCCGCGTCACGCAGCTACCAGGCAAACGTCGAAGTGCTTAATACCGTGAAGAGCATGATGCTCAAAACACTCACTCTCGGCCAGTAAAGGAGACACGCATGTCCATCGCCGTAAACGTGAATGACCCGACAAATACCGGCGTCAACAGCACCAGTAGTGCAACCGGTTCCAGCTCCCTCACCGGGAGCAATGCCTCCGATTTACAGAGCAGCTTTCTGACCCTGCTGGTGGCACAGCTGAAAAATCAGGACCCGACCAATCCGATGCAGAATAACGAACTGACCACGCAGCTTGCGCAGATCAGTACCGTCAGCGGCATTGAGAAACTGAACACCACGCTCGGCTCGGTCTCCGGTCAAATCGATAACAGCCAGTCCTTGCAGGCCGCCAACCTGATCGGTCACGGGGTGATGATCCCGGGGACCACGATTCTGGCGGGCACCAGCACCACCGATGGCACGTCCACCACCACCACAACGCCGTTTGGCGTTGAGTTGCAGCAACCGGCCGACAAAGTCACCGCCACCATCAAAGACGCCAGCGGCAACGTGGTGCGCACGATTGAGATTGGCGAGCTTAAAGCGGGCGTTCATACCTTTACCTGGGATGGCAGCCTGACCGACGGCACTAAAGCGCCTAACGGCTCGTATCAGGTTGCGATTAGCGCCAGCAACGGCACCACGCAGCTGGTGGCTCAGCCGCTACAGTTTGCCCTGGTTCAGGGCGTCATCAAAGGTAGCGATGGCAACAAACTGGATTTGGGTACCTCCGGTACCACCACACTCGACGAAGTTCGGCAGATTATCTAAGCCTTCATACTTATCAGGAGTAAGTCATGGCCTTTTCTCAAGCGGTCAGCGGCCTGAATGCTGCGGCCACCAACCTGGACGTCATTGGCAACAACATCGCCAACTCCGCGACCTATGGTTTTAAATCCGGTTCTGCGTCTTTTGCAGATATGTTTGCAGGCTCTAAAGTGGGGCTGGGCGTGAAGGTTGCGGGTATCACCCAGGACTTCACCGACGGGACGACCACCAACACCGGTCGCGGTCTGGACGTCGCCATCAGCCAGAACGGTTTCTTCCGTATGGTGGATGCCAACGGTTCCGTGTTCTACAGCCGCAACGGCCAGTTCAAGCTGGATGAAAACCGTAACCTGGTGAACATGCAGGGGCTTCAGTTAACCGGTTATCCGGTTGCCGGCACGCCGCCTACGGTGCAAACCGGTGCGAATCCGCAGGCGATCTCCATCCCAACGACGCTGATGGCGGCGAAGTCCACCACCACGGCCTCTCAGCAGATCAACCTGAACTCCACCGATACCGCGCCAACCGTCGCATTCGACCCGGCCAACCCTGACTCTTACAACAAGAAAGGCACCGTGACGGTGTTTGACAGCCAGGGTAATGCGCACAACATGAACCTGTTTTATGTCAAAGACGCTACTCCAGCTAACTCCTGGAAGGTGTATTCACAGGACGGCAGCGTAGCGGGAGATGCAGCGAAACTGGCAACCACATTGGTCTTTAATGAGAGCGGTGTGTTGACCGGCGGTGGGGAAGTCGATATCGAGACCGGGGAGATCACTGGTGCAACGGCGGCAACCTTCAAAATGAGTTTCGCGAACTCCATGCAGCAGAACACCGGTGCGAACAACATCGTGGCGACGAGCCAGAACGGTTATAAGCCGGGCGATCTGGTGAGCTACCAGATCAACGATGATGGCACCGTTGTCGGTAACTACTCCAACGAACAGACCCAGGTGCTGGGCCAGATCGTGCTGGCAAACTTTGCAAACAACGAAGGCCTGAAGTCCGAAGGGGATAACGTCTGGTCCGCCACGCAGTCTTCCGGTGTTGCCCTGCTGGGTACCGCGGGTTCCGGTAACTTCGGCACGCTGACCAACGGCGCGCTTGAAGCCTCCAACGTCGATCTGAGTAAAGAGCTGGTGAACATGATTGTCGCGCAACGTAACTACCAGTCCAACGCGCAGACCATCAAAACCCAGGATCAGATCCTCAACACGCTGGTTAACCTGCGTTAAGCGGCTGACGGGAAAGCGCAATGGATCACGCAATATATACAGCGATGGGGGCTGCAAGCCAGACGCTCAATCAGCAGGCTGTTACCGCCAGCAACCTGGCGAACGCCTCCACGCCTGGTTTTCGTGCTCAGCTCAACGCACTGCGTGCGGTGCCGGTAGAAGGGCTGTCATTGCCCACGCGTACGCTGGTCACCGCCTCCACGCCGGGCGCCGACATGACGCCAGGCCAGATGGATTACACCGCGCGTCCGCTGGACGTTGCCCTTCAGCAGGACGGCTGGCTGGCGGTGCAAACGGCTGACGGCGCAGAAGGGTATACCCGCAACGGTAACATTCAGGTGAGCGCCACCGGACAGTTGACGATTCAGGGGCATCCGGTGATGGGCGAAGCCGGTCCGCTGACGGTGCCGGAAGGGTCAGAGCTGACCATTGCGGCAGACGGGACGATCTCGGCGTTAAACCCGGGCGACCCGGCGAACACCGTTGCGCCTGTCGGTCGTCTGAAGCTGGTGAAAGCGGAAGGAAATGAAGTGCAGCGTGGCGATGACGGAATGTTCCGTCTGACCCAGGCGGCGCAGGCCACGCGTGGCGCCACGTTACAGGCCGACCCGACCATCCGCGTGATGTCCGGCGTGCTGGAAGGCAGTAACGTCAAACCGGTCGAAGCCATGACCGACATGATCGCCAGCGCCCGCCGCTTCGAAATGCAGATGAAAATCATCAGCAGCGTCGATGAAAACGCAGGCAAGGCTAACCAACTTCTGGCTATGAGTTAACAGGACTCCCTATGATCAGTTCTTTATGGATCGCGAAAACCGGTCTGGACGCACAGCAAACCAATATGGATGTAATTGCCAACAACCTGGCAAACGTCAGCACCAATGGTTTCAAGCGCCAGCGTGCGGTTTTCGAAGATTTGCTTTATCAAACGATTCGTCAGCCAGGGGCGCAGTCTTCTGAGCAAACCACGCTGCCGTCCGGTCTGCAAATTGGTACCGGCGTCCGCCCGGTCGCTACCGAGCGTCTGCACAGCCAGGGCAACCTGTCCCAGACCAACAACAGCAAAGACGTTGCCATCAAAGGTCAGGGTTTCTTCCAGGTGCAACTGCCTGACGGAACCTCCGCCTATACCCGCGATGGTTCGTTCCAGGTGGATCAGAATGGTCAGCTGGTGACGGCGGGCGGCTTCCAGGTTCAGCCTGCGATCACCATCCCGGCGAACGCGCTGAGCATCACCATTGGCCGTGACGGTATCGTCAGTGTCACTCAGCAAGGTCAGGCCGCGCCGGTTCAGGTTGGTCAGCTCAACCTGACGACCTTCATGAACGATACCGGACTGGAAAGCATCGGTGAGAACCTCTACACCGAAACGCAGTCTTCCGGAACGCCAAATGAAAGTACCCCCGGCCTGAACGGTGCGGGGCTGCTGTACCAGGGGTATGTGGAAACCTCGAACGTTAACGTGGCGGAAGAACTGGTGAATATGATCCAGGTCCAGCGCGCCTATGAAATTAACAGTAAAGCAGTGTCGACGACCGACCAGATGCTGCAAAAACTGACGCAACTCTAAGGTGTAGCCCGGTGCGGTAAACGTCGCACCGGCTCCCTGTTTTCGAAGATGAAGGCAATGCAAAAAAACGCGGCGTTTCGTTATCCGATCCTGACTGTTCTGGCTGTCACCCTCAGCGGGTGTGCCTGGATCCCGTCTAAACCATTGGTACAGGGTGCGACTACCGCCCAACCCGTTCCCGGCCCCTCGCCGGTGGTGAACGGCTCTATTTTCCAGACCGCGCAGCCGATTAACTACGGTTATCAGCCGCTGTTTGAAGACCGTCGTCCGCGTAACGTCGGCGATACGCTGACCATTGTGTTGCAGGAAAACGTCAGCGCGAGCAAGAGCTCGTCGGCGAACGCCAGCCGCGACGGCAAAACCAATTTTGGCTTCGACACCGTACCGCGCTATCTGCAAGGGCTGTTCGGCAACGCCCGTGCGGATGTGGAAGCCTCCGGCGGCAACACCTTTAACGGTAAAGGTGGCGCGAACGCCAGCAATACCTTCAGCGGAACGCTGACGGTAACGGTTGACCAGGTTCTGGTGAACGGCAACCTGCACGTGGTGGGCGAAAAACAGATCGCCATTAACCAGGGTACGGAATTCATTCGCTTCTCCGGTGTGGTTAACCCTCGCACTATCAGCGGCACCAACACCGTACCGTCCACACAGGTGGCGGATGCGCGCATTGAGTACGTCGGCAACGGCTACATCAACGAAGCGCAAAATATGGGCTGGCTGCAACGCTTCTTCCTTAACTTATCGCCGATGTAAGCGAGGTGACCTATGTATAAATTTCTCTTCGCCGTGGCGCTGTCGCTGGTCGCTACCGTTGCGCAGGCCGATCGCATTCGCGATCTCACCAGCGTGCAGGGCGTGCGCGAAAACTCCCTGATTGGCTACGGCCTGGTGGTGGGGCTGGATGGGACGGGTGACCAGACGACCCAGACGCCGTTCACCACCCAGAGCCTGAACAACATGCTCTCTCAGCTCGGTATTACCGTACCGGCGGGGACCAACATGCAGCTGAAAAACGTGGCGGCGGTGATGGTGACCGCGTCTTATCCGGCCTTTGCGCGTCAGGGGCAAACCATCGACGTGGTTGTCTCGTCGATGGGTAACGCCAAAAGCCTGCGCGGCGGTACGTTGTTGATGACGCCGCTGAAAGGCGTCGACAGCCAGGTGTATGCTCTGGCGCAGGGCAACATTCTGGTTGGCGGGGCAGGTGCGTCGGCGGGCGGCAGCAGCGTGCAGGTGAACCAGCTGAACGGGGGACGTATTACCAACGGCGCGATCATCGAACGTGAGCTGCCGACCCAGTTCGGCACCGGCAACACCATTAACCTGCAACTGAATAACGAAGACTTCACGATGGCGCAGCAGATTGCTGACACCATCAACCGCAGCCGGGGTTACGGCAGCGCCACCGCGCTGGATGCCCGCACCGTGCAGATCCGCACGTCAACCGGTAGCAGCAACCAGGTGCGGATGCTGGCCGATATCCAGAATATGGAAGTGAACGTGTCGGTGCAGGATGCAAAAGTCATTATCAACTCCCGTACCGGATCGGTGGTGATGAACCGCGAAGTGACGCTGGACAGCTGCGCCGTGGCGCAGGGCAATCTCTCCGTCACGGTTAACCGCTCGGCCAACGTCAGCCAGCCGGATACCCCGTTTGGTGGCGGTCAGACGGTAGTGACCCCGCAAACGCAGATTGATTTACGACAGAGCGGTGGATCGTTGCAGAGCGTGCGCTCCAGCGCCAACCTGAACAGCGTGGTGCGTGCCCTGAACGCGCTGGGTGCAACGCCAATGGATCTGATGTCCATTCTGCAATCCATGCAAAGTGCAGGCTGCCTGCGCGCTAAACTGGAAATCATCTAAATGCTGACCGATAGCAAACTGTTGACCAGTGCCGCCTGGGATGCCCAGTCGCTCAACGAGCTGAAAACCAAAGCGGGCAAGGATCCGGCGGCGAATATCCGCCCGGTTGCCCGTCAGGTGGAAGGCATGTTCGTGCAGATGATGTTGAAAAGCATGCGTGAAACCCTGCCGAAAGATGGCATGTTCAGCAGCGATTCCACACGGCTTTACACCAGCATGTACGATCAGCAGATTGCCCAGCAAATGACCGCCGGAAAGGGGCTCGGCCTGGCAGACATGATTGTGAAACAGACCGCAGCAGCTCAGGGGCTGCCACCTGAAGAGGCTCCGCCGCAGGTGCCGCTAAAGTTTGATCTGGAAAAGGTGACCAGTTATCAAAATCAGGCGCTGACCCAGATGGTGCGTAAGGCGATGCCGAAGCCGACAGAAGCGCGTGACGAGCCGCTCTCCGGCGACAGCAAAGACTTCCTGGCGCAGCTCTCCCTGCCGGCGCGTCTTGCCAGTGAAGAAAGCGGCGTGCCACACCATCTGATTCTGGCGCAGGCGGCGCTGGAGTCGGGCTGGGGGCAACGTCAGATCCGCAGGGAGAACGGCGAGCCGAGCTTCAACATCTTTGGCGTGAAGGCCACTTCCAGCTGGAAGGGGCCGACCACGGAAATTACCACCACCGAATATGAGAACGGTGCGGCAGTGAAGGTGAAAGCCAAATTCCGCGTCTACAGCTCGTATCTGGAAGCGTTGTCGGATTATGTCGGGCTGTTGAGCCGGAATCCGCGCTACACCGCTGTGACCCAGGCCACCACGCCAGAGCAGGGCGCTCAGGCATTGCAGAATGCCGGCTACGCGACCGATCCAAACTATGCACGCAAGCTGACCAGCATGATCCAGCAGCTGAAATCCATGTCTGAGAAGGTCAGCAAAGCGTATAGCACAGATCTCGAAAATCTGTTCTGAAAGTTCTCAAGTCCCGGTGGAGGTTGCCGATAACCTTCATCAGGACTCGTGTCTGAACGTATAAAAGGAACCCCCATGTCCAGTTTGATTAACAGCGCCATGAGTGGCCTCAGTGCTGCGCAGTCGGCACTCAATACCGTCAGTAATAATATTTCAAGCTACAACGTGGCAGGTTATACCCGCCAGACTACCATTCTGGGCGCATCAAACAGCACCCTGACCGGCGGCGGCTGGGTGGGTAACGGGGTCTATGTCTCCGGCGTTCAGCGTGAATATGATGCGTTTATTACCAACCAGCTGCGCGCGGCGCAGAACCAGAGCAGCGGCCTGACCACGCGCTACCAGCAGATGTCGAAAATTGACGACGTGCTGTCGGATACCACGAACTCGCTTTCTGCCAACCTCCAGGATTTCTTTAAAAGCCTGCAAACGCTGGTGAGTAACGCAGAAGATCCGGCTGCACGCCAGACGGTACTCGGGAAGGCAGATGGTCTGGTAAACCAGTTCAAAACTAACGATCAATATCTCCGCGATCAGGATGCGCAGGTCAATACGGCGATTTCTACCAGCGTCGATCAGATCAATAACTATGCGAAGCAGATTGCCAACCTTAACGATCAGATTTCCCGGCTGACTGGCGTAGGGGCGGGCGCATCCCCGAACGAACTGCTCGATCAGCGCGATCAGCTGGTGAGCGAACTGAACAAAATAGTCGGTGTGGACGTGACCGTACAGGACAGCGGCACCTACAACATCTCTATCGCCAACGGCTACACCCTGGTACAGGGCAGCAACGCCAGCCAGCTGGCTGCGGTGAAATCCAGCGCGGACCCTGCACGTACAACGATTGCGTATGTGGATGCCGCAGCAGGCAACGTGGAGATCTCAGAAAAACAGATCACCACGGGGTCGCTTGGGGGGCTGTTAACGTTCCGTTCTCAGGATCTGGATCAGGCGCGAAATACGCTTAACCAGATGGCGCTGGCGTTTGCGGATGCCATGAATACCCAGCACCAGGCGGGCTTTGATGCCAACGGGGACGCAGGCGGCAAGCTGTTTGATTTTGGCTCCCCGGCAGTGCTGAGTAACGGTAAGAACACCGGAAGCGCGTCCGTGACGGCAACGATGACGGACAGTACCAAGGTCCAGGCGACAAACTACAAAGTTGAGTACAACGGTACCGACTGGACCATCACCCGTCTGTCAGACAACACCAGCTTCACGGCTATGCCGGATGCCAGCGGTAATCTGTCGTTTGATGGCCTCAACGTCAACATTAGCGGCTCGGCCAATAATAAAGACAGCTTTATCGTGAAGCCGGTGAATGACGTTATCGTGAATATGGACGTTGCGATCAGCGACGAATCCAAACTGGCGATGGCCTCCGCGCAAGGAAGCGGAGAAAGCGACAATACCAATGGCCAAAAGCTGCTGGATTTGCAGAGCGCCAAGCTGGTGGGGGGGAACAAAACCTTTAACGATGCTTATGCCGCGCTGGTCAGTACGGTGGGCAGCACCACGGCGTCGCTGAAAACCAGCAGCGAAACCAAAGTTAACGTTGTTACGCAGCTGACCAAACAACAGCAGTCAATCTCCGGGGTTAACCTGGATGAAGAGTATGGCAACCTGCAACGCTATCAGCAGTACTATCTGGCGAATGCGCAGGTGCTGCAAACGGCGAGCACGCTGTTTGATGCATTGATCAATATCCGCTAAGGCTGAGGCATAAAAAATGCGTATTAGTACTCAAATGATGTATGAGCAAAGCATGCGCGGCGTGACGAACTCCCAAAGTCTCTGGCTCAGCTACGGCGAGCAGATGTCTACGGGGAAGCGTATCAACCGTCCGTCTGACGATCCGATTGCCGCTTCGCAGGCCGTTGTGCTCTCTCAGGCCCAAACGCAAAATAGCCAGTATGCGCTGGCGCGCTCCTTCGCTACGACGAAAGTCTCGCTGGAAGAAAACGTGTTATCGCAAGTGACAACCGCTATCCAGGCTGCTCAGGAAAAGATTGTCAATGCGGGCAACGGTACGTTAAGTGACGATGACCGCGCTTCGCTGGCAACGAACCTGCAAGGTATTCGCGATCAGCTCATGAACCTGGCTAACAGCACGGACGGTAACGGTCGCTATATTTTTTCCGGTTACAAAACCGAAGCGGCGGCTTTCGACCAGGCTACGGGTGATTATAAGGGCGGCGGAACGCCAATCAGCCAGCAGGTTGACTCTGCGCGCACGATGCAAATCAGCCATACGGGCACTGAAGTTTTCGATAGCTTCACCAGCAATGCGAAGCCAGAGCCAGATGGTAGTACGCCGGAAACGAATTTGTTCAAGATCCTCGACTCCGCAATTGAAGCGCTGAATAAGCCGATTGGCGATGACGAAACGAAGGCTGAAGCATTTACGGCGGCTATTGATAAAGCCAACCGTGGCCTGAGCAACTCCCTCAACAACGTGCTGACCGTGCGCGCCGATCTCGGCATCAAGCTGGACGAGCTGGGCAAGCTGGACGCTCTGGGTGAAGACCGCGCGCTGGGTCAGACCCAGCAGATGAGTAACCTGGTTGACGTAGACTGGAACTCGGTGATTTCGTCCTACACCATGCAGCAGGCGGCGTTGCAGGCCTCGTATAAAGCCTTTAGCGATATGCAGGGTATGTCTTTGTTCCAGATGAACAGATAAGACTCTGACCTGTTTGACATGTCTTGAAACTGGGCATGTTTTGACTGCCCAACCCGTCCGGGTTGGGCATTTTTTTTACACACTTTCTGCCTGAGCGGACACCACCCGGGCGCTTTCAATCACTCTGATAGCCAGCGCAATGGCACCACACAGGGTTGCCAGTGCTACCACGCCCGTCCAGCCTGCCAGCGTATAGATATTGCTGCCTAATGCCGAACCCAGCGCCATTCCGATGAAAATGACGGTAAACAGCAGGGCGTTAAGGCGCCCACGGGCCTGCGGCTCAAGGCTGTAGACCAGGTTCTGGTGCGCCACGAGGCTGGACTGCAAACCGAGATCGAAACCGACCGCGGAGAGGGCAATCAGGAGCAACTGGCCGTGTACACCCAGGGCTGGCATCAGGAACATCAGGGCAAACGAGAGGGTCACCAGCGCGGCACCCAGTTGGGTCACTTTACCGGCGCCCAGCTTATCGGCCAGACCGCCTGCCAGCGGTGCGGCCAGCGCGCCTGCGGCTCCGGCAATACCAAACCCACCCGCCACGGCGCTGCCAAGGTGATACCGTTCCAGCAGCATGACCGCCAGCGTCGACCAGAATGCACTAAAGGCAATCGACAGAAAACCCTGAGCCAGCGCAGCCCGACGCAGCGCCGGGTAGCGACGCCAGAGGTGTTCCATGGAGCGCATCAGTGCCGGGTAGCTCAGCGTGGAATGAACGGCGAAGCGGGGAAGTACGGCCCACATCACCACGCCGATAAAGGCAATGCTTGCGGCGGCCAGCTGATACATCACTCGCCAGCCAAAGGCTTCACCCACCACGCCACTCACGGTTCTGGAGAGCAAAATCCCCAGCAGCAGGCCGGTCATCACCGTGCCGACTGTTTTTCCCTGTTTGCCTTCCGGCGCGAGGATCGCTGCGGCCGGGACAATATCCTGCGCCATGGTGGCGGCCATGCCAATCAGCAGGCTGGTGAGCAGTAGGGAGTGCAGTTGTCCGGTCAGGCTACAACCCAGCAGGAACAGCGCCAGAGCTGCACTTTTTATCAGGATCAACGTTCTGCGGTCATAACGATCGCCGAGCGGGAGCAGAAACAGGATACCTAAGGCATAACCCGCCTGGGTGAGCGTCGGGACCATGCCCATGCCTTCGATGCTCAGGTGCAGGTCTGAGCCCATCAGCGGCAGCAGAGGCTGGGCATAATAGATGGATGCCACGCTGAAGCCCGCACCGAGCGCCAGCATTAAGATTACCCAACGGCTTACGGCCCGGGTGGTGGTTGTGTTCATAAGATGTTCCTCATTCGTCGTGTGCGGCTATTTTTTATCAGTACGCCTTGCGACGGTAGCGGGCGCGGTGGTAAAACGCTTATACGTGTAGCGTATAGGTGTAAATGATATGAAACGGACTGAGCGTATAGATCGTGTGGAACTGATGCGAACCTTTGTTCGCATTGTGGAGGCGGGGTCCCTTTCTGCGGCGGCACGTCAGCTGGCAACAACCCAGGCCACGGTGAGCAGACGGTTGCAGTCGCTCGAGACCATGCTGGGCGTGCGCCTGATGCTGCGCACAACCCATACCACACGGCTGACCGATGACGGTGAACGCTGCTATCAGCATGCCAGACGGGTGATTGACAGCTGGCTGGCGCTGGAAGACGAGGTGGGGCAGACGGAAGATGAACCGGTCGGGGTGCTGAGGGTGCGCGCGCCTCACGCGTTTGGCCAGGATCAGCTACTAAAACCGTTAACCCAATTTTTGCAGCGCTATCCCCAGCTTTCTGTTGAGTGGATGCTTAACGATCGCTCGGTTGATTTCCTCGGCGACAACCTTGACTGTGCTATTCGGGTGGGCGTGGAAGTCGATCCGGCAACCGTGTCTGTGCTACTGGCTGAAGTGCCGCGCTCGGTGGTAGCATCACCGGCACTCCTTGCCCGTTTTCCCGCGGTTAACACGCCGGACGATCTGCAACATCTCCCCTGGATTGCAATCAGCTCTTTTTATCAACGCCATGTGGAACTCTTCCACGAGGCAACACCCACCCCGGCGAGAGTTACCATTACGCCACGCCTGAGTACCGACAGCCTGTATGTAGCGCGCAATACGGCACTCACCGGGCTAGGCGTGGCGGTGGTATCCAGCTGGACGGTACAGGATGATATTCGGGAAGGGCGACTGGTGCATTTACTGCCAGAGTGGCAGCCAGCAGCGCTACCGGTACATCTGGTTTATCCCTGGTCACGCTATTATCCGGCGCGCTTGCGGCGTTTTCTGGAGCTGATGCGGCAGATAATGCCGGAGGTCACCGGGATGAGAAAGCCCCTGCAACAGCCATAAAAAAGCCGACCCGAAGGTCGGCTTTCAGTCTTAGCGTGCGTTATTCAACAGGCTGAGGACGAGTAGCTGGGGCAGTAGCCATGTGCGTCGCACTGTGACCACCGGCAGCACCTTTACCTTCGAAGTTGAATTCCGGACGAACCCAGTCACTATGGCGTGGTGCTTCAGGCACGTACTCAGGTGCCGGGGCACGAGTCATTGGCGCGGTAGCAATGTGAGCAGGCGCTACAGCTTCAACGATCTCAACCGGCTCAGATTTCACTTCAGGCGCTTTGACCTCTTCGACAACAGGTTCAACCTGAATCTCGACGTCCTGAACAACCTCTTCCGTCACCGTTTCGACGGCAACGTCTGCGGGCTCTTCTGCTGCGGATACAGGCTTAGCGTCTTCCGCGACTTCTTCAGCCACCACGGTATCTTCTTCGGCAATGATCTGCGGTGCGGCATCAACCGGCGCAGCAATCACTTCAGGATGGGTCGTTTCCACTTCCACAGCCTGCGGCGGCGCTGTTTCAACAACCTGCGGTTCGACCACGGTTGCCGCTTCAGTCACGACATCTTCCACCGCGACGACCGGTGCAATCACCTCTTCGGTCACAGCCTGTTCTTCAACAGCCTGCTCCGGACGTGCAACCGGATAACGGATCCAGACTTTACCGGATGCCATCTCAGGTGACGCGCACGCCACGGTCATTGGCATTGGAGACTGGGTCGGGTAACGCTCGTCACGATAACGACGGCGACGCTGACCGCTCACGCGCAGATGGCGTGGAGAACGGCGGGAGCGACGCGGCATACCTGCGTTATCACGATTTTCGCTGCTTTCGTCCTGCTCAACCTGATTTTCCACTACGGCTGGCAGGTCAACTTTCGCAACCTGAGTACCCGTTGTGCTTTCAACCGCTTCAACCGCGATAACGTCGTTTTCTTCGGCCTGAACAACACCCACACGTACTTTCTGGGTCAGCTGGCGCTGCTTACGACGCGGCATAACCTGAGTACGCTCTTCCTGCTCAGTGTCCTGCTGTTCTACAGGCGCTTCGCGATTCAGGTTTTTGACTTCCTGCTGAGCCTGGCGTTTGTCATCGTTACGACGACGGTTACGCTCGCGGCGAGGCTGCTGCTCGTCACGCTGTTTGCTCTTCTCGGACTCATCGCCCGCCTGCTGGCGAATCTCACGATCTTCAACGTTCTGCTGTTGCTTCTCGCGACGGTTGCGACGGTTGTCCTCGCGCTGTTCACGGCCTTCGTTGTTATCGGAACGATTATCACGGCGCTCATTACGATCGCCACGGTCGTTGCGGTCGCGACGGTTGTTCTGACGCTTACGACGGTCCTGCTGACGCTCTGGTTTCGCTTCTTTTGGCGCTTCTTTCGGCTCCTCAGGCTGAACTTCTTCGGCGGCAAACATTTTTTTCAGCGCACCGATGATGCGGCTCAGGAGACCAGGCTGCTCAGGCTGTGCTTTTGGCGCGGCAGGAGCCACTTTCTGCACAGCAGGTTTTTCCGCTGGTTTTTCCAGCGTCGCTTCTGGCGGTGCTTCCGGCATGATAAAGGTCGCTAAAGCTGGCTGCTCAGGCAGTTTACGCTCGGCAGGCTCTTCATCAGACGGCAGCGCCATTTCTTCTTCATGCAGCTTCGGCAGCAGGTAGCTGAGGGTGCTTGTCTCTTCGCCTTTGCGCACGCGCAGCACGTGATAGTGCGGGGTTTGCATCTCGTCGTTTGGCACGATGATGCAGCGAACGCCGCCCTGACGCGCTTCGATTGCGCTCACCGCTGCACGTTTTTCGTTCAGCAGGTAGGAGGCAATCGGCACTGGAACAATAGCGTGAACCTCTTTGGTGTTCTCTTTCAGCGCTTCTTCTTCAATCAGACGCAGAATAGAGAGGGAGAGAGATTCATTGTCACGCACGGTACCTGTACCGGAACAGCGCGGGCAGACGTGATGGCTGGACTCACCCAGAGACGGGCTGAGGCGCTGACGGGACATCTCCAGCAGGCCAAAGCGAGAAATATGGCTGATCTGGATACGCGCGCGATCCTGGCGCACCGCTTCACGCAGACGGTTTTCAACCGCACGCTGGTGGCGAACCGGGGTCATGTCGATGAAGTCGATAACGATCAGACCACCCAGGTCGCGCAGGCGGAGCTGGCGGGCGATTTCATCAGCGGCTTCAAGGTTGGTGTTGAAGGCGGTCTCTTCGATGTCGCCGCCGCGGGTTGCACGCGCGGAGTTGATGTCGATGGCGGTCAACGCTTCGGTGGTATCGATAACGATAGAACCGCCGGACGGCAGACGCACTTCACGCTGGAAGGCAGACTCGATCTGGGATTCAATCTGATAATGGCTGAACAGCGGGATTTCACCGGTGTACAGTTTAATTTTGCTGGTGAAATCCGGGCGACCCAGTGCGGCGATGTGCTGGCGAGCCAGCTCAAGCACTTTCGGGTTATCAATCAGAATTTCACCGATGTCCTGACGCAGATAATCACGGAAGGCACGCACGATGACGTTGCTTTCCTGGTGGATCAGGAACGGCGCAGCACGGCTTTCTGCCGCTTTCTTGATGGCTTCCCAGTGTTTCAGGCGGAAGCTCAGGTCCCACTGCAACGCTTCGGCAGATTTGCCAACGCCTGCGGTGCGCACGATAAGGCCCATGCCGTCTGGCAGTTCAAGACTTGCCAGTGCTTCTTTCAGCTCGGTACGGTCATCGCCTTCGATACGGCGAGAGATGCCACCCGCACGCGGGTTGTTTGGCATCAATACCAGATAGCTTCCTGCCAGACTGATAAAGGTGGTCAGCGCGGCGCCTTTGTTGCCACGCTCTTCTTTATCGATCTGGACGATAACTTCCTGACCTTCACGCAGAACATCTTTGATGTTCGGACGGCCATGGGAGTTGTAGTTTGCAGGAAAATATTCGCGGGCGATTTCTTTGAGAGGAAGGAAACCGTGACGCTCAGCACCGTAATCGACAAATGCAGCTTCAAGGCTTGGTTCAATGCGGGTGATTTTGCCTTTGTAAATGTTCGCTTTTTTCTGTTCGTGTCCAGGACTTTCGATATCCAGATCGTACAGGCGCTGCCCATCCACAAGGGCGACACGCAACTCTTCTTGCTGAGTTGCGTTGATTAACATTCTTTTCATCGTAACTTACTCGTTATTCTTACATTGACGACAAAGCTGCGGGCAAGGTGACGCTTTCCGGGGTATGAACCGATGGCCTCGTGTCTATTCACGTCGCCAACCTCACGGTTGTCGCTCGCTTAAGAGGCGCAGAGTGTCGGTTGCCTGTATTTCATAGGGAAACACAGCGCAATTATCAGGGGAATTGCCTGGGAAAACTCTCCAGAGAACAATCCTTATACCGGGAAGTACTGCAACCCGCAGCCCGCTAACTGCCTGAAAGATCAATACGTCTTACGCCATTGCTGCGTGGATGATCGGTCAGACAAAATTGGTCATTCCGTCGACATCCTTACAAAACCCGGATTTAACGCGGAAAACGGATTCATTATTCCACTGCTCGCCGGGTTATAGCAAGATGACTTTTACCAATTATCACCCGGTTACTCACAGTTTCTTCACTTCAACGGGGTGATTGGTTTAATAACCACCAAATCGATTGCGCGAAAGGGGAGTGGTCCGGATAAAAGTAAATATAAGCATAGAAAAATGAGTGGCGCTAATGTCAGACGCTATTTAGAATCGCCAACCATGAAAACAGAGACTCCAGCCGTAAAAATGGTTGCCATCGCCGACGACGAGGCGGGGCAACGTATCGATAATTTTTTGCGCACCCAATTGAAGGGTGTGCCAAAAAGTATGATTTATCGCATCTTGCGTAAGGGTGAGGTGCGGGTGAACAAAAAACGTGTGAAGCCCGAGTACAAGCTCGAGGCGGGCGATGAAGTCCGCATTCCACCGGTACGTGTTGCAGAGCGTGAAGAAGAGGTCGTTTCTCCGAAGTTGCAAAAAGTCGCGGCCCTGAGTGACGTTATCCTTTATGAGGACGACCACATTCTGGTGCTGAATAAACCGTCCGGAACGGCGGTACACGGGGGGAGCGGTCTGAGCTTCGGCGTGATCGAAGGTTTACGTGCGCTGCGCCCGGAAGCGCGTTTCCTCGAACTGGTTCACCGTCTTGACCGTGATACCTCAGGCGTGCTGCTGGTGGCGAAAAAACGTTCTGCACTGCGTTCCCTGCATGAACAGCTGCGCGAAAAAGGGATGCAGAAAGATTATCTGGCGCTGGTGCGCGGCCAGTGGCAGTCCCACGTGAAAGTGGTGCAGGCGCCGCTGCTGAAAAATATTCTGCAAAGCGGTGAGCGCATTGTTCGTGTTAATCAGGAAGGGAAACCGTCTGAGACGCGATTTAAAGTAGAAGAGCGCTACGAATTTGCAACGCTAGTGCGCTGTAGTCCGGTGACGGGGCGTACTCACCAGATTCGCGTCCATACCCAGTTTGCAGGCCATCCGATTGCGTTCGACGATCGCTATGGCGATCGCGAGTTTGATAAGCAGTTGGCGGGTACGGGGCTGTCGCGTCTGTTCCTGCATGCGGCAGCGCTGAAGTTTACCCATCCTAATACCGGTGAAGTTATCCGTATTGAAGCGCCGCTGGATGATCAGTTGAAACGCTGCCTGAAAGTTCTGCGCGGCTGATTATGTGCCGGGTGGCGCTGCGCTTACCCGGCCTACGAAATCCGTAGGCCCATGCAAGCGAAGCGCCGCTGGGCAAAAATCACATCGTCAGCGGATTACACTCTTCTCGCCTTAACATCTGGCACAGCGCAATCAGCGGCAACCCCACCAGCGTGTTGGGATCCCGCCCGTCCAGCTTGTCGAACAGTGCAATTCCCAGCCCTTCACTTTTGAAACTCCCTGCGCAGTTCAGAGGACGTTCCCGACGCACGTAATCCATAATCTCCTCCTCGCTGAGATGACGGAAGTGCACATCAAATGGCTCACACTCGGTTTGCAGATGACCGGAGGCCGAATTATAAAGCGCCAGGCCGGTATAAAAGGTCACGATACTGCCTCGCGCACGCAAAAGCTGCTGGCAGGCGTTTTCTTCTGTATGCGGTTTACCGGTGATTTCGCCGCCCAGCACACAAACCTGATCGGAGCCTATAATCAGATGAGCGGGGTAACGTACGGCCAGCGACTGTGCTTTCTCTTTCGCGAGACGGGTCACCAGATGACGCGGTGACTCGCCCGGCTGTGGCGTTTCATCCACCTCCGGCGCGGCGCATTCAAACGGGATCCCGAGCTTTTCCAGCAGCATTCGGCGATAAGGTGAAGTGGAAGCAAGGACGAGATTTGGCATATTTTTATCACCAGATATAGCGTATCGATGCCAGCCATTTTAAACTACAGGCCGCAATGTGTGCGAATAATTGGCAAAAGGCAGCTCTGGTTGCCTTTTTCTTTGACTCTATGACGTTACAAAGTTAATATGCGCGCCCTATGCAAAAGGTAAAATTACCCCTGACTCTTGATCCGGTTCGTACGGCTCAAAAACGCCTCGATTACGAAGGAATCTATTCTTCCGATCAGGCTGAGCGTATTGCCGAATCTGTAGTCAGTGTGGACAGTGATGTAGAGTGCTCCATGTCGTTCGCTATCGACAACCAGCGCCTCGCCGTTTTAACCGGTGATGCAAAGGTGACGGTAACGCTCGAATGTCAGCGCTGCGGGAAACCGTTTGTACAGCATGTTCACACAACGTATTGTTTCAGTCCGGTTCGTTCTGACGAACAGGCTGAAGCACTCCCGGAAGCGTATGAACCGATTGAGGTTAACGAATTCGGTGAAATCGATCTTCTGGCGCTGGTTGAAGATGAAGTCATCCTCTCCCTGCCAGTCGTTCCGGTGCATGATTCTGAACACTGTGAAGTGTCCGAGGCGGACATGGTCTTTGGGGAACTGCCTGATGAAGCGCAAAAACCAAATCCATTTGCCGTATTAGCCAGCTTAAAGCGTAAGTAATTGAGGAGTAAGGTCCATGGCCGTACAACAGAATAAACCAACCCGTTCCAAACGTGGCATGCGTCGTTCCCATGACGCGCTGACCGCAGTTACCAGCCTGTCTGTAGACAAGACTTCTGGTGAGAAACACCTGCGTCACCACATCACCGCTGACGGTTTCTACCGCGGCCGCAAGGTTATCACTAAGTAATCACGCGTCAGCGTGATTAGGCTTAGTGAGGAACTTCCCCGTGAAAACGGGGAGTTTACCGAACCAGGCTGCGACGATACCTTGACACGTCTAACCCTGGCGTTAGATGTCATGGGGGGAGATTTTGGCCCTACCGTGACAGTGCCTGCAGCATTGCAGGCACTGAATTCTAATTCGCAACTCACACTTCTTTTAGTCGGTAATCCCGACACAATCACGCCATTACTTGCAAAAGCTGACTTTGAACAACGTTCGCGTCTGCAGATTATTCCTGCGCAGTCAGTTATTGCCAGTGATGCCCGGCCATCGCAGGCTATTCGTAATAGCCGCGGCAGCTCTATGCGCATGGCGCTGGAGCTGGTGAAAGAAGGGCGAGCGCAGGCTTGCGTCAGCGCGGGAAATACTGGCGCGCTGATGGGACTGTCGAAATTATTGCTCAAGCCGATTGAGGGCATTGAGCGTCCGGCGCTGGTGACGGTGTTACCGCATCAGCAGAAGGGCAAAACGGTGGTGCTCGATCTGGGCGCTAACGTAGATTGTGATAGTACAATGCTGGCTCAGTTTGCCGTGATGGGGTCGGTGCTGGCAGAAGACGTGGTCGGGATTACCAATCCCCGCGTTGCGTTATTGAATATTGGTGAAGAAGAGACCAAAGGCCTGGACAGTATCCGCGACGCTGCGGAAATACTCAAACAGGTTCCCTCCATCAACTATATTGGTTATCTCGAAGCCAATGAGTTGCTGACGGGCAAAACGGATGTATTAGTGTGTGATGGCTTCACCGGAAACGTGACGTTGAAGACCATGGAAGGGGTCGTACGAATGTTCCTTTCTCTGCTGAAATCGCAGGGAGAAGGTAAAAAAAGGTCCTGGTGGCTGATTTTATTAAAGCGTTGGTTACAAAAAAGCCTGACGCGGCGATTCAGTCACCTCAACCCCGACCAGTATAATGGCGCCTGTCTGTTAGGATTGCGCGGCATCGTGATTAAGAGTCATGGCGCCGCCAATCAGCGAGCATTTACCGTCGCGATTGAACAGGCAGTGCAGGCGGTGCAGCGACAAGTCCCTCAGAGGATTGCCGCTCGCCTGGGATCTGTATTAGCTAAAAGTGACTGAGCGTACATGTATACGAAGATTTTAGGTACCGGCAGCTACCTGCCAAAACAAGTGCGTACCAACGCCGATCTTGAAAAAATGGTAGATACGTCTGACGAGTGGATTGTCACGCGCACAGGTATCCGTGAACGTCGTATCGCCGCGTCAGACGAAACTGTGTCCACCATGGGCTACGAAGCCGCTCAGCGAGCGCTTGAGATGGCTGGCATTGATAAAGAACAGATCGGGCTTATTGTGGTGGCGACAACATCTGCCACGCATGCCTTCCCAAGCGCAGCGTGCCAGGTGCAGAACATGCTCGGCATCAAAGGCTGCCCGGCATTTGATGTTGCAGCGGCGTGCGCGGGTTTCACCTATGCGCTGAGCATCGCCGATCAGTATGTTAAATCGGGTGCCGTAAAATATGCGCTGGTGATCGGTGCTGATGTGCTGGCGCGTACCTGCGATCCAACCGATCGCGGCACAATCATTATTTTTGGCGATGGCGCGGGCGCGGTGCTGCTGGGGCAGTCCGAAGAACCAGGCATCATCTCCACGCACCTGCACGCTGACGGTCGCTACGGCGAGCTGTTAACGCTGCCTAACGCCGATCGCGTTAATCCGGACAGTTCGATTTACCTGACAATGGCGGGTAATGAAGTATTCAAGGTGGCCGTGACCGAACTCGCTCACATTGTTGATGAGACGCTGGAAGCGAACAATCTGGATCGCGCCGCACTCGACTGGCTGGTACCGCATCAGGCTAACCTGCGTATTATCAGCGCGACGGCGAAGAAGTTGGGCATGTCTATGGATAACGTTGTGGTGACGCTTGATCGCCACGGCAACACCTCTGCGGCATCGGTACCGTGCGCATTTGACGAAGCGGTACGTGATGGACGAATTAAACGGGGCCAACTGGTCTTGCTTGAAGCCTTTGGTGGTGGGTTCACCTGGGGTTCCGCGCTGGTTCGTTTCTAGGATAAGGATTAAAAAATGACGCAATTTGCTTTTGTGTTCCCGGGACAGGGCTCACAAACTGTTGGGATGTTGTCTGAAATGGCAGCAAACTATCCGGTTATTGAAGAGACTTTCCGTGAAGCTTCTGACGCGCTGGGTTATGATCTGTGGGCGCTGACCCAGCAGGGCCCAGCTGAAGAGCTGAACAAAACCTGGCAGACTCAACCGGCACTGCTGGCAGCCTCCGTCGCATTGTGGCGCGTATGGCAGCAGCAGGGCGGCAAAACGCCGGCGCTGATGGCGGGTCATAGCCTGGGTGAATACTCTGCGCTGGTCTGCGCAGGGGTGATTGCCTTCGCTGACGCGGTCCGTCTGGTTGAATTGCGTGGTAAGTTTATGCAGGAAGCGGTGCCAGAAGGCACGGGCGGCATGTCTGCCATCATCGGTCTGGATGATGCTTCTATTGCTAAAGCCTGTGAAGAATCTGCTGAAGGTCAGGTCGTTTCTCCGGTAAACTTTAACTCGCCAGGCCAGGTAGTTATCGCGGGTCATAAAGAAGCGGTTGAGCGTGCAGGCGCTGCCTGTAAAGCTGCGGGTGCTAAACGTGCACTGCCGCTGCCGGTGAGCGTGCCGTCTCACTGTGCGCTGATGAAGCCCGCTGCCGATAAACTGGCGGTTGAGCTGGAAAAAATGACCTTTAACGCACCGACGATTTCCGTTGTGAATAACGTCGATGTGAAGTGCGAAACCGCGCCGGAGGCTATCCGTAACGCGCTGGTTCGCCAGCTCTACAGCCCAGTTCAGTGGACCAAAACCGTTGAATTTATGGCGTCTCAGGGCGTTGAACATCTGTATGAAGTCGGTCCAGGTAAGGTACTTACCGGTCTGACAAAACGTATTGTAGACACCCTGACTGCCTCGGCGATTAACGAGCCGGAAGCAATGAAAGCGGCACTCTCGCAATAAAAGAGGAATACCATGAGTTTTGAAGGAAAAATTGCCCTGGTGACCGGCGCAAGCCGCGGTATCGGGCGTGCTATTGCTGAAACACTGGTTGCGCGCGGCGCGACGGTGATCGGGACTGCGACCAGCGAGAATGGCGCACAGGCCATCAGCGAGTATCTGGGTGCGAACGGCAAAGGTCTGGTACTGAATGTGACTGAACCAGCATCTATCGAATCTGTTCTGGAAAATATTCGCGCAGAGTTTGGCGAAGTGGATATTCTGGTCAATAATGCCGGGATCACTCGCGACAACCTGTTGATGCGAATGAAAGATGATGAGTGGAACGATATTATCGAAACCAACCTGTCATCGGTATTCCGTCTGTCAAAAGCGGTAATGCGCGCTATGATGAAAAAGCGTCATGGACGTATTATCACTGTAGGTTCTGTGGTTGGTACCATGGGAAATGCTGGTCAGGCTAACTACGCTGCGGCGAAAGCAGGTCTGATCGGTTTCAGTAAGTCGCTGGCGCGCGAAGTCGCGTCCCGCGGAATTACTGTAAACGTTGTTGCTCCGGGCTTTATTGAAACGGACATGACGCGTGCGCTGACCGATGATCAGCGTGCGGGTACGCTGGCGGCAGTTCCAGCGGGTCGTCTTGGCGACCCTAAAGAAATCGCCAGCGCGGTTGCATTTTTAGCCTCTGACGAAGCGGGTTACATCACTGGTGAAACCCTCCACGTCAACGGCGGGATGTACATGGTTTAATCACGATCGAAAATATTTGCGTTATTTGGGCAAATGGCCTCAAAATAACGTAAAATCGTGGTAAGACCTGCCGGGATTTAGTTGCAAATTTTTCAACATTTTATACACTACGAAAACCATCGCGAAAGCGAGTTTTGATAGGAAATTTAAGAGTATGAGCACTATCGAAGAACGCGTTAAGAAAATTATCGGCGAACAGCTGGGCGTTAAGCAGGAAGAAGTTGTGAACTCCGCTTCCTTTGTTGAAGACCTGGGCGCAGATTCTCTTGACACCGTTGAGCTGGTAATGGCTCTGGAAGAAGAGTTTGATACTGAGATTCCGGACGAAGAAGCTGAGAAAATCACCACCGTTCAGGCTGCCATTGATTACATCAACGGTCACCAGGCGTAAGTGAACATCTCCAGGCGGTCATTCGACCGCCTGAGTTTTATCTTTTGTAGTCCCACGAATCTCTTTTTTTATCCCTCCCTGGAGGACAAACGTGTCTAAGCGTCGTGTAGTTGTGACCGGACTTGGCATGTTGTCTCCTGTCGGCAATACCGTAGAGTCCACCTGGAAAGCTCTCCTTGCCGGTCAGAGCGGCATCAGCCTAATCGACCATTTCGATACTAGCGCCTATGCAACGAAATTTGCTGGCTTAGTAAAGGATTTTAACTGTGAAGAGATCATCTCGCGCAAAGAACAGCGCAAGATGGATGCCTTCATTCAATATGGAATTGTCGCTGGCGTTCAGGCCATGCAGGATTCTGGCCTTGAGATTACGGAAGAGAACGCTACCCGTATCGGCGCTGCTATCGGCTCCGGGATTGGCGGTCTTGGCCTGATCGAGGAAAACCATACATCTCTGGTGAATGGCGGCCCGCGTAAAATCAGCCCGTTCTTCGTTCCGTCTACGATTGTAAACATGGTGGCAGGTCACCTGACCATTATGTTCGGCCTGCGTGGCCCAAGCATCTCAATCGCGACAGCCTGTACGTCTGGCGTGCATAACATCGGCCAGGCCGCGCGTATCATCGCGTACGGCGATGCAGATGCTATGGTTGCGGGCGGTGCTGAAAAAGCCAGTACCCCGCTGGGCGTCGGTGGCTTCGGTGCAGCGCGTGCGCTCTCTACCCGAAACGATAATCCTCAGGCGGCGAGCCGTCCGTGGGATAAAGACCGTGATGGTTTCGTGCTGGGTGACGGTGCAGGCATGATCGTACTGGAAGAGTACGAACACGCGAAAAAACGTGGCGCGAAAATTTATGCTGAAGTTGTTGGCTTTGGCATGAGCAGCGATGCTTACCACATGACGTCTCCTCCAGAGAACGGCGCAGGTGCTGCGCTGGCGATGGAAAACGCCATCCGTGATGCGGGCATTACGCCGGCACAGATTGGCTACGTTAACGCGCACGGGACATCTACCCCTGCGGGCGATAAAGCAGAAGCGCAGGCGGTTAAGTCTATCTTCGGCGAATCTGCCAGCCGTGTACTGGTGAGCTCCACGAAATCCATGACCGGTCACCTCCTGGGTGCGGCGGGTGCAGTAGAATCAATCTACTCTATTCTCGCGCTGCGCGATCAGGCTGTACCGCCAACTATCAACCTTGATAATCCAGATGAAGGTTGCGATCTGGACTTCGTTCCCCACGAAGCGCGCCAGGTTAGCGGTATGGAGTACACCCTGTGTAACTCCTTCGGCTTCGGTGGGACTAACGGTTCTCTGATCTTCAAAAAGGTCTGAGTCTGGTTAGTCGCTGACGATAATAAAGGTCCGCTTGCCGGGCCTTTTTTATTAGGTGATATCCCCTTGTCCGGCTAACCACATCCTGCCAGACTGAGCCTCCATGCATAAGGAGCCACTATGTTTTTAATTAATGGCCTTGAGCAAGAAATGCTGCCGGCAAGCGACAGGGCGACCCAGTTTGGCGATGGCTGTTTCACGACCGCACGTATTCTCGACGGTGGCGTGTGCCTGCTCGGGGCCCATATCCTTCGTTTACAAAAAGCCTGCGAAGCATTACTGATCCCCTTCTCGCAGTGGGACATTCTTGAAAGTGAAATGCGTCGGCTGGCGTCAGAGAAAGCAAGCGGCGTCCTGAAAGTCATTATCAGCCGCGGCAGCGGTGGTCGGGGCTATAGCGGTTCTGCCTGCCAGCATCCTGCGCGGATCCTTTCCGTTTCAGATTATCCTTCCCATTACGCGCACTGGCGTGAAGAGGGCGTAGTCCTGGCGCTTAGCCCGGTACGTCTGGGGCGAAACCCGATGCTCGCTGGCATAAAACATCTTAACCGTCTTGAACAGGTGCTTATTCGTACTCATCTTGAGCAGACGGAGGCCGGGGAGGCGCTGGTTCTTGACAGCGAAGGGTACATTACGGAATGCTGTGCGGCTAATTTACTCTGGCGGAAGGGCAGTGACGTATTCACGCCTTCGCTGGAGCAGGCCGGAGTCAACGGCATTATGCGGCAGTTTTGTTTGCAACAGCTGGCACGCGCAGGCTTTCGCGTTGTCGAAGTTAACGCTAAGGAAGAGGCGCTGCTGGCTGCCGAAGAAGTTGTTATCTGCAATGCGCTGATGCCCGTTGTCCCCGTTCGTGCTTATGATCGCAAGTGCTGGTCATCCCGCGAGCTGTTCCAGTTTCTGGCCCCGTTATGTGAGCAAACCAGGTAGTCATGAAGAAAATGTTACGCTTTGTCCTCCTTCTTATCGTTGCGTTCGGAATCGCTGGCGGAGCGGGAGTGTGGAAAGTCCGTCAGCTGGCTGAAAGTCAGATCCTGATTAAAGACGAGACGATTTTTACCCTGAAAGCGGGGACCGGGCGGCAGGCGCTTGGTCAGCAGCTGTTTGACGACAAAATTATCAATCGTCCACGCGTATTCCAGTGGCTGCTGCGTATTCAGCCGGACCTGTCCCATTTCAAGGCCGGTACCTATCGTTTCACCCCTGGCATGACCGTGCGCGAGATGCTGCAACTGCTGGAGAGTGGTAAAGAAGCCCAGTTCCCATTGCGTTTTGTGGAAGGTATGCGTCTGAGCGATTATCTCAGGCAACTGCGTGACGCGCCGTACATCAAGCATACGCTGAAAGATGACCGCTACCAGACCGTGGCAGACGCCTTAAAATTCGAACATCCCGAGTGGGTGGAAGGCTGGTTCTGGCCCGATACGTGGATGTATACGGCAGGCACGACGGATGTGGCAATTCTGAAGCGCGCGCACAACAAAATGGTCGCGGCGGTAGACGCTGCGTGGAAAGGGCGAGCAGAGGGCCTGCCTTATAAAGATCAAAACCAGTTCATGACGATGGCCTCGATCATCGAGAAAGAGACGGCCGTTGCTGCCGAACGTGACCAGGTTGCCTCGGTGTTTATTAACCGTCTGCGCATCGGCATGCGTTTGCAAACCGATCCTACCGTCATCTACGGCATGGGCGAAAACTACAACGGCAGGATTTCCAGAAAAGATCTGGAAACGCCAACGGCGTATAATACCTACGTGATTAGCGGCCTGCCGCCTGGACCGATTGCGACGCCGAGTGAAGCATCGTTGAAGGCCGCCGCGCACCCGGCCAAAACGCCGTATCTCTATTTTGTGGCTGACGGAAAAGGGGGGCATACGTTCAATACCAACCTGGCCAGCCACAATCGCTCCGTTCAGGACTATCTGAAGGCACTTAAGGAAAAAAATGCGCAGTAAATACATTGTCATTGAGGGACTCGAAGGGGCGGGCAAAACCACCGCCCGTAACGTGGTGGTGGATACGCTGAAATCGCTTGGCGTCGCCGACATGGTCTTCACCCGCGAGCCGGGCGGTACGCAGCTGGCGGAAAAACTGCGCAGCCTGGTTCTGGATATCAAATCCGTTGGCGATGAAGTTATTACCGACAAAGCGGAAGTGCTAATGTTCTATGCGGCGCGCGTTCAGCTGGTGGAGACGGTGATCAAACCCGCTCTGGCAGAAGGCAAATGGGTGATTGGCGATCGCCACGATCTCTCAACCCAGGCGTATCAGGGCGGTGGCCGGGGTATCGATCAGGCCATGCTGGCTACGCTTCGCGACGCGGTTCTGGGCGATTTCCGTCCTGACCTGACGCTGTATCTGGACGTGACCCCTGAGGTGGGCCTGAAGCGCGCCCGTGCCCGCGGCGAACTGGACCGCATCGAACAGGAGTCTTTTGATTTCTTTAACCGCACCCGTGCGCGTTATCTGGAACTGGCCGGGCAGGACAAGACCATTCGTACCATCGATGCGACGCAATCCCTTGAAGACGTTACATGTGATATTCAGCAGACCGTTACGCAGTGGCTACAGGAGCAGCAGGCATGAAATGGTATCCATGGTTGCGCCCACACTTTGAACAGCTGATCGGCAGCTATCAGGTTGGTCGGGGGCATCATGCGTTACTGATCCAGGCGCTGCCGGGAATGGGTGATGATGCGTTGATTTACGCCATCACCCGCTTTCTGATGTGCCAACAGCCGGAAGGACATAAAAGCTGCGGTAAGTGCCGGGGTTGCCAGCTCATGCAGGCGGGCACGCATCCTGACTATTACACCCTCGAACCTGAGAAGGGCAAAAATACGCTCGGTATCGACGCGGTGCGTGAGGTCAGTGAGAAACTGTACGAATATGCGCGTCTGGGGGGGGCGAAAGTGGTGTGGCTGAAAGATGCCGCGCTGCTCACGGAAGCCGCAGCCAACGCGCTGTTAAAAACCCTGGAAGAGCCGCCAGAAAACACCTGGTTTTTCCTCTCCTGCCGCGAGCCGGAACGCTTGCTGGCGACGCTGCGCAGTCGCTGCCGTCTTCACCACCTTGCTGTCCCTCAGGAATCCTGGGCACTCGCCTGGCTTGAGCGGGAAGTGACGGTGTCACAAGACGCGGCGCTCTCAGCGTTGCGCCTGTGCAGCGGTGCGCCTGCGGCTGCGCTGGCCTTATTACAGCCCGAGGTGTGGTCCCAGCGTGAAACGCTGTGTCGTGCGGTTGAATCAGCCCTCGACATCCATGACTGGCTGAGCGTGCTGCCAGCGCTGAACAGCGATCAGGCTCCGGAACGGCTGCACTGGCTGGCCGCGCTGCTGCTGGATGCGCTCAAAATTCAGCAGGGGGCTACGCTTCTGACTAACCCTGACGTGTGGGCGCTGGTCACCACGCTGGCGAATCGCCTGTCAGGGCAGTCGCTGCACGCTATCCTTCATGATATCTGCCAGAGTCGTGAACAACTTTTGACGGTAACCGGTCTCAATCGCGAGCTTTTACTGACCGACCAGTTACTGCGTATTGAACACTACCTGCAACCGGGCGTCATACCGCCGGTTTCCCACCTCTGAGAGAGACATTATGTTTTTAGTCGACTCACACTGCCATCTCGATGGCCTGGATTATCAATCCCTGCATAAAAATGTAGACGACGTGCTGGCGAAAGCCACCGCGCGCGATGTGAAATTTTGCCTGGCCGTGGCGACCACGTTGCCGGGTTACCGCTCCATGCGTGAATTGGTAGGCGAGCGCGATAATGTCGTCTTCTCCTGCGGCGTGCATCCGCTGAATCAGGATGAAGCGTACGACGTTGAGGATTTACGCCGTCTTGCCGCAGAAGAGGGCGTAGTGGCGATGGGCGAGACCGGCCTGGACTATTTCTACACTCCGGAAACGAAACCTCGCCAGCAGGAATCCTTCCGTAACCATATCCGCATTGGCCGGGAACTGAATAAGCCGGTTATCGTTCACACCCGAGATGCGCGCGCCGACACGCTGGGTATCCTGCGGGAAGAAAAGGTGACGGATTGCGGTGGCGTACTACACTGTTTCACAGAAGACAGAGAAACGGCGGGTAAGCTGCTTGATTTGGGCTTTTATATCTCGTTCTCGGGGATTGTCACGTTCCGTAATGCTGAGCAACTGCGTGATGCGGCGCGCTATGTTCCGCTGGATCGTATTCTGGTGGAAACCGATTCCCCGTACCTGGCGCCGGTGCCTCATCGTGGCAAAGAGAACCAGCCAGCGATGACCCGGGATGTCGCTGAGTATATGGCCGTTCTGAAAGGTGTCAGTATTGAAGAACTGGCTCGCGTGACAACGGAAAACTTCGCCAGCCTGTTCCATATTGACCCCGCCCGCCTGCAATCTGTCTGATACACCTGTTATTTTTAGGCTCGTAATTAATAACTAAAGCGAGTAAAGTTCACCGCCTCATTCGGGGCGGTGATGGCGTTTTTAGACACATCCAGACATGCTTTATGTAAATATCTGCAAGTTTTTTGGCCGTCTTGAACTGAAACGTGATAGCCGTCAAACAAACTCAGAGGGAATTATTTTACTCTGTGTAATAAATAAAGGGCGCTTAGATGTCCTGTCCACGGCGCGGTACTCCCCCCGGGCCAATGCGTGAAAACGTAAAAAAAAGCACAAATACTCAGGAGCACTCTCAATTATGTTTAAGAATGCATTTGCTAACCTGCAAAAGGTCGGTAAATCGCTGATGCTGCCAGTATCCGTACTGCCTATCGCAGGTATCCTGCTGGGTGTCGGTTCTGCAAACTTCAGCTGGCTGCCAGCCGTAGTTTCCCACGTGATGGCCGAAGCAGGCGGTTCTGTTTTTGCTAACATGCCGCTGATCTTCGCTATCGGTGTTGCTCTGGGCTTCACCAATAACGACGGTGTTTCCGCTCTGGCGTCCGTTGTTGCTTACGGCATCATGGTGAAAACCATGGCTGTGGTTGCGCCGCTGGTACTGCATTTACCTGCTGAAGAGATTGCCGCTAAGCACCTGGCGGACACCGGTGTTCTCGGTGGTATCATCTCCGGTGCGATTGCAGCGTATATGTTTAACCGCTTCTATCGCATCAAGCTGCCTGAGTATCTGGGCTTCTTCGCGGGTAAACGTTTTGTGCCGATCATTTCTGGTCTGGCCGCGATTTTCACCGGTGTGGTCCTGTCCTTCATCTGGCCACCAATCGGTACGGCAATCCAGACCTTCTCTCAGTGGGCAGCTTACCAGAACCCGGTTGTGGCGTTCGGTATCTACGGCTTCATTGAGCGCTGCCTGGTACCATTTGGTCTGCACCACATCTGGAACGTCCCATTCCAGATGCAGATTGGTGAATACACCAACGCAGCAGGTCAGGTGTTCCACGGCGACATCCCACGCTACATGGCGGGCGACCCAACGGCAGGTAAACTGTCTGGTGGCTTCCTGTTCAAAATGTACGGTCTGCCGGCCGCTGCAATTGCTATCTGGCACTCTGCTAAACCAGAGAACCGTGCAAAAGTGGGCGGTATCATGATCTCCGCAGCGCTGACCTCGTTCCTGACCGGTATCACCGAGCCGATCGAGTTCTCCTTCATGTTCGTTGCGCCGATCCTGTACATCATCCACGCGGTACTGGCAGGTCTGGCATTCCCAATCTGTATCCTGCTGGGTATGCGTGACGGTACGTCCTTCTCTCACGGCCTGATCGACTTCATCGTTCTGTCCGGTAACAGCAGCAAGCTGTGGCTGTTCCCTATCGTGGGTGCGGGCTACGCAGTGGTGTACTACACCGTCTTCCGCGTGCTGATCAAAGCACTGGACCTGAAAACGCCGGGTCGTGAAGATGCAACGGAAGACAGCAAAGCCGGTGTGACCAGCGAAATGGCACCTGCTCTGGTTGCTGCTTTCGGCGGTAAAGAGAACATCACTAACCTGGACGCGTGTATCACTCGTCTGCGTGTGAGCGTTGCCGACGTTGCGAAAGTCGACCAGCCGGGTCTGAAAAAACTGGGCGCAGCAGGCGTCGTTGTTGCAGGTTCTGGTGTTCAGGCAATCTTCGGAACGAAATCCGATAACCTGAAAACCGAAATGGATGAGTACATCCGCAACAACTAAGCTGTGATCTGGGGAGACTAAGGCAGCCGATTGGCTGCCTTTTTTATTATTGCGGTTTGTGGTGCCGGGTGGCGGCTGCGCCTAACCCGGCCTACGTGATGGGTAGGCCCGGTAAGCGCAGCGCCACCGGGCTTAATACTCAGAAATCGTAGCTCGCGCTCACCGAAACGTTCAGTGGCGCGCCATACACTACATACGATCCGACGTAGTCGTAATACTCTTTGTCGAACAGGTTGTTGACGTTAGCCTGAACAGCAAAGTCTTTGGTGACCTGATAGCGACTGAACAGGTTCACCAGCCCATAGCTGCCTTGCTCCGCGCGGGAACGTCCTGCCGGACCGCCTTCCACGTCCGTCCACACTTTGTTCTGCCAGTTTACGCCACCGCCCACGGTCAGTTCCGGCAGCATTGGCAGTTGATAACGGGTGAACAGCTTCATGGTTGTGCGCGGCTGATCGGAGCTGACAGCGTTGCCATTCTTATCTTCTGCAATGTAACGCGTCGCGCCAAAGGTCAGCTGCCAGTTATCGGTCAGTGCACCGTTGAGCTCAAACTCGACCCCTTTGCTGACCACCCCGTCCAGCGATTCATAAATCGACTCACCGCTCGGCATGTAGGTATACGTGTTGCTGGCCACGTTATCCTGCTCAATACGGAAAATCGCCAGCGAGGTGGTGAGGCGGGTATTAAACCAGTCTGCCTTCACCCCGGCTTCGTAGCTTTTACCCGTGGTAGGGTCGAGATAACGTCCACTGGCATTGCGCTTATCCTGCGGCTGGAAGATAGAGGTATAGCTGACGTAGGTCGACCAGTCCTCATTGATGTCATACACCAGGCCGGCATACGGCGTGACATCATCTTTGGTGCTTTCCAGACGGGTATTCGGCGAACCAGCGGGGTTATAGCGAATATTGTATTGGGTGTAACGCGCCCCCAGGATCAGGTGCAACGGATCGGCGAGTGAGAAACGCGCAGAGGAATAGGCTGAAGACTGGCGAATATCATCCTTGCTGTAGAGTTTCCACGGCGTCCACTGCGGATCGGCAATGTTCCCGTTCCAGTTCTTAAAGTTGCCGACATCAACCATGCCGTATACTGCATCCGGCATGGTGTTGTCGTAATGGTTACGCTGACGGCTAAAGCTGCCGCCGAACATCATCTCGTGCTGACGGCCAAAGAGATCGAAACCGCCGCGCAGGAAGGCATCGACCGCATCCTGTTTGCGTTCCCCGCGGTTCCAGCCGCCGTAACCCACCAGGCCCGCGCCGGTCTCTTTATCCGGATAACCGGACATATACATCAGCTTAGAGTCAAAGTTGGTTTCAGCATGCATGCCGTTGATGTGCGCTTCCCAGCCATTATCGAAACGCTGGGTCAGGTTAGCGAAGATGCGGGTGCTGTCTTTATCTGAATAGGCCCAGTCAGGCGCGACGGTCTGGCTGCGATTGTAGTTGGTCTTACTTCCGTCGCTGTACCATGTCGGCAGCCCGCCCCAGGTTGGGTCGGCGGTATGGCTTTCCTGATACTCATACCCTACCGAGAGGGTCGTGCTGTCGGTAACATCTGCATCCATCACGCCGTAGAGGAATTTCTTCCGGTAGTGGTAGTTATCCACGAAGCTGTCGTTGTCCTGATAACCCGTGATCAGACGACCCCGTACCTTACCTGATTCCACTAGCGGCGCCTGGAGATCCAGCACGTAACGCTGCTTGTCCCAGCTGCCATAGCTGGCGGAAACGTTGCCTTTAAATTCCTGGCTGTCCGCATGCTTGCGCACCATATTAACGTACGCCGCCGGGTTGCCCGTCCCGGACATCAGGCCTGTGGCGCCGCGGACCACTTCAATGCGGTCATAAATTGCGGTATCGGCGGCGGTATCACCAAAGTTCCACACTTCACTGATGGACGTTGGAAGGTCGTCATAGGCGTAGTTGCTGACGAAAAATCCGCGTGAGTAAAATACGGTACGATCGCTGTCCTGCACCTGCGCCGTGATGCCCGTGGTGTTCGTCAGCACCTGGCCGATGGATTGCAGATTCTGGTCAGCCATACGTTGCTGGCTGATAACGCTGACGGACTGTGGGATGTCGCGGGGAACCAGCAACAGTTTGGTGCCGGTGGTGGTGGTTTTTACGCTGTAATCCTGATCCTGGCTGGCAGAAAGATCCTGTGTGTTATCAAAACCCCCATCAACGACGACGGTATCTTCGGCTGTTGAAGCAGCGAAAGCGGTGGTTGGCGTCAATGCCATAGCAATGCAGGCGGCCAGCAACGAAGGTGTTGCGGCAGGCTGACGTTGCCCATCCCTGGTGTGATTAATGAAAGACATCATCAAACCCTTAGTGAATGGTGAAGGTAGTGCGCGACAGTCCCGCTAGCACGGGCTGACGTCGTTTTCTATGTTAAAAATGCGCATGAAAATGCAAATGCGAAATATACGCATTGTGATTAACGCTGTAAACAGATGTTTCGGGATGAACTGAAATCAGGTTTCAGAAAAGAAATGTCCTAAAGCGATGCCTCTTCACCCAGATGGGCGATAATCAGGAAAGAAATAACGGGAGAAGGTTGAAAGGACAGGAGAAACTCGCTCATACTCTTGTGTTGTGTCACACAGTAAAACAGACAATGTGTGTTAACAACGGACGCACGACGCCAGATTAAACATAAAAGGAAAAGGTCATGGCTGAAGAAACGATTTTCAGTAAAATTATCCGCCGGGAAATTCCGTCGGATATTGTCTATCAGGATGAACTGGTCACGGCTTTCCGCGACATTTCTCCCCAGGCGCCGACGCACATCCTTATTATTCCCAATATTCTGATTCCGACCGTCAATGACGTTAAAACCGAGCATGAAGTTGCGCTGGGCCGTATGCTTACGGTGGCCGCGAAAATTGCTGAACAGGAAGGGATTGCTGAAGATGGATACCGTTTGATCATGAACTGTAATCGCCATGGCGGCCAGGAAGTCTATCATATTCATATGCATCTTCTGGGTGGACGTCCACTGGGACCGATGCTGGCACATAAAGGTCTTTAATATGTTAACTGGGCGTATTGCAGCGCTGATCGTGACGCTGGTTATGGTTGGGTGCAGCGCGCGTCCCGCCATCCCGGTCAGTGAAGAACAGACGCTGGTGATGGAGTCCTCAGTGCTTGCTGCGGGCATCACGGCGGAAAATCCTTCGTTGACCATAAGCGAAATCCAGTCTTCTGCCTCCTCTACGCTCTATAACGAAAGGCAAGAGCCAGTGACGGTGCATTATCGCTTCTACTGGTATGACGTGAGAGGTCTTGAGATGCACCCGCTTGAGGCGCCGCGTAGCGTGACGGTTCCGGCAAGATCGTCGGTCACGCTCTACGGCAGCGCCAGCTATCTGGGTGCACATAAGGTGAGACTTTATCTTTATTTGTAAGGAGTGAACCTTGATTAAAACAATGAGCCGTTATGCGCTCCTGAGTGCGTTCGCACTCTTTCTGGCAGGCTGTGTGACGCGAACGGAAGAACCTGCACCGGTGGATCAGGCGAAGCCGGGAACGGAACAGCCAACAACACCGGCGCAACCTGTTCCAACCGTGCCGTCTGTACCGACTATTCCGGCGCAGCCTGGCCCGATCGAACATCCGGACGATACCGCGCAGCCTGCGCCGCGAGTGCGGCACTATGACTGGAACGGCGCGATGCAGCCGATGGTGGGCAAAATGTTGCAGGCACAGGGCGTTACGCCTGGCAGTGTGCTGCTGGTGGACAGCGTGAACAATCGTACAAACGGTTCCCTGAATGCGGGAGAAGCGACGGAAACCCTGCGCAACGCGCTGGCAAACAACGGTAAATTTACGCTGGTCTCAGCCCAGCAGCTCGCGGTCGCCAAGCAACAGCTTGGTCTGTCGCCTCAGGACAGCCTGGGTTCGCGCAGTAAAGCGATTGGTATCGCCCGCAACGTTGGCGCGCAGTATGTCCTTTATTCTAACGCGACAGGCAACGTGAACACGCCGTCGTTGCAGATGCAGTTAATGCTGGTTCAAACCGGCGAAATTATCTGGTCAGGTAAAGGTGCCGTTACGCAACAATAAGCGCACGCGTCATGATGTCCTGACGCGTTATTTCCCCCAGTACCGTGTTATCGCGCCGCAAGCCCCCGTCGGGCTTGGCGGCGCGAGTTGCATTATTGAGCGTGGCGACCATCGGCTGGTTTTACGTCAGCATCACGATGCCGCCGCGCCTGCCGCCCATTTTCGTCGCCAGTTCCGCGCCCTGAAGCGCCTTCCCGCCGACCTTGCCCCGAAACCTCATCTCTTTATCAGGGACTGGATGGCGGTGGCGTTTATTGCGGGTGAGATCAAAAGCGAGCTTCCCGATACGCCCACGCTGGCAGCCATGCTGTATCATCTGCATCGACAGCCGCGTCTGGGCTGGCAGGTGACGTTACTTCCATTACTGGATAGCTATTGGCAGCAGGCTGCGCCTGGACGACGCACGCCCTTCTGGCTGGCGCAGCTTAAGCGGCTGCGTAAAGCGGGAGAGCCGAAGGCGTTACGTCTGGCGCCGCTGCATATGGATGTCCATGCGGGGAATATCGTTCATACCACGGCGGGCGAGAAACTTATCGACTGGGAATATGCCGGGGACGGTGACGTGGCGCTTGAACTCGCTGCGGTCTGGATGCCTGATGAGGCTTCGCGCGTGCAGCTGATAACCGCCTATGCCCGAAACGCCAACATAAATGTACTCACCCTTGCGCGGCAGGTCGCGCGCTGGCGTCCGTGGGTGCTGATGCTGATGGCGGGATGGTTTGAAATGCGACTTCAGCAGACAGATGACGAACAATTTATTGCGCTGGCAAATGATGCCTGGCGTCAGTTACAAACGAAAGGATAAGAGAGGTTGGTGTGGGTCCAGTAATGTTGGATGTTGAAGGGTTTGAGCTTGATGCGGAAGAGCGCGAAATTCTGGCGCACCCGCTGGTAGGGGGGCTGATTCTTTTCACCCGCAATTATCACGATCCGGTGCAGTTGCGCGAGCTGGTTCGCCAGATCCGCGCGGCGTCACGCAATCGCCTGGTGGTGGCCGTCGACCAGGAAGGTGGACGCGTGCAGCGTTTCCGCGAAGGGTTTACCCGTTTACCCGCCGCACAATCTTTTGCTGCGCTGCTGGGTGCTGAAGAGGGCGGTCAACTGGCGCAGGACGCAGGCTGGCTGATGGCCAGCGAGATGATCGCCATGGATATCGATATCAGCTTCGCCCCGGTGCTGGACGTAGGACACATTAGTGCGGCAATAGGTGAGCGTTCGTATCATGACGATCCACGTATCGCGCTGGCAATGGCGACGCGCTTCATTGACGGTATGCACGATGCGGGCATGAAAACCACCGGCAAGCATTTCCCGGGCCACGGGGCGGTGACGGCGGATTCCCATAAAGAAACCCCGCGCGATCCGCGCCCGGAAGCAGACATTCGCGCTAAAGATATGTCTGTTTTCCGATCGCTGATTACCGATAACAAGCTGGACGCTATTATGCCTGCGCACGTCATCTACAGTGACGTTGATCCGCGTCCGGCCAGCGGCTCTCCGCACTGGCTTAAAACCGTGCTGCGTCAGGAGTTGGGCTTCAATGGCGTTATTTTCTCTGACGATTTATCCATGGAAGGGGCGGCGATCATGGGCAGCTATGCTGAACGTGGACAGGCTTCTCTGGATGCGGGTTGCGATATGATCCTCGTCTGCAATAATCGTAAAGGTGCGGTGAGCGTGCTGGATAACCTGTCGCCGATCAATGCTGAGCGTGTTACACAATTGTATCATAAAGGTTCATTTAGTCGTCAGGAGCTGATGGACTCGGCGCGCTGGAAAGCGGTAAACGCCCGGCTCGAAGCCCTGAACGAGCGCTGGCAGGCACATAAAGCAGCCCTTTAATTCATCCCGGAAGGCGTAGCGTGGTGAGACGATGATCATCTATTTACACGGTTTTGACTCAAACAGTCCTGGTAATCATGAGAAAGTGCTGCAATTGCAGTTTATCGATCCGGATGTTCGGCTGATTAGCTACAGCACGCGTCATCCGAAGCATGACATGCAGCATCTGCTGAAAGAAGTGGATAAAATGTTGCAGCTTAATATCGACGATCGCCCGCTGATTTGCGGCGTAGGGTTGGGGGGATACTGGGCAGAGCGCATCGGTTTTTTGTGCGATATGCGCCAGGTCATTTTCAATCCTAACCTGTTCCCGAACGAGAACATGGAAGGCAAGATTGACCGTCCGGAAGAGTACGCCGATATCGCAACCAAATGCGTAAGCAATTTCCGTGAAAAGAACCGCGATCGCTGTCTGGTTATCCTTTCTCGCAACGATGAAGCGCTGAACAGCTCCCGCGCCGCCGAACTTCTGCATCATTACTACGAAATTGTCTGGGACGAAGAGCAGACCCACAAGTTCAAAAATATTTCCCCGCACTTGCAGCGTATTAAGGCCTTTAAAACGCTGGGCTGAACTCCCTGAACCTGACAAAGGCCCGGTACGTGAAAGCGTGCCGGGCCTCTTTTTTATCAGAGTTGTCTACTTTTAAACCATCAAAACTTGATACATATCAATTTTGGTATGACCAATGCGCCTGACGTGCTATTCTCAATGAATCTGAATGGTTTCAGCGCAGTAACCTGTTGTTAATTAAGGGTTATTTATATAACTTTTAATTAACAATTGGTTAATAATTTGAGGGGGTCACGTTGACTACGCCATTGAAAAAGATAGTGATTGTCGGCGGTGGTGCTGGCGGGCTGGAGCTGGCGACGCAGCTGGGTAAGAAACTGGGTCGCGGTAAGAAAGCCAAAATCACGCTGGTGGATCGTAACCACAGCCATCTGTGGAAGCCGTTACTGCACGAAGTGGCGACCGGGTCGCTGGATGAGGGCGTGGATGCGCTCAGCTATCTGGCGCATGCGCGTAACCACCACTTCCAGTTCCAGCTGGGTTCGGTGGTGGACATCAACCGTGAAAATAAAACCATCACGCTGGCTGAGCTGCGTGATGATAAAGGCGAGCTGCTGGTTCCTGAGCGCAAGCTGGCCTATGACACGCTGGTGATGGCCCTGGGCAGTACGTCCAATGATTTCAACACCCCAGGCGTAAAAGAGCACTGTATCTTCCTGGATAACCCGCATCAGGCGCGTCGTTTCCATCAGGAGATGCTTAACCTGTTCCTGAAGTACACCAACAACATGGGTGCTAACGGCAAGGTTAACATTGCTATCGTGGGCGGCGGCGCAACGGGCGTTGAATTATCGGCGGAGTTGCACAATGCGGTCAAACAGCTGCACAGCTATGGCTACAAAGGGCTGACTAATGAAGCGCTGAATGTGACGCTGGTGGAAGCAGGTGAACGTATTCTGCCTGCGCTGCCGCCGCGTATTTCCGGCGCGGCGCACAACGAGCTGACCAAACTGGGCGTGCGCGTGCTGACCCAGACCATGGTGACCAGCGCGGATGAGGGCGGACTGCATACCAAAGACGGCGAATACATCCAGGCCGACCTGATGGTCTGGGCTGCGGGGATCAAAGCGCCTGATTTCATGAAAGATATCGGTGGGCTGGAGACAAACCGTATTAACCAGCTGGTGACAGAGCCGACGCTGCAAACCACGCGCGATCCGGACATCTTCGCTATCGGCGACTGTGCCTCCTGCGCGCGTCCGGAAGGCGGGTTTGTGCCTCCTCGCGCCCAGGCCGCGCACCAGATGGCAAGCCTCGTGCTGCATAACATCCTGGCGCAGATGAAAGGCAAACCGATGAAAGCCTATGTCTACAAAGACCACGGCTCTCTGGTGTCGCTCTCAAACTTTTCAACCGTGGGCAGCCTGATGGGCAACCTGATGCGCGGCTCCATGATGGTGGAAGGGCGCATCGCCCGCTTCGTGTACATTTCTCTGTACCGTATGCACCAGATTGCGCTGCACGGCTACTTCAAAACCGGCCTGATGATGCTGGTCGGCCGCATCAACCGCGTTATCCGCCCACGCCTGAAGCTGCACTAATTTCTCCCTCCCTCCGGGCTCTCCGGAGGGAGTTCTTAGCACATCATGCTGTGCATTTCGCTCCTGACGCTTAAGAGTTCTCTTAAACAAACGCTATCCCAGCTCATCCCCCGGTTTTTTGATCCTTTATCTTATTGGCGAAGCGTTTATTGCGCTGCAAAATTGCTACCAATTGCAACAAAGGAGGAAGTCCCGTGAATAAATCAATGTTGGCGGGTATAGGGATTGGCGTCGCAGCTGCGTTAGGTGTGGCTGCCGTTGCCAGTCTGAACGTACTTGATCGTGGCCCGCAGTATGCGCAGGTGGTTTCCGCTACACCGATCAAAGAGACGGTCAAGACGCCTCGTCAGGAGTGTCGTAATGTTTCTGTCACCCATCGTCGTCCGGTTCAGGATGAAAACCGTATCGCTGGCTCCGTGCTGGGCGCGGTTGCTGGTGGGGTGATTGGTCATCAGTTTGGTGGTGGCCGTGGTAAGGATGTCGCGACGGTAGTTGGTGCGCTGGGTGGCGGTTATGCCGGTAACCAGGTGCAGGGCGCGATGCAGGAAAATGATACCTACACCACAACGCAGCAGCGCTGTAAAACTGTATATGACAAGTCTGAAAAAATGTTGGGCTACGACGTAACCTACAAAATTGGCGATCAGCAGGGCAAAATCCGCATGGATAAAGATCCTGGTACGCAGATCCCTCTCGACAGCAATGGTCAGCTGATACTGAATAACAAAGTGTAAAAAAGATGTTCTCTGAACTTAGCTCCTCATGCGCTCAGGCTGAGGAGCTTTTTTTTGCGTCAGAGTTTAAGAAGTTCAGGCCACAGGCGCAGCGTTATTTGCGTAATCCCCTGCAGTTTTTCCAGCGTCGCGCCTTCACGGGCGCTGATGGACATCCCCTGTAGAATACAGCTCAGATACTGGGCCAGCTCCTGCGGACGGCAATGCGCCGGAATTTCACCGCGCTGCTGGCGTTGAGCCAGAAACGTGCTGAGCGTCTCCTCCTGCATCGCATGGCGCGATTTGACCGTGTTGGCAATCTCTTTCGACGATGCCGCGAGGGTCGCGGAGGTGTTGATCATAAAACAGCCCGCGGGCGTGTCTTTACTGGTAAAGCAGGTTGCGACTGCGCAGAAATAATCCTGCAATGCCTGCTCAACCGTTTTTTCTTCACAGAATAGCTGGGCTTCGTGTTTTGCCGCGAAGCGCGAGATGTATCTGTCCAGTACGGCCCGGAATAAGCCTTCTTTGTTGGTGAACTCTGCGTACAGGGTAGGGGCTTTCGCGCCCGTTGCTTCCACCAGGTCGGAGAGCGACGTGGCTTCATACCCATGCTGCCAGAAGAGCGTCATGGCCTTATCGAGCGCCGCATCCCTGTCGAACACTTTTGGTCGGCCACGGCTTTTCTTTGCGCAACGCGTGACATCGGTTGTCATGTGCCGTTGGTCCTCTGTTGTTTTGTTGAATAGTCATTATAAAAATAAACGTCTGCGACGACCAGCGGTGATTTCTTAAAAATAATTTAATTTTATCTTTATGAAATATAAGGAAAATGAAATTAATTTAACGACCATTATAAAAATGGGTTGACGTGTGACCTGGATCACATCTATCATTTACCTATCGATCGTTAACTAAATAACTAACGACCACTACATCATCTGCCCAAAGGTATAAAATCATGAAAAACGTTAAAACCCTCATCGCTGCCGCCGTTCTGAGTTCACTCTCTTTCGCAAGCTTCGCTGCTGTTGAAGTGCAATCCACTCCAGCAGACCAGCAGAAAGTCGGTACCATCTCTGCCACTGCCGGGACTAACCTCGGCTCTCTGGAAGATCAGCTGGCACAAAAAGCTGACGAAATGGGTGCGAAATCATTCCGCATTACCTCTGTGACCGGTCCTAACACCCTGCACGGTACCGCAGTTATCTACAAATAAGCGTAACGCAACCCTCCGTTATGCCACTGCAAAAAAAAACGCCCTGCTAATGCAGGGCGTTTGTCGTTATTACCGTTTACATTGACTGCTGAGCAACCTCATGATGCCGCGTGACATCGGTTGGCATCCCGGAGCGCGCTTCCATCGCCCGCTCCATCACTGCGCCATCGGTGTTTGCATTCGTTTTAAAGCTCACCATCGAGGCATTCAGATTAATCGGCAGCGTCTGCGGATCGTCATTAATGTTTTTCGATAGCGGCTGGTGGATCTCAACCAGACGGACGCCACCCGGCTCTTCAGACACTTTAATCGGCGTATTGATGATATTCACTTTCGTGCCAGGGGCGATCACGCGGTAGAGCGTTTTGATGTCGTCATCGCGCAGGCGAATGCAGCCGGAGCTGACGCGCATCCCGATCCCAAAATCCGCATTCGTTCCGTGCAGAAGATAAACCCCACCGTAGGCCGCCAGGCGAATGGCATGGTGCCCCATCGGATTATCCGGGCCCGCGGGAACCACGGCAGGGAGATCGATACCCTGTGCCTTATAGCGGGCGCGGATGTTTGCCGTCGGAGTCCAGGTTGGATTAGCGCGCTTGTCGGAGACGGTGGTCACCATGGTCGGCGTGAGCGTATCGCCTCCCAGCTGGCCGATGCCGATAGGGTAGACGGTTACTTCATTTTTCCCCGGCGGGTAATAGTAAAGACGCAGCTCGGCGAGGTTTATCACAATCCCCTGACGCGGCGCGTCCGGCAGGATGGTTTGCAGCGGAATCGTCAGTACGCTGCCCGCCCGGGGCACATAGGGATCTACGCCCGGGTTGGCCTGCAACAGCGCCAGGAACCCGACGTTATATTTTTTAGCAATCGCTTCCAGCGAACCGCCATCGTTTTCAACCACGTGAAAGCGGTTTTCACCTACGACGTTGCTGCCGGCGGGCGGAAGAGGCCAGGTATTGGCGCGAGCAGGGAGCGCGACGGCAACCGTCGCGGCCAGCGCAACCACAGTTAACCAGCGGGTAAAACGCGAAGAAATCATCATTATCATAATCCATACAAATGATAAGGTTATTGTTTTATAAGGCGTTAATGATAATTATGGCGAATGTATGGTCGGGAAGATCGGGCGAAGTGCAAAGAGTTTGTAAATTGTCCCCCACCAGCCGGGCGCTGGCGGGGGAAACCGTTATGCGATGGCGTTCTCTTCCAACTGACGCATAAAGTTACGCACCCAGTCCATGCGGATTTTACGTTCCGTCAGATCCTGAGTAAATTTCAGACGCGTCGGGCCATCAAGACGGAAATGCTGCGGCTGTTTTTGCAGAAGGCCAATCAGCCACATCGGATCGACGTGGTTCTTCTCGGCAAACTCAATTACGCCGCCTTTCTCGTTGCCTTCAAGCTTGCGAATGCCCAGCTTCTGCGCCTGCTGACGCAGGCGGGCAATATCCAGCAGGTTGCGCGCCGCATCGGGCAATATCCCAAAACGGTCAATCAGTTCGACTTTAATCTCTTCCAGCTCGCCTTCGCTTTTCGCGCTGGCAATACGTTTGTAGAACGACAGACGGGTATTCACGTCAGGAATAAAATCATCCGGCAACAGGGAAGGCATGCGCAGTTCCACTTCGGTCTGCTGGCTGGTGAGATCTTCCAGAGACGGTTCACGTCCGGCTTTAAGCGCGTCGACGGCATTTTCCAGCAGCTCCATATACAGAGAGAAACCGATGGTTTCCATGGAGCCGCTCTGGTCTTCACCCAACAACTCACCGGCGCCGCGGATCTCCAGGTCGTGCGTCGCCAGCGCAAAGCCAGCACCCAGATCTTCCAGCGAGGCGATAGCTTCCAGACGCTTTTGCGCGTCGGTGGTCATCGCCTTCGGATGCGGCGTCAGCAGCCACGCGTAGGCCTGATGGTGAGAACGCCCGACGCGCCCGCGCAGCTGATGCAGCTGGGCCAGGCCGAAGTGATCCGCGCGTTCGATGATGATGGTGTTCGCCGTCGGAATGTCGATCCCGGTCTCAATGATGGTGGTACATACCAGCACGTTGAAACGCTGATGGTGGAAGTCGTTCATCACCCGCTCCAGCTCGCGCTCGCGCATCTGGCCGTGACCAATGGCGATGCGCGCTTCCGGCACCAGCTCTGCCAGCCTGTCGGCGGCTTTCTGAATGTTTTCAACGTCGTTATACAGGTAATATACCTGGCCGCCGCGCAGCACTTCACGCAGGATCGCCTCGCGAACCACCAGATTGTCGTACTCGCGAACAAAGGTTTTCACCGCCAGACGGCGCGCCGGCGGGGTGGCAATTATAGACAGATCGCGCATGCCGCTCATCGCCATATTCAGGGTGCGCGGGATCGGCGTGGCGGTCAGGGTCAGAATGTCGACGTCGGCGCGCATCGCTTTGATGCGCTCTTTGTGGCGCACCCCAAAGCGGTGCTCTTCATCGACGATCAGCAGCCCCAGATCTTTCCACTTCACGTCGCTTTGCAGCAGCTTGTGGGTGCCGATCAGAATGTCAATTTTGCCTTCGCTTGCCTGTTCCAGGATTTGCGTCTGCTCTTTAGCGCTGCGGAAACGCGACAGCATCTCAATGCGTACCGGCCAGTTGGCGAAGCGGTCGCGGAAGTTGTCGAAGTGCTGCTGGGCGAGGAGGGTAGTCGGCACCAGCACCGCCACCTGCTTGTTGTTTTCCACCGCCAGGAAAGCGGCACGCATTGCTACCTCGGTTTTACCGAAGCCCACGTCGCCGCAGACTAAGCGATCCATCGCCAGCGGCTGGCACATGTCGCTCAGCACGGCATTTATGGCCTGAGCCTGATCCGGCGTAGTTTCAAACGGGAAGCTGTCGCAGAACAGCTGGTACTGCTCTTTATCATGCTTAAACGCATAACCCTCTTTGGCCGCACGCTGGGCGTAAATGTCCAGCAGCTCGGCGGCCACGTCGCGCACTTTTTCCGCCGCCTTCTGCCGCGCGCGTGACCAGGCGTCGCCGCCCAGCTTATGCAGCGGCGCGTTATCTTCCGCGCCACCGGCGTAGCGGCTGATAAGGTGCAGGGACGACACTGGCACGTACAGTTTGGCGTCGTTCGCGTAGGTCAGCATCAGGTATTCACCTTTGATGCCGCCTGCTTCGAGGGTGGTCATTCCCTGATAGCGACCCACACCGTGTTCCAGGTGAACGATCGGCTGACCGGGGTGCAGTTCGGCCAGGTTGCGGATCAGGGTGTCCGGGTTGATGGTGCGACGGCTGTCCTGACGACGGCGCGCCACGCGCTCGCCCAGCAGGTCGCTTTCACAAATCAAGGCCAGGTTATTGAGCGTATCAATAAATCCGTGTTCGGCGGAGCCGATCATCAGGTAACGACCATTTCCGGTCGCTTCGCTCAGGCGATGAATGCGCTTCGGTGCAACTTTGATCCGCCCTAGTAGTTCGCCCAGCGCTTCACGACGACCCTCACTCTCAACGGAGAACACCACTGGCCCGGTGAAGGAATCAAGAAACTTGCGCAGGTTATCGAGCGGGGATTTCTGCTGCGCCTGGACGGCCAGATCGGGCAGCGTCCGGAACGCGAGATTGGTGTTCGCCGCCTTATCGGCAAGCGAATCGGTTTTGAGCTGCATACGCGGCCAGCGTTTTAGCTCGGCGTTGAGCTCGTCGGTACGCAGCCACAGCATTTCCGGCGGCAGCAGCGGACGCATCGGGTCAACGCCCCGGTTTTCAAAGCGGGCGCGCGTTTCGCTTTCAAAGCGGCTGGCGCTGGCGTCGATATCCCCGGTGTTAACAATCAGCGTATTCGCCGGGAAGTAGCTGAACAGCGCCGGCAGCGGTTCGTTAAAGAACAGGGGCTGCCAGTACTCGATCCCGGCCGGAAGGGTGCCTTTGCTGACCTGCTGGTAAATATGTTCGGCATCACGTTTCACGTCGAACCTGTCGCGCCACTGGCTGCGGAACAGTTCGATGGCGGTTTTATCCGTCGGGAACTCATGGGCGGGCAGCAGATTAATGGAGTCCACTTCCTCCAGCGTGCGCTGGGTGTCGGCGTCGAACACGCGCAGGCTGTCGATCTCATCATCGAAGAAATCCAGACGATACGGCTGGTCGCTGCCCATTGGATAGAGATCCAGCAGCGCACCGCGCGTCGCGTATTCGCCGTGCTCCATCACCTGATCGACATGGCGGTAACCGGCTCCGTCAAGCTGCACGCGCAGGGCATCGCGCGACAGGCGCTGGCCTTTTTTCATCACCAGCGCATGGCCGTGCAAATAGCTGTGCGGACAGACGCGCTGCATCAGGGTATTCACCGGCACAATCAGCACGCCGCGCTGCATGGTGGGGAGCTGATACAGCGTCGACAGGCGTGAGGAGATGATCTCCTGGTGCGGAGAGAAACTGTCGTAGGGAAGCGTTTCCCAGTCGGCCAGGCTGAATACCAGACTGTCGGTGAACTGACGAATTTCGTCGTGCAGGCGCAGGGCGTTTTGCATGTCCGGGGCAACCAGCACCACCGGCCCCGGATGGCGCTCGGCAATTTCCGCCACCAGCGTGGCGCAGGCCGCGCCTGTCAGTTCGCCCAGCTGGCGTTGGTCACCTGCTTTTACAGGCAAGGAAAAACGATAGTGTTCAGGCATGGCTATGTCAGGGTCTCTTGGGGATATACCAACAGTATTGGGGCATATCACTGATACGCAATGTCTTTATTATCCTCGATCGTTATGCATAAGCAAATCGTAACCGCACAAGAGGAAAAGTGCCCCCGGATGGGGGCAGGGTAGGTTAGCGGCTGGCGAGCTGTGGCGTAAGCCGTGCGGGAGGGGAGAAGAAAAGGTCGCCAAAGAGGGCGGTCGAGAGCTTACGTGCGCCCAGTCCAACCAGCGTGCAGACGAGCAGGCTGACGAACGGATAGACCAGAATCAGCGTTAACTCCGCCCAGATCGGCCAGTACGCCGCATTCATTTCGCGAATCAGGAGCAGGCTAAACGCCTCAATTAAAATGCGGTGGGTGGTATAAATCGCGATGGTGTTTGAACCGATGACGTTCAGCAGATTATTGGGATGAACGGCATAACGCTGCTCGAAGCTGTAAAAGAGCTTCATGATGACCACGATCGACAGCAGTGATAGCGGCAGAGGAACATTAGCGAACCACAGCACAACCGACACCGCGCCAGAGGCGATAAGTACCAGCCAGCTGCGGCGCAAATTCATCCCTTTCATCCACGTCATCAACTGCGCGCCGTACCATGCGCCGAGGCTGTAGTAGATCATGTTGCGCACCACGCTGTTCATTCCCCACCATGGTAAAGGCAGGAAGTTAATGGCGATGCTTGCCAGCGCCAGAAGCCCCAGCATCGGCAGTTTCCAGCGGCTCAGCAGTTTACAGAGCGTGAAGTAGACCACTAAGGCGTACAAGTACCACAGGCTGGTGCTGGCCGTGAGCATTCCCAGTACAAACCCTGAAACGGAATCGGCGTAGGCCGCATTGGATGCTGTCGCCAGTTCACGCTCGGGGGCGAGCCAGGCATTCAGATGGGTCAGCGCCTGCCATTGCAGGACGCCCCACAGGGCCAGCACCCAGACAATGCTCCAGATCCGCTTGTCGAGACTGGTGCGCCAGTTCACCTCGTCAATATATCGACGAATCAAATAGCCGGAGATGAAGAAAAACACCGGCATACGGAACGGGGCGAGGTAAAGATTAAAATAGACCCAGCATTTGGCGAGCAGGCCCGATAACGGATGCTGTAGCCCGTCCAGGTGAGGATAAAAGGTGATCACCGAGTGGTAAATCACCACCAGGCAGATGCACAGCCCTTTTATCTGGTTAATCCATAATGCTTTTTGTTTCATTGTGCGTGACGACCTTGTTGCCAAAAACGAAAGGTCGATTGTTGTAAAATGAAACCCCGATGTAACGGGTAACAGTCTGTATCAGGACGATTTTCGGAAAAGGTGGAGGCTGTATGGCGGAAGTTCAGTCAGTAGCATGATGATTTATCTGAATTTTTCGGAAAAATGATTACCGAATCTTACGGTTTCAGTCATTTACGCTTAGCGGATTCGCTTATATACTCGTGGGTCTGCTATCAGCAAACAGACGGATTTCATGTATCAACCTGTCGCACTCTTCATAGGCTTACGTTACATGCGTGGGCGCGCCGCGGACCGCTTCGGTCGCTTTGTCTCCTGGCTTTCGACTATTGGCATTACGCTTGGCGTGATGGCTCTGGTGACGGTGCTTTCCGTCATGAACGGCTTCGAGCGCGAGCTGCAAAACAATATCCTGGGGCTGATGCCGCAGGCCGTTCTCTCTTCCACTCAGGGCTCCGTTAACCCGCAACAGCTGCCGGAAAGCGCGATGAAGTTACAGGGTGTCACGCGCGTTGCGCCCCTCACGACGGGCGATGTGGTGCTGCAAAGCGCCCGCAGCGTGGCGGTCGGGGTGATGCTGGGTATCGATCCGGCGCAAAAAGATCCGCTGACGCCGTTCCTGGTCAATGTGAAACAAACCGACCTGGAAGCGGGTAAATACAACGTCATCCTCGGCGAGCAGCTTGCCGGGCAGCTCGGGGTCAACCGTGGCGATCAACTGCGCGTGATGGTGCCCTCAGCCAGTCAGTTTACGCCGATGGGGCGTCTGCCAAGCCAGCGCCTGTTCAACGTGATTGGCACGTTTGCGGCGAACAGCGAAGTCGATGGTTACCAGATGCTGGTTAACATTCAGGACGCCTCGCGTCTTATGCGCTACCCGGCGGGAAATATCACCGGCTGGCGTCTGTGGCTTGATGCGCCGCTGAAGGTGGATACCCTTAGCCAGCAGACGCTACCGGAAGGAACGAAATGGCAGGACTGGCGCGACCGCAAAGGCGAACTGTTCCAGGCCGTGCGCATGGAGAAAAACATGATGGGGCTGCTGCTGAGCCTGATCGTGGCCGTTGCCGCGTTTAATATCATCACCTCGCTCGGGCTGATGGTGATGGAGAAGCAAGGCGAAGTCGCCATTCTGCAAACCCAGGGGCTGACGCCGCGCCAGATCATGGCGGTATTTATGGTGCAGGGTGCCAGCGCTGGCATCATCGGCGCGCTGCTCGGCGCGGCGCTGGGTGCGCTGCTCGCCAGCCAGCTCAACAATCTCATGCCGATTATCGGCGCGCTGCTTGATGGTGCGGCGCTGCCGGTGGCTATCGAGCCGCTCCAGGTGGTCGGTATTGCGCTGGCCGCGATGGCTATTGCGCTGCTCTCTACGCTTTATCCTTCCTGGCGGGCTGCCGCCACTCAACCCGCTGAGGCTTTACGTTATGAATAAGATCCTGTTGCAGTGCGACAACCTGTCCAAACGCTATCAGGAAGGCGCTGTGCAGACCGACGTGCTGCACAATGTCAGCTTTAGCGTGGGTGAAGGCGAGATGATGGCGATTGTTGGCAGCTCCGGCTCCGGCAAAAGTACGCTGCTGCACCTGCTGGGCGGGCTGGACACGCCAACCGAAGGCGATGTGATCTTTTCCGGGCAGCCGCTGAGTAAAATGTCGTCTACGGCGAAAGCCGAGCTGCGTAACCGTGAGCTGGGTTTTATCTATCAGTTCCACCACCTGCTGCCGGACTTTACGGCGCTGGAAAACGTGGCGATGCCGCTGCTGATTGGTAAAAAGAAACCCGCAGAAATCAATGCCCGCGCCAGCGACATGCTAAACGCGGTAGGGCTGGGTCATCGCGGGAATCATCGTCCGTCTGAGCTTTCCGGCGGCGAGCGTCAGCGTGTGGCCATCGCCCGTGCGCTGGTCAACAACCCGCGCCTGGTGCTGGCGGATGAGCCGACAGGTAACCTCGATGCGCGTAACGCAGACAGCATTTTCCAGCTTCTCGGCGAACTGAACGCCGCGCAGGGAACCGCGTTTCTGGTGGTCACGCACGATTTGCAGCTGGCTAAGCGGATGGGCCGTCAGCTGGAAATGCGCGACGGTCGTCTGAATGCAGAACTGACGCTGATGGGAGCGGAGTAATGGCTTCACCGTTATCGTTACTCATTGGGTTACGCTTTAGCCGCGGTCGTCGCCGGAGCGGGATGGTTTCCCTTATCTCCGTGATCTCCACCATCGGTATCGCCCTGGGCGTGGCGGTTCTAATCGTGGGCTTAAGCGCCATGAATGGCTTTGAGCGAGAACTGAATAACCGCATTCTGGCCGTTGTACCCCACGGTGAAATCGAGCCGGTTAACCAGCCGTGGTCCAGCTGGCGTGATGCCCTGAACAAAGTGGAAAAGGTACCCGGCATTGCGGCGGCTGCACCTTACATCAACTTTACCGGGCTGGTAGAGAGCGGGGTAAACCTGCGCGCCATTCAGGTGAAAGGGGTGAATCCACGTCAGGAGGAGCGTCTGAGCGCGCTGCCTCGCTATGTGCAAAATGGTGCATGGGCAACCTTTAAGGCTGGCGAACAGCAGATCATCATGGGCAAAGGCGTTGCCGATGCACTGAAGGTGAAGCAGGGCGACTGGGTCTCGATCATGATCCCGAACGCCAGCGCTGATCACAAATTGCAGCAGCCTAAGCGCGTGCGTCTGCACGTCACCGGTATTTTGCAGCTGAGCGGCCAGCTCGATCACAGCTTCGCGATGGTGCCGCTGGAAGATGCGCGCCAGTATCTGGATATGAGCGACAGCGTGACGGGCATTGCCATTAAGGTTAACGACGTTTTCAACGCCAATACACTGGTGCGTGACGCTGGCAGCGTGACCAATAACTATGTCTACATCAAAAGCTGGATCGGCACTTACGGGTATATGTACCGTGATATCCAGATGATCCGCGCGATTATGTATCTGGCGATGGTGCTGGTGATTGGCGTGGCGTGCTTTAATATCGTCTCTACGCTGGTCATGGCCGTTAAGGACAAGAGCGGCGACATTGCCGTGCTGCGTACCTTAGGGGCGAAAGACGGTCTTATTCGCGCCATCTTCGTCTGGTACGGTTTGCTGGCGGGGCTGTTTGGTAGCCTCTGCGGCGTGGTCATCGGCGTGGTGGTGTCTCTTCAGCTGACGCCGATTATCAACGGGATTGAGGCGCTTATCGGCCATCAATTCCTGTCAGGCGATATCTATTTTATTGACTTCCTGCCGTCTGAACTGCACTGGCTGGACGTCATTTATGTGCTGGTTACAGCACTTTTACTGAGTCTGCTGGCAAGCTGGTATCCGGCGCGTCGCGCAAGCCGAATTGATCCGGCGAGGGTATTAAGTGGCCAGTAATTTCGTCATGGTTTAGCGGTCTTTTGGCCGCTGAATCAAACAGAGGAATGCATCATGTATTACGGATTTGATATTGGCGGCACCAAGATTGCGCTCGGCGTGTTCGATAAAGACCTTAAGCTACAATGGGAAACCCGCGTGCCTACGCCGCGCGATAGCTACGATGAATTTTTAACCGCCATTGCCGCGCTGGTGGCGCAGGCGGATGAACGCTTTGGCGTCAAAGGCAGCGTCGGCATTGGTATACCGGGTATGCCCGAAACCGACGACGGCACGCTGTATGCCGCCAACGTTCCTGCTGCCAGCGGCAACCCCCTGCGTGCCGATCTTTCTGCTCTCCTTGAGCGCGACGTGCGCTTAGACAACGATGCCAACTGTTTTGCTCTCTCAGAGGCCTGGGACGACGAGTTTCGTCGCTATCCGTTGGTGATGGGGCTGATCCTCGGAACGGGCGTCGGTGGCGGGATTGTCATTAACGGTAAGCCCATTACCGGGCGCAGCTACATTACCGGAGAATTTGGTCATATCCGTCTGCCGGTGGATGCGCTGGACGTCGTTGGTCGTGATTTCCCGCTTACCCGCTGCGGCTGTGGTCAGCACGGCTGCATTGAGAGTTACCTTTCAGGGCGCGGGTTTGCATGGCTTTATGAACACTTCTATCATCAGAAACTTGAGGCCCCTCAAATCATTACGCTGTGGGAGCAGGGAGACGCGCAGGCGCGTGAGCACGTTGAGCGCTATCTTGATTTGCTGGCGGTGTGTCTGGGGAATATCCTGACCATCGTCGACCCGGATCTGCTGGTGATCGGGGGAGGGCTGTCAAATTTCACTGCGATTACGGAACAGCTGTCCGGGCGTTTGCCCCGACATTTATTGCCGGTCGCCCGCGTGCCGCGCATTGAGCGTGCGCGACACGGGGACGCAGGAGGCATGCGCGGAGCCGCATTCCTTCATCTCACCGATTAGTTTACGAGGTTACTATGCTGTCGCGTCGCCAGGGTCGACTCAGCCGTTTTCGCAAAAATAAACGCCGCTTACGTGAACGCCTGCGTCAGCGGATCTTTTTCAGAGACAGGATGATGCCAGAAGCGATGGATAAACCCAGAGTGGTGGTGTTGACCGGGGCGGGGATCTCCGCCGAATCCGGTATTCAGACCTTCCGCGCGGCGGACGGGCTGTGGGAAGAACACCGAGTAGAAGATGTGGCGACGCCGGAAGGTTTCGCCCGCGATCCGGCGCTGGTTCAGGCGTTTTACAACGCCCGTCGTCGCCAGCTTCAGCAGCCGGAGATTGCGCCAAACGCGGCGCACCTGGCGCTGGCAAAGCTTGAGGAGGCGCTGGGGGATCGTTTTCTGCTGGTGACGCAAAACATCGACAATCTTCATGAAAGAGCCGGAAACCACAACATCATTCACATGCACGGCGAACTGCTCAAGGTGCGGTGCGCATGGAGTGGGCAGGTGCTGGAGTGGAAAGAGGACGTGCTGGACGAAGACCGCTGCCACTGCTGTCAGTTCCCTTCGCGTCTGCGTCCCCATGTGGTCTGGTTTGGCGAAATGCCGCTGGGAATGGATGAGATCTACAGCGCCCTGGCCATGGCGGACGTCTTTATCGCCATTGGTACCTCAGGACATGTCTATCCTGCGGCGGGGTTTGTTCACGAAGCGCGACTGCAAGGTGCCCATACGGTGGAGCTTAATCTGGAGCCAAGCCAGGTCGGGAGTGAGTTTGAAGAGAAGCATTACGGTCTGGCCAGCGAGGTGGTACCAGCCTTTGTGGATAAACTCCTGAAGGGGCTGTAAGGGTAACGGGCGACCTTGCGTCGCCCGTTGTGCATTAACGGCCTGCTTTTAGCTTCTGATAATACTCTTCATACAGGCGGCTCGCGTCACCGACGTCGTTCTGCCATTCCCCTTTGCTGATGGTTTCAGCGTCCGGATAAAGCGATTTATCATTCGCCACTTCAGGACTTAACAGCTTCCGCGCGGCCAGGTTTGGTGTCGGGTAACCAATAGTTTCCGCCACCTGTTTTGCCACATCCGGGCGCAGCAGGAAGTTAATCAGCTTCAGGGCGCCATCGACGTTTTTCGCATTAGCCGGGATCGCGAGGCTGTCCATCCAGAAGATGCCGCCCTCTTTCGGCCAGACCACCTCCAGCGGCGTACCGGCCTGACGCGCCACAAACGCAGAGCCGTTCCAGACCATCCCCAGATTCACTTCACCTTCCATATACGGGTTAGCCGGGTTATCCGAGTTGAACGCCGCCACGTTTGGCATCAGCTTTTTCAGTTCGTTATACGCCGCTTCGATCTCTTTCGGATCGGTGGTGTTGCCGGAGTAGCCGAGTTTACGCAGCGCAATCTGGAACACTTCGCGCGCATCATCGGTTAACAGCAGGCTGCTTTTGTATTCCGGCTTCCACAGATCAGCCCAGGATGAAACCGTTTTTGGATCAACGGCATCGCTGTTGACGCCAATTGCCGTCGCGCCCCAGATGTACGGAATGGAATAATCGTTGTTCGGGTCGAATGGCTTGTTTAGCATCTCAGGATCGAGGTTTGAAAAATTGGTTAGCTTCGTTTTATCGATCTTCTGGATCATGCCTTCTTTGCGCATCTTGTCGACGAAATAGGTCGACGGCACCACCAGGTCATACGCGCCATCTTTATAGGTTTTGAGCTTGGCGTACATGGTTTCATTCGACTCGTAGGTCGAATAGATCACCTTGATGCCCGTCTCTTTGGTGAACTGCTCCAGCAGGCCCGGCGGCACATACTCGGTCCAGTTGTAGAAATAGAGCGTTTTGCTGTCATCAGCATGCGCGGCACCCATTCCGAGCACCAGTGCCGCAGCGGCAAGTATTTTTTTCATTTCTGTGTCCCCTGAGATTTTGTTTTATCACGAGCAATAACCTGGCTGGCAATCACCAGAACCAGCGATAACACCAACAGAATAGTCGCCAGCGCGTTCACTTCGGGTGAAACACCGACTTTCACCATTGAGTAGATCTTCAACGGCAGAATTTCGTAGCTCGGCCCGGTGACGAAGGAGGACACGACCACGTCGTCCATCGACAGGGTAAAGCTGAGCAGCCATCCGGCTGCCACGGCAGGCATCGCCAGCGGCAGGATGATTTTGCGCAAAATGGTCATCTCGCTGGCACCCAGATCTTTCGCCGCTTCCAGCATGCGTACGTCGAATCCTTTCAGTCGCGCGTAGACGGTTACCACCACAAACGGCAGGCAGAAGGTGATATGCGAAAACAGCAGCGACCAGAAACCGAGCTGGACGCCCAGCAGCATAAACAGCACCAGCAGTGAAATGGCCATCACGATGTCCGGGGACATCATCACCACAAACAGCATACCGCTGACGAACGGCTTACCGCGAAAACGGTAGCGGTACAGCGCCACGGCGGTCAGCGAGCCAATCAGCGTCGCGAAGGTGGCAGAGAATACCGCCATCGTCAGCGAGTGCTGAGCGGCCTGTAGCAGGCTGTCATTGTTCATCAGCAGGCCATACCATTTGGTGGTAAACCCTTGCCAGTTGATCCCGAAGCGTGAACTGTTAAAGGAGTTCACGATCAAAATGATTATCGGAATATAAAGATACGCATAAATGGCGGTCATAAAACCGCCGCGAAGCAGTCGACCGATCATTCCAGCTCCACCTTCTTATTCAGCAGGCGTGAGGCACGCCAGTAAACCAGCAGCATCAGCCCCATTACCACCGTCAGCGTAATGCTGGTGGCCGAGCCGAACGGCCAGTCGCGGATGTTCAGGAACTGGCTCTTGATCACGTTGCCGATCAGCAGGTTTTTCGCCCCGCCCATCAGGTCCGACACGTAGAACAGGCCCATCGCAGGCAACATGACCAGCAGACATCCGGCAATAATGCCCGGCATGGTCAGCGGGATAATGATGCGGATAAAGGTTTGCAGCTTGCTGGCCCCCAGGTCTCTCGCGGCTTCCAGAAGTGGTTTATCAAGCTTTTCAATACTTGAGTAAAGCGGCATCACCATAAACGGCAGCAGGATATAGACCAGGCCGACGATCACCGCGCTCGGAGTGAACATAATGCGGATCGGCGTATCAATAACCCCAAGCCACAGCAGAAACTCGTTCAGATAACCTTTGGTGCTGAGGAAGATTTTCAGCCCATATATGCGGATTAACGAGTTGGTCCAGAATGGCATAATCAGTAAAAACAGCAGCAGCGGACGCACTTTTTGCGGCAGGCGAGCCAGGAACCACGCGAACGGATACCCCAGCACCAGACAGGCAACGGTGGCAATCAGCGCCATATTGAGCGAGTGCAGCAGCACGTCAAAGTAGAGCGGATCGAGCAGGCGTGCGTAGTTGTCCAGCGTAAAGACCATCGCGACGAAGTTCGCGTCGTCGCGGGTCAGGAAGCTGGTTACAATGATCATCAGGTTGGGAAGAAAGACAAACAACACAAGCCAACCGACGATCGTGGCAATCACCACATTCTGGAACTTACTTGTGTTCTTCATCAGCCAGTACAACCTCCCAGCTTTCTACCCAGTTGATGACCATCTTCTGATCCAGCGAGTGGTCGAAGTCCGGATCGTCCTCGTTGAAGAACTCACTAACCATCACCATTTTGCCGTTTTCCAGTTCCACAACGGATTCGAGGGTCATCCCTTTGTAGTTTCGTTCGCGAACGTAACCGATCAGACCTTCGGCGTCAGCCGTGTCGTGGATCTCATCGACGCGAAGATCTTCCGGGCGCAGCAGAACGTTGAGCCTTTGTCCCTTTTCCACGGCAAAGTTCACAGTGATGTTGCATTCGCGGCCTTCCACGTTGGCGCGCACGCGCTGCTCGTCCAGACGCTCAATCACCGTGGCGTTGAAAATATTGATTTCGCCAATGAAGCTGGCGACGAACAGGTTTTTCGGCTCCTCGTAAATTTCACGCGGCGTGCCGTCCTGCTCAATCTTACCCTCACGCATCACCACGATACGGTCTGACATAGTCAGGGCTTCTTCCTGATCGTGAGTGACAAACACGAACGTGATGCCGAGCTTACGCTGAAGCGCTTTCAGCTCGTTCTGCATCTGCTTGCGCAGCTTGTAGTCCAGCGCGGAGAGGGATTCATCCAGCAGGAGCAGGCGTGGTTTGTTGACCACGGCGCGGGCAATAGCCACACGCTGCTGCTGACCACCAGAAAGTTGATGCGGCTTGCGCTGGGCGAATGCCTCCAGCTGCACCATGCGCAGGGCTTCGGTAACGCGCGGCGGGATCTCGCTGGCGGGTGTTTTTTGCATCCGCAGGCCAAACGCCACGTTCTCAAACACGGTCATGTGCGGGAACAGGGCATAGCTCTGAAAGACGGTATTGACGTGGCGATCTTCGGCAGGGACCTGGGTAATGTCCTGGTTCTCAAGATGGATATGGCCGTTATCGACGCTTTCCAGCCCGGCAATAAGGCGCAGGACGGTGGTTTTGCCGCAGCCGGAGGGGCCAAGCAGCGTGAGAAACTCACCGTCATTGATGGTCAGATTAAGATCGGAAATGACATCTTTGCCATCGAAACTTTTACGAATTCGTTCCAGTTGCACCAGCGGTGAAAGGGAACGGGGTTGTGTATTCAATTTTCGCGCTGTCCCATATAGACGCCTCAAGCAGCAGACTGAAGCGGGGTTTGTGTGTAACCACCTTGGTGACTCGTAATGAGGGCGGACATTCTACGGCAAACCCATTGAATCGCCAATCCTTCTCACTTATTCATAAGCTACATTTATTAACGCAGAACGATATAAACGTAAAAAGTTCTCGTTTGCGGGATAAAAGTGACCTGACGCAATATTTGCGTTTTGCTGCTTAATGATAATGTTGTCACAAAAAGTGAGGGTGACTGCATGGATAAACTACTTGAGCGTTTCTTACATTACGTTTCGCTGGATACCCAATCTAAGCCGGGGGTCCGACAGGTGCCAAGCACCGAAGGCCAGTGGAAGCTGCTAAATCTGCTGAAAGAGCAGCTGGAGGCCATGGGGCTGGTTGATGTCACGCTCAGTGAAAAGGGGACCGTGATGGGAACGCTGCCGGCCAACGTTGAGGGAGATATCCCGGCGATTGGCTTTATTTCTCATGTCGATACCTCACCTGATTTTAGCGGTAAACACGTTAATCCGCAGATTGTTGAAAACTACCGCGGCGGAGATATTGCGCTGGGCATTGGCGACGAAGTGCTGTCGCCGGTGATGTTCCCGGTACTGCATCAGCTGCTGGGGCAGACGTTAATCACCACCGACGGCAAAACCTTGCTGGGGGCCGATGACAAAGCGGGTATCGCCGAGATCATGACGGCGCTGGCGGTGCTGAAGGGCAAAAATATCCCACATGGCGATATCCGCGTGGCCTTCACGCCGGATGAAGAGGTAGGAAAAGGCGCGAAACATTTTGACGTTGAGGCGTTTAACGCTCAGTGGGCCTACACCGTCGACGGTGGCGGCGTGGGTGAACTTGAGTATGAAAACTTTAACGCGGCATCGGTGACGATCAAAATCGTCGGGAATAACGTGCACCCGGGCTCTGCGAAAGGGGTGATGGTGAATGCGCTGTCGCTGGCTGCGCGTATTCATGCGGAAGTTCCTGCCGAAGAGAGCCCGGAGATGACGGAAGGGTATGAGGGTTTTTATCATCTGACCAGCATCAAGGGGAACGTGGACAGCGCGCAGATGCACTATATCGTCCGCGATTTTGACCGCAAAGCCTTTGAAGCGCGCAAGCGTAAGATGATGGAGATCGCGAAAAAGGTCGGCAAGGGGCTGCACCCGGATTGCTATATTGAGCTCATCATCGAAGACAGCTATTACAATATGCGCGAGAAGGTGATGGAGCATCCGCACATTCTTGATATCGCCCAGCAGGCGATGCGCGATTGTGATATCGAGCCGGTGATGAAACCGATCCGTGGTGGAACCGATGGTTCGCAGCTGTCATTTATGGGCCTGCCGTGCCCGAACCTGTTTACCGGTGGATATAACTACCACGGCAAGCATGAGTTCGTGACGCTGGAAGGGATGGAAAAAGCGGTGCAGGTGATTGTGCGGATAGCAGAGTTAACCGCGAAGCGGTAATGTTTCATGCCGGGTGGCGGCTACGCCTTACCCGGCCTACATTTCGATCGTAGGCCCGGTAAGCGAAGCGCCACCGGGCAATGGGCAAGGAGTGCCAATGTCAAACTACCGCCGCCACTACATCCCCGGTGGGACCTGGTTTTTCACCGTCAATCTGCAAAACCGTCAGAGCGATTTACTTACCCGCCACATCGACAGCCTGCGTTCCGCTACCGCCACGGTTAAGCATGCGAAGCCCTTCACCATTAACGCCTGGGTTATCCTGCCTGAACATATGCACTGTATCTGGACCTTACCGGAAGGGGACAGTGACTTTTCGTCGCGCTGGCGCGACATCAAAAAAATGTTTAGCCGCAACATTGAGATGCGCCACGTCTGGCAACCGCGTTTCTGGGAGCACACTATTCGCAATGAACAGGATTACCGGCGGCATATGGATTACGTCTACATCAATCCGCTGAAGCATGGCTATGTCGGGAAAGTCGTCGACTGGCCCTATTCAACGTTTCATCGGGACGTGCGGGAGGGGTTATATCCGGCAGACTGGGCGGGGGAGATTGAGGATTTTGCGGCGGGGGAGCGGAAGTAAAAAAAGCCCGGTGGCGCATCGCTTACCGGGCCTACGGGAACGGCTTTTGTAGGCCGGGTAAGGCGTAGCCGCCACCCGGCAAACATCATGACTCAGTCCTCAAAAAACCAGTACCCGCTGTTAACCAGCGCGGCCAGCATGGCGAGGAAGGAGGGATCGTCCAGCGCGTCGCCAAAGGTATCCGCAGACAGCACCATATGGCTGGCAATCGCTTCCAGTGCCGGACGGTGTGGAGAGTCCAGGCGCTCGCCGTTGACGAATACCTCTTCGCCAATGCGCAATACACGTAATCCGCCCAGACGAACCAGCTTATCGCCCTGCTGGAGGGCATCATAAATTTCATCTGCCTGATACGGCGGCTCTGGCGGTGCGACGTCCAGTTCGTGACGCGACTGGCTGATAAACTCGCCAAACCACTGTCTGAAGTGCTCCGGTTCGTTGATCAGATCCAGCATCATACCGCGCAGCTTATCCAGCTCCTCTGGCAGAATATCGGCCGGGTGCTCACGCGCCGGAACATCCGGATCGCTGTAACGATGGCTGCCCAGCTCGCGCTGTAAAACATAGTCAGCGAATCCGCTGATCATCTCGCGGCCGCTTGGCGCGCGGAAACCAACCGAATAGTTTAGCGAGTTTTCCAGGGAATAACCTTCATGCGGGAAGCCTGGCGGGATATACAGAATGTCGCCTGGCTCCAGCTCTTCATCAATGATCCCTTCAAACGGATCAACCTGAAGCAGATCCGGGTGCGGGCAGTGCTGCTTCATTGGCACTTTTTCGCCCACTCGCCAGCGACGGCGACCGGTACCCTGAATGATAAACACGTCGTACTGATCAAGATGCGGACCCACGCCGCCACCGGGAACAGAGAAGGAGATCATCAGATCGTCCATTCGCCAGTCTGGGAGGGCGCGGAAGGGACGCATCAAGGCTGCGGTGGGTTCGTGCCAGTTGTTGACCGCCTGCACCAGTAAAGACCAGTTGCTTTCGCCCAGGTGATCGTAGCTTTCAAAGGGACCGTGGCTTACCTGCCATTTCCCGTCCTGATGGCTCACCAGACGGCTGTCTACCTCGTTTTCCATCGCCAGACCAGCGAGTTCGTCAGGAGAAATAGGGTCGATAAAATTGCTGATCCCGCGTTTAAGAACGACCGGGCGTTTTTGCCAGTAACGTTCAATAAATTCGGGCCAGTTAAGCGTTAATTGATAATCCATATTTTTGTATTCCGCAGGCTCTTACTGAGACGGATTATAACGGAAGCACCGACCCCTGGCTGCGAGATCCGCGTATTTTTCACATTTCGGGTTAACTATCGTTCAATACGGGCTGTTGGCGGCCAAAAATGACTTCCATACGGGCACCGCCCAGCAGACTTTCGCCGGTTTCAATCTTGCCCTCGTACTGATCGACAATTTCCCGGGCGACGGATAATCCGACACCCTGGCCCGGGCGCAGCGTATCGGCGCGCTGACCGCGATCGAATACCACTTCGCGTTTATTATGGGGAATGCCAGGACCATCATCCTCAACGATAATATGCAGTTCGTTATCCGTTACGCGCGCGGACACCTCGACAAACTCCAGACAATATTTGCAGGCGTTATCGAGCAGATTTCCCATCACTTCCATAAAGTCATTCTTCTCGCCAACAAAGCTTATTTCCGGTGAGATATCCAGACTGATGTTTACCCCTTTACGCTGGTAAACCTTGTTCAGCGCAGAGGTGAGGTTATCCAGCAGCGGGGCTACCGGGTGCAGTTCACGGCTCAATAAGGCGCTTCCGGAACGCATGCTCGCGCGGTGCAGGTAATAACCAATCTGCTGTGAAATACGGCTGATTTGCTCCAGCATTACCGGCTCGGCGTCATCCACGCTCATTTTCGAACTGCGCATTGAACGCAGTGTACTTTGCATCACTGCCAGCGGGGTTTTCAGGCTGTGCGTAAGATCGGTGAGCGTCGTGCGATACTTGTCGTAACGTTCACGTTCGCTTTTCAGCAGGCGGTTGAGGTTGCGCACCAGGCTGGTCAGTTCGCGCGTAGTTTCAGGGTTAAGCTTCTCGCGGTGATGTTCCTCCAGCTCGCGCACCTCTTTGGCAAGGGATTCAATCGGGCGGAGGCTCCACCACGCAGCAACCCACAGGAGAGGGATCACCAGCAGCAGGTTGGCAGCCAGAACGTACACGAACCAATTCCAGACCATATACGAACGTTTTAGCTCAACCGGTATCGTATCGATCACTACAATGGTCAGCTGCGGCATGTTCAGAGTGGCGGGATACAGGTTGATGGCCACCGAGTGGGTCATCTCCGTGTCGTCATCTTCAGCGCGGATCTCATTGAGCTTGTTCTGTAACGCCCGATCGTCACGCAGCAGGATGCTGGTAGAGTTGAGGTCGGCTTCTATTTCGTGAAAACCATTGGTTTTAAGCCATTCCGGACGGATGCGCTTTTTCAGCCAGGGGACGTCGCGCTGCGCCCACAGCAATTTTCCTTTTTCATCGTAAATGAGTGCCAGCGTTGGGCTCTGCTGGTTCAGGTTTTCCGGCATCTCGACGGTGATTTGGTTGTTCTCCCATTTCGCCAGGGTATAGAACAGATTACTTTCGCCGCGAAGCAGGCGGAAGGTGGTTTTATCGAAGCTTACGCTGTACCCGACCAACGCCACCATTCCGTAAGAGAGGGACAGCACGAGCACGACGGCGGCGGTTGCCAGCAGAAAGCGAACCCGCAGTGAAAGGGGTAAAATGTGGCGCAAAATCCCTTTCATTTAGCGTAATTCGAACAGGTAGCCCTGACCACGCACGGTGGTAATCACGTCGTGCGGGTACTGTGCCTGAATTTTTTTGCGCAGGCGGCCCATCAGCACGTCAATGGTGTGGCTTTCGCGCAGTTCGGCATCCGGATAAAGCTGAAGCATCAGGGAATCTTTGCTCACCACTTTACCGTTGTTACGGATCAGCGTTTCCATGATGGTGTATTCGAATGCGGTCAGCTTGATTACTTCATCATTTATTGAAAATTCGCGGCGGGAGAGATCCACCTGGAACGGCGGCAGAGAGATCACCTGTGACGCCAGCCCGCTGTTGCGGCGCAGCAGCGCCTGCATACGCGCGGCGACTTCTTCAATATGGAAGGGTTTGGTCACGTAGTCATCTGCGCCTGCGCTCAACACTTCAACCTTGTCCTGCCAGCCTTCGCGAGCAGTCAGCACCAGTACCGGCAGGGAAACGTCATGGCTACGCCAGCGGCGGATAAGAGATAATCCGTCTTCATCCGGCAGCCCTAAATCGACAATGGCGATGTCCGGCAGGTGTTCATTGAGATAATAATCGGCCTCTTTTGCGTCTTCAGCATCGTCCACCTGATGACCCATCTCCTGAAGTTGAACTTTCAGGTGATGACGTAGCAATGCGTTATCCTCAACAACCAGTACGCGCATCATCATTTCTCCCTTTATAAATGGTATGAATAGTTTAACGCTGATTATCCAGGTTGACACCAGCGTTATGAAATTAAATGATTTTTTTCATGCTTCTGAAGACAGGTGGTAATACCCCAGGCATCTGATTATTAAGTATGTTGACCTGATCCTGTTTCATATCGCCCACCCACCTCACATAAGCCTCATACGCCCCCAGAAGGCGCGGGTAATATAAACTGACTTGTTTTCGCACGCTTTCGCAATCCGGATAAAACATCCATCCGTTTATGAACGGTTGAAGGCGAGTCGCTTTTTTGACAGAACGGGCACGCCAGTTTTGTAAAGATTGCCCTTTTTTTTGTAAGGATGTTCTCACTATGCCTGTCTTTGTCTACGCTTATTTTATGGTGCGAAATTAGATTTGCATAAGATGTGCCAGAAAATCAGCATTTTTACACAACAAAACAGCAATATAGCGAGTAAAGAGGATTCTATGGAATGGAAGGTTGTTGAGACTATTGCGAGCCCGGAAAGTGGAACCATCTTTTGCAAAGTTGAAACACAATATGGCCTGAATTATATCCTTTGGCTAAAAGGGGATTATTACGTTCGTGCCGGTGAAATCATCACCACCTCAAACCAGGGTATCCTGATTAACGATCGGCGGCGTAGGGTATGGATAGCGCAGGCAATGCCCTATACATCAATTGGCTGGATGGGGTTCAAACAGAAAAACGCGTGTCCAGGTAACCGGCAGGAGATGGATCGGCCATGCACGGTTGAGACCCCGTGCCAGTTCAGGCTGTGCCCGTTCGGCTTAAAACGATATATTCCGGAAAGTTATTCCACGGCGAAAAATAACAACCAGCCTGACAACAGGTTGTAATCCCGGCAGAGCCTGTAACGGGGTGTGAACGTCGACACGATGATGATAAGCAGCCCCCTTTCCGGATGGAAAGGGGGAGGGTGATTACTTCAGCTCGTCAACCATAGTAATGGCGCGGCCAATATAGTTTGCCGGGGTCATCTCTTTCAGGCGCGCTTTTTCTTCTTCGGGCAGCGCCAGACCATCGATAAACTGTTTCATACCCTCAGCATCAACGCGTTTACCGCGGGTCAGCTCTTTGAGTTTCTCGTACGGTTTTTCGATGCCATAACGACGCATCACCGTCTGAATCGGCTCCGCCAGCACTTCCCAGTTGTGATCCAGCTCGTCCAGCAGACGGTCGCGGTTCACCTCCAGCTTGCTCACACCCTTCAGGGTGGACTGGTAGGCGATCAGCGCGTAGCCAATACCCACGCCCAGGTTACGCAGCACCGTGGAGTCAGTCAGGTCGCGCTGCCAGCGGGAGACCGGCAGCTTACTCGCCATATGCTGCAACACGGCATTCGCCAGGCCCAGGTTACCTTCGGAGTTTTCGAAGTCGATTGGGTTCACTTTGTGCGGCATGGTGGACGAACCGATTTCCCCGGCGATGGTCTTCTGCTTGAAGTGGTTCAGGGCGATGTAGCCCCAGACGTCACGATCGAAGTCGATCAGGATGGTGTTGAAACGCGCAATGCAGTCAAACAGCTCGGCGATGTAGTCGTGCGGCTCAATCTGGGTGGTGTACGGGTTCCACTGGATCCCCAGAGACGTCACGAACTCTTCACTGAACTGGTGCCAGTCCACTTCCGGGTACGCCGCAATGTGGGCGTTGTAGTTACCCACCGCGCCGTTGATTTTGCCGAGGATCTCAACCTGCTCCAGCTGACGATACTGGCGTTCCATGCGGTACGCCACGTTCGCCATCTCTTTACCCATGGTGGATGGGGTTGCTGGCTGGCCATGAGTACGGGACAACAGCGGAATATCGCGGTACTCCACGGACAGCGCTTTCACCGCATCGATGATTTTACGCCAGTAAGGGAGTACCACCTCTTTGCGTGCGGTAGAGAGCATCAGCGCGTGAGACAGGTTGTTAATATCTTCAGAGGTACAGGCGAAGTGAATAAATTCAGATACCGCGAGCAGGGCAGGGACGCTTGCCACTTTCTCTTTCAGGAAGTATTCAACCGCTTTCACGTCGTGGTTGGTGGTGCGTTCGATGGTTTTAATACGCGCGGCATCTTCTTCGCTGAACTCAGCAACGATTTTATCAAGGTAATCGTTTGCCTTTGCGTCAAAAGCAGGAACTTCCTTGATTGCTGTCTGGGCGGCCAGCTTTTGCAGCCAGCGCACTTCAACCTGAACACGGAACTTCAGCAGGCCATATTCGCTGAAGATCCCGCGCAGCGCGCTGACTTTATCGCCGTAGCGTCCATCGACAGGGGATACGGCGGTCAGTGAGGATAATTCCATAATTCGCAACTCCGGGAGGTTAACAATGAGCAAGAATTTGTTTTGCCTGAGTCGTCAGGCGATGACGAGAAAACATGAGCTGTAGGCGGCCACCGCCGACCTGTTGCCACAGCACGGCGGCACGGATGCCTGCCAGCAGCGAAGCGCGTACCTTCGCCTGTACCTGTGGGCTTTGCAATACGGCAGGCGAACCGGTGACCTGAATACGCGGGCCGAGCGGGCTAATTACGTCGACGTAGATACCGGCCATCGCGCTCAGCAGGGTCTCAGACTGGAGATCAAAGTGGTCGAGCTGGCGCTGTAGCCCGGCGATGCGATCGCCCAGGGTATTCATTGCGCCTTTCGCCGCGTTCAGCTTACGTTCCAGCACCATCAGGCTTAAGGTGTAGCGTGTCAGTTCCGCGTTCAACCCCTGACGGTTGCTGGCGTTGAGCACGCCGAGCAGGGTTTCAAGACCGAGACGAAGATTGGTTTCACTGCCGCCAAAGACGCCCAGCGTGGAGCCTGGGTTAAGATCGATAACGCTGTTGAGTGAAACGTGCAGGGCATCAGCGTCGCAATGACCCTGATGCGCCAGCTGTTGCACCAGACGGGCTGACTGGCAAATTCCCGCCAGCGCCAGGGTGATGTCGTAATAGTTCTTCGCCACACGGTCTCCTTTATGTGTGCAAACGGTTTAAACAGCAGGCAGCGGCAGGCGCTGTTCAATGATCCCACCGCCGAGGCAAATTTCGCCGCTGTAGAAAACAGCTGACTGGCCAGGGGTAACGGCGGAAACCGGTTCGTCGAAACGCACGTCAATGCGATCGTCATCCAGTGCGGTGACGGTGCAAGGGATGTCCGTCTGGCGGTAGCGCGTTTTCACGGTGCAGCGCAGCGTGCCTTTCAGCGGCTCGCGATCGACCCAGTGCAGCTGTTGCGCGATAAGTCCAACGGACATCAGGCGCGGATGGTCGTGACCCTGAGCCACCACCAGAATATTGTTTTCGACATCTTTGTCGACCACGTACCACGGATCTTCGCTGCCCTCTTTGGTGCCGCCGATACCCAGACCTTTACGCTGGCCGAGAGTGTGGTACATCAGCCCCTGGTGCTGACCAATCTCATCACCGTCAACGGTGACGATTTTGCCCGGCTGTGCAGGCAGGTAGCGCCCCAGGAACTCGCGGAATTTACGCTCGCCGATAAAACAGATACCGGTGGAGTCTTTTTTCTTCGCGGTGATCAGATCCAAATCTTCAGCAATCTTACGCACTTCCGGCTTTTCCAGCTCGCCGACCGGGAACAGACTTTGGGCAATCTGTTCATGGCTCAGCGTGTAGAGGAAGTAGCTCTGATCTTTATTGCCATCCAGACCGCGCAGCAGCTGGCTTTTACCATACACATCCGCGCGACGCACGTAGTGGCCGGTCGCAATGTAGTCTGCGCCCAGATCTTCCGCGGCGAATTCCAGGAAGGCTTTGAATTTGATCTCTTTGTTACACAGGATATCCGGGTTTGGCGTGCGGCCCGCTTTGTACTCTTCGAGGAAAAGTTCAAAAACGTTGTCCCAGTATTCTGCGGCAAAGTTAACGGTGTGCAGTTCGATGCCGAGCTTATCGCACACGGCCTGCGCATCGGCGAGATCCGCAGCGGCAGTGCAGTATTCCTCGCCATCGTCTTCCTCCCAGTTCTTCATGAACAGGCCCTCCACCTTATAGCCCTGTTGCTGCAACAGGTAGGCGGAAACGGAGGAATCGACACCGCCGGACATGCCGACGATCACTTTTTTCTGGCTGTTATCTGACATGGAATACTCACGACATTGAACTTCAAGGCGGCGTATTCTATCACGCCCCCCCACCATTGACACCCTCTGTAAACGGCCAGTTAAATTCTGCAATGACATCCAGCGGCAGGCGCGCCGCAGACTGCCAGCAGCGGATGCTTTCCGCAACCAGCGGCGAGCGCAGGTTTGGCGCGCTCAGGATCTCGTCTGCGGTCACCCACAGGCAGCGATCGATATCGTCGTCGTGCGGTTCAGTGGCGCACGTTTCGTTAAGCTCAACGGCGAATAAAAAGCGCAGGAAAGGTGTCTGGTCAGGCGCTATCCACTGATGCATACGGATAAAGTGCTGCGGTTCGGCGCGGATACCCGTCTCTTCCCAGAGCTCGCGTTTCGCTGCCTGCAATAAGGTTTCGTTGGCTTCAAGATGCCCGGCTGGCTGATTCCAAAGCGCTTTGCCGTTGATGGTCTCTTCCACCACCAGGAATTTCCCCTGCGCGTGGACCACGCAGGCGACCGTAACATGGGGTTTAAACATCAGTTCTCCTTAGGGGTAACATCCCGCCATTCCCCGTTAGCCAGCGAGTCCAGCGTGTAGCTGCCCATGGCGTAGCGAATGAGTCGCAGGGTAGGGAAGCCCACATGCGCAGTCATGCGCCTGACCTGTCGGTTGCGGCCTTCATAAAGGGTGATTTTAAGCCAGCTGGTGGGAATCGATTTGCGCTCACGAATCGGCGGGTTGCGCGGCCACAGCCACTCGGGTTCATTCACGCGCTCAATACCAGCTGGCAGGGTAGGACCATCGTTCAGCGTTACGCCGTTGCGCAGCTTTGCCAGCGACGCGTCGTCCGGCTCGCCTTCAACCTGCACATAGTAAATTTTTCCGGTACGTTTGCCCGGCTGAGTAAGCCTGGCCTGGAGCACGCCGTCATTGGTAAGCACCAGCAACCCCTCGCTGTCGCGATCCAGACGCCCGGCCGCGTAGACCCCCTGAACGGGGATAAAATCCTTCAGCGTGCTGCGCCCGGCCTCGTCGGTAAACTGCGGCAATACATCGTAGGGTTTATTGAACAGTATGACCCGCGTTGGCTGGGGTTCTGGCGTTCTTCTGGTGGCTTGTCGTGAGCTGAATCGCTCAACCCGGTGTTTTCTAAAAGAAGTTTTCGTCATGGTATTTTCAGGCGTTATCAATTGCCGCATTATAGCCTAATAACGAAGACCTTTCATGGCGTCGGACAATCAGGTACTATCGGAAGGCTCATTACAATTTATTAACATAAGATCAGTAACAACCAGAAGCGCTCGAAGGAGAGGTTAATGGAAAGCAAAGTAGTTGTTCCGGCGGAAGGTAAAAAGATCACCCTGCAAAACGGCAAGATTAACGTTCCTCACAACCCGATTATCCCGTTCATCGAAGGTGACGGTATCGGTGTAGACGTTACCCCGGCAATGCTGAAAGTGGTTGATGCCGCTGTTGAGAAAGCCTACAAAGGCGAGCGTAAAATTTCCTGGATGGAAATTTACACCGGTGAAAAATCGACTCAAGTTTATGGCCAGGACGTCTGGCTGCCAGCCGAAACGCTGGACCTGATCCGCGACTATCGCGTTGCTATCAAAGGCCCTCTGACCACGCCAGTTGGCGGCGGCATTCGCTCCCTGAACGTGGCGCTGCGTCAGGAACTGGATCTGTATGTGTGTCTGCGTCCGGTGCGTTACTACCAGGGCACTCCAAGCCCGGTTAAGCACCCGGAACTGACCGACATGGTCATCTTCCGTGAAAACTCTGAAGACATCTACGCCGGTATCGAATGGAAAGCGGATTCTGCTGATGCAGAAAAAGTGATTAAATTCCTGCGCGAAGAGATGGGCGTGAAGAAAATTCGCTTCCCTGAGCATTGCGGCATCGGCATCAAGCCGTGCTCCGAAGAAGGGACCAAGCGTCTGGTGCGTGCCGCCATCGAATACGCTATCACCAACGATCGTGACTCTGTGACCCTGGTTCACAAAGGCAATATCATGAAGTTCACCGAAGGCGCGTTCAAAGACTGGGGCTACCAGCTGGCGACCGAAGAGTTCGGCGGTGAACTGATCGACGGCGGCCCATGGCAGAAAATTAAAAACCCGAACACCGGTAAAGAGATCATCATTAAAGATGTGATCGCCGATGCGTTCCTGCAACAGATCCTGCTGCGTCCTGCTGAATATGACGTGATCGCCTGTATGAACCTGAACGGTGACTACATCTCCGATGCGCTGGCAGCACAGGTCGGTGGTATCGGTATCGCCCCGGGCGCGAACATCGGTGACGAGTGCGCCCTGTTTGAAGCAACTCACGGTACTGCACCGAAATATGCAGGCCAGGACAAAGTCAACCCAGGCTCTATCATTCTGTCCGCAGAGATGATGCTGCGTCATATGGAATGGTTCGAAGCCGCAGACCTGATTGTTAAGGGTATGGAAGGCGCGATTAACGCGAAAACCGTCACCTATGACTTTGAACGTCTGATGGAAGGCGCTAAACTGCTGAAATGCTCAGAGTTTGGCGACGCGATTATCGCGAACATGTAATCCACTCGCTGGGTTAAATGACAACGGGAGCCTGAGGGTTCCCGTTTTTTATGCACACAAGACGGAAAACAACGCTATGACCCATGATATCCCGCTCAAGTATTATGACATCGTCGACGAGTATGCGACTGAAACGGCAAAACCGCCAGAAGAGGCGGAGCGTACGCCACTGGCACACTATTTTCAGCTGCTGCTCACTCGCTTATACAACAATGAGGAAATCAGTGAAGAGGCGCAGCGGGAGATGGCTGTCCAGGCGGAGATAGATGAAGCGCGCATTGACGATATTGCGAACTTCCTGAATCAATGGGGCAATGAATAACGCTTCATCGCGCTGAGTAAGCCAGCAGGCTGGCGAGGTCGTGCCGGGTTAGTGATTTTGAAAAGTACCAGCCTTGCACGAGGGCATCGGGGTATCTCTGCGCGATGAACTGATATTGCGTTTCGCTTTCGACTCCCTCAAACACCAGGGTTTTGTGCAGTTTAGCGAGCGCGTCGCTAAAGATCACCAGGATATCCTGTTTATAATGCTCGTTGATGCCATCCACTAACGACTTATCCACTTTGATTTCGTCATATTTGAGATTGGACAGCCTTGCCAGATTAGAGTTTTGCACGCCAAAATCGTCTATTGAAATTTTGACGCCTGCCGATTTAAGATCCTCACAAAACTCTTCAAGGATGGCCGAGGTGGAAACGCCATTCTCGGATAACTCAACTTTGATTAACGATAAGGGAATAGCGTTCTCTAAGCATGCATGACGTAATACCGCCAGAAATTTGCCGTCTTCAATTTCCGTCCGGCCAACGTTCAGTGAAATCATTAACTGATGTTCGGCCGCCAGAGCGGCAATTTCCGCCAGGGATTTCTTTATCATGTTCTGATAATAAACGTTATACAGACCAATTTTTTTAATTAACGGGATAAACAGCTCAGGAGAAACCTCTTTGTGATTGTTATCCTGCCATCTTGATAACACTTCAACCCCGACGATTTTCTTATCAGCAACCCGAATTATGGGCTGAAAATGAACGCTGATAGTATTCGCTATCACCGCCTTGACCAGCGTTCGCTCAAGAGAAAGTCGATCTTCATAAAGTCGAAGAGAAAACAGCGTCAGGGATACCCAGATAAAGTATAAAAACAGGCACAGGAGCACCATCACTACGCGGGAGAGCGATGCCAGTCCGGCATTGTGGTGGGTGACGGTAACGCACAAATCCCAGCGCGTGCTGCACTGCGTCACGGTCTGCGTGAATAACAGTGACGACAAGCGGCTAAGGTTTTCTGTAGGTGACGTAACGGTAAAAAAGGTTCGGTCGAAATCTTTCGTGGTAGAACGAAGTGAATAGTTGGCGGTGACCGGAGAGAATTTATCGTAGGCTGAACGTGATGTGAAGATAATAAGATGGTTATAAATTGTCGCATTGCCTACAAAAAAATCTTTCTGTGAAAATTGCGCCAGACTGAATCCGTTCAGGGTGTTGTGAAGCTCAGAGGGAAGGGCGATGGGATTTGCCAGCTTGCCCCAAAATGCGGTGCAGGTAATTTTCCCATTTTCAATAAACCCCACATCGGCGAAATAGAGACTCTGCATCTTTAATTTACGGTAGACGTTCAGGCTGGCGTTATCGCATCCCTTCGCGGAGGTATTTTTAAGCGTACTGGCGATATTTTGCGTCAAGTCTTCGGAATAGCGTAAGAGCGTGTGGGAGATCTCCCTCTGCCGGTCCTTTTGCTGCTCAACGATAATGGCGTTAACCGCATACAGCGACAGGACGACCATAAAGGTTGAGATGATAGCAACGGCAATGGCCTTGTTCATTTTCCTGCTGTCCCGCCACGTCCTGAGGTGCAGGGATCTTAACACAGGTCATTAAAGCTACAAGTATGCGCGTTAAGCCCGCACGTGATTGAAAGGAAAGCCACCATGCCGACTCATTACATCTCAGAACCACTCAAACCGTGTTGAGAGCAGTAACAGTAGCGTACTGGCAGAAACAAGATTAAGGCAGATGACGAACTTGCTCGATACGTTCATGTTATCAGATTCACTTTGCTGTTCAGTAGCCACAGAGAATAGCGGTTCACCTCATGGGAAAAAACGCCAGATTTTGGTGGGGTGAGGCAAAAAAAAGCCCACTAAAAAGTGGGCAAGAAATACTGGAAGCAATGTGAGCAATGTCGTACTGAATACCTGAGTGATTTGCTCAACTATTCAGTAATGAGAAAGATAATCTTTCTCAGTAAAAGATGCAACCCCACGATGAGTGTGGAACGGCAATTTTTATTGCTCAGATTTTACTCAAACGAACCGTGTGATTCTTATCACAAATTTCCTTTCTCAGATCCTGTGCTATCCTTTTCTGTGTCGTTGATTTAATGACAAAAACCATACAGAGAGGAAAGCTATGGGAATTTTATCCTGGATTATCTTTGGGCTGATTGCGGGGATCCTGGCGAAGTGGATTATGCCGGGCAAAGATGGCGGCGGTTTCATCGTCACGATCGTTCTGGGGATTGTGGGTGCAGTCGTCGGTGGCTGGATCAGTACCCTGTTCGGCTTTGGCAGAGTTGATGGCTTCAACTTCGGCAGCTTTGTCGTCGCGGTGATTGGCGCGCTGGTTGTTCTGTTTATCTACAGAAAAATCAAAAGCTAAATCTGACCTGTGTTAAAAAAGGCTGCCTGAGGGCGGCCTTTTTACTTTGGGCGTTACCACCAGCCTAACTGCGTACCGGCGACGGCCACGATGGCGACAATCAGCATGATGAGGGTCGTTTTTCTCATTTATGCCCCCGGCGCGGCGTAACCGCCAAGGAAAAACCAGCCTAAAAACACGACTGCCGTGATAAAAATAACCACCGGAAAGAGGATCCCTATTCTCATGCCATCACCTGTTTGAGTTTGTATAAGGCCGTAGAGTGTACGGTTTTAATCTAACGCGACAAAGCCTGTTTTGTTTTTTCCTTTTTTATCCTGATACATCGCGAGGTCTGCGGTGCGCAGGGCACTATCTTCATCTGTGCAGTGAGGATCAACAATAACGATGCCATAGCTTGCACCGGGATAGAGAATAGTGACATTACCTAACCCATATTCACCCGTGATACGGCCGTTGAGGCGGGTTTTGATAGCGTTGACCTCGATGCTGGCGTCGCCATCATCGCTGTGACTCAGGCTGGCAACCAGAAATTCATCGCCGCCGAGCCGGCCGATAATTTCGTCCTGCGTTTGCTGGTGAGTCAGTCGATTGCCGACCTGAACGAGGAACCGATCGCCCGCTTCATGACCGTACTGATCATTGATTCGCTTGAAATCATCGAGATCAATAAAGGCAATCATGACGTTGCGGTTAAGATGGCGCGCCAGTGAGAACAGGGTGGTAAGGTTTTCAAAAATGGCGCGACGATTCGGCAGGCCGGTAAGGGCGTCGGTGTAAGAGTGGGCAATGAGCGCCGCATTTGCTTCACGAAGCTGAAGCACAAGCGACTCTTTCTGAATGTACTGACCAATTAACCCGGCAAAGAGCCTGATCACCTGCTCGCCACGTTCGCTGAACTGTTTCTGTGCGGTGCTGGCAGCGCAAAGCGTGCCGTACAGAGAACCGTCAGCCAGGTGAACCGGCACGCTCATATAGGTTGTAATACCCAGTGCTTTTGCCGCTTCACATTCCGGCCAGCGGTCGGGCACCTCGTTACTGAACAAGGTGTCGCTATCCATGGCGCGCTTACACAGCGTTTCGTCCCAGGGCACGCTGAACCCTTCCGGGATCTGCATTTGCTTGCTGTTACGGGCATATAAAATGTGCTGCAAACGCGCGTTGATATCGATTTTGGTCAGGTAGGTTGATTCCATATCCGTCACAATTTCCAGCATTTCCAGTAGCTGACGCACCAGACTGTCGAGAGATTGCTCGGTGGAGAGGGTTTCTGAAACACGGGCAAGAATGATATCTGACATGAGGCAGGTTGACTCCCATGCAGAAGACCTCTGTATCTGCATGTTATGCTGAAAATATAGACTCCGGTCATAGTAAAACATGAACTGGATTAATTTTATAGATTCTTCTGAAAGCGGATGAAGGAGAGGCTAAAAAAAAGCCCCGATGTTGAGATCGGGGCAAAACATCTTGATTACGGAATGATGTTCTCTGGTCAGAGTGAGAACAGACACCACTATAGGGATGAATCGTGCAGGTTTAATGGAGAAATCATGGAGAAAACGGCGATGACCCGTTACTCTGACGTTTTCAACACCCTGAAGGATCATGATAATGAAATATCTTCTCCTGGCGCTGGTTTTACCGCTGGCCGCATGCTCAACAAAGACACCTCCTCCCGATGCGCCTCAACCGCCGCACGCTATTGGTATGGCAAATCCGGCGTCAGTGTACTGTCTGGAAAAAGGGGGAGAGCAAATCCCTGTTCAAAGCCCGCAGGGTGTACGTACCGAGTGTAAATTGCCAGGCGGGGAAGTGATCGATGAATGGGATCTCTATCGACGCGATCATCCGCAACCGACCAGATGACAACGGCAATAAAACTGCGATACACTTCTCTTTAGGATTATTCTTAGCCAGTTTCTGGCGGTACGTTTGCGAGAAGAAGTATGTTTCAGTTAAAACCGGGCAGCATGGCGATAATTGTGGGTGCGCGTACGACGGCGGGCCGTCGAAATATCGGTAAATCCGTAGAGCTGTTTGGCCTTTGTCAGCCGGGCCAGCGTTTTGTGAACCCGGTTAACGGCGTCATGACGCAATTACCTGATACATCAGCGCGTGCGCTGTGGCTGGTCACCGGTGATGTTTACGCCTTTGATAATCAGCACGGTTTTGCGTTTGTTCGCCCGGAACATTTGATGCCGCTTACTCCCGACGAGATGCCACACAACGTGGATGAGCTGGCGATCGGTTAATCACAGTTTACGCAGCCAGTCCGCCAGTACCCGCGCGTGATTCTGCTCCGTATTTTTCGCCCCATAGAGTAGCGTCACGGTCTGCTGTCGGGCGAGGGCCGCCAGGCGTTTGCCTTCATCCTGCTGCTGCGCCAGCTCTTTACGATAGGCTTCACTGAACGCGGTGAAATCGATCGTTTCACTGTGAAAGGCTTTCCGCAGTTCGCTGGACGGCGTTAGCGCTTTACACCACTCATCACAGGCGAGGTCGGTCTTTTTTATCCCTCGCGGCCAGAGTCTGTCTGCCAGCACCCGGTAACCATCGTCTGACGTTGCCTGTTCATATACGCGCTTACATTGAATCATCCGTTTTCCTCCTACCGTGCGACGTTCGGCAAGAACACTATAGCACCCGGCGTTTAACCACCCAATTTAAGGTATTGTGATAATTGCAAAAGATCGGTAGTCTGAGGTTCCTTATGTTATCTGAAAATCCTCCGGCATAAGGAATCTCTCATGGAACTCTCCCCGGTTAAAACGACGCTGCGCATTGCGCTGGTTGGTGATTACAATCCCGATGTTATTGCGCACCAGGCGATCCCGCTGGCGATTGACGACGCCGCTGCGGTTCTGGATCTCACCGCTGATTATGACTGGCTCGCCACGCCTGAGCTGACCAACCCCGAAGACCTGGTCGGGTACGATGCCATCTGGCTGGTACCGGCAAGCCCGTATAAAAACACCGAGGCGGCGTTTATTGCCGCGCGTTACGCGCGTGAGAACAGCATCCCTTTTCTCGGCACCTGCGGCGGGTTCCAGCATGCGCTGATTGAGTATGCCCGTAATGTGCTGGGCTGGCACGATGCAGGCCATGCCGAAACCGATACCGAGGGGAGGATGGTGATTGCGCCGCTGGCCTGCTCGCTGGTGGAAAAAACCGACGCGATTGAGCTGCGGAACAACACGCTGATTGCCAAAGCGTACGGCAAGCCGGAAATTCATGAAGGTTATCACTGCAATTACGGCGTCTCGTCTGAGTTTGCCAGCCAGCTTGAGCGGGGCGACATGCGCGTAACGGGCTGGGACGAGCAGGGCGAGATCCGCGCGGCAGAGCTGCTGACCCATCCTTTCTTTGTCATCACCCTGTTCCAGCATGAGCGGGCTGCGCTTCAAGGGCGCCCGGTGGTGCTGGTACAGGCCATGCTGCGGGCGGCGCAGGGATAAAAAAAGCAGACCGTCAGGTCTGCCTTGAATGTCAGCGGGGTGTGATCTCCCGGTCACGCCCGGCCAGCATGCCGCACAGGGCCATCACTACCGCAGCCAGCGCGCAGGCCAGCAGCGGAATGCGCCAGTCTCCGGCGGTATCGTGAATTTTCCCCATCAGCGGTGGGCCACAGGCCGCCAGAAGATAGCCAATCGACTGTGCCATGCCGGAGAGCGCGGCGGCCTGATGAGCCGAGCTGGCGCGCAGTCCGATAAACGTCAGGCCGAGGATCATGGTGGCGCCGGATCCAAAGCCAAACACCAGCGTCCAGACGACGGCCAGCCCCGGCGCGAACCAGAACCCGGCCGCACTGACGGCGCACATCAGAGCGACAAGCCCGGCTATGCCACGCTGATCGTTAAGACGGTGCAGGATCAGCGGAATGGCGAGACCGGGAACAGCGGTTGCCAGCTGGAGAAGTCCGTGCATGGAGCCAGCCTGCGTTTCGCTGTAGCCGTGGCTAAGTAAAATCGCGGGTAACCAGCCGATAATGACGTAGTAAATCAGCGAGTTAATGCCCAGAAAAAGCGTCACCTGCCAGGCGAGTGCGGAGCGCCAGATTGCCCGATTGTGCAACGCGCCCGCACCGGTCAGGGTGGCGGCCGGCCTCTGGCGCCATTGCGGTAACCACAGCAGCAGCGCCACCAGCGGGAAGAACATCAGCATCAACAGCGCCCCGTGCCAGCCACCACTCTCCAGCGACAGCGGGACGATCAGCGCAGACCCTGCGGCAGCGGCGGCCCCCATCGTCAGCGAATAAGCCCCCGTCAGTTTTGCGACCTGGCCCGGAAAATCACGTTTGATTAATCCGGGTAACAGGACATTGCCCAGCGCAATCCCACAGCCCACGATCGCCGTACCGATAAACAGCAGCGAGGCCGACGGCAGCGAACGTACGCCAATCCCGATGCAAATCAGCAGTAGAGCGATAAAAAGGCTGCGCTCCATGCCCAGGCGCCGGGCGACGCCTGCGGCAAGGGGAGAGATAAAGGCGAAGGCCAGCAGAGGCAGCGTTGTGAGCAGGCCGGTTTGCGCCGTGCTTAAGCCATAGTCCTGTCGGATGGTGTCGAGCAGGGGGGCGACCCCGGTAAAGGTGACGCGCAGCGTCGTGGCGATCATCAGGATGCCTGCAACCAGCAGCGCGCCCTGTTTCCCGGAAGGTTGAATAGCAGTAGTCATTATTGTCTCTTACGTTCAGGCGAGCGCATACCATACCGATTTAAGTCGTGGTTGAAATCAGGCTAAAATGACAGTTTATCGCTAATATCGGACAACTTTATGTATGGACTGGGACTCGACGGCTACGATCCCGATAGCCAGCACGACGCGGCGGTGGCCTTTCGCATCCGCGTGGTGGCACAAGAACAGTACATTCCGCTGCATCAGCACCGCAAAGGGCAGCTGATTATGGCGCTGGGAGGAGCGATCACCTGTGAAGTAGAGAACGCGATGCTGATGGTACCGCCCCAGTATGCGGTGTGGATCCCGGGTCAAACGCCGCACAGCAACAAGGCGACGCCCGGCGCGCAGCTCTGCCTGCTGTTTATTGAACCCGGTGCGCTCGAATTGCCGACCCGTACCTGTACGTTGAAAATATCACCCCTGGTGCGGGAGCTGGTGCTGGCGCTCGCGGACAGGTCACAGGAGGAACTGCCTCTTCCCGCTACCGGAAGGCTGGTTGACGTCCTGTTTGATGAACTGCCCCTGCAACCGCAGGAGCATCTCCAGCTGCCGGTATCTCCGCATCCGAAAATTCGTCTGATGAGTGAGACCATGGCAAACGAACCTGCCGCCTGGCAGACGCTGGCGCAGTGGGCCAGCCACTTTGCCATGAGCGAGCGCAATCTGGCGCGACTGGTGGTGAAAGAGACCGGCTTAAGCTTTCGCCGCTGGCGACACCAGCTCCAGCTGATTGTCGCATTGCAGTTTTTGATCGGCGGAAAGTCGGTCCAGCAGGCGGCGCAGGCGCTGGGGTATGACTCCACCACCGCCTTTATCACCATGTTCAAGAAAGGACTGGGACAGACGCCCGCCCGCTATATCGCCAGCCTGACTACGACTTCCCGATAAACAGCGAAACCAGTCCGGCAGCAATCAGCGGGCCAACCGGCACGCCACGAAACAGCGCCACGCCTAACACGGTGCCCACCAGCAGCCCGGCCACCAGAGAAGGCTGGCTGCTCATCAGCGTCACGCCGCGCCCGCCAAGCCATGAGACAAAAACGCCCACTGCAATCGCCACCAGCGATTTCCAGTTCACAAAGGAGTGCAGCAGCGTTGAGGCCGGTAGCGTTCCGCTGGCAATCGGGGCCATCACACCGATGGTCAAAATAATGATCCCGATGGTAAGCCCCTGTTTTTCTATCCACGGGAAGAAGGTGTTCAACGGTGTGACGCGAACGATGATCAGGACCAGAATGGAAATCGCGACGGTGGTATTGTGGCTGACAAAACCCAGAGCAGCCAGGGCCAGAAGTATGAGTAGTGTAGGGTCGAACATGACGGGATCCTTGCCAAAAATAGTAAGCCTGCTTACTTTACGCGCAAACGCGACGGCAGGCAGGCTTTACTGAAAAAATTGTCTATTTTTGGGCACTTGCCTGACGTCAGTCCACCAGTTGCTGGATAAGCGGACTCCCTTCGCGGATAAACACCGGGATGGTTTCCAGCGCCGCAGGCACCCGGATATGCTCCCCACCGGCGTAGCGCTCACCGTTGAGGGCGATCCAGCTATTGCCCGTCGGCAGCCAGACATCGCGCTCACGCTGACCGGCCTGCATAACCGGCGCCACCAGAAGATCTTCACCAAACAGATACTGATCTTCACATGCCCAGCTCTGCTTATCCTTCGGATAGTGCCAGAACAGCGGACGCATGAGCGGGTCTCCGTGCAGATGAGCCTGCCGGTACAACGCATCAATATACGGGCGTAGGGTTTCGCGCACGGTAAGCCAGTGCTGCATGATGGCGTAATTCTCTTCTCCGTAACTCCACAGCTCATTAGGCGAACCGCTGTTACACTGAGGAATGCCGTCACGGTAGCGCTCCGGGGGCTGGATCTGCGGTTCGCGATAGCCGTGCATGCGCAGAACCGGTGTAAACACCGCCCACTGGAACCAACGGATCAGCAATTCATGGAATGCCGGGTCGTTAACGTTCCCTCCCTGGAAGCCGCCGATATCGGTCGTCCACCATGGGATCCCCGCCAGCCCCATATTCAGTCCTGCGGCGAGTTGATTGCGAAAAGCATGGAACGAGGAGTGGACATCACCCGACCACGCCAGCACGCCGAAGCGTTGGCTGCCAGCCCAGGCGCAGCGTACCAGGTTAACAATGTCGGTTTCGCCGTTTGCCTGGAGCCCATCGTAAAAGCCCTGCGCAAAGTCACGCGGGTAGCGATTGCCCACTTCCAGTACCGGACCGGCGTGGTAGCGATAGTTGTCAAAATCATAGGCGCGATATTCCGGCTCCGCTTCGTCCAGCCAGAACAGCTTAATGCCCATGTCGTAGTAATTTTTCTTCACCGTATCCCAGACGAATTTCCGCGCCTCTGGATGGGTCGCATCAAAGAAGGTGGTATTGCCCATAAAATCGAGGTTGACCTGCACGCCGCGCTCACTGCTGACCAGCCAGCCTTTGGCTTTCATCAGCGGGTAGAGGGGGCTGCGCGCCTCTACCGTTGGCCACACCGACACCATCAGCGCAATACCCATTTCGCGCAGCTCGTCGACCATGCCTTCAGGATCGGGCCAGTCTACGGGGTCGAAGCACCAGGTGCCCTGATTCGGCCAGTGGAAAAAGTCGATGACCATCACCGACAGCGGCAGATTACGGCGGCGATACTCCCGCGCAACCTCAAGCACCTCCTGCTGGGTGCGGTATCGCAATTTGCACTGCCACAGTCCACTGATAAACGTCGGGGCGGGGGGCGGAGTACCGGTGGCTTTCACATACTGGCGGGTGATCTCCGCCACCGTGTCAGCGGCGGTGATCCAGTAGTCCATCTCTCCTGTGACGCGGGCGCGCCATTCCGTCTGATTTTTTGCAAAGCTGGCTTCACCAATCGCCGGGTTGTTCCACAGCAGGCCATAGCCAAGGCTGGACTGCATAAAGGGCACGCTGGCCTGGGAGTTGCGCTGAGCCAGCTCCAGCGTACAGCCTTTCAGATCCAGCCACGGCTGTTGATACTGACCCATGCCATAGATGCGTTCATCCGGACGCGATTCAAACCGGACGGTGAGCTGATATTTGCCGCCCATCAGCGGTTTAAATTCGCGGCCATCCAGCTTCAGGGCGCTGACATATTTATCCTGACTCTTCTCGCTGGCACCGATACCCACCGTTGAACGCTGGCGCCACATCTCCTCCAGCAGCAGTTCGCCGCGCTGATTGTAGAAGGCCAGCTGACCTTTAAGGTTCAGGGTCGCGGTAATATTGCCGTTGCGCAGCGTCAGGCTTTCCGCTTCGGCGACAATCTCGGCCTGGCAAGGGGCGGCGGGCAACAGTGCCTGTAAGGCGTCATCAAATGCCGGGGAGCAGGTGGCCCTGACGCGAAGACTGTTTTCTCCCCAGGGTTCGATGCGCAGGATCTGGCGTTCAAAACGCCATTCGATACAGTTGGAATGTTGAATCAGCTCACTCATGGATAATGCGTCCTTCTAAACAGGGTGTTTGGCGAGATGGATGGATTGCATTGTGCTGTCGTCGAGCTTGTACCAGCGCAGCGTGGCAAACGCGCAGAGCGACAAGATGCCAGGTACGACGGTGAAGAGGGCGATGATGCAGTACATGGCCGTGGTAGTTTGTTCCGGGGCATTGGCAACATAGCCGCTTAAGCCCAGCGTCCAGCCAACAATCGCGCCGCTGATCGCCATCCCCAGCTTGAGTACGGCGAGGAAGGTGGAGAAGATCACGCCGTCCATGCGTTTGCCCTGTTTCCATTCGCCGTAATCGGCGACATCCGCCATCATCACCCACATTAGCGTGGTGGTGGCCTGGTAGAGGGTGGAGACGATAAACGTCATGGGCACCAGAATAAGCACCGACTTAGGCGCAAAGAACAGGGCGATGCTGAGTACCCCCGCCAGTACGGAACAATATCCAAACATCTGCACTTTGCTGACGTTCTGCGTCAGACGTTTGGCCAGCGCGCTGCCTGCTGCTTTCCCGAGAATATGCGCCCCGAGCATCCACATAAAATAGCTTGCGCTACCGAGATAATAAGTGACGAAATACATCATTGCGCCAAGGCGAATAACGCCAAAACCAATATTGGTTAATACCAGGACGGCGACAACGCGCCATTGGTCGTTTCGTAATAAATCCCGCAGTTCCGCAAGATAATTATTGTGGGTGGCGGGAGCCTTAATACGTTCACGCGTATTCGCGAAGCAGATCCAGAACATGATGACCGCGACGGTCGCCATAATGGCCATCGCCCAGCGGTAGCCCAGTAATTTATCGTCGCCGCCTAAAAACTCTGCCAGCGGCATCATAAAGAATGTCGACAACGCGCCACCCAGCGTGGCAAGGAAAAAGCGATAAGACTGAAGGGAAATTCGCGCATCGTTGTCGGGCGTAATTACCGCGCCCATGGAGCAATAGGGAATATTGATTGCGGTATACATCAGCATCATCAGGGTATAGCTGACGGTGGCGAAAATCATTTTACCGTGCAGGTCGAGCGACGCCGGCACGGCGTAGGTCAGCAGACAGCTTGCGCCAAAGGGCAGCGCCAGCCACAGCATCCAGGGGCGGAATTTTCCCCAGCGGGTACGCGTCCTGTCTGCGATATAGCCCATCGCCGGATCAATTATGGCATCGGCGGTTCTCGCCAGAAGAAACATAGTGCCCACGAATGCGGCAGGTAACCCCACCACGTCCGTATAGTAAAACGTCAGAAAAATAATGACGTTATCCAGCCCAATATGGCTCGCCATATCGCCTAACCCATAACTGATTTTTTCTTTACGGGTAATTATCTCAGTCATTGTATTCACCTTGCCAGTGTAAGGTTTATTTATGAGGTGCTCCGTAAACAAGGTTAACCATCATGAAAAGGTTAACAATTGCGAGATCTGGCATCGGGGTTACGTAAATTTCTTTTCGTGATACCGGTAACAAATAAAGTATTTAAACAGTGACTTTATACGGGGGAGGGGAGTTAACAGCGAATCGTTTCAGCGAAAAATTGTCATTTCGCGGACGCGTCATTGTCATTTAACTGTCATTATGCGGGAGTAAAAAAAAAGGAAATGGGCAAGGCAGAGGGCATCATGAACGATCCTATGTTTGTCGAAACGCTGATTATCTCCTCATCGTTTTTTATCATCGCGATTATTTTGATTGCTTCCGTGCTGCTGCTGGAAAACGGCTGACCGTTAGCCAGCCTCTGTATTTATTGTTTACGGAACGACACCAGTTCAGGACGGGCGATTCGCAGATAGTCCTGGGTATCCATAATCACCGATTTTTCCAGCAGACCGGCGTTAAAGGCGATCTCGTCAAAGCGCTCAAACAGCAACGGATCGGCGACAAGCGTCAGATCCGGGTGAAAGCTGAAGGGGGGAATGGCGCCGAAAACGCAGCCGGTAAGCGCATCCACTTCGGCCGGACTGGCGAGAGATGCCTTAAGCCCTCCGAAATGGCTGGCCAGCAGGCTCAGATCGGCCTGCCGATCGGCGGCGAGGATTGCCAGAATATGTTTCTTAACGCCGTTGCCTTTTACCTTACAGACCAGCGCTTTTGCTCCCTGGCGGAGATCGGTCCCGCGAATTTCACTGACCGCTTCGCATTTCCCTACGGCCTCATGCGCCACCACACGAAAGTGCGCCTCCTGCTCGGTTAATAAGCTGATTAGCTGCTGATGGGTTGTCGTCCCGGTCACGTCATCAGACATAACGATTTCACCTGTGATTAGCCAATACGTAGCTTGCTACATTAGCACGGGAGGGAGAGGGCTGAAAGAAAACAGCCAGCGGGAGCGCTGGCTGTTGATTTATGCGTTGCTGGTGGAAGACTGTTTCTGGAGCAATTCGCATCATTGCAACTATTTGTATTCTATTAAGAAATTTTCTTCCCCAAATCATCCCCAAAAAAACTCCCCAAAACGTATACCGCATAAATCGGAAATCAGGGGGGCTCTCTGGTTCATACATCCCGTTAAATAACTAATTTTTTCCATTCCAAACCGCGATCATCTCCATACATAGCGCTCATAGCTTCTGTCTTATGACCAAGCAATGTTTTTACATCTATACCCTGGGCTTCATATGTTCTTGATGAAAGAGATCTCTGCTCATGGAAAGGAGGCAAGGCGGTGCAATCCTTTGGCCACACGATATTCGCTTTGTCTCTCGCTTCCTTAAAATACTTAGAAATTGTTTTTTCAGGGACGTGTGAGCCTGCCTTACCATAAGCATGATGTTTAACGTGATGGATTAAATATGGGCTTACAACTCTGTCCCGACACTTGCTTATGACATCAGACAATGTCATTCCAATGGCGTCACATCTTAAATTTAATGGAATAGCTAACTTCACGCCTGTTTTGTTCTGAGTTATATGAAGGTGATTATCCCAGATGTCGCTGAACTTCATCGACACTATGTCTCCAATACGCTGGCCCGTTACCAGAGCCAAAAGCATGGAATTCTGAGCGCATGGAGGCATTGATCCAGCGCTTTCATAAATTAACTTCCATTGTTCAATGCTCAGTCTGCTTCTCTTCACCCTAGCTATCGGGTTCTTCACTGCTAAAGCAGGGTTATAACCTGGGTCAACCTCGCCAGCATGCTGTGCCTCTTTAAATACGTCGTTCAGAACGCTTCGCACAAGCTGACCCATTCTGTGTTTACCTTCAGATTTATATTCATCAATAATTGTTGCAATCAGTTTTGTGTCTACATCCTTGAGGCGTATATTAGGAGCCCTGTCAGCGAGAACTTGAGCACATATTCTTCTTGATTTAACAGTCGGTTTTTTTATCTCTCCATCACGCATTCTTTCCATCTGAATATCTACGTATCTTTTTATCCAGTCTGCAACACGAATTCCTTGTTCTTTCTTTTCTGAACTCTTCATGGCCATATCAATCAGTGCGAAAGATTGCCGTGTTTCCTGCTCAGAGGTTATCCGATTCAACTCAGTAGCAGCGGCCTTCGCGGCCTCTTCATCAGTTCCGAAACCTATAAAAGTTCCAGTGACAGGATGGCGATATTGCCAGTAAATTTTTGATGTACGTTTATCCAACTTGCAATAAAGGTTGGGTATTTTGACGTTATGCTTTCTGGGGCGAGCTGCCATTTATTGCTTTCTCCACTAACTGGCGAGCCTTGTCTGATAACGATGATGAAATATCAACATTGCCTACCATGCCAATAAAACGAGCGTCCTCATCTATAACCCAGCGGCGACCTTGCTTTAAAGCTGGTGGAAAAGTTTGCTTGGTCTTGGCTATTTTGTTTAGTGCTGAGTTGCTTAATGGATATTTGAACCCATTAGGACCCGAAGCCCACTCATGTAGTGTTACTAACTGCCCCATACGTTGCTCTCCACTTAACCGGCTGCACCCGGCTATCTCTTATAGAAAATGCAAGATGAGCAACCACCACGAAGCCCATCATTGCAGGTACGACATCTTTTTGTTTCGGTGTAATAGATCTGGTGGACCATTTCCTTTGGCATGAGAACCGGCATAGGCACGCGGATAACCAGTTTTTTGAGCCTGTCGATTTCCCCGGCCAGCTCCAGCATGCGGGAACGGCAATACTCTGCCTCTTCACGCCACCAGGTTACGTCGGCTTTAAGACGGCGCACGCGCCGCTGTTTGAGTTTGCTCACCATGGCAGCCACCCCATACCCTGAAGTGCGCCTATGACCAGCCGCACGAACATTACTGCGTCGAATGGGTTAGGCATTATGCGATACCACTGTTGGCGAACTAAATGGGCAGGCGACACCTATCGGATGCTTACCATTGCAGATAAAGCACCGCATCTCACTAAGCACCTGAGGAGAGCTAGTGATCGTCGCAGGGTGATCATCCTCTCGCAATGCATCACGGAACGCGACCGCAACAACCCTCCCGCCGAAAGCCTCCATATGGGCATGCACTGGAGGTTCCTTGCCGTCTTCGAACTCAATAACGAAAGTTAACTTGCTCATCACTTCACCTCCTGCTGCGGTGCTGCTGGATAAGCACTCCCTTCTTGCCCTGTCTCGTTGCTTCCGGTGCATGCATTCCGGTGGTCATTAGCGTGCGGGCAGCGCTTATTTCCGCAATCAGGACAGACGACGAATCGCATGTCGGAAATTTTCACCGGGCGGCAGGTCCGGCACCAGCATTTGGTTGACGTTTCCGCGTTTTCCCGAAAATCCGGTGCTGCTGCGAGCATGGCGCGGTAGGTTGGGTTGATAGCGTCATGTTCATTCATCGCGGTCCAGCCAGCCTTGTTCATTTCCTCTGTCGGCTCAACCGGCACCAACTTCCAACCATCCGGAATCACCGGAGAGTTGAGTTGTTCGGAATTACCGAACGACTGAAGCATGGCTGCGCGATAGGCGTTCCAGCCGACAGCTTTTCCGTGTTCAAACGCGCTGTCAAAGTCATCATCCATTTCCATCGCATCAGGCACAGATACCGGCGCTGGCGGGGCGGTGTAGAGCGGAGTCGGGTCGCTATACTCAGCTAACTTCGGGTCGGCAGCATGCAGCAAATAACCCTTGTATGTCATGTACGCCACAGGCTCCGTACCAAACGCTGCAATAGCTCCATCAATCACCTTCACAGCATCAGACATTGCGTAGCCGATATTACCGCCGTCGCTTTGTGCTGCTGCTTTGCTGAGTGTTTCGCGTATCTGGTGCAGGCGCTCGAGTGATACAGGACCGTTCGCCGGGTGGTTGTTAGTTGTCATGGGTTAGTCCTCCCTGTACGGATTCAATTTGTTGTGCAGTTTGTTAAACGGCCCCCATACGATGGAGCTATACCACTCAGCTATTTTTTCTGCCTGCTCTCCTGCTAGCCAGATGAGGACTATCGGTGATATTGGAATCATTAAAATAAGAAAGAGAAGGAAAAATAGAGCCTCTTTAACCCGGCTTTGGCGCGGATAATTCTTCCTGAATATTTTTGTCATCTCACTACCCCTTTACGCCAATGCCAGCGGCTGCAAGCACCGCGATAATCTCTGATTCTTCGTAACACGCTACCTTGTCTGCCCACAATTTAGTTGCTGGAAGTTTCACAACCAGCTTATTACGCTCCAGTTTGCGAATTAATTCTGCCGCATAATCGTGAGCCTCGCGGAAAGAGCGAGCCTGACGCAGCATATCATCATAGCGTTCTTCTGCGGCTTCCAACTCATCCAGCAGCGCCAGCACGGTGATGGGGTTAGCGGCGGCGATGAAAACTGAATCAACCTTGAGGCAATGTTGCGCTACCGCTTTCACGCCAACCTTCACCTCATAGCCGCGCGCACCTTTGTGTGGCTTGTAAGTCTCCCAATTCCCCCATGATGCAGCGTTTGCCGCATTGGCCGCTTCACGTAATGCGCGTTTGTCGATGTTGCTCATTGGGCGGCCTCCCCGACACGTTTGTTCCATGCAGCAATAGCCATGTTGATTTTGTTAGCGCCAACCATCTGAGCAGACTGCGCGTCGCAAGAATGGCAGCGAACAATTGCCGACTGGTAAGGGCAATCCTCTTCGTACTGCGCGAAAGCCTCTACTTCTTTGCTCCCGCAGAACGGGCAAGGTTTTATTTGAGTGCTCATTGGGCGGCTCCTTCTGCTTTCTTTTCGTCAACGCGCCATGCTGTAGCCAGTGCGCTCGTCACTTGCACAAACGAATGCTTAACTTTCACCGAGAAAGTTTCACCAGTAACCGATACCGTTTCGATGGTGGTCAGCTCGCCGCCGCTTTCGAAATCAGGGTAGAACTGCGTTACCAGGTTACTTTCGACAATCACCGATCCGTCCGGCGTGTGCATTTTCAGTCTCATGACTGCACTCCTTTGCGAAGCTGGGCGGCGAACTGGTCAGCTGCATTAGCTTGAGCTTCAGCAATAGCATCAAAGAAGGCATCGTCACCTTTGCGACGCAAGACTGCTGCAAACATCTCCACACCCTGCGCCCGCACTTCAGCCAGGAAAGCGTCGGTGGCCTTGAATGGGTTTTCTGCTTCAACATCGCGCGATACGTATGCGTTAATTTCAGATACGTAATCCATCGGTACCCCGGCGTACAGGTATTCGTCCTGGTTAACGTACTCGTCATGGTTCTCGCTGATGTCAGTCAACAAGCGGAGCATCTGACCATTCTCCGCAGCCAGCGCCGCAGAATCATCACGAACTTTGCGCAGTTGCAGAACAGCAACCTGAACTGCATAAGCGAACATAGCGGAAGGGCGGTTAAAGTCTGTCTCAGCATCGCGCTGCATGTTTACTGCAGCAGTCATCAGCTCATCCAGTTGTTCGCCGGTCATTGGTTTATTGGCTGTCATGATTATTTTCCTGCTGCAGTTTGTGTTGCTTAACGAAGTGGGCCACAGCTTTTGACTGGCTAGTGACGATCCCATTCAGGATGACGTTTTTGCCGCGATAGATTTGAGCTGTACCGATCTCAATGCCTTCCAGTTTCACGTAAAGCGTTTTGCCTACTACCTCTGTTTCAGGCACTGGCTGTGAAAGGCGGTATGTTTCACGCGCTTCCGCAATCGCTTTGTGCTCGTCCATAATGGCCAGCGCTTCGGCAAGGGCAGCGCCTTCAAGAGTGAATACACCCTCATCACTGATGGTTGCCTGTGCCATCAGCTCAACGAAACGGCGCGCGTTCTTTACGCTGAGTTCCGGAGCGATAGAACTGCGGGTAACTTTCGTTTTGCCTTGGGCAGCCGCTACAGCCTTATCGTGCTGAAGAACTTTTCCGGCCTGTTCGCCATACTCCATAACACGATCAACCGCGACGTCGACTGACACCGCACCTGATTTAACTTCCTGTTGAACGTCATGGTTAGCAGTGCTCAGAAGCAGCAACTTCTCTACCGTGACCACTGACTTATTGACCAGTTTTGCGATCTCGCTGGTGGTCTGGTTGAAGGCGTTATGCAGCTCCTGAATAACTGCTGCCTGTTCCATATCGGAGAGTGGGAGCTGGTTGTTACTGGTCATGATGCGAGCCAGGCGCTGCACATCGTTACCGTTAAACGGCATGATGTGGATGCGGTCTACTGGCTTGCCAGCTTCAGCACAGCGCGCGTAGCAACGACGCCGACGGTGACCTTCAACAACCCACACGCCACCTTCATCACGGGCGATAACTTCCAGCGGTGGAACTGATCCGCCGTTCATAAGGTAGTTGAACAGGTCATCATCAGCCTGGCGGGTACGTTCATCATCTTCACGCTTGTTGAAACCTTCACGAACGTGGATATCGGAAAGAGCGATAAACATCCCGCTATCAGTGCGCTTAATCACACCTGCCTTGGTCATTTGCTTGAATGAGTTAGCCATCAGAGAGAAACCTCGTTATTCAGGGAAATGACGACACGAGGCAGCTCACGGAGTTCTCGCTGAGCTTCCAGCAGGTGCATGTTGGTAGGCGTTTTGGTGTGGCGCTCTTCGATGCGGTCGCACTCTTTGGCCCAACTCGCAACATCCTGGCGAAGGGTTGCATTCTGCTCAGCCAGTTCCTTACGCTGCGCCAACGCCTCACAGAGCGCGACGCTGGTATAGTCCAGGCGGTTAGCCAGTTCGTTAACCATCCAGCCGTAAGCGGCAGGGAGGAGAGGGGCAGCCTTACGAGCTGCGTCGATAAGCTGCTCTCTGGTCATGCGTGGTTGTAACTCGGTGACGTTCTGTGTGTTCGTCATGGATAGTTTCTCCGTGTTATAAGCGCTCTGCACAGCGCTGATTTTTGGTTGCACGAATCCCTCACCGGATGGCGACAAAAAATAAAGGGGTTTCGTTTTAGTAAGCACCCAACCAGGGCACTTAGTGAAACGGGCGGCTGCCACCGCCAGTTAGCTTCTCCACAATTGGGAGCGCGTTCCCCTGAGTTGATTTAACGACTGAGGCCTCTCAAGGAACCGGCTGAACGCGCTTTCAGTTGTGAAAAGGGGCGGTCGACATTAAGGACATTCACAACTGCCGACCGCCAAGACTACACACAGCATCTGGTACAGCTACTACGGTTTACCACGGTCCTAACGTGATACTTGCGCGGCATGCAGGATTCGAACCTGCGACCTACGGCTTAGAAGGCCGCTACTCTATCCATCTGAGCTAATGCCACAACAGGGAGAGCATTCCAATCCGCGACAATCACATCAAACGTTCTGGGATCGTTTTTAGTTGAATGCTCTCTCTGTTGCATCCTCGTCTCTTCCGAGGTGTCACACCTGATCGCCACGCTGGTGAAACGTCTCTGGCTGTCGTACACAACTGGCTTGCACATTTCGGCTACCCGCTGGATCTGGATACTGAAAGGAATCCCCGGACCGCTGCGGCACATGTGCCATATACCGTACCGCTAACCTACCGATGGTCTTAAACATCATCACCCCGGCGCATAATGAGTATCACCAATAGTAATTAAATGGTCAACACCTGTAGTGATAAAAATATCACGCCTAGTGTTAAATTGATGATTAGTAAGGTGAAAAAAGATGCAAAAAAAAGGAGCCGATTGGCTCCTTATTCGAAGATAGTTTCAGGCCATTGGGCCTTAACAACTTTGCCTATTATCCTGCAATTCTCATTACATTCAATGGCCTGATAGCGAGGGCTAGGGTTTAGAGGTTCGAGCCAGGGTTTCCCGTCTTCACGAACAAATTTTTTAAAAGTGACCTCTGAATCGTTGAATATACCAGCAACGCAGAAATCACCGGGTTCAACGTCTTGTTCTGGATCTATGAGTATGAGCATTCCCTCAGGAAAACTTGGCTTTACTCCTGGAGGAGCAGTCATTGAATGGCCTGATACCTCAAGCCAAAATGCAGAATCGCTGGCTTTAACAGTGGTTGAAACCCACTCCTTCGCATCGCGTTCTGTGTATGAATTAACTGGGCAAAATGAACCCGCTTGCACTTCGGTTAATAGCGGGTACTCATACACAGAGGATTGATTTCTTCCGTTAGCAATCGCCTCAAACATAGCTGATATCTCAGCTGCAAGGGATGGACTGAAATCATCGACTTTTACCCCGAGAATTTTAGCGAACTGTGCAGCATGAGTAGCGTTGATAGCGTTGGTGCCATTCAGTAGCTGAGCGACACCACTTTGCCCCATACCCATTTGTTCAGCCAAAGTCTCCTGTGAGAGCCCCAGCGCTTTTTTCTTGGACTCAAAGATAGCTTTCAGCCTGTTGGCGTCGGCAATTTGTTCGGCGGTCAATGGTTTCTTTTTCATTCTCATAATTTATCACCGCACGGCATAATCACCAATCACCGCTAGTGTTGACTTATTTATCACTAACAGTGATACTCCTTATGTGCAAACCACGAGGAAAACCAATGAAGATTATTCCGCTCTCTGAATATGTTTTGGAAAACGGTCAGGCCAAAACAGCTGAGGCTCTTGGGGTATACCAAAGCGCCATCAGTAAAGCCCTCAAGCGTAATCGCCGGGTAAATATCCTGGTTAACGAAGACGGGAAAATTGAAGCCGAGGAAGTACGACCATTCCCTAACAAAAACAAACCTGCTGATCCTGGCGTTGCAGTAACACCGTAACCCAGCATTCAGCATTACGTAACTACCAAAGGAAAAACAACATGGTAGAGCCAAGCCTGAAAGAAGTAGTGAAAGCGATGTGCAAAGCGTACCCAGGTGGCCGTGAGGCTATGGCCGGTGCTCTTGGTATGTCGGTGACGCAGTTCAACAACAACCTGTACGAGAAGAACGGCTGTCGCTTCTTCGAAGTGAACGAGTTGGAAGCGATGGAAGATATTTCAAACACGTCTCTCCTGGCTGATTACTTCGCGCAACGTCGTGGCGCTCTGCTGGTGGACGTTCCGCAACTGGAAGACCTTGACCGCGTCGATCTGTTTACCCGCGCCATGAGAACTGCAGCAGCACGCGGACAGGTCGATCAGATTATCCAGAAAGCCTTGGAAGACGGAGTTATTGAACCGCATGAAGCCGATGAGATTCACGAACATCACCGCCGTCACCTGGCTGCACGTGAAGAAGAAATCCGCGCGATTGTCGCGCTGTTTAGCCGTAAGAAAAGCCAAAAAAAGTGACGCCCGCGAGTGTGCAGCTCCGGGCGTCTTGGCGTGTCGTATTCAGTGGAGAAACTAACGCATGAACAGTTTAAACCGATTGAGACCAGCGAAGCAATTCAGATGCCTTCCACTGGTGGGAAAAGACTCCCCGTTCGGCTATGTGGAGAGATTAAACGACCAGCCTGGTGTGAACAACTACCAGCCTGAGAACGCGATGGTAGAGGCTTTTGCTCTGATGAACGAGAAGGGGCGTGAGGAATGGCTGAAGTTAACCGGCGGTTCAAAGACCACTACGGCGTCCCGGTCCATGTCATCAGATGGGAGCCACAGACTCGACGCGTTATATACCTTCGCGAAGGGTACGATCATGAGTGCTTCAGCCCTCTTGAACAATTCCAGCGTAAATTTACAGAGTTAAAGGACGACCATGAGCCTGTTGATGCCATCCCGGCCAATAGTGATAAACCCTGACCTTGCGTACAGCATTGGCCTCAACGAGGCCATTGCGTTGCAGCAGGTTAACTACTGGCTTAAAGAAACCACCTCCGGACTGGAGCGTGACGGCGTGCGCTGGATTTACAACACCAACGAGCAGTGGCTGGAGCAGTTCCCGTTCTGGTCTGAGTCTACGCTGAAGCGCACATTCACCCGCCTGAAGCAGCTCGGTGTCCTCAAAGTTGAGCAGCTGAACAAATCTCAGCGCGACATGACTAACTACTACACGATCAACTACGAAAGTGAGCTTTTAAATGAGGTCAAAGTGACCAAATCGAAGAGTTCAAATTGCACTCTTCCATCAGGTCAAAATGAACCGATGGAAGAGGTCAAAGTGAAACGCTCCATCGGGTCAAAACGAACCGCTCTCATCAGGTCAAATTGCACTGATGTTCTTACAGAGAATACAACAGATAATACTACAGATATTAAAAACCCTATTTGTCCGGTTGCGCCGCAACCAGACGGTGATGTGTTGATCACCGATCAGGCTAAACAGGTTTTAACTCATCTGAACCAGGTGACAAGTTCGCGTTATCAGGTTTCAACAACCTCCCTGCAAAACATTCGTGCTCGAATCGGGGAGGGCTACACCGTTGAAGAGTTATCGCTGGTGGTGGATTACTGCAACGCAAAGTGGAGTGAAGACCTCACGATGTCGGCTTACCTTCGCCCCCAGACTCTTTTCCAGCCAACCAAGTTCCCTGGCTATCTGAAGTCAGCGAAAAGCTGGGCCAAAGCTGGGCGTCCTGCTCGCGTCAATGGAGAGTGGGCCCGAGAAGATGGTGTTTTCCGTTCCAGCTTCCAGAACACTGACTACAGCAAAGTCCCTGCAGGTTTCAGAGGAGCGAACTCATGATGGAATTAACGCCGCGTCAGAGTGAAGTGCTTGATGCCATAGTGCTCTACAAGGACAGAACCGGATTCCCGCCCACCTTGCTTGAGCTTGCCGGGTTAATTGGCTGTGCATCACCGAACGCGGCTGCAGAGCACGTGAGGGCTCTAAAGAATAAGGGTTACATCTCCATTGCTCCCGGCGCAGCCAGGGGAATTACCGTCGTCAAAACTGAATGGGATGCAGATCCTGTATCGATCGTTAGAGACCTGTTATCCGGTGGAGACAAGGCAAGAGATAACGCTATCCAATGGCTGAAAAAACAGGGGGGGACTTTATGAAACTGGTGCTCCCATTCCCTCCGAGCGTAAACACCTACTGGCGAGCCCCGAACAAGGGGCCGTTAAAAGGCCGCCATCTTATCAGTGAGAAAGGCAGGGCATATCAGAGTGCGGCCTGCGCAGCGATTGTTGAGCAGCTGCGTTGCCTTCCAAAACCATCATCGTCACCAGCTGCGGTGGAGATCCTTCTCTTTCCGCCAGATGCACGCCGCCGCGACATCGACAACTATAACAAGGCTCTGTTTGACGCGCTTACTCACGCTGGCATCTGGGAGGATGACAGTCAGGTGCAGCGAATGCTGGTGGAGTGGGGGCCGAAAGTACCTGGTGGACGAGTAGAGATATCGATCAAGAAACATGAACCTCTGGCGGGTGCAGCCGCCTGATAAGTGGAGAAGAGCATGAATCAGATGAATATCACCGTAATGTGCCCGACGCACCACGCCGCCGCGATGGGGCAGCAAATAACGATGTCCAGCCGTGAGATTGCAAAACTTGTCGACTCTCGCCACAGCAATGTGTGTGTGACCATCGAACGACTGATGAACTCCGGCGTAATTGGGGGGTATGCTGCAATGCAGTACACCCACCCTCAGAACCAGCAGGTTTACCATTACTACGAAGTTAACAAACGAGATAGCTATGTGATCGTCGCCCAGTTGTGCCCGGAGTTTACCGCCCGTCTGGTTGACCGCTGGCAGGAACTGGAGAGCGGGGCAGGAATGGCGGTACCGCAAACACTCCCTGAAGCACTCCGCCTCGCTGCCGACCTTGCCGAACAGAAGCAACGCCTGAGTGATGAACTGGCCATAGCAGCGCCTAAGGCTGAATTTGTTGATCGCTATGTCAAGGCCACTGGCTCAATGACTTTTCGGCAGATTGCCAAGCTCCTTAACGCTAAAGAACCCGAGTTTGCTTTGTTCCTCATTGAGAACGGCATCATGTACCGGCTAAACCGTGTGCTTACACCAAAGAGTAAACACATCGAAGCAGGCCGCTTTGAAGTTAAGACCGGGACAACCAACCAGACCAACTACGCATTCAATCAGTCCCGCTTCACCGCTAAGGGAGTGCGCTGGATTGGCGGCCTGTGGGCTGAACATATTGCTAAGGGGCAAATTGCGTGAGAGCCATACTGACACCTGAAGTTGCGCCAATGTCCGGGGTGGTGCTGTTCCGGCCAGGAAATGAGTTGCTGTGGTTGTTTCGTCGCGGCCGGGTGGTTATTGAAACGCCATCTGAAGCTATTCAGCATCTGCCATCTGGGCTGATTCCTGAAGCTCACCAGCCACTGACAGATGATGACAGCATGCAGGAACTTTTCCTGAACGATCGGGTTATTCTGCGTGCTGGTGGGCTTAGCAGTCTTGATGCCTGGCTGGAAAGAAAATTCGAATGTCAGTGGCCCCACAATGAATGGCACTCAAAGGACTTTACGGTGATGCGTCACGCACCCGGAAGCATTCGTCTTTGTTGGGGATGTGATAACCAGTTACGTGAACAAACCACTGAAAGACTGGCAGGAATTGCCATGCAGAACCTGGTAAAATGGCTGCTCGAAAGGGTGAACATCATGCTGGGTTTCAGCGCTGACCACACCCTGACGCTGCCGGAGTTCTGCTGGTGGATGGTACGTAACGATCTGGCTGACCTTATTCCTGAATCAGTGGCTAACCAGGCACTCAGGATTAAGCCTGAATCGCACAGTTCAGTGATGCGTGAAAGCGACATTGTGCCGTCATTACCGGCTACTGAAATCCTCCAGGAGAAAGTTAAGAAGATAGTCTCGGTGAAGGTCGATCCTGAATCACCTGAATCTTTCATGCTGAGGCCAAAGCGCCGCCGCTGGGAGAACGATAAGTACACCCGCTGGGTTAAGTCGCAGAAGTGCAGTTGCTGCAATAACCCGGCAGACGACCCCCATCACCTGATTGGCCACGGGCAAGGTGGAATGGGTACCAAAGCGCACGACCTGTTTGTGATACCGCTGTGCAGAGCGCATCACGATGAGTTGCACGCTGATCCTGTGGCATTTGAAGCGAAGCACGGCGACCAGTTAATGCTGTTGTTTCGGTTTTTAGATCGTGCGCTGGAAATCGGCGTATTAGCATGAATAGTGGAGAAAACATGCGTGACATTCAGATGGTTTTAGAGCGCTGGGGTGGTTGGGCTGCGAGTGATAGTTCTGGGGTTGATTACTCCTCGATAGCTGCTGGTTTCAAAGGACTTCTTCCCCCAACAAGCAAATCCCGCCTGTCATGTACTGATGACGACGCCCTAATTATCGAGGGGTGTTTAGCTCGACTTCAAAAACGCAAGCCCTATGAACATTCGCTCTTGGTCGCACACTATCTCTATGGCATATCGAAGCGGAAAATAGCCAAAGCGCGAAAGAAGGACGAGAAGCTGATACGTATTGAGATCCAGATGGCAGAAGGATTTATTGACGGCTGCCTTAGCATGCTTGATGTGAGCTTAGAGATGGATGTTGAAGTGAAATCGTGAAGCAAAAGCCCGATTATTCGGGCTTATTATCAACATCTTTGACATACAAAATCACAGCTGACTTGATATCACCGTCAACATGTTTTGCATTGATACTTAAATGAACAGGTTTTCTTTCCCATTCTGCTCGTTGGAGAGCTTCTTTATTTTCAGACTCGTCGAGGAAAATGTCCTGCACTACGCAAGTCAGTCGCTGGTCAGAATCGACTCTACGAACTTTTACTTTGAAACACTCTGGGTCCGTATTATTCACTTCCTCAATGCGGTAGATACCGTCTATACGCATTTCGACAGAGCGGCGACGTGCATTTGTGACCAATTCTTTTGCAGTTTCAGAATCGATGGTTACTCCATCAATTTCAGCGGTATCTGAGCGTACGAATGACTTAACCATGGTTGTCTTAGCGTCGTAAGACATGCGATCCATGTTGTCGAGAAGAGGCTTTTGGGCCACCATTTCAGAGATGATCTGAAGGCGTTTCGTTTCTTCTTGAGTCATCACCTGCATTGCGCGCAGGTGTTCTTTATCGCCTTCTTTAGCAATCTCAGCTAGGCGAGTATCTTTACGGTTATCTAAAAAGCGTTTAAAGACGGTTACACCGCCCCATATGACGGCAGCACCGAGAACTGTGAATACAATCTCTGTGGCGTTCATTTTTCCTACCAATTCTTGCGTAAGCTTGCTCAGGAATCCATCAATGTTGATCTCAACAAGTGACGAACCTTGCTCTACTGTAACTTCAATTTCTAAAGCATCAAGCTCTTCTTTAGTTAGCCTCCGAACATCTGGAGTGCCGTATTTAGCAAGCGCATAAGACTTGTTGATCTGCGATTGCATCTCAACGAAGCCCTTCATTACTGATGGTGTAAGTGATTTGTTGAATTTATCACCGGTTAGCCTGATAGTTAGGCTAGGCCAGCCATTGAACGTAATTTTTTCTGGTAGGCCTTGCCCACTCAGATAACGTTCGAGCAATTCAAAAGCTTGCTGCTCGGACTCTACATCATACTGTATGTCACCCAAAGATAATCCCTCATTCTAAGCCCCGCGTTAACTGAGTAGTTAGGCAAGAACTGCTTTCTTATTTTGCTGTGTGTAGGAAAAATAAAGCAAAACTCATCAAAAATCACTAACGCGGTCCGCATTTTCTCGTTTACTGTGTTAAGAGTGGTTTCTACGCCACGGACTTAAAACGATTCTTAAACCTCGCCTAGCCGGGGTTTTGTCAATTTTAGAGGCTGCCACGGGCGGCCTTTTTGGTTTCCCCTCGTTCTGAGAGGACTCATGGCGATGATGTATTGACCGCTAGAATGGATTAGTCGTAACTTATTATTGTGGTGAATCCTTTCTAAGCGAAAGGGCGTTCCAGTCAACTGCTATCTGCAGGTATGCGCGCGGCTTTGCTGACTGGGGTAGAGTCACCGGGAGGCACCCGGCACCATGACAACAACAATACAGTTTCAAATTCCTTGAGAGCCTGCCGTAAAAAGCAGGCCTTTTTTTATGAATTTGCAAACTGCTGCTACGCTTGAAATGTGTGTTGAAGGTAATTGCCTGATGGTTCTCCTGAACCGTTGTGAACCAGCCCGATACTGTCTCACTCAGGTCAGTTAGCAAGACTCACGACTACCTACCTTACTTACTAATAGTCACTCATTAGCCCGCCTTCAAAAGCGGGCTTTTTTTATTCCCCTCATCACTGAGAGGATTCACGGCAATAAGAGGGGGACTAGATGTCCGATCCTGTTTCTGGCACGACAGTAGCGGCTGGTGGTCTGATGGGGGCCAGCGTGTTCGGCCTGGCAACCGGCATAGATTACGGTGTGGTGTTTGGCGCATTCGCTGGTGCGGTGTTCTACGTCGCTACGGCGGTTAATATCAGTCGCCTTAAGCTGGTGGGCTACTTCATCACCTCATTCATCTTCGGCGTTATCGGCGCTCCACTGCTTGGCTCTTACTTCTCCAAATGGACGGGGTATAGCGACAGGCCACTTGATGCGCTGGGCGCGGTAATCGTAGCCGCTATTGCTATTAAGCTGCTGACGTTCGTCAACAGTCAGGATTTGGGTAGCCTGTTTGGAATTCTCTCGCGTTTACGTGGTGGAGGGGCCAGCAATGGTAACAAGTGATCCGAGTGCGATGGCAAACGCAATTATCTCTGCTGTGATCGTTATTGCACTGATGTTCTACCAGCGCGGCGGGGCGAGACATCGCCCTCTGATATCGCTGATGGCTTATTTCACGGTGCTGGTATACGCCAGCGTCCCTTTCCGTTACCTGTTCGGCCTGTACCATGAATCGCACTGGTTCGTGGTGCTGGTGAACGTCCTGATATGCGCCGCCGTTCTCTGGGCTCGGGGAAACGTAGCGCGACTGGTTGATGCACTGAGGCACTAATGAACCAATCACAATTTCAAAAGGCGGCTGGTTTAAGCGCCGAGTTAGCTGCGCGCTGGTTTCAGCCAGTAAGTGATGCGATGAAAGAGTTCGGCATCACCAGGCCGGTAGACCAGGCCATGTTCATTGCGCAGGCTGGGCATGAATCGACAGGATTCACTCGGCTGCAGGAAAACTTCAATTACAGCGTAGTCGGGTTGGCAAACTTCATTCGAGCTGGACGCATCACACAGGACCAGGCTAATACGCTGGGCCGCCGACCTGATGAACGAGCATTACCAATTGAGCGTCAGCGTTCCATTGCTAACCTGGTATACAGCAAACGCTACGGTAACAACGCGCCAGGTGATGGATGGAAATACCGTGGGCGCGGACTCATTGGCATCACGTTCCTGGATAACTATCGTGACTGCGGCAATGCCCTGAAGGTTGATCTGGTCCAGCAGCCTGAGCTATTAGCCGAACCCATTTATGCAGCCAGAAGCGCGGCATGGTTCTTCGTTACAAAGGGATGTCTGAACTATTCAGATAACCTGCTGCAGGTGACGAAGATTATCAACGGCGGAACTAACGGACTGGAAGATCGTCGCTCTCGCTTCGGTCAGGCCAAAACGGTGCTGGCATGAAACAGTGGCTGCGCCTCCTACTCCCGCGATGGGAGACAGATACGGTTGTTCTTCAGGAAAAAGGCAATGAGCTTCATATCGTCTGCAGCTATGACGATATCGATCCCGGCGAGATGTTTGACGGTATGTGTGAGCTTAAGACCTTCACCTGGCTGAACTGGTCTTTCCCATCAGGGGAGCCTATGAACGTTCGATCCTTTGAACCGAAGGTGGAAGCATGAGCACAGTGCAATTAGTCATCACGGTAGCAGTAGCCATTCTTGGCGCTATCGCCGCCGCTTTTGGTATTGGTCATTCACGCGGCACCAGCAAAGCGGAAGCAAAAGCAGACCAGCAGCGCACAGAAGAAAAGGCCGCAGCCACTGAAGCGGTAGCAGAACGCCGGGTAGAGACAACGAAAGAGGCTAGTAATGTACAGCAGACTGTTAACCACATGCCTGATGACGATGTTGATCGAGAGCTGCGTAACACGTGGAAGCGCGGCTCATAAGGGGTGAACATGAGGAAAACAATCGACTTAACCGGCGTTAAGTTTGGCAAGCTGACTGTGCAGTCCTACGCCAATAAGGATAAATCGGGCGTTTCAATGTGGTTGTGCGGTTGTGAGTGTGGAACAGAAAAAATAATCAGGTCAAACGCCTTGCGCTCTGGCAGGACACAATCTTGCGGTTGCATGTCAGGTGTAAAACACGGGCATCGCAGACCGTCAGAAACTTCTCCCACTTATATCAGCTGGCTGTCAATGCAGCGGCGCTGCAATTATCCCAGCGATGCGTATTACGGAGATTATGGTGGTCGCGGAATTTCAGTTTGTGAGCGTTGGGGCAATTTTGAAGCTTTCCTGAAAGACATGGGCGAGCGTCCAGCAGGTCATACACTTGATCGGATTGATGTAGATAAGGCGTACTCACCAGAAAATTGCCGATGGGCGACACCAAAAGACCAGGCAAGAAACCGACGAAGTAACCATATGCTTGATACACCAGCAGGTCGAATGTGCATTACCAAAGCAGCAGAAACCTATGGTGTAAAAGTAAAGACAATAGCGCACCGATTGAGCAGGGGATGGAGTGTTGAAAAGGCGCTGCTAACTCAACCATGGCAGGGCAACAATGAGTAAATATTTCATGTTTATCTCTATGCTTTCCGTGTCAGCATTGGCTGCTGGCTGTGTTGGTGGTCCTCCAAAGCCCAGCTATGTTTTCGTCCACGATTCCTGTGACTGGGTTAGGCCACTTTATCTCACCGATCACGACATCGACGTTATGGACCGCCAGACGAAGAAAGACATCCTGGCGCATAACAAAGCGTGGCAGGCGAACTGCCAGAAAGAAACCAGAGCCTCGCAATAGCGGGGTTCTATAACAACTGAGGAATGAGCATGACAGTAGTTCTGACCACCAAACAGATTGAAGACCTGGCTACCTTCGCAAAAGAAGACGGCGCGCCTCAATACACCATCACCACGGGGACAATCCCGGAATTCGAAGCAGATAGTGGCGAAATTATTCCCGCATACACTGGGCTGATCGCATACTCAGAGTCGCTGGAGCATGGTGTATTGCAGTTGGATGACTGAGCGGCCATTACAAAGCTCATCTACTGGTGGATGATAGTAACCATGGTGCGAACTGGAATCATCGGCGCGCTATCGAGTGGGCAGCCGAGCAGCCTTGCCGTGTAGTGGTGTTGGAAGACGACGCGCTGCCGGTACATGGATTCACCGATAAGGTCACTGACTGGCTGGCTCGTTTTCCTGACGACATGTTGAGCTTTTATCTCGGTACCGGCCGACCGCCGCAGTATCAGAAAGAGATTGCCGGAATGCTGGTGGATGCGGATCGCGTCTGTGGTGACCACATCGTATTAAGCAAACTGATTCACGGCGTATGTTATAGCCCTCCTCGGGGAAGTTTGGCGCGCATGCTCAGTACATGGAACAAAACGCTGGCAGCTGATTACGCTGTCGGTGAGGCATTCGGTGGTCGGGTGATTTATCCGTGTTACTCGCTGGTGGATCACGCTGACCTCCAGACGGTTGAGCGTCACCCTGACAACGAGCCGAGGACAGAACGCCGCCGCGCATGGAGGCTGGCATAAGCTGTTGTTTATCCCATCCTTCCTCACTTTGAGCACCGTTACGCATGGAGACTGTCATGAACAAAGAGCCCCGCGTATATGGCAGCCGATGGGATAAGGCCCGTCTGCGTTTCCTGCAGCAGCACCCACTATGTGTGATGTGCGAGCAGCAGGGGCGGATTACCCCAGCAACGGTGGTTGACCATATCGAGCCCCACAAACTCAAAGATGCGCTTAAGTCAGGTAACCCGCTGGCCATATCGAAAGCACAGCTCCTGTTCTGGAGTAAAGAGAACTGGCAGCCACTGTGTAAAGCGCATCATGACTCAACGAAACAGAGGATGGAGAAGAGCGGCGCGGTAATAGGCTGTGATGCCAATGGCTACCCGCTCGATCCTGCGTCTCACTGGAGCACGTAATGAAAGACCTCAGCATTGAATACCGCAATGGAAAATTCGTTCGCCTGGTGATTGATGGCGTGGAGATGAAGGACGTGACATCCATTCAGTTCTCGCACGCTGTAGGGCAGGAGATGCCGACGGTGACCATTTCAGGTCATGTTGTCTCCGGGCATCGGAAAGGCGATCAGAAACTCGAACAGGTAGACAAACATTCGGCATAGCGCGGCGGCGGCAAGTCGATTACCTATCATGTGAAATCATTTCAAATGCAACGATATCAAATGAGAATGAATCGCATCAGGGCAGGGGGGGGATCAAATCTTCAAAACCTTTGCCCCAAATGACCGCCGCCAAAGTTTGATTTTAACGCTAACCCGATTTTTTTAGTTTTAAGGTGTTGACATATGGCAGATAAACGAACCCGTTCCGACAGTTCGGCGGCAGCGGTTCAGGCCATGAAAAATGCAGCAGTGGACACCATCGATCCTCCGTCCCATGCAGGTTTGGAAAAAAAAGCCGAACCATTCTGGCATGACAATATCAGATCGAAAGCTCTGGACAGCTGGACGCCGGCCGACCTTCTGGCCGCTGTGGAACTGGCAAATAACCAGCTCTATATAACGGTTTTACGTAAGGATTTACGCAAAGAAGAGCGAGCACGCGGAGAGGGCCGCGACGAAGGGCTTATCAAAGACCTACGCAAGCAGATTGTTGAGCTGCAGCGAACTATTCTGGCTCAGCGCCGTGACCTCCAGATCCATTCCCACGCAACCAACGGCGAAAGCCGCGACCAGAAAAAACGCAATCAGAATGATCGTGATGCACGAAATACCAAAACCGAGCATCAGGACCAGGACGACAACCTGATCGCCTTTCCCAAGCACGGATAAAAGACTATGACGCGAGGTGAGCGTGTAATAGCGTTCATTGAGCGCTTTTGCATCGTGCCGGAAGGCAAGCTTATCGGCCAGCCTATGCGGTTGGACCCCTTTCAGAAAGATTTCATCCTGGCGGTTTACGACAATCCGGCCGGAACGGATATGGCGATCCTCAGCATCGCCCGAAAAAACGGTAAAACAGGCTTAATCGCTGGAATCCTGCTGGCTCACCTGGTGGGTCCTGAAGCGGTCCAGAACACGCAGATTGTCAGCGGTGCACTTAGCCGGGAACAGGCGGCCATCGTTTTTAACCTCGCGGTGAAGATGGTCAACCTGAACCCTAAGCTGCAGGAGATTGTGCACATTACGCCAAGCGGCAAAAAGCTGATCGGCCTGCCGTGTAACGTCGAATACAAGGCTTTATCCGCAGAAGGAAAGACGACGCACGGCCTTTCCCCCATTCTGGCCATTCTCGATGAAACCGGGCAGGTTAGGGGGCCGCAGGATGATTTTATCGATGCAATAACTACCGCGCAGGGGGCGCATGAAAACCCGCTGCTGATTGTTATCAGTACGCAGGCAGCAAACGATGCTGACCTGCTGAGCATCTGGATTGATGATGCGGTCAAATCGAAAGATCCGCACATCGTGTGCCACGTTTATGAAGCGCCAAAAGACGCTGATATCAGTAAACGCGAGTCCTGGCTGGCTGCGAACCCGGCACTGGGAACATTCAGGTCAGAAAAAGACATGGCGCGCCAGGCTGAGAAAGCTGGCCGAATGCCAAGCTTCGAAAACACCTTCCGAAACCTCAACCTCAATCAGCGCGTGTCTACCGTATCGCCGTTTATCTCCCGCAGCGTGTGGGAGCTTTGCGGAGAGATGCCGATTAACACGCCGAGGAAGTGGTACGCGGGGCTGGATCTGTCAGCCAGGAACGACTTAACGGCGCTGGTTATCGCTGGTGAAGCAGATGATGGTGTCTGGGATGTTTTCCCCTTCTTCTGGACACCGCAAAAAACCCTTGAAGAGCGAACCAAAACGGACCGCGCACCCTATGACGTTTGGGTGAGAGAGGGGCTGCTGCGCACCACGCCAGGCGCTTCGGTGGATTACTCATTCGTCGTTGCGGATATCGCTGAAATTATCGGTGATTTCGACCTTACCTCGATGGCTTTTGACCGCTGGCGCATTGACCAGTTCAGGAAGGATGCCGATGCCATTGGGCTGAGCCTCCCGCTGGTCGAGTTCGGCCAGGGCTTTAAGGATATGGGGCCAGCTGTAGACACGCTGGAGTCTCTGATGCTTAACGGGCGCGTGAGGCATGGCATGCACCCCGTATTAACGATGTGTGCTGTGAATGCGGTGGTGGTGAAAGATGCTGCTGGCAACCGCAAGCTCGATAAGTCAAAAGCAACAGGCCGTATTGATGGCATGGTCGCAATGACAATGTCCGTTGGTGCTGCTAATGGGGAAGTTACCGAACAGGGTGGTGACTTCGATGACTTCATTTTCCGACCGCTGAGCATGTGATGGAAGAACCTAAATACACGATTGACCTGCGAACCAATAACGGCTGGTGGGCAAGGCTGCAGTCCTGGTTTGTAGGCGGGCGTTTAGTCACCCCAAATCAGGGCTCACAGACGGGGCCTGTTTCGGCCCACGGACACCTGGGCGATTCATCCATTAACGATGAACGGATACTGCAAATTTCGACGGTTTGGCGCTGCGTGAGCCTGATTTCAACGCTCACGGCATGCTTACCGCTTGATGTCTTCGAAACCGACCAGAATGACAACCGCAAAAAAGTGGGTTTGAGCAATCCGCTGGCGCGACTGCTGCGCTACTCACCGAATCAGTACATGACCGCCCAGGAATTCAGGGAGGCCATGACGATGCAGCTCTGTTTCTACGGTAACGCGTATGCACTGGTGGACCGCAACAGCGCGGGTGACGTGATCAGCCTTCTCCCGCTTCAGTCTGCCAATATGGATGTGAAACTCGTCGGAAAAAAAGTGGTTTATCGCTATCAGCGCGACAGCGAATACGCCGACTTTTCGCAGAGAGAGATTTTTCACCTTAAAGGCTTCGGATTCACCGGGCTGGTCGGCCTGTCCCCCATTGCTTTTGCCTGTAAATCGGCAGGTGTGGCAGTTGCGATGGAGGACCAGCAGCGAGATTTCTTTGCCAATGGCGCCAAGTCTCCGCAAATCCTCTCAACCGGCGAAAAAGTGCTAACTGAACAGCAGCGCTCGCAGGTCGAAGAGAACTTCAAAGAGATCGCCGGCGGCCCGGTTAAAAAACGCCTCTGGATTCTGGAAGCGGGCTTTTCCACATCGGCAATTGGCGTAACGCCGCAGGATGCCGAAATGATGGCGTCCCGAAAATTTCAGGTAAGTGAACTGGCGCGATTCTTTGGCGTACCGCCTCACCTTGTCGGCGACGTCGAGAAATCAACGAGCTGGGGATCGGGCATCGAGCAGCAGAATCTCGGCTTCCTGCAGTACACCCTGCAGCCATATATCTCCCGGTGGGAAAACAGCATTCAGCGGTGGCTTATTCCTGCTAAGGATGTTGGCCGCATTCATGCTGAGCACAATCTCGACGGCCTGCTGAGGGGCGATTCGGCATCCCGCGCTGCCTTTATGAAGGCAATGGGAGAGGCAGGGCTACGCACCATCAACGAGATGCGACGAACGGACAACCTCCCGCCATTGCCGGGTGGAGATGTGGCTATGCGCCAGTCGCAATACGTGCCGATCACCGATTTAGGAACCAACAAAGAGCCCCGTAATAACGGGGCTTAATTTTTATGGGGGCCGTAATGCCTGAGATCGTAAAAACGCTGTCCTTCGACGAGACAGAAATCAAATTCACCGGTGACGGTAAACAGGGGATTTTTGAAGGCTACGCCTCTGTTTTTAATAACACCGATTCCGATGGCGACATCATTCTGCCCGGGGCGTTTAAAAACGCACTGGCGAACCAGACCCGCAAAGTGGCGATGTTTTTCAACCACAAGACGTGGGAGCTGCCGGTTGGTAAATGGGACAGCCTGGCCGAAGACGAAAAAGGCCTGTATGTGCGCGGTCAACTTACCCCAGGGCACAGCGGCGCCGCCGACCTGAAAGCGGCAATGCAGCACGGTACGGTTGAAGGTATGTCGGTTGGCTTTTCCGTTGCGAAAGACGATTACACCATCATTCCAACAGGCCGCATTTTTAAGAATATCCAGGCTCTGCGTGAAATCAGCGTCTGCACTTTCCCCGCCAACGAACAGGCTGGCATCGCAGCCATGAAGAGTGTCGACGGCATTGAAACAATTCGTGATGTGGAGAACTGGCTGAGGGATTCAGTCGGGCTCACCAAATCACAGGCAGTTGGGCTAATAGCCCGGTTTAAGTCAGCGATTCGGAGCGAGTCCGAGGGCGACGGAAACGAAGCACAAATCAACGCTCTGCTTCAGAGCATTAAATCTTTCCCTTCTAATTTAGGTAATTAATTATGTCTGAACTCGCTCTCATTCAAAAAGCTATTGAAGAATCCCAGCAGAAAATGTCCCAGCTTTTCGATGCACAGAAAGCAGAAATTGAAAGCACGGGTAAGGTTTCCAAACAGCTGCAGGCCGACCTGGTGAAGGTACAGGAAGAACTGACCAAATCCGGTACCCGCCTCTTCGATCTTGAACAGAAACTGGCATCCGGCGCTGAGAATCCCGGTGAGAAGAAATCCTTCTCTGAGCGAGCTGCTGAAGAGCTCATCAAGTCATGGGACGGTAAACAGGGCACCTTCGATGCGAAGACGTTCAATAAGTCGCTCGGCAGTGACGCTGACTCTGCTGGCGCACTGATCCAGCCAATGCAGATTCCAGGCATTATCATGCCGGGACTGCGCCGTCTGACCATTCGTGACCTGCTGGCTCAGGGCCGCATTTCCAGTAACGCTCTGGAATATGTGCGTGAAGAGGTGTTTACCAATAACGCCGATGTGGTGGCTGAGAAAGCGCTGAAGCCTGAATCGGATATCACCTTCAGCAAACAGACCGCGAACGTGAAGACCATCGCGCACTGGGTGCAGGCGTCACGTCAGGTGATGGATGATGCACCAATGCTGCAGTCTTACGTCAACGGTCGTCTGATGTATGGTCTGGCGCTGAAGGAAGAAAATCAGCTGCTGAACGGCGACGGCACCGGGGATAACCTGGAAGGCCTGAACAAAGTGGCAACTGCTTATGACACCTCGCTGAATGTTTCAGGTGACACCCGCGCAGATATTATCGCTCATGCAATTTACCAGGTGACCGAGTCTGAGTTTAGCGCTTCCGGTATCGTCCTGAACCCGCGCGACTGGCACAACATTGCGCTGCTGAAAGATAACGAAGGCCGCTATCTCTTCGGCGGCCCGCAGGCCTTCACCAGCAACATCATGTGGGGCCTGCCGGTGGTACCGACCAAGGCACAGGCAGCGGGTACCTTCACTGTGGGCGGTTTCGACATGGCCTCTCAGGTGTGGGATCGCATGGATGCCACCGTGGAAGTCAGCCGTGAAGACCGCGATAACTTCGTGAAAAACATGCTGACCATCCTGTGCGAAGAGCGCCTGGCGCTGGCGCACTATCGCCCGACGGCAATCATCAAGGGCACCTTCTCTTCTGGCTCATGATGGAGGGGGCGGGGAAACCCGCCCTTTAACGTATGGCGATAGATGTTCTCGATGTAATAAATCTCAGTCTGTTTAAGCAGCAGATTGAGTTTGAGGAAGACGACAGGGACGAGCTGATCACGCTGTACGCCCAGGCCGCTTTTGATTACTGCATACGCTGGTGCGATGAACCGGCATGGAAGGTTGCAGCTGATATTCCTGCAGCTGTTAAGGGCGCCGTTCTCCTTGTCTTTGCTGACATGTTTGAACACCGCACCGCGCAAAGCGAAGTACAGCTTTATGAGAACGCTGCAGCAGAACGCATGATGTTCATCCATCGCAACTGGCGCGGTAAATCTGAACCTGAGGAGGGCTCCTGATGGAACCTGGACGATTCAGGCACCGGGTAAAAATTCTCACCTTCACGACTTCGCGCGATCCCTCTGGTCAGCCGGTTGAATCGTGGACTGGTGGCAACCCGGTCCCGGCTGAGGTGAAGGGGATTAGCGGCAGAGAGCAGCTTTCAGGCGGCGCGGAAACGGCGCAGGCAACCATTCGCGTCTGGATGCGCTTCAGGGCAGAGCTGAACGCCTCTTCTCGTCTGGAAGTGCTCAGCGGCCCGTATAAAGGTCAGGTGCTAAATATCATCGGTCCTCCTGTAGCAAATGCGACCGGCACTCGCCTGGAAATTCTTTGCAAAACGGGAGCTGAAAAATGATTGAGACGAGCCTCGATTTTTCCGGGTTAAATGACATCGCAAAGGATCTGGAGGCGCTTAGCCGCGCTGAAAACAACAAGGTTCTGCGTGATGCCACGCGCGCAGGCGCAGAAGTGCTTAAGGAAGAAGTGATCGCCCGAGCTCCGGTGCGTACCGGGAAACTGAAAAAAAACGTGGTGGTGGTGACCCAAAAAAGCCGCCGCCGCGGGGAAATTTCTTCCGGCGTCCATATTCGTGGTGTTAACCCGCGCACCGGGAACAGCGATAACACAATGAAGGCGAGTAACCCGAGAAACGCCTTTTACTGGCGCTTTGTGGAGCTTGGCACTGCGAACATGCCTGCGCATCCTTTTGTGCGACCCGCTTACGATACGCGCGAGGAAGAGGTCGCCAGCGTCGCCATTGCTAGGATGAATCAGGCTATTGATGAGGTGTTGAGCAAGTGAATGAAGATGATATCTACGCTTTGCTTTCTCCCCTGGCAGAAGGGCGGGTATATCCCTACGTTGCGCCATTAGGTAGTGACGGAAAACCGTCTGTCTCGCCACCCTGGATTATTTTTTCCATCGTCGATGATGTTTCCGCTGACGTGCTGTGCGGCCATGCAGAGAGCAGGGTTTCCATTCAGGTAGATGTGTATTCCACTACGATCACTGAATCACGCACCCTGAGAGACTTGGCGCTCGCTTCGCTGAAGCCCTTAAACCCTACAGAGGTGGTAAAAATCCCCGGTTACGAGCCAGATTATCGGCTCTACCGTGCCACCCTGGATTTTAAAGTTATCCCCTGACAATTAATTCACCCAACGAACCCGCTTAATGGCGGGTTTTCTTTTTCCAGGAGACAGCTATGTCTGCACTTTATGAAAAATCGCAGCTGACGAAGATCCTTATTTCCTCCCTGCCAGCCACCAAAGAAACGATGGATTCCGCAACCTTCCTCGATCTGAGTTGCACCATCAAAGAAATTCAGTTCACCGGTGGTCAGAAGCAGGATATCGACGTAACAACACTTTGCTCTACCGAGCAGGAGAACATCAACGGCCTGCCTTCTCCGTCAGAAATCTCTCTGTCCGGCAACTTCTACAAGAATCCGGCGCAGGACGCCTTGCGTGATGCGTATGACAACGATACGACCTACGCTTTCCAGGTCATTTTCCCGTCCGGCAAAGGCTTTAAGTTCCTGGCTGAAATCCGCCAGCACACCTGGTCTTCCGGTACCAACGGCGTAGTGGCGGCAACGTTCTCCCTGCGCCTGAAAGGTAAGCCTGAAAACATCGAGTCTGGCTCCTGAGAGGTCGCATGAAGAATATTAAAAATCTCGCCCTGGCTAAGATGTCGGGTTTTCGTCATAAGACGGTCGCCGTTCCTGAGTGGGAAGGCGTCAAAGTGGTTCTCCGTGAGCCATCCGGTGAAGCCTGGCTTCGCTGGCAGGAAGTGGTGAAAGCGGGTGCTGATGATGAAAATGTGTCGGTATCGGAAAAGGCACACCGTAATCTTTGCGCTGACGTGGTGCTCTTCATTGACGTCCTGTGCGACACCGATAAGCAACCGGTATTCAGCGTAGACGAAGAAGAGCAGGTGCGTGAAATCTACGGCCCCGTCCATTCACGCCTGCTCAAACAGGCGCTTGACCTGATCAACAACGCGGACGAAGCGCGGGAAAAGTCTCAACCCCCGGCGTAAAGTTTCTGATGTCGCTTGCGCTCCGGATGGGGCGCACGCTCTCAGAGCTTCGGCAGAATATGACGGCAAGCGAGCTTCTGATGTGGATTGAGTACGACAGGCAAAGTCCGGTTGGCGATATTCGCGGTGACATTCAGGCCGCCCAGATCGTCTCTGCCATCTACGGTTCGCAGGGGGCAAAAGTACCGCTGGACGATGCGATCCTGCGCTGGGGTGGTGAGGAGCAATCAGAACCGAATGACCCGTTTGCAGGGCTTGAGGCTGCACTTACTGCCGCGACGCAGTGACTTTTGACCCAGATAATATTAGGATTCTTAGACTGATAATGCTGGGGAACCAAAATGGAAATTTTACTAGTTTCAATTGTTATAGGCTTAATTCCAGCCTTAATTGCTCAAAGCAAAGGAAGATCTTTCTTTGCATGGTGGGTGTATGGTGCTCTGCTATTTATAATTGCTTTTGTACATTCTTTGGTAATAAAGAAGGATGTTGCGGCAGAAGAAAAAGACTTAATTGAAAACGATGGTATGAAGAAGTGCCCATTCTGTGCAGAGTTAATCAAAAGCGAAGCTATTAAATGTAAGCACTGTGGTAGTGATTTAGCAGTCGATTCCCCACCGGTTAAGACTGATGAAGAATACCTCGAAGAAGCCAGGCAAAAGGTCTGGAAACAATAAAAATAAAACCGCTTCGGCGGTTTTTTTACGTCTGGAGTTAGACTAAATGGCAACTTTACGTGAGTTAATAATCAAAATTTCCGCTAACTCGCAATCATTCCAGACGGAAATTTCCCGCGCTTCACGTATGGGGCAGGATTATTACCGCACCATGCAAAATGGTGGCCGTCAGGCTGCCGCTGCCGCCCGAGAGAGCGAAAGGGCGTTATCTGATCTGACCGCTGGGTTTGCATCGGCAGGAAGAGCCGCTGCTGCTGCTACGGCCGCTTTTGCGACTGGTAAGCTCGTGCAGATTGCTGATGAGTGGAATTCAGTAAACGCCCGTCTTAAGCAGGCATCATCTTCAGCTGATGATTTTGCTGCCTCTCAGCGCCAGTTAATGGAAATCAGCCAAAGAACTGGCACCGCGTTTTCAGACAACGCAAACCTTTTTTCACGCGCAGCTGCTTCAATGCGTGAGTTTGGGTATAGCTCTGACGAAGTTCTGAAAATTACCGAAGCTGTTTCTACCGGCCTTAAACTTTCGGGGGCTAATACTCAGGAAGCGAGTTCTGTTATCACTCAATTCAGCCAGGCTCTGGCGCAGGGCGTTCTTCGCGGTGAAGAATTCAACGCCGTTAACGAAGCAGGTGATCGTGTTATCCGCGCACTTGCCGCCGGAATGGGCGTGGCCCGCAAAGACCTGAAGAGCATGGCTGACCAGGGGCAACTTACGATTGATAAGGTTGTTCCTGCATTAATGAGCCAGTTGGGCTCATTACAGGGTGAGTTTGCCAGCATGCCGCAAACAGTTTCCGGATCCCTGCAAAAAGTCACAAACTCGTTCATGGCATGGGTTGGAGGTGTCAACCAGGCTACAGGTGCTACCGATGCGCTATCTGGTGGCCTAGACGGAGTTGCCCAAACGCTTGATTCATTTACCTCTTCGGCAGTAAGCGGCGCACTAAGTGATGTTGCAGACAATATGTCCACGATCACAACAGTGGCGGGTGCACTTGTTGGCGTTGGGCTGGCAAGGTATCTCAGTGGAGTAGTAACTAGCGCCACGAGCGCAACCGGCGCGCTAATTTCTGCGGCTAAGTCAGAGGTTGCTCTTGCCGTTGCGCAGGATAAGGCTGCACAGTCTGCCGTTGCCGCCTCAAGGGCGGAGGTTTATAGGGCTCAGCAAGCTGTACAGAGATCGCGTAGCGCAGATGTTCAGGCTGCGCAGCAAGAGAAAATTGCTGCGGCAGAAGCAAAAGTCACTGCAGCCCAGGCCAGGCTGACTACCGCTCTAGCCAGCGGTTCTGCTACAGAGAAAGTCAGAGCCAGAACAGCGCTTGAGCGTGCGCAGGCAGGTCTGGTGGCAGCAAAAAACGCCGATGCACAGGCTATCGCTGAAAGACGCCTGGCTTCCGCGGAGGCCGCCAGAGACCGGAACCTTGCAAATCGTGTTACCACCCAAAGCAATCTCAATAGTGTCACATCTGTTGGCACCCGCCTTTTAAGCAGTGCCCTCGGGCTCATTGGCGGCGTGCCGGGATTGGTGATGCTTGGAGCCGGTGCCTGGTATGCGGTGTATCAAAATCAGGAGCAGGCTCGGCGCTCTGCTCAGGAGTATGCCAGCACGATAGATGAAGTCAGTAAAAAGACGAGGGCAATGACCCTTCCTGAAGCTTCAGATAATGCAGAGAAAACTCGTGCCGCTCTGAATGAACAAATCAGGCTAATTGATGAACAAAAGAGCAAGGTTGAAAGCCTGAAAGAGCAGATAGCTGGTTATCAGTCAGTGATTAGTAATCCCGGTCCAACTACCAGCGGTGGTTTCATGATTAACCACCTGACATATTTGGACACGGTGACTCGTGGGCTGGCTACGGCTACAGAGCAGTTATCTGTTGAGCAAGAAAGACTTGCTCAGATGCAGCAAGAATCCGCTTCTATTCAACAGGTTCTGGAAGGGCTTGAACATCGCCGGGTGGCACTCATTCGAGAAGAGGCTGCTAATCAAAACCGGGCTTATCAATCTCTCCTGTTGATGAATGGGCAGCATGACGAATTTAACCGTCTGCTGGGGCTGGGAAATCAGCTATTAATGGCTCGTCAGGGGCTGGCTAACGTCCCGCTCAGACTTCCCCAGGCCGACCTCGACAAAAAACAAACTGATGCCCTCGAAAAGAGCCGCCGGGATCTGGAGTTGTCACGCCTGAAGGGTGAAGCAAAAGAGCGTCTGCGACTGAGTTATGCAGCCGATGACCTGGGGTTAACCAGTGATCCGCAATTCCAGACAGGCCGTCAGGAGTTGATTAATAACGGTCTTGCTGAATGGCGGAATAATGAGGCCAACAAACCTAAGGCGAAGGGCGGTAAAACCGAAGGCGAGAAAACCGAGGATGTGTATAAGCGCCTTATCAAGCAGCAAAAAGAGCAGATTGCCCTGCAAGGCCAGAATACTGAACTGGCGAAGGTTAAATACCAGGTCAGCCAGGGGGAGCTTGCTTCTCTGACAGAAGCCCAGAAAAAGACGGTATTGCAGAATGCTGCGCTGATTGACCAGGTTAAATTGCGTGAGCAACTGCGAAATTACGAAGCCAACCTTGCTGACAGTAACGCCAGCGCCCGCGCAGCCAATGAAGCGCAACTGCTGGGCTACGGGCAGGGAGCCAGGTTCCGTGAAAGACTTCAGGAGCAGTTCAATCTGCGTAAGGAGTTTGAGCAGAAGAATACCGATCTTCTCCGCCAGCGTCAGGCTGGTGAAATCGACGAGACGTTCTATCAGCAGGGGCTGGCACTCAATAAGCGCTACCTCGAAGAGCGCCTGCGCGACCAGGAGGGATATTACGCAGCTTCTGATGCGCAGCGTGACGACTGGATGACGGGACTGTCTGAGGGTTATGCGAACTGGGTGGACGAAGCCACTGATTATTCTTCCATGGCCGCTGACGGCATGAAGCAGGCCATGGGTGGCGCGGTCACCACGATCACCGACATGCTCAATGGCAACGTTGACAGCTGGAAGGACTGGGGCGTGAGCGTACTGAAGATTATCCAGAACGTTCTGGTGAACATGGCTGTTGCTAATGGCGTCAGCTCAATTGGATCACTGTTCAGTTTTGGTGCCTCGTCAGCCGCAACCGCCAGCAGCGGTACCGCTATTCAGAATGCTGGCGCGAACTTTACCTTTAATGCGAAGGGTAATGTTTACGACTCTCCGTCCCTGAGCGCTTACAGCAATGGCGTTTTCCAGACGCCTCAGCTGTTTGCTTTTGCCAAAGGCGCAGGGGTTTTTGCCGAGGCTGGGCCGGAGGCGATCATGCCGCTTACCCGCGCGCCGGATGGTTCTCTCGGTGTTCGTGCGGTCGGAGGTGGCGGCGGTCAGTCTCTATCTTCGGCGCCACAGGTTTATATCACCATCGATGGTAATGGCAACACCTCAACGCAAACCTCACCTGGCCTTGAGCAATTTGGCGCTGAGGTCGGAAAATTTGTTGATCAGCGATATAAGCAGAATGTAATGCGTGATATCCGCCCCGGCGGTGACATCTGGAACGCAATGAAAGGAAACCGATAATTATGGCCATCGAAACTTTCACATGGTGCCCACGGATTAACGCTGAGGCTGATACAAATTTCCGCGTCAGGAAAGCCAAGTTTGGCGATGGATATGAGCAGGTTTCAGGGGATGGATTAAACCCTAAAAGCCAGCAATGGACACTTAATTTCACCGGCAATGAAACCTACATTTCCGCCATAAAGACTTTTCTCGACAGGCATGAAGGAACGAAAGCCTTTCAATGGAAGCCACCGCTCGAACCATTGGGTTTGTATCGTTGCGAAACGTATAAACCCACCGGGCTCGGCGCGGGGAAATTTAATCTTGAAGCAACATTCATCCAGGCATTTAAACCATGAGCTTAAACGCAGACTATCAGAAGCTGGAATCAGGAAACGACGTTCGTCTGATTGAGGTGGACGGTTCTTCTTTTGGACTGACGGACGTTCTCCGATTTCACAATTACAACATTCCCCACACCGAAGCGGAAATAGTCGCCGCCGGCGGGGATGAGGCCAAGCTCCCGGCGAAACCAATCTGGTGGCAGGGTAATGAATATTCCGCCTGGCCTTATCAGCTGGAAGGGCTGGAGAAATCGACCAGTGGCAGCAATGCGACGCCATCACTGACGGTCGCGAACATCGAAAGCTCTATTTCTGCCCTGTGTCTTGCGTATGACGATTTGCTTCAGGCTAAGGTCACTATTCACGACACAAAGGCAAAATATCTCGATGCGAAAAACTTCGCAGGCGGTAACCCTACAGCAGATCCGACTCAGGAGAAAATTCAGGTCTGGTATATCGACGGGAAAACGACCGAGCTTGCCGGCGAAACCATTGAGTTTGTACTGTCCAGCCCTATGGATCTTCAGGGACAAATGATCCCCACCCGGCAGCTTCATTCTCTGTGCACATGGTGCATCCGGAACAAGTACCAAACCGGCGATGGCTGCGACTATGCCGGTACGCGCTATTTCGACAAAAACAACAACCCGGTAAGCGATCCGTCACTGGATGAATGCAACGGAACGCTGACGGCCTGCAAACTTCGGTTCGGTGAAAACAACGAACTCTCGTTTGGTGGGTTCCCGGGTACGTCGCTGATCAGGAGCTGATATGCGTCAGAAAACCATTGATGCGATTATGGCGCATGCCGCCGCTGAATATCCTCGTGAGTGCTGTGGTGTGGTGGCGCAGAAAAGCCGCGTTGAACGTTATTTTCCTTGCCGGAATCTTGCCGCGGCGCCGGAGGACAATTTTGTCCTTTGCCCCGAAGATTACGCAGCCGCGGAGGACTGGGGTACGGTGATCGCCATCGTTCACAGCCACCCTGACGCCACTACACAGCCGAGCGAACTGGATAAAGCGCAATGCGACGCAACGCTTTTACCCTGGCATATCGTGAGCTGGCCGGAGGGGGATTTACGCACCATTCAGCCGCGCGGAGAGCTGCCGCTGCTGGAGCGTCCTTTTGTGCTTGGTCACTTCGACTGCTGGGGGCTGGTAATGAGCTATTTCCGGCAAACTCATGGTATCGAACTCCACGATTACCGGGTTGATTATCCCTGGTGGGAAAACGAATATCCGGAAAACTTCTACCAGGATTGCTGGTACGAGTGCGGATTCCGTGAATTCGACGGGCCGCCGAAACCTGGCGATATGGTGATCATGCAGGTGCAGGCTGATAAGTGGAATCATGCTGGAATTCTGCTGGAGGGCAATATGCTGCTGCACCATCTGTACGGACATCTGAGCCAGCGCGTGCCGTATGGGGGCTATTGGCGGGAACGAACGATGAAAATTCTACGTTACAAATCTCTGTGCTAACCTTTTGTAAAACCAAAGGGGATAGGGATATGAAAAAAACATTATTGGCACTTTCTTTGTTAATCATGGCTGGTTGTTCCAGTATGCAGGATCTCCGGAAGGAGCCAGCGTCAAATACTTTTCAATCGAAGAAACAAATTGACGCAGTAGCTGAATGCATACTCGCTGGATGGCAAGAAGAAAGCCAAAAATATGGAAGCGTTTTTATTCAGCCTTATGACGGTGGTAAAACTGTATTTACACAATCTCAACTTGAGATGGTTGATTTAATATCGGACGGCGGAATTACCAAGATTGAATTCCGTCATCAAGGTGGCCTATTTGCTTATCGAATCAACAGCCGGATTAAAGTAATAGAACGCTGTATATAACCAAGACTTAACCCGCTTCGGCGGGTTTTTTTATGGTGAGAATATGAAAGAAGTAATGACAACAATTCAGCTCGGCGGAGTGTTAGGAAAGACCTTCGGTAGAACCCATCAAAGACTGATAGCGCGAACTGGTGAAGCTGCTATTGCTTTAAGTAAAACATTGCCCGGTTTCGAAAGCTTCATGATCAGCAGTAAACGTCGCGGATTAACTTTCGCGGTGTTCAAAGGGAAAAAAAATATTGCAGCAGATGAGATGGGTTTTCCCTCTGAAGGCGATGTAGTAAGGATTATGCCTGTAATTATCGGTAGTAAACGCGCTGGTCTTTTTCAGACGATATTAGGAGCAGTTTTGATAGCTGCTGCTGTCTTTGTTTCTGGCGGAGTTGGCGCTGCGTTCGCTGCTGGTGGATTAACTGGGTTTGCTGCAGCAACTGGCGCCTCGTTGGTCCTCGGTGGGGTTATTCAGCTTCTTTCACCACAGCCATCAGGCATAGCCAGCAAACAAAGTGCAGATAACCGCGCATCCTACGCATTCGGTGGTGTAACAAACACCGCTGCTCAGGGCTACCCGGTACCGCTCCTTTATGGTAAGCGTCGAATCGGCGGAGCGATTATTTCTGCCGGAATTTATGTCGAAGATCAGCAGTAGATAACTAACCTTTTTTCTGGCCACCTTCGGGTGGCTTTTTTTATGGGCGCAATATGGCTACAGAAAAAGTTTTAAAGGGCCGCAAGGGCGGCAGCTCAAGTTCCCGAACCCCTACCGAACAGCCTGATGATCTGCAATCTGTAGCGAAGGCAAAAATCCTTGTTGCGCTTGGGGAAGGGGAGTTTGCAGGGCAGCTAACCGGCAAAGATATCTACCTGGACGGAACGGCCCTGGAAAATGCTGACGGCTCCCAAAACTTCAGCGGCGTGACGTGGGAGTTTCGCGCGGGAACGCAGGCGCAAAAATATATTCAGGGTATTCCCGGTACCGAAAACGAAATCAGCGTAGGAACAGAGGTATCAAGCGCTACAGCCTGGACGCGCACGTTTACCAATACGCAGCTTTCAGCAGTTCGCCTACGCCTGAAATGGCCCTCGCTTTTCAAACAGGAGGACGACAGCGATCTGGTGGGTTACTCGGTCAATTATGCGATTGACCTGCAGACCGACGGCGGCGCCTGGCAGACGGTGCTGAATACCAGCGTAACCGGTAAAACCACATCCGGTTATGAGCGCAGCCACCGTATTGATTTACCGCAGGCTGGCAGCACCTGGACAATCCGCCTGCGTAAGATTACCTCTGACGCCAACAGCGCGAAGATCGGCGACACGATGACGCTGCAGAGCTTCACCGAGGTGATTGACGCCAAACTGCGCTACCCGAACACCGCGCTGCTTTACATCGAATTCGACTCAAGCCAGTTCAACGGCTCTATTCCCCAAATTTCATGCGAACCGCGTGGCCGCGTTATCCGCGTTCCAGATACCTACGACCCTGAAACCCGCACTTATAGCGGTACATGGACCGGTGCGTTTAAGTGGGCATGGACGGATAATCCGGCGTGGATTTTTTACGATCTGGTTGTTTCTGACCGGTTCGGCCTTGGGCACCGTTTGACCGCTGCGAATATTGATAAATGGACGCTTTATCAGGTTGCCCAGTATTGTGATCAGATGGTACCAGACGGCAAAGGGGGCAACGGTACCGAACCACGTTATACCTGCAACGTGTACATTCAGGACCGGAACGACGCCTACACAGTCCTGCGTGATTTTGCCGCTATCTTCCGTGGCATGACCTACTGGGGAGGGGATCAGATTGTGGCCCTGGCTGACATGCCGCGCGATGTTGATTATAGCTACACGCGCGCTAACGTTGTTGGCGGTCGCTTCACCTATTCGAGCAGCACCACGAAAAGCCGCTACACCACAGCACTGGTTTCATGGTCAGACCCGGGTAACGCTTATGCCGACGCAATGGAGCCGGTATTTGAGCAGGCGCTGGTGGCGCGATACGGCTTCAATCAGCTGGAAATGACAGCCATCGGCTGCACCAGGCAGTCAGAAGCGAACCGAAAGGGGCGCTGGGGTATTCTCACCAACAACAAGGATCGCGTTGTTTCGTTTGATGTCGGGCTGGACGGCAACATTCCGCAGCCGGGCTACATCATCGCCGTGGCAGACGAGCTGCTTTCCGGAAAGGTTATGGGCGGCCGCATCAGCGCCGTCAACGGTCGCGTTATCAAACTTGACCGCGTGGCAGATGCAGCAGCAGGGGATCGCCTTATTCTCAACCTTCCCTCCGGAGCATCGCAGAGCAGGACCATTCAGGCTGTAAACGGGGAATCAGTCACAGTCACCACGGCATACAGTGAGACGCCACAGGTCGAAGCTGTTTGGGTGGTTGAATCTGACGAGCTCTACGCGCAGCAGTATCGTGTTGTCAGCGTTTCCGAAAAGGATGATGGCACTTTCTCGATTACTGGCGCATGGCACGACCCGGATAAATATGCCCGTATCGATACCGGAGCCATCATCGACCAGCGGCCGGTGAGTGTGATCCCTCCGGGTAACCAGTCGCCGCCTGCGAACATCGTGATCAGCTCGTTTTCCGTGGTGCAGCAAAATATCAGCGTAGAAACGATGCGCGTGAGCTGGGACCAGGCGCAGAACGCTATCGCCTATGAAGCGCAATGGCGCCGCAACGACGGGAACTGGGTTAACGTGCCGCGCAGCTCCACCACGTCATTCGACGTCCCCGGGATTTATGCCGGGCGCTACCTGGTGCGCGTGCGCGCAATCAATGCCGCAGAAATCTCATCCGGATGGGGCTATTCAGAAGAGAAAACGCTGACGGGTAAAGTGGGCAATCCACCGAAGCCGGTCGGCTTCATTGCGTCTGAAAACGTGGTATTCGGTATCGAGCTGAACTGGGGGTTCCCCGCGAATACCGACGACACGCTGAAGACGGAAATTCAGTACAGCCTGACCGGTTCTGAAGACGATGAGATGCTGCTGGCCGATGTGCCTTACCCGCAGCGCAAATATCAGCAGATGGGCCTTAAGGCTGGGCAGATTTTCTGGTATCGCGCGCAGCTGGTGGACCGAACCGGCAACGAATCAGGTTACACCGAATGGGTGCGAGGACAGGCCAGCATCGATGTTTCCGACATCACAGACGTGATCCTGGAGGAAATTAAAGACTCCGATACGTTCAAAGACCTGATCGAGAACGCGGTGGACAGCAACGAAAAAGTTGCAGGCATGGCGGATGACATCAAAAAGCATGCCGACGAGCTTGAGCAGCAGGCGAAAGACATCCAGGAGAATGCTGACGGGCTGGCGAAGGCCGAAGTGAAAATAGACGAGATTTCTGTGTCGATGGACGGCATGACGGGAGGCGTGAAGAACTCGGCAATTGCGATAATCCAGGCCAACCTCGCTCAGGTGGCCACGCGTAAAACCCTGTCGGCATCGGTTGCCGGTAACAGCGCGCAGCTGGACCGCATTGATGAGGTGATCGTCACTGACAGGGAGGCAACGGCACGCGCATTGCTGAGCCTGCAGACGAACGTCAACGGCAATACGGCATCCATCAACAGTCTGAGCCAGACGGTTTCGAATTACCAGCAGACCACGGCGACGCAGATAAACGCCATCACTGCGACCATAAACGGAAATACGGCGGCGATAACAACGAACGCCCAGGCAATTGCGAACGTAAACGGCCAACTCAGCGCGATGTACAACATCAAAGTTGCGGTAACGAGTAATGGCCAGTATTACGCCGCAGGCATGGGGATCGGGGTGGAGAATACGCCATCAGGGATGCAGTCGCAGGTAATCTTCATGGCCGACCGTTTTGCCGTCACTACGGCAGCAGGAAACAGCGTGGCGTTGCCATTTGTGATCCAGAATGGTCAGACGTTCATCAGGGCCAGCTTCATTCAGGACGGTACCATTGAGAACGCCAAAATCGGTAACTATATCCAGTCGAATAACTATGTGGCTGGCTCGGCAGGCTGGAAACTTGATAAAGGCGGCACCTGGGAAAACTACGGCAGCGACGGTCAGGGAGCAAGAAAATCCACCAATGTCACTGACAGTATCAGGGATTCAAATGGCGTGCTCCGCGTGCAAATCGGCAAACTTACAGGGGTGTTTTGATGTCATGGGGTATACAAACATGGGATGCGTCGGGTAAACCCAACAACTACGGTATCAAGCCAGTTTCAGTTGTTGGGCGTATACAGCTGGCTGCCGGACAAAACTCCGGCAACTGGTCTTTCGCGGTGCCCTCAGGAATGAAGGTCGGCTTTGTGCTCACACTTGATGAAGGAGGAAGCAGCGTAGGGAGGCGCATTGTCGCGTCAGGGAACACAATAACTGTAACTGCTGCCTCTTCTGTAGGCCTGGGAAATTACCCGGCCTCTAAGTGTGAGGTGATCGTTTTCATGGAGAAAGCATAGTGTCTGACTTTGGCGCAATGATATTAATGGAGAACGGCAATCCCTTTGTTACACCACAATCAACGCCTTTCTGCCTCTACGGAAAATACTCCTTCAATTCCTCAGCTAATGGCAGCTCTCAGCAGGTGGCGCAATATCTTTCGGTTCCTGACGATTATCCGGTAATGGTCTTCATAAAAACGACTAATACTGCGCAGCCGACTCCGGCCATGTCATATCGGATAGGAGGAAATGTCTATATTAGTGGCGTAAATCCCTATAACCAGGGCTTTACGCTGACAGCATATGTATTTGCAATTTTTCCGCAAACACTTCCCGCGTGGGGATTTGCTATCTGGGATGCCTCCGGGAAGCTTGTTCTGACGAACGAATCAAGGGTGCTTTCTGATCTGCAAACAGTGGGCACGCCAGGTGCAAGCGGCGGGATTAATATTGACCAGACGCTGAGCGGGTCATGGGCTGTTGCGCCTGCACAGCTTGGGCAGACCATCGTTGTGAATAACTCCACCCAGCCTCCGACCATCTACACCATCAATGCTTATTCGGCTTGCAGGTTTGACGGGACTAATACGAGGATAAATGCAGGGGGAACCTCCACCGGAACAGGTTCTCCGGGAGGGGGAACGAATACTGGCATTTCCTTGACCGCGATAAATACAGCGGCCTATGACTGATTGATCGTTTTGAGCGATCAATAACAAATAATTGATCTATCTAATCAATTATACCCGTTTCTTTCATGTTGGTATTGTCTAAGTTCATGAATACCTCTGGATACCATCAATATGATTAAGCTACTTATCTGCATGGCTGGCGCTGTCATGCTTTCAGGCTGCGCTGGAGTACTTGAGAAACAGGAACCAATTTGCAGCGGAACGGCCATCGTTGGCGGTCAGGAAAATACCGTCCAGATTTACGGTGTTCGTAAACAAAATAACCAGACGCAGTACCGAGCCGGTGATCCCTTTAACTGGCGCTGGGTAGGTGCAAATACATTCACTGGCACTACCTGTAAATAACCCACCTCATTCGAATACAACTTCGCTCCGGCGGGGTTTTTTGTTGCCTGGAGAAAATATGCTTTATAACACTGGCACCATTGCTATCAACGGAAATACCGCCACCGGGACGGGTACAAACTGGACGGCACCCGCCAGCCAGGTTCGCGCTGGCCAGACGATTATCGTCATGTCGAGCCCGGTACAAATTTTCCAGATCTCAAGCGTGGACAGTTCCACCTCAATGACGGTTACACCTGCCGCCGCTCCGGCACTTAGTGGCCAGAAGTATGGAATCCTGGTGTCCGACAATATCTCTGTCGACGGACTGGCACAGGCCATGTCGCAACTCATCAAAGAGTATGACGAGAATATTGGCGCGTGGGAGACGTTCGCCACAACCTCAGCCAATCAGAGCATCACTGTAACCATCAACGGCACCTCCGTAACCATCCCTGGCATCGGTAAGCTGGCACAGAAAGGGAGCAACGGCGCGCTAGCTGTCGAAGACGGCGGAACCGGGGCAACCACGGCAGAAGGCAGTCGCACAAACCTCGGTTTGGGAAATTCTGCAACGAAAAACACAGGAAAAACGAGCAATGATGTCATGCAGCCCGGCATGTTTGGTCTTGGGCTAGCTAATGGTGCAATTATAACGAACTCGACTAATTTCAGTTCTCTGGTCAACGACAACTTTACAACGCAGGGAACGGGATTGTGTGCATTCCGAAATGATACTCCAGTTACGAGCGGTGATACGCCTTTTTATCATTTTTCCCCATCGTTGTTTTTCAGGACCTTAGATACATTTGCTGTGCTCAACTTCCATTATAATGGTGGCCCGATAAGAGTTTTTACAGGTTTAATCAACGGGACGAACTTAATTACATCGACAAATGGCAGAACATTGTGGGACACAAAAAATACTGCTGTAGACAGTAATGGCTTTATAAAGGTGGCATCCCCGGTCGTCAAAATCTTCACTGATGGTAAGTATAAAACTAACGACGAATCAGAAGGCGTCACGGTCACTCGTCTGGATGTCGGGCAATATCTTATTGAAGGCTGTAAAGCACTCAATTCAGACGCTGCATGGGGAGGTATCGACGGAGGGTTTGAGATTCCCACAGATCGAAATAAACAACCGCTTATATGGCTGGACTACGACGTTAACGCAGACGGCTCTGTGCTGGTAAAAACCTATCACCGCGAACATCCTTCTGCGCCAGCATTTGCCAGGAATGAGCGTGATGGATTGGCAGATGGCGAGCCGGTTGACATCCCGGCTGACCAGTTCGTCAGCGTTCGTGTAGAAATGCCAGCTGACAGCATCTGGAATCAGAAACAAGCGGAAGAGGCTTTAAAGCAGGAACAGGGCTCGTAAAAAAAAACCGCCGCCATTTTTCGTAAGAATGAGCGGCGGTTGATTGCTCAGTATTCATGCCCGAGCAAACGTCGGGAATATTACCCGAACAATATCTACCGGCCAACCTGGCGAACGGTCGGGAACTCAGAAACCAGCCACATATCAGATTCTTCAAACATTTCCTCCAGCATGCGGTTCAGTTTTTCCCGATCGCTTTTGCTGGCGTCGCTATTCAGGCCGTTTGCCTGCATCGGCTTCACCTTCACTTCGGCATCAGGGAAAATCTGGTGCACCCGCTTCGTCAGCTCGGCCAGAATGATCTCTCTGGCCCCTTCGAGCCCCTCAACATTACGCTTGTCATAAACCAGCTCAACAAACATCACGATCCCTCCTTGCAAACTTGATCTACAAAACCAAAAATACTACTGTATATACATCCAGTCAATGATGAAGTGAGGGTGCTCTTATGCCTCGTCAACCTGATATCCACGCCGCATTTATAGCGTCAATCCAACAGAATCCAAAGGGCTACCTTTGTCTTAATACAGATAAGTTCATAACTGAACTACGTCAAAGAAACTGGCATTTCAGCCAGGCAGACGCTAACGCATTGATTGAGAGATACCAGCCAGATTTTGCTGATAAGACGAAGGACGGCAGTGATAACCGTTACTGGATATTGCGCAATATGGGGAGGGTTTTCTGATGGGATTTCCCTCACCGGCTATGGATTATCAAGAACAGCGGCTAACTATCGATCTGCTATGCGGAATTGATGGTAACTGCAGAGTAATAGAAACAACATTTGGTTGGGCTGTGATTAACGTTGCACTAAGACCAGAGCAGGGAGATACGCTACTGGTAAGAATGGATAACAGGAACGTGTTTGCAAAGCTATACGGGACGGCATTGATAACTGAAGATGGTGAAGCGATAGAAGGCGAAGCGCTGGATGATGTAACTGTATATGGCGTACTGACTCACACCCTTAACATTATAGGGGAGGACAAGTCACCCACTATCTAACCGGGTAACCACTGAACTGCCTTCCCCAAAATAAAAACTAAGGCAATGAAAATTATGGAGAATTTTGAACGTAAAAACTATAGTTAATCAGCCAGCAAAACAAATCTAACTGGCTGATTAACAAGGGTTAATTTGAAGTTGTTGAGCTTTGCTTCTGGAACAGTTCCCGGAAGACCGGATAGATGTCATCCTGGTCACGAATGTGCTGCATCGCAAAGTTATCGAACATCGCTTGCAGATGCTCATACTCACGCCACAGCGTCTGGTGGGCGCGACGGGTAATTTCAATGTAACTGTAGTAGCGCACCACCGGCAGGATCTTCTTCGCCAGAATTTCATGACACAGGGGCGAGTCATCCGCCCAGTTATCGCCATCCGATGCCTGGGCGGCGTAGATGTTCCACTGCGCCGGGTCGTAGCGCTCCTTCACCACCTCATCCATCAGCTTCAGGGCGCTCGACACGATGGTGCCACCGGTCTCCTGCGAGTAGAAAAACTCATGCTCATCCACCTCTTTCGCCTGAGTGTGATGGCGGATGTAGACCACCTCCACGTTCTTATACGTTCTGCTCAGGAACAGATAGAGCAGAATATAAAAACGCTTAGCCATATCCTTGGTGGCCTGATCCATTGAACCTGACACGTCCATCAGGCAGAACATCACCGCCTGGCTGGAAGGCTCCGGACGTTTTTCGTAGTTCTTATAGCGCAGGTCGAACGTGTCGATAAACGGTACCCGGTCGATCTTCGCCCGCAGTTCGGCGATCTCTTTTCGCAGGCGCTCCTCTTCCAGTAGTTGCGCCGGTTCGGTGTTTTCCACCACTTTCAGGCTGGTTTCCAGCTCGCGCAGTTCGCGCCGTTTGCCTGCCGTCATCGCCGTGCGTCGCGCCAGCGAGTTTTGCAGTGAACGCACCACGCTGATGTTGGCGGGCACCCCGTTTGCGGTATAACCCGCGCGATGGGTTTTGTATTCGTTGAGCTGACGGTGCTGATTCTTTCTCAGATTCGGCAGGGCCAGATCCTCAAACAGCAGGTCGAGATATTCGTCTTTTGAAATCTGAAAGACGAACTCATCCTGGCCTTCACCGTCCTGGCTGGCCTGTCCCTGACCGCTGCCAGAACCGCCGCCTCCGCCTTGTGGCCGCTCGATTCTGTCATTCTGGACGAAGTGGTCATTACCTGGGTGCACGCGATGGCGAAGGCCGCCACGCCCCTGATGAAACATCGGTTCGCTGATGTCATCGTTGGGAATGGAGACGGATTCGCCGCTGTCGACGTCGGTCACCGAGCGTTTGTTGATGGCCTCGGAGATCGACTGTTTAATTTGCGCTTTATAACGGCGCAAGAAGCGCTGGCGATTCACCGTGCTCTTGTTTTTGCCGTTAAGACGCCGGTCAATAAACCAGGTCATATATCCCCCGTACTGCATTTGCCAACTTGCAGCGTCCGTAAGTGCCGGACATTTTGTTGGCCCGGTAAGCGCGTTACCGGGCACTTGTTTTAAGACGATTTACGCACGCGCAAATACCATTCACAAAGCAGGCGGACCTGTTTGCGCGTATAGCCTTTTTCCATCATACGGTCGACAAAATCGTCGTGCTTTTTCTGCTCGTCGGTTGAGGTTTTGGCGTTGAACGAGATAACCGGCAACAGCTCTTCGGTGTTAGAGAACATTTTCTTCTCTATAACCGTGCGCAGTTTTTCGTAGCTGGTCCAGTTTGGATTGCGGCCGTTGTTATGCGCTCTGGCGCGCAGCACGAAGTTCACAATCTCGTTTCGGAAGTCTTTCGGGTTGCTGATCCCGGCCGGTTTCTCAATTTTTTCCAGCTCTGCGTTCAGGGATTCACGGTCAAACAGCTGGCCGGTATCCGGGTCGCGGTACTCCTGATCCTGGATCCAGAAGTCAGCGTAGGTGACGTACCGATCGAAAATGTTCTGGCCGTATTCGGAATAGGATTCCAGGTAGGCGGTCTGGATCTCTTTGCCGATAAACTCGGCGTATTTCGGGATCAGGTAGCCTTTCAGGAACTCCAGGTAGCGTTCAGCCTGCTCCTGTGGGAACTGTTCACGTTCAATTTGCTGTTCCAGCACGTAGAAAAGATGTACCGGGTTGGCGGCCACCTCCGCGTGGTCGAAGTTAAAGACGCGGGAGAGGATCTTAAACGCGAAACGCGTCGACAAACCGTTCATCCCTTCGTCGACCCCGGCGTAATCGCGGTATTCCTGGTACGATTTGGCTTTCGGGTCGGTATCCTTCAGGCTTTCGCCGTCATACACGCGCATTTTGGAGTAAATGCTGGAGTTTTCCGGCTCTTTCAGGCGCGACAGAATCGAGAAGCGCGACAGCGTTTCCAGCGTTCCCGGTGCGCAGGGGGCATGGACCAGCTCACTGTGGTTGAGCAGTTTTTCGTAAATCTTGATCTCCTCGGAGATCCGCAGGCAATAAGGCACTTTGACGATGTACACGCGGTCAAGGAACGCCTCATTGTTTTTGTTGTTACGGAAGGTCACCCATTCAGATTCGTTCGAGTGGGCGAGGATAATCCCGTTAAACGGCAGGGCGGAAATACCTTCCGTCCCGTTGTAGTTCCCCTCCTGGGTGGCGGTCAGCAGCGGATGCAGCACTTTGATCGGTGCTTTAAACATCTCGACAAATTCCATAATCCCCTGGTTGGCGCGGCACAGCGCACCGGAATAGCCGTAGGCATCCGGGTCGTTTTGCGCGTGATGTTCCAGCTTACGGATATCGACTTTACCCACCAGCGCCGAGATGTCCTGGTTGTTCTCGTCACCGGGTTCAGTTTTAGCAATGGCGATCTGCTCAAGGATAGACGGCCACACTTTTACGACGCGGAATTTGGTGATGTCCCCACCAAACTCGTGCAGGCGTTTTGCCGCCCACGGCGACATGATCGTACCGAGATAGCGATGCGGAATGCCAAACTCTTTCTCCAGAATTTGCGCATCCTCTTGCGGATTAAACAGGCACAGCGGATGGTCATTGACCGGGCTGCGCTCGCCGTTGGCGCTCAGCACATAGATCGGCACGCGCTGCATCAGCGCTTTCAGCCGTTCAGCCAGGGAGGATTTACCCCCGCCGACGGGACCCAACAGGTAAAGGATCTGTTTCTTCTCTTCCAGCCCCTGAGCGGCATGCTTCAGGTAGGAGACGATCTGCTCAATGGCATCTTCCATACCATAGAACTCTTCAAACGCCGGGTATCGGGCGACTACCCGATTCGAAAAAAGACGGGAAAGCCGTGGCTCCAGTGCAGTATCAACCATGTTTGGCTCACCGATAGCCATCAATAGCCGTTCTGCCGCATTGGCATAGGCACTGCGATCTTGCCGACAAATGGTAAGAAACTCCTGCAGTGTGAACTCTTCGTCCTTGGCAGCTTCGTAGCGCTGGCGATAGTGATCGAATATATTCATGGCATGCCGTCCTTTCGTTTTTTAGCACAGGATAAGAGCCGTTCGTATGAGTAGTGGAGGCTCCCGGAAGAGAATCTTTCGCACCTCACTGCCAGAGCAGCAACCTGTGTGCCAGGTCGAAGGCTATGAACCGCAGGGTGTTCAGCAAAACCTCTTCTTAAATTAAAGCGTAGATGGCAATTGCAAAACTTGCATACGGATAAAATCTACTTTCAATGACATATCAATAACTCATCCAAAAATTTCCACTGCGGTTATAAGCGAAAAGGGGGTTTTTCATTTATCGGTCACATAAATGAAAGCGGGATGTCATCTGAAAAATGAAAAATAATGGGTTAATCAAATGGATTCGCGCGCAAAAAATTTTGGGATGTACGGGAATGGCGGTTACACTTCACCCGCTGATTATTTGACTACAGGAAAGAATGGATTGTGACCAAACTCAAACTTCTGGCATTGGGCATCCTTGCCGCTACCGCAGCGAGCACCGTACAGGCTGAGAGCCAGTGGACTGTTGGCGCGGGTGCTGGCGTGATCAACAGCCCGTACAAGCAGTATGACCGCGACGTTTATCCTGTCCCCGTTGTCACCTATGAAGGCGATAACTTCTGGTTCCGTGGATTGGGCGGCGGCTACTATCTGTGGAACGATACGGCCGATAAGCTCTCCATCATGGCCTATTACGACCCAACGTACTTTAAACCAGGCGACAGCGACAGCAATGCGCTTCGTCAGCTGGACAAGCGCAGAAGCTCACTGATGGCCGGGCTTTCATATGTGCATAACACCCAGTATGGCTTCCTGCGCACGGCGCTGGCGGGCGATACCCTGGACAACAGCAATGGCTTCATCTGGGATCTGGCGTGGCTTTATCGCTATACCAACGGCGCGGTGACCCTGACGCCGGGTATCGGTGTGCAGTACAGCAGCGAGAATTACAATGACTACTACTATGGCGTGTCTAAGGCTGAGTCTCGCCGCAGTGGTCTGAAGAGCTACAGCGCTGATGATGGCTGGGATCCGTACCTGGAACTCACCGCCTCCTATAACTTCCTCGGCGACTGGAACGTGTACGGTACTGGCCGTTATACCCGTCTGAGCGACGAAGTGAAGGACAGCCCGATGGTCGACAAGTCCTGGTCCGGCATCTTCTCCGTGGGTGTGACCTACAAGTTCTGACCAGAACGTGATGTCTTAAAACGGGGCGCTTGCGCCCCGTTTGTTTTTTATGGTGCCTGATAAATATTAGCGCTTCACAATCTTGATCGTCTGGCCTAAGCGGGACGGTTTTTCTTCGCTGGTTTTCTGCGGGGCGGTCACGCACGCGGTTTCCACACACACGAAGGTCTTGTAACCGTCATCCGGGATATCTGCCATGCTGACGGAAAGGGCAGGGCCCGGGTTCCAGCCCACCACGTTGCTATGGTGGTGGTGAACCACGTCAATGCCGCGGTTCAACGCGCTGTCGTGGATGACGCTACAGGCTTCCGGGTGCAGATACACGCGATCGGTACGGTCCGGGAAGCTCTGAACGCCGTCGTCCAGCCTGCCTTCTTTCGCGTTGTCCACTTTGTCGATAAAGGTATCGCCAAGTCCGCTCACCTTAACGGCCTGAATGTCGCCTACGTTGAAATAGGTGTGCAGGGCGGACGTTGTTTCGAATTCGCCGTGCGCTTCCAGTTCTATCTCGCAGGTTTTACCCAGCTTGAAGCGGGCATAGAGGGTGAATTCATGTGGCCACAGGGCGCGCGTTTCATCATTTGCCTGAAGTTCAAAGGTCAACACCGCGCCGTTATGATCTTCGTTGTGGGCTTTCAGCGTCCACTGCTGGTTACGGGCGAAACCGTGAGACGGCAATCCCTGCTGCGCTGACGGACCAAACCATGGCCAGCAGATCGGTACGCCGCCACGGATCGCCGCCCCTTTTTTGAACGAGGTGGCCTCGCTCAGCCACAGGCCTTCTTCTTCGCCTTCTGGTTTCCAGGAGAGCAGGTGGGCGCCATTGAGCGCTACGGAGGCTTTAACGCGCGGATGATCGACGACGATGATATCGGCGCCGTCAATCTGACGGCGGGAGAGCACAGGGGTAAGTTGTTCGACTACCGGAAGTGCAAAAATTTTATTAATCATTAAGCAATCCTCTGTCTAAAAACAATAAAAAAGGCGACCGAAGTCGCCTTTTAGGATCAAGCACTCATCTCAACTTATTTGGAGATGTGAGCGATCAGGTCCAGTACTTTGTTAGAGTAGCCAGTTTCGTTGTCGTACCAGGAAACCAGTTTCACGAAGTTGTCGTTCAGTGCGATACCTGCTTTAGCATCGAACACGGAAGTGCACACTTCGCCGTTGAAATCGGTAGATACAACGTCGTCTTCGGTGTAACCCAGAACGCCTTTCATTGGGCCTTCGGAAGCAGCTTTGATTGCTTTCTTAATTTCTTCGTAAGAAGCAGCTTTTTCCAGACGAACGGTCAGGTCAACAACGGATACGTTAGGAGTTGGAACGCGGAACGCCATACCAGTCAGTTTGCCATTCAGTTCTGGCAGTACTTTACCTACTGCTTTAGCAGCACCGGTAGAAGATGGGATGATGTTCTGAGCCGCGCCACGGCCGCCGCGCCAGTCTTTGTGAGACGGGCCATCAACGGTTTTCTGAGTAGCGGTGGTAGCGTGAACGGTAGTCATCAGACCTTCGATGATGCCGAAGTTGTCGTTGATAACTTTAGCCAGCGGTGCCAGGCAGTTGGTGGTGCAGGATGCGTTGGAAACGATGTCCTGGCCAGCGTAAGTTTCGAAGTTTGCACCGCGAACGAACATTGGGGTGTTGTCTTTGGAAGGACCAGTCAGAACAACTTTCTTCGCACCCGCAGTGATGTGTTTACGTGCAGTTTCGTCGGTCAGGAAGATACCGGTAGCTTCAGCTACAACGTCAACACCGATTTCGTTCCATTTCAGGTTAGCTGGGTCTTTCTCAGCAGTAACGCGGATGGTTTTGCCGTTAACAACCAGGTGGCCGTCTTTCACTTCAACGGTGCCGTCGAAACGACCGTGAGTTGAGTCGTACTTCAGCATGTACGCCATGTATTCAGCGTCCAGGAGATCGTTGATACCAACGATTTCGATGTCAGAACGTTTCTGAGCAGCACGGAAAACAATACGGCCGATACGGCCAAAACCGTTGATACCTACTTTGATAGTCATATATTCCACCAGCTATTTGTTAGTGAATAAAAGGTTGCCTGTAAAATTACAAAAACCTTACGCAGCGTCAAGCGGAATCGTGTCAATCATTGCGACAAATCAATCCTGTGACTAACGTTTGTGCGACTGACTCGCCTCACTTTCCCTTTGAGCTAGCAACCACATGGGGGCTGCGCCCGGAATTTTAAAGGCCTCGCAGGATTAAAATGTGAAATTGATCACAATTGCCTGACCGCCTTTTCGCGACACATAAGTTTAGATCAAAAGTGCACGCGCGGGTGTTAATGTTTTGTTAGAATCTGGGTTAAAAGATGTCTGTTTCAACAGCGAGATGTAAGCATATGTCGAACCAACATAACCCCGACGATTTGAAAAAAAACCTTACAGAGATGCAGTTTTACGTAACGCAAAATCACGGCACGGAACCGCCGTTTACCGGGCGTTTGCTGCACAATAAACGGGAAGGCGTCTACCACTGCCTGGTGTGTGATGCACCGCTGTTTAACTCCCAGACTAAGTACGATTCTGGCTGCGGCTGGCCAAGCTTTTACGAGCCTGTCAGCGATGATGCGATCCGCTATCTGACGGACTCCTCGCACGGCATGGTGCGCACCGAAATTCGTTGTGGGAATTGCGACGCCCATCTCGGGCATGTCTTCCCGGATGGCCCGCAGCCGACGGGGGAGCGTTTCTGCGTAAATTCGGCTTCGATGAGCTTTACCGATGACGAAAACGGCGACCAGACCAAGGGTTGAAAAACGATTCAGCAAATTATTCCTTTGAAAGGGAGAGATCGTGAATATTGATGACATGATTGCAGGCATGACCCCGGAGGTTTATCAGCGCCTGGTGACGGCCGTTGAGCTGGGAAAATGGCCGGACGGTGTGGCGCTCACACCTGAGCAAAAAGAGAACAGCTTGCAGCTGGTGATGCTGTGGCAGGCGCGTCACAATACCAACGCCCAGCACATGACCATCGACACTAACGGTCAGATGGTGATGAAAAGTAAGCGCGAACTGAAAGAAGACTTCGGCATCACGCCGAAGCCGATTGCAACCTTCAAATAAATCTCCTATGTAGGCCGGGTAAGGCGAAGCCGCCACCCGGCACACTACACCTTAGTGCGGGATCCCAAGCGACTCCGCCAGCTGCTTCGCTAACTGGTTGTTGTCATCCGCGCCATACTCCCAGAACATCGCCCCGGCGAGACCTTTCTCCTTGATGTAATCTGCTTTAATCGCCACGGAACGCGGGTTCTCATAGGAGATCGCAAACAGCGCCTTCCCGTCGGCGGATTTTACCGACAGCCACGGCACCTTCGCCTGTTCGTCCCAGTGCTCGGTAAAGCGTTTCTGCGGATCGTTTAGCAGTTTGCGGACGATATCGTTGTATTTCACGTAGGTATCTTTGGTCAGGTCATAGCCAAGCGATTTGAACAGGCCCAGTTCCTGCGGCCCGAAGTAGGGCTGGGTGACCGGATTGTTTTGCGCATCCGGTTTACTCCAGTCGATACCCGGTTCAACGGCGCGCTTCGGTACACGACCGTAAAAACCGATTCCGAGGTTCATTTGCTGCGGCTTTAGGCCGGCGGCCAGATAGTTATTCACCACAAAATCAACGCTGTATTTGTCTGCGGCAGCCACCGTTGGCCAGGCGCTGGAGTCATACAGATTCGCGTTAAAATACTGCGTCCCGTACGCCATGTCGTAGGTCATCAGGTTGATGTAATCAAGCAGGGGGGCAATGGCCTTCACATCCACCCAGCTTTTCGGACTTTCTGCATTTGCGCCCACCGCAATCGTGACCAGTTTTTTCTTACCAAACGCGTCACGCATCTCTTTTAACAGCGCGGTGAAATTATCCCTGTCGGCTGGGGTGCTCTCGACCAGTCCCCACGCGCCGTTGACCGGGAACTCCCAGTCGAGATCGATCCCGTCCAGGCCGTATTGACTGACGATCTGCTGCGCGGAGCGAATAAACACCGCGCGGCTCTCTTTGGTAGCCGCTGCGCCAGAAAAACCACGTGCGCCCCAGCCGCCAACGGAAAGCAGCACTTTTAAATTCGGGTTTTGTTTACGAAGCTGAGGAAGTAACGCCAGGTCGGATGCCACCTTGGGTGATAACCAGATTTGATGCAGTTTTGCCGGATCTTTCAGTGCAGGGTTGGTCTCGTCTTTCTCGTTGTTATAGACCAGACCAAACGAGTAGTTGAGGTGTGTGATCTGGCGGACATCGAGTTTATTGATATCGCCACCCGGTCCGGCGGTAACATCGCCACCGCCATTGAAGTAGCCCACGGACATCAGGGGCGCGGCGGAAGCCAGTGACGCACAAAGCAAGGGTAATGCTGCCAGCAAGGGCAAACGTTTCATATAAGTTCCTCTTTGACTGAATAAAAATAACCACGCCACAGAAAAGGCGTGGCGAAAAAACAGCCTGAAGAGAATACCATCGCCGCCTCGCTTGTGATGCGAGGGAGTTCACTTTATGGGAGATCGGGGAGGGGTTTTGCCGGGTGGCGCTGATGCTTACCCGGCCTACAAAACCAGAGAAAGTAGGCCGGGTAAGGCGAAGCCGCCTCCCGGCTAAAAAAGCTTACGCCTGCGTCTCCATCCAGTCAGCCAGCGTATACAGCGTTGCGCCTTCTGCGGCCATATCCATAAACGCCTGGGCGCTGTCATGCGGCTGAATATTCACCCCGCGACAGCCGTCGGTAATGACATTCACGGTATAGCCCAACTGGAGCGCATCCAGCACGGTGAACTTCACGCAGTAATCCGTCGCCAGGCCCAGCACAATCAGCTCGGTGATCTCATGATGGCGTAACCATGCGTCCAGCGCCGTCTTCTGGCGGTGACCGTTATCGAAGAATGCGCTGTAGCTGTCGATGGTTGGATTTTCACCTTTGTGGAACACCGCGTCGATGGCTTTCTGGTTCAGCAGCGGATGCAGCTCAGCGCCTTCCGTCTGCTGCACGCAGTGATCGGGCCAGAAGGTTTGCGCCAGTCCGTCCAGTTCGCCCTGGCTGTAAGGCTCAACGTTGTGCTGGCTGGCAAAGCTGCCGTGGTTTGCCGGATGCCAGTCCTGACTCGCCACCACCGCTTCACCACGAGCCTTACACCACTCAATCAGCGAATTCGCGACGTCTACGGTGCTGTCGCCTTCCGCGACGGCCAGCGCACCGCCCGCACAGAAATCATTTTGCAAATCGACCAGTAACAGGGCGCGTTGCTTCATGGGAACTCCTTATTCGTCCGGCGTCAGTTCACCGCGTAGGTTTTGCATCATGGCGCGGCGAATGGAATCAATATCCAGATCCTGACTCAGTAAATAGTGAAGTTTAGTCAGCGTTGCCTCAACGGTCATATCGAAACCACTGATCACGCCAGCGTGCGCCAGGGCGTTGCCGGTGGCGTAGCCGCCCATATTGACCTTACCGGACATACACTGGGTGAGGTTGACCACCACAATCCCGCGATCGCTCGCCTCCTGAAGCTCTTTCAGGAACTCACCGTTCTGCGGGGCGTTACCCACACCATAGGAGCGCAGGATCAGCGCCTTAACCGGCTGGCGCAGGAAGTTGCGCACCACGTCGGCGGAAATACCCGGATAAATCGTCACCACGCCAATCGGCTGCGGGGTGATCGGGTGAACGATCAGCTCGCCTGCAGTATTTGGCGCGGGCGGCGTGCCCAGACGACGGATATGGATCCCCGCTTCCAACAGCGATTGCAGGTTAGGTGAGGCAAACGCGTCAAAGCCGTCAGCGTGCGCTTTAGTGGTACGGTTCCCGCGGTACAGTCGGTTGTTGAAGAACAGCGTTACCTCGTTGATCGGGTAATTAGCGGCCACGTACAGGGAGTTAAGCAGGTTGATCTGCCCGTCTGAACGCAGTTCCGCCAGCGGGATCTGCGAACCGGTCACGATGACGGGCTTGCCCAGGTTCTCCAGCATGAAGGAGAGCGCCGAGGCGGTGAACGCCATGGTGTCGGTGCCGTGCAGGATCACGAAGCCGTCGTACTGGTCGTAATGGGCTTTAATATCGTCCGCAATATGCTGCCAGTCTTCCGGCGTCATGTCGGAGGAGTCCATCAGCGGCTCATATTCGTGGATGGTAAAGTCCGGCATTTCCGGACGGTGGAATTCAGGCATCAGCGCCAGCTGGCGCTGCAAGTGGCCAGAAACCGGGATATAGCCATTTTCTGAGCGCTGCATACCGATGGTACCGCCGGTATAGGCGACATATATTGATTTCTTCTGCATGGTAATGAGTTCTTGTTCTTCAAAAGAAAAAATCCCCTCTTCACGGGAAGAGGGGACGGTTTTTAACGCACGTTCGCACAGGTCAGGCAAAACGCGTAACGGCTTTGCGGATCGTTGAAAGTCGCGAGCTTATCGCTCTCCGCTTTCATGGCTTTAGCCGCCGTCGCCACCGGCGCCGGCAGATACGCCTGAAGCGCTTCCGGCAGCATGGCGCGGACGGAGCCGGACATGCTGTCCATGACCATATCGAAGAACGTCGGTTCGTCCTGATAATAGTCAACGTGCCACTGCTTGAGCTTCGCCAGTTCCGCCGCTTTCTTCACGGCATCGTCGAAGTCACCCAGGCTGTCTACCAGACCGTTGCTCTTCGCATCCTGGCCGGTCCAGACGTGGCCCTGCGCGATCTGGTCAATCTGGTCTGGCGTTTTTTTACGGGAATCCGCCACCAGCGTGATGAAGCGCTTATAGCCACTCTCAATGCTGAGCTGCATCATCTCGGACACCTCAGGCGGCAGAGATTTAGTCACGGACACATCCGCCAGCGGCGAGGTGGAAACGCCGTCGGTATGAACGCCGAGATAATCCAGGCTGTTCTCTACGGTGTTGATCACGCCGAAGATGCCAATCGAGCCGGTCAGCGTGCTTGGGTTAGCCACAATGTAGTTGGCTGGCGTCGAGATCCAGTACCCCCCTGAAGCCGCCATGCCCCCCATCGAGACCACGACCGGCTTGCCCGCGGCACGCGCGGCGGCCAGCTCAGCACGGATCACCTCGGAGGCGCTGACGCTGCCGCCAGGGCTGTTCACCCGCAGGACAATCGCCTTCACTTTCGGATCCAGACGCGCATCGCGGATCTGCGACGCGGTGGTGTCCCCGCCGACGTTCCCCGGCGTTTCTTCACCGTCCATAATGGCCCCGTTAGCAAACACCACGGCGATGCTGTCACCGCTGTCATCCGGCTTTTTCGCGGCGTAGTCATACATGCTGATGGCGCTGTAGTTCTTGTCCTCTTTACTCCAGCCGAACTGTTTGGTCAGCGCTTTTTCGATTTCAGCGCTGGAACCCAGCCGATCGACCAGTTTGTTATCAAGCGCGTATTTCGCTGTATCGCCGTCCACTTTGCGCAGGCCCTCCAGCACACCGCGCGCGCCCGGGAAGACCTGCTCAGCGGTCATTTGACGGTTAGCGGCAATGGTGCCGAGATAGTTCTGCCACAGCTCGCCAATCCAGCGGCTGTCCGCTTCACGGGCGGCAGGGGACATATCATCACGGATAAACGGCTCCACGGCAGATTTATAGGTCCCGACGCGGAAGACGTGGGTAGTGACCTTCAGCTTGTCGAGCAGCGATTTGTAGTACAGACCATTTGTGGCGAAGCCATGCAGATCGACCGTGCCCTGCGGAGAGAGCCAGATTTTGTTAGCAAAGCTCGCCAGATAATATTGCCCCTGGGTGTAGCTGTCGCCGACGGCAATGACCGGTTTACCGCTGTCGCGGAATTCCCGCAGCGCTTTCCCGATGTACTGCATCGAAGGCTGATCGGCTCCGGCAAAATCTTTCAGATCCAGCACGATACCGGTAATGTTGCGATCGTCTTTGGCCTGACGGATCGTGTCGACGATATCAAACAGGGAGTTTTCCTGCAGGCGGTCTGAAGTCGCGCCGAACAGCTGGCGGCCAATCACGCCCAGACGATTGCTGGTCGATGGCTTATCAACAATCACCCCGGTGATATCGAGGAGCAGTGCGCCGCGCGTCGAATTCTGCGCCTGGCTGGCGCTGCTGAGATGCATCCAGATACCTGCGCATACCAGGACCAGGAAGATGAAGAAGATATTCATCACCAGGTTGCGGACGAAGTTGAGCAGTCGCCACGTCCATTTAAAGAAACCGGCAAAGATTCGCCAAAGGGTTCGCATGTATTCTCCCTAACCAGAAAAGGACTGTTTCCGTCGCCACGGGACGGTAATGTGCGGTTATCGTAATGACCCAACCGCCACTTGTCAGCAGGAATCGCCTGCCACGCTGTAACAAATTCTGCTGTCGTGTTAATTTTGTGAGTAAATTTCACGAAAGGAGTTAACCAATGGACGCACTTGAACTGCTTGTTAACCGTCGTAGCGCTTCCCGCCTGGCCGACCCGGCCCCCGTCGGCGAGCAGCTGGAAAACATTCTGCGTGCCGGAATGCGTGCGCCGGACCATGGCACATTGCAGCCGTGGCACTTCTTTATTATTGAAGGCGAAGGGCGCGACCGCTTCAGCCAGCTGCTGGAGCAGGGGGCGGTTGCCGCAGGCCAGGATGAGAAGGGGATTGATAAAGCCCGCAACGCGCCGTTCCGTGCGCCGATGATCATCGCGGTAGTCGCAAAATGCCAGGCCGACCATAAAGTGCCGGTCTGGGAGCAGGAGATGTCTGCCGGTTGCGCGGTAATGGCAATGCAGATGGCCGCCGTCGCGCAGGGCTTTAACGGCATCTGGCGTACCGGGCCGCTGACCGGGAGCGCCGCCGTGCGGGAAGGCTTCTCCTGCGGTGAACACGATAAAATTGTCGGCTTCCTCTATCTCGGCACCCCGCAGCTTAAAGCCTCCAGCACCATTAGCGTGCCGGACACCACGCCTTTCGTCAGCCGTTTTTGATTACACGCGCTAAACTGTCTGGATTCTGAGCATCCGCCGCAGAATTCAGACAGTCATACTTACCTCTTTATGGAATGAGCGCTACCATAGCGCGATTGAGATGACAGGAGACGTCCATGAGCGAGCAAACCATTCGTTTAACGCAATACAGCCACGGAGCCGGTTGCGGTTGTAAAATTTCCCCGAAAGTGCTGGAGACCATCCTGCACAGTGAACAGGCGAAGTTTGTCGACCCGAACCTGCTTGTCGGTAACGAAACGCGTGACGATGCAGCGGTTTATGACTTAGGTAACGGCACCAGCATTATCAGCACCACTGACTTCTTTATGCCCATTGTCGACAACCCGTTCGACTTCGGACGCATTGCGGCCACCAACGCCATCAGCGATATCTTCGCGATGGGCGGTAAGCCGATTATGGCGATCGCCATTCTGGGCTGGCCGATTAACACCCTCCCGCCGGAGATTGCCCGCGATGTCATCGAAGGCGGACGCTTTGCCTGCCAGCAGGCGGGTATTGCCCTGGCCGGTGGTCACTCTATCGATGCGCCGGAGCCGATCTTCGGCCTGGCCGTCACCGGCGTGGTGCCAACCGAACGCGTGAAGCGCAACAGCACCGCGCAGGCGGGCTGCAAGCTGTTCCTCACCAAGCCGCTGGGCATTGGCGTACTGACAACCGCCGAGAAAAAATCCCTGCTGAAGCCCGAGCATATTGGTCTGGCAACGGAAGTGATGTGCCAAATGAACCTTGCCGGTGCGGCATTCGCCAGTATCGACGGCGTAAAGGCCATGACCGACGTGACCGGCTTTGGTCTGCTGGGACACCTCTCTGAAGTCTGTCAGGGCGCGGGCGTGCAGGCGCAGGTCTGGTATCAGGATGTGCCGAAGCTGCCGGGCGTGGAAGAGTACATTGCTCAGGGCGCCGTTCCGGGCGGGACGCAGCGCAACTTCGCCAGCTACGGCCATTTAATGGGCGAAATGCCGGAAGCGTGGCGCAATCTGCTGTGCGATCCGCAAACCTCCGGCGGCCTGCTGCTGGCGGTGACGCCGGAAGCAGAAGCTGACGTTCAGGCAACGGCGGCCGAGTTTGGCATCACCCTGACGGCCATTGGCGAGCTGGTGACCGCCCGCGGTGGCCGCCCGATGATTGAGATCCGTTAATTCGATGCGGTTGTTTATTGCCGAAAAGCCGAGTCTGGCACGAGCCATCGCCGACGTGCTGCCCAAGCCGCATCGCAAAGGTGATGGCTTTATCGAATGCGGTAACGGGCAGGTGGTCACCTGGTGTATCGGTCACCTGCTTGAACAGGCGCAGCCGGATGTCTACGACAGCCGCTACGCCCGCTGGAACCTCAACGATCTGCCGATCGTGCCGGAAAAGTGGCGTCTACAACCGCGTCCTTCCGTCACCAAACAGCTCAACGTCATTAAGCGTTTCCTGCATGAGGCGACGGAAGTGGTCCACGCGGGTGACCCGGACAGGGAAGGGCAACTGCTTGTCGACGAAGTGCTCGACTACCTGGAGTTGGCACCGGAAAAGCGCCAGCAGGTGCAGCGCTGTTTAATTAACGACCTCAACCCGCAGGCGGTGGAGCGCGCGATTTCGCGCCTGCGCGCCAACAGCGAATTTATTCCCCTGTGTGTCTCCGCGCTGGCGCGTGCGCGTGCCGACTGGCTGTACGGGATCAACATGACCCGCGCCTACACCATCCTGGGACGCAATGCGGGCTATCAGGGCGTACTCTCTGTTGGGCGTGTTCAAACCCCGGTGCTGGGGCTGGTGGTGCGTCGCGACGAAGAGATCGAAAATTTCGTCGCCAAAGACTTCTTCGAAGTCAAAGCGCATATCGTCACGCCGAAAGACGAACGCTTTACCGCCGTCTGGCAGCCGAGCGATGCCTGTGAGTCATATCAGGACGAAGAGGGGCGGCTGCTACATCGTCCGCTGGCGGAGCACGTGGTTAACCGCATTACCGGCCAGCCCGCGATCGTTACCAGCTATAACGACAAACGGGAATCAGAGCCCGCACCGCTGCCGTTCTCCCTTTCGGCGTTGCAGATCGAGGCCGCGAAAAAGTTTGGCCTGAGCGCGCAGAACGTGCTCGATATCTGCCAGAAGCTCTATGAAACCCACAAGCTGATCACCTATCCGCGTTCGGACAGCCGCTATCTGCCGGAGGAACACTTCGCCGGACGCCACTCGGTGATGAATGCCATTGGTGTCCATGCGCCGGATCTGTTGCCGCAACCGGCGGTAAACCCGGATACCCATAACCGCTGCTGGGACGATAAAAAAGTCGATGCCCACCACGCGATAATCCCGACGGCGCGCACCAGCAACGTCAACCTGACCGACAACGAAGCAAAGGTCTATAACCTGATCGCGCGTCAGTATCTGATGCAGTTCTGCCCGGACGCGGTTTTCCGCAAGTGCGTTATTGAGCTGGAAATTGCCAAAGGCAAATTTATCGCCAAAGCGCGTTTCCTCGCGGAAGCGGGCTGGCGCACGCTGCTCGGCAACAAAGAGCGTGACGAAGAGAACGACGGCACGCCGCTGCCGGTCGTAGCCAAAGGCGATGAACTGCTGTGCGAAAAAGGCGAAGTGGTTGAACGTCAGACCCAGCCGCCGCGCCACTTCACCGATGCGACGCTGCTTTCGGCCATGACCGGGATCGCCCGTTTTGTGCAAGATAAAGATCTAAAGAAGATCCTCCGCGCCACCGACGGTCTGGGTACGGAAGCAACCCGCGCGGGGATTATCGAGTTGCTGTTTAAGCGTGGTTTTCTCGAGAAAAAAGGGCGCTATATCCATTCGACAGAGCCGGGCCGGGCACTGATTCACTCCTTGCCAGAGCTGGCCGCCAGACCGGACATGACCGCGCACTGGGAGTCGGTGCTGACGCAGATCAGCGAAAAGCAGTGCCGTTACCAGGACTTTATGCAGCCGCTGGTGGGGACGCTTTATCAGTTGATTGATCAGGCGCGCAGCACGCCAGTGAAGCGATTCCGGGGGATGGTTGCCCCGGGTGGCGGGGCGAAGAAACCGTTCAAAAAGAAAAAAAGCGCAGCCAAAAATACCACCGCTTAAACCGTAGGCCGGGTAAGGCGAAGCCGCCACCCGGCAAAAAGCAGCTCTGCGGCCTGAAAAAAGCCCGGTGGCGCTAACGCTTACCGGGCCTGCAAGGGCGAGAATGCAGCGAAACTAAATCACACCCTGCCCGATCATCGCATCGGCCACCTTCACGAACCCGGCGATGTTGGCGCCGCGCACGTAGTTGGTCTGTGAAGCCTCACCGCCATACTCCACGCAGGCATGGTGAATATCAAGCATAATGTGGTGCAGACGGGCATCCACTTTCTCCGCCTTCCAGCCCATTCTCGCGGCGTTTTGTGCCATTTCCAGACCGGATGTTGCCACCCCGCCCGCGTTCGCCGCCTTGCCTGGCGCAAAGAGTACGCCTGCGTCCAGGAACAGATCGGTCGCTTCAATGGTGGTGGGCATATTTGCCCCTTCCGCTACCGCCTTCACGCCATTGCTAATCAGCGTCCGGGCGGCATCCACGTCCAGCTCGTTTTGCGTCGCGCACGGCAGGGCGATATCCACCGGCACACCCCACGGCTGTTTACCTTCCAGATAGGTCAGGCCAAACTCTCGGGCATAATCCGCCACGCGGCCGTCACGGCTGGCTTTGATTTCGCACAGACGCGCCAGTTTTTCTGCTGTGAAGCCAGCTTCATCCACCACGGTGCCGCTGGAGTCGGAGGCGGTCACTACGCGCGCGCCAAACTCCATCGCTTTCTCGATAGCGTACTGCGCCACGTTGCCGGAGCCGGAGACCGCCACGCGCATCCCCTCGAAGCTCAGCCCGTGACGCTTAAGCATCGCTTCAGTGAAATAGACCAGACCGTAACCCGTCGCTTCCGGACGAATCAGGCTGCCGCCAAACGACAGACCTTTGCCGGTAAAGACGCAGGCGCTGTTGTTGGAGAGCTTTTTCATCATCCCGGCCATAAAGCCCACTTCACGCCCCCCCACGCCGATATCCCCGGCAGGAACGTCGGTGTCCGGCCCAAGGTGGCGATAGAGCTCAGTGACCAGCGCCTGGCAGAAGCGCATCACTTCGCCTTCGCTCTTGCCTTTCGGATCGAAATCACTCCCGCCTTTACCGCCGCCCATCGGCAGGGTAGTGAGCGCATTTTTAAAGGTCTGCTCGAAGCCGAGGAATTTCAGAATCGACAGGTTCACCGAGGGATGGAAGCGCATCCCGCCCTTAAACGGCCCAATGGCGGAGTTAAACTGCACGCGCCACGCGCGGTTGACCTGTACCTGATTGCGATCGTCCACCCACGCCACGCGGAACTGGATGACGCGCTCCGGCTCCACCAGACGTTCAAGCAGCGCCATCTGGCGGTAGCGCGGATTTTCCTCAAGGAAGGGCCACAGGGTGGTCATGACTTCACGAACGGCCTGGGCAAACTCGCTTTGGTGCGGGTCGCGCTGCTGAACATGGGCAAGAAAGCTTTCCAGAGAGCGTGTCTGATCCATAGATATAAGAACCTCTTATAATAATTTATGCGTGTGGCGGAGATGTTTTGTGTCGTTTTTTTGACTATACCACCCGCACCGCTTTGAGAGGCAAGCAGAAATTTAGGCCGAAAGGGAAATTAATGACAAGGCGCGCGTCATAACCAAAAGCGATGACGAGATAAATTAAAGATCCCGTCAGGATCTACCGTTATAGATATAAACGATGCAAAGGAAATTAAGTCTATGAACCGTTTCGCAATGGCCGCGTTATGTTTGATGGTGTCCGCCGGGGCACAGGCTGATCGCATTCGCCCGGATGTCGAAGTTAACGTGCCGCCAGAGGTTTTTAGCGCTGGCGGCCAGCGTGCGCAGCCGTGTAATCAGTGCTGTATCTATCAGGATCAAAACTATTCCGAAGGCGCAGTGGTCAGGGCGGATGGCGTGCTGTTGCAGTGCCAGCGTGATGAACGCACCCTCAGTACAAACCCGCTGGTCTGGCGTCGCGTAAAAGAATAAACGCTTCCAGAAGCGGTATATCCGCCGGGGCTAAATCATACGTGAACGCGTCTTCTGGCGTGCACCACACCAGCGCCGAGTGGTAGTGCGCCTTCAGCTCGCCGCTAAATTCCGGCACGTGCCAGGCGTGGAGGTGGATCAGCCGCTGCGACACTTCCCGCTGGTGGCTTGCCACATACCGCGCGGGCACGGCTTCAATGCCGAGCTCTTCGCGTAGTTCGCGGATCAGCGCTTCCTGCTGGGTCTCACCGGCTTCAACCTTTCCGCCCGCAAATTCCCACATTCCTGGCTGATCGGCATGTTCGGGACGCTGCGCCAGCAAGATCTTGCCCTCTTTTTCGAGGATGGCCGCAACAACATCGAGTGTTTTCAGCATGTTCGTCAATAATTAATAGCGAAAAACGACATATTATCGTGCCCTGCCAAAGAGTCCAGTCATCAGGAGAATCAGGTGAAAGAGACAGCCGCCTGGGTTGCGCCCATGGAAACCCTTCCCGTCAGCCTCAAGCCCATTGCTGCCATGCAGAAAAAACACTTCGGCGCGGTGCTGAACCCCACGCGCTGGTGGGGGCGTATGCCGCGTCTTTTCTGGCTGGTAGCGCTATTTGTCGGCTATCTGGAGCGGCGCAAGGCGCGTTTGACGCCGGTTCTGCGTTCGTTACTAATGACGCGGGTCTCGCAGATCTGCCACTGCGCATTTTGTATTGATGCCAACAGCCTGCGTCTGGCCGAGCGGAGCGGGGCGCTGGATAAAGTGCAGGCCGTCAACGACTGGCAAAATTCCACCCTGTTCAGCGAAGAGGAGCGCGCGGCGCTGGCCTATGCGGAAGCGGTCACCGCCACGCCGCCTCAGGTGGATGAAAATATCAAAAACCAGCTGAAGCGCCACTTTAGCGAAGAGACTATCACCGAAATGACGGCTCTGATTGCCTTTCAGAACCTTTCCGCCCGCTTTAACGCCGCGCTGGATATCCCGGCTCAGGGCCTATGTGCCACGTTTAAAGGTAAACCGCATGCTGGATAAACATCTGCATCCACGGCTGAAGCCCGGGTTAAATCAGCTGGCCGCCGCGCTGGATAAACCGTTTATTACGCCTGATGGGTTAACGCTCGCCGGGTTTGCGATTGGCGTACTGGCGTTACCGTTTCTGGCGTTGGGCTGGTATCTGGCGGCGCTGGTCGCCATTGTGCTGAACCGGCTGCTGGATGGTCTGGACGGTGCGCTGGCGCGTCGCCGTGGCCTGACGGACGCGGGAGGATTTCTTGATATCGCCCTCGACTTCCTGTTTTACGCGCTGGTACCGTTTGGCTTCGCGCTGGCCGCTCCGGCTGACAATGCGATCGCCGCCGCCTGGCTGCTGTTCGCGTTTATGGGGACGGGCAGCAGTTTCCTGGCCTTTGCCGCGCTGGCGGGGAAGCATAATATCGACAACCCCGGCTACGCGCACAAGTCGCTTTATTACATTGGAGGATTAACGGAAGGAACGGAGACCATCGCGCTGTTTGTGCTGTGCTGCCTGTTTCCGGCACACTTCACGCTGTTTGCCTGGGCGTTTGGCGCGTTGTGCTGGCTGACCACCACAACGCGCATCTGGAGCGGTTACGTGACGCTGAGGTCACTCCCCCGCTAGCGTGCGCTCTCCGGTCCACGCTCCCCGGTGGAGACCGGGTTCTGCGGATGGCTGCTCCATTCGTACCAGCCGCCGTCGTAGACGGCAACGTTTTGCCAGCCCATGGCGCGGGCGTACATGAAGGCTTCAGACGCGCGCCAGCCAGTGCCGCAGTAGAACGCAACGTGCTGCTCCGGCAGGATATTCCACGTCTTCCACATGGCGGCAATATCATCGGCGCTGCGCATGGTGCCATCCGGATTGTGGAAATCTTCCATGTGGGTCGCGTCGCTACCCGCATGGCCCCAGCGCGCACCGGCAATGTCACCTTTTGGCTTGATATAGCTGTAGCCGCTGGTTTCACCGATAAACTCTGGCCAGGAACGAATGCTCACCAGGGATGCATCCTGACGGTGCAGCATTCCCCGGGCCTGTTCCATATCCACCATCAGCCGGGGCTGGCCCGGGATCGGCGCGCCAAAATCAGGGGCTGGCTTCACGTTCTCAGGCGTTCCGCGCTCAACGGGCAGGCTGGCGTCTGACCATGCCTTCCAGCCGCCGTCCAGAATTCGCACATCCTTCACGCCCGCGTAGAGCATGATCTGCGCCACGCGCGCGGCGGCATATACGTCGCGACCGTACAGAATGACGGTGGTATCGTGACGGATCCCGTGCTTCGCCAGCATCGCTTTCAACTTTTCGTCAGCGACCTTATTCCACAGCGGTTCGCTTTCCACTTCATTGGTGTCGATGTAGCCCGCGCCGGGAATGTGGCTCAGGAGATAAAGCTTCGGCGCACCCCAGCCAGCCTCGATCACCTTCCACTCTCCGGCTGGTGCGGCAGTAACGGGTTTGCCCTGCTGCAACAGGTGGATCCACTGCGGATAAACCAGCTGTTCAAAATGTGCCAGACGTTGCAAACGGTCGGATTGTTGCAGGGCATCGCTCAGGATGGAAACGTGGGTAAAACCCGCTTTTTCCAGCCGCGTTTTGACGGTCTGGTTGTCATCATCATTGCCATAGAGCGCAACCGGCATGTCAGGCGTAAGCCGATGCTGTTTTGCCCAGCCGCTGAGCTGTTCATCGCTCATTGCCCCAAGCCAGCCTGCAGAGAGATTAAGCGCGGCGGGTTCATGCCCGGACGTTCCGCGCAGCGCCTGCGGCCAGCCGTTATAGAACGCACTGATGCGCGTATCAATTACCGCGCCGTTTTGCGCCTGGAGCTGGTCCAGCGTGAGGGAGTGGGGCATATCAGCCGCCATGGAGGAGAGTGAGGCGAGGCCGCAGATCAGAGCCAGCGCGGTCAGTTGAGAAACACGTTTCATCGAAAAACCTGACGTCATTAAAAGAGGGTGGCATTGTCGTCTCTCCTGAAGCCAAAAACATTGCGTTAGCACATTATTGCCAGCGAGAAATCTCAAACACCTCTCCGCCGGGCGGGATATCTTCCTCATCATGCGTGACCAGCACCACCGGGATCTTGCGCTGGCGAGTGGTTTCGAATACCCACGCCCGGAATGAGGCGCGGAGCGTTTTATCCAGTCGGCTGAACGGTTCGTCGAGCAGCAATGCCTGCGGCTGGGCGAGAAGGGCGCGCAGCAGGCTGACCCGGGCGCGCTCGCCGCCGGAAAGGGTCGCCGGATCGCTGACATAGTGGTTTGCCAGCCCGGCAGATTCAAGAGCCTGCTCTACCGCGTCGCGCCGCGCGCGTCCGGCAATGTGCGCCGGCAACGCCAGCATCAGGTTTTGCCCCACGCTGAAGGCGTCAAACAGCAGGGCGTCCTGAAACAGAATGCCGATCCCGCGCGTTTCCACGGGGAGCATATCGCAGCGACGATCGTTCAGCCACAGCTCGCCGTGCGCCTTAAAATCAGCGGATAACGCGCCCACCATCCAGGCGAAAAGGGTCGATTTCCCGCTCCCGGAGGGTCCCATCAGCGTGAGAATCTCCCCTGCCGGGACGCGGAAGTTGACCTCACGTAAGAGTGGCGCAATGGTGAGATTTTTCACGTTCAGCATTAACGTAATCCTTGTCTGTGACGGCCCACGAGCCGGGCGAGCAGCGCGGCAAGGGCAAATACGCTGCTGGTCAACAGCAACAGACCCAGCGCCCGGCTGGCGAGGATCGGAACGCTGCCGCCGCTGCTGAGGGCGACCGCCTCCGTCGTCAGAGTAGTAAAACGACCCGCTCCCAGCCAGAGGGTGGGCATGTACTGGGCCATGCTCACGGAAAAGCCGGTCGCAAAGGCCAGCAGTGCCGGACGAACCATCAGGGGACATTTCACTAACCAGAAAATTTTCGCCTGTCGCCAGCCCAGCGTTCTGGCGGTGAGGATAAGCCGGGGATCGAGCCTGCGCCAGGCCGGTTGCAGCACCAGGAGCATCCACGGGAGAACCCAGAGCATATGGCTCCAGAGCACCGCAGCGTACTGGCCGTCGATGCCCAGCCACAGCGCCACGGCATACTGCCCGGACACGAGGGGCAGCGCCGGGAGGGCAAGCGGCAGCCAGATCCACACCGCGCCGCGCTGGGGTCCCCACTCAAGCCAGATCATGAGGATGGCCAGCGCTGTCAGGCTGGACAGCAGTCCCAGTGAAAGGCTGTCGCTGACGGGGTCGGTGTCGTCCCGGCGTGCCAGCATCAGCAGAACCAGCGCACAGAGCACGCCGCACAGCGGCAGTAACCCGCCCAGCGTCCGTGCGGGCAGCGCCGTATGCGAAGCGCGACGTACCCCCGAGACATCAGGCTGGGCGCGCCGCCAAGCCGTCCAGAGGCCGTATCCCACCGCGGTAAGTGCGGCCAGCAGCAGGAGCAACACCAGACACAGCAACGTTCCCTTTGTCTGCTGCTGCGCATCGCCCTGGGTCAGCCACTGCCAGGCCAGCACCGCCAGCGTAGGTGGGTTGCCCGGCCCGAGCACGATCGCCACATCCACCACGGAAAGCGACCAGGCGAGCACCGCCAGCATCACGGCGCCCAGCGCGGGGGCGATAGCCGGGAGGACGAGCCAGTTGAGCGCCTGCATTCGTCCGTAGCCGAAGGTATGCAGGACAATTTTCTGCTGTGCGAGGCGCTTTTCAGGCAGCGCGGCGTAGATTGCCCACAGAACGAACGCGCTCTCTTTGACCGCAAGCGTCAGGCCAAGCCCGATACCGTAGCGGTCAAGCTGCGGCGAACAGACTGTACAGATCCGGTAAAACTGACCGCCTTCCGCAAACAGCAGCAGCGCGCTGGTGGCGAAGGCGATGTGCGGCACGGCTAACAGCCACGGCAGACGGGTGCTCAGGCGCTGCCAGCCATCACCCGGCCAGAGAAGCGCAAGCAGGCTCAGGGCGATAAACAGTGAGCCCAGCGTCGCGATGAGGGTTGACACCAGCGTAGCGGCCAGCGCCTGCGGCAGCTGCGGGTCGGCAAACAGCGCCGCCCAGTTACTGAGAGAAAAAGCCGGGGCCAGCAGCATGCCGCTGGCGGGAAGCAGTGGCAGATAGATGACCGCCATTGCCGCCCATACCAGCCCGCTTAGCGGGTTCCGTAGCGGCGAAGCCATTCCTGCTCCAGGGCGTTAACCCAGGCGGCGTGCGGTTCGGGAAGCACATCAGGCGTGCCTGAAGGGGTAAAGGCATGAAGCTGTTTTGCCGCTTTCGCAGGTAGTTTGGCACCATCCAGCACGCTCGGGTCACCCCAGACGGCAGGATCGGCTTTGCGGATCTGCGCCTGCGGTGACAGCAGGAAATTTGCCACCACTTTCGCCCCTGCGCTCGCACTGGCATTTGCCGGGATAGCGACAAAATGGACGTTGCCGATCATGCCTTTGAGAAAGCCGAAACTGTAGCTGTCGGCAGGCAGTTCACCGCTCGCCACCTTTTGCATCGCATGGGCGGGGTTAAAGGTGAGCGACAGGTTCAGGTTGCCGCTGGCCAGCAGCGTATCCATGCGCGCAGGCGATGGTGGAAAATCGTTCCCTTCGCGCCACAGCAGGGGATGCAGGGTATCAAGATAGTCCCACAGCGGCGCGGTGATCTCTGCAAAGGTGCCGTCCGGCGCGTTTTTTAACGCCTCCGGATGGGCGGTCAATGCCAGCAGAAGCTGTTCAAGAAACGCCGTGCCGGTAAAATCCGGCGGTCGCGGATAGCTCACCTTGCCAGGGTGCTGCTGAGCGTAAGCCAGCAGCGCGTGGGGATCTGCCGGAGGCGTCGACATACTCGCTTTACGGGCGATGAAGGTTAACTGCGCGCCGCCCCATGGGGATTCCGCCCCATCGGTCGGGATGGCAAAATCTTCCGTGACCGGTTTACGGGTATCGACGTAACGCCAGTTGGGCAGGGTTTGCGCCCAGCCGGTGAGCAGCAGGTTTGCCTCCTTCAGCGTGCGGAAGTTTTCCCCGTTTACCCAGAGTAGATCCACCGACCCGTTACTGCTACGTCCTGCGGCCTGTTCCGTCTGGATCCGCTTCACCGCATCGGCGGCATCGGCCAGATGAACGATCTTCAGGTTAATGGCATAGTGCGTTTTCATCTCGCCGCTCACCCAGTCGAGGTAGCGGTTAACGGCCTCGTCACCGCCCCAGGCGTTAAACCAGACGGTCTGCCCGGTGGCCTGTTGCTGAATGGATTGCCAGCTTTCTGCGGCGAAGGCAGAGGTTGCCAGCAGCAGACTCGTCAGAAACGCGCAAAAACGCACCCGGCGCATAATGCCTCACTTTTTAATCGAAGGGATGTAACGGGAAAACAGCCAGCGAGTGACCAGCGGTAATAACCCTAATAGTGTAAAGGCGAACAGCAGTCCCGGCGACACAATATCGCGCAGCGTGGTGAGTTTTCCCAGCTCGCGTCCGGCGTTCAGATAAATGACGGTGGCAGGTAGCATCGCAAGCTGGCTGACCCACCAGTAGTGACGCACCTGGATACGTGTTAGCCCCATCAGCAAATTGACCAGAAAGAACGGAAACAACGGCATCAGGCGCAGGGCAAAAAGGTAGCGCGCGCCATCGCGAACCATCCCCACATCGATCGTGTTCATCTGTGCGGCAAAGCGCCGTTGCACCCAGTCACGCAGCAGATAACGGCTGACGAGCATGGCAAGCGTGGCGCCGAGCGTCGAGGCCAATGACACCAACAGCATCGCCTCCCACAGGCTGAAAATCGCCCCGCCGAGCAGCGTCAGAAGCGCGGCCCCGGGTATCGACAGCGCAGAGACCAGAACGTAAACCGCAAAATAGATCAGCGCGCTCTGAAGGGGCGCCTGCTCCACACGATCGAGCAACGTTTGCTGGTGTATTTTTAGCGTGTCGAGGGAGAGCATGCCCGGAGGAAGCAAAACAACGATTAAAACAAATGCGCCCAGAAGGGCGCACAGGAGACTGATTTTTTTTATATTCACTGAGGATTACAGCTTGAACGTTGCCCATACCGGCGCATGGTCGGACGGTTTTTCCATGCTGCGAATATCATAGTCGATACCGGTTTCGATGCAGCGTTCGGCCAGGGGGGCGCTCGCCAGCAGCAGATCAATACGCAGGCCCCGGTTGTCATCGAAGCCTTTAGAGCGGTAGTCAAACCACGAGAAGCGATCCTGCGTCTCCGGGTTAGCGGTGCGGAAGGTATCCACCAGCCCCCAGTCAAGCAAGCGCTGCATCCACTCGCGCTCTTCCGGCAGGAAGGAACATTTCCCGGTGCGCAGCCAGCGCTTGCGGCTGTCTTCGCCAATGCCAATGTCCAGATCAGTCGGGCTGATATTCACATCCCCCATGATCAGCACCGGATTATCTTTGTTGAGTTCGGTCGTAAGGTAGTTTTGCAGATCCTGATAAAATTTGGCTTTGGCCGGGAATTTGGTCGGGTGGTCGCGGCTTTCACCCTGCGGGAAGTAACCATTAATCACAGTGATGTTACCCAGCGGGGAAGGCAGCTCAGCCATGATGAGACGACGCTGTGCTTCTTCACCGTCACCCGGAAAGCCACGACGCACCGACACCGGCGTATCTTTGGTCAGCAGCGCAACGCCGTAGTGGCCTTTCTGACCGTGGTAAAAAACGTTATAGCCCAGCTTCGCTACCTCTTCGAGCGGGAACATATCGTCGTGAACTTTTGTCTCCTGCAAGCCGATCACATCTGGCTGATGTTGCTCAACAATCGCTTCGAGCTGGTGAGGGCGGGCACGCAGGCCGTTGATATTAAAAGAGACAAATTTCATAGTCGCTGCCAATGCAAGGTGAATAGTGCAAGGATGGTAGCAGAATTTACGTCTTCTGTTATCCGCTTCGCCCAATTACTGCGACAGATAATGCCGACGGTGCAATATTTGCACCATTTCGACGCGTTTTGCCCTCGAACAGGGCGTAAAGAACCGATAAATTTCGCGAGCGATCACAATTCCAGAATTATATTTGGCATGTGCATACTCTTTCTTGTTTTCGTGCGGCAAAGCGCCGCTTGCTGTAAAAATATTCACTATTTATGCATTAACAGTGAATAACTCCATATTGTAACTCATTGATATTCTGTTACCCAAATCCGTTTATGCATTTTTATCGCTGGCTGGCATGAACGCTGCAATCTACATTCACAGTGCAAACACTCAATTATTTAACATTTAAACAACCTTTTATTTACCGGATGAGGTCGCTATGTCTCTGTCAGTTACGCGTGAAAATTTTGATGAATGGATGATGCCGGTATACGCTCCGGCGGCTTTTATTCCGGTACGTGGGGAAGGCTCTCGCCTGTGGGATCAGCAGGGCAAAGAGTATATCGACTTTGCGGGTGGGATTGCGGTGAATGCGCTGGGGCATGCAAACCCGGCGCTGCGGCAGGCGCTGAATGATCAGGCGGCGAAATTCTGGCATACCGGCAACGGTTATACCAACGAACCGGTGTTGCGTCTGGCGAAGAAGCTGATCGACGCCACTTTCGCAGAAAAAGTCTTTTTCTGTAACTCCGGCGCGGAAGCGAACGAAGCGGCGCTGAAGCTGGCACGCAAATATGCGCACGATAAATTCGGCCCGCACAAGAGCGGCATCGTAGCCTTTAAAAATGCCTTCCATGGCCGCACGCTGTTTACCGTCAGTGCGGGTGGTCAGCCCTCATATTCTCAGGATTTTGCGCCGCTGCCGCCGGATATCCGTCATGCGGCGTATAACGATTTACACTCTGCCAGCGAGCTGATTGACGACACCACCTGTGCGGTGATTGTCGAGCCCATGCAGGGGGAAGGCGGCGTCATGCCCGCCCAGAAAGCGTTCCTGCAAGGGCTGCGCGAGCTGTGCGATCGGCATAACGCGGTCCTGATTTTTGACGAAGTCCAGACCGGCGTGGGCCGTACGGGTGAGCTGTACGCCTACATGCACTATGGCGTGACCCCGGATGTGCTCTCAACAGCTAAAGCGCTCGGCGGCGGCTTCCCGGTGGGGGCGATGCTGACCACCGATACATTCGCCAGCGTGATGACCGTGGGCACCCATGGCACCACTTACGGCGGTAACCCGCTGGCAACCGCTGTCGCCGGACAGGTGCTGGATATCATCAACACTCCTGAGGTGCTTAGCGGCGTGAAGCAGCGTCACCAGTGGTTTGTTGAGCGTCTTACCGCCATCAATAACCAGACCGGCATGTTCAAAGAGATCCGCGGTCTGGGGCTGTTGATAGGTTGTGAGCTTGCCCCTGAGTTTGCTGGCAAAGCGAAGCTGATTTCACAGGAAGCGGCAAAGCAGGGCGTGATGGTGTTGATTGCCGGCGCTAACGTGGTGCGGTTTGCCCCTGCGCTGATCGTCAGTGAGGAAGAGGTCAGAACCGGGTTAGATCGTTTTGCGCTGGCCTGCGAACAGGTGAAGTCCGGGGTGTCATCATGATGGTCATCCGTCCCGTTGCGCACGGCGATCTCGCCGGGCTTATGCAGCTTGCCGGTAAGACAGGGGGCGGGCTGACCTCGCTGCCTGCCGATGAAAAAACGCTGTCGGCGCGCATTGAGCGCGCCCTGCAAACCTGGCAGGGGACGTTGCCAAAAAGCGAACAGGGCTATGTGTTCGTGCTGGAAGAGACCGACACGGGAACCGTGGCGGGGATTTGCGCCATCGAGGTGGCCGTCGGGCTTAACGATCCGTGGTACAACTACCGCGTCGGCACGATGGTCCACGCCTCGAAAGAGCTGAACGTCTACAACGCGCTGCCGACGCTCTTTCTCTGTAATGACCACACCGGCGCCAGCGAACTCTGCACCCTGTTTCTCGATCCGGACTGGCGCAAAGAGGGTAACGGTTATCTGCTCTCCAAATCGCGCTTCATGTTTATGGCCGCCTTTCGCGACCGCTTCAACGAAAAAGTGGTCGCGGAGATGCGCGGCGTAATTGATGAGACGGGCTACTCGCCGTTCTGGGAGAGCCTGGGCGAACGCTTCTTCTCCATGGAATTCAGCCGGGCGGATTACCTGTGCGGTACCGGTCAGAAGGCGTTTATCGCCGAGTTAATGCCGAAGCATCCTATTTATACCCATTTCTTAACGCCGGAAGCGCAGGCGGTGATCGGCGAAGTTCACCCGCAAACCGCTCCGGCCCGTGCAGTGCTGGAGAAAGAGGGTTTTCGCTACCGTAATTACGTCGACATCTTTGACGGCGGCCCGACGCTGGAATGCGATATTGACCGCGTACGCGCCATCCGAAAAAGCCGCCTGGTTGAGGTTTCAGAAGGCCAGCCCGCGCCGGGCGAGTGGCCAGCCTGCCTGGTCTCGAACGAGAATTACGCCAACTTCCGCGCCATGCTGGTGCGAACCAACCCAACATGCGAGCGTCTGGTACTGACGGCTGCGCAACTGGATGCCCTGAAATGTAACGCTGGCGACACGGTTCGCCTGGTGCGGCTCTGCCCTGAGGAGAAAACAGCATGACTCTATGGATTAACGGTGACTGGGTAACGGGCGAAGGTGATGCGCGGACAAAAACTAACCCGGTCGGCCAGGAGATGCTCTGGTCGGGGAACGACGCCAGCGCCGGGCAGGTTGAGCAGGCCTGCCAGGCTGCACGCCGCGCGTTTCCGGCATGGGCGAAACGGCCATTCTCCGAGCGCCAGGCGCTGGTTGAGAAATTTGCTGCGCTGCTGGAGGCCAATAAAGCAGAGCTGACCCGCATCATTGCCTGCGAAACCAGCAAGCCGCGCTGGGAGGCAACAACCGAAGTGACGGCGATGATCAATAAAATCGGTATATCGGTGAAGGCGTACCACGCCCGCACCGGTGAGCAGCATACCGGGATGCCGGACGGCGCCGCCACGTTGCGCCACCGTCCGCACGGGGTGTTGGCGGTGTTTGGCCCGTACAACTTCCCCGGGCATCTGCCGAACGGGCATATTGTGCCTGCGCTGCTGGCGGGAAATACCGTCATCTTCAAGCCGAGTGAGTTAACCCCCTTAACCGGAGAAGCAGTAGTAAAACTCTGGGAGCAGGCGGGGCTGCCACCGGGCGTGCTGAATCTGGTGCAGGGCGGGCGTGAAACCGGTCAGGCGCTGAGTGCGCTGAGCGACATTGACGGTCTGCTGTTTACCGGCAGTGCCGGAACGGGTTATCAGCTGCATCGTCAGTTGGCGGGGCAGCCGGAAAAAATTCTGGCGCTGGAGATGGGTGGCAACAACCCGCTGATTGTGGAAGATCCGGATGATATCGATGCTGCGGTCCACCTGACCATTCAGTCGGCATTCATTACCGCCGGACAGCGCTGCACCTGCGCCCGCCGCCTGCTGGTTAAACGCGGCGCGCAGGGGGATGCGTTTCTTAAGCGTCTGGTGGAGGTGAGCGGGCGTCTGGTTCCCGCGAAATGGGATACCGAGCCGCAGCCGTTTATCGGCGGGCTGATCTCCGGGCAGGCGGCGCTGAACGTGCTGAAAGCGTGGCAGGAGCACGTGGCGCGCGGGGCGAAAACCCTGCTGGAGCCGAAGCTGGTTCAGCCGGGCACATCGCTGCTGACGCCGGGGATTATTGAGATGAGTGCGACGAGCAACGTGCCGGATGAAGAGGTCTTTGGCCCGCTGCTGTGCGTCTGGCGCTATGACGATTTTGCATCGGCGATCGAGATGGCCAACAACACCCGCTACGGCCTGTCGAGCGGCCTGATATCCCCGCATCGCGAGAAATTCGACCAGCTGCTGCTGGAAGCGCGCGCCGGGATCGTGAACTGGAACAAACCGCTGATCGGCGCGGCGAGCACCGCGCCGTTTGGTGGCGTAGGGGCATCGGGCAACCATCGCGCCAGCGCCTGGTATGCTGCCGATTACTGCGCGTGGCCGATGGCAAGCCTGGAAACCCCGGCGCTGACGCTGCCGGAGACGCTGAATCCGGGGCTGGATTTTACAGAGGGTGACGCCCATGAAAGCGCGTGAGGTTAACTTTGACGGACTGGTGGGGTTGACGCACCACTATGCCGGGCTGTCGTTCGGCAATGAAGCTTCGACGAAGCACCGTTTCCAGGTCTCGAACCCGAAGCTGGCGGCCAAGCAGGGGCTATTGAAAATGAAGGCGCTGTCCGATGCCGGTTTCCCGCAGGCGGTGATCCCGCCGCAGGAGCGGCCGAACGTGGCCGTGCTGCGCCAGCTGGGCTTCAGCGGTACGGATGAACAGGTGGTTGAAAAAGCCGGTACGCAGTCCCCACAGCTGCTTTCCGCGGCCAGTTCAGCCTCTTCAATGTGGGTTGCGAATGCCGCCACCGTCGCGCCGTCGGCGGAAACGCTGGACGGCAAAGTGCATCTGACTGTCGCTAACCTGAACAACAAATTCCACCGCGCCAGCGAAGCGGAGACCACCGGGCGCGTGCTGCGCGCCATTTTTAATCATGATGCGCATTTTGAGGTGCATTCAGCGCTGCCGCAGGTCGCGATGTTTGGCGACGAAGGGGCGGCAAACCACAACCGTCTGGGTGGCGATTACGGCGATCCAGGCTTGCAGCTGTTTATCTATGGACGGGAAGAGGGCGGCCACGCCGCGCCGGTTCGTTATCCGGCGAGACAAACCTTAGCCGCAAGCCAGGCGGTTGCACGGCTGAACCAGGTTAATCCTACTCAGGTGATTTTTGCCCAGCAAAATCCGCAGGTGATCGACCAGGGCGTGTTTCATAACGACGTGATTGCCGTTTCCAACCATCAGGTGCTGTTCTGCCACGAGCAGGCGTTTGCCCATCAGGAAAAGTTGCTGGCCACGCTGCGCGAACGCGTGCCGGGATTTATGCCGATTCAGGTGCCCACGCAGGCGGTAAGCGTGCAGGATGCGGTCGAAACGTATCTGTTCAACAGCCAGCTGCTGAGCCGGGATGACGGCAGCATGATGCTGGTGCTGCCGCAGGAGTCCCGCAACCATCAGGGCGTCTGGCGCTATCTCAGCGAACTGGTGCAGGCGGATAACCCGATTGATGAACTGCGCGTGTTTGATCTGCGGGAAAGTATGGCCAACGGCGGGGGACCGGCGTGCCTGCGACTGCGCGTGGTGTTAACGCCGGAGGAAATGCAGGCCGTGAATCCGTCGGTGATGATGAACGACACGCTGTTCAATACCCTCAATGACTGGGTGGACCGCTACTATCGTGACCGTCTGGTTCAGGCCGATCTGGTTGATCCGCAGCTGCTGCGCGAAGGCCGCGAGGCGCTGGATGCATTATCGACCATCCTGCAACTGGGATCGGTTTATCCGTTCCAGCGCTAAGGAGACGATATGGAAAACTTTCTGGCGCTGACGCTGGCTGAAGAGACACCGGAGCGGCACGAGGGGGAAGGCCCTTCGTTCCACTGGCGATGGCTGGGGTCGGGCGTGCTTGAACTGACGCCGACGTGGCAATATAACCTGTCGCTGCTGCTTTCTACCGGCATTCACGGGAATGAAACCGCGCCTGTGGAGATTGTCGATCTGTTGCTGCGCGCGCTCTATGGCAAGGAGATTACGCTGCACTGCCGTCTGCTGGTGGTACTGGGAAATCCGCCTGCGCTGGCGCAAAACAAACGGTATCTCGTGAGCGACATCAACCGAATGTTTGGTGGCCGCTGGGCGCAATTTCCACAGAGTGATGAAAAGACACGTGCGCAATGGCTGGAGAAGGTGGTCACGGCGTTTTTTGCCGGGGCGGGGGAAACGCGCTGGCACCTCGATCTGCATACCGCCATCCGCGCCTCGTACCACGTACGTTTTGGCGTGTTACCGCAGCGCCATCAGCCGTGGGATGAGGCGTTTCTGACCTGGCTTGGCGACGCGGGACTGGAAGCGCTGGTTTTCCACCAGACGCCGGGCGGCACGTTTACCCACTTCACCTGCGAGAATTTCGGCGCGCTGTCCTGCACGCTGGAGCTGGGAAAAGCGCTGCCGTTCGGGCAAAACGACCTGACGCGTTTTGCCCCTACGCATCAGGCGCTTCGGGCGTTGCTCGCAGGGGTTGCGCCGGAACCCACCCGGGAACCCGTCGTGCGCTATCGGGTCGTACAGCAGATCACGCGTCAAAGTGAAGCTTTCCAGCTTCATATGGCGCCCCATACGCTGAACTTCACGCCGTTTCGCCAGGGCGTCCTGCTGGCGGAAGATGGTGAGACGCGCTATGCGGTACAGAACCCCACGGAATATGTTTTATTTCCTAACCCGTCAGTCGCGTTTGGTTTACGAGCCGGGTTGATGCTGGAAAAAATGCCCTGATCGTCTCCCCTCGCGCAGACCGGAGGGGAAACGAAGAATTAATTTCTTAACGTTAAAAGCGCTCTGGAAGTGTTTGCGGAATATTCCTGGAGAATTGCTTTATTATTAAACGGCACTTCGCTATACTCCTCCATAATCTCTTTAAAATCATCCTGTTGAATATTTTTGTTTCATCTCTCCACGCTTTTTCCTTAATTTCTCCATAATTGGCGCAAACGTGTTTTTTATACTTTCATTGTTTTACCGTTGCTCTGACTAATTGACGATAAACCCCGTAAAGTTAATCTCGTCAACACGGCATAGCGCCGAAGAATAACTGAAAGTAAGGAAAGACATTATGCGTAAATTAACTGCACTGTTTGTTGCCTCTACCCTGGCTCTGGGCGCTACCAGCATGGCGTTCGCCGCCGATACCGCGACCACTACCGCCGCGCCGGCAGAAGGCAAAATGATGATGCATCATAAAGGCAAGCCGGGTATGCATCATGAGATGATGATGTTTAAAGATCTGAACCTGACCGATGCGCAGAAGCAGCAGATCCGCGACATCAGGAAAAGTCAGCGTGACCAGATGAAACGTCCTCCGCTGGAAGAGCGCCGCGCGATGCATGACATCATTGCCAGCGACAGCTTCGACAAAGCAAAAGCAGAAGCGCAGATCGACAAAATGGCCGAGCAGCATAAAGCGCGCATGCTGGCCCACATGGAAACCCAGAACAAGATTTACAACATTCTGACGCCGGAACAGAAAAAGCAATTTAATGCCAATTTTGAGAAGCGTCTGACAGAACGTGCAGCGCCGGAAGGTAAAATGCCTGCACCAGCCGAATAATCGGTTCACTCTCTTAAGACCGCCGGGCTCCTGTCTACACAAGCGAAAACGCTGTGGACAGGACCGGCGGTTTTTCTTTTGCCCCATGCCTAAGGTCTGGCCATACCGTTGCCGATAATACGTCTGTGAAAATGCCCTGGCGCACGGTGCGTCCTTCAGGAGTGGTCATGGAATTCTTTGATATCCGTAAAATCCCCGTCAGTCTCTGGCGTAACGGCGCGGGTGAGACGCGTGAGATTTGCTGTTTCCCTCCCGCGACGCGGGATTTTTCCTGGCGGGCCAGCATCGCCTCCATCGCCAGTAACGGCGAATTCTCCGCGTTTCCGGGCGTTGACCGGGTGATTACGCTGCTGGAAGGCGGCGAGGTGACGCTGGATGCGGGGAGGGCGTTTTGCCATACCCTGAAACACCATCAGCCTTACGGCTTTGCGGGCGATTTGACGGTGAAAGCCGTGCTCACGGAGGGGCAGATGTCGATGGATTTCAATGTCATGACCCGACGGGAGCACTGCCAGGCAAAGGTGCGCGTTGCTACCCGAACGTTCACTACCTTCGCATCACGCGGTGGCGTGGCGTTCGTATTAAGCGGCGCCTGGCAACTGGGCGATAAATTACTGACCGCCGATCAGGGCGCCAGCTGGCAAGAGGGCAGCCATACCCTCCGTCTACTGGAAACGAAGGGGTCGCTGCTGTTCAGTGAAATTACCTGGCTGCCGGGTCATTGAGCATGACTATCTCATATTTACCGGTTAACAGCGGCTTACAGAGAATTTTGTAGCCATCCTGATCGAACCCGGCAGGTGTGCGCAGCAGGGCGGCAGCGTCATCCAGACTTTCAACCGCGCCAAGCCAGAGCCAGTTGCGGATGACGTGATAGTGCGTCATCGCATCGCGGGTCTCTTTCAACGCCACCGCGCCTTCCCACGGCCAGCAGTTGACGCTGATTGAGGCCAGGCCAGCCATAAACCGGGCATGATGTTCTTCAACGCTCTCTTTTCCACAGCACGCCCCGGCGCAGCGTTTCAACGCGGAGCGGAAACAGGCGCGACCGCGGGTAGTCGCTTCCAGTCCTAACAGGCCGTAACAAAGCTGTAATTCATCAGCAAGGGATTGCAGAGTTTGCAGTGCGGCACGTTTGTTGGCAAACAGACCGTAAAGATTCGGTTCATGCGAAAAATCCACTTCCCGGGCATAAACGACCTGCGGTTTTCCCGCGTTAACCTGCAAGGAACACAGCTGGCGGTTGCGGCGCAGGCGTTTGTTAAACAGCGGCTGCTGTTCCTTGATGAGCCGGGCTTCGAGCAGAAGCGCGCCCAGTTCACCTGCCGTCTCGATCCAGGTGATCCGCCGGGACTGTCTGAGCATCGATGCTTCGTCCGGCGTACGCAGGTGCGACATCACCCGACTGCGGATATTTACGCTTTTGCCGATATAGAGCGGCATGGTGTCGCTGTCGCCGTGGAAGAAATAGACGCCAGGCTGTTTAGGCAGCGCCTCAAGCCAGGGGCGAAGATGCTCGGGATATTCGTAGATAGCCGCCGCTTCAAACTCAAGACGCGGGGCGGATTGACGCCTGCTCACATACTACTCCATATACTGTTCAGGCATACAGTGTAGCAGGTGTTTGGTGGTTAAAAAAGAGCCGGGTGGCGGCTACGCCTTACCCGGCCTGCAAAACTGAGTTACCGTTTTGCTTTTACTTTTTCCAGAAATCATCAAACACCGTAATGGGTGGACGGCGTTTGTGCTCGGTTTTCAGATACCAGCCTTCAATAATTTTTGCGGTACCTTCGTCGAGCGTTTTGCCTTCCAGATAATCATCGATGTTGTCATAGGTCACACCCAGCGCGGCTTCATCCGGCAGGGAAGGGCGATCGTCTTCCAGGTCTGCCGTTGGCGCCTTCTTATACAGGTGCTCCGGGCAGCCCAACGCCGCCAGCAGTTGCTTACCCTGACGCTTGTTCAGGCGGAAGAGGGGGTTGATGTCCGTGCCGCCATCGCCGTATTTGGTGAAGAAACCGGTGATGGCTTCCGCGGCGTGGTCGGTGCCGACGACGACCCCTTTGGTCATCCCTGCGATACTGTACTGCGCTTTCATGCGCTCACGGGCTTTCTCGTTGCCACGAACAAAATCGCTCAGTTCAATACCGGCTTCACGCAAGGCCTGCTCGCTTGCCAGCACCGAACCTTTAATATTCACGGTTAGAACTCGGTCCGGCTGAATAAAGGCGATCGCATCCTGACAGTCCTGCTCGTCGGCCTGCACGCCATACGGCAGACGTACGGCAATAAATTGCAGTGCGGTGTCACCGGTCTCGTCACGAAGCTCGGTGATGGCCATCTGGCTTAGTTTACCGGCCAGAGTGGAGTCCTGACCGCCGCTGATACCCAGTACCAGCGTCTTCAGGAAAGGGTGTGCGGACAGGTAAGCTTTCAAAAAATCAACGCTACGACGGATCTCTTCATTGGCATTAATCGCAGGTTTCGCGCCCAGCGCCTGAATAATTTCTTGTTGCAGAGCCATTACGCCCTCCCTATGCAGAACCAAACAGAAAGTGTGATCTGTTAAAACTAACCCTTTGTCGGGGAAACGACAAGGATCACAGTTTTGAGTGTACTGTTTTACAGCGATTTAGCAGCTTAACGTTGTTTTATTAGAATTTTCCGAAATTCGTCTGGCGTAACTCGCAAAGTTGAACAATAGTAATTTTTATCCCATGCTTAGTTAACACGCTGATAAACAAGAGGACGGAATATGAACAAGAACGTAGCAGGAATTTTAAGCGCAGCGGCGGTACTGACTATGCTGGCTGGGTGTACAGCTTACGATCGCACCACAGATCAGTTCACACAGCCAGTGGTAAAAGACGTCAAAAAAGGCATGACGCGTTCCCAGGTTGCAGCCATTGCCGGTAAACCTTCTTCAGAAGTCACTATGATCCACGCGCGTGGCACCTGCCAGACCTATATTCTGGGTCAACGTAATGGTAAGGCAGAAACCTACTTTGTCGCCCTGGATGATACCGGTCACGTGATCAATTCGGGCTACCAGACCTGCGCTGAATACGACACCGATCCACAGGCACCTAAGGCGCAGTAACCGCGCTTGCCTGAAAGTGTTAACAAACCGGCCTGATGGCCGGTTTTTTTATGCATACGTAAATCTTATTTCTTAGCGCGAAATATTTGCCTGAAATGTGAAGGTAGTCAACAAGCCAGGTCAATGAGAGACAATTTGAGTCTATCCAGAATTATCCCCTCCCTGTACCATTGCGTATACTCACTTCAACGACAAACAATGTTCAGCACACTGCCCGTCAGCCAGGATAGCGAGTCGAGTGATAGCGCGACGGCGGTCAGACCAATAAGAGGGAAATTATCATGGAAAAGAAACATATCTACTTGTTCTGCTCTGCGGGCATGTCCACTTCGCTGCTGGTTTCAAAAATGCGCGCGCAGGCCGAAAAATATGAAGTCCCTGTGGTGATTGAGGCGTTTCCGGAAACGCTGGCGGGCGAAAAGGGTCAGACAGCAGATGTAATTTTACTCGGGCCGCAAATCGCTTATATGCTGCCAGAAATTCAACGTTTGCTCCCTAATAAGCCGGTCGAAGTGATCGATTCCGTTTTATACGGCAAGATTGATGGTTTAGGTGTATTAAAAGCTGCTGTTGCGGCGATTAAAAAAGCTGCTAATTAATTTTTTATTTTTCCCGTCAAAGAGTTATTTCACACACAATACGCCGTAACGGTCGTTGCGGCATTTAAGGGTATTTTCCTATGAGTAAAGTCATCGCTTCACTTGAAAAGGTACTCCTTCCTTTTGCTGTTAAAATAGGAAAGCAGCCTCACGTTAATGCCATTAAGAACGGCTTTATTAAATTAATGCCGTTGACATTAGCCGGGGCAATGTTCGTTTTAATTAACAACGTTTTTCTCAGCTTTGGAGAAGGTTCCTTTTTTTATTCATTAGGAATTAGGTTAGATGCTTCCACTATTGAAACCCTTAATGGTTTAAAAGCCATTGGCGGCAACGTATACAACGGTACGTTGGGTATTATGTCGCTAATGGCGCCTTTCTTTATTGGAATGGCGCTGGCGGAAGAGCGTAAGGTGGATCCGCTGGCGGCAGGATTACTGTCCATTGCCGCGTTTATGACCGTCACGCCGTACAGCGTGGGCGACGCTTACGCCGTGGGCGCCAACTGGCTGGGTGGGGCAAACATCATTTCCGGTATTATTATCGGACTGGTGGTGGCCGAAATGTTCACCTTTATTATTCGCCGCAACTGGGTTATCCGCTTGCCGGATAGCGTTCCGGCCTCCGTTTCTCGTTCATTTTCCGCGTTGATACCGGGCTTCATTATTCTCTCCATCATGGGGATTATTGCCTGGGCGCTCTCTCACTGGGGGACTAACTTCCACCAGATCATTATGGACTCTATCTCAACGCCGCTGGCGTCGATGGGTAGCGTGGTCGGTTGGGCGTATGTCATCTTTACCTCCCTGCTGTGGTTCTTCGGCGTGCATGGTTCACTGGCACTGGCGGCGCTGGACAGCGGTATTATGACCCCGTGGGCACTGGAAAACGTCGCGCTTTACCAGCAGTACGGCTCCGTCGATGCGGCGCTGGCGGCCGGTAAAACCTTCCATGTGTGGGCGAAGCCGATGCTTGACTCCTATATCTTCCTGGGCGGTACCGGGGCGACGCTGGGTCTGATCATCGCGGTCTTTATTGTCTCTCGCCGCGCCGACCATCGTCAGGTTGCGAAGCTGGCCCTGCCGTCAGGCATCTTCCAGATTAACGAGCCGATCCTGTTTGGTCTGCCAATTATCATGAACCCGGTGATGTTCATTCCATTCATCCTGGTTCAGCCGCTGCTGGCCGCGATTACGCTGACGGCGTATTACCTGGGCATTATCCCGCCGGTGACCAACATTGCGCCGTGGACGATGCCAGCTGGTCTGGGCGCGTTCTTCAACACCAACGGTAGCGTGGCCGCCTTCCTGCTGGCGATATTCAACCTCGGGATTGCAACCCTGCTCTACATGCCGTTCGTGGCGATTGCGAACAAGGCTGCAACGGTTATCGATGAAGAAGAGAGCGAGGAGGATATCGCCCTCGCACTGAAATTCTAAAATTGCACGGCGCGGGGCAACCCGCGCCAGCGTAAAGGAGCTTAAAGATGTTAGATTTAGAGAGTATCGTTGCCGAAGAAACCGCAGTGAACGATCTGGAAGAGGTGGTGATGGGGCTCATCATCAATTCCGGGCAGGCGCGAAGCCTGGCGTATGCGGCGCTTAAGCAGGCTAAGCAGGGCGATTTTGTTGCCGCGAAAACCATGATGGAGCAGTCCCGTACGGCGTTAAACGAAGCGCATCTGGTGCAGACGAAACTCATCGAAAGCGACCAGGGCGAAGGAAAGATGAAAGTGAGTCTGGTGCTGGTACATGCGCAGGATCACCTGATGACCTCCATGCTGGCGCGCGAGATGGTAGCGGAGCTCATCGAGCTTCACGAGAAGATGCAGTAAGTCTGAACAGGCACCAGGAGGTCAGCACGATGGAAATCAAAACCGCACATGAGCAGCAGCTGTTTAATGGCAAGAATTTTCACGTGGTGATTTACAACAAAACGGAGAGCGCCAGCGGTCTGCACCAGCATGACTACTACGAGTTCACGATTGTTCTGACCGGCCGCTACTATCAGGAGATTAACGGTAAGCGCGTCGTGCTTGAGCGTGGCGATTTCGTCTTCCTGCCGATGGGGTCCTATCACCAGAGCTTTTATGAGTTTGGTGCGACGCGCATTCTTAACGTAGGGGTGAGCAGACGTTTCTTCGAGAAGCACTATCTGCCGCTGGTTCCGTTCTGCTTTGTGGCGTCACAGGTGTATCGCGTTAAAAATGAGTTTATGACCTGGATTGAAACGGTTATCGCCTCGCTGAATTTCCGCGACAATGAATTTGATGAATTTATTGAAACCGTGACGTTCTACGTCATGAACCGTCTTCGCCATCACCGTGAAGAACAGCAGGTGGTGGATGATATTCCTCAGTGGCTGCGCAGTACCGTGGAGCTGATGCACGACAAAGGACAGTTCAGCGATAACGCCCTGGAAAACATGGTGGCGCTGTCGGGTAAATCGCAGGAATATTTAACGCGCGCCACGCAGCGCTATTACCGTAAAACGCCTGTTCAAATTATTAATGAAATCCGCATCAATTTTGCCAAAAAACAGCTGGAAATTACTAACTACTCTGTCACCGATATCGCTTACGAATCGGGTTACAGCAGCCCCAGCCTGTTTATTAAAACCTTTAAGAAAATGACTTCATTCACACCGAACAGTTACCGCAAAAATTTAACGGTAATTAATTAACTTTCGGCGGTTTATCCGCCAGGAATATTGACGTAATGGCTTGCCCAAATAGCGGGAAGAGTACGCTATACCTTGCAGGCGATTACCCTGATAAGCTAAGGGAGAGTTTATGCAAAAGAAATTAAAAGTCGTAACCATTGGTGGCGGAAGCAGCTATACCCCGGAATTACTTGAAGGTTTCCTGAAACGTTATCATGAATTACCGGTCAGCGAATTATGGCTGGTGGATGTTGAAGAAGGTCAGGAGAAGCTAAATATTATTTTTGAACTGTGCAAACGCATGGTTGAAAAAGCGGGCGTGCCTTTAACCGTGCATAAAACGCTGGATCGCCGCCTGGCGCTGAAAGATGCTGACTTCGTGACCACCCAGCTGCGCGTCGGCCAGCTGAAGGCGCGTGAGCTGGACGAGCGTATTCCGCTGAGCCACGGTTATCTGGGCCAGGAAACCAACGGGGCTGGTGGCCTGTTTAAAGGTCTGCGTACTATTCCGGTCATTTTTGACATCATTAAAGACGTGGAAGAGATCTGCCCGAACGCGTGGGTGATTAACTTTACCAACCCGGCCGGGATGGTCACCGAGGCAGTCTATCGTCACACCGGTTTCAAACGCTTTATCGGCGTCTGCAATATTCCGATCGGCATGAAGATGTTCATCCGCGATGTGCTGGCGCTAACCGATAACGATGAATTGTCCATTGACCTGTTCGGCCTGAACCACATGGTCTTTATCAAAGATGTGATTGTGAACGGGCAATCGCGCTTTGCGGAACTGCTTGATGGCGTTGCCTCTGGTCGCCTGACCGCGGCCTCGGTGAAAAACATCTTCGATCTGCCGTTCAGCGAAGGGCTGATCCGCTCCCTGAATCTGCTGCCGTGCTCGTATCTGCTTTACTACTTCAAGCAGAAAGAGATGCTGGCGATTGAAATGGGCGAATACTACAAAGGTGGCGCACGCGCTCAGGTTGTGCAGAAAGTAGAGAAGCAGCTTTTTGATTTGTATAAAGATCCGAACCTGAACGTCAAACCGAAAGAGCTTGAGCAGCGCGGTGGGGCATACTATTCAGATGCCGCGTGTGAAGTGATCAACGCCATTTACAATGACAAGCAGGCCGAGCACTATGTGAACGTTCCGCATCATGGGCACATCGACAATATCCCGGCAGACTGGGCCGTGGAGATGACCTGCATCCTTGGGCGCGAGGGTGCAAAACCGCATCCCCGCATTACCCACTTCGACGATAAGGTGATGGGCCTGATTCATACCATCAAAGGCTTTGAAGTGGCGGCGAGCAATGCGGCCCTGAGCGGCGAGCTGAATGACGTGCTGCTGGCGCTGAACCTGAGCCCGCTGGTGCATTCTGACCGTGACGCTGAAAAACTCGCGAGTGAGATGATCCTGGCGCATGAGAAATGGCTGCCAAACTTTGCTGCAACGGTTGAGAAACTGAAACTCACACACCGTTAAGAGGAGGCGCGATGGAAAACCTGCTGATCGTCAATGCCGATGATTTCGGCCTGTCAAAAGGGCAGAACTACGGCATTATCGAAGCCTGTCGCCGGGGCGTCGTGACCTCTACAACAGCGCTCATCAACGGTGAGGCGGTGGAACATGCGGCGCAGTTATGCCGTGAGCTGCCCGAACTGGGCGTGGGCATGCACTTTGTGCTGACGCTTGGGTTGCCCCTTTCACCGATGCCGGGGCTGACGCGCGACGGGCAACTGGGTAAATGGATTTGGGAAATGGCGGAGCAGGACGCTTTGTCGCTTGATGAGATTGCCCGCGAGCTGGACTGCCAGTTTAACCGCTTTGTGGATGTGTTTGGCCGCGAGCCCACCCATATCGACAGTCATCATCATGTGCATATGATCCCGGCGATTTTCCCGCTTGTGGCAGAATTTGCCCAACGTAAAGGCGTGGCGATGCGCGTGGATCGGGAGGTGCGCGGACTGCCGGACGTTGCGGTGACGTCAACGGAGGGGTTCAGCAGCGCATTTTATGGCGACGATATCGACGAAGCGCTGTTCCTGAAGGTGCTGGATGCCTCCGCCGCAAAAGGGGAGCGCTCGCTTGAGGTAATGGCGCATCCGGCGTTTGTCGATAACATCGTACGTAAGAGCGCCTACTGCTGGCCGCGTCTGGCAGAACTGGACGTGCTAACGTCAGCGTCGTTGAAGTATGCGATTGCCGAGCGTGGGTATCGTCTGGGGACGTTCAGGGATTTGTGAGCAAAATAAAGCCCGGGGACGGCTTCGCCTTACCGGGCCTACAACATCAGTCGAAATATAGGCCGGGTAAGCGTAGCGCCACCCGGTTTTTTTTACGCCGGTATCTGGTCAATCTTGCTGCTGCGCGACCACACGCGGTGCGCGGCGAGCAGGTCAAACAGCCGGGTCATAAACGCATCGTCAATGTTATCACCTTCGACAATGCCTTCTTCCCCTTGATCCGGTACCTTCAGCAGCGATTTAAACTTCCGCGCATCGCCTGCGAGGGCGATTGGCTTCAGGTGCTTATAGGCTTCCAGCAGATAATAGGCGGCATCACCGTTACCGAGCAAACTCTCAACGTCGCCGCACGGCATAATCACCGCATCAACCGTCAGGGACGGTGCCCCGGCAAAGGTCGCGGCAATCGGCAGGACGGAGCCATCATCGGCCGTCACTTCACCCATGCGTGAGTAAAGCAGTTTGGCGTGTACGCCCTGAGTCTTGAGCGCCCTCATGATCCCCAGCACGTCGCTGGCGCGCGGTTTATCGTTCAGCAGGATAGCCACTACGCGGCCTTTGATCGTCCCGCCAGGTACCGCGTACAGGCTCAGGGACGGATCCTTCTTAAGCCCGTTCACGTCTTTAGGCGGTGCAGCATGGCATTGCTCGTCAGTCAGCGTAATGCCGAGATTATTCGCCACGCCCTGAGCAAGCTGGATATCAATATGCGCCAGATGGTCGACCACGCGCTCGCGAATGTAGGTACGCACCACTTTGCTCAGCTCGAAGCTGAAGCCGCCGATAATGTGCTGCTGTTCGATCGGGGTCTGGCTGTTCCAGAACAGGCGAGGCTGAGCGTAATATTCGCCGAATGACGGGCTGCGCTCGCGAATTTTTGTTCCGTCCACGCGCTCCTGATACGACTCGAATCCGCCACGTTTTGGCCCCGGCGGGGTTTCACGCGGCCAGTTATCGTTAATGGAGTTCGGCTCGTAGTTCGCCAGGTTGGTATCGATATCCTGGCGATGCATCCCGTCACGCTGGAAGTTATGGTACGGACAGGTCGGACGGTTGATTGGGAGCTCATGGAAGTTAGGTCCACCAAGACGGCTGATCTGCGTATCGGTGTAAGAGAACAGACGACCCTGCAGCAGCGGATCGTTGGTGAAGTCCAGCCCCGGCACAATATGGCCCGGGTGGAACGCTGCCTGCTCATTTTCCGCGAAGAAGTTATCCGGGTTGCGGTTAAGCACCATTTTACCCACCAGCTGAACCGGCACCAACTCTTCAGGAATAAGCTTGGTCGGGTCGAGCAGGTCGAAGTCGAATTTGAACTCGTCTTCTTCCGGGATCAGCTGTAACCCCAGCTCGTATTCCGGGAAATCACCGGCTTCAATGGATTCCCACAGTTCGCGACGGTGGAAGTCCGGATCGCGTCCGGTCAGCTTCTGCGCTTCATCCCACACCAGCGACGCTTTCCCTGCGACCGGTTTCCAGTGGAAACGCACAAACGTCGCTTTACCTTCAGCGTTAATCAGACGGAAGGTATGAATACCAAAGCCTTCCATGGTGCGATAGCTGCGCGGGATCCCCCGGTCAGACATCGCCCACATCACGTTGTGAAGGGTTTCCGGTTGCAGGGAGACGTAGTCCCAGAATGTGTCATGCGCACTTTGTCCCTGCGGTATGGCCCAGTGTGGTTCTGGTTTTACCGCATGGACAAAGTCAGGGAACTTATGCGCGTCCTGTATGAAGAAAACCGGGGTGTTATTCCCGACGAGGTCGAAAATGCCCTCTTCGGTATAGAATTTGGTGGCGAAGCCGCGGATATCACGCACCGTGTCGGCCGAACCCGCGCCGCCCTGTACGGTAGAGAAACGCACAAACACCGGTGTGATTTTGTTCGGATCGGAAAGGAAATCTGCTTTGGTGAGCTCCTTCAGGCTCTTGTACGGCTGGAAATAGCCGTGCGCCGCGGAGCCGCGAGCGTGGACGATACGCTCAGGGATACGCTCATGGTCGAAATGGGTGATTTTTTCGCGCAGGATGAAATCTTCCAGCAGCGTCGGGCCGCGCGTTCCGGCGCGCAGGGAGTTCTGATCATCGGCAATGCGAACGCCCTGGTTCGTGGTCAGCGCATGGCCTTCACCGCCCTTGCGGTGAGGATCGAGCGATTTCAGCTTTTCGTTTTCCGTTTCCGGGGCTTTCATGCTGCCCGGGGCGGTAGGCTGTTCACCCGGTGCGGAAGGATCCGGTGATGGTTTGTGTGAGCCGTCGGCTGGGGCAAGTGAGTCCATTCCCGGTTGAGATTCTTCAGTCCCATGAATGGGTGACTGATGTGGTTTATCATTGTTCGACATTGCACGCTTCTCCTTTGTTCATTCCTAAAAACCCTATTAAGGATAGAACAATGTTAAGAATTAGCAGGCGAACTAAGCGTTTTCAGATATTGATTAGCGAAAGGAGCCATCTGCGATACGTCAGGCGCGACGGGCGGGGGGAGAATCGGCTATGATAGAAATTTCCTGCTTTAAGAATTTGCTTTAGTGAACCCGTCGCTTATGAAACCTCTTCGTCAACAAAACCGCCAGGTTATTAGCTATGTACCCCGCGTTGAGCCCGCGCCGCCAGACCATGCCCTGAAGGTGGATGGTTTTCGCGATGTCTGGATGCTGCGGGGTAAATACGTTGCCTTCGTGCTGATTGGCGAGCACTTCCGTCGCTCCCCTGCGTTTACGGTGCCGGAATCGGCGCAGCGATGGGCAATGCAGACCCGCCAGGATGAAGAGGTTGAAGAATAACAGCCATAAAAAAACCGCCCGATGGCGGTTTTTTTATTTCAGCAGTGATTAACGATGTGCCAGTTCGGCATCATCTTCACTGTCGAGAATCGTTTTGTCGGTCTGCTTCAGCCACTGGCTGGTCAGGGTACCGGCGGTCATTGAACCACTCACGTTCAACGCGGTACGACCCATATCGATCAGTGGTTCAACAGAGATCAGCAGGGCAACCAGCGTTACCGGCAGCCCCAGCGCAGGCAGAACGATCAGCGCAGCGAAGGTCGCGCCGCCGCCCACGCCCGCAACACCGGCGGAGCTAATGGTCACGATACCGACCAGCGTCGCAATCCAGACCGGATCCAGCGGGTTAATACCCACGGTTGGGGCAACCATCACGGCCAGCATCGCCGGGTAGAGACCCGCACAGCCGTTCTGCCCGATGGTGGCGCCAAAGGAGGCCGAGAAGCTGGCGATAGACTCGGGTACGCCCAGACGACGTGTCTGTGCTTCCACGTTCAGCGGAATCGATGCCGCGCTGGAACGGCTGGTGAAGGCGAAGGTCAGCACCGGCCAGACTTTGCGGAAATATTTCAGCGGGCCAACGCCGTTCACCGCCAGCAGGATGCCGTGCACAACAAACATGATGCCCAGACCGAGGTACGAGGCAATCACAAAGCTGCCAAGCTTGATGATGTCTTGCAGGTTAGAACCTGCCACGACTTTGGTCATCAGCGCCAGGACACCGTACGGCGTCAGCTGCATGACCAGACGCACCAGCTTCATTACCCAGCTTTGCAGGGTATCGATGGCAGTCAGAACCCGCTCGCCTTTCGGCGCATCGTCCTTCAGCAGCTTCAGCGCAGCCACGCCCAGGAACGCAGCGAAGATCACTACGCTGATAATGGAGGTTGGGCTTGCACCGGTCAGGTCAGCAAACGGGTTTTTCGGAATGAAGGAGAGCACCATTTGCGGAACGGTCAGATCGGCCACTTTACCCACGTAGTTGGTCTCAATCGCCGTCAGACGCGCGGTTTCAGCGCTACCCTGCACCAGACCTTCAGCAGTCAGGCCAAACAGATTGGTAACCAGCACACCCACCAGCGCCGCAATCAGCGTGGTGAAGAGCAGGGTGCCAATGGTCAGGAAACTGATTTTACCCAGTTGAGAAGCATTATGCAGGCGGGCTACGGCGCTCAGAATTGAGGCGAATACCAGCGGCATAACGATCATTTGCAGCAGCTGTACATAGCCGTTACCGACAATGTTGAACCACTGAATGGAATCTTTCAGTACCGGGCTGTCGGAGCCGTAAATAGCGTGTAAGGCCAGGCCAAACACCACGCCCATGACCAGACCAACCAGTACCTTTTTCGCCAGGCTCCACTGTTTGTGGCGAGCCTGGGCGAGAAGCAATAGCAATACGACGAACACAACAATGTTCGCGATGAGTGGAAAATTCATCCCCGTTCTCCTGATTTATTATACGGTCGGTTTTTACCGAACCTGTTGGCGCAAGGTTATCAGAAGTGTGATGTAGCGCTTATATCCATATGGAATGGTTTATGACAAAAGTGATTATATTGTCGGTTTAATGTTCAATCTGGTGATTAATAAAACGATTGAACTGAAATTGCAGCGAGTTGATCATCTGCGATGACCAGCGCACTGCACCATTTTCGGGCAATGTCTGCGGCATCCAGACGGCATAGGCAAACAGCGCCATGCACAGAACGCGCTCCAGCTGGTTGCCTTTTTGCGGCACGAGGATTGGCAGGCGGAAACGCCAGCGGCAGGGCCAGAGCAGCGGAACGCCCGCTGGCGTCAGCATATCGGCGAGGATATGGCTTAAGTAGCCGAGCACCATGCCCTGAATGGCATCCGCCGGGACTATCCAACTCTCGGGAACCTTCAAATAGAAGAGTGTAAGCAGGCCAAATACGGCCAGTAGGCTGTGGGTAAACCCGCGATGACCAAAGGCTCTGGCGATGGGTTTTGAAATCCACTTCAGCCGCTGACCAAGGAATGATTTTGGATGGTCGATGTCCGGCAGCAGGCAGGTCAGCACGGCAGAAGGGACAATATGCCACCAGTCCCCCTGGGCCAGCACAGGGGTCAGTTCAGCGTTTTTAGCAAACACTGCACAGGCAAGTGAAAAAAGCAGGTGGCCTTCCGCCGTCATGATAAAACCCGGTAAACTGTCAATCCATACAGTATAGGGTTTTTATACAGTGTGTGAAAGAGGTGACGGTGTAACTCTTTGTCACAAACCGGCGGTTAGCGCGCCAGCCAGCCACCGTCTACGGCAAGGGTATGGCCGTTAACGTAATCCGACGCCGCCGAGGCCAGAAACACCACCGGACCCTGTAAATCCTCCGGAAGTCCCCAGCGGCCCGCCGGAATACGGTCGAGGATCGCCTGGCTGCGCTGCTCATCATCGCGAAGTTGTTGGGTGTTATTTGTCGCCATATAACCCGGCGCGATAGCGTTCACGTTAATACCTAGCGGCGCCCATTCGTTTGCCAGCAGGCGGGTGAGCCCGAGGACGCCGCTTTTCGAAGCCGTATAGGACGGCACCCGAATGCCGCCCTGGAAGGAGAGCATGGAGGCAATGTTAATAATCTTGCCGCCCTGACCCTGCACGATAAACTGTTTCGCTACTGCCTGAGAGAGGAAAAAGACCGATTTCAGATTGAGATCGATGACCTCGTCCCAGTCCTTCTCGCTAAATTCCAGCGCATCGCACCGACGAATGGTGCCGGCATTGTTAACCAGAATATCGATGCGGCCCATCTCTGTGATGGCGGTATCCACGACGCTCTGAATACTCTCATGCTTGCCGAGATCGGCGCGAATTGCGATAAAGCGCCGTCCCAGCGCCGTGACGCGCGCTGCCGTTTCGTCAGGAACCTTGCGGTTTACCCCCACGATATCGCATCCTGCCTGGGCGAGGGCAATGGCCATGCCTTGCCCCAGACCGGTATCGCACCCGGTCACCATCGCCACTTTTCCTGCCAGAGTAAAAGCATCCAGTATCATACGCGCCTCAGAAGTCAGGTTATTGTCATTCTGCACGTAAGGATAGGAGTCTGGAATGAGAAAAGCAAATAAAGTAAAACGTTGTTTTGATTTTGTGATACAGGCAGCCGAAGCTGCCTGAAAGAGCGTTACTCTCCGCGCAGATGGCGGGCAGTCAATTCTTCAAGAGACGTCAGCCTGACATCCGCGAGGGCAAAGCGGGGATCGTGTCGGCCTTCTTCAGCCGGCACAACGATGGAGCGCATACGTGCGGCTTTGGACGCCACCATGCCGTTAACCGAATCTTCCAGCGCCACACAGGTAAGCGGATCCAGCCCCAGTTTCGCGGCGCAGTCCATATACACCTGCGGATGTGGCTTGCTGTAAGGAAGCTTTTCGGCCGAGGCCAGCGCGTCGAAGCTGTCGCGCAGCCCGAACATCGTCAGCACTTTTTCCAGCATATGCAGAGGTGAGGCAGAGGCAAGCCCCACTTTCAGCCCTTGCGCCTTGCACAGGGCGATAGCGTCGCGTACGCCCGGTAACAGAGGCTTATTCTCTTCAACAAGGGAGATAGCACGGTTGATAATGCGCGCCGTAACTTCGTCGCGATCCGGGCCAACCCATGGCTGGTGGGCATACCAAAGGTCAACCACCATATCGATGCGCAGCCCCAGGGTATCGGGAAGCTCATTACGACGACTGATATCGACGCCGAGGCTGGCCATCACGTCCAGTTCAGCCCGATCCCACAGGGGTTCGGAATCAATCAACAATCCATCCATGTCAAAAATAGCGGCAAGTATCTGGCGCGGTGTCGACATTACAACATCTCCTTATCTTGGGGGTAAGACGAACGGTGCTAAGCACAAGCAATTTAGCATATTGCATTCAAAGATCGGGCGAAAATGACCGACAGCAGGTAGACTTAGGCACAAATAACGCGTCTTTATGAAGAGGAACTAATGACGTATCAACAAGCTGGACGCATCGCAGTCTTAAAACGTATTGCTGGTTGGGTTATTTTCATTCCCGCCCTGATTTCAACGCTGATCTCCGTACTTAAATTTATGTACGATCACAGCGAAAAACAGCCGGGCATTAATGCCGTCATGCTCGATTTTGCCCACGTCATGATTGAGATGATGCGGTTTAACACCCCATTCCTGAACGTCTTCTGGTTCAACTCGCCCACCCCGGATTTTCACCACCAGCTGAATGTCGGGTTCTGGATAATCTATGCGTTGATCTTTATCGCGATGGCGTTGCAAGCCTCCGGCGCGCGCATGAGTCGCCAGACCCGCTTTTTACGCGAAGGGGTGGAAGATCAGCTGATACTTGAGAAGGCGAAAGGCCCTGACGGGATGAGCCGCGAGCAGATCGAATCGCGCATTGTCGTTCCGCGTCATACCATTTTTGTGCAGTTTTTCCCGCTCTATATCCTGCCGGTTATTATCATTGTGGCCGGGTATTTCTTCTTTACGCTGCTCGGCTTCCTGTAATGTCAAAGGGGGCGTATTGCCGCCCCCTCCCGCTATGCCGCCAGGATACGATCCAGCGCCCGCTGGGCATTCACCAGATGACTCCCGCCAAACAAAATCGCCCGGTTTAGCAAGGTGTACAGCTGATAAACCGGCTGACGTTCAAGGAAACCCGCAGGTAACGGCGAGACAGACTGATAGCCATCATAAATTTGCGGCGGCTGTTCAGGGTGCAACGGCAGCATCGCCAGGTCACATTCTCTGTCGCCCCAGTAGCAGGCCGGGTCAAATATATAGGGACCATCAGGCCCAAGCGCGCAGTTGTTCGACCATAAATCACCGTGCAGAAGGGAAGCCTGAGGCTGATGCGAAGCCAGACGCTGCTGAATGTGTTCAACAATCGCGTCGATGTTGCCGAACGCTAGTCCCTTTTCAGCGGCCAGCTCCAGCTGCCAGCCTATGCGCTGCTCGGCGAAAAAAGTCGACCAGCGGCGTTGCCACGCGTTTGGCTGTGGGGTGGTAGAGAGGTCGTTATCGAAATCGAGCCCAAACTGAGGTTGATCGCTCCACTGGTGCAAACGGGCGATCTGTTGGCCGAGAATAAAGGCGTTGTGCGCATCCAGAGGGCGCGCCGGAAGATAGTTCATCACCAGAAAGCTGTAGTCACGATCGCTGCCAACGGCTAAAACCTGTGGAACGTTGACTGTTTTACTGCGCGATAACAACTCAAGCTGATCGGCTTCGGCCGTAAAAATGGGGAGCAATTCGCGCTCATCACATTTTACGAAGAGATCGCGCCCGGCGTAACGTAAATGCCATGCGGCATGGATCTCTCCGCCTGGCAGTTCGTTACGCAGTTCAATTTCACCTTCACCCAGTTGCTCACTTAAAAGATGACTGATAGCCTGCCACATGATGTCTCTCCCATGTTGTCTGCCAGATCATAAAGTTAGCGCAAAACGGCTATAAAAAAACAGGAACTAACGCACAACTGAGCGGTTTAATTTTGTACAGGGCACTTATTGTTCTTTTTTATGCCAGTTTTCCCAGCTATCCACATCAATTTCCGTGGCTTTGTCAGTCACGCTTTCCACCAGGCTACTGGCCATCGCCTTCACCTCCTCCTGACTCAGCGGGCTTATCAGGCCAAAGGCCAGCGAGCCGAGATCGTGAATATTGCCCTCATCGTCCGTCAGCGTGAGCAGAAAATTCGCCCGCGTGAAAGCGTTGTTGAGTTCATTCAGTTCGGTCAGCGATGCTTCATGAATATTGACGGTTACGACGTAGCGGGTGATATCACCACTGCTCATAATTCACCTCGTTGTTATCCTGAAAGTTTTCTTAGCATAGTCGATAAGCCATATTTGGCGACTTCCCCCTCCACGGGAAGGGGAAGCACGTTCAGCTTCTCGCCAGGTAATCGACAATTTTCTGAGTATCCGCAAGCGAACACAGACGGGTTCCCTGATTGATGGTGGCAGCGCTCCCTGCCGCGACGCCATAGCGTGCCATCTCCAGAAGCGAAGCGCCCTGCGCCAGCTTCAGCACCATCGCGCCAACCATACTGTCACCGGCACCCACGGTACTCTGACTTTTCATCGGCGGTGGAACAACCTGCACGCAGCCCGTCTTGTCGACGGCCAGCGCACCCTGAGGACCGAGAGAGACTACAACGCGATGCGCTTTGCCCGTGCGTACCAGCTCTTCTGCGGCAGTACGCACGTCATCAGGCTGGTTGAGCTCGCGATTGACAAGCGCACTGAGCTCTTTCTGGTTAGGTTTGACAAGTTCAAGTTGTCCGGGCTCTAACGCCGCCTTCAGGGCATCGCCTGAGCTATCGACAATGCAGCGGATGCCGCGCTGGAGCACCGCCTGAACCAGTGCCGTCAGCTTTTCTGTTTTGACGCCCGGCGGCAGGCTACCGCTGATCACCAGCAATGAGCCGCTTTCAATGGTCAGCACTTTCTCTTCCAGTTGACGAAACTCATCATCGCTCAACTTCGCCCCTGGCATCACAAAACGATATTGCTCGCCGCTGGATTCAACATGGACATGCAGGTTTTGCCGGGTCCAGTCTCTGGCGTCAACGGTATCTACGGCAACCTGTTCATCTGCCAGCAACGCAACCAGATGCTCACCCGTGGCGCCGCCAGCGGGGAAGATGGCGGTTGCTTTTCCGCCGAGATGGGTAATTGCGCGCGCCACGTTAATGCCGCCGCCGCCCGGCTCAAACACCGGCGCGCTACAGCGCAGCTTACCTTCCGGATAGATTTGCGGCGTCATGGTCGCAGAGTCGAGGGAAGGGGAGAGCGTCAGCGTGTAAATCGAAGCCATCATGACCTCCTTTTATCATGGGTTATTTTAAGCCTGGCACCGTTTGGCAGGAAGGCAACGTAAATAACAGTATGATTTTAAAAATGAATGCTGACAAAAAACCTTGGCCGGGTATATACATTAAATCGCGTTTTGGGATCGTTCTTATTCAAAAAATGAAAGAAGAAATTATTGCTATGTTATTTGCGGCTTTTTATAATTTGTTACCTTTCTATGATCGCCTTGTCATTGATCCGCAAGAAAGTTTCCGAGACCGTGACGGTCTCTTTTTATGTTGTACGGACTCCTAAAATAAATGAAGCTTTTGAAGACAGTACCCGCAGCACTGATGCTGGCGGGTGGCGTATTTGCGTCACTGAATGCAACCGCCGATGATACCGTTTTTACTGTCATGGACGATCCCTCCACTGCCAAAAAACCCTTTGAAGGTAACGTGAATGCCGGGTATCTGGCGCAATCCGGTAACACGAAAAGCTCCTCCATGACCGCAGACAGCACCCTGACCTGGTACGGCAACACCACGGCCTGGTCGCTGTGGGGCAATGCCAGCAACACATCTGCTAACGATGAACGCTCCTCTGAGAAATACGCGGTAGGTGGGCGTAGCCGTTACAACATGACAGATTATGACTACCTGTTCGGGCAGGCGAGTTGGCTTACTGACCGCTACAACGGCTATCGCCAGCGCGATGTCATGACTGCGGGTTATGGTCGTCAGTTCCTGAATGGACCGGTGCACAGCCTCCGTTTTGAATTCGGTCCGGGTGTCCGTTACGACGAGTACACCAACGGCGAAGATGAAACCCAGCCGCTGGGTTATGCATCGGGCACCTACGCATGGCAAATGACTGACAACGCGAAATTCACCCAGGGTGTGTCGGTGTTTGGTGCTGAAGATACAACGCTGAACTCTGAAAGTGCGTTGAACGTGGCTATCAACGAACACTTTGGACTCAAGGTGGCGTACAACGTAACCTGGAACTCTTCACCGCCTGATTCCGCGCCGGAACATACCGATCGCCGAACCACGATTTCTTTAGGTTATAAAATGTAATTTCTTCGGGCCGGGACTATTCTCGGCCTGTTTTTTATTTTTTGAAACTGTGCTTATTTATATTAAACGGCGTTTTGAAATAATAGGCATGCTTTCGTCTTCATAATTTCTCCATAATTAGGCGACTAGGCCTTATTCAGTTTATTTGACACGATTTGATAAATAATTTGCCTAGGCAAAAGTGTGATCCAGATCTACACTTACGGCACAGGCAAAAAACTCGCCTCAGGCATTTCTGCATTAATTAAGTATGAGAACAGAATTATGAAAAAAATCAAAACCGCTACAGCAGCGATGGTGCTTTCCGCACTTTCATTTGGCGTATTTGCTGCTGATAATATGACGCAACCTGCCAGTGACGTTAACAGCCCAGTCGGGATCGCTAAAGCCTCTGATGTTGAAGCAGGCTCCAACATTGCCCCTGGCTCCCAGTCTACCGGCCAGTCAATGAATGATGCATTTGATGTACACAAGCTGGTGGCGGGTGAGTGGTCCTGATATTTCAACCGCCACATGTGATGGAATATATACGCTGTCACAGCCTGGCGAAAACCGGATTATGACGTACCGGTTTTGGACCATAAATTATCGTAAAGATAGTTAAGATTTATTCAGTAAATTCACGGCACGTTTTCGCTGACATAATATTAGCCCCAGATCATCGCGGCCCAACGCAGCAGCAACATCGCGCCGCAAATAGCGATTAACACCACGACCATTTTCCAGTGCTTAACGGCAAATCTTTTTGTTGGCATAACCCAATCCTTGTCAGTTGATACCCTTAGTCTACCAAAGTCTGCGCCAGAAAGCGCTTTACCCGGGACAACAGGTTATGCCAGAACAGCGGTTCGGCTTAAAACCAGTGGAATCTGTCGGCCAGTATCAATACCAGACCAGCAGCGGAAAGTAGATTCAATATCACAACGGTTCTGCTCGATACATTCATGTGATACCCCTTCGATGTTTAAGGACCAGATCAAGAATAGCTCAGCACTTTCGGATTGCGAGCCCCCGTCAACAAAAGTTCATGAACGCAGACATAAGGATGAGCGGTTCAAATCGGTCGCGGGAAGGTGCATTCGCCCTGTTAATAGTGTTACCATTACGCTGCTTGCCGTAAATCCGCATTTATCTGAATCGGCAGGTGCATGATGACGAACCAATTTGACGATTGTTGGTCAGATGGTTTCGTAATCTACTGTTTAATCACGATTATTTTCTTTGTATATGCTCTTATGTGTGGGGCATCACTGCAAATAAGGATATAAAATGCCTGTAATTACTCTTCCTGATGGCAGCCAACGCCATTTCGACCACGCTGTAAGCCCAATGGATGTTGCACTGGATATCGGTCCTGGACTCGCAAAAGCAACCATTGCAGGCCGCGTAAACGGTGAGCTGGTAGACGCGTCCGATCTGATTGAAAGCGATGCAACGCTTGCGATCATCACCGCGAAAGACGAAGAAGGTCTGGAGATAATTCGTCACTCCTGTGCGCACCTGTTAGGTCATGCTATTAAGCAGCTGTGGCCCAACACCAAAATGGCGATCGGCCCGGTTATCGACAACGGCTTCTACTACGACGTTGACCTTGACCACACCCTGACACAGGAAGATATCGACGCGCTCGAAAAACGTATGCATGAGCTCGCCGAAACGAACTATGACGTCATCAAGAAGAAAGTCAGCTGGCATGAAGCGCGTGAAACCTTCGTGAAGCGCGGCGAGAGCTATAAAGTCTCGATTCTTGATGAAAACATCGCTCATGATGACAAGCCTGGCTTGTACCATCACGAAGAATATGTCGACATGTGCCGTGGACCGCACGTGCCGAATATGCGCTTCTGTCATCACTTCAAACTGATGAAAATCGCAGGCGCCTACTGGCGTGGCGACAGCAACAATAAAATGTTGCAGCGTATCTATGGTACCGCGTGGGCCGATAAGAAAGCCCTGAACGCGTACCTGCAACGCCTGGAAGAGGCGGCTAAGCGTGACCACCGTAAAATCGGTAAGCAGCTTGACCTGTATCATATGCAGGAAGAAGCGCCGGGGATGGTGTTCTGGCATAACGACGGCTGGACAATCTTCCGTGAACTGGAAACGTTCGTGCGCTCCAAGCTGAAAGAGTACCAGTATCAGGAAGTGAAAGGCCCGTTCATGATGGACCGTGTGCTGTGGGAAAAAACCGGCCACTGGGACAACTACAAAGATGCGATGTTCACCACTTCGTCTGAGAACCGTGAATACTGCATCAAGCCAATGAACTGTCCGGGCCACGTTCAGATCTTCAACCAGGGTCTGAAATCCTACCGCGATCTGCCGCTGCGTATGGCGGAGTTCGGTAGCTGCCACCGTAACGAGCCATCAGGTGCGCTGCACGGTCTGATGCGTGTTCGTGGCTTTACTCAGGATGATGCGCATATCTTCTGTACTGAAGATCAGGTACGTGATGAAGTTAACGCCTGTATTCGTATGGTCTACGATATGTACAGCACCTTTGGCTTCGAGAAGATCGTGGTCAAACTCTCAACGCGTCCGGAAAAACGTATCGGTAGCGATGAGACATGGGATCGCGCAGAGGCGGATCTCGCCGTGGCGCTGGAAGAGAACGGTATTCCGTTCGAATACCAGCTGGGCGAGGGCGCATTCTACGGTCCAAAAATTGAATTTACCCTGTATGACTGCCTCGATCGCGCATGGCAGTGCGGAACGGTACAGCTGGACTTCTCCCTGCCGCAGCGTTTAAGCGCCTCTTATGTTGGCGAAGACAACGAGCGTCAGGTGCCGGTTATGATTCACCGTGCGATTCTCGGTTCACTGGAGCGCTTCATCGGCATCCTGACTGAAGAGTTCGCGGGCTTCTTCCCAACCTGGCTTGCGCCAGTGCAGGTAGTTGTGATGAACATTACCGATTCTCAGGCGGATTACGTTAAAGAATTGACGCAGAAACTACAAAATGCGGGCATTCGCGTAAAAGCAGACTTGAGAAATGAGAAGATTGGCTTTAAAATCCGCGAGCACACTTTACGTCGTGTCCCGTATATGTTGGTCTGTGGTGATAAAGAGGTGGAAGCAGGCAAAGTTGCCGTTCGCACCCGCCGTGGTAAAGACCTGGGGAGCCTGGACGTAAGTGAAGTGATTGAGAAGCTGCAACAAGAGATTCGCAGCCGCAGTCTTCAACAACTGGAGGAATAAGGTATTAAAGGCGGAAAACGAGTTCAAACGGCACGTCCGAATCGTATCAATGGCGAGATTCGCGCCCAGGAAGTTCGCTTAACAGATCTTGAAGGTGAACCACTGGGGATTGTGAGTCTGAGAGAAGCGATCGAAAAAGCTGAAGAAGCTGGAGTAGATTTAGTTGAAATCAGCCCTAACGCCGAACCGCCAGTTTGTCGTATTATGGACTACGGCAAGTTCCTTTATGAAAAGAGTAAATCTTCTAAGGAACAGAAGAAGAAGCAAAAAGTTATCCAGGTTAAGGAAATCAAATTCCGTCCTGGTACCGACGATGGCGATTATCAGGTAAAACTCCGCAGCCTGATTCGCTTTCTGGAAGATGGCGATAAGGCCAAGATCACGCTGCGTTTCCGCGGTCGTGAGATGGCCCACCAACAGATTGGTATGGAAGTGCTTAACCGCGTCCGTGAAGATCTGAGTGAACTGGCAGTAGTCGAATCCTTCCCAACGAAGATCGAAGGCCGCCAGATGATCATGGTGCTCGCTCCTAAGAAGAAACAGTAAGGCCTTCAAGCAGCAAAATCTGTGGAGCCTTCGGGCCCCATAGGTTTTGTTCGCCTATGTTTCGTTTATTTAACAATGCGAAGTGGAAGTTATTAAAATGCCAAAAATTAAGACCGTACGCGGTGCTGCTAAGCGCTTCAAAAAAACCGGTAAAGGTGGTTTTAAGCACAAGCACGCTAACCTGCGTCACATTCTGACTAAGAAAGCTACCAAGCGTAAACGTCACCTGCGTCCAAAAGCCATGGTTTCTAAAGGCGATCTGGGCCTGGTCATCGCGTGCCTGCCGTACGCATAAGTCGTTAACGTTTAACTTTTTTAACTTAGAATAGATACAGGAGAGCACACATGGCTCGCGTAAAACGTGGTGTAATTGCACGTGCACGTCACAAGAAAATTTTGAAACAAGCTAAAGGCTACTACGGTGCGCGTTCACGCGTATACCGCGTTGCCTTCCAGGCTGTTATCAAAGCAGGTCAGTACGCTTACCGTGACCGTCGTCAGCGTAAGCGTCAGTTCCGTCAACTGTGGATTGCGCGTATCAACGCAGCAGCACGTCAGAACGGTATTTCTTACAGCAAATTCATCAACGGCCTGAAAAAAGCCTCTGTTGAAATCGACCGTAAGATCCTGGCTGACATCGCAGTATTCGACAAAGTAGCGTTCACCGCTCTGGTCGAAAAAGCGAAAGCAGCACTGGCATAAGCCAGTTGAAAGAGGGGGCTTTGTTCCCTCTTTTCATATCGCCTTATCAGAAGATTGACATTTACCCGTCCAGGCTTTTCAATAAGGTCTTAACGGTTTTTACCCTACAAGGTAACGCAAGCATGAATGCTGCTATTTTCCGCTTCTTCTTTTACTTTAGCACCTGACTTCAGGAGGCTAGCGCGTGAAAGATGAAACGAAAAACAGCGCCAGATAAGCCTCCCGATGGAGGCTTTTTTTGTGCCTGAATTTGAGAGATTACGTCCAACAATTCGGTGTCTGCACCGACATAATGAGGAAAACCATGTCACATCTCGCAGAGCTGGTTGCCAGTGCAACGGCCGCCATTAACCAGGCCTCAGATGTTGCCGCGTTAGACAATGTCCGCGTCGAATATCTGGGCAAGAAAGGGCATCTGACCCTTCAGATGACTACCCTGCGTGAACTGCCAGCAGAGGAGCGCCCGGCAGCAGGTGCAGTGATTAACGAAGCCAAAGAGCAGGTACAACAGGCGCTGAACGCACGTAAAGCCGAGCTGGAAAGCGCAGTATTGAATGCGCGTCTGGCGGCAGAAACGATTGACGTTTCTCTGCCGGGTCGCCGTATCGAAAACGGCGGTCTGCATCCGGTTACCCGTACTATCGATCGTATTGAAAGTTTCTTCGGTGAGCTCGGCTTTACCGTGGCGACTGGCCCGGAAATTGAAGATGACTACCACAACTTCGATGCCCTTAACATTCCTGGCCATCATCCGGCACGCGCTGACCACGACACTTTCTGGTTTGACGCCACCCGTCTGCTGCGTACTCAGACATCTGGCGTTCAGATCCGTACCATGAAGGAGCAGGCTCCACCGATCCGCATCATCGCGCCGGGTCGCGTATACCGTAACGACTACGATCAGACCCACACCCCAATGTTCCACCAGATGGAAGGTCTGATTGTTGATAAAAACATCAGCTTCACCAACCTGAAAGGCACACTGCACGATTTCCTGAACAACTTCTTTGAGGAAGATTTGCAGGTTCGTTTCCGTCCGTCCTACTTCCCGTTCACTGAACCTTCTGCGGAAGTTGACGTGATGGGTAAAAACGGTAAATGGCTGGAAGTGCTGGGCTGCGGCATGGTGCATCCAAACGTACTGCGCAACGTAGGTATCGATCCGGAAGTATACTCCGGCTTTGCGTTCGGTATGGGCATGGAGCGTCTTACCATGCTGCGCTACGGCGTAACCGACTTACGTGCGTTCTTCGAAAACGATCTGCGTTTCCTCAAACAGTTTAAATAAGGGCAGGAAAGAACAATGAAATTCAGTGAACTGTGGTTACGCGAATGGGTTAACACCACGCTGGACAGCGACGCGCTTTCTAACCAGATCACCATGGCGGGTCTGGAAGTTGATGGCGTGGATCCTGTTTCTGGCGCCTTTACCGGCGTCGTGGTAGGTGAAGTGGTTGAGTGTGGCCAGCACCCTAACGCCGACAAACTGCGCGTAACAAAAGTCAATGTGGGCGGTGACCGTCTGCTGGATATCGTCTGCGGTGCGCCAAACTGCCGACAGGGCCTGAAGGTAGCCGTGGCGACCGTCGGCGCGGTACTGCCGGGCGATTTCAAAATCAAAGCGGCTAAGCTGCGCGGTGAGCCGTCTGAAGGCATGCTGTGCTCCTTCTCCGAGCTGGGCATTTCCGACGATCACTCCGGGATTATCGAGCTGCCGCAGGATGCACCAGTGGGTACCGATATCCGCGAATACCTGAAGCTTGATGACAACACCATCGAAATCAGCGTGACGCCAAACCGTGCCGACTGCTTAGGTATCATCGGTGTAGCCCGCGACGTGGCCGTTCTGAACCAGACCGAACTGAACGAGCCGGAGATCGCTCCGGTTGAGGCAACCATCAGTGATGTGCTGCCGATTCAGGTTGACGCCCCTGACGCATGTCCGCGCTACCTCGGTCGCGTGGTGAAAGGCATCAACGTTAAAGCGCCAACCCCGCTGTGGATGAAAGAGAAACTGCGTCGCTGTGGTATCCGTTCTATCGACGCTGTGGTTGACGTGACCAACTATGTTCTGCTGGAGCTGGGCCAGCCAATGCACGCCTTCGATAAAGATCGTATCGAAGGGGGTATTGTTGTGCGCATGGCGAAAGAGGGCGAAACCCTGGTTCTGCTGGACGGCAGCGAAGCGAAACTGAACGCCGACACCCTAGTAATTGCCGATCACAACAAAGCGCTGGCGATGGGCGGGATCTTCGGCGGCGAGCACTCTGGCGTCAACGACGAGACGCAAAACGTCCTGCTGGAATGCGCGTTCTTCAGCCCGCTCTCCATCACCGGCCGCGCACGCCGTCACGGTCTGCACACTGACGCTTCTCACCGCTATGAGCGTGGCGTGGATCCTGCGCTGCAATACAAAGCGATGGAGCGTGCGACTCGCCTGCTGATCGACATCTGCGGCGGCGAAGCGGGTCCGGTTATCGATGTGACCAACCAAGCGGCGCTGCCGAAGCGTGCGACCATTACTCTGCGCCGCAGCAAGCTGGATCGTTTGATTGGTCACCACGTTGCCGATGCGCAGGTGACCGACATTCTGACGCGTCTGGGCTGCGAAGTGACTGAAGGTCAGGATGAGTGGAAAGCCGTTGCGCCATCCTGGCGTTTCGACATGGAGATCGAAGAAGATCTGGTGGAAGAAGTGGCCCGCGTGTACGGCTACAACAATATCCCTGACGAGCCGGTGCAGGCGGGTCTGGTGATGGGCAGCCATCGCGAAGCCGATCTGTCACTGAAGCGTGTGAAAACCATGCTGAACGACAAAGGCTACCAGGAAGTGATCACCTACAGCTTCGTTGATCCTAAGCTGCAACAGCTGATCCACCCGGGTCAGGAAGCGCTGATCCTGCCAAGCCCGATCTCCAGCGAGATGTCAGCGATGCGTCTGTCCCTGTGGACGGGACTGCTGGGTACTATCGTTTATAACCAGAACCGTCAGCAGAACCGCGTGCGTATTTTCGAAAGCGGTTTGCGCTTTGTACCGGATACTCAGGCCAATTTAGGCATCCGTCAGGATCTCATGCTGGCCGGCGCCATTAGCGGTAACCGCTATGAAGAGCACTGGGACCTGGCAAAAGGGACGGTTGATTTCTACGATATGAAGGGCGATCTGGAAGCGATTCTCGATCTGACCGGTAAATTATCCGAAATTGAATTCCGCGCAGAAGCGATTCCAGCCCTGCATCCGGGCCAGAGTGCGGCGATCTATTTAGACGGCAAACGTGTTGGTTTTATTGGGGTTGTTCACCCGGAGCTGGAACGTAAGCTGGATCTGAATGGCCGTACCATCGTATTCGAGCTGGAGTGGAACCCGGTTGCAGACCGCGTCATTCCTCAGGCAAAGGACGTCTCACGCTTCCCGGCAAACCGCCGTGATATCGCGGTTGTGGTCGCTGAAAATGTGCCCGCAGCAGATATTTTGGCCGAATGTAAGAAAGTTGGCGTAAATCAGGTAGTTGGCGTAAACTTATTTGACGTGTACCGCGGCAAGGGCGTAGCAGAAGGTTTCAAGAGCCTCGCTATTAGCCTTATCCTTCAGGATACCAGCCGTACACTCGAAGAAGAGGAGATTGCCGCTACCGTCGCCAAATGTGTAGAGGCATTAAAAGAGCGATTCCAGGCATCATTGAGGGATTGAACCTATGGCGCTTACAAAAGCTGAAATGTCAGAATATCTGTTTGATAAGCTTGGGCTTAGCAAACGGGATGCCAAAGAGCTGGTAGAGCTGTTTTTCGAAGAGATCCGTCGTGCTCTGGAAAATGGTGAGCAGGTTAAACTCTCCGGCTTTGGCAATTTTGATTTGCGAGACAAAAACCAACGTCCGGGCCGTAACCCGAAGACGGGGGAAGATATTCCCATTACAGCCCGCCGCGTGGTGACCTTCAGACCCGGACAGAAGTTAAAAAGCCGTGTCGAAAACGCAACGCCCAAAGCAGAGTAATATGAACTAACTAAAAAGGCCGCTCACGCGGCCTTTTTTCTTTGCGCTATTTGCTAAACCCGCCGTAAAATCAATGATATCTCAACCGGATAACCTATCGTCTATGCTTGATCTTGCCCGTCTTCAGCACCGCTCCGATCTCCGCCGCCTGTGTCTGCTCGGGGTGCTGATGATTGTCGCCACCACCGTCAGCCTGTGTGCGGGCGATCGGTGGCTGGGACCGGAAAGCTGGTTTACGCCTGAGGGACAGCTCTTTGTCTGGCAGATCCGCCTGCCACGGACGCTGGCTGTGCTTTTAGTCGGCGCTGCGCTGGCGCTGTGCGGCACGATCATGCAGGCATTATTTGAAAACCCTCTGGCGGAACCCGGACTTCTCGGGGTGTCGAATGGCGCAGGCGTCGGGCTTATCGCCGCCGTGATGCTGGGGGGAGGCGAGCTCTCCGCCTGGGGGATTAGCCTCAGCGCCATCCTTGGCGCGCTGTTGATAACCCTTATCCTTCTGCGCTTTGCTCGTCGCCATTTATCCACCAGCCGGCTGCTGCTTGCCGGGGTAGCGTTGGGGATCATCTGTAGCGCGCTGATGACATGGGCCGTCTACTTCTCCACCTCTTTCGATCTGCGCCAGTTAATGTACTGGATGATGGGGGGATTTGGTGGCGTTGACTGGCGTCAGGGGTGGCTGATGGTGCTCCTGATCCCGGTCATCCTGTGGACGGCGTTCCAGGCGCAGCCGCTTAATATTCTCGCGCTGGGCGAAACGTCTGCTCGCCAGCTCGGGATGCCGATTGGCTTCTGGCGCAACGTGCTGGTTATCGCTATCGGCTGGATGGTGGGCGTAAGCGTGGCGCTGGCGGGGGCGATTGGCTTTATTGGGCTGGTGATCCCGCATATGCTGCGCCTGTGCGGTATTACGGACCACCGAACCCTGCTTCCGGCCTCGGCGGTTGCCGGGGCGGCAACGCTGCTGATTGCCGATATCATCGCCCGGCTTGCGCTGACGGCCGCTGAGTTGCCGATAGGCGTGGTGACCGCAACGCTGGGCGCACCGGTCTTTATCTGGCTACTATTAAAAGCTGGACGTTAAAACACAACCTGTAAGTCAACCTGAGGGAATGCTATGCAGTCTGATATTCTGAATACCGAACTGACTACCATTGACGGCGAGAAAACCACGCTGGAAGGCTACAAGGGCAAGGTACTGCTCATCGTGAACGTGGCATCGAAATGTGGCCTTACGCCGCAGTATGAACAGCTGGAAAACATTCATAAAGCCTGGGAAAAAGACGGCTTTACCGTACTCGGCTTCCCGTGCAACCAGTTCCTGGGCCAGGAGCCGGGCAGCGAAGAGGAGATTAAGACCTTTTGCAGCACAACCTATGGTGTGACGTTCCCGATGTTCAGCAAAATTGATGTGAACGGGGAGAATCGACATCCGCTGTATGCCAAACTGGTGGCTGCGGCGCCGACCGCCGTTGCGCCTGAAGAGAGTGGTTTCTATGAGCGTATGGCGAGCAAAGGTCGCGCGCCGCTCTATCCGGACGATATTCTGTGGAACTTCGAAAAATTCCTGATTGGCCGTGACGGTCAGGTCGTGCAGCGTTTCTCGCCTGACATGACGCCTGAAGATCCTATCGTGATGGAATCAATCAAACTGGCGCTGGCGAAATAATGACGCTGCTGATGCAGCTCACAGGCGTTGCCGGGAAGGGACGTCTTGAGCCTGTTACCGCCGCAGTCAACGCAGGTGAAATCCTTCACCTGGTTGGGCCTAACGGCGCCGGAAAAAGCACGCTGCTGGCGCGCATGGCGGGGCTGACCCGCGGGGAAGGGGAGATTACCTTTCTCGGGCAATCGCTCGTCAACTGGCTACCCTCTACACTTGCCTCCCGTCGAAGCTATCTGGTTCAGCAGCAGGTTCCGCCCTTTGCAATGCCCGTCTGGCACTACCTGACGCTGCACCTGCCTGATAAAAATCAGGTAGCATTGCTCCATGACGTTGCTGCGGCGCTCGGGTTAGACGATAAGCTCACCCGACAGGCCAGCCAGCTTTCCGGTGGCGAATGGCAGCGCGTGCGTCTGGCCGCCGTCATCCTTCAGGTTCATCCGGTGGGAAATCCTCACGGGCGGTTGCTGCTGCTGGACGAGCCGATGAGCGGACTGGACGTTGCCCAGCAGGCAGCGCTGGATACTCTGCTCAGCGCGCTGTGTCGCAAGGGCATCGCCATTGTGATGAGCAGCCATGATTTAAACCATACGTTGCGCCACGCGCATCGGGTGTGGTTGCTGGCGCGTGGCAAACTGATTGCCAGCGGAACGCGCGATAGCGTGCTGACGGCCCCCAATCTTGCGAGTGCTTACCACATGTCGTTCCGGAGGCTGGATATTGAAGGCCACAAGATGCTCATTTCCACGGCGCAGGAATAACCTTTCTTGCACAGCCGCATAGATGCACGCTAAATTACCGAAAGAACAAAAAAAGCAGAGGATTCGTCTGAAATGCGATTCTGGTTTCTCCTTGTTGCGGCGCTATTTCTTGCAGGATGCAGCAGCCATCGTGCACCTCCGCCTAACCCACGGCTTTCCGATTCCATTACGGTCATTGCCAGCCTGAACGATCAGCTCAGCAACTGGCGCGGCACCCCTTATCGCTACGGCGGGATGAGCCGGGGCGGGGTGGATTGCTCGGGATTTGTGCTGATGACTTTCCGCGATAAATTTGACCTACAGCTTCCGCGTGAAACGCGTATGCAGGCGAAAATCGGCACTGAAATTGATAAAGACGAGCTCCTGCCCGGCGATCTGGTCTTTTTTAAAACAGGTTCCGGTGAAAGCGGCCTTCATGTCGGCATTTATGACACCGATAATCAGTTCATCCATGCCTCGACCAGCCGTGGCGTAATGCGCTCCTCTCTCGATAATGTTTACTGGCGTAAAAATTTCTGGCAGGCCAGGCGTATTTAACCGCTGCATAAAGATGCAGTGCGGAGGGCCTGCCGGTGAAAATAGACGTCAGGCTTTTCTTGCGGGTGGATTAAAGTAAAATTTTTGCCCACTTATTTTTGTCAGCATGTGCCTGTTTTATCTAAAACTGGCTATTATTCAATAACCAGGATAAGATTATTTTAGATTCAGGGAAAAATCTGAAAATTAATACGGAAAGAATGAAATTAATCTTATTAAAATCAAGACAGTGGAATTGTGCCTGCAATTGCTCCAGGATGTTCTCTCTCATCTTTAATGCAGGACAAGGGCGATGATTATTACGCTAGATAATGCTTACCAGTCTGAACTTTTACTCCTTCCGGCGCGTGATAGTGCAGGTTTGCTTAAAGGTTTAGAGATTTTGGTTAACTTTACTGGCGTGGGTACGGACGTACGAATCCCGACTGAACTGGTTATCCCTCATCTTTCTCAGGAAGATGAATTAGTGCTGTTTCAGGAAAAACTGCAATTACTCGATACCTGTAAGCTATTTTTTATTCAGCATCAGTTAATTGCATGGATCAATATTACACCTGCAATTGTTGAGTTTTTATTAACTAATGAGAACGCTGTTTCAATCCTTGATCGTTATCCGTTTCTTGAGTTTACTGTTAATGAGAACTATCCAGGTTTAAATAACGGGAAAGACGATCTGACGCTTGCAAGAATGGCGATCCATTTCCCCTTAGTGCTGGCTAACTTTGGTGCAGGGGCTGCATCCCTTAAACCGGTTTATGATGGTCTGTTCAAACGGGTGATTCTGGATAAAAACTTTATTCATCAGCGCGTCTCGGCGCTCTCTTTCGAGCCATTTATGCGCGCCATTCTCTGGCAGATCGCGCCGCATTGTCAGTCGGTCATGGTCTCGGGAATTGACGATCACGGCATCTTACAACGCGTGCTGCCCTTCAATTTTGGCGCAATGCAGGGAACCCTGTGGCCTGCCGTCCCGGCAGAACGCGTAACGACCCTCGTTCAGCAATAACCCCTTTCTTCGCCCGTGTTTACGTCAAGGGAAACCCTCTACACTTAAAGCAGGAGGACTTATGACCCTGTCTTTTACTGCTCACTGGCACGATGAATTACCCGGCTTTTACACCGCGCTTAAGCCCACGCCTTTACAGAACGCGCGTCTTATCTGGCATAACGATGCATTAGCGGATTCGCTTGGCATCCCTTCGACACTTTTTCAGCCAGAAAAGGGCGCCGGTGTCTGGGGCGGCGAAACGCTGCTTCCGGGCATGAAGCCTCTGGCTCAGGTCTACAGCGGACATCAGTTTGGCGTCTGGGCGGGACAGCTCGGCGATGGTCGCGGCATCCTGCTGGGTGAACAGGTTCTGCCGAATGGCGAAACGCTCGACTGGCACCTGAAAGGGGCAGGGTTAACACCGTACTCACGCATGGGGGATGGCCGCGCGGTGCTGCGTTCAACCATTCGTGAAAGTCTGGCTTCCGAGGCGATGCATGCCCTGGGGATCCCCACCTCACGCGCGCTGTCCATTGTCACCAGCGACACGCCGGTGGCCCGCGAGACGATAGAGCAGGGGGCGATGCTGATCCGCGTGGCGGAAAGCCATCTGCGTTTCGGTCATTTTGAACACTTCTACTATCGCCGCGAGCCGGATAAAGTCCGCCAGCTTGCCGACTACGCCCATCGACGTCACTGGCCGCACCTGCAAGACGAACCGGACTGCTATGTTCTCTGGTTCCGTGATATTGTCGCGCGCACCGCCTCAATGATTGCCCGCTGGCAGGCCGTCGGCTTTGCCCACGGGGTGATGAATACCGACAACATGTCCCTGTTAGGGCTGACGTTTGACTACGGTCCGTACGGCTTCCTTGATGACTATCAACCGGGTTACATCTGTAACCATTCGGACTATCAGGGGCGTTACCGTTTCGACAACCAGCCTGCGGTGGGGCTGTGGAACCTTCAGCGGCTTGCGCAAAGCCTGTCGCCGTTTATCGACGTCGATGCCCTGAACGATGCGCTCGATACCTATCAGGAGGTTTTGCTGCGGGAATATGGTGTGTTAATGCGCAACAAGCTGGGGCTGATGACGCAGGAAAAAGGCGATAACGCGCTGCTGAATGGGCTGTTTGCCATCATGGCGCGTGAAGGCAGCGACTATACCCGAACCTTCCGTATACTAAGCCAGACTGCGCAGCAGAGCGCCGCTTCACCGCTGCGTGACGAGTTCATCGATCGACAGGCGTTTGATGACTGGTTTGCCACTTACCGGGCGCGTTTACAGCAGGAACAGATTGATGACGATACCCGCCAGGCGCGGATGAAGGCGGTTAACCCGGCGATGGTGTTGCGCAACTGGCTGGCGCAGCGGGCTATTGAGCAGGCAGAGCAGGGGGATTATGCCGAGCTGCATCGGCTGCATATCGCCCTGCGCACGCCGTTTGCTGACCGGGAGGATGACTATGTCAGCCGCCCGCCGGACTGGGGCAAGCGACTGGAAGTGAGCTGCTCAAGCTAAGGGGCGAGAAAAACCTGCGGCGCGGCGTGCGCCGGATGTCTGCCGACGTGCACCTGCGCACCGTACCAGCGCGCCAGCGCGTCGGCCTGCAATACCGTCTCCGGTATGCCCTGAGAAACAATCCTGCCGTTGTGTAACAGCAGGATCCGGTCCGACCATAACGCGGCGAGATTAAGATCGTGCAGCACCACGCAGGCGTGAAGATGACCCAGACGGGTCAGCGATTTCAAAAGGCGCAGCAAATGCTGCTGGTGGTAGAGATCCAGCGCTGAAGTGGGTTCGTCGAGAAACAGCCAGCCGCGCGGCGTTCCCTCACGCCACAGCTGCGCCAGCGCGCGGGCGAGCTGAACGCGCTGCTGCTCGCCCCCCGAGAGGGAATGATAACGTCTGCCAGCCAGCGGCAGGCAACCGGTCAGCTGCATCACCTTACGCACAATCGACGGTTCAGGTTGAGGCGACCAGGGCGCACGCCCCATTCCAACGATCTCCTCCACCAGCCAGTCAAATCCAGGCTGAGTATGCTGACGCATCACTGCCCGATAGCGGGACAGCGTCTCCGGGTGCCATTCATCCAGCGCTTTCCCCGCCAGCGAACAGCCGCCGCTGTCGGGTTTCAGGTAGCCGGTCAGCAGTCGCAGCAGCGTGGATTTCCCCGCGCCGTTGGGACCGATCAATGTAACCAGCTCTCCCTGCGACAGTGACAGCGAAACGTTATCTGTCAGCGTGCGGCCAGACCGGGTAAAAGTCAGATTTTCAGCCGTATAACGTTCAGCCATGCTGTTCTCCACGACGAAAAATGAGCCATAAGAACCAGGGGGCGCCAAGGATGCTGGTGAGCAACCCGACCGGCATTTCTGCCGGGGCGACCAGAGTGCGGGCTACCGTATCCGCCACCAGCAGCAGAAAAGCGCCCGCGAGAACCGTGCCGGGGAGGGTTGCCCGGTGATCGGCGCCCAGCCACATGCGCATCAGGTGCGGCACCACGAGTCCGACAAAGCCAATCACGCCGCTGACGGCGACAGCCGCAGCGACCAGCAGAGCGCTGCATAGCAGTAATATTCGCTGTACAAGGGCAACGTCCACGCCGAGGTAATGCGCTTCCTCTTCACCCAGTTGCAGTAAATTTAACGCGCTGGCACAACGCCAGATCGCCAGAGCGGCAGGCACCATCAGCGAGATCACGGCGAGCAGCGTTGACCACTGCGCCTGACCGAGACTTCCCATTCCCCAGAGTGAAAGCTGACGCAACTGGGCGTCATTGCTGACCCACGAAAGCACACCCACTGCCGCACCGCACAGGGCATTGATGGCGATACCCACCAGCAACAGACGTGACAGAGAGGTGTCACGCTGCTTGCTGAGCAGGAAGATCACGCCTGTGGCTGCCAGCGCCCCAAAAAATGCCGCCAGCATCGGGGCATAAAGCATCACCAGCGCGGGCAGCGAGAGCGGGAGCACCACCCACAGGGCGACGGCCAGCGCCGCACCGCTGCTGATCCCGAGCAGGCCCGGGTCGGCCAGCGGATTGCGAAACAGCCCCTGCATGACGCAGCCGGCGAGCGCCAGCGACCCGCCAATCACCAGCGCCAGCAGCACGCGGGGCAGACGGATGGTGAGCCAGATCTGGCGTAGCGTCTCATCGCTGCCGCTCCACAGCACGTTCACCGGCAGGCGTAACGCCCCAAAACCGGTAGCCATGAACGTCATGACGGTAAGCAACCCCGCCAGAAGCCATAACGATAACGTGATGCGCCGGGACATCAGGGCAGTTGCTCCGCTCTGGCACGCAGTTGTTGTATGGCTTTCGGCGTGCGGACGCTGAAGCCCAGCAGGGCCATGTCATCAATAGCCAGCACCTGCTTGCTTCGCCCCGCTGGCGTTTGCGCCAGGCCGGGCAGTTTCCACAGATTTTGTTCGCCGCCCAGCGCGTTAAGGCCGTCCTGCGAAATCACCACCAGATCCGGCTGGCTGGCCATTACCCCCTCCTGGGAGAGCGGCTGATAGCGGGTAAAGCCCTGCATGGCGTTCTGCAACCCGGCGGCGCGTATTGCCGCATCCGCGCCGGTCTGTTGCCCGGCCGCCATTGCGGTCATTCCGCCGTGGCTGAGGATAAACAGCACCCGCTTGTTGAGCGGTGTTGAGGGCAGAGCCGCCAGCGCCTGACGCAGCGAGTTGCGCAGGGTTTCCCCTTGCACCTCATGATGCGTCGCCTGGGCTATCACCCGCACTTTTTCGTCAATCGTGCGCAGGTCAGGCGTGCCGGGAACGGTAACCACCCGGACGTGGCTCTGTTCAACCTGTTTCAGCGCCAGAGAGGGTTGCGCCTGGTCGCTTGCCAGCACCAGCGTCGGGCGTACGGACAGAATTCCCTCCGCATTCAGCTGGCGGAGATACCCCACGTCAGGCAGCGCGTTTGTCGCCTGCGGCCACTGGCTGGTACTGTCGCGCGCAACCAGAGAAGACTCCGCGCCGAGAGCGTAGACGATCTCCGTCACGTCGCCGCCGAGGGCGACAATTCTCTCCGGCGCGGCGACGGCGACCAGCGGCAGGGCGCAGAGCAGGGCAAACCAGTTTTTCATGCGGCCAGCCCTTCTGGCGTCAGAGCGTCAATCTGGCGGCGCCACTGGCTCTGCTCCGGCTCGCCTTCGGTACGCTGCCCGTAGAGCTGGGCGATCTGAGTTCCATCCGCAGCAAACAGCTCCAGGCTGGTAACGTGTCCGTCTGCCGTGGGCTTACGCGTAACCCACGTCTCCGCGATAGTCTCCTCCAGCAGATGCAGGGTAAAGGTTGGGTTGAAGATGTTCAGCCAGCCCTTCATGGGCGTCAGTTTTTCCACCACACCGGTGAAGATCTGCACGCAACCGCGGTTGCCGACGAAGATCATGATTTCGTTTCCGTCCTGTTGCGCCGTCTCCAGCAGTTGTGCCAGCGCGCTGTTATCCACCTTACAGGCCAGATCGTCACTCACCAGACGAAACGCCTGCTGGCGGCTCAGGTTATGGCGCTTCAATAAGCTAAAGAATTGATGCACGTCGGTCATGGCGCGCCACTCTTTCTCCACCGAGCCTGCATCTGCACCGTCGGAATGCGCGGGGGCTTCGACAGCCTTCAGCGCCAGAGCGGGGTTATCGGCAATGATAAAACGGGTCAGCACGTCGCCCCAGGCGGCAACGTCGGTGTGATCCGTGGTGTAGACCTTCAGTAAAGCGTCGCCCTGATGATCGAAGAACTGAATGCTCTGACGTTCGCCGCGGGAGGTCGTTTCGCTAATGTGAAACGCGCTCGCCCACTGGTTGAGGAACAAACGCAGATCCAGCGCGCGCGGATTCAGCACCAGCCCGGCATGACCGCCGAGGTGCTGGTGAGTAAACGCTCCAACCTGTTCGTGAACGGCGTATTCGTTACGGCAGATGCATTTGGTTTCCCCCACGGACTCCAGCGCTGCCAGAATCTCGCGGATTTCACCGCGCAGCCGCCAGGCGTCGTGTCCAACGCGCGCAAATGCCAGCTCTGCTTCGCTGATGTGCATTAATCCGGCGATATCACGGGCGTACTTACCCGGATGTTCTTCTTTAAGCTCAAGCCAGCGTGTGTAGTGACCCATAATCTTATCCTTCTGAATCGTTGCCCCGAAGGGAATTACCATTGATAACTGACGAAGATCTTGCCGTTGCGGCCATCCTGCGGGATGCCCTGCGGTGACCAGTAGGCTTTGTCGAAGGCGTTCCCCAGCACGAGGGTGGTGGTGACGCCTTTGAACTGCTGCTGGCCTTTATAGCTGACGTAGAAATCATTTACTGCGTAGCCAGGCTGCTCGCTGTAGCTGCTGCTGATGTGCGTTGAACGTTCGACGAAGGTGCCGATCCAGCCCACGGAGAAGCCGCTTTGCGCCACCGGGATATCCAGCTTGCTGGTGACGGTGTCCGGGTTGATGCTGGAGATATATTCACCCGTGTCGGTATCTTTCCCGCGCGTGCGGTTGTAGGCCACGTCGAGGTTGAACAGGCTGGTCGAGTAGGTCGCCATCATGTCCCAGCCCCAGATTTTGGCATTTGGTACGTTATAGGACATGGTAGTGGCCGCCGCAAAATCGACGGTGGTAGAGATGTAATCTTTTGCTTTGGTGTCGAAGTAGCTGGCTTTGAACTCCAGCGCGTCGTTGGCGAGTAGCAGATCGTCAAAACGCAGCCCAAAACCGAACTCCTGGGTTTCGTTGGTCTCCGGACGCAGGTTCGGGTTCGGCACCCAGTAGTTAGTGTAGAAGCTGCCGATAGAGAAGTGCTTTGAGTCGTTATACATCTCGCCCATCGTTGGCGCGCGGAAGGCCTGGGCGTAAGAGCCGAACAGCATCAGCCAGTCGGTTGGACTCACAGTTAACCCGGCGCGTGATGACCATTTATCCGCATCCACGTCGTCGTAACCGTCGCTGCTGCCGCGGTAGTTGTCGTAACGCGTCCCGCCGAGAAGCGTTACCGGCAGGTCGCGCAGGGTGATCTCATCCTGCAACCAGCCGGAGCTGAAGTCGATTTTAGCGTCCGGGAAGCCGGTGGTCGCGCCGCCAGGGTGTTGCTCCTGACGGTAGTATTCCCCGCCGTAGGTCAGCAGGTGCGAGGCGAAGGAGTCGCTGAACAGGCGGGTGCGGTTTTCCACTTTGCCGCCTTTGGTGGTCTGCTTACGGAACTCGCCGCTGGCGTCGATGTTCTGGGCGTTGAGCCGCGCTTCGGACCAGTAAATTTTCGCATCGGCGTTCAGCCAGTCGTTTCCGGCTGGCGCAATGCGGTAGCCAAGCTGGGCATCGCGCTGAATGGTGGAACGATCGGTCATCGGGTTACTGCTGCTGGCATCCGTGGTCTGCGGGTTTTTCGGCTCCTGCGCGTCGTTGTTGTAGTAGCGCAGGGAGCCGCTCAGCGTCTGAGCCGGATCAATTTTCCAGCTGCCTTTCGCCAGCATATTGTTGATGGATTCGTCGTTTGGCGCCCTCGCGCCGTCACTCTGGCGAATGTCGCCGCGATCGCGACTGGACCAGGAGACCACACCGTCCAGGGTATCGGTGCGGCCATAGGCGCTGGCGCCCATCCCGATGCTGTGATCGCCCGTTGCACCGGTAGCAAATACGCGATAGCCGCTATTTTTACCTGCGTCCAGCAGATCGCTGGCGTCGACGGTGTCATATGAAATTACGCCGCCCAGCGCGCCGCTGCCGTACAGCAAGGCGGAAGGGCCACGTACCACTTCGATACGTTTGATCAGCGCCGGATCGAGGAACGTGCTGTTCAGGTGTCCGGTATCGGTGCCCTGTCGTACGCCATCCACCAGCACCAGCACGCCACGTCGGTCGTAACCGCGCAGGTTAACGTCCTGACCGTTGGTGCGCCCGGTGCCGTCCAGCGTCAGGCCGGGCACCTTGCGCAGCAGGTCGGCGGCGGAGCTGGCGGTCTGGTTTTCCGGCGCGGTGGTGTCAATCACGCTTACCATCATGGGGGCTTCGAAGGCGCTGCGGGCGTTGCCGGTGGCGGTAACGGTGATATCGTCTGTGGCGGCAAACGCAACGCCCGGCAGGGTGCTGACAATTGCCAGCGCCAGAAGAGACGGGCGTAAAGACGCGGATTGCAGGTGTGGCATAGCAACTCTCCATAAGAATTGAAAAGCGCTGGCTGCCTGGGGATCACCTGGGTGGCTGGCGAATGTGTTGTCTGGATTATTTAGTCAGGATCAGTTTTCCGGCATTGGTCTGGCGCAGCAGGTAGTGCTGGCCGTCATGCTCGATAATGACCCGTCCCTCCTCACCCAACAGGCTTTTGCTGTCGATTCGGCGATCGGTGGGAGCAGGGGACGGCGCTGTGTGTGTTTTTACTGGCGTTGCCGCGCTGTTATCGGTCGGTGACATAATGTTTATAAATAACAATCAATGTAACAATGATAATCATTATCAATAAACTGCAAATTCACGGCAAGCGTTTTTATGAAAATTGTGTGACGGGATCAAATTTGGGGGAGAGGTGCGGTCTGATGCCCTCACCCCGACCTTCTCCCATGGGGAGAGGGAGAAGGGCACGTACCGTAGGCCGGGTAAGCGCAGCGTCACCCGGCAGGATTTTAAAAGCGCGTGTCCACGGCTGAAGCCAGCTTCTCCAGCAGCCGTTCGCTGTCTTCCCAGCTCAGGCACGGGTCGGTGATCGACTGGCCGTACACCATTTGCTGTCCGGCGACGATCTTCTGCGTGCCTTCTTTGATAAAGCTCTCCGCCATAATTCCTGCAATGGCGGTCGAGCCGCTGCGGATCTGCTGGCAGACTTCATCGCAGACGTCCAGCTGGCGGCGGTGCTGTTTCTGGCAGTTGCCGTGGCTGAAATCCACCACCAGATGCTCCGGCAGGTCAAATTCCGCCAGCGTTTCGCAGGCGGCGGCAATATCTTCTGCATGGTAATTCGGTTTTTTACCGCCACGCATAATGATATGTCCGAACGGGTTGCCGCTGGTCTGGTAGATGGTCATTTGGCCGTTTTTATCCGGGGAGAGGAACATATGGCTGGCGCGTGACGCGCGGATGGCATCAACGGCGATGCGGGTATTGCCGTCCGTTCCGTTTTTGAAGCCCACCGGGCAAGAGAGCGCCGACGCCATTTCACGGTGGATCTGGCTTTCGGTGGTACGCGCGCCAATCGCGCCCCAGCTAATGAGGTCGGCAATAAACTGTCCGGTCACCATATCCAGAAATTCGGTAGCGGTCGGCACGCCCAGCTCGTTAACCTGTAGCAGCAGCTTACGCGCCAGCGCAATGCCGTGATTCACCCGGTAACTACCGTTCAGATCGGGATCGGATATCAATCCTTTCCAGCCCACGACAGTACGCGGTTTTTCAAAGTAGGTACGCATCACGATCTCCAGGCGATCCTGATACGTGCCGCGCAGCGTCTGAAGGCGTTGTGCATAATCCATCGCCGCGTCCAGGTCGTGGATGGAGCAGGGGCCAATTACTACCAGAAGACGTTTGTCTTCACCATTGAGAATTTTTTCGATGCGGCGACGGGAGGCCGTCACATGGTCCGCCACCTCGTCGGAAACGGGGTGCAGCCGGGCCAGTTCAGCCGGGGTGACCAGGCTATCAATGCGCGCGGTGCGCAGTTCGTCGGTTTTGTTCATGGAATGTCTCAGAAATTTTTTGCTTCATCGGCAGACTACCGGGAAGTGATGGGCATCACCTTAAACCAATCCCTGCTGATTTCAAGTTCGGGGCACGTCGCCCCGAGGATGGCATGATAATAACTGAAACTGGATTAATGTACTAGCATATTAGTACATGCGGCGATTCAGTCCCATGATATCGAGGATCTTGGTGGCAATTTCTTCTACTGAATAGTTGGTACTGTTCAGCCAGGGGATCTGATTTTTTCGGTACAGCGCTTCGACTTCGGAGACTTCCATTCGGCACTGGCGCATTGAGGCGTAGCGGCTGTTCTCGCGACGTTCTTCGCGGATCGCCGCCAGTCGTTCCGGGTTGATGGTCAGCCCAAACAGCTTATGCTGAAGCGGCTTGAGCGCGGCAGGCAGCACCAGGTTGTCCATATCATCGGCAATAAAGGGGTAGTTGGCGGCGCGAATGCCAAACTGCATTGCCAGGTAAAGGCTGGTGGGGGTTTTACCGCAGCGCGACACGCCAAGCAAAATGACCTGCGCCTGGTCCAGATTGCGCAGCGAGATCCCGTCGTCGTGCGCCAGAGTGTAGTCAATGGCGGCAATACGCGCATCGTATTTGGTCAGGTTGCCGGGGTTCAGCCCGTGGGTACGGTGAGCGATCGGCGTCGGGTCGAGCTTCAGCTCGCTTTGCAAGGGTGCAACCAGCGCCTGCACGATATCCTGACAGAAGCCCTCGCTTTGCAGAATGATGTTGCGGATCTCAGGGATCACAATGGAATAGAACACCAGCGGACGAACGCCGGTCTGCTGGTAAATGGCGTCGATCTGGTCCTTGACCGCTTTGGCCCGGCTCTCATTTTCCACGAACGGCAACGTGATGCTGTTTATCGATACCGGAAACTGCGACATCACCGCGTGTCCCAGCACCTCGGCGGTAATCGCCGTCCCATCAGAAATATAAAAAACGTGGCGATCGACAGCATTATCCATTTTATCCACCCTGAATAGCGTACGTAATTGCCTGAAAGCATAAATTAAAAAAGTTAATTGCACAGCAAAGAACTTATCTGAATTTAAAATGAAATGGTGTTTTTGATTTTCCTGAAAAGTGGATTTCATTTTCTGATTAGCGGCGTTATTTCTATGGTTTTTGACGGATTCTATAGGAATCATCGGGTTAGCGAGTGCGGGGAAACTGTCCGAAAAGTTGAAAATTTAAATTGCTTACACGATTCACCGTTTTTTTAGCGGAAATAAATATGCCAGTATAAATACGTAGTCAGGTGTTTCTTACTCCGATCAAATATCACAAAAGGATTGTTTCGATGTCCAACAATGGCTCGTCACCGCTGGTGCTTTGGTATAACCAACTCGGCATGAATGATGTAGACAGAGTTGGGGGCAAAAATGCCTCCCTGGGTGAAATGATTACAAATCTGTCCGGTATGGGTGTCTCCGTACCAAACGGGTTTGCCACAACCGCCGATGCGTTTAACCTGTTTTTAGACCAGAGCGGTGTAAACCAGCGCATTTACGACCTGCTGGATAAAACGGATATTGATGATGTCACCGAGCTTGCCAAAGCCGGGGCGCAAATCCGCCAGTGGATTATCGACACACCTTTCCAGCCGGAACTGGAAAAAGCCATCCATGACGCCTACAACCAGCTCTCCGCTGACGACGCGCAGGCCTCCTTTGCCGTGCGCTCTTCCGCTACCGCGGAAGATATGCCGGATGCCTCTTTCGCCGGACAGCAGGAAACCTTCCTCAACGTCCAGGGTTACGAGGCGGTACTGGTGGCGGTGAAGCATGTGTTTGCTTCCCTGTTCAACGACCGCGCCATCTCCTATCGCGTGCATCAGGGCTATGACCACCGCGGCGTCGCGCTCTCCGCAGGCGTACAGCGCATGGTGCGCTCCGACGTGGGCTCTTCCGGCGTGATGTTCTCTATCGATACTGAATCCGGCTTCGACCAGGTGGTGTTTATCACCTCCGCGTGGGGTCTGGGCGAGATGGTGGTGCAGGGGGCGGTGAACCCTGACGAATTCTACGTGCACAAGCCTACGCTGGCGGCTAACCGTCCGGCAGTGGTACGCCGCACCATGGGCTCGAAAAAAATCCGCATGATCTATGCCCCGACGCAAGAGCATGGCAAGCAGGTCACCATTGAAGATGTGCCGCAGGAGCAGCGGGATCGCTTCTCGCTCACCGACGCCGAAGTGGAAGAGCTGGCGAAGCAGGCGGTGCAGATTGAAAAGCACTATGGCCGTCCGATGGACATCGAGTGGGCCAAAGACGGACACACCGGCAAGCTGTTTATCGTGCAGGCGCGTCCGGAAACCGTCCGTTCGCGCGGTCAGGTCATGGAGCGCTACACCCTGCACGCGCAGGGCAAAATTGTCGCGGAAGGCCGCGCAATCGGCCACCGCATCGGTGCCGGTCCGGTGAAAGTGATCCACGACATCAGCGAGATGAATCGCATTCAGCCTGGCGACGTGCTGGTGACCGACATGACCGACCCGGACTGGGAGCCGATCATGAAGAAAGCGGCTGCTATCGTCACCAACCGCGGTGGCCGTACCTGTCACGCGGCTATCATTGCCCGTGAGCTGGGGATCCCGGCGGTGGTCGGCTGTGGTGACGCGACCGAACGCATGAAGGACGACCAGAACGTGACGGTCTCCTGTGCCGAAGGCGATACCGGTTACGTGTATGCCGATATCCTCGACTTCAGCGTGAAGAGCTCCAGCGTGGATACCATGCCGGACCTGCCGCTGAAAATCATGATGAACGTCGGTAACCCGGATCGCGCGTTTGACTTCGCCTGCCTGCCGAACGAAGGCGTGGGCCTGGCGCGTCTGGAATTCATCATCAACCGCATGATCGGCGTTCACCCGCGCGCGCTGCTGGAGTTTGACGACCAGGACGCGAAGCTGCAAAACGAAATCCGCGAGATGATGAAGGGTTACGACTCGCCGAGAGAGTTCTATGTCGGCCGCCTGACGGAAGGCATCGCCACGCTCGGCGCGGCCTTCTACCCGAAACGCGTGATCGTGCGTCTGTCGGACTTTAAGTCCAACGAATATGCCAACCTGGTGGGCGGCGAACGCTACGAGCCGGAAGAAGAGAACCCGATGCTGGGCTTCCGCGGCGCCGGACGCTACGTGTCGGAAAGCTTCCGCGACTGCTTCGCGCTGGAGTGCGAAGCGGTAAAACGCGTGCGCAACGACATGGGGCTGACCAACGTGGAAATCATGATCCCGTTCGTCCGTACCGTGGATCAGGCGAAAGCGGTGGTGGATGAGCTGGCGCGTCAGGGGCTGAAGCGCGGCGAGAACGGGCTGAAGATCATCATGATGTGTGAAATTCCGTCCAACGCCCTGCTGGCCGAGCAGTTCCTGGAGCACTTCGACGGCTTCTCCATTGGTTCGAATGATATGACGCAGCTGGCGCTCGGCCTGGACCGCGACTCCGGCGTTGTCTCTGAGCTGTTTGATGAGCGTAACGAGGCGGTGAAAGCGCTGCTCTCCATGGCTATCCGTGCGGCGAAGAAACAGGGTAAATATGTCGGGATCTGCGGGCAGGGTCCTTCTGACCATGAAGACTTTGCGGCCTGGCTGATGGATGAGGGGATTGATAGCCTCTCCCTGAACCCGGACACCGTGGTGCAAACCTGGCTGAGCCTGGCAGAGCTGAACAAGTAAAACCTGCATAACCTGAAAAAGGCGAGGATATCTGTCCTCGCCTTTTTTATTTTCCTGCGAATATGCTCACCATCACAAATAAAGCAAAAAACCAAATATCATAATTTATCTGTTAATTTAGACAATTGTTAGTGGGCAGGGCGTTGCTAATACTTGAGCCTTACCGCGTACATCCGTCGGGATGATGCGCGACTGGTTGAAATACGTTTTAACCTGATAAAAAGGCTAATAACAATGACAATCTCCTCTGTGTTACGTACCAAAGATAAAATAGGTTATGGCCTCGGTGATATGGCCAGCGCGCTGGTCTGGCAAACGGCAACGTTATTTCTCGCTTATTTCTATACGGACGTATTCGGTTTGCCGGCGGCCATTATGGGCACCATGTTTTTAGTGGTGCGCGTGATCGATGCGTTTGTCGATCCGTGCATTGGCGCGCTGGTGGACCGCACTCAGACCCGCCACGGTCGTTTTCGTCCCTGGCTGCTCTGGTTTGCCATTCCGTTTGGCGTGAGCTGCCTGATTACCTTCTACGTACCGGATGCCGGGCAGACGGCGAAAATTGTCTATGCTTGCGTAACCTATGCCATCCTGAGCCTGATCTACTCCGCGATTAACGTTCCATACTGCGCCATGCCCGGCGCGCTGACGCTCGACCCGCGCGAGCGCCACTCGCTGCAATCCTGGCGCTTTGGCCTGTCGTTTATCGGCGGGTTGATTGTAACGGTCATCGCGCTGCCGCTGGTCTCATTATTAGGTCAGGGGAATGTGCAAAAAGGTTATTTCTATGCCATGAGCCTGATGGGGCTGCTGGGTATTGTTTTATTCTTCTGCTGCTTCTTTATGACCCGGGAGCGTTACTCGCCACGCAATGACACCTCCGGCTCGATGCTGACGGATTTAAAACTGCTGGCCGCCAACAGCCAGTGGCGAATTGTTTTTCTGTTTAATATTTTACTGTTAACCGCCGTCGTGACGCGTGGCTCTGCGACCATGTATTACGTTAACTATGTTCTGTTACGTCCTGAACTGGTCTTTGCCTTTATTGTTTCCGGCATGGTGGCATCCTTAAGCGGCGCATTATTATCTGAACGCCTGCTGGGGAAATTTGATCGCGTACGCGCCTATCAGTGGACCATTATTTCTTTCGTTATTTTTGGCGCGTTGATTTTCTTCATTCCTCCTTCGCAGGTGTGGCTGATATTCGGTCTGAATATTGTGTTTAGTTTTATTCAGAACCTGACCACGCCGCTGCAATGGACCATGTTCTCCGATGTGGTGGACTACGAAGAACACCGCAGCGGCCGCCGTCTGGACGGGCTGGTCTTTTCTACCGCCCTGTTTGCCATCAAGTTTGGGTTGGCGCTGGGTGGGGCGGTAGTCGGTTGGGTGCTGGGCATGGTGGATTACGCGCCCGGACAGGCAAACCAGGCGCCTCACGTCCTCGCAACCATCAATGCCCTGTTCACCCTGATCCCCTGCGCGCTGTTCCTCTGCATGGTGGCGCTCCTTGCTATCTACAAACTCAACAGCCGACTGGTGGATTCCATTGCCCGTGAGCTGGCCAGCAAGCGAGACATTCGAAACGATGCGGGGCAGCTCAGCCCGGTAACCCAATCCGCACTACAGGAGTAAACCATGACTGTGATCTACAAGGACGCGGGACGTCCCGTACACGAGCGTGTCGCTGATTTACTGGCGCGTATGACGCCGGAAGAGAAATTTGCCCAGATGCACGCGTACTGGCTGATCCTCGATGAACACGGCAACCACCGCGAGCGCAGCGATTTGAGCGATGAGTTCGCCGGCGTGAGCGAACAGGCGTCCCTCAGCGAAAGGCTGAAGCTGGGCGTCGGGCAGATCACCCGTCCGCTCGGCACGCACATTGTTGATGCAAAAACCGGCGTGCGTGCCGCTAACCGCCTGCAACGTATGATGATGGAGGAGACCCGGCTCGGCATTCCGGCGCTGTTTCATGAGGAGTGTCTGGTGGGGCTGCTGTGCAAAGATGCAACCCTGTTCCCGTCGTCGCTGAACTACGGTTCCACCTGGGACCCGGCGCTGGTGCAGCGCGCGGCGGAGCAGATTGGCAATGAGGCCCGGTCTGTCGGGTGCCAGCAGGGGCTGGCCCCGGTGCTGGATGTCTCGCGCGATGTGCGCTGGGGACGGACGGAAGAGACCTTTGGGGAAGATCCGTGGCTGGTAGGGGTGATGGCGACGGCGTACGTGAAGGGGTTGCAGGGCGATAAGCGCGATCTGCTGGCGACCCTGAAACATTACGTGGGGCACTCCTTCAGCGAAGGGGCGCGCAACCATGCGCCGGTCCATCTGGGTTTCAGCGAGCTAAACGATACCTTCCTGCTACCGTTTGAGATGGCGGTGAAGCTGGCCAACGCCGGTTCGGTGATGCCAGCCTATCATGACATCGATAATCAGCCAGGGCACAGCGACCATTTCCTGCTCACCACCGTGCTGCGTGATCAGTGGGGCTTCGACGGCATTATTGTCGCGGATTACGGCGGCGTCAGCCTGCTGCACCAGCACCACGGGATTTCTCACGATCCAGCAGAATCGGCGGCGCTGGCGTTTAACGCCGGGCTGGACGTGGAATTGCCGAAGGATGACTGCGCGCGTCATCTGGCGGAAGCGGTAGAGCGTGGGCTTATCTCAATGGCGAAAGTGGATGAGATTGTGGCGCGCGTGCTAAGTGAAAAATTCCGTCTCGGGCTGTTTGAAAAACCGTACGCCGACGAAAAAGGTATCGATTTGCAGAATGAGGCGACCCGGCAGGTGGCGCGCGAGGTGGCAACAAAATCGATCACGCTGCTGGAAAATAACGGCATTTTGCCCCTCGGCGGAAAACCCCGTGTAGCGGTAGTGGGGCCGACGGCGGACGATCCGCTGGCGTTGCTGAGCGGCTACAGCTTCCCGGTTCACCTGATCATCAGCGATATGGTTGAAGAGACCTCGCAGGTGACAACCCCGCGCGCGGCGCTGGAACAGTACCTTGGTGCATCGCAGATACGTTACGCCAAAGGGTGCCACATTATCGAAAAACGGATGGCGGGTGCGCCGGTGTTCCCGGGCGACAGCGGCGGTAAACCGATGCAGCAATCGCCGGTTTCACAACGCACGGATTTGATCCCCGAAGCCGTGAGCGCGGCAAAAGAGAGTGACGTGGTGGTGGCCTGCGTGGGCGACCTCGCCGGGCTATTCCAGAGCGGCACCGTGGGGGAAGGATCGGATACCGATTCGCTGAATCTGCCGGGCGTGCAGCAACAGCTGCTTGAGGAGCTGGTGGCAACCGGCAAGCCGGTAATTGTCGTCATGACGGGCGGGCGTCCTTATAACCTTCAGGGGCTGGAAGAGAAGGTGGCCGCGCTGATGATGGCCTGGGCGCCGGGGCAGGAAGGGGGCTGGGCGATTGCCGATATCTTAACCGGCCGCGCGGAGCCGCAGGGCAGGCTGGTAGTCAGCGTGCCGAAAAACGCCGGGGCGATGCCGTACTACTATAACCACAAGCTGAAAAGCGGCGGCACGCCGTTTGCGTTCCATTTCGGCGCACTTTACCCGTTCGGTTACGGTCTTGGCTGGACGCAGTTTCGCTGGAGTGCGGCGCGTCTCGCTGAAAGCCACGTCCCGGTCGACGGAGAGGTGGTGTTAAGCGTCGAAGTCAGCAACATCGGGGAGCGCAGCGGCAGCGAAGTAATACAGGTGTACGTGCGTGACAAAGTCGCGACGCAGGTTCGTCCGCTTCAGGAGCTGAAAGCGTTTCAACGCGTTACGCTTTCACCGGGAGAAACCGCCACCCTGACCTTTACCCTGCCGGTGGAGATGTTTAATTTCACCCGCCGGGACGGGAAGCGAATTGTCGAGCCAGGTGAATTTGAGCTACAGGTTGGCGCGTCCTCGGCGGATATTCGCGAGGTGGTGAACGTGCAGGTGACCGGGGAGACGCGGGTGCTGGAGGGGGAATGGCAGATGTTGAGTAGGAGTGAAATTTGTAAAAATTAATATTCAGGACTCGCCTGGCCACAAAGGCGAGTCCTCTTTCAAGCAATCAAAAGAGGAAAATGAACTTACAAAGCACTAATAACTTAAAAAAATAGTTCGCATAAGAATAGTCTTAGCCGCCTTGCTCTGAGCCTGGAACTGATATAGCTACTCCTCACCCTCTGCTGGTTGCAGGACTGCGCCAGATAGCCTGATAGGTTTGATGAGCTATAAAAGATGAAATTTAAATGAATATACGGACTCTGTCTGATTTAAGTTCCCTGTGCAACGGCTACATGACAACGCAATGCAGGGAAAACGAAGAACTACAGTGCATAGCGTCAGAACTCAGGATTCAATAAGTAACTGGAGAGGTTAAGTGGTTGTAGATATTTCGGTGTTATTCATTATTCTTTTAATGATTGTGTGCGCCCTGATTTATCGCCTTTCTGTCATGGAAGATAAGTTGTTAGCAATGGAGTTAAGACACGCTACGGAAGTCAACGCAGCGCGTAGAGAAGGGTATATAAACTGCATGAATCTTCATGCTCAGGTTGAAAAAAGTATAAAAGATAAAGCTAAATGATGGCGTTTTTAGGAACGCCAATTGGCTGTTGGTACGAGAAAGATATTCAGTTGATAGTGAAATGGCATATGCTTATGACGAATGGAACTAAACAGTAAAACTCTTTCATCGCTATTCATCCGTCTGTAATGAACGGTTTTTTCGTTTAAAACACGCCTAAATCCTGTGCGCTCAGCATAAGGTAAATAAAAAAAAAGCCCATCGTGGGAGATGGGCAAAGACTACACACAGCAATTCGTTGTTTCACTCAGGGGATTTCCATGCTTATAAATCAAGGTGTTGATTTATAACCGTGTCTTAATAGTAGGCATGCCAACTTTATGAGTCGATCGGATTCGTCTCAATAGTTAAAGGGAGGTAAAGATTTCTTGAAGAGAATGACGGTTTTAGGCATGAAAAGGCGGGTCTGACCAGTGCGCAGAGAATAAATAGTTTAGCAACGTTTAAGTATTCCTGCGAAGAGTGTAGGCCGGGTAAGCGTTAGCGCCACCCGGCAAAGGTTATTACTGCGCGTTCTTATCTTCCAGCTCTTCAAGTTCGCTTAAGATGAGGTCCGGATCGGTTCCGGGTGGCGGCACTTCATGCACCCAGGCAGAGAAGAGACGCCAGGTTACCGCAAGCAGCACCGGACCGATAAACAGGCCAATCATGCCGAAGGCAATCAACCCCCCGATCACCCCGGACAGGATCAGAATCAGCGGCAGATCAGCGCCCATGCGGATGAGGAGAGGACGAATCACGTTATCCATGGTGCCCACCACGCAACTCCAGACCAGCAGCACCGTGCCCCAGGTCGTGTCCCCCGTCCAGTAAAGCCAGATAATGCAGGGAACCAGCACCAGCAGCGGACCAAGCTGTGCCAGACAGGTCATCAGCATGACAACGGTGAAAATGGTGGCATAAGGTACGCCGGAAACCGCCAGCCCGATACCGCCAAGCACCGCCTGCACCAGCGCTGTGACCACCACGCCGAGCGCCACCGCGCGAACGGCCTGGGCTGCCAGCAGCACGGCCGCATCGCCGCGTTTACCTGCCAGCCGGGTGGCGAAATGGCGTACCCCCAGCGCAACCTGCTCGCCGCGCCAGTACAGCAGGGCGCTGAAGACCAGCATCAACGTACAGTGCATCATAAAGCGACCAATATGCGCAGCCTGCCCGACAAACCAGGTGGTGGTTGTGCCGATGTACGGGCGCACTTTGGCCATCAGGGCGCTACCGCCCATCTCCAGCAGGCTGTGCCAGCCGCTGTATAGTTTTGCGCCCAAAACAGGAATGCTGTTCAGCCACGCGAGATCCGGCAGCGTCATGTCACCGCTGGTGACCGCGCGAATAACCGGGCCGCTGCTGTCAACCAGGCTGTTAACCAGCAGCGCAATGGGAATAATAAACAGCAGGAACAGCAGCAGCGTCATCACCAGCACGGCAAGGCCGCGGCGACCAAACAGCAGTTTCTGCAAACGTAAGAGTAAAGGCCAGGTTGCGACCACGACGGTCGCGGCCCAGGCAAATCCGAGCACGAAAGGACGAACAATCCACAGACACGCAATAATCATAATGGCTAAGAACAGCACCGACAGCAGTATCTGTGCGACATCCCTGGGCTGACGAAGATTGACCATAAACGAAACTTTCCTTAAATGAACACCAGCAAGGCTGATGGGAATATAAACCGCATCTCTCTAATCATTAGTGATTTCAGCGATTTTTGACAGGCGGATTTTGCCCGTAATTCTACGAAGCACATAAGAAAAAAATGTGATAAAACTTTCCAGACACAACGCAAACGATTTCACACTATTCTCATTAGGGTCGACAGCAATGATCCCACAGATTTCTCAGGCACCGGGCGTCGTTCAACTGGTGCTTAATTTTTTGCAGGCACTGGAGCAACAGGGTTTTACAGGTGATACCGCCACCGATTATGCCGACAGGCTGACGATGGCAACCGATAACAGCATTTACCAGCTTCTTCCCGATGCCGTCGTTTTCCCGCGCTCTACCGCCGATGTGGCCCTCATCGCCCGTCTGGCGTCGCAGGAGCGTTTCAGCTCCCTGGTCTTTACCCCGCGCGGCGGCGGGACGGGCACCAATGGGCAGGCGCTGAACCAGGGCATCATCGTTGATATGTCCCGCTATATGAATCGCATCATTGAGATCAACCCGGAAGAGGGGTGGGTGCGTGTGGAAGCGGGGGTAATCAAAGATCAACTGAATCAGTTTTTAAAACCGTATGGCTATTTTTTTGCGCCCGAGCTTTCCACCAGTAACCGCGCAACCCTTGGCGGGATGATCAACACCGATGCCTCAGGGCAGGGCTCGCTGGTCTACGGCAAAACCTCCGATCACGTCATGGGTGTGCGGGCGGTGCTGCTGGGGGGCGATATTCTCGATACCCAGCCGTTGCCGGTCGAACTGGCTGAAACGCTGGCAAAAGAGAGCACCACCAGCGGACGGATTTATCGCACCGTGCTGGAGCGCTGCCGCGAAAATCGCGAACTGATCCTCGACAAATTCCCGAAGCTCAATCGCTTCCTGACGGGCTACGATCTGCGCCATGTCTTTAATGACGATCTGAGCCAGTTCGATCTTACCCGCGTACTGACCGGGTCAGAAGGGACGCTGGCCTTTATCACCGAAGCGCGTCTGGATATCACCCCGCTGCCGAAGGTGCGCCGTCTGGTGAACGTCAAATACAACTCCTTTGACTCCGCGCTGCGTAATGCCCCGTTTATGGTGGAGGCGCGGGCGCTGTCGGTGGAAACCGTTGATTCAAAAGTACTGAACCTGGCCCGGGAAGATATTGTCTGGCATTCGGTGAGCGAACTGATTACCGACGTGCCGGATAAAGAGATGCTCGGTCTGAACATCGTCGAGTTCGCCGGGGATGACGCAGAGCTGATTGAGAGCCAGGTGAGCACGCTCTGCCAGCGTCTGGATGAGCTGATTGCACAGGGGGAAGGCGGCGTCATTGGCTGGCAGCTGTGTAACGACCTCTCCGGCATCGAGCGAATCTACGCGATGCGTAAAAAGGCGGTGGGGCTGCTCGGTAACGCGAAAGGGGCGGCGAAGCCGATTCCGTTTGCGGAAGATACCTGCGTGCCGCCGGAGCATCTGGCGGATTATATTGTGGAGTTTCGTGCGCTGCTCGACAGCCATGGTCTGAGCTATGGCATGTTCGGGCACGTTGACGCGGGTGTGCTACACGTGCGCCCGGCGCTGGACATGTGTGATCCGCAGCAGGAGATCCTGATGAAGGAGATCTCCGACGAAGTCGTGGCCCTTACGGCCAAATATGGCGGTTTGTTATGGGGAGAGCATGGCAAAGGATTCCGCGCCGAGTACAGCCCGGCGTTTTTTGGCGAACAACTCTACGCCGAGCTGCGTAAGGTGAAAGCCGCTTTTGATCCTGATAACCGTCTTAACCCGGGTAAAATCTGCCCGCCAGAGGGCGTTGATGCGCCGATGTTGCAGGTAGACGCCGTCAAGCGCGGCACCTATGACCGACAAATTCCGATTGCGGTTCGCGCTTCCTGGCGCGGCGCGATGGAGTGCAACGGCAACGGGCTGTGCTTCAACTTCGATGTGAAAAGCCCGATGTGTCCGTCGATGAAAATCACCAGCAACCGCATCCACTCCCCAAAAGGACGTGCGACGCTGGTGCGCGAATGGCTGCGCCTGCTGGCTGACCGCGGCATTGACCCGCTCAAGCTGGAACTGGAGCTGCCGGAAAAACGCGCCAGCCTGCGCAGGCTCATCGAACGGACCCGCAACAGCTGGCATGCGAATAAAGGCGAATACGATTTCTCGCATGAGGTGAAAGAGGCGATGTCCGGCTGCCTGGCGTGCAAGGCGTGTTCAACCCAGTGTCCGATTAAAATTGACGTGCCGGAATTCCGTTCCCGCTTCCTCCAGCTGTACCACACGCGTTATCTGCGCCCGATGCGCGATCATCTGGTGGCAACGGTGGAGAGTTACGCGCCGCTAATGGCTCGTGCGCCAAAAACCTTTAACTTCTTTATCAATCAGCCGCTGGTGCGCAAACTGTCTGAAAAACATATCGGCATGGTGGATCTGCCGCTGCTGTCGGTGCCATCGCTCCAGCGTCGGCTGGTGGGGCACCGCTCGGCGAACATGACCCTGGAACAACTGGAAGCATTAAGCTCTGAGCAGAAAGCGAAGGTGGTGCTGGTGGTGCAGGATCCGTTTACCAGCTATTACGATGCGCAGGTGGTGGCTGATTTTGTCCGTCTGGCAGAGAAAATTGGCTACCAGCCGGTGGTACTGCCGTTCTCGCCGAACGGCAAGGCGCAGCACATTAAAGGTTTCCTGACCCGCTTCGCGAAAACCGCGCAGAAAACTTCAGATTTCCTGAATCGCGTGGCGCAGCTCGATATGCCAATGGTGGGCGTCGATCCGGCGCTGGTGCTCTGTTACCGGGATGAGTATAAGCAGACGCTCGGCGATAAGCGTGGTGATTTTCAGGTCTTACTGGTGCATGAGTGGCTGCCTGCGGTGCTGAAGCAAACGGCCCCTCAGGAGGTCAGCGGAGAATCCTGGTACCTGTTTGGGCACTGTACCGAAGTGACCGCGCTGCCGACGGCGCCTGCCCAATGGGCTTCTATCTTCGCGCGCTTTGGCGCGAAGCTGGAAAGCGTCAGCGTGGGCTGCTGCGGTATGGCCGGAACCTACGGTCATGAAGTCAAAAACCACGCTAACTCGCTCGGCATTTACGAGCTGTCGTGGCACCAGGCAATGCAGCGCCTGCCGCGTAACCGCTGTCTGGCGACGGGCTACTCCTGCCGCAGCCAGGTGAAACGGGTGGAAGGTAACGGCGTTCGCCATCCCTTGCAGGCTTTACTGGAGATTATCGGATGATCTGGAAACGTGCGGTCACTCTGCAGGCCTTAAATGCTATGGGTGCAGAAAACATGGTCGGTTTGCTGGATATCCAGTTTACGCGCATTGGCGATACCGAACTTGAAGCGACGATGCCAGTAGACAGCCGTACTCATCAACCGTTTGGCCTGCTGCACGGCGGTGCGTCCGTCGTGCTGGCCGAAACGCTGGGGTCGGTCGCGGGTTACCTGTGTACGGAAGGGGAGCAGAAGGTGGTCGGGCTGGAGGTCAATGCCAACCACATCCGCTCCGTTCGCAGCGGGCGCGTGCGCGGTGTTTGCCGCGCACTGCACGCCGGAAGTCGTCATCAGGTGTGGCAGATTGATATTCTGGACGAGCAGGATCGCCTGTGTTGTTCATCCAGACTGACGACGGCCGTTGTGTAAAGTTTCCGAATGTCTTGCTTTTGGTCAAAAATTAGCCGTCTGATTGTGATATACTGGTCACGTTTTGAACATAAGCGAGGACATCATGGATACTGAAATAACCCCAACACAGCTGGCAATTGAATATTTACGTCGCGATAAAAGCAATCTGTCTCCGGCGCAGTACCTGAAAAAGCTGAAACAACTTGAGCTGGAATTTACGGATTTGCTGGCGCTCTCTTCAAACGAGCTGAAAGAAGAGATCTACTTTGCCTGGCGGTTGGGCGTTCACGTCCATTGAGCAGTGAAGAAAAGGCCGCCCGCGCGGCCTTTTTTGTGTCTGAAAATCAGTATTTGGCAGGCAGCTTGTTAATTTTAATGAGCCGGCCTTCTTCCATTTCGATGAACCCGCCCGTTTTCAGGTCAGCCAGTATCCGCATTACGCCGCTGCGGGAAAGCCGGGTTTTATCCCGGATGTACCTTTCCGCCGTCACGCTGCGTCGGTAGCTGTCATCTTCCTGCATCAGCATCATGAGCTGCTGACGAATCATCTCGTAAGCCGTTGGCGCACCTTTCGGCATGACGTTGTGATAAAGGCGGTTATAGATAAACATCAGATGATTAGAAAGCAGCCCCCATAACGCCTTCTCTTTGATAACTTCTGCCACCCGATCGGTTGCTAGCACGCCGATCAGGCATGGCGTCACCGTTTTGAGATAATCGTTAAAATATATGTCCGTCAGATTAGCGAGACCAAACAGGGCGGGACTGCGCGCGGTGGTAAGCATCATGTCGTCGCTTCTTCTGTATATCGCGATTGTGCCCTCGAGAATTAAATAACACATACTCTGCCCGTTAACCTAGAGATCAAGTTGCTCACCGGGATCGGTTTTATACGTGGCGCAGTGCGGCTGTAAGTGGGAAATCAGTTCCTGGGCATAGGGAGAGCCGCGATGCGATGGTTTGTCAGAAGACATAGCGTTAACCTGGAAAGAGACTGTACTTTCTATAGTGTCGCTCTTATTTTCCACCTTCTCCAGAGATAAAAACAGCCTCAGTACTTGCGGGGTAAGTGATGGATCTCGATTAGCACGCCGCGCTCCATAGTGATGTATTTCCCCGTCCGCAACTCCGCCAGGATCCGCATAATGCCGCTGCGTGAAAGATAGGTGCGGCTTTTGATATAGGCTGCGGCGGTAATGCTTTGTCTTATGGCTTCCGGCTCCTGCATCAGTTCTACCAGCTGAAAGCGGATAATGTCGTAAGCCGACATCTGCGATATCTGGGCACAATGTTCGTAAACGCGCGATGCGGTATAGATCAGCAGGTTCGAGAAGGACTCCCATAAATTCTGTTGTGCGACTACGTGATTAAAACGCTCCAGCGTAACGCTAGCCACCTCTGAAGTTTCCAGCGCTCTGACGTAGAGGTGCTCAGAAGAAAACTGGCTGCTCACGCCGAGTATAAAAGGTGCGGATTCGGAATTTAAGACGATACCGTCACCTCGACGATGCAATGCCACGCTGCCATGTAACAGTAAAAAGCACTGGCGGATATCACCGGAATAATAATGGATGACTTCACCTTTAGCCATGATGCATCTTTCCGTATGCGGCAAAACATTATCGATTATTTTTTCAATGTGCTTAAGAGGCTTAGCGCCAAGCACTGTTGTTATTTCATTACCTGAAACGGGCGCAATACGGGTGTTCATAAGAGGCCTCATACACTGATGCGATCATTTTTTGATCGACATAAAGAATTATCTTAAAAAACAGTTAGTCAGGGAATATTTTCGTCGAGTCTAATTATAGACTTGCCTATTAATGAGTGTTAATTAGTTGAATTTGAAACATTTTTGACTTAGGTCTAAAAGTAGACCGGGGACTTTATTGTTAAGATATTTCCAAAGTAATTTGTTTTGTTTTTGTTAAAAGAGAGTCTACAGCTAGACCCTAAAATCGATTGTGCGTAGAAAAAGAGTTGTATAAATTTTGATTCGTCGAAAGGGGTTTTATTTCTGCAACTGAATGTCGGTAATAAATAAAGTAATACAGGAAAGAGAATTATGAATAATAAATTGATGATGGCAATGTTAGCGGCAGGTTCTGTACTCACCATGACCAATGCATTTGCAGCGGCAGGTACCGTTAATTTTAACGGAAATATTCTGGATTCTGCCTGCGACGTAGATGTGGCATCTCAGAACCAGGTGGTGGTATTGGGCGATTATTATAAAACGGAATTCCCGACGGCGGGAGCAAGAACGGCTGCGACGCAGTTTAATATTATTTTGAAAAACTGTCCTGTGACGGTCACCAATGCAAAAGTCCGTTTTGACGGTACGCCGGATTTAACCAACGCCAGCCTGCTGGCGATTGATACGTCCGTAGCGGGGGCGGCCACAGGGGTAGCGATTAACCTGATGACTGCAGATAAAGCCGATCTGCCGCTGTACGGCAGCAACAGCTATACCTACGCGCTCAGCAGTACGGCTGATAATACACTGAACTTCTACGCGCAGTATATCTCCACCGCAGCGTCCGTGACCGCGGGCCCGGCTAACTCGGTCGCGAACTTCTCAGTGGTTTACAACTAAGTCATTGGCAGTAATTAGCAGGGGGCTTCCCGGCCCCTTGTTTTATGAGGTATTGAAATGCGTTTTATAACGACAACTGGCCTGGCGATGGCGCTGTTATCGCTGACGTTAACATCCGCCAGTGCTGGAGTAGTTATTGGCGGCACCCGCATTATTTTCGATGGGGCAAAAAAAGAAGCGTCAATAAGTATCACCAATCCTGATGACGTTCCTTATTTAATCCAGTCGTGGATTGATGTTCAGGATGGGCAATCCGGTAAAGCGCCTTTTATTATTACGCCTCCGCTGTATCGGCTGGATGGCGGGCAAAAAAACCTTGAGCGTATTGTCATGACAGGCTCGCTGCCTCAGGGGCAGGAGAGTTTATTCTGGCTGAACATTAAAGCTATTCCATCAGCTTCAAAGCAGATGAACTCGCTGCAAATTGCCGTCAAAACGCGCATTAAACTTATTTATCGGCCAGAGAGCCTTCGTGCGTCTACCCCTGAGGAACAAACCAACAAATTAACCTGGCATCGTGCGGGAAATGCTCTGCAGGTAAATAACCCAACGCCGTACGTTATCAATTTCAATGAAATAACGGTCGGGGGTAAAAAACTTGATGATGTCACGTACGTAATGCCTTCAGGCTCAGTTCGTTTCCCGTTACCGAATGGGACCAATGGCAATACGCTGACGTTTAAAGTCATTAACGATTATGGCAATCCTGGCGAATTACACCGGGCCAGTTTGTGATCCCTTTGCATTAATCGGGTGCTCGTCATGACAACGGCATTTAATACAGTGCAGCCTGCGCGCCTGGCAATATTCATTGCCCTCGCGCTTGCGGGTTTCTCTCCCACACTGTGGGCCAGTGAGACGTTTAATACGGAACTGGTAGAACTGGATAATCCCGGAATGGGAAAAGCGGATTTATCTGCCTTTGAATCCGGCTCGCAGGCGCCCGGGACGTACCACGTGGATATTATTCTTGACGAGCGGCTGCTGGAAACGCGGGATATTCGTTTCATGGCAGTGAAGGATGCTAACGGCAGTGAAACGTTGCAGCCGTGCCTGAGTATCAGGCAGTTAAAAGCGTGGGGCGTGAAAACGGCGCTTTTCCCGCAGCTCGACGCCGGGCAAGGAGAATGCGCCGATCTCAAGGCGATTCCACAGGCCAGCGCGGACTTCCAGTTTGGCGCCCAGCGTCTGGCAATCAGCATCCCACAGGCGGCCATAGATCTGCCAGCGAGAGGTTACGTTCCGCCGGAGATGTGGGATGAAGGCATTACCGCGGCTATGCTCAACTACAGCCTGAGCGGCGCGAACAGCCGGGCAAGAAGCGGGGCAGGCACCCGCAGCGAAAGTCAGTATGCAAACCTGCGACCGGGGATCAACGTCGGTCCCTGGCGGTTACGCAACTACACCACCTGGTCCCGCGATGCGTCCGGCCAGGATAAGTGGGACAATGTCTATACCTTGATGCAGCGCGCGATTATTCCCCTGCAAGCCCAGCTTACGCTCGGAGACAGTTCCGCCCCTGCCGATGTCTTTGACAGCATGCCTTTTCGCGGCGTCCAGCTGGCGTCCGACGACGACATGCTACCGGATTCCCTGAAAGGCTATGCGCCGGTGGTGCGCGGTATTGCGCGAACTAACGCGCAGGTCGTGGTGCGTCAGAATGGCTATCAAATCTACCAAAGCTATGTGGCGCCGGGCGCGTTTGAGATCCCGGATATGTATCCCACCGGCGGCGCGGGCGATCTTGATGTCACGATCGTCGAAGCTGATGGCAGTGAGCAACATTTCGCCCTGCCGTACGCTTCGCTGCCGGTCCTGCAACGGGAGGGGCGCCTGAAATATGCCCTTACCGCCGGGCAGTATCGATCGTATAACCGTAGCGTGGAGAAAACCCCCTTCGGGCAACTGACCGGAATCTACGGCCTCCCTTACGGCCTCACGCTCTATGGCGGCGTTCAGGGGGCAGATAAGTACCAGTCGGCGGCTCTGGGGGTGGGCAAGAACATGGGCGATTTCGGGGCGATATCCGCAGACCTCACCCAGGGCTGGTCAACGCCGGAGCATGCCGCGAAAACAAGCGGTCAGTCGTGGCGGGCCCGATACAGCAAGAATTTTATTAATACCGGGACGAACTTTTCGATTGCCGGGTATCGCTACTCGACCCGCGGCTATTACGGGATGCAGGAGGTCCTCGATTCGTACGGCGACAGCAGCGCGCTTCAGGACAGGCGACGTAACCGTGCCGAGCTGACAATGAGCCAGACGCTGGGGGACAACCTGGGCGCGCTTACCCTCAGTGCGGCGCAGGAAGATTACTGGAATGACGGTAAGTCGATGGCTTCGTGGAGCGTCGGCTATAGCAACTACTGGCACAACATCAGCTATGGCCTGACATGGACCTACAGCAAAAATGTCCGCTCAGCGTCAGAAACCCGCGACAACCAAAAAAACGCTGTTCACGACCAGCTTCTGGCGTTCAACATCAGCATTCCGCTGGATAAATTTTTGCCGCAGACATGGGCGAACTATGGCATGAACGCCAGCAGGAATAACGGGACGATACACAGCATCGGTCTGAACGGGGTGGCACTCGAAAACCGAGCCCTGAACTGGAACGTGCAGCAGGGATACGGCACAGAGGGCGTGGGCTATACCGGCAACGTTAACGCGGACTACAGAGGCACCTATGGCGAAGCCACGGCGGGGTATGGTTATGACAAAAACAGTGAACGCCTGAATTACGGGCTACAAGGCGGCATTCTCGCCCATGCTGATGGCATCACGCTTTCTCAGCCGCTGGGGGAGACCAACGCCTTAATTAAAGCGCCTGGCGCCCACGGCGTGGATATCCGCAATCAGCCCGGTGTACGGACAGATGTTCGCGGTTATACGGTCGTGAGCAACCTTTCGGTCTACCGAAAAAACGATCTCACTCTCGATCCGGAAAATATGCCGGAGGATGTCGAACTGGAGATCAACACCCGCACGGTGACGCCGACGCGGGGAGCGGTGGTGAGAGCCGATTATTTGCCGAAGTCAGGTCGCCGGGTGCTGATGACCTTGACCGACAACGAACACGCCGTTCCGTTTGGGGCGGTGGTCACCCTTGTCGGTGATGAGAGCAGCAGTTTTATTGTGGGCGATCGCGGCCAGGTTTATTTAACCGGTATGCGCGAGGAGGGGACGTTAGTCGCGACATGGGGGAGTCAGCCCAGCCAGCAATGCCGCGCTGATTTCAGCCTGCCGACACACTCAACATTCGGTGGGATCGCTGACATGCGCGCCTCCTGCCGTCAGGAACGTTAACATGAAATGGCTTATCGTGATTTTGCTTCTCTGTTTGCTCGCGGCGGGAAACCTCGCCCGTGCCGGTACGTGCACCACCATCACGCCGCAGCTGTCAACCCTGTCCGTGGGGACGATTAACGTGCAGCGTGATGCGCCTGTCGGCACGGTGGTCTTTTCCGGCGCGGCGACAGCCACCGGTTCCTATCTTACTGGATGTGCTAATCCGCTGATGCTGGGATTCAGCATGCGCTACAACAGCGCCACGTTGAGCAGCTACGGCAATCATGTTTACAACACTAACGTCAGCGGGATAGGCATACGCTTTTCCTCCAACGCCTATTTTGAAAACCCGAGCAATACGTTCTCGTACAATGCGCAGACCTCCTATGTCGACTGGTATGGCGGGAGGATTGAGCTGGTGGTGACTGGTGCGGTCTCATCGGGGGCGTTAACCCCGGGGGCGATCGGCGTCGTGACGCTTCAGGGGAGCGACGGCATCTATCGTGACGGCCTGACCACGCAGCTCACCGCCGGAACCATTAATGCCATGGCGTGCACGGTGAATACGTCACAGCTGACGTTTCCGATCGGGGATATCCCCGCCTCGGCGTTCGGCAACGTGGTGGGCACCACGCCAGCGGGAGCACAGAACACGCAAAACCTGGGCTTAAATTGCGCCGCCGGAACCAATATTACGGTCTCGCTCAGTGGAATACAGAATCCGGACAGCGCCAATACCAGCGTGATGGCCTTAACCGGGCAGGGGAATGCCGGCACCGCAAAAGGGGTTGGGGTGCAGCTTATCTATAACGGTGTGCCGCTGGTGATGAACAGCCGACTATTCTTGCGGCAGTCTGCCGGCGGGCAAGAGACATTGCCGTTAACGGCCCGATATTACCAGACGTTGAACCGCGTGGAGTCAGGTTCAGCAAATGCCTCCGCCACCCTTAATTTGACCTATCAGTAGCAGGTACGAAGATGAAAATAATATACGGGACACTGCTGTTACTGGCTTTACTCAGCGGGAAGGCTTTCACCGCTGATAGCGTCAACATCGGTGTGACGGGAAATATCGTTGCGTCGCCGTGCATATTTAATGGCGGGAGTAACAGCCTCGATGTCAATCTGGGCAATATTCAGGCAACCAATATGGCGACGCCGGGCTCAACATCGGATCCGGTGCCATTTAGTCTGCTGTTCACCCAGTGCCCAACGGGAACGCAAAGTGTGACCGTCTCTTTTACCGGCAGCCCCGATCCCGCGGCGGGCGCGGACTATTTTATGAACAGCGGTTCGGCCACGCACGTGGCGATAGCCATGCGCGATGCCCAAACGGGTACGCTTAAAGGAACAGGCTCTGGCATGACTCAAACTATTGGTGCCGACAGAACCGCGACAATGGCTATGCAGGCCTCGGTTAAATCCGTGACGGGTGGCGTCACGCCGGGAAGCATCAGTGCAGTTGTGGTGATGACGATGCAGTACAACTGAGCGCCGGTGATATGCCTTTTTTAAAGACGTTGGTATGAGCTATGTTAAATATTCTGATTCAGGAAACCGATCTATTTTTTCAGGCTGGGCTACATGAATTTTTCGAGGATTTTTTTAAACATAACTTTCATCGTGCCATCACATTTAACCTGGCGCTGACCCATGAAAACGTCAGTCAGGCCGATATTATTGTCCTGTCATTATGCCAGGGTGAAACACTGACCTGTTTTCCCGAGTTACTCGCCCGGCAAAAAGGGATTGTGCTAGGGTTTGTCGACGATGAACTGCGCTTTTCGGCGTTGCCCTCCTGCTTTCAGGACATTATTTTTCTCCCTCGCCGTGCATCGCTTGATCGTATCAGTGGCGTACTGTTTATCGCGTGGTTCAGGACGCAATTACCGGGTTACACATGGACTAAACATAACTGCTTCGACTGCCAGCATAAAGGGTTATCCCGGCAACAAATTCGTATTCTGGTCAATTTTTACCGAGGGCTGTCGGTAGTGCAGACCGCTCAGACGCTGGAGATGAGCCAGAAAACGGTCTTTACCCATAAATATATGCTGATGCAAAAATTTAATCTGCGAAGCGATTACGAGCTGATCGTACTATTGAGAAGGCTGATGGAGAAAAAGAGCCGTCCGAACCTGCTTCGCGATTACCTTGAAAATAATTATGCAGAACAGATAGCGTAAAACGCCAGCGGATAGCTGGCCGGGCAGTGATAGCCACCACCCGGCAATGCATTTAAACGTTAACCGCAGCGATCAACCGCGTCTTCATGGTCTGGTACGCAGAAGCCGCAAAATCCTCCGCCCAGCGCTGGTCCTCGATCGCCTCCATCTGCACGGCGCAATATTTCGTTTCAGGCGTTCTGGAGATCGGGTCTAGATTATCCTGCGTCAGCTCATTACAGGCGCCAATCCACCACTGGTAGGTCATATAGATTGCTCCCGCATTGATGCGCTCGCTGATGCTGGCGCGCGTGATCACTTTACCCCGGCGTGAACGTACCCAGACCAATTGGCCGTCGGCGATCCCACGCTCATCCGCGTCGGCCGGGTTCATTTGCACCCGGCCCGGCTCGTCGGCCAGGCTTTGCAGCGCCGCGCAGTTCCCGGTCATTGAGCGACAGGAGTAGTGACCGACTTCGCGCACCGTGCAAAGTACCAGCGGGTATTCCGTATCCGGTGTCTCGGCCGGAGCGCGCCAGGGGGCAGCAAACAGCTGGCCTTTGCCAGTGGGGGTGTCGAACTGATTATCCCTGTACAGATAGGGTGTGCCGGGATGATCAAGGGTTGGGCAGGGCCACTGGACATGGCCCATCTCGCCCATTTTTTCGTAGGTCACGCCGTAGAAGAGGGGGCACAGCTCGCGCATTTCGTCCCAGATCTGCTGGTTATTCTCGTAATGCATGGGATAGCCCATCTCCGTGGCCAGCAGGCTGATGATCTCCCAGTCGCGCTTGACGTTGCCGCTGGCCTCAATGGCCTTGCCAAAACGCTGGAAGCCGCGATCGGCACAGGTGAACACGCCAGCATGTTCTCCCCATGACGTGGCAGGGAGCAGTACGTCAGCCACCTCTGCCGTTTTGGTCATAAAGATGTCCTGAACCACCACAAAATCGAGGGACTCAAAGCCGCGGCGGACCAGGCCCAGATCGGCTTCTGTCTGAAGCGGATCTTCCCCCATGATGTAATAGGCTTTGATCTTACCTTCCAGCGCGAGATGCGGCACTTCGGTGATACGCGTCCCGACGCGATCGTCCATCCGGCTGACATTGATTTTCCACGCATCGGCAAATTTCAGTCTGACCGCCGGGTCAGTGACATCCTGGTAGCCGGGGAACATATTGGGCAAAACGCCCATATCGCAGGCACCCTGAACGTTATTTTGCCCGCGAACCGGACCTACGCCGACGGCAGGGCGGCCCAGGTTGCCGGTGAGCAGCGCGAGGCTGGAGAGACCTTTCACCACATCAACCGCCTGACCAAACTGCGTAACGCCCATTCCCCACATTACCGTTGCTGAAGGCGCCGCCGCGAACATGCGCATTGCCTGACGAACATCCCGCGCGGGAATGCCCGTCAGATGTTCAACCTGCTCGGGTGCGTAATCTTTTACCGTCAGTCGGTAAGCCTCAAGCCCTTCTGTGAAGCGGGCAACGTAGTTTTTGTCGTACAGTTCCTCTTCAAGCAGGACATAGCCAAAGGCATTGACCAGCGCCATGTTACTGCCGTTTTTCAACTGAAGATGAAGATCGGCAATGCGTGCCGTTTCAATATGACGCGGATCGCAGACGATGATTTTTGCGCCATTTTCACGTGCTTTAAGCACGCGTCGGGCGACGATGGGGTGAGAGTCGGCGCAGTTATAGCCGAACACCAGCAGGCATTTTGAGTTTTCAATATCGTTAATGGAATTGCTCATGGCACCGTTGCCGAGGGTCTCCTGTAAACCGGCAACGGACGGACCGTGACAGACGCGGGCGCAGCAGTCGACGTTGTTAGTGTTCAGCACCGCACGGGCAAATTTTTGCATCACATAGTTGGTCTCATTGCCCGTTCCCCGCGAGGACCCCGTGGTCATAATGGATCGAGGGCCGTACTGATCTTTGATGCTTTTAAGCCTGTGAGCAGTATAGCGAATGGCCTCTTCCCAGGTAACAGGGGTAAAGGACTCACCTTTGCTGTAGCGGATCATGGGCTGCGTCAGACGGGGGGTAAGCAGCCGTGTGTCGTTAAGAAAGTCCCAGCCGTAGAATCCTTTCAGGCAAAGCGTGCCCTGATTGGTTACGCCATCAGCGGCTTCGGCACGGATAATCCGGTTATTTTTCACGACGAGGTTTAGTTTGCAGCCTGCACCGCAGTAAGGGCAGACGCTGGCGATTTTTTTCATCAATAACAGACCTGTTAAGAAATGAAGCAATGTTTACTGGAAAGCCCAGTCCCTTAGCGGACTAAGCAGGAACCATGCCACATTCAGCGTGCTTGATTAACAGGGCGTCAGGGAAGAGAGGGTGTGTCATCGTCAGTCTGTTCGTCAGAATTGACGATGACACGCTATCCGTAGGGATGGGAAGGGAGAGGCGTTAAAGATCGTCCATGGTATAACCGACAACAATTTCCAGCGTCTTGCGGATCACATCCGCCTTAACGACATCGTCGGTAGTTTCCAGCGTCTGGATCAGCCAGAGAATGATCGCTTTGTTGGTCAGATGACCTTCAGAAGCGAGAACACAACGAACCGCAGTCGAAAAAATGGCAGACTCTTCAGCAAAGCGATCGCCTGCGTGACGGAAATACTCCGACAACGCGCTATCTAAAAAGGCGGAGTGGTATTCGGGTTGAAGCTGAATATTTTGTCTCATTTGTTCTCACCGTTGCTGTAAAGTTGTAGTCAATGCATCTTTTTGGGATCGGACGGTTTTCCATTTCCAAATAACGGCACTACATTGTCTCGATTATTTTTGAGAAATCCCTCTCTCTGTATTCGTCCTTGTGCGGTTCTGCGACCTTTGAAAGCGACCGTGCCTGAACTGATTTCAGCTATCACCCTCGCTAATGTCTCCCGCCGCTGGGGATCCGTCTCACAGGCTTGCATGTTACGCAGACGCTGAACCAATCCCTCGGTCGTCACGGGACCGCGCTCCTTCAAAAGTGAAAGAGCGGCTTCTCCAATAAGCTTGTCGATCAGTCTGTCCGCATCACTGCTGTTCATGACATTAACGTTCGAAGAGCAGACCAAGAAGCAGGTGATAATGATGTTCCTCTTCCGGGCCATTGGCCTTTTCAAGGCGACTCAACAGTTTTGTGCAGAGCGATTTGCGATTCAGATTTCGCCCGTCGCTAAGGATTTCAACAACAACCTGACCCAATGTTTCCTGTTGGGTTGGAAGCGCGGCTTTTTCGAAATACTGCGCAATCGCTGTTGCCGAGTCTGCGAGGTGTCCGTTCTGCTGCATGTTTCGCTCCTGTAAAATTCTGTAATCAGTAACGTTACATTTAAGGTATACATAATTTTCAAATCTGTACATTTAAAATGTACAATTTTTTAAATATTTTATAATATATTTTATAAAGTCTTTATTTATCATAGTGTTATGTGCGCACACTTTACTGCGTGATTCACAAAATATATTGTACAATCCAAAGCGGCGTCGCAGAGTTGTACAAGCTTGGGAAAGGCGCAAAGAAGCCGTGTAAATCGTTGAGATGTAAATTATTTGTTGGGAAATTAATGTGCTATAACAGAGTTCTCCCCACGTGTTTTCGTGGTCACCCCTTCAATCTTCAGGATTAGCATGCTCACAACCATCATTTACCGCAGTCATATCTGCGAGGACGTTCCAGTGAAAGCGCTGGAAGACATGGTCGCTGCTGCAAATTGTAGAAATCGCCAGTTCGATGTGACGGGGATTTTGCTGTTTAACGGCACACACTTTTTTCAGTTACTTGAAGGGCCCGCTGATAACGTTAAGGAGATCTATGAGCTCATTTGCCGTGACCCACGGCATCACAACGTGGTCGAATTGTTGAGCGATCACGGGCCTTCAAGACGTTTTGGCAATGTGGGTATGGAGCTCTTCGACCTTCGTCAGTACGACACCAACGAAGTGCTGCAACAGGTTCTTGATAAAGGCACAAGCCGCTATCAGCTGACCTATAACGATCGCGCCCTGCAATTTTTCCGCACCTTCGTTGAGGCCACTGAAAAAGCCAACTACTTTGAGCTGCCTCCGGCTGACGCCTGGGAGTTTGTCACCGAAAACACGCCGTTATCCTCCCAGCCGACGGTAGTGGCAAAGGGAGCGGACTGTAGTTTCGCGTTTCAACCTATCGTCGATCCGTTTATGCAGCAGGTTGTTTCCTGGGAAGCCCTGATCCGCACGCCGTCCGGTGAGTCCCCGGAAAGCTATTTTGCCAACCTGTCGCGTGAGGCGCTGTACGAATCGGATCTGAAGAGTAAACAGGTGGCTTTGTCGATGGCCAGCGCGCTGGGCCTACAGACTCAAACGTTGTCCATTAATCTGCTGCCGATGACGCTGGTCAATGTTCCTGGCGCCGTCGATTTTTTACTGACGGCAATTGAGGCGAACGGTTTTGTGTCGGAGCAAATTGTAGTCGAGTTCACCGAGAGCGAGGCCATCTCGCGCTTTGAAGAGTTCACCAGCGCGGTCAGACAGCTTAAAAGCGCCGGGATCAGCGTGGCCATCGATCACTTTGGCGCGGGATTCGCCGGTCTGCAACTGCTGGCCCAGTTCCAGCCGGACAGAATCAAGATCAACCGTGATTTGATTGCCAACGTGCACAAGAGCGGCCCGCGTCAGGCGATCATTCAGTCGATCATTAAATGCTGTGCGTCCCTGGAAATTCTGTTCTGTGCGGTTGGCGTAGAGCTGGCTGAAGAGTGGATGTGGCTGGAATCCGCCGGGATTTCTCAGTTCCAGGGACACCTTTTCGCCAGCCCGCGTCTGGGGGGCATTCCGGCGATTGCCTGGCCCGAGAAAAAGTACGATTTATAAAAACCTGTACGTAACTCTTAATAGTGACCTGTACGTACGGCTAAATTTATACAACAATACATTAACGAGTGAGGGGTTCTTTGAGCCATTCACTTGTCTCAGAACGAGGAGTTAGTTATACAAATGATTTGTACAATCTGATAAGGTTGGTTTGGTTAGGTATGGAAGTATTGTGCGTGAGGGAGTTAATGGCCTATTACAGTATCGGCGAAGTGGCCGAACGATGCGGTATCAACCCCGTTACGCTGCGTGCCTGGCAGCGCCGTTATGGATTGTTGAAGCCGCAGCGAAGTGAAGGGGGTCATCGTCAGTTTGACGATGAAGATATCCTGCGTATCGAAGAGATTAAACGCCTGATGAAAACGGGTGTTTCGGTCGGTAAAGTAAAAGCGCTTCTTGAAAATACAGAAGTGATGACGCATGGGAACTGGGCATCGTTTCAGGAAGAGATGTTAACCGTTCTGCGCTATGCCAATCCGGCAAAACTGCGCGCCAAAATCAGTGAGTTCCGCCGCGACCATGCGATGGATGTTCTGATAGATAACATCATCACCCCTGTGCGTCAGCGAATGAATCAGGATCAGAATACGGTGCGTCATATGGCGAGCCTGCTCGACGGTGTCCTGATTGAGTTTGCCGTTACTAGCCTGGTTGAATCACGAAAAAAAGCAGGTAAAGATGCGCTACTGGTTGGATGGGAGTGCGACGACCGTACGCATTTGTGGCTGGAAGCGGCCCGTCTTGCCTACAAGGGCTGGCATATCGACGTGCTGGCTGAACCCATTGATTCTCCACGTCCGGAACTTTTCCCTGGACAAAAAATTTTCGTCTGGACCGGTAAAGCACCTACGCCTCGTCAACAGGAGCAGCTCGACCACTGGCGTGAACAGGGTTTCGCCGTCTCGTTCCATCACTGATGTTAAGGGGGTCAACGGTAAACCGCCAGCGCGGGATTTTTGCTTTCTGGCGATACGACAGGGGTATCCGCGAAGATGCATAGCATCAGTACCCCTGTCATATCGTCGGTTTATTCCATCATCAGATTGTCTGAAATATTCATACTGGCCACGGATTCAACTTTCCACACGCCATCTTCCTTGAGCATGCAGTCAATCACGGTGTGATCCCGCTTTTTGCCGAATGAGATATAAACCTGCATACAGGCGGCATCGTAATCCAGCGCCCGCGCACTGACGATGTCCCAGTCATCTTCATATCCCTGAGCCTTGATGAACAAATCGACGTCAGGCACGTCATATTCATCTGGATCCAGCTTATCCATGTCTTTGAGTTTGCTGATGGTTTCACGGGTTACATATGGCCTCAGCGCTTCATAGTTTTTCAGGGGCTCTTTCCCGATAATAATTTGCGAGATGTACCACTTATTAAACTGAAGGGCAGCGGATACCTCAGGGGGTAACTTCTGTGCAGCTGATGCGAGAGTGGGCAGAAGCAGGATCGCCAGAATTAAATTGCTTTTCATATCCTTAGCATAATGTGTGTTCTGTAGATTAGCACCGCCGGCGCGAATGGATTTTGAAACAAATTCTGCACATCTTTTCTGGCTATACTGACCTGCATGCTGGCGAGCATGAACTGCGGCTTTATGGGCACTCCACATAATTTAATCCCTTACTGAATAAATGGTTAACAAGGGAAACATTACGCCGAAAAGGGACGAGTTTATGTAATTAATCATGATCGGAATTTAACCACTATCAGACTGATAAATAATGGTTAACTTATCCATCAAACGTCTTTATGCGCGCCCAGGTAAGGCAAAAAAGAATTAAAAAGAACCTGGCTTAAGGGGGAGGCATACGTAAAAAATGTATATGATGCCTGGGCGTACTTTAGCTATCTCAAAAATAGGTATTTTCAATACAATTTTTATTATTGCCCGCCACCTTACCGCCTTTCTTATGAAATGCATTATTTATCAATGCATTGAACAAAACTAACCCACCCATCCGCATCCCGTCACAGGGTCTATGCTTAATGAAAGTAGCCAAAAAGGGCGGTTTAGCCCAAAGCCCCTGCTCGCAGGGGGTTGAAGTGATAATCGTTATCACTAACATGGTGTTATGCCCTGGTGGCTTATCAGATGAGGTGGACCTATGGAACTGCATTCAGAAACCTTCAATCCGGCCGATTTTGCCTGGCGTGGCTTAACGCTGACGCCTGCGGCGGCGGCGCATATTCATGAGCTGGTGGCAAAAAATCCCGACATCCTCGGCGTACGCTTAGGCGTTAAGCAGACGGGCTGCGCAGGATTCGGCTACGTGCTGGATACCGTAACCGAACCCAAAAAGGACGATCTGGTCTTTGAAACCGACGGTGCAAAGTTATACGTCGCGCTACAGGCTATGCCGTTTATCGATGGAACCGAAGTCGACTACGTTCGGGAAGGTTTAAACCAGTTATTCAAATTTCATAACCCGAAAGCCCAGAACGAATGCGGCTGCGGCGAAAGCTTTGGGGTATAGGCGGTACTATGTCTCGTAATACTGAAGCAACGAGTGATGTAAACACCTGGAGCGGCGGACACCTCAACTATAAAGAGGGTTTCTTCACGCAGCTGCAAACCGATGAGCTGGCGAAAGGCATCAACGAAGAGGTCGTGCGCGCCATTTCGGCGAAACGTAACGAGCCGGAGTGGATGCTGGAGTTTCGCCTGAGCGCATTCCGCGCGTGGCTGGAGATGGAAGAACCCCATTGGCTGAAAGCGCATTACGATAAGCTGAACTATCAGGATTACAGCTACTACTCCGCGCCCTCATGCGGCAGCTGCGATGATACCTGTGCCTCGCAGCCCGGCGCGGTACAGCAAACCGGTGCCGAGAACAGCTTCCTGAGTAAAGAGGTGGAAGAGGCCTTCAATCAGCTCGGCGTGCCCGTGCGCGAAGGTAAAGAGGTGGCGGTGGACGCCATTTTTGACTCCGTCTCGGTGGCAACCACCTACCGTGAAAAGCTGGCGGAGCAGGGGATAATTTTCTGCTCCTTTGGGGAAGCCATTCACGATCACCCGGAGCTGGTGAAAAAGTACATTGGCACCGTGGTACCCAGTAACGATAACTTCTTCGCGGCACTGAATGCGGCGGTGGCGTCAGACGGCACCTTTATCTACGTGCCTAAAGGTGTGCGCTGCCCGATGGAGCTCTCAACCTATTTCCGCATTAACGCGGAAAAAACCGGCCAGTTTGAACGCACCATCCTGGTGGCCGATGAAGGCAGCTACGTCAGCTATATCGAAGGCTGTTCGGCGCCGGTGCGCGACAGCTACCAGCTGCACGCGGCGGTGGTAGAGGTGATCATCCATAAAGACGCGGAAGTGAAATACTCTACGGTACAGAACTGGTTCCCGGGCGATGGCAACACCGGTGGTATTCTGAACTTCGTCACCAAGCGTGCGCTGTGCGAAGGTGAAAACAGTAAGATGTCCTGGACGCAGTCAGAAACCGGCTCCGCCATTACCTGGAAATACCCGAGCTGTATTCTGCGCGGCGACAACTCCATCGGTGAGTTTTACTCCGTGGCGCTGACCAGCGGTCATCAGCAGGCCGATACCGGCACCAAGATGATCCACATCGGTAAAAACACCAAATCGACCATCATCTCCAAAGGGATCTCTGCCGGTCACAGCCAGAACAGCTATCGCGGGCTGGTGAAAATCATGCCGACAGCCACCAACGCACGTAACTTTACCCAGTGCGACTCCATGTTGATTGGTGCGGACTGCGGGGCGCATACCTTCCCCTATGTCGAATGCCGCAATAACAGCGCCCAGCTCGAGCATGAGGCGACTACGTCACGTATTGGTGAAGATCAGCTGTTCTACTGCCTGCAACGCGGGATCAGTGAAGAAGATGCGATTTCAATGATTGTTAACGGCTTCTGTAAGGACGTGTTCTCTGAACTGCCGCTGGAATTTGCCGTTGAAGCCCAGAAACTCCTCGCCATTAGTCTTGAACACAGCGTCGGTTAAGGAAAGCACATGTTAAGCATTAAAGATTTACAGGTTAGCGTGGAAGAGAAAGAGATCCTGCGTGGGCTCAATTTTGACGTCAAACCGGGTGAAGTTCACGCCATCATGGGGCCAAACGGCTCCGGGAAAAGTACGCTTTCAGCGACGCTGGCAGGACGCGAAGATTATGAGGTCACCAGCGGCTCCGTTGAGTTTAACGGCAAGGATCTGCTGGAGATGTCGCCTGAAGAGCGTGCCGGTGAGGGCATCTTTATGGCCTTCCAGTATCCGGTGGAAATCCCGGGCGTCAGCAACCAGTTCTTCCTGCAAACCGCGCTGAACGCGGTGCGCAAGTATCGCGGACTTGAGGCGCTGGATCGCTTTGACTTCCAGGATCTGATGGAAGAGAAAATCAAGCTGCTGAAAATGCCCGAAGATCTGCTCACCCGCTCGGTGAACGTGGGTTTTTCTGGCGGTGAGAAAAAACGTAACGATATTCTGCAAATGGCGGTTCTTGAGCCGGAGCTGTGCATTCTCGATGAAACCGATTCAGGGCTGGATATTGATGCCCTGAAGATCGTTGCCGACGGCGTAAACTCTCTGCGTGACGGTAACCGCTCATTTATTATCGTGACTCACTACCAGCGTATTCTGGACTACATCAAACCGGACTATGTCCACGTGCTTTATCAGGGGCGCATTGTGAAATCCGGTGACTTTACGCTGGTTAAACAACTGGAGGAGCAGGGTTATGGCTGGCTTACCGAACAGCAGTAATGCACTCCAGCAGTGGCACCGGCTGTTTGAAGCGCAGGGTGGAGCGCGCTCTGAACAGGCTCAGCACCATCTCCAGCAGATGCTGCGTCTCGGTTTACCGACGCGTAAGCATGAGAACTGGAAATATACCCCGCTGGACGGCCTGCTGAACGGCGAGTTTGTCACCCGTCTGGCGCAGGTTAGCCCCGGTCAGCGCGATGTGCTGGCGCTGAGCGTGGATGCCGTGCGTCTGGTGTTTGTAGACGGGCAGTTTCGTGAGGAACTCAGCGACAGCGTACAGGAGAGCGGGTTCGATATCGCCATTAACGACGAGCGCCAGTCGTTGAGTGCTCCGGTCCAGCCTGACGTCTTTCTGCACCTCACTGAGAGCCTGTCTAAGTCTGTCACCCATATTCACGTTAAGCGTAACCAGCGCCCGGCGAAACCGCTGCTGCTGATGCATATCACCCAGGGTGTTGAGGGCGGCGAGATCAACACCGCCCACTATCGCCACCATCTCGAGCTGGCAGAAGGGGCAGAAGCGACGGTAATTGAACATTACGTTAGTCTGAACGACACCCGCCATTTTACCGGCTCGCGTCTGACGATGAACGTGGCGGCCAACGCCCAGCTGCACCATATCAAGCTGGCGTTTGAGAATCCGCTCAGTCACCACTTCGCCCACAACGATATTCTGCTGGGCCAGGATGCCGCGGCTTACAGCCACAGCTTCCTGCTTGGCGGCGCGGTGCTGCGCCACAATACCAGCACCCAGCTGAACGGTGAGAACACTACGCTGCGTATTAACAGCCTGGCGATGCCGGTGAAGTCAGAAGTGTGCGACACGCGCACCTGGCTTGAGCATAACAAAGGCTACTGCAACAGCCGTCAGCTGCACAAAACCATCGTCAGCGACAAAGGACGTGCGGTGTTTAACGGCCTGATCAATGTGGCGCAGCACGCCATCAAAACTGACGGGCAGATGACCAACAACAACCTTTTGCTGGGACGTCTGGCAGAGGTGGACACCAAACCACAGCTGGAAATTTATGCGGACGACGTGAAATGCAGCCACGGCGCAACGGTCGGGCGTATTGACGATGAGCAGATGTTCTACCTGCGCTCTCGCGGGATAGACCAGCAGGCCGCGCAAAAGATGATTATTTACGCCTTTGCGGCTGAGCTGACGGAAGCGCTGCCCGATGGCGGACTTAAACAGCAGGTGCTGGCCCGTATCGGTCAGCGGCTGCCTGGAGGCGAAGCATGATATTTCCCGTAGAGAAAGTCCGGGCAGATTTTCCGGTACTGACCCGTGAAGTGAACGGTCTGCCGCTGGCCTATCTCGACAGTGCGGCCAGCGCGCAAAAACCGAATCAAGTGGTGGATGCGGAAGCCGAGTTTTACCGCCACGGTTATGCGGCGGTCCATCGCGGGATCCACACTCTGAGCGCCGAGGCGACCCAGCGCATGGAAAACGTGCGCACGCAGGTTGCGGCGTTTCTCAACGCGCGTTCGCCGGAAGAGCTGGTGTTCGTGCGTGGCACCACCGAAGGGATCAACCTGGTGGCTAACAGCTGGGGCAATGCGCAGGTGCACGCGGGGGATAACATCATCATCACCCAGATGGAGCACCACGCTAACATCGTGCCCTGGCAGATGCTCTGTGAGCGTATGGGGGCGCAACTGCGGGTGATCCCGCTAAACGAAGACGGTACGCTTCAGCTTGAACAGCTGGACGCCCTGCTTGACGACAGAACGCGGCTGGTAGCGGTGACCCACGTTTCAAACGTGCTGGGGACGGAAAATCCGGTGGCGCTGATCGTCGACAAAGCCCATCAGGCCGGTGCGAAAGTGTTGATTGATGGTGCCCAGGCGGTGATGCACCATGCGGTTGACGTTCAGACTCTGGACTGCGATTTCTACGTCTTCTCCGGGCACAAGCTGTATGGTCCGACGGGCATCGGCGTGTTGTATGTGAAAGAGGACATTCTTCAGGCCATGCCGCCGTGGGAAGGGGGCGGGTCAATGATTGCCACCGTCAGCCTGACGGAAGGCACAACCTACGCCCGGGCGCCCTGGCGCTTCGAGGCGGGCACGCCAAACACGGGCGGGATCATCGGGCTGGGCGCGGCCATTAGCTACGTATCTGAAACGGGGCTGGCGGCGATTCAGGAGTACGAACAGCTGCTGATGCAATATGCCTTGCAGGAGCTTGCCGGCGTCCCGGATCTGACCTTATATGGCCCTGCTGACCGTCTGGGTGTGATAGCCTTCAACCTCGGCAAGCATCACGCTTATGATGTGGGCAGTTTCCTGGATAATTACGGCGTCGCCGTACGTACCGGGCATCACTGCGCGATGCCACTGATGGCGTATTATCAGGTACCGGCCATGTGCCGCGCATCGCTGGTGATGTACAACACAACGGAAGAGGTCGACAGACTGGTGGCGGGACTAAAACGTATTCACCAGCTGCTTGGCTAACGGAGAGGCGAGAGATGGCAGATTTGCCGGACAGAGATAAATTGCTGCGTAACTTTGGGCGTTGCGCAAACTGGGAAGAGAAATACCTTTATATTATCGAGCTAGGTCAGCGCCTGCCGCCGCTCAGCGAAGAGGCGCATAACCCGGACAACATCATTCAGGGCTGCCAGAGCCAGGTCTGGATCCAGATGCAGCAGACGGAGGATGGCGTAATCGATTTACAGGGTGACAGCGATGCGGCCATTGTGAAGGGGCTTATTGCCGTCGTATTTATTCTTTATCACCAGATGTCGGCGCAGGATATTGTCGCCTTTGACGTTCGCCCGTGGTTTGAAAAAATGGCCTTAACCCAACACCTCACCCCGTCCCGCTCCCAGGGACTGGAAGCGATGATCCGCGCCATACGCGCCAAAGCCGCAATCCTTAGCTAAACTGACAGAACAGCATTCATTCTGTTTCGCGGGGTGGTTTCCACCTCGCTGGTTTTTCAGCTTTCTGACGTTTGGTCAGTGAATAAGGAATCTCAGCATGAAGCGCGCGTCTCTAATAACTCTATTACTCCTTGGTTCGCTCGGTGCTGTTAATTCAGCCAGGGCGGTTGATTATCCTTTACCGCCCGCAGGCAGCCGCCTGATTGGGCAAAATCAGACATACACCATTCAGGAAGGCGACAATAAGCTCCAGGCTATCGCTCGTCGGTTTAATACCGCCGCACAGCTTATCCTTGAAACCAATAATACCATTGCACCGGTAAACCCTGCGCCAGGAACGGTCATTACCATTCCTTCCCAGATGCTGCTCCCGGACACCGAGCGTGAGGGCATTGTGGTGAATCTGGCGGAGCTGCGTCTTTACTTCTATCCGCCTGGCGAAAATATCGTGCAGGTCTATCCGCTGGGTATTGGTCAGCTTGGGCTGGAAACACCGGTCAGCACCACCCGTGTGAGTCAGAAAATCCCTAACCCTACCTGGACCCCCACAGCGGGCATCAGAGCGCGCTCACTGGCGCAGGGCATTAAACTGCCGCCTGTGGTACCCGCAGGGCCAAATAACCCGCTGGGGCGCTTTGCGCTGCGTCTGGGCATCGGGAATGGGGAATATCTTATCCATGGCACCAGCGCGCCGGACAGCGTAGGGCTGCGGGTCAGCTCGGGCTGTATGCGAATGAACGCGCCGGATATCAAAGCGTTGTTTGAACAAGTGCGCGTCGGCACGCGGGTGCAGATTATCAATGAGCCGGTTAAGTTCTCCGTCGAGCCGGACGGCAAACGTTATATCGAGGTGCACAGGCCGCTGGCGCAGGCTGAGGGCGAAAACCCACAGACGGTGCCGTTCACGCACTCAGCGGCGTTTACCGCCTTCGCAGCGGAATCAGGTAGCGATAAAACGCTAATCGACAAAGCTCTGGCGCGCAGAGCCGGGATCCCGGTTGCCGTTTCAGCAGGCAATGGTTCGTCAGCCAGCAATTCTGTCCTGTCGGTTCAGAACAGTCGTGTCTCAGCGGCGGTGACGGAAGGCGAGGGAGAGAAAGCGCTTCAGTAGAGGTTTGACGAAGGCAAAAAAAATGGCGCACAATGTGCGCCATTTTATTAACAGGTACTATTACTTACGGTATTTAGTAGCCTGGTTGTCCAGACGCTGGTTAGCGCGAGCTGCGTCGTCTTTAGCAGCCTGAACGTCGGAACGCATTGCGTTCACGTCGTTGCTCAGCTGGTCAACTTTAGCGTTCAGAGTCTGAACGTCAGAAGACAGCTGATCGATTTTAGCGTTGCTGGAGCAACCTGCCAGCAGAGTAGAACCCAGGATTACCGCGCCCAGTACCAGTTTAGTACGATTCATTATTAATACCCTCTAGATTGAGTTAATCTCCATGTAGCGTTACAAGTATTACACAAAGTTTTTTGGGTTGAGAATATTTTTTTGATGGGATTACGCCTATTTTTGATCGTTCGCTCAAAGAAGCAACGAAATCGGCAATTTTGACGAAAAAGCTATGTTAAAAAAGGCATTTTTCATCGGATTCATCTTAGATAAATCGCGATTAAATAGAAAAACCCGATTTGCTTTTTGAATAGTTCTGGTTAATGGCGGGAATAAAAAAAGCGCCCCGAAGGACGCTTTTTAACAAAACAATAATTTGTTCGTGAAATATTACAGTACGTGGACAGATGCAGTGTTGGTTGTACCGCTTGGTACCAGTGCACCAGAAACCATAACCACCACGTCGCCTTTCTGAGCCAGGCCACAATCAACCAGTTCCAGAGCCACTTCTTTACCCAGACGATAGAAATCATCGGTAGAGGCAATCTCTTTCACCAAGTGTGGGATCACGCCTTTGCTCAGCACCAGCTGACGCGCGGTGGTTTCGTTGGTGGTCAGCGCCAGAATGGTCGCATCCGGGAAGTATTTACGCACGGCACGCGCAGATTTACCGCCCTGGGTCGCCACGACAATCAGTGGGGCTTCCAGTTTCTCGGCGGTTTCTACCGCACCACGGCACACGGCTTCGGTGATGCGCAGTTTACGGCTGTCGTTGTTGTAATCCAGACGGCTTTTCATCACGCGGTCGGTACGCTCACAGATGGTCGCCATGATGCCGACCGCTTCCAGAGGGTATTTCCCTTTTGCAGATTCGCCAGACAGCATAACGGCATCGGTACCGTCGAGGATGGCGTTCGCCACGTCGCCGGCTTCAGCGCGGGTAGGGCGTGGGTTTTTGATCATGGAGTCCAGCATCTGCGTTGCGGTGATAACCACTTTACGCGCGCGAACGCATTTCTCGATCATCATCTTCTGCGCGAAGATCACTTCTTCAACCGGGATTTCAACGCCCAGGTCACCACGCGCAACCATGATACCGTCAGACGCTTCAAGGATTTCGTCGAAGTTGTTCAGGCCTTCCTGGTTTTCGATCTTGGAGATGATCTGGATGTTCTCACCACCGTGCGCTTTCAGGTGCTCACGGATCTCAACCACATCAGAACGTTTACGGATGAAGGACGCCGCAACGAAGTCCACACCTTGTTCGCAGCCGAAGATCAGGTCTTGTTTGTCTTTTTCAGCCAGCGCTGGCAGAGCAATGGACACACCCGGCAGGTTAACGCCTTTGTTTTCGCCCAGATCGCCGTTGTTCAGCACTTTACAGATAACCTTGTTACCTTCAATCGCGGTCACTTCCATGCCGATCAGGCCGTCATCTACCAGCACGGTGTTGCCAACGGACAGATCGCTGGTGAAGCCTTCGTAGGTCACGGCAACGATTTCGTTATTACCTACAACGGATTTGTCGGTGGTGAAGGTGAAGGTCTGGCCCGCTTTCAGGGAAACGTCGTTACCGCCTTCCAGTTTGATGGTGCGGATTTCAGGACCTTTGGTGTCGAGCAGGATTGCCGCTTTTTTCCCGGTCTTGCTCATCACGTTGCGCAAGTTCTGAATACGCTGACCGTGTTCAGCATAGTCGCCGTGGGAGAAGTTCAGACGCATCACGTTCATGCCGGCATCCAGCATTTTGCTCAGCATCTCTTCGGATTCGGTTTTCGGGCCGATAGTACAAACAATTTTCGTCTTTTTCATGACAGTCTTAGTCTTTAAGTTGGGAAGGATATGGAAATCTCGCTCCGGGGGCGCACCGCCGCGGAGTCAAACCTGTGTTGCGAAAGAGTATATGACACGCACTAAGAATAGGTGACATCAAATGAGCGTGCAGAAGAAAGTGTGCCTGAGTGCCAGCCCAACGAATGAGAGGAGAAGTTGTACGTTGTTTTTTGTATTCCAAGCGCTGAAACCATTCACCAGGGATTTGGCGCGCATTATACGCTGATTCACAGTAAAAAGGAAAATGGAAACAGCGTTTCAAAAACATTCTGTGCAGATTCACATAAGTTTGTTATCAAGGCGTTAAGGCCTAATGTCATCTTATGACGGCAGGCGCAACGCCCGCCGTTTTTTGCTCACTTTTCCAGCGCCTGTTGAAGGTCGGCGATCAGATCCTTCGCATCCTCAATCCCCACCGACAGGCGTATCAGCTGCGGCACAATGCCGTTTGCAAGACGCTGCGCCAGTGGAATGGAGGCGTGGGTCATGCTGTAGGGCTGGCTCACCAGACTCTCCACCCCGCCCAGGCTTTCCGCCAGGGTAAAGAGCGTAAGATGACGAATCACCTCTGTCGCGCGTTGCGCATCGCCTTTAATCACAACGGAGATCATGCCGCCCGGCAGCGCCATTTGTCTGCGGGCAAGCGCATACTGGGGGTGTGACTCCAGCCCGGGATAGAGCACGCTCTCTATCTGCGGATGCTGCTCCAGCCATTGCGCAATCGCCAGCGCGTTGGCACTGTGCTTCTCAACGCGCAGGGAGAGGGTGCGAATCCCCCGTAGCGTCAGGAAGCTGCTGAACGGATCCAGAACGCCGCCAACCGCGTTTTGCAGATAGCCCAGACGCTCCGCGAGATCCTTATTTGCCCCGACAACAGCCAGCCCGGCAACCACGTCTGAATGACCGTTGAGATATTTGGTGGCGGAGTGAACCACAATGTCGAACCCCGCCTCCAGCGGCCGGTGAATGACCGGGGAGGCGAAGGTATTATCCGCCACGCTGATCGCATTATGGCGCCGGGCAATGTCTGCGATGGCCTCCAGGTCGGCCAGTTTCAGCAGCGGGTTCGTCGGCGTTTCCACCCAGATCATGCGGGTGTCCGGGCGAATGGCGGCCTCAAGTCCGGCTACATCGTCCGGCTTAACCCAGCTCACCTGTAACCCGGTGCTGCGCTTGCGCACGTTTTCGATCAGGCGATACGTACCGCCATACACGTCGTCAATGGCAACGATATGGCTGTCTTTATCCAGCAGTTCGAGCACGGTGGAAATGGCCGCCAGCCCTGACGCGAAGGCGTACCCGCGCGTGCCGCCTTCCAGTTCGGAGATGGCGGTCTCCAGCGCATGGCGGGTTGGGTTGCCGCTCCGGGAGTATTCGTAGCCGGTATGTTCACCCGGTGCCGGTTGCGCAAACGTCGACGTGGCGTAAATTGGCGGCATCACGGCGCCGTGCGTGTCGTGATACTCACCGCTGTGAACGCTGAGGGTGGCCAGGTATTTCATCTTTTGCTCCTTTTATTTCGTCAGGCGGTTACGCCAGGTGGTGAGTACGTCACTGCGTGTGATCAGACCCAGAAAGCGGTCTTCGTCATAAATAATCGCCACCAGGCCACGGTCAAAGATGGTGTACAGGGCGCTCTCCGGGGCCTGCTTATCCAGATATTCGACCTGACGTGTCATCGCCGCCGTCACGGGGAGAGAGAAGCGATCGGCATCTCCCTCAATGTGTCGCAGCAGGTCCCACTCGTCGATGATGCCGACGACCTTGTTGTTATCGAGCACCGGCAGCTGGGAGATGTCGTACAGGCGCATGCGGGCCAGCACGGTGGAAAGCGTGTCGTCCGGGGCGGCAGTCACCGTCGCGCCTTCATCGTGGCGCAGGGCAATATAGTCCGAGAGATCGCCTGCCTGCGGACGCGAAATCAACCCCTGCTGGCGCATCCAGTCGTCGTTGAACATCTTCGAGAGGTATTTATTGCCGCTGTCGCAGGCGAAGGTGACCACACGTTTTGGCGTAGTCTGCGCCTGGCAATATTTCAGCGCCGCCGCCAGCAGCGTGCCGGTGGAGGAGCCTGCCAGGATCCCTTCCGTTTTTAGCAGATCGCGGGCGGTGGTGAACGCCTCACGATCGGTAATGCGCCAGGCGCGGTTAACCCCTTCGATGTGCGCCAGCGGAGGGATAAAGTCTTCGCCAATCCCTTCAACCAGCCACGATCCGGCATCGTGATGGCGTCCGGTCTCAACCTGGTCCGCCAGTACCGACCCGGCCGGATCGGCAAGCACAAATTTCGTCTGCGGCGAATGTTCTGCAAACCACGCCTGTAAGCCACCCAGCGTACCGCCCGACCCCACGCCGACGACGATGGCATCGATCTGGCCGTCAAGCTGTTCAAACAGTTCCGGTGCGGTAGTGGTGCGGTGCGCCAGCGGATTGGCCGCGTTATTGAATTGGTCGATATAAAACGCGCCTGGCAGTTCGTTCGCCAGCCGCCGGGCATAATCCTGGTAGTAGGCCGGATGCCCTTTATTCACATCTGAACGGGTCAGCACGACCTGCGCTCCTAACGCGCGCAGGTGGAAAATCTTCTCGCGGCTCATTTTGTCCGGCACCACCAGGATCAGCGAGTATCCCTTTTGCGCCGCAATCAACGCCAGCCCCAGGCCGGTGTTCCCCGCCGTGGCTTCAATAATGGTGCCGCCGGGCCGTAGCTGCCCCATACGCTCGGCTTCGTTAATCATCGACAGCGCGACGCGGTCTTTAATCGAGCCGCCTGGATTCTGATTTTCCAGCTTCAGAAACAGCGAGCAGGGGCCGGTATCCAGCTTGTGCAGCTGGATGAGTGGCGTATGGCCAATTAGTTCGGTGACGGAGTGGTAAAGCGTCATGGTCATGTCCTGTGAAGAGGTGATGACCGGATGATAGGACCATGAAATTTTCTCAATAAAGAACGTTTCACTGGGTTTTAGAACAGAAAGGAATAATCCTTATGTTTTTGGATTGAAAGACAGCAAGACGTAAAGCTGCCCGGATGTGAGGATGGCTAAATCCGCATAAAGTGCTGCAAAATTAACCGATTTCGCCGGGTGAGTGTGACCTGATATGCAAAGGGCAGATAATTATTGCTGATATTCATCTAAATGCTTTTTCACCCGCCAGTTCGCTGCTTATTCCGCCGCGTTATAAGAAATTCTTTTTTGGTCATTTAAAAGCTGATAACGGCTGTTTACTATCTTTTGGACATCCATACTGCTAAACCGCTATATGCGTAACGGATAACGAATAAGAATGATCGTACTCAGTAATATTTCGAAGGTTTTTGACAACGGGAAGCTGGCGCTGACAGCCGTTGATAACGTCAACTTGACGATAGAGCAGGGACAGATTTACGGGATCATTGGTTACAGCGGGGCCGGGAAAAGTACGCTTATCCGTCTGCTGAACGGTCTGGAAAAGCCCAGCGCCGGCAGCGTCACTATTAACGGTCAGGATATCTCCGCCGCGAAGGGAGAAGCGCTGCGTCAGGCACGCCTGAAAATCAGCATGGTGTTCCAGCACTTTAATCTGCTCTGGTCGCGCACGGTGAAGGAAAACATCGCCTTTTCAATGCAAATTGCCGGTGTGCCAAAAGCGCAAATCCAGGCTCGCGTTGCCGAGCTGGTGGAGCTGGTCGGCCTGAAGGGGCGCGAGAATGCCTACCCGTCGCAGCTGAGCGGCGGGCAAAAACAGCGTGTGGGCATTGCCCGCGCGCTGGCCAATCATCCGGACGTACTGCTGTGTGACGAAGCCACCTCGGCGCTGGATCCGCAGACCACCGATCAGATCCTCGATCTGCTCCTGGACATTAACCGTCGTTTTAACCTGACCATCGTACTCATTACGCATGAGATGCATGTGGTGCGCAAAATCTGCGACCGCGTGGCGGTAATGGAGAACGGCAAGGTGGTGGAAGAGGGGGAGGTGCTGAGCGTGTTTACGCATCCTCAGCAGCCGATCACCCGGCAGTTTGTCCGCCAGGTGAGCCAGTACACGGAGGAAGAGACCTTCAATACCGAACTGGCAAATGAGCTGGAGGGCGCGGTCATCAAGCTCACCTTCACCGGGCACAGCACGCACAGGCCGATCGTCGGTGAACTGACCCTGCGCTACGGCCTGCCGTTTAACATCCTGCACGGCAAAATGACGCAAACCGCCCACGGTGTTTTCGGGCAGCTCTGGGTGCACGTGGTGGCATCGGATGAACAACTGAACAATATCCTCGCCGACCTGAAGCAAAGCGATATTGAAGGCGAGGTAATCAAGCATGGCTGAAGAACTCTTTCCGCACCTGAAGTGGGATCAGCTTTGGGCTGCAACCCAGGAGACGCTCTACATGACCGCGCTTTCCGGCGTGGCGACGTTTGTTCTGGGGATCGCGCTCGGTCTGGCGCTGTTTTTAACCGCCCGCGGCGGGTTATTTCACAACCGCACGGTCTACAGCGTGATGTCGATTGTGGTGAACGTGTTCCGCTCGATTCCGTTCATCATTCTCATTGTTCTGCTGATCCCGTTCACCAAGACCGTTGTGGGGACCATTCTCGGCGCTAACGCTGCGCTGCCCGCTCTGATTGTGGGCGCCGCGCCGTTTTACGCCCGTCTGGTCGAGATTGCCCTGCGGGAAGTGGATAAAGGGGTAATTGAAGCCACGCGTTCGATGGGCGCGCGGCTGAGCACGTTAGTTTTTCGGGTTTTACTGCCGGAATCTTCACCCGCACTGGTTTCAGGTATGACGGTGACGCTGATTGCGCTGGTGAGCTACAGCGCAATGGCGGGGGTGATAGGTGCCGGCGGTTTGGGAAATCTGGCTTATCTGGAAGGATTCCAGCGCAACCATGGTGACGTCACGCTGGTGGCAACGGTGACCATTCTGATCATTGTGTTCATTATCCAGTTCTGCGGCGATGCCATTACTTCACTGTTAGATAAACGCTAATAAATACACACAGGAACCACATCATGAAAAAGACACTGACACTGATCGCCGCAGCCACCCTGAGCGCCCTGAGCTTTGCCTCCTGGGCGGACACGCTCACCGTGGGGGCGTCCAACACCCCGCACGCGGAAATTCTGGAGCAGGCTAAGCCGATTCTGGCGAAGCAGGGTATTGATCTGGAGATTAAACCGTTCCAGGACTACATTCTGCCAAACACGGCGCTGGCAGGGCATGACATTGATGCCAACTATTTCCAGCACATCCCTTACCTGAACAGCGTGCTTAAAGATCATGCGGGCGATAAGGATTATGATTTTGTCAGTGCAGGCGCAATCCACATTGAGCCGATCGGTATCTATTCAAAAAAATACAAATCGCTGAAGGATCTGCCGGAAGGCGGCAAAATCATCATGCGTGATGCAGTTTCCGAGGAAGGGCGTATTCTCTCCATCTTCGAAAAAGAGGGCGTGATCAAGCTGAAGCCAGGCATCGATAAAGTGACCGCGCGCATCAGTGATATTGTGGAGAACCCGAAAAAGCTGCAATTCACCCCTAACGTCGAGGCATCTCTGCTGCCGCAGATGTACAACAACGACGAAGGTGCTGCGGTGGTGATCAACGCCAACTACGCAATTGATGCCGGTCTGGATCCGGTCCACGATCCAATTGCGGTTGAAAGCGGTGAGAATAACCCGTACGCCAACATCATTACCGTTCATCGCGGTGATGAGAAGAAGAAGGATATCGTCGCGCTGGTGAACGTGCTGCACTCCAAAGAGATTCAGGACTGGATCCGCACCAAATACAAAGGCGCGGTCATCCCGGTAAACAACTAATCGCCTGATTTTCCAGACGAAGCCCGGCGAACAACACGCCGGGCTTCTTTTTTGTATCCAGCCGACGAATGATTTAAGCTGACGGTTTAGGGCAACGGAGTGATGGCAATGGGCAATGTGACCAAAGACGAAGCGCTGTACCAGGAGATGTGTCGGGTGGTAGGCAAGGTCGTTCTGGAGATGCGTGACTTAGGGCAGGAGCCCAAGCATATCGTGATTGCCGGGGTACTACGTACCGCGCTGGCGAACCAGCGCGTTAAGCGCAGTGAGTTGACCACCAAAGCGATGGAAACGGTGGTTAAAGCGCTGGCCGGTTAGGACGAAGCGTCTCGCGAGTTTTTCAGATCCCGCATATCAACAGTCATTATTGTTATTTCCTCTTCATGATGAAGGCGTGTTTAACTGAGTCCAGGTTAAGCGAGAAGGGTAATGACGATGAAAAAATGGATAAGCACGTTACGGCGGTTTTTTGCGCCCCGACCAGCGAATGCGGAGAACAGCGCGCAACGTGTTCTTGAGTCAATACTGCCTGTCGCCAGCCTCTATGGCGTGGACGTAGCCAACATCGACCCGGAGTGGTTCTATGTTAAAACGTCACGCTGAACTTCGCCGGACGCGCGAAATGTACTGGAATGAGCTGTGCGTGATGCGTGTAAAGTGAGAATGAAGGGAAAAATGCCCTGGCTAATCCTCGGTAAACGATAGCCGTTTTGTTACCACTATCTCCTTTCTCAGATGGAGATGATAATGAAACGGACAGTATTAACCCCCGCGCTTTCTGCCACCGTGCTATTGCTTGCCATGCAGGCGGCACACGCTGGTCCACAGGCGCATGTTGTATGCAGTTATTCCCATACCCTCGGTGATGATGCCATTATGATGTACGGCATGCCCAACGAGGCCATGCTGCACGATTTTTTTGGTAACGTGCAAACGGATGCTTACTCCAGCCGTGAATCGCTGCGTACCCAGGAAAAGACCACCTGCGATAACAAAGCAGACAGCTCGGCCTACTGGGCTCCGTCGCTAAAATTACCGGACGGAACGGTGGTCAAACCCGCCTATCAAAAAACCTATTATCAGGCATCGAACGTTGACGCCTGGCCGCTGCACCCGTTCCCGGCGGGGCTGTCGCTGCTGGCGGGCGATCATCACGGCACCGCGCCAAATCCACATATCACCTTTTTATGCGCCAACGGCAAGGGCTACACCACCAGAACGGGTGAAGTCTGCGGCTTACGCAAGGCGAAGGATGCCGTGCAGTTTAATATCGGCATTCAGTTCCCGAACTGCTGGGACGGGGTCAACCTGAAGCCCGCCCACGGCCTGGCTAACGCCACCTACGATACGAAAGGACAGTGTCCGTCCGCCTTCCCGGTGAAGATCCCGACGGTGAACATGAATATTGCGTACGTGCTTCCGACAATTAGCTCTCTGGATACCAGTAAAGTCCAGCTTTCCCTCGACCCCACCATGCATGGCAGTGAACGTGAAGAGCGATGGGGGAGCCTGTATACGGCGCATGCTGACTTCATGAACGGCTGGACGGAAGATGCCGCGCGCTTTATGACCGACCTGTGCATGAACCACGGAATGGATTGCGGCACCACCGTGCCGTATGGTTATTCAAAAGCGAAGGCCAACGTCTGGCTCAGCAGCATGGAACCCGCACTTTCACAACCCGATCCCCAGGTCTTACTGGTGCAGGATAACTGGAAGAACGGTGGACGCACGAAAAACAGCGAAACATTGTCGCTGGTGAAGTTCAACATCCCTCCGCTGCCTGCCGGACAGGATCCTGCCCAGTTTAAATACCGCGTGAGAATTTATGGCGGGAAAGTGGAAACCAACGGCGCGGATCAAATCTTCTTCTATCCGGCGAGTAACGACTGGGATCCGGCCACCGTGAGCTGGCATTCACGGCCGTCCTGCAACTATCGCTCGGATGCGGTGCTTTACCTGAACCACTCCCGCGAATACCGGATGGTGGACGTGGATAAAGCGGTGCGCAAGGCGCTGGCAGAAGGGAAAACCGAAATTTCGTGGTATATCGGCGGCGATCGTCAGGGAAACCACTATCAGTTTGAGACGGGGTCATCTCAACAAAGCCTGATCCTGATGCTGACCGGGTTTAGCAAAACGCCGGAGATCTGATAACGCCCGCGTTTTTTTGTTCTCAACAGCGTTAACTGGTAATGTCGACAGCCTGAATGACTGCGCCCGTTAACGCTATGAGCTTAAATAAGATGATAAAGCGCAGCATCGCTGCATGGGTGGCGGTCTGCCTGATAAGCGGTATGCTGCTTTATGCGGAACAGATACGTCGCCAGTACTGGGAGCGCGATCGCGAGTTTACGGCACGCTATTCGGCGATCGGCGCGGTGCTGACGCAAAACGAATCGGTGCTTCCGCTTCTGAGCGGCGATGAAGATATTACCGCGTTACGCAAAAAGTTTCCTTCTGTCCTGGCCCTGGAAAAAACCGCGGGGCGTGCGCTGGACGCCCCGCGTGTGGAGCCGTTTCGCGGGGTGCAGTACTGGTTATATAATCCCTGGCGGCAGATACGCGTGCTGGTCGACCTAAGCGCGCTGATTCCCGCGCGCCATAGCTTTGCGCAGCTGCATCTTAACGTCACGAACGGCGATGGTCCGCCATCCTCCGGCGCTTTCTGGCGCTGGCAGCGCGCTTTCCCGCAGCATACCCAGCCCTTCGTTCTTACAGCCGAGGCAGAGCCTGACTGGTTCAGCGTTTCCCTGCTGCCTTACCTGCTGCTCTTTCTGACGTGGGGGGGAGCGATTGCGGGCGTGGGAAGCGTGCTCTGGCAGCGCAAACAGCGGCAGCAGGCCGAGCAGCGCGCCCGCTATTATCAGCATGCCAGGCTTAACACGCTGGGGGAGATCACCGCGGGCATTGTCCATGAAATTAACCAGCCGCTTACCGCCGTGCAAACCTGGATCCAGGGGGCGCAGCGACAGCTCGAGGCTAATCCGCAGGCCGTGCCGCAGGCGCTTGCGGCCGCGCTGCTGCAAACGCAACGCATCAGCGCCCTGCTGACGCGCTTTCGCGAGCATGTGGTACAGGAGAAGGTGACTCTGCGCGAAACCGATCTGGTGCAGTGCTGGCAGCAGGTTGAGAGCCTGCTGGAGCACGAGCGCAAATCGAACCGTATCGCGGTCATCCACGCGTTTGCAGCGGACGCCACGACCGTGCTGGCAGACAGGCTCTGGCTGGAGCAGATACTGCACAACCTGCTCAGCAATGCGATTCAGGCTCAGCAGGAGAGCACGCACGGCTGGGTGCGAATCGACAGCCAGAAAAACGAGAAGGGCATTCTGGTCACGCTTACTGACGGCGGGCCGGGATTTAGCCCGGAGGCCCTGCAAAACGCTTTTATGCCCTTCTTTAGCGGACGCCCCGGCGGAACGGGGCTGGGGATGACGTTAACCGAAACGCTAATAACCCGCATGACCGGCTCGATTGCCCTGGGCAACGCCCCGCAGGGTGGGGCGCAGATCCGGTTGCAGCTCGCAGAAGGTAAGGAGACAAAGCATGGATAAGGTGGTCTGGCTCATTGATGACGATGAGTCCATCAGGGAATCATTGACGTTTTTACTCTCCGGAATGGGCTGGCAGGTTAAGGCATTCGAGAGCGTCGATGCCTTTACGCTGGCGCACGGCGGCGAAACGGCGCTTGTCGGCTGTCTGCTTCTGGATATGCGCATGCCGGGCAAGAGCGGGCTTGCCTGGCTGGAAGAGGGTGAATGGCCCTGGCCGCTGCTGCCAGTCGTTATCATGACCGGGCACGGAACGGTCGACGCCTGCCGTCGCGCGTTTCGCAACGGCGTGTTTGAGTTCTTCACCAAACCCCTGGATGCCGACAGGCTTATCGAAACGGTTGGCATGGCTTTCGAAGAGAGCCTGCGGCGATCTGCCGCCTGGCAGGATATCTCGCGGATTAAAGCGCGATTCGAACAGCTAACCGCGCGGGAGCACGAGGTGTTGACCGTGCTGATGGAAGGATGCAGCAATAAAGAGGCGGCTGCGCGTCTTAACCTCTCCCCGAGGACCGTGGAAGCGCACCGCGCGGCGGCGTTTGCCAAGCTTGGCGTCAGCAGCCTGGTTCAGGCGAGCCGGGATTATGACAAATTGCAATCCGTATAACTACCAGGTGGAGTGCGTAATCAACCGAATTACGTGTAAACGCGCGCTTCAGTAATCTCGGGTTGTCTCCCAACACTCGAGGAAGTGCAATGAAAAAAGTATTGATGGTGGCGGCACTGGTTGCAGGTAGCGTAAGCCTGGCTGCACGGGCGGATGCGCTGAATCAGAAAAGCCTCTCTCTGGCACAGGCTAACGCGCTGGCAACGTCTGCTGTTAAGGCCTGTATGGCAAAGAACTATCAGGTTACGGTGACCGTGGTTGACCGCGCAGGGGTTGTTAAGGCGGTGCAGCGCACGGATAACGCTGGTCCACATACGGTAAAAGCCAGCGAAATGAAGGCATATACCGCGCTGAGTACGAAAAACGCGTCAGGCAAGGTAATGGAAGCTGCACAGACTAACGCGGGCGCGCAGAATATGCGTGATGTTCCCGGCTTCCTGCTGCTGGCGGGTGGTTTACCGGTAAAAGAGGGCGATGAGGTGATTGGGGCGATTGGCATCGGCGGTGCGCCGGGCGGTCATCTTGATGAAGCCTGTGCCCAGGCGGCCATTAACGGGGCCGGACAGTAATTCATAAAAAAAGCACCGGCATGGCCGGTGCTCTGTATTCAGATCTTGCAGGCATCGCCGCAGTCGTCATCGGCGACAATCGCCTGGGCTTTTTTATCCGCATCGTCGAGACGTTCCGCGTTGCGCTCTTCTGCTTCATCCAGCCCGTTAAAGACTAAGTTATCGAGATCAATTTCCATGTGCCACCTGCGTTATTCAGTTTTTGATACTGGCACAGTATAAGTCAAAAAAAGCGGGCCAGGCACCCCTCAGCACATATGGATAATCCCTGCCATACTCAGTGCTTTATTGCTGAGGAAAGCCGATGATTACACTCTGTAAAACCTGCGGTACCGCTTACGATGAACAGCCCAAAAACTGCCCGATTTGCGACGATGAGCGCCAGTATGTCCCGGTCACGGGCCAGGCATGGACGGACTTCGACAGCCTTACGACCACGCACACCAACAAATGGCAACAGCTGGAGCCGCAGCTGTTCAGCATCAAAACCGTTCCCGCTTTTGCCATCAACCAGCGGGCGCTTCTGCTGAGTACGCCGCAGGGCAATGTTCTGTGGGACTGCATCGCCAACCTCGATCCGGCGACCAGAGCGTTAGTTGACGCGCTCGGGGGCATCAGCGCGATCGCGATTTCGCACCCACATTACTACACCACCATGCAGGAGTGGGCCGCCGCGTTTAACGCGCCGATCTACCTGCACGCCAGCGATCGGCAGTGGGTGATGCGTGACAGTCCGGCGATACGCTTCTGGGAGGAGGACGCCCTGGAGATTTTGCCGTCGGTGACGCTGCTGCGTCTGGGCGGGCATTTTGCAGGCGGCACGGTGCTGCACTGGCAGTCAGGCGACGGCGTGCTGCTGGCCGGTGATATTTTGCAGGTTACGCCTGGTAAGGACGCCGTGTCGTTTATGTGGAGTTATCCGAATATGCTGCCGCTGCCTGCCCGCACCGTTGAATCGGTGATCGGTCGACTGACCGGGAAAACGTACCAGCGACTGTACGGGGCCTTTGAAGGGCAAAACATCCCGGCGAACGCAGATGAGATTGTGCAGCGGTCGGGCCAGAAATATATTGCTTGTCTCCGCTAAGGCACGGTGGTTAAATTTTACGAGTGTGATCGCGATCATACCTAAACTAAAACAGATAAAAGAGAAATGGCTATGCAACATATCATTGAAGGTTTTCTCAGCTTTCAAAAAGAGATTTTCCCGCAACGTAAAGAGCTTTTTCGTAGTTTAGCGTCTAGTCAGAATCCCAAAGCGCTGTTTATCTCCTGCTCCGACAGCCGTCTGGTTCCGGAACTGGTCACGCAGCAGGAGCCAGGACAGCTCTTTGTCATTCGAAACGCGGGCAACATTGTGCCACCGTTCGGGCCGGAGCCTGGCGGTGTCTCTGCAACCATCGAATACGCGGTAGTGGCCCTCGGCGTGACCGATATTGTTATTTGCGGCCACTCCAACTGCGGCGCGATGAAGGCGATTGCTGACAACGCCGATCTGGAGCCGATGCCAGCCGTTTCCCACTGGCTGCGCTATTCTGATGCGGCAAAAGCGGTGGTTGAGAAGAAAACCTGGGATCAGCCAATCGATAAAGTGAATGCGATGGTGCAGGAGAACGTCTTTGCTCAGCTGAGCAACATCAAGACCCATCCGTCGGTGGCGGTAGGCCTGCGCAACAACGCCATTCGCCTGCACGGCTGGGTGTATGATATTGAAAGCGGCAAAATCCTTGCCCTGGACAAGAACACTAAATCGTTCGTGTCGTTGTCGGAAAACCCGGAAGTCTTCTTCGAGTAATCCGACACCGCAGGGCAGGGAAGCCCTGTTAAAACTCCGTGTAAGGTAACTTCCGTCGCACGCCAGATGCAGGATTCCCCGCCGCTTTCGCCATCGCTTTACCAATTTCAGCGCACTCAGACAAACCCTGAACAAACGGATGATCGTGCATCAGCCAGGGGATCGCCCCAAAAGCGATACGTCCGCGCAGAGACGCAGGTGACAGCAACGTGTAGTCTTCCCCCACGTCCGGTATTTCATCCCCCGTTTCCTCAAGCTGTTTGCGCAGCGTCGGGAAGGGAATATCCTTATTTCTGAGCGGTTTCTGCCCGCGGGCATCGATAAAGACGTCGAAGCGATAACGCTTTTCTTTCGTGGTGATGACGGTCTGATCGCTGCCGATATCCAGGGCGTAATCATCACCGAGTGCGACTACGCTAATGATCCCTGCCTCGCGCAGTGCCAGTAACCGGCGGATAGACTGCGGTGGAATGGCGGCATAGTTATCAATAAACACACGCTCCAGCCCGGATTTAAACCGTTCTCTGTCACGTTCATTGAGTGAAGGGACAATGGCCTGAACTACTTCATGCAGACGAAGCACGGTATAGCGCCAGGCAACGGTGCGTTTCTCGCACTTATTGCGCTCCACTTCTTTCAGATTCGCTTCGGCCCAGGTGAAAGGACCATGCTTTTTACGATCCTCAAACCAGACATCACGAAGCGTGTCAGCATTCAGCGTGCCGATCGCTATCGCCTGGCACCAGCGCGGATCGGCCAGCTCAAGCTCTTTCACCATCAGCGCAAAGATGCGGTCAAGCAGCCCGTCAGGGCCTTTGGCAATTTCGCTTTCTGCCACAGACTCCGTTAACACCGACAGCGGTTCATAAGGGATAGGGCAGTAAAAGTCGGCCTCCGGAAGAACGCCCGAGCGGGACATCAGCGTGATGTTTAGCCCCTCACTACCTTTATTGACAACGAACTGCTCCCCGCTAAACCGACCATGCTGCATTACTACCGCCATAGCAGCGTCCAGTCCGCTGAGGGAGGTACCCATAATCCCCACCTCACAGGCTCGGATATCCGCGTCCATCAGCCCCGACCATGGGCTTGGGAAATAGTCGCGGGTGGATTCATCTTCATCAGGCCAGACGTGACCGGTGGCGACCACTGCAAGATCAAACCGCCTTGAGAAAGGGGCATCGTTCACTGACAGGGCCACGCCGTCTGCATCAGCCTTAATATCAGTGACTTCTGCGTTGGGATGAACCTCGATATGAAACCCAGCCTTTTTCGCCTCGGCAACGACGGCGAGAAAGCGGTCGTGGAAATATTCACCCAGCAGAATACGCGGCAGAAACTGCCGTTCATTCAGTCTGTCTTTGTCGACGTTATAGCGGGCAAGATGGGCTTCACTCTGCTGTTTGAGCCAGTCGAGGTAGGTGATAAAAATGGGCGGGATTTCGATACTGGCGATATTCGCCAGCATTAGCCGGGAGTTATCCTCGTCGCTGTAGGGCATCCCTACGCCGGGTTGGTCTGCTTTTTCGAACACGGTGATCGACAGCGGTGCTGCGTTGTTAAGAAGTGAGTAAAAGGTGTAAATCCCTGTTGGGCCTGAGCCGATAATGGCGATTTTTTTCATCGAAAGCGTTCCTGCGTTTCTGAACCATAGAATAAGCGTAGCAGGAGAAAGGTTAAGTCATTCAATGAAGGGAAAAATTAAGACGTTCAGAAGAGGATTTTTGCACCATTTCAGGACTGAAATGGTGCGTCCGAGTGGACTCGAACCACCGACCCCCACCATGTCAAGGTGGTGCTCTAACCAACTGAGCTACGGACGCAGAATGGTGCGTTCAATTGGACTCGAACCAACGACCCCCACCATGTCAAGGTGGTGCTCTAACCAACTGAGCTATGAACGCATTGTGTTGTCGGTGACAACGGGGACGAATATTAGCGGCACAGCACCAAGGTGGCAAGAGGGAAAATGCATTTTTCTCTCTGATTTCACGCGATTGCTTCATTACCGCGCAAAGTGAAGAGAAAGTAGCCGCCAGCCGGCGGCTACTGTGTCATTAACGCGCAGCGCGTTGCAAAATGACCGCAGACGACTGACGTTGCAGGAAGCGCATGCGCAGCATCATCATAATGGCTGCAGACGTTAAGCCGATGATAAAGCCCATCCAGAATCCGGCTGGCCCCATGCGATCCACCACCAGATCCGTGAGCGCCAGAATATACCCACTCGGCAGGCCCAGAACCCAGTAAGCGATAAAGGTGATAAAGAAGATGGAACGCGTATCTTTATACCCACGCAGCACGCCGCTGCCAATTACCTGGATGGAGTCAGAGATCTGGTAAATGGCCGCAAGCAGCATCAAATGCGAGGCCAGGGTCACTACTTCCGGGTTGTCGTTATAGAGCAGGGCAATTTGCTCACGCAACAGCACGGTAAAGAGCGCGGTACAGACTGCCATGCAGACGCCGACGCCCAGCCCGGTGCGGGCTGCCGTTTGCGCATCCAGCGTCGAGCCTTGCCCCAGACGGAAGCCCACGCGAATCGTCACCGCAGCAGCCAGGGACATCGGCAGGACGAACATCAAAGAGCTGAAGTTCAGGGCGATCTGGTGGCCTGCCACGTCAATAATCCCTAACGGCGAGACCAGCAGGGCGACAACGGCAAACAGCGTCACTTCAAAGAACAGCGCCAGCGCAATGGGCAGACCAAGTTGGGTAAGGCGGCTCATCATCGACCAGTCAGGCGTGCTAAAGGCGGTGTCGTTACGAATGTCGCGCATGGATCGCGCATGTTTAACGTAGGTGAGCATACAGCCGAACATCACCCAGTACACCGCAGCCGTCGCCACGCCACAACCCACGCCGCCGAGTTCCGGCATGCCAAAATGACCGTAGATGAAGATGTAGTTCACGGGAATGTTCACCAGCAAGCCGATAAAGCCCATCACCATGCCCGGCTTGGTTTTTGCCAGCCCTTCACACTGGTTACGAGCCACCTGGAAGAAGAGATAACCGGGCGCGCCCCAGAGCAGGGCGCGCAGATAACCGACTGCTTTATCTGCCAGCGCCGGGTCGATATTATGCATGGCGCGAATAATATACCCGGCGTTCCACAGGACGATCATAATCAGGACGGAGACACCCCCGGCCAGCCAGAAGCCCTGGCGCACCTGATGGGCTACGCGGTCGCGTCGACCGGAGCCGTTAAGCTGCGCGATAACGGGCGTCAGCGCCAGCAGCAGGCCGTGACCAAACAGAATGGCCGGGAGCCAGATTGAGGTTCCGATCGCCACGGCGGCCATATCGGTGGCGCTGTAACCACCGGCCATTACCGTATCCACAAATCCCATTGCGGTTTGGGCTACCTGCGCGACGATCACCGGTATGGCCAGTGCCAATAACTGACGCGCTTCGATCATATACTTCTGCACGTGAACACCTTTGTATTGTAGTTATTTGAGAGACTAAAAAGGCCGCCGTTACTGGCAGCAAGAAGAAAAAACAGAGGGATGCCAGCTATTGTAGCGGGGTTTAACTAATTATCTAGTGAAAAAATCGCCAGAAATTGCGCATCACTGGCAACCTGTTTTTTCAACTGTTATTGTGGTGGGATTATACGGTGTCATCGCCGTTCGGAATGAACAGGAGCTGTAAGCATGTTTACTGGTATTGTGCAGGGCACTGCCAAAGTGGTGTCCATTGATGAAAAACCGAATTTCCGCACTCACGTAGTTGAGCTGCCTGAATATATGCTCGACGGCATTGAAACCGGGGCGTCGATAGCGCATAACGGCTGCTGCCTGACGGTGACCGAAATTAACGGTAACCAGATAAGCTTTGATTTAATGAAAGAGACGCTGCGCATCACTAACCTGGGTGAGCTGGTGGTGGGGGATACCGTCAACGTTGAACGTGCGGCGAAATTCAGCGATGAGATTGGCGGGCATCTGATGTCGGGCCATATTATGACCACCGCAGAAGTGGCGAAAATCGTGACCTCGGAAAATAACCGTCAAATCTGGTTTAAGGTGCAGGATCCGTCATTAATGAAATACATCCTTTATAAAGGATTTATTGGCATCGATGGGATTAGTCTGACCGTCGGTGAAGTGACGCCAACGCGTTTTTGCGTGCATTTAATTCCTGAAACGCTGCAACGTACTACGCTTGGCGCAAAAAAACTGGGGCAGCGCGTAAATATCGAAATTGATCCGCAGACCCAGGCGGTCGTGGATACCGTTGAGCGCGTGCTGGCGGCGAAAGAGGCGGCGATAATAAAGGCCGTGGAAGAAGAATAAAAAATAACCCCGGTTACCCGGGGTTATTTTTCAGCGGGCCACGCGCAGGCCGTGCTCAATCCCACGACTAAACACCACCTGCCACAGCTGTATATCCCGCGCGCGGAACGCACCCGCGCAGGCATTAAGATAATAGCTGAACATCCGTTTGAATCGTTCCGAATAGTTGTCGGCGATTTCAGGCCATGCAGCCTGGAAACGTTCATGCCAGGCCATCAGCGTGGTGTCGTAATCTGCGCCGAAGTTATGCCAGTCTTCCACAATAAAATGCGGTTCGCTGGCGTTCGCAATCTGGCGAACAGAGGGTAAACAACCATTCGGGAAGATATATTTGTTGATCCAGGGATCCACATTGTTATCGGTGCGTTTAGAGCCGATGGTGTGTAGCAGGAAAATTCCGTCAGGCTTCAGGTTATGGTCGGCGACGTCGAAATAAGTCTTGTAGTTCTTTGGCCCCACGTGCTCGAACATACCCACGGAAACAATCCGATCGAACTGCTCATTCAGGTCGCGGTAATCCTGAAGCCGAATATCGACATCCAGACCCAGACAGCGTTCCTGTGCCATCTTCTGCTGTTCAGCTGAAATCGTGACGCCGACTACGCTGACACCGTAATGTTTCGCCATAAACCAGGCAAGGCCGCCCCAACCACAGCCGATGTCCAGCACGCGCATGCCGGGCTGCAACTGCAACTTATCGCAAATCAGCTGTAGCTTATCCTGCTGCGCCTCTTCCAGGGTTGTCGCTTTTTTCCAGTATCCGCAGGAGTACTGCATTAACGGGTCAAGCATACGGCTGAACAGGTCGTTGCCCAGGTCATAATGCTCTTTACCGACGATCCACGCGCGCTTTTTACTTTGCAGATTGAACAGGCGGGCGGAGGCGATACGTAACGTATCTTTGAAATGACGAGGGAGCTGATTTTCAAGACCGGCGCGTAAAACGCTGGAGAAGAACATATCCAGCCGCTCACACTCCCACCAGCCGTCCATATAGCTTTCACCCAGCCCTAACGATCCCTCCTGTAACACGCGTTTGAAAAAATCGGGATGTTTAATCTGGGGATCGGAGGGGGATGAGCCATTAATCGTAATGCCCGCACGTCCCAACAGTTCACTGACGATCCGGGACCAGTTATCGTCCGGAACGCTGACTTCTTCTATACACGATGAACTCATAGCTTCTCCATCACCTTGCTGTGATCAGAACCTTAAAACAGCGTAGACGCTTTTTTGGTTTGTGAGAAATCTCACGGTAAATGCCCGCGAGGCTAATATCCGACGTAGAACAGAGGAAGGGAGATAACCCTTGCCGAAATGCCTTCCATGGTAAAACGGGAGCGCTCCGGCTCCCGTTAACACTTAATATTTATCGTATTTAATCGAACCAAATTCAGTATAGGCCGCAAAATTTGGTGATTCAACAGAAAATTGTTAGCAACCTAATCACTGGTTTTTAACATAGTTTCCCGCGTAATCAGGCGTGCGACGTTTCTGCCTGCGCGTTTTCACTCTGCTCGCGATGGGCGGAGGACTGCATGCGATAACCCAATCCTGCCAGCACAACGGTGACCAGCATCACGCTGGTGGTGGTGAGCAGCGGGGTTGCAATCAACGCAGAGACCACGAGACTTGCCAGGAAGCACAGGCCAAGTTGCAGGGTATTTTGCAGCGAGGCAGCGCGGCCTGTCGCCTGCGGGAATGGACGCAGCGCCTGGGCTACAACGATAGGGTAAATGGCCCCGTTAGCGATCGCCATGACGCAGAACGGAATCAAAATTTCTGCAAGCCCGGCGCCGGGAATAAAGCCGACAGCCCAGGTCGCAATCACGCTTAGCGCATACAGCACCAGCAGCCAGGGCAGCATCTGCTGGCCTTCCCATTTTTGCAGCGCGGCGCGACAGCCATAGCCACCCACCAGGAAGGCGATGGTCTGTGGTACATAGCTCAGGCCGATAGCCGCCGGGCTGTAGCCCATGTCATGCAGAATGAACGGTGAACCGGTAAGCCAGGCAAAGAAGCTGGCAGAGCAGGCGGCATAAATCAGCACGTTACCGCGATAGGCTTTCGCCCGCAGTAAAGAGGTAAAGGTGATGGGCTTCGCGTCCGGATGCGTCTCTTTTTTATGCGCAGGTTTAAGCCCGAACGCGGGCAGCATCAGGACCAGCGTGATCGCAAAGAGCGTGGCGAAAATGGCCTGCCAGTCGAAATGCGCCAGGATCCAGCTGCCCAGCAGCGGAGCGAGCGCCGGAGACAGGCCGACCAGCGGCATGATGGTGGCGAAGATGCGGTTAGTGCGTGAGGCGGGGTAGTAATCGGTCACCAGCGCCTGCCAGGTGACCGCTGCGGCACAGACGCCGACCGCCTGAATAAAGCGCAACACCAATAACCAGGCGGCATCGCGGACCCACATCATGCCCAGACAGCCTACGGCAAAAATCGCCAGTCCCAGCAACAGGACGGGCTTACGGCCAAAACGATCAGAGAGCGGCCCCCAGAGCAGTTGCGCAAAAGCAAAGCCGGCGAGGAACAAACTCAAACTGGCGCTGATGGCGGCGGCAGGGGTTTGCAAATCTTCCTGCATCGCGGCGAATGCGGGCAGATACATATCGGTCGCCAAAAAGCCCAGCACGCTTAAGCCGCCGAGCCAGACTAAAAATCCTTTCCTGGGTTGCACTGTTTTTTCTCCTGAGGAGGCAGGTGTACGTTGGCGCAGAGTGTAGGGAGTGCAAAGCGGCTTGTGAAACGCTAATATTTGGTGGGTGCATTCAAAAAATTTGCAGGCTAAAGATGTGGTCAGATTATTCCCTTGAAGTGGTTGATGCCGTGGCGCGTAACGGCAGCTTTACTGGTGCCGCCCAGGAGTTGCACCGCGTTCCCTCGGCTATCAGCTATACGGTGCGCCAGCTGGAAGCGTGGCTGGCAGTCCCGCTGTTCGAGCGGCGTCATCGCGACGTGGAGCTCACGCCTGCCGGCGCGTGGTTTTTGAAGGAAGGCCGGTCTGTTATCAAAAAAATGCAGATCACCCGTGAGCAGTGCCAGCAGATCGCCAACGGCTGGCGCGGACATCTCGCTATCGCGGTGGATAACATCGTTAAGCCGGAACGGACCCGGCAAATGATCGTCGATTTCTATCGTCATTTTTCCGACGTCGAACTGCGTGTGTCGCAGGAAGTGTTCAACGGCGTATGGGATGCGCTGGCGGACGGCAGGGCGGAGATGGCGATTGGTGCAACCCAGGCGATCCCGGTTGGCGGGCGCTACGCGTTTCGCGACATGGGCATGCTGAGCTGGACCTGCGTGGTCGCGCGCGATCACCCGCTGGCGGCGCTGGACGGGCCGCTGAGTGATGACACCTTACGCAACTGGCCCTCGCTGGTGCTGGAAGATACCTCCCGCTCGCTGCCCAAGCGCATTACCTGGCTGCTGGATAATCAGCGCCGCGTGGTTGCGCCGGACTGGGAGTCGTCAGCCACCTGTCTGAGCGCGGGGCTGTGCGTTGGCATGGTGCCGGTGCATTTTGCGCGCCCGCGCATCGACGCGGGAGAGTGGGTGGCTCTGACGCTGGAAAACCCTTTCCCGGATGCTGCATGCTGTCTGACGTGGCAGCAAAACGACGTCTCGCCCGCCATGGCCTGGCTGCTGGATTATCTGGGAGACAGCGAAACGCTGAACCGGGAGTGGTTGCGGGGACCAGCGTAGCTGGCCCCGTAAAGAGATTAACGTCGGTAGTCGCGGAACGGACCGTCGGCAACGGAACGGCGTTCAATCAGGCGCGGGTGGACTTCAATGGACTGGGACTGTTCTCGCTTGTTGACGATCCTGTCCATCAGCATATTGAAGGCCGTTTCACCCAGCGAATCTTTCGGCTGGTGAATGGTGGTCAGCGCCGGGGTAAAGAAACGGGCGTTGCGAACGTTATCATAGCCGATCACCGAGATGTCCTGCGGAACGCGCAGGCCGAGTTCATCCGCCGCGCAGAGCGCGCCCATTGCCATGATATCGCCGCCGCAGAATACAGCGGTAGGGCGATGCGGCTGGGAGACGATCTGCTGCATAGCGCGATAGCCCGACTCCGGCTCGAAATCGCCCTGGACAATCCAGTTTTCCGGCACGGTAATCAGCGCCTCTTCCATCGCTTTCATGAAACCGGCCAGACGGCCAGCACCGGTGTTACGCTCCAGCGGGCCCGGGATCACGCCAATTTCACGATGCCCGCGTTCTACCAGATAACGCCCGGCCATGTAGCCGCCTTCAAAGGCGTTATCAATAACAGAGTCGGTGAAGTCTGCGCGCGCCTCGCCCCAGTCCATCACTACCATCGGAATGTGGCGATACTCTTCCAGCATGGAAAGCACCGACTCAGGGTATTCAGAACACATGACCAGCAGGCCGTCGACGCGTTTTTGCGCCATCATCGACAGGTAAGCGCGCTGTTTTTCAATGTTGTTCCACGCGTTGCCCAGAATCAGGGTATAGCCTTTCTGAAAGCAGTTTTTTTCAACGGCTTCGATGATTTCAGCAAAGTAAGCCGCTTCACTGCTGGTGGCCAGCAGGCCAATCGATTTGGTGTGATTAACCTTCAGGCTACGGGCGACCGCACTTGGCGAGTAGTGCAGTTCTTTGATTGCTGCCCAAACGGCATTACGCGTCTCTTCTGCGACGAAACGCGTTTTGTTAATAACATGTGATACGGTTGTAGTGGAAACGTTTGCGCGTTTTGCTACGTCTTTAATTGTTGCCATTAAATGTCACTCCAGACCATATCCTAAGCTCCTGAAAAAAATGAAGGTAAACGTTTGCCTTCTCTCACCCTTATTACGCAAACATGAGTTGCGACACGCCGGGAAAACGACACAGGACGTCAGGAGGGGGTCAGTGGCCGGTACGCTAATAAATTTAGCGTGGAATTTTGTCCTATCTTGATGAAAAGGGGAAGAGGTAAAGTGGATATCCGTTTAAATCCTGGAAGATTTTTGACCTGAACTGTGTAAAAATGAGCAAGCTCACTTTTCGTAAGGTGAATAAAAGGAGAAAAATTGATGAGTACCGATCTGAAGTTTTCGCTGTTTACCACCATTGTTGTTCTTGCCCTGATTGTTGCGGGTGGTTTAACCGCTGCGCTGCACTGATTTAGGTGGAGGGAGAGTCTTCTCCCTCCCTTGCCGCTATTGTTACCTCTCCGGCAAAAATCTTTTGCCAAAATGTTAACTTCTCATTTTTTGTGATTGATGTCATGCTTTTGCCTTCTTAGTCTGTGCCGGGTAACGGCACGGTATCCGGAGTCTTTTCATGAAAATCAATTTTCCCCTGCTGGCCCTGGCGATTGGCGCCTTTGGGATTGGCACCACTGAATTCTCCCCGATGGGGTTATTGCCTGTTATCGCCCGGGGTGTGGACGTCTCTATCCCTGCGGCCGGTATGTTGATTAGCGCCTATGCGATCGGCGTGATGGTGGGCGCACCGCTGATGACGCTGCTGCTTTCGCACCGCGCGCGACGCAATGCGCTGATTTTCCTGATGGCAATTTTTACTCTCGGAAATGTGCTTTCCGCGATTTCGCCGGATTACACCACGCTGATGCTTTCCCGTATTCTGACTAGCCTGAACCACGGCGCTTTCTTCGGGCTGGGCTCGGTTGTTGCCGCAAGCGTAGTGCCAAAACATAAGCAGGCCAGCGCGGTAGCCACTATGTTTATGGGCCTCACTATCGCTAATATCGGCGGCGTTCCCGCTGCCACCTGGCTCGGAGAAGCCATCGGCTGGCGTATGTCTTTCCTCGCAACCGCCGGACTGGGCGTGGTCGCGATGGTCGCGCTGTTCTTCTCGCTGCCGAAAGGAAGTGCGGGAGAACGTCCGGAAGTACGTAAAGAGCTGGCGGTGCTGATGCGTCCTCAGGTGTTGTCCGCGCTGCTCACCACGGTGCTGGGGGCAGGGGCGATGTTTACGCTCTACACCTATATCTCCCCGGTGCTGCACGACATTACCCACGCAACGCCACTCTTTGTTACCGCGATGCTGGTGCTGATTGGTGTCGGGTTCTCGATTGGCAACTATCTCGGCGGGAAATTTGCCGACCGCTCCGTCAGCGGGACGCTGAAAGGTTTTTTAACGCTGCTGATTGTCATCATGGTGGCGATCCCGTGGCTGGCACGTAACGAAGTGGGCGCCGCGGTTGCCATGGTGGTGTGGGGCGCCGCAACCTTTGCCGTGGTGCCGCCGTTGCAGATGCGTGTAATGCGCGTTGCGCACGAAGCACCGGGGCTCTCTTCGTCAGTGAATATCGGTGCATTTAACCTCGGCAATGCGCTGGGAGCCGCAGCGGGTGGGGCGGTGATCTCCAGTGGTTTGGGTTACAGCTTTGTGCCGGTGATGGGGGCGATCATTGCCGCACTCGGCTTGCTGCTGGTGTTGATGTCCGGGCGTAAACAGCCAGAAGCGGTGTGTACGGCGGAATAAATAAAAACGCAGAAGGGTTGCCCCTTCTGCGTGTCCCTTATGCGGCGAAGTTCTTCGCAACAAATTCCCAGTTAACCAGTGCCCAGAAATGTTCCAGGTAGTTCGGGCGCGCATTACGGTAATCAATGTAATAGGCGTGTTCCCATACGTCCACGGTCATCAGCGGCGTTACGCTGGTGGTCAGAGGGGTACCCGCATTAGAAGTGGAAACGATAGCCAGTTTGCCATCAGCCTCTTTTACCAGCCAGGTCCAGCCGGAGCCAAAGTTTTTAACGGCGGCGTCAGTAAATTTCGCTTTGAAATCCGCGAAACTGCCGAACGCGGCGTTAATCGCTGCGGCCAGCTCACCGGTAGGTTCTCCGCCTGCATTTGGAGCCAGGCAGTGCCAGTAGAAGGTGTGGTTCCACACCTGAGCGGCGTTGTTGAATACGCCACCGTCTGAACTGCGCACAATCTCTTCCAGCGTTTTGCCTTCAAAATCGGTGCCCTTGATCAGGTTATTCAGGTTGGTGACATAGGTCTGGTGATGCTTGCCGTAATGGTACTCCAGGGTTTCCGCAGAAATGTGCGGAGCCAGGGCGTCTTTTGCATACGGTAGTGCAGGTAATTCGAACGACATTGCTACTCTCCTTATAGTTTTATACGTTGCCAATAACCCTACAGACAACAAGGACAGAATAGCAAATTGAAAGGGTATGCAAAAGAGGAACTTACCCCGCCACGGAGGCGGCAGGGCAGGGTCTAGCGAATGGTTTTTGGCGTCATCACTCGGCGCGCACCCACATAGTGGCGCACCCAATAATCTTCGCTGAGGGAGGTGATCTGAATGTCCTGACCGCTGCGCGGTGACTGGATAAATTTACCGTTACCCACATACACCCCAACGTGATCGGCCGTGCCGCGTCCCTGGGTGCGGAAGAACACCAGGTCGCCATTTTGCAGTTCGCCACGGTTTACAGGCGCGGCGTCGCGCAGATGGTACATCTCATTGGCGGTGCGTGGAATGCGAAACTTCACCAGATCTTTATAGGCATAATAAACCAGCCCACTACAGTCAAAACCGGTGCGCGGAGAGGTGCCACCCCAGCGATATGGTTTACCTATTTGCCCCATCAGTTTATTCATCGCCGTTTTTTGCGCTTTCTGCATACGCGCTTTATGCACGTCAGCCAGCTTCGTCACTTTTGCGCATTTCGTTTTATGGCCTTTGCGCACGGTGCATTTATCATTCACCAGGCTGGCGGTCGTGCGAGTGGTTTTGTGCGTGCCGGAACGGAGAGTTTTGGTTTTACTGGAGGCGGTCTTTTTGGTGTGAGCGGTGGTTTTCTTCTTTACTGTTTTGCTGGTGGTTTTTTTCTTACGTTCTGTGGTTTTTGCCAGATGCGTTTTTTGTACAGCAGAATGCCGCGCCTGTTCGGAGGCGTTCGCCGCTGGCGTAAATGAGAGTGTGGTAAACAGTAAAGCACAGAGCGTCATCGAGATTTTAGTTATCCGCGCCACTGGGCAGTCCCCTGATAAGTGCGAGCCAAAATACATACCCGCATGAGATTTACAAAACCAGTCGATTCTAATCCATAAAATCGGAATAAGTTAATAGCATTTTTCATTCAAAAAATGTGTTTCGTTAGCAAGTGCAAAAAAATTCACCATTCTGTCGCACTCTTGTTCGCTCCTTAAGCAAAACCGCACGGCGCGCAGCCTTAAACGTCATTATCAATGCAACTTTACGCGATAGCGGATAAAATAATGAGACGTGACAAAAATGTTATTTTCCGATGTCGGCCTGACCCGCTACAATGTCAGACTGATGCCGTAACAGAAGTTAAAGGAAGCAAGACATGAGCACCACTATTGAAAAAATTCAGCGCCAGATCGCTGAAAACCCGATTCTCCTGTACATGAAAGGTTCTCCGAAGCTGCCAAGCTGCGGCTTCTCCGCGCAAGCGGTTCAGGCGCTGTCCGCCTGTGGTGAGCGTTTTGCTTACGTTGATATCCTGCAAAACCCGGACATCCGCGCTGAGCTGCCAAAATACGCAAACTGGCCGACCTTCCCACAGCTGTGGGTTGACGGTGAACTGGTTGGCGGCTGTGATATTCTGATTGAAATGTATCAGCGCGGCGAACTGCAACAGCTGATCAAAGAGACTGCGGCGAAGTATAAAACCGAAGAGCCGGACGCAGAATAAGTTTTCTGCGGATATAAAAAAGCGACCACATTATGTTGGTCGCTTTTTTTTGTCCTGTGGAGCTGTTGATTACCCAGTCTACGATTGAAGATCGGCCTCGTCGCCCATCGGCAGCGGCCAGCCACCCAGACGTTTCCAGCGGTTGACGATCTCACAGAACAGCTCCGCCGTACGCTCGGTATCGTATAACGCGGAATGCGCCTGAGTGCCGTCAAACGCAATACCCGCCGTGATGCAGGCTTTAGAGAGCACGGTTTGCCCCAGCGCCAGGCCGCTCAGCGCGGCGGTGTCGAAGGTCACAAACGGATGGAATGGATTACGTTTTAGCGAGGCGCGCTCGGCGGCAGCCATGGTGAAGCTGTGATCGAACGTAGCGTTGTGGGCCACCATGATGGCGCGGCTACAGTCATTCTCTTTCATGCCCTTGCGCACCATTTTGAAAATGGCGTGCAGCGCCTCATATTCGCTTACCGCCCCGCGCAGCGGGTTTGTCGGATCGATACCGTTAAAGGCCAGCGCCTCTGGCTGTAAGTTTGCCCCTTCAAAGGGTTCAACGTGGAAATGCAGCGTGGTGTCCGGTACAAGCCAGCCCTGTTCATCCATCTTCAGCGTGATGGCGGCAATCTCAAGCAGCGCATCGGTTTTAGCGTTAAATCCGGCTGTTTCTACATCAATGACAACGGGATAAAAACCACGAAAACGGTCGCACAGACCGGTAAATTGAGCGTTATCGGACATCAGGGTCTCTTACAAGGGGGAAAAAGCAGTGCGCATTATGGCAAATTTTGAGAGGGGATGCAGCAAAACAACGGGCGCATAGTGCGCCCTGCGGGATCAATTGCCCAGACCGCGACCAGCGTCTTTAGCTTCGATCAGTTCGATTTTATACCCGTCCGGATCTTCAACAAACGCAATCACGGTGGTGCCGCCTTTAACCGGACCGGCTTCACGGGTGACGTTACCGCCATTGCTGCGGATACGTTCGCAGGCTTCAGCCGCATTATCCACTTCCAGCGCGATGTGGCCGTAAGCCGTACCCAGCTCGTAGCTGTCCACGCCCCAGTTGTAGGTCAGCTCGATGACCGCTTCTTCAGATTCCGGGCCGTAACCGACAAACGCCAGAGAGTATTTATATTCCGGATTTTCGCTGGTGCGCAGCAGCTTCATGCCCAGAACGTTAGTGTAGAAATCGATGGAACGTTGCAGGTCGCCAACGCGCAGCATGGTGTGAAGTAGGCGCATAATTTCCTCATTAACCAGTGGAATGGATTATCTTTTTGAACAGAAACGATGTTTTAGTATAGCGGCGAAAGGTCGCCGCTATCAATGTACAAAGCGGGATTACAGTGAAGGGTAGTCGGTATAACCTTCCGCGCCGCCGCCATAGAAGCTTTCAGGGCGCTGCGGGTTCAGTTCGGCTTTCTTCTGCAAACGGGCAACCAGATCCGGGTTAGCAATGTAATCACGGCCAAAGGCCACGGCGTCGATCAGACCTTTACCGATCAGATCCTCGGCTTTCTCTGCCGTATAAGCGCCCGCCCCGATAATCACGCCGTGGAAGCGCTCGCGAACTTTCTGGCGGAAGGCTTCGCTGTAGGGCTTGCCGCCTGCCCAGTCCGGCTCGGACATGTGCAGATACGCGATACCGCGTTTAGCCAGCTCTTCAATCAGATACAGCGCATCCGCTTCTTCGTTCGGACCGTTGTCGACGTTCTGGAAGGTACCAATTGGGGAAACTCGAATACCAATGCGATCTGCGCTCCACTCATTACACACGGCATCTACCACTTCAAGCACCAGACGCGCGCGGTTTTCAACGCTGCCGCCGTACTGGTCGGTACGCTGATTGGAAGACGGTGACAGGAACTGGTGCAGCAGGTAGCCGTGCGCAGAGTGCAGCTCAACCAGGTCGAAGCCCGCTTCACGGGCGTTGGCGACGGCCTGACGGAAATCATTCACGATACCCGGGATCTCGTCCAGCTCAAGCGCGCGTGGCGTGGTGGTGTCGACGCGAATAGCATTACCGTTTTCATCGCGCAGGGAAGTGCGGGTATTCGCATTCAGGGCAGAGGCAGAAACGGGCGCCTGACCGCCAGGCTGGATGCTGCTGTGCGAGATACGACCGGTGTGCCACAGCTGAACCGCAATACGGCCATCTTCAGCATGAACGCCTGCGGTGATTTTTTTCCACGCGGCGATCTGTTCCGGGCTGTGCAGACCCGGCGCACCGGCGTAGCCTTTAGCCTGGGCAGAAATCTGCGTGGCTTCGGAAATAATCAGGCCCGAGCTGGCGCGCTGACGGTAATACTCACCCATCAATGGCGTTGGGATATCTCCCGGCTCGATGCTGCGCAGACGGGTAAGTGGGGCCATAAACACGCGGTTTGGGGCAGTAACGGCACCCACTTTCAGTGGGGTAAATAGCTTTTCAGCGGACATAATGGCTCCTGAGTAGACCAGTCGACTAGTAAAAGGGTAAATAAAAACGCCGGCTACACGCCAGGCGCGGTAATACAGTTTTTCACATGTGCCAGCGCGCTTTCGAGCGGCACGGCGCTGCGAGACATTTTTGCCTGCAGGTTGGCGCCTAACCAGAGGGAATAGAGCACCTGTGCCTGCGTGAGCGGATCGCCGGAGAAGGAGAGCGTTGTTTCATCGCGGCCTTTTTCCAGCGCCTGAGCCAGCAGAGCGATTACGCCGCTGGCCCCTTTATCCATGGCGGTGCGCATATCTTCGGAGAGATCGCACACTTCGGCAGACAGTTTTACCGTCAGGCACCCGCTGATGATGCCCTGCTGACAGAACTGCGTCAGCGTTTCCTGATAGTAGTTCAGAACACGATCCCGGTAGTCACCTTCGCCGCTGGCGAAGTGGGCTGCCAGGCGCTGATGGTAGCTGGCGTAGTGCCGCTCCAGCATGGCTACGCCAAACGCCTCTTTGGATCGAAAATAGTGATAAAACGATCCCTTAGGCACTTCAGCGGTTTTTAATAACTCGCTCAGCCCCATACCGGTAAACCCGCGATGCATGCAAAGGCGCTCGCCGGTAGCCAGCAAATGTTCTCGTGTATCGTGTTCTGTATGTCTGCTCATGCTCTTACTCTAATAGACCGTTCGGTCTAATGCAAGCCCGCTTAGCGACGACATTGCGACAAAATATCCAGCTGCGGCTGATAAACCACTGATTTCACGTCCATCATGCCCAGAACCGTGGCAAACAAATTGTCCTGTGAAACTGCCTCTTTTGCAGCATGGTTACGCAGGCAATCCGTGTTTACGCCGAAGTTTTTCGCATAGTCCGGGGAGAGCCAGAACATAAACGGAATATGCGTTTGCTGCTCCGGGGCCAGCATATACGGCGTACCGTGCAGGTAAATTCCGCTTTCGCCCAGCGATTCGCCGTGATCGGAGAGGTAAATGAGCGCTGTGTTCATACTGGCCTGCCGGGCTTTTAGCGCGTCGATGATTCGGCTGAGCACGCTATCGGTATACAGAATCGAGTTGTCATAGGTATTGATCAGCGACTGATGATCGCAATCCTGAATTTCATTGGTATCGCAGGTTGGGGTGAATTTCCGGAAGCGGTCCGGGTAACGGTTGTAATAAGCCGGACCGTGGCTGCCCATCAGGTGTATCACCAGTACGGTATCCTGCTTTATTCCGTCCAGCACGTTGTCCAGGCGGTACAGGTTGACGTCGTCGATACAGGATTTGTCCTTACAGAACTGATCCAGTTTCCACTGGGTCATATCCGTGTGCGGCACGCGGTCACAGGCACCTTTACACCCGCCGTCATTGTCACGCCACAGCAGGTTGAACCCGGCGTGGTTAAGCACATCGAGCAGTCCTTCCTGATGATGGGCGAGGTCCGCGTCATATTTTTTTCGCGTCATGCCGGAGAACATGCAGGGGACGGAAACGGCGGTTTCCGTGCCACAGGAGGAGGCCTGTGGGAAGTTGATGACATCCCGCTTTTTCAGCTCGGGGTTGGTTTCACGGGGGTAACCATTTAACGAATAGTTTGCAGCGCGGGAGGCTTCACCCACCACCAGAACCAGCACGGTTTTCTTACGTTGGCCGGAAATCAGCGCCCCTTTATGGGCATCCTCGCCAATGCGGACCAGCGTCTGGTCGCCGGCAAACCAGCGCATTTTACTGTACTTCACAACGGCGCTCACGTAGTTCGCCGGAGTGACCATTTTGACGATGCTTTTGTTATTGCGGAACAGCGAAGCATAGTCTTTATAGAACACTGCCGCGACGAGAATGATCACCAGCAGCGCACCCAGTATAGCGGCGAAACGTGTTAGCAGGGCATACCACCATTTTCCGGTTCGAATGCGCGTCAGGGCTAAGATGACGGAAGGGACCAGACCCGCGACGGCCAGCCACAGGATCAGCTGCGGCGTTACCAGGGCTGTCGCTTCCTGGGAGTTAGTCTCAAACACGTTCACAATCATGTTTTGATCGATAACCGCGCCATAGGTGTACATAAACCAGGTCGCGGCGGCGCATCCTATGGTCAGGGCAATCATGAGCGGCTTGCGAATAAAGGGAATATTCAGCAGGCTAAAAACAATGACCCAGCCGCAGAACAGAACCAGCGGCACACTGGCGGCAAAAAGCACGTCGTGCAGACGGGTAGGTGCGATGATTGACCAGCTGTGCTGGATAAACAGCGCATTGAACACGGTGAAGAAAAGCGCACAGGCGAGGGTAAATTTCGTATCGTTACAGTGTAACTTTTTAGTGAGCCACATGATGACCAGACCATTCGTTATATCAATGCGGCGAGTATAAGAAGGGAAGATTAGCGAAACCTTAATGCCCTGTTTGTGACGGACACGCCTTGCATGCAGGCCATTTAGGGTCTTCACTGTAGGGAATAATGACGTTCTGGAGGTAGGTGTGGCAGAGCAACTGGAATTTTTCCCTGTCCAGAGCCCGTGCCGGGGTATTTGCCAGGTTGATGAACGAGGATACTGCCGTGGCTGCATGCGCACACGCGATGAACGTTTTAACTGGCAAAATTTCAGCGACGCGCAAAAGCAGGAGGTCTTACGGCTCTGCCGACAACGTCTGCTGCGCAAAATTCGTGCAAACAAAGCGGTTGAAACCGAAGAACCTCAGCAACCTTCACTGTTTTAGCAGGGTAATTGCGTATACTGGTGACATGACTTCCTTGAGGAAAATGTTATGGTTCAGCGTATTACCCTTGCCCCGCAGGGCCCGGAATTCTCCCGATTCGTTATGGGCTACTGGCGCCTTATGGACTGGAATATGTCTCCGGTCCAGCTGGCGGACTTTATAGAAGAGCATCTCGATCTCGGGATCACCACCGTCGATCACGCTGATATTTATGGCGGCTATCAGTGCGAGGCCGCTTTTGGCGAAGCGCTGAAGCGTGCGCCAGCGCTGCGTGAACGTATGGAGATTGTGACCAAATGCGGTATTGCCACCACAGCAAAACCGGAGCATGCACTTGGGCATTACATCACTGACAGCGCGCATATCGTTAAAAGCGCTGAGCAGTCACTGGTCAACCTGGCCACCGATCGTATCGACCTGCTGCTGATCCACCGTCCCGATCCATTGATGGATGCGGATGAGGTTGCGGAAGCGTTCCTGACGCTACACCAGAGCGGCAAAGTGCGTCATTTTGGCGTGTCTAACTTCACCCCGGCACAGTTTGCGCTATTGCAGTCTCGCCTGCCGTTTACGCTGGCGACGAATCAGGTGGAGATCTCGCCTGTTCACCAGCCGCTGCTGCTGGACGGAACGCTCGATCAGCTGCAACAGTTACGCATTCGTCCGATGGCCTGGTCTTGTCTCGGCGGCGGTCGCCTGTTTAACGATGAGGCCTTCCAGCCGCTGCGTAACGAGCTTGAAACCGTGGCCCGCGAACTGAATGCGGAAAGCATCGAGCAGGTGGTTTACGCCTGGATCCTGCGCCTGCCGTCTAAACCGCTGCCAATTATCGGCTCCGGCAAAATTGAGCGCGTACGCGCTGCGCTGGTGGCTGAAGAGCTGGATATGTCGCGTCAGCAGTGGTTCCGCATCCGCAAGGCGGCGCTGGGCTACGACGTACCCTGAGTGCGTGGAGTCTGACTTTCCGGTGAAATCTGCGCCTCTGGTATAGACTTAAGGTGCAAAAAATAACCCGTGGAGGTCATATGAAGCGTTTTGCTCTGGCAGTGGTCACGCTGGTTGTTTGCGCAGGAGCGCAGGCAGCCAGCGAAGAAGTTGAAATGAATCTCGTCTCTTCTCAGGGAGTAGGCCAGTCCATCGGGACGGTGAAAATCACCGAAACCGATAAAGGGCTGGAATTTGCTCCCGATCTCAAGGCCCTTCCACCCGGTGAACATGGTTTTCACGTTCATGCCAAAGGCAGCTGTCAACCTGCAATGAAAGAGGGGAAACCTTCAGCCGCTGAGGCCGCTGGGGGGCATCTGGATCCGCACAACTCTGGTAAGCATGAAGGCCCGGAAGGTATGGGGCACCTCGGCGATCTGCCGGTGCTGGTGGTGAATAACGACGGTAAAGCCACCGATCCGGTTGTTGCGCCCCGGCTGAAAAAGATTGACGAGGTCAAAGGCAAGGCGCTGATGGTCCATGTGGGCGGCGATAACATGTCCGATCAACCTAAACCGCTTGGCGGCGGCGGGGCGCGCTATGCCTGCGGCGTGATCTGATCGCCAATTGTTCCGGGTGGCGGCGCCTGTTCAAGCTGTGACAGGGAGCAGTGCAGCCGCCAGATAATGGACGCCAGATCGCGGGCCGCAGGCTGATGGTGGTGCGCCAGAGCGTCGCAAATACGCTGAAGCTCGGCGAGCGTGACGCTCAGGGGGCGTTGCTGAACTCCGCGCTCGCTCATGACATCGCTGAGCATGGAAATACAATTATCGCGGACCTGCGAAAGCGGGTCGGAACGCGTCTCCCAGGCACGCAGCTGCCACACCACGTGCGAACAGTTCAGCAGCACCACGCCCCAGCGCAGTAGCCAGCGACGGGAGAGGGAATCCTGGCTGTTGTTCAGCTGGCTGACATGATGGTAAACCAGCGATTCATACTCGCTTTCACGCAGATGCGGCCTGCGGCTCAGTTGATCGACAAAACCCCTGCGCAGCTCACGAATATGCCTGCGGCTTTTACGCGCATCCGAGCCCGGGCGTAGCACGGCGAAAGCCAGCCACGCCAGCCCCACGCCGAGGATCTTCGCCAGGTTATCGTTGAGAAAATCAGCGTAATCGTAAACCGGAGGATTCGTTACAGAGATAAATGAGCCCATAAAAACAATCAACTGCCCCCACAGACCGGCCAGTTTTGGCATTTGCAGTTTGAGCAACTGCATGGTGGTTAATAGCGGGAAGAGAAACAGCAGAAATTGCCAGAGGTCGGTTATCTGCACCATCAAACCAAATTTCACCACGAAGCTGAACAGCGACAGCAGTACCAGCGTACGCAGCAGAAGCGTCAGGGAATTAAACGGGGAAGCTGCGACGGAATAGAGCACGCAGCTGATTGCCGCAAGCGTCAGGGCTGCACTGCCCGCATCCCATTGGGTGGTGATGGCCCATGCACCCACGGCCGTCAACGCGCAAAACGTACGAAAACCGCTCCACAGCGCCTCCATTGCGTCGGTATGGCGCGCCAGAGCTGGGCTACCGGGAACGGAAAATTCGGTGACGGGCGTGGCATTTTCGACGGCTTTTAACCAGCGGCTGCTGCGCAGATACAGGCGGCAGAAATAGTTCAGACGCTGCCAGAAGGCGCGGTGCCGGTAATCATATTCATCCGTTGGGGCGAGCGGCGCGATAATGCGGGCCACGGTATAGATATCGGCATCCGGACGCGCAAGGGCGGCGAGCAGCGCCTCGATAACTTCCCGGGTATGGGCTGGCGGCGCAGGCCAGTTCAGCAACATCCGGCGAAGGCTTGAGATCGCACTCGTCATCCGCAATTGCTGGTGCAGTAAATAGTTCAGGAGCGTGTTCTGGCGACGAAAACGGTAGTGGCTCCAGAATGCCTGGATGCGTAACAGGTTCATGGTCAGGATCTGGCCGATGACCTTTTCGTGTGCTAGACGGATGTTATCGCTGCTATCAGGCTGCCAGAGCAGGCTGGCATGTTCCAGCAAACGCGCGTGCATCGTTTTAAGGGCGGTGATAAGCGTAGTGCCATCCGAGGTGCTGGGCAGGATCATCATCATGACGCCGCCGCACAGAATGCCGACCATCACTTCACACACGCGTGCCTGGGCGATATCCCATAGCTCGGTGGTATCCAGCACGTTGACGACCGGAAAGGCGATAATGGCTGCGGTGTAACCTGCCAGTTGAAACGCGTACGCAACGTTGTTGGTAAAATGGGCGCAGGCCCAGGTGCACAGCCCCAGCCATGCCGACATGCTTAACAGAAAGAGCCAGGGATCGTTCAGGGTATGGCCGGCAAGAAGCAGTGCAGCGGTCGCACCCAGCAGGCTACCCGCCACGCGCCCGAGGCTTTTACTGATAACGCCCCCGACGGTAGGGAAGCTGACGACCGCAGCAGAGGTCATCGCCCAGTAAGGCTCATCCAGATTCAGATAATAGGCTACCGTAAGCGCAAGGCACATGGCGATGCCGTTACGCAGCGCGTAACGCCACTGCGGCCGTGTCGCTTTTATCCACGGCGTATTGCGCCAGGAGAAAGCCCCCAGGTTCATCATCGCGATCCGATGGCGACGGTGCAGGTTGTGCCAGAGACCAGAGTAATGTCTTTCGGCAGTTGCTCAAACTCGACGCGAACAGGCACCCGCTGAGCCAGACGCACCCACGGTACGTTGGGTTTGATGTCAGGCACCAGGCCAGAATCGGTTTCCACGCTCTGATCGTAAATTGCCCGACCTATGCTGCTAACGTGACCCTGTAACGTTTCTGCACCGCTGTAAAGCGTGATCCGGGCAGGCGCACCCTCGCGGATATGGCGCAGCTTGGTCTCTTCAAAATAACCTACAACATAGAAAGAGTGGCTATCTACCAGGGCAAAGACCGGCTGGCCTGTGGTGGCGTAATCCCCCACACGGGTCGACAGGCTCGTGATCCATCCATCCACCGGAGCTTTGACAACGGTCTGGGTCAGTTGCCACTCGGCCTGTTTCAGCGTTGCCTCTGCAACCTTCAGGCTGGCCTGCATGGCTTTTACATTGATATTGGCGGTATCGAGATCTTCCGCAGAGATGTAATTCCTCGACAGATGTCGGCGACGTTCGGCTTCGTTATTGGCTTTTGCCAGATCTGATTGAGCTTTTGCGAGCTGCGCCTGGGCATTGAGCACCGCAATGTGGAAAGGGGTCTCATCGATGCGGAATAACACATCGCCCGCATGAACGAACTGGTTGTCCTTCACCAGCAGCGCGCTGATACTGCCGGACACCTGTGGCGTGATGCTGACCTGTTCTGCGCGGATCTTGCCGTCACGCGTCCAGGGCGACTGCATGTAATAATTCCAGAGCCACCAGCCGGCCATAAGCGCCAGCGCTAAAACGAAAAGAGTGGAAAAATATTTTAACGTTTTCAATGCTATTCTCACCACACGGTTAACACGGCAAGGCCAAGACAGACGGAAAGGGTAAACAGGGAGAGATCCATTAACATCGGGTGCCAGATTTCACCGGAATACATCCAGTCGCGCAGCAGACGATGCGCAATGAGCCAGATCACAAAACCGACCATCACGGCTTTAAACAGTGGCGGAAAGTAGACCGATGCGCCGACAATCAGATCCTGGAGGGGCAACCCTGCGGAGAGGGAAAAGAACGTCACAAGCAGTGATCCTTTGCAGTGGGGTGAGGGCCACAATGGCATATTTCAATGCGATGGCGCATTACCGTTCAGTGTAAATCATCCTTTCAGGAATGATGAATACCGTGATTGCATTTGTTTTGGCAATACAAATACTGCAAACTATTCTAAAATCACTATAATCACTTAGCAAGCTAATTATAAGGAGATGAAATTGGAATCGCCATTAGGTTCTGATCTGGCAAGGTTGGTACGCATCTGGCGTGCTCTGATTGACCATCGCCTGAAACCTCTGGAACTCACGCAGACGCACTGGGTTACGCTGCATAACATTCATCAGCTCCCGCCCGACCAGTCACAGATCCAACTGGCAAAAGCGATTGGCATTGAGCAGCCGTCACTGGTGCGCACTCTTGACCAACTGGAAGAGAAGGGACTTATCTCCCGACAAACCTGCGCCAGCGACCGTCGCGCCAAGCGGATCAAATTGACGGAAAAAGCGGCCCCGATTATTACTGAGATGGAAGCTGTCATCAGTAAAACGCGTGGGGAGATCCTTGAAGGTATTTCCCCCGCTGAGCTGGAGATGCTGATAGGACTCATCGCCCGTCTTGAGCAGAACATCCACGATCTGCAGTCTCGCGACTGACCGAACGTAAAGGCCTTGCGAAATCAAGGCCTTTCTTATTATCTGAACACCACCACCCGGTTGCGCCCCGTCTCTTTTGCCTCATACATGGCTTTATCCGCGCTCTCCACGCAGGTTTCCGCACTGGTTTCCGGCGAGGTTGCGGTGAATACGCCCATGCTGATGGTAATGGGTTCCGGCAGATGACCGCCGCTGCTGGCTTTATCAAACCCGCTCAGCTTGAGGCGAATGCGCTCGGCCACCTGCCGCGCGGCGTCTGAAGGGGTATTTGTCAGCATCAACACAAACTCTTCACCACCGATTCGGGCCGCGATATCCTGGGGGCGCACGGAATCCGTCAGCAGATTAGAGACGAACTGTAATACCTTATCGCCCTGCAAATGCCCGTAACAGTCGTTGATACGTTTGAAACGGTCAAGGTCGCTTACCACCACCGATACCGGGTGTGCCTCCGTTGCAGAGCTGAGGGCATAGTTTAATGAATCATAAAAATAGCTGCGATTATAAAGACGGGTAAGCGGGTCGCGGATTGAATTTTGATATGACTGTTGGTATTTGACGTGCGAGTCACGATACAAATTAAAGACGTCGGAAAGCAAAATGAAAATAATCATTAATGTCGCGACAGTTTCGAATAACCGGGCGCGGTACCATGATACATCTTCTACGTATCCACCTACCAACAGCATTAACAGCGTGACGACATAACAGACGCATAAAAAATTGCCGCCCGCCCAGAACAAATTTCTTATCCGGGTCACGACCATCAGGGTGATTAATGTGACAACCCAAAGAATGACCAAAATGATGTTGATGGTCTGGCTCCAGAGAATCATGAACTGCCGGGTTTCATTATCCACAAGATCCAGGGTTAACGTCGTGGAATGGCTGGAATAGAACCACGCCAGCCAAAGCATGCAGCCCGTAAAGAGAGCCGATCCGACAACAATACCGATGTGGGTGCTTCGTGAAAGGGGGGAAACGCGAAGCGTATAAAGTAAGGCTGAGGCCATCATGAGCACCGCCATTAAGAGGTGTCGGAACATATAAAAGATCATCGCGTCATTATAGTTCGCCTCGTTGAACTGATAGAGATCCAGCCAACCTGGAAAACTGGATAGCGTACCCACCATCAGCAGTGCTGAACCGGCAAAGGCTGACGCAATCGGAACGAGATATAGCCGTTTTTTATCACACCAGTATTTCATTGCAATAAAACAGGCGATAAACAGATGGAATACCAGAAGAAAAATAGTGAGCGTAGGGAAAAATAGCGGAGAGAATGAAGGAACCCATTCAACAAGTTTTATAAAACAACCTTGTAACACGGCAATGATAAAAATGCACCCAAGTGCAAAGGCCACAAAGCGGTTCATTACAAATCGACAGTTCGCAAGCATAGAATCTTAAAAAATTAAAAAGAGGAAAAAGAGAATCAGACGAGTCTAAAGGAGGGAAATAAAAAATACTTTGAGCAGGAACAATATCAGAGGGAATTAATTATACGCCGTGTGAATGTATTTTTATAAATACATTTTTTAAAATGATAGTTTTGGTAAATGGATGCGGCCCGAAAGGACCGCATCCGTCGGGATATTAACGCGGGGAGACGGTGACCTGGCTACCGTTGCTTGCCAGTACAACACGCTGGCCTGCAGAGAAGCGAGTATTACCCTGTTTCTGCACAACCATAATGGTGCTGCCATCGTCTTTACGGATTTCCAGCTCAACGCCCTGAGTTTTGTTCATCGCACCCTGAACGCCCTGACCCGCTACGCCGCCTGCAACTGCGCCTGCTGCGGTAGCCAAAGAGCGACCGGTGCCGCCACCAATGGTGTTACCCAGGAAACCACCCAGCACAGCACCACCGATTGCGCCCACGACGTTCGTGTCATCACCACCCTGAATCTGAACAGGACGGGCATTAACGATAGTACCGTAGGTCACGTTCTGTACCTGTTTAGCTTCAGAAGCACTATATACGTCGCCGGAGAGTGAATTGTCGTTCACACAACCCGCCAGTGTTAAACCAATCAGCGAAACGCCCAGTACACGTAAAATCATTTGACTCTCCTGTTCACCAAAAAACGCCCGGTTGGGGCATCCGTTATGGCTAAATTATATGGCATTCCTGACCACAGTTCATATCTTTGCATGCCGAATAGATAAATTTTACCTGAACAGGGCTTAACGGGACATAAACAAAAACCGTCTGTGCTACAGGTCTGAGATTGTTAAAAAATATTATCACCGCATAGCAAAGCAGCGTTATTTATGATGGAGTGGTTGCACTTAGCCCATGTAACGTAAGGAAAGCGCATGAAATCGGGTCGCTATATCGGTGTGATGTCTGGTACCAGTCTTGACGGTGTGGATGTCGTTCTGGCCGCCATTGATGAAAACATGGTGGCGCAGCAGGCAAGCCTGACCTGGCCTATTCCGGTCTCGTTAAAAGAAGAGATCCTGAGCATCTGCCAGGGGCAACAGCTGACGCTTTCCCAACTGGGCCAACTGGATGTGCGTCTGGGGGCGCTGTTTGCTGATGCGGTATTGGCCCTGATGCAGCAAGAAAGACTTCATCCGCAGGATGTCGTGGCAATAGGTTGCCATGGGCAGACCGTCTGGCATGAACCTGTCGGCGAGGCGCCGCACACGATGCAAATTGGCGATAATAACCAGATTGTGGCAAAAACCGGCGTGACGGTGGTGGGGGATTTCCGTCGTCGCGATATGGCCCTCGGCGGGCAGGGGGCGCCGCTGGTTCCGGCATTTCATCAGGCGCTGCTGGCGCACCCGGTGGAGCGCAGAATGGTTCTGAACATTGGCGGGATTGCCAACCTGTCAATGCTCATTCCCGGGCAGCCCGTGCGTGGATACGATACCGGGCCCGGTAATATGCTGATGGATGCCTGGATCTGGCGTCAGAACGGTAAACCCTACGACAAAGACGCGCAGTGGGCCAGCCAGGGGAAAGTGATCCTTCCCTTGCTGCAAGCCCTGTTAAGCGATCCATTCTTTGCCCTGCCAGCGCCGAAAAGCACGGGGCGAGAGTATTTCAACTACGGCTGGCTTGAACGTCATCTGGCACGCTTCCCCGGCCTTGCGCCTCAGGATGTGCAGGCTACGCTGACTGAGCTTACCGCCGTGTCGATTTCTGAACAGGTGTTGCTCAGCGGCGGGTGCGAGCGTCTGCTGGTATGCGGAGGCGGAAGCCGCAACCCGCTCCTGATGGCACGCCTCGCCGCCCTGCTGCCGGGCACCGAAGTCACGACCACTGACGAAGCCGGGATCAGCGGAGACGACATGGAAGCGCTGGCCTTCGCCTGGCTTGCCTGGCGTACGGTTGCCGGTCTGCCCGGGAATTTACCCTCCGTAACCGGTGCGCGAGAGGCGAGCGTCCTCGGTGCTATTTTCCCGGCAAATCCGCGCCATAATCAGAGTTAACTGAAATTCAGCGGGAGGCATAACCCGTAAAATAGGGAAAAACAGGAGGGCGGTTAGGCCCTCCAGGACCAGGATAGTCTTCGGAATCTGCCCATGAAAAAACTTCTTCTCATTGCTGTACCTTTTCTTATGACCGGATGCAGCGTCTATAACCAGTTCGTTGAGCGTATGCAAACCGATACGCTGGAATATCGTTGTGATGAAAAACCGCTGACGGTGAAGCTGAACAACACTCGCCAGGAAGCCAGCTTTGTTTATGACAATAAGTTGTTGACGCTGAAGCAGGGGATGTCCGCCTCCGGGGCGCGTTACACGGATGGGATCTACGTCTTCTGGTCAAAAGGTGACAGCGCCACCGTCTATAAGCGAGACCGCATTGTGCTGAACAATTGTCAGCTGGAAAATCCGAAGCGTTGAGATTTTTGAAGGGGGCGCGCACAATAGCGCCACCCAACCTCACTTTCAGCTAACGCCATGTCAGATAACGACGAACTACAGCAAATTGCGCATCTGCGCCGTGAATACACCAAAGGCGGTCTGCGCCGCCAGGATCTTCCCGCCGAACCGCTGGTGCTTTTTGAACGCTGGCTGAAACAGGCCTGCGAAGCGAAACTGGCCGACCCGACGGCGATGGTCGTTGCCACGGTTGATGATAACGGTCAGCCGTATCAACGCATCGTTCTTCTTAAGCATTATGACGAGAAAGGGCTGGTGTTCTACACCAACCTTGGTAGTCGTAAAGCGCATCACCTGGAAAATAATCCGCGTATTAGCCTGCTCTTCCCGTGGCATATGCTTGAGCGCCAGGTGATGGTTACCGGCAAGGCAGAGCGCCTCTCTACGCTCGAAGTGGTGAAATATTTCCACAGCCGACCGCGCGACAGTCAGATTGGCGCCTGGGTTTCTAAACAGTCCAGCCGAATCTCGGCCCGCGGCGTACTTGAAAGTAAATTCCTCGAACTCAAACAGAAGTTTCAGCAGGGTGAAGTGCCGCTGCCGAGTTTCTGGGGCGGGTTCCGCATCCCCATTGAGCAGATGGAATTCTGGCAGGGCGGTGAGCACCGCCTGCACGACCGCTTTTTATACCAGCGCGACAACGGTGGCTGGAAAATAGACCGACTGGCACCGTAATCCCCAAAATTTGTTGATTTAAGCGCTAGCGCACACCGCGCTGGCGCTTTATTCTATGGTCCTTTCGCGTCAGGCGAAAAGTCGTGTACCGGCAAAGGTGCAGTCGTTTATACATGGAGAATTTGATGGCAAGCAGTAACTTGATTAAACAATTGCAAGAGCGGGGCCTGGTGGCCCAGGTGACGGACGAGGAAGCGTTAGCAGAGCGACTGGCGCAAGGCCCGATCGCGCTCTATTGCGGCTTCGATCCCACCGCTGACAGCTTGCATTTGGGGCATCTTGTTCCATTGTTATGCCTGAAACGCTTCCAGATGGCGGGTCATAAGCCTGTTGCCCTGGTTGGCGGTGCGACTGGTCTGATTGGCGACCCAAGTTTCAAAGCCGCTGAGCGTAAGCTGAATACCGAAGACACCGTGCAGGAGTGGGTGGATAAGATCCGTAAACAGGTTGCACCGTTCCTGGATTTCAACTGTGGTGACAACGCTGCGATTGCGGCGAACAACTACGACTGGTTTGGTGGCATGAACGTGCTGACGTTCCTGCGTGACATCGGCAAACACTTCTCTGTTAACCAGATGATTAACAAAGAAGCGGTCAAGCAGCGTCTTAACCGTGACGATCAGGGTATCTCTTTCACCGAGTTCTCCTACAACCTGTTGCAGGGGTATGACTTCGCCTGCCTGAACAAGCTGCACGGCGTGTCGCTGCAAATTGGCGGTTCTGACCAGTGGGGTAACATCACCTCCGGTATCGATCTGACCCGTCGCCTTCACCAGAATCAGGTGTTTGGTCTGACCGTGCCGCTGATCACCAAAGCAGACGGTACCAAGTTTGGTAAAACCGAAGGCGGCGCAGTATGGCTTGATCCGAAGAAAACCAGCCCGTACAAATTCTACCAGTTCTGGATCAACACGGCGGATGCCGACGTTTATCGCTTCCTGAAATTCTTCACCTTTATGGATATCGAAGAAATCAATGCGCTGGAAGAAGAAGACAAGAACAGCGGTAAAGCACCGCGCGCCCAGTATGTGCTGGCCGACGAAGTGACTAAACTGGTTCACGGTGAAGAAGGTCTGGCAGCGGCGAAACGCATTACGGCGAGCCTGTTCAACGGGACCCTGAGCGATTTAAGCGAAGCGGACTTCGAACAGCTTGCTCAGGATGGCGTGCCGATGGTGGAGATGGAAAAAGGCGCCGATCTGATGCAGGCGCTGGTGGACTCCGAGCTCCAGCCGTCTCGCGGTCAGGCGCGTAAAACCATCGCCTCTAACGCGATCACCATTAATGGCGAAAAACAGGCCGATCCGGAATACACCTTTACCGAGAACGACCGTCTCTATGGTCGCTACACGCTGCTGCGTCGCGGTAAGAAAAATTACTGCCTGGTCTGCTGGAAGTAATTAAAAGTACGCAGGGGCGTGGGAAACCACGCCCCTTTTGTTTTGACAGGGTTTGGTAAGTACAACATGAAGAACATCCTCGCCATTCAGTCCCACGTTGTTTTTGGACATGCTGGCAACAGCGCTGCGGAATTCCCGATGCGCCGCCTCGGGGCCAACGTCTGGCCCCTCAATACCGTTCAGTTCTCGAATCACACCCAGTACGGTAAATGGACCGGCTGCGTGATGCCGCCGTCGCATCTGACGGAGATCGTTCAGGGGATTGCGGATATCGACCAGCTTAAACGCTGCGATGCCGTACTGAGCGGTTATCTGGGTTCGGCGGAGCAGGGGGAACATATCCTCGGCATTGTGCGCCAGGTGAAAGCGGCAAACCCCGCGGCGAAATATTTCTGCGATCCGGTGATGGGACATCCGGAAAAAGGCTGCATCGTCGCGCCGGGCGTTGCGGAGTTTCATGTCCGTCATGCATTGCCTGCCAGCGATATTATTGCGCCCAACCTGATTGAACTTGAGATCCTGTGCGAGCATCCAGTCAACAGCGTAGAAGAGGCTGTACGCGCCTCTCGCGAGCTGATCGCCCAGGGGCCAGAGATTGTGCTGGTTAAGCACCTGGCACGCGCAGGGTTGAGCCAGGACCGTTTTGAAATGCTGTTGGTGACGAAGGATGAAGCCTGGCACATCAGTCGACCGCTGGTGGATTTCGGTACACGTCAGCCTGTCGGGGTTGGGGATGTGACCAGCGGTTTGCTGCTGGTGAAGCTATTGCAGGGCGCAAGCCTGCGCGATGCGCTGGAGCACGTAACCGCAGCCGTTTATGAAATCATGATTGCGACGAAGACGATGCAGGAATATGAGCTCCAGGTGGTCGCGGCGCAGGATCGCATCGCGAAGCCCGAGCATTATTTCAGCGCAACCCAATTGTAAGAGCAGGGATAGTGTAGGCCGGGTAAGCGCAGCGCCACCCGGCAATACAGCGCGCTCGGATTAATTCAACCCTTCTGCCTTCAGCGCCGCCGCCACCGCAGGACGCTCCGCCACGCGCGTCATATACGACGCGACATGGTCTAACCCTTCCATGTTCAGCTTAACCGCGCGTGCCCAGCGCAGAACGGTAAACAGATAGGCATCGGCGATGGTGAAACGCGAGCCACAGATCCACTGGTCGTCTTTCAGCGCGTCGTTAACGTACTGCAACTTTTTCTCCAGCAGCGTGCGCACGGTCGGTTTGTACTCTTCCGGAGTATCCGGGCGGAACAGCGGCGTAAAGCTTTTGTGCAGCTCGGTCGCGATGTAGTTAAGCCACTCAAGGGTTTTATAGCGAGAGATACTGCCTGTTGGTGCCAGCAGCTGACGATCAGGCACGTTGTCGGCCAGGTACTGCATTATCGCCACGCCTTCGGTCAGCAGCGTACCATCATCCAGCAGCAGGGCCGGAACCTGCCCTTTTGGGTTAATCGCAAAAAAGTCATCCCCGTTTTCCAGGCGCTTTTTCATCAGGTCAACGCCGTCCAGCGTGAAATCCTTACCGCTCTCGCGAAGGGTGATATGCGAAGCAAGAGAGCAGGCGCCCGGTTTATAGAACAGTTTCATCGGTAACTCCTTTTTGCTGAGGTTCCCGCTATGTTAGTGCGCGTTCAGATAAAAAAAAAGCCGCTAATCAATTAGCGGCTTCTGTTCAGTCGTTTCCCGATGACATTACGCGTTCGCGGTGTTGGTCGCTTTAGCGGATTTGTCGTCGTCCTGCGTCATACGATTGAGTTTTGGTGCGGTGAGCAGCATCAGCACGGCAATTACGGCTGTCGCGATACCAATTTGCATGAACACGGTACCGTAGACGTTCAGGGAGACCAGCGGGTCGGTAACGTTGTCCGGTACCGCCATCAGGTTCGCAATCTTACCTGCAATGATGGCTGCGCCAGCGGTCGTCAGGAACCAGCTACCCATGATGAAGCCCATCAGACGCTGAGGGACCAACTGTGCAACCATCGCCAGGCCCAGACCGGAGATCATCAGTTCACCGATGGATTGCAGCGCATAGCTTAGGATCAGCCAGTTAACAGACACGATACCCGCGTCGGTCGCGAATTTCGTCCCCAGCGGCAGCACCAGGAATGCGCCAGAGCACAGCACCATACCGATAGCGAACTTGTGCGGCATCGGCAGACGGTCGCCCATCTTGTTATAGATAGCGGCCAGAATCGGGCTACCAATCATGATCCAGAACGGGTTCAGTGCCTGGTACTGCTCCGGCTCGAACGCGATACCCAGGATGGAGTGCTCAACGTTGCGGATTGCGAAGAAGTTCAGAGACGTCGGCATCTGGCTGTACAGGACGAAGAAGATAATCGCTTCCAGCATCAGGATGAACGCCACAATCATCTTACGACGTGCCGCACCCTGCATCGCGAAGGCTTCTTTAGCGAAGATAATCACGATACCCAGCGCAACCACGGCCAGCACGGCACGTGCAATACCCTGGTTGTGCAGCAGCCAGGTCGCGACAGCGGCCAGGATCACAATGCCGACGATGGTTGCCAGCAGTTTGCCCATATGCACGGGTTCGAAGTCTGGTTTAGAACCATAATCTTTAACCCAGCTGCGACAGAACAGGAAGTTCACAACGGTGATCAGCATACCCACGAAGCTCAGCGCAAACGCTACGCTCCAGCCGAATTTCGCGGCCAGCCATGGGGTTGCCAGCATAGAGAAGAATGAACCGATGTTGATGGACATGTAGTACATGGTAAATGCACCGTCCAGACGCGGATCATCTTTGTTGTAGCAGGTAGAAAGCAGGGAGGAAGGGTTAGCCTTAAAGAGGCCGTTACCTACCGCGATGGTAGCCATGCCCATGTATACCACGCCCGCATCGTGCCCGGACCATGCAACCAGACCATAGCCAATCGCCAGAACCACGGCGCCCAGCATAATGACACGTTTCGTACCGAGAACTTTATCGCCTAACCAGCCGCCGATGGCGACCAGGCCATAGACCAGAGCGCTGAACGACGAGAACAGCGTGATGGAATCGGCTTCGGACATACCCAGTTGCTTAACCAGGTAAACGGCCATAATCCCTTGCAGGCCGTAGTAGCCAAAACGCTCCCATAATTCGATAGAGAAAATGAGATAGAACGCTTTAGGCTGTTTGAAAGCGTTAAGACTTACGCTCTCATCTGTTGGTTTATTGTTTGCAGTAGACACATATACCTCTTTTTTTACATCCCATATTAACGGGGGTGTTCATAGCGTGATGACCGTAGTCCATCCGCTTTATAGTTATATTGGGAGGGGAAACGGCGGGTAATGTTCACTATCCAGCCCCATCTGGCAATACGTTTGTAATAATCTGTTACATATAACTGTGACGGTATAATCATCGGTTCACGCAAATGTTATGCAGCGTTAAATTTCATCCGTTGAGAATTGGTGGTTTTTTTCACTGTAAATGACCCTGATGAATGGCTGTATGGCGATATGTTCTGCTATTTTGGGTGAAAAGCAGTGATATAGCCCATATTCTGAAAAATGACTGGTCTTATATGCGGTGAGTAAAGGATGAGAACTTGTCTGGCAAAGGCGTGGAGAGGGTTTTAACAACAAAAATCCAACATCAAGTTATCAGAGTGATCGCGATCACAGATGTATAGAAATTTTTGGTGATGAAAAAACTATTAACCTGTTTGAGTGTTAAATATCCGCAGAATCGACAACGCTTTATGGACAATGAGAGGGGAAATTACGGCCAAGGGAGAAGATATCAGAGCCCTTGTTTAATCTAAGGGCTTGAACAGTAACAAGTGGATGTACCTTCAGGGATAGACTTTTTCTTTGTATTCACAGAGATCTTCGATAATGCAGGAGCCGCAGCGTGGCTTACGTGCAATACAGGTATAGCGCCCGTGAAGGATTAGCCAGTGATGGCAATCCACCTTAAATTCCGCAGGGACCACTTTTAATAGCTTTTCTTCCACCTCTTCCACGTTTTTACCCGGCGCGAACCGGGTGCGATTAGAAACGCGGAAGATGTGAGTGTCCACGGCGATCGTCGGCCAGCCAAACGCCGTGTTGAGCACGACATTTGCCGTTTTACGCCCGACGCCTGGCAACGCTTCCAGCGCTGCGCGATCTTCCGGGACTTCACCGCCGTGCTGCTCAAGCAGGATCCGGCAGGTCTTAATGACGTTTTCGGCCTTACTGTTAAACAGGCCGATGGTCTTGATATAGGATTTTACCCCTTCAACCCCCAGCTCCAGCATAGCCTGCGGCGTATTGGCGACAGGGTAGAGCAGGGCCGTGGCTTTGTTGACGCTCACGTCAGTGGCCTGCGCAGAGAGCAGCACCGCGATCAACAGTTCAAACGGCGAGTTAAAATTCAGCTCTGTCGTTGGATGAGGATTCTCATCGCGCAGGCGCGTCAGGATCGCAATGCGTTTCTCTTTATTCATACTGCTTTCTCGGGGATCCCTTCCTGTACGCCGCGTTCAGCGGCGCGGCGTTTACGTTTTTCATCAATCAGGTATTTTAACGCCAGCATCATCCCAAGGCCAATGAAGGCGCCTGGCGGTAGCATGGCCAGCAGGAATGGGGTGTCCGTATGGAACACCTCGATACGCAGCGATTTCGCCCAGCCGCCAAGCAGCGCGTCCGCACCGTCGAAGAGCGTACCGTTGCCCAGAATTTCACGCAGAGAGCCGAGGACGAACATGGCGGCAGTCGCGCCCATGCCGATGGAAAACCCATCCAGCGCGGAAATTGCCGGGTTGTTTTTCACCGCGAAGGCTTCAGCGCGTCCCACGACAATACAGTTAGTCACGATAAGCGGAATGAAGATCCCGAGCGACTGGTACAGGCCAAATGCGTAGGCGTTAATCAGCATTTGCACGACGCTGACCACCGATGCAATGATCATGACATAAATCGGAATACGGATTTCCGATGGCGTCCAGCGGCGCAAAACAGAAATGGAGAAGTTGGTCAGGGTCAGCACCAGCGTGGTCGCCAGCCCCAGCCCGAGCGCGTTGGTGGCGGTAGACGTCACCGCCAGCAGCGGGCACAATCCCAACAGCTGTACCAGTGCCGAGTTGTTTTTCCAGAGTCCCTGGACGATAACCTCTTTAACCTGGCTCATGGTCACTCCTCACAGGCGGAAAGATGATTGATCTGCGCGGGCAGCGTTTCGGCATACAGACCGGCGCGTTTGACGGCGTTGACGACCGCGCGGGGCGTAATCGTGGCGCCCGTGAACTGGTCAAACTCACCGCCATCTTTTTTCACCGCGAAAGCAGGATCGTCCTCGCCATGAATCATCTTACCGGCAAAGTGTAAAATCCAGTCGCTCAGGCGTGTTTCAATTTTGTCGCCAAGGCCCGGCGTTTCGTGATGTTCCGTCACGCGCGTACCCAGCACGGTGCCGGAAAAATCGCTGCCTACCAGCAGCTGAATTGCGCCAGAGTAACCGTCCGGCGCGGTGGCTTCCATGATGGCACCCACCGGGTTCTCGCCCTTACGGGCAATATAAACGCGGTGGCTTCCTTTACCGAGCTGCGGGGCCTGCACGACAAAGCAGCTTTTTTGCAGGTTATTATCATAGAAGTCTGATGGGATCACCTGATCGAACAACGCCTTTTGCTGCTTCATTGCCTGCTCTTCAATGGTGCTTTTCGTCAGTTCATTTACCAGCGCGGTCAGCCCGGTGAGGGCGGCGGCGAAGATCGCCAGCGTGACGCCGTGTTTTTGCATAGTCTTTAGCATGGCGTAACCCTTAGCGATGACCGTACACGCGTGGACGCGTGTAGTAGTCGATGAGCGGAACGGTGATGTTAGCAAGCAGTACGGCAAATGCCACGCCGTCCGGATAGCCACCAAAGCTGCGAATAAGCCAGACCAGCAAGCCCGCCAGCGCGCCGAAAATCAGACGACCTCGGTTGGTGGTAGAGGCGGTGACCGGATCGGTCAGAATAAAGAATGCCCCGAGCATGGTCGCGCCTGAGAGCAGATGGAGCTGTGGGCTGGCCAGTGACTCAGGTGAGATGACCCAGCCGAGCGTTGAACAGACGGCCAGCGTCACCAGGAAGCTCACCGGAATATGCCAGCGGATCGCTTTTTGTTGCAGCAGGAAGGCACCGCCCAACAGGTAGGCCAGATTGACCCACTGCCAGCCCGCACCCGCCAGTACGCCGCTGTAAATAGACGATTTCATCACCTGCTCGACGCTGTGGCCGGCACGCAGGGAGGTTTTGAAGGTATCGAGCGGGGTGGCCTGGCTGATGCCATCCACGCCCATGCGAAGCGCGTTCATATCCGCGCCCATCGCGGTGTGGCCAGTAAAGATAACGTTCAGGGCATCCATAAAGCCGGGCACCGTGGCGGCGATCTCATGCGGCGGCAGCCAGCTGGTCATCTGTACCGGGAAGGAGATCAGTAGCACCACGTAACCAATCATTGCCGGGTTAAACGGGTTATGGCCCAGCCCACCGTACAGCTGCTTGGCGATGATCACCGCAAATACCGTTCCCAATACTACCATCCACCACGGGGCGAACGGGGGAATGCTGATGGCCAGCAACAGGCCGGTCAACAGGGCGGAGTTATCGCTCAGGATGCGAGTCACCTCCATTTTGCGCAGCTTCAGGATCGCTGCTTCCGCTGCGACGGCACTGGCGCAACCCAGAACTAACTGGAAAAGCGTACCCCAGCCGAAAAACCAACACTGTACGGCAATACCTGGCAACGCGGCCAGGCACACCAGCATCATAATACGCGATGTCTGGCGCTGGTTATGGGTGTAAGGGGAACTTGCAATTCTGAAAACCATTTAATCCTCGTTAACGGCTTGCTGCGCGGCTTTCTTTGCCTGAACACGCGCAATCGCGGCGGCGACTGCGGCTTTGCGTGGATCGTCGTTGGCGGCCGCAGGCCGTTCGTCCTGCTGTGCGGCTTTTCGTGCTTTGGCACGGGCGATGGCCGCTTCAACGGCGGCTTTACGTGGGTCGACAGGCGCTTCACTCTCTTCGGCAGGCTGAAGCTGTGCCGCTTTACGTGCTTTGGCGCGGGCGATAGCGGCTTCAACGGCCGCCTTGCGCGGATCGGTCGCTTCCTGTTCAACCACCACTGTCTGCTGACCGGCTTTACGGGCTTTTGCCCTGGCGATAGCCGCTTCCACCGCCGCTTTACGCGGGTCTGTGTCGGTTTCCGGTTTGGCGTTTTGCGCCTTCTCCGCCTGACGTGCGCGCGCTTCGGCTTTACGCGCTTCGCGGGCGGCAATCGCTTCGCTATTGTCCGGCTTTTGGCCAGCCACGATCGCTACCGGCTGAGCGGCAGTCGCGTTCTTCTCCCGCACACGGGCGAGGGCAGCGTTAATCGCATCCTGATCTTTCGCCGCAGGCTGCACGGCAGCCTGCTTATGGCGTTCCTGACGGGCTTGTTTCTCGCGCTCCAGTCGCGCCTGGCGCGCTTCAAAGCGGGCCTTCGCCTCAGCGGCACGTTTTTCTTCCATGGAGATAGCGTAGATTTCGGCTTTCTCCTGACGGAAGTACTGCACCAGCGGAATATTGCTTGGGCAGACCCAGGCACAGGCACCGCATTCAATACAGTCAGCCAGGTTATGCGCCTGGGCTTTATCGTGCAGCTGGCCTTTGCTGTACCAGTACAACTGCTGCGGCAGCAAGTCTGCCGGACACGCATCCGCGCAGGCGCTACAGCGTATACAACCTTTCTCTTCCTGCGTTTCGCCCATCTCCGTTGGGGAAGGGGCGAGCAGGCAGTTGGTAATCTTCACCACTGGCACATCCAGCCACGGCAGGGTAAAGCCCATCAGCGGGCCGCCCATAATGACCATCTGCTCGCTCCCCGGGCAGAAGTCAGCCTGTTCCAGCAGATGATGCACCGGCGTACCCAGACGCGCCCAGACGTTGCCGGGACGGGAGACGGACTCGCCGGTCAGCGTGACGACGCGTTCGGTCAATGGCTCTCCGTCAATCACCGCACGTTTCACCGCGTAGGCAGTACCCACGTTTTGCATCAGCACGCCGATATCGGACGAACGGCCCCCGTGGGGAACCTGTTTTCCGGTCAGGATCTGCGTCAGCTGCTTCGCCCCGCCGGATGGGTATTTGGTTGGAATCACGCGCAGGGCGATATCATGGCTGTCCGCCAGCACCGCACGCAGCATCGAAATGGCCTGCGGTTTATTGTCTTCAATACCGATCAGCACTTCGCGGGGTTGCAGGATATGCGCAAGAATGCGAATACCTTCCACCACCTGCGCGGCACAGTCCTGCATCAGACGATCATCGGCGGTGATGTACGGTTCGCACTCGGCGGCGTTAATAATCAGCGTTTCGATTTTATCGCCGCCGCCGTGAAGCTTGGCGCCGGTCGGGAAGCCAGCGCCTCCAAGACCTGCTACGCCAAACTGATGAATGCGTTCAATCAGCGCTTCACGGCTGCGGGAACGGTAGTCGCTCCAGCCGTCACGATCGATCCAGCGATCTTCCCCGTCGGCTTCAATGATGACGCTCAGCTCAGACAACGCCGAGGGATGGGCAACGGTATGGGGGGCAACAGCCACCACCTTGCCCGAAGTCGGGGCATGTATCGGCAACATACGTCCACGACCAAAGGTCAGCGGCTGGCCGCGAAGGACGGTATCGCCTTCTTTCACGCACAGCTCGCCTTCCGCGCCGATGTGCTGTTTCAATGGCATCACGTAGCGGGTCGCCAGCGGAATTTGACGCAGCGGCGTACCGTTTGACTGGGTTTTCATTTCCGGGGGATGGATACCGCCGTCGAAGTCCCAGATCTTCTCTTTTCTGAAAGCAGAAAATAACTTAAGCATGTTGTTCCACAGGAATATTGCGAACCGGAATGGTCTGAAGATCCCATTTCCAGCTTTCGGTCGTCGTTTCAACCGGGCGGAGTTCTATACACTGCGTCGGGCAGGGGGCCACGCAGAGGTTACAGCCGGTGCACAGGTCCGCCACAACGGTGTGCATGGCGCGGGTTGCGCCTACAATGGCGTCGACAGGGCACGCCTGAATACATTTGGTGCAGCCGATGCAGTTGGCTTCGTCGATAACAGCAAGGGCACGATCGGGCTCCTGCGCCTGTTCATCGCCGTCGACAGGCTGCGGATCGACGTTCAGCAGGGCAGCTATTTTAAGCATGACCGCTTCGCCACCCGGCGCGCAGCGGTTGATCTTTTCTCCCTGCACGCCCACAGCCTCAGCGTAAGGACGGCAGCCAGGGTAGCCGCACTGCCCACACTGGCTCTGCGGCAAAAGCTCATCAATTTTTTCAACCACCGGATCGTCCTCTACCGCAAACCGGCGGGAGGCATAACCCAGAATGATGCCAAAGACGAGTCCCAGTACGCTGATGGACGCGATGGCAATCCAGATAGCACTCATTACAACTTCACCAGACCACTAAAGCCCATAAAGGCCAGAGACATTAAACCTGCGGTCACCAGAGCGATGGCGTTACCGCGAAACGGCGCGGGAATATCCGCCGCTGCCAGACGCTCGCGAATCGACGCGAACAGGACCATAACAAAAGAGAAACCGACCGCCGCGGAAAAACCGTACAGCGCCGACTGCATGAAATTATGCCCAAGGTTGATGTTGAGCAGCGCCACGCCCAGCACAGCACAGTTGGTGGTGATGAGGGGCAGAAAAATACCCAACAGGCGATACAGGGCAGGGCTGGTTTTACGCACTACCATTTCGGTAAATTGCACCACCACCGCAATGACCAGAATAAAGGACAAGGTGCGCAGGTAGAGCATGTCCAGCGGGATCAGGATCCAGGTATCAATCAGCCATGCGCAAATGGAGGCCATCGTCATCACGAAGGTGGTGGCCAGCCCCATGCCCATTGCCGTCTCCAGCTTTTTGGAGACCCCCATAAACGGGCACAGGCCAAGGAACTTCACCAGTACGAAGTTATTAACCAGCACAGTTCCGACAAAGAGCAGTAAGTAATCGGTCATTATTTAGCCTGAAATAAAAGAGCCGCCTATTATCGGATAAACGACAACAGGCCACAACAGGTTAACTGTAAGGTTATTACGGGTTAACGAAGGTCTTCTTAACGCGCGTCGACCGCTTGAAATAGGGCACCAGAAGCGCCGTTGCAAGCAACGGAAAGAGTAGCTGGCGAACCGCCAGTGCGTCAGAAACTGGCGAAAAAGCGAACGCTTTGACGGCAAGCAGCACGGAGACCAGCAGCCAGATAATGTAATGTTTCGGCACGCTTTTGCGGCGTTTGAAGAAGGCGATGGTCAGCCAAAGCGTGTAGTACCACATCGCGATTGCGAAAACGAACGACACAAACCACGTCGCAATATTGAGCGCGCTCTGAGACATCAGTGTCTGGATAGCATGAGGAGTAACCAGTGCAGTGGTGTAAAGCAACAGCGCCAGCGAAGCGCTTAATAAAGCCACCAGCAGCCATGCCAGCGGGGCGATTAACCAGCCCCCAATTCTCTCTCCAGGCAATGCGGTCATACGCTCTCCCATAGTCTGCGCGAAATGTTATACAGAAATTTGCAGGGCGGAGAGTATATAACATTTCACGCCGAAGGCTACTTTCTTATACAACGTAACGCCAGACAGATTTAGGTACTTCCCCCACGTTGAACAGACGACCGCCAGAGACGAGTTCGGCGCGACGATGGTCAGCCGCGCGGTACATATTGATGATGTCCTGATTATCCGACAGCGTGTAGTTCAGATGGTCAAACAGTTTTTCCAGGCTTTCGAGGGAATTGATCTTGCGAAATTTTAATAAATAGTCCTGAACTGTCATATTAATAAGTTTCCATATAAAAGGGTAATACCCATAAAGGTAATGCGTTCGAATAATAAACGGATTAATAAAGACGTAAACTGTCCACTCGGGTAACGCGACGAAATTAGGAGTTTTCTTTGCGAAGATTCAGGCATCAGCAGATGCCTGGAAGAGAAGGGTAACCCCGTTCATTACGGCTGGCAATACGTTCCATGACGTAATGTGTCACGCTTTATGACGATGCGGCTTACTTTTGTTGAGCAACAGTAACAGGCTCCGGCGGCTGGTAGTTATCGATATGGCTGGCAATGCCGAGCAACACGACTGAAACGCCAAGGACAATCCATCCCGCTAATTCAATGATTCGATTAATTATTGATGACATATTTTGTGTTTGTAATTTATCCATAAATACAGATTACAAATGTTACAGCGGCCTTTTCGACAGAGCAAGCGCTTTGGGAACGATTCCCGGGCCCCATATACACACTTTAATGCGAGGTAACAAAAAAAGCTGTCGCGAGATGCTATTTTAACTCACAGGGCACATTATTAATCTGTGCGTTAAGCACAAGGCCAGTGATAAATAAGCGCACAGCGAGGGGGCATACGATGAGTGAAAACATCCGCGTCGGTCTTATTGGCTACGGGTACGCAAGCAAAACCTTTCATGCGCCGCTGGTTGCCGGCACGCCGGGAATGGAACTGGCGGCTATCACAAGCAGCGATGAAACCAAAGTCCATGCCGACTGGCCAGCCGTGCCGGTGGTAACGGAGCCTAAGCATCTGTTTAACGATCCTAATATTGACCTTATTGTCATTCCCACCCCTAACGACACCCATTTCCCCCTGGCGAAAGCGGCGCTGGAGGCTGGCAAACATGTCGTTGTCGATAAGCCTTTTACCGTGACGTTGTCACAGGCGCGCGAGCTGGATGCGCTGGCGCGAAGCCTGGGTCGGTTATTGTCGGTCTTTCACAACCGGCGCTGGGATAGTGATTTCCTGACGATCAAAGCGCTGATAAACGAAGGCACGCTCGGCGAAATTGCTTTTTTTGAGTCTCACTTCGATCGTTATCGTCCGCAGGTGCGAGATCGCTGGCGCGAGCAGGCGGGACCGGGCAGCGGCATCTGGTATGACTTAGCGCCGCATCTTCTCGATCAGGCCGTTCATCTGTTTGGTCTGCCCGTAAGCATGACGGTCGATTTAGCGCAGCTCAGGCCGGGGGCGCAGACCACCGACTATTTCCACGCCATTTTGAGTTATCCGCAGCGGCGCATTGTGCTGCACGGGACAATGCTTGCGGCGGCGGAATCGGCCCGCTATATCCTTCACGGGGCGCGCGGCAGCTATGTGAAGTTCGGCCTGGATCCGCAGGAAGAGCGCCTCAAAAATGGCGAACGCTTACCGCAGGAGGACTGGGGCTACGACATGCGGGACGGGGTGGTGACGCGTGCGGAGGGTGAGGTATTGGTTGAAGAGACGGTGTTGACCCAGCCTGGGAACTATCCGGCGTATTACGCCGCAATTCGTGACGCGCTGAACGGTTCAGGTGAAAATCCGGTTCCGGCGAGCCAGGCAATCCAGATTATGGAGCTCATCGAGCTGGGGATCGAATCCGCCAAACATCGCGCAACGCTCTGTCTGGCATAAGTGCCAAACGCTTTCGTAGGCCGGGTAAGCGCAGCGCCACCCGGCAGTAAAGAAGACTACTGAGCAACTTTATCGCGCAGCGCCTGTTTCTCTTCAGGCGTCAGGAAGGCGATCTCCAGCCCGTTGATTTGCGCCTGACGGATCTGCTCGCGGCTCAGCCCGGCCTGCGGCGCGGCGATGTTGTATTCGTGAATAATATCCACGCCCTGAACCGCCGGATCGTCCGTGTTCAGTGAAGCCAGCACCCCGTGTTCAAGGAAGGTTTTCAGTGGGTGTTGCGCCAGCGACGCCACTGTACTGGTCTGAATATTGGAGGTCAGGCAGGATTCGATTCCAATACGTTGTTCGGCGAGGAAATCCATCAGCGCGCGATCTTCAATGGCTTTCACGCCGTGACCAATACGTTCCGCACCCAGTTCACGAATGGCCTGCCAGATGCTTTCCGGCCCCGCGGCTTCGCCCGCATGAACAGTTATATGCCATCCTGCATCACGTGCGCGGTTGAAATGAGACAGGAACAGGCTGCCCGGGAAGCCCAACTCATCACCGGCCAGGTCGATGGCGGTGATCTGGTCGCGATGCGCCAGTAACGCTTCCAGCTCCTGAAGACAGGCCGCTTCACCGAAGGTACGGCTCATAATGCCGATCAAACGCGCCTGAACGTCAAAGGTTTTGCAGCCTTCACGCACGCCTTCAATGACCGCTTCAACCACGCCCGCTACGGGGAGACTGTGGGTCATCGCCATATAGCCCGGAGAGAAACGCAGTTCGACATAGTGCAGGCCGTTGCGAGCGGCATCTTCGATGTTTTCAAAGGCGACACGGCGACAGGCATCGAGCGAGGCCAGCATCTTCACACCCCAGTCAAGCTTGCTCAGAAAACTTACCAGATCCGGCTCGTTCGACGTCACCTGGACATGGGGGATCAGGGTTTCAAGCGTTTCGGCAGGAAGCGTTAAATTGAACTGGCGACCAAGATCGAGAATAGTTTGGGCACGAATGTTCCCGTCGAGGTGGCGGTGAATATCAGTTAAAGGCAGGCGTGTATCAATCATGGTCGCACTCTTTGCTGGTTAAAGTGCGCCATATTATAAAAACAAAACGGGGGAAAAAGCTATTTGCGCAAGGGAATATTCCGTTGCGCACATTATTTACAGCAGAGTGTTGATGCCAGCAATAAGGCGCTGAACGCCCTGTTCAAGCTTACTACGCGGACAGCCAGCGTTCAGTCGCACATAGCCTTTTCCTTCATCCCCATAAGTATATCCCGGCATGATGGCCACTTTTTGTTGTTCAATCAGCACGTTTTGCAGCGTATTGTCATCAATACCGAGTGGGCTGAGATCAATCCAGGCCAGATAGGTGGCCTCTGGCGGTTGCCAGTTGAGTGTCGGAAATGCAGCATTCAGTTCGTCAGCAATGTAGCGCAGGTTTTCTTCGAGATAGGTCCGCAGCGCGTCCAGCCAGGGTTCGCCCTGCCGGTAAGCAGCAATGTGCGCGGTCAGCGCCAGCACGGAAGGGGAAGAGAGTCCGTCCCGCCCTTTTAATGCATTCAGATAGGCGTTACGGCTGTCGTCATCGGCGATAAGCCCCCAGGCGCCCGTCAGTGCCGGAATATTGAAGCTTTTGGAACCCGAGGTCAGCAGCGCCCATTTACCGCGTGCAACCTCATTCCACGGGGTATGGCGATGCGTGCCCCATACCATGTCCATATGAATTTCGTCGCTGATTACCGCCACATCATGACGGCTGCAAAGCGTTGCAATAGTGGCCAGCTCTTCCCGCGTCCAGACTTTGCCGGTTGGATTTTGCGGGCTACACAGCAGCAGAACCGTGTTTTCCGGTTTTGCCAGCGCCGCTTCCAGCGCGGCCATATTGCCGTCCCAGCCACGCGCCGTTTTCTGCATCGGCACGGAAACAACGGTACGCTGGTTGCCTTCAATGGCTTTATAAAAGGCATCGTAAGCCGGGGTATGAACCACCACGCCGTCGCCAGGCGCGGACCATATGCGGATCAGCTCCGAGACCATATAAATGACCGACGGCCCATACACTACGGTTTCGGTATCAATCTGACTGTTAAAGCGTTGCCGGAACCAGTGCGCCACGGCAGCCAGAAATTCGTCATTTTTCCAGCGGCTGTAGCCAAACACGCCGTGGTTGATGCGCTGGTGCAGCGCATCGGTAATACAGGGAGCGGTGGCGAAATCCATATCAGAGATGGTAAAGGGCAGCAGGTCGGCAGCCCCAAAACGGTCAGCGACATAATCCCACTGGGTACACCAGGTGCCGTGTCGATCCACGACGGTAGAAAAATCAAACATGACGGTGCTCCGTAAAGTAAAACCCCCTCATGACGAGGGGGGCGAGGCATCAGGCTTCGACGGTTCGCATCAGGGTTGCCAGCTCATCCTTCACTGACTGTACCTGCGGGCCAATGACGACCTGCAAATTGTGTTGATTTAACTGTACCACGCCGATAGCCCGGTTAGCTTTAAGTGCGTTGGTATCCACTTTGGACATGTCCGCCACCGACAAACGCAGGCGGGTGATGCAGTTATCCAGAGAGGTAATGTTATCCGCACCACCCAGCGCCGCCAGAATAGCCGGCGTGTTATATCCGGATTTCCCAACGGTACCGGCCACTGCCTGTTCAACGCTGGTGGCCGTATCGGTATCGCGGCCAGGCGTTTTCAGGTTAAAGCGGGTGATGGCGAAGCGGAAGATCCCGTAGTAAACCGCGAACCAGATGGCGGCCACAACCGGCACCAGATACCACTTGGTGGACAGGCCGTGCAGGATACCGAATACCACGAAGTCAATCACGTTACCGTCGGTGTTACCGATGTTCACACCGAGCACAGCCATCACGGTGAAGCCCAGGCCTGTCAGTACGGCGTGGATGAGGTATAACACCGGTGCCACGAACAGGAACAGGAACTCGATAGGTTCTGTCGTACCGCCCACCACGCAGGCAATAACGCCGGAGATCAGCAGGCCTTTAATTTTATGACGATTTTCCGGGCGGGCGCAGTGGTACATCGCCAGCGCAGCGCCCGGCAGGCCGCCGAGGAAGGCAGGCATTTTCCCCTGAGAGAGGAAACGCGTCGCACTTTCAGAGAAGCCGTGCGTGGTCGGGCAGCTCAGCTGGGCCTGGAAGATGGTCAGCGCGCCGCTAACGGAATGACCGCAAACGTCCATAGTGCCGCCTGCTTCAGTAAAACGGATCAGGGCAACCAGGATGTGCTGTAAACCAAATGGCAGCAGCAGACGTTCACCCGTACCGAAAATCATCGGGCCGAAATCACCCGCGCCGTTGATAATGCGGCCAATACCGGTGATCCCCATGGCAAAAACCGGCCAAATCAGAGGGATGATCAGACCAAACAGACCCATCACAACCAGCGTAATGATTGGCACAAAGCGGGTGCCGCCGAAGAAGGCCAGCGCATCGGGCAGGCGGATGTTATGAAAGCGCTCGTGCAGCATCCAGATGATCACTCCCGCGATCACGGCTCCAAGGATCCCGGTATCGATGGACTGAATTCCAATCACGCTCTGAATGTTATTGGCTTTCAGTACCGCCGCGTCGGTCGTGGGCAGGATCCCTTTGGCGGTCAGCCAGAAGTTAACCGCAAGGTTCATGACCGCATAGCCAACGAAGCCCGCAAACGCCGCCACGCCTTTGTTTTCCCGCGCCAGACCCAGAGGAATGGCGATACAGAACATTACCGGCAGGAAGCTAAAGGCAAAAGAGCCGACCTTGCTCATCCAGATGAAGATCGCCTGCAGTACCGGATTTCCGAGGAAAGGGATTAGAGTAATGACGTCATGGCTGCTTAACGAGCTGCCGATCCCCAGCATGATCCCGCAAAAAGAGAGAAGCGCCACGGGCAGCATAAAGGTTTTGCCCAGTTGCTGGAAAAACTCCCACAGCGATATTTTTTGTGCTGCTTTCGTCGTCATAAAACGACTCCTTAAATGGTAGAAAGAGATTTAACGACCGCGATGGGGCGAGAAGATAAAACGTTTTATCAGACTTTAGTGCGCGCTAAATCACATTCTCAGGCTTTTACTGGTAGTATAAAGATAACGTATTGATAAAACGTTTTAGCGATCTCATTATCAAGGAGTCACGCCACCACATGGCTGTAGCGAAAAAGATCACCATCAACGATGTCGCGCTGGCGGCGGGGGTTTCCGTCAGCACCGTTTCGCTGGTATTGAGCGGGAAGGGGCGCATCTCTCCTGCTACGGGTCAGCGCGTCAACGAGGCCGTTGAGCAACTGGGCTTTGTGCGTAATCGCCAGGCGTCGGCGCTGCGCGGTGGGCAAAGCGGGGTGATAGGGCTGATTGTTCGCGACCTCGCGTCGCCGTTTTATGCAGAACTGACCGCCGGGCTTACCGAGGCGCTTGAAGCGCAGGGGCGAATGGTTTTCCTGCTCCACGGTGGGCGCGAACCGGAGCAGCTGCTCTCCAGGCTGGATATGCTGCTGACGCAAGGGGTGGATGGGGTGATCGTGGCCGGCGCGTCCGGTGTGGGCAGTGAATTGTGTGAGCGCGCGGCGCAGAAAGGCGTACCGCTGGTGGTTGCGTCACGCGCCAGCTATCTCGACGAAGCCGATACCCTTCGGCCGGATAACATGCAGGCCGCGCAAATGCTGACCGAGCATCTTATTCATCGCGGCCATCAGCGCATCGCCTGGCTCGGCGGTAAAAGCTCGTCCCTGACGCGTGCGGAGCGGGTGGGCGGTTACTGCTCCACGCTCATCAAATACGGCCTGCCGTTTCACAGCGAATGGGTGGTGGAGTGTGAGTCCAGCCAGAAAAAAGCCGCCGAAGCCATCGGCACGTTGCTTCGCAACAGCCCGACAATCAGCGCGGTGATTTGCTATAACGATGTGATTGCGATGGGGGCGTGGTTCGGCTTGATCCGCGCCGGACGCCAGAGCGGTGAGGGCGGGGTAGAAACGTTCTTCGGCCATCAGGTGGCGCTGGGGGCATTTGCGGATGTCGGTGAAAATGCGCTAGACGATCTCCCCATCGTCTGGGCGACGACGCCGGCTCGTGAAATGGGGTACACCCTGGCAGACCGAATTATGCAGCGTATTGAAAATACGGACGTGCAGGCCGGGCATCAGATTGTGGCGGCGCGGTTAGTGACGGTGAAGTAATCTCCGCTGCACATCGCCTGGCAATAAAAAAACCCCTCATGCGAGGGGTTTTTCGTTTACTGCTGCGGTACTGCCGGCGGCGCAGCCGGTTCAGCCGGTGCCGGAATGCCCAGCGTCGGCATACCAAACATGCCGACAAAATCTTCCAGCGGCATTTTGTCGCCGTTGAGCGTTACCTGGCCATTAGCATATTGCAGGCTGGTGGAAATGGTGTTGTCTTCCACCTTCGTGATGCGGAACATCTGGCCCATCGCCGCCAGGCCTTTCACCTGTTGGTTTGCCAGTTTACCTGCATCTTCTTCACCATACCCTTCGAGTTTCGCAATCTGCGTCATGAACTCGGTTGCCATATCCATCGGGATGGTCAGCTTGCTGTCGAGCGATTTCACGCTGCGGTCAACTTCCTGCGCCAGGGTCTGCGGCTCGCCGGTCGCGGCCGCCGGATCCTTCAGGAACAGCGACAGGTTGAAGTTGGTTTCGCCTTTGTCGTTTTTCCAGCTCAGTGGCGCAACGGTAATTACCGGCTCGCCTTTCAGCAGGATCGGCAGGTTATTAAACAGCACGGCCATCGCCTGCTGCTGGTACGCCTGCGGGTTCTGTTGCAGGGCGGCATCGGTCAGCAGAGCCTGACTCTCTTTGCTGTATTTCTGGCTAAATTCGTGCCATGCCTGGCCGTCAATGTTGCCAATTTTCAGTGACAGCTTGCCGGTACCCAGGTCCTGATTCTGTACTTTCAGGCTTTTCAGGCTGTAATCCAGCTGGGTGTTGATGCTTTTACCGTCTTTGGAAACGTCAGACTTGCCGTCCAGATCCATGCCTTCCAGCACTGCCATCTCTTTACCTTCAATCGCAATGGCGATCTTATCGAGGCTCAGCTTCTGATCGCCAATACGCTCGTCAAAATCGGTCATACGGCTATTGCCGCTGGCTTTCAGGTTGTTGAAGGTAAGCTGGACCTTCTGGTTATATTCATTGACTGAATTCACCAGGCCGCTGGCGGCATCGCCGGTCAGAGAGACATTCTTGCCGTCGCGATCGGCATCAAGCTGGAAATTACCGCCGCTGAAGGCGACTTTATCGGTGCCTTGTTCGTAATTCAGCGCTTTCAGGTCGATGTCGGAACGCGTATCACCGGCATAGCTGATGCGGGTATTGATCTCGAACGGCGACTCATTTTTCGCCATATCGAAAATTGGCTTCGTCACCTCGTTATTTACCAGTACGGTTCTGGCGGATGCCATAGAGGGGATCAGGTTAAACTTTTTCAACTGTGCCAGCGGGAACGGACCGTGGCTGACCACTTCATCCAGTACCACGCTCTGGCCCGGTTTCAGCCAGGCGTTCTGATTGCCCGCTACCGGCTTCACCACCACCTGCATATGGCTGGTAAAGACGCCACGCTGGTAGTTCTGGTAGCTCAGCTCCAGACCTGCTTCAGGCGCGCTGCGCTTAATCTCGCTGTTTGCCTGCGCCATCATCTCTGCCAGACGGCTTTCCAGCTGTTTCCCGGTATACCAGGAAGCACCCGTCCAGATCACGCCTAAAGCAACAATCACTCCTACCGCTACGACCGATTTTTTCATTGCGATTATCCCTAAAATGAAACCAGGCGGTTAAAACCGCCTGGTGTTACAACGCCTGTTACTAGCTTAGCAAGAGTTGTTAAAAAATTCAGTAAGTCCCTAAAGCTTATTAAAAACGCGCGCCAGGCGACCAGTGCCGCTCACGAAGACAGGCGACTCGTTTGCCGGGACAAAGGCGGACTCCCCCGGTTTAAGCAGCAGACGCTCGCTACCGTTATGCAACGTCGCTTCGCCTTCCACACAGAACAGGATCGCGGCGCTCTCCTGTGCAATGGCGGTTTCGTCTGCGCTGAGGTCATGCAGGGAGAAGGCAAAATCGTCAACCGGAATCGGGAAGTCCAGCTCTGCGCCGTTTTTCACCGGCTGAGTGAGCAGCTCCGCAGCAGGTTTCGCCACGAACTTCACGTTGGCAACCAGCTCAGGGATGTCGATGTATTTTGGCGTCAGGCCCGCGCGCAGTACGTTATCGGAGTTAGCCATCACCTCCAGTGCCACGCCATTCAGGTAGGCGTGCGGGGTTTCAGCGAACAGGAACATTGCTTCGCCCGGGTTGAGCTTCACCACGTTCAGCAGCAGCGGAGAGAAGAGGCCGCTGTCGTCCGGATAAAACGCGGAAATTACGCGAATGGTGTCCCATGGCTCACCCTGCTGGTCGTTCAGCGCGGCTTTCAGCACCGCCAGCGCGTGGGATTTTTCCTCGCCCTGCATATTCAGCAGGCTGGCAAACAGCGCGCTCAGGGCTTCTGCGTTCGGGTTTTCCAGGAAGTGGGCGATCGCGTTGTGAGCCCCAGCGACCGGTTGCAGCAGGGAGATGATCTCGGAAAACTCGCGGAAGGCATTCATCGCCAGGAAAGGGGTAAGGGCGAAAACCAGTTCCGGCTTGTGGTTAGGATCTTTGTAGTTACGCTCTGCGGCGTCTAACGGAATACCGGCGGCATTTTCTTTGGCAAAGCCCAGCTCAGAGGCTTTTTTGTTCGGGTGAACCTGAATGGAGAGCGGCTGGTCGGCGCACAATACCTTGAACAGAAAAGGCAGCTCACCAAAACGATTCGCCACTTTATCGCCGAGCAGCGCGGCTTTGTCGGCATCGATGACATCACGCAGGCTACGCACCTGGCCGCTGGCATCTTCAATTTTTGAGCTGCTCTTCGGGTGCGCGCCCATCCACAGCTCTGCCATCGGCAGGTTGTCCGGGTTGGCGATACCGTAGAGATCCGTTAACGCAGTTTTACTTCCCCAGGCGTAGTTTTGCACTGAGTTGATGAGTTTTTGCATTATCAAGCCCTGATTCATATGTGGAATTAACTTCGCGTATTAAAGCAATAAACCGAATGGAAGTAACCTGCGGATGTAAAAAGTCGTACTAGTCTCAGTTTTTGTTAAAAAATTGTGTAGGATAAGCTGACTCGCTTTTAAGCCGGGCAGCGGAACATCTGCCCTGAATAAACAGACCGAAGCAGTAAGTGAGAGAACAATGTCGAATAAACCCTTCCATTATCAGGATCCTTTCCCCCTCAGTCAGGATCGGACCGAGTATTACCTGTTAACCCGCGATTACGTTTCTGTCTCTGAGTTTGAAGGGCAGGAGATCCTCAAAGTTGACCCGCAGGCGCTGACGCTGCTGGCGCAGCAAGCCTTCCACGATGCTTCCTTTATGCTCCGTCCGGCGCATCAGCAGCAGGTTGCCGATATTTTGAGCGACCCGGAAGCCAGCGAGAACGATAAGTACGTTGCCCTGCAATTCCTGCGTAACTCTGATATCGCGGCGAAAGGCATTCTGCCAACCTGCCAGGACACCGGCACGGCGATTATCACCGGTAAAAAAGGCCAGCGCGTCTGGACCGGCGGCGGTGACGAAGCGGCGCTGGCGCGCGGCGTCTACAATACCTACACCGAAGATAACCTGCGCTATTCGCAAAACGCGGCGCTGGACATGTACAAAGAGGTGAACACCGGCACCAACCTGCCTGCGCAGATTGACCTCTACAGCGTCGACGGTGACGAGTACAAATTCCTCTGCATCGCCAAAGGCGGCGGTTCAGCCAACAAAACCTATCTTTACCAGGAAACCAAAGCGCTGCTTACCCCGGGCAAGCTGAAGAACTATCTGGTTGAGAAGATGCGCACCCTCGGCACGGCGGCCTGCCCGCCGTACCATATCGCGTTTGTGATTGGCGGTACGTCTGCTGAAAGCACCCTGAAAACCGTTAAGCTGGCCTCAACCAAATATTACGATGGCCTGCCAACGGAAGGTAACGAACATGGTCAGGCGTTCCGCGACGTGCAGCTTGAGCAGGAACTGCTGGCCGAAGCGCAGAATCTGGGGCTGGGCGCGCAGTTTGGCGGCAAATACTTCGCGCATGACATTCGCGTGATCCGCCTCCCGCGCCACGGTGCATCCTGTCCAGTGGGGATGGGCGTGTCGTGCTCTGCGGATCGTAACATCAAAGCGAAGATCAACCGCGACGGTATCTGGATCGAAAAGCTGGAGAACAACCCGGGCAAATACATCCCTGAAGAACTGCGTAAAGCGGGTGAGGGCGAAGCGGTACGCGTTGACCTGAATCGTCCGATGAAGGAGATCCTGGCGCAGCTTTCGCAGTATCCGGTTTCAACGCGCCTTTCCCTGAACGGGACGATTATCGTGGGCCGCGACATCGCCCATGCGAAGCTGAAAGAGCGCCTGGACAACGGTGAAGGGCTGCCGCAGTACATTAAAGATCACCCGATCTACTACGCAGGCCCGGCAAAAACGCCTGATGGGTATGCTTCCGGCTCGTTAGGCCCAACCACGGCGGGCCGTATGGACTCCTACGTCGACCAGTTGCAGGCCAACGGTGGCAGCATGATCATGCTGGCGAAAGGCAACCGCAGCCAGCAGGTGACGGACGCGTGCCACAAGCACGGCGGCTTCTACCTCGGCAGCATAGGCGGCCCGGCAGCGGTGCTGGCACAGGGCAGTATCAAGAGCCTGGAGTGCGTGGAGTACCCGGAACTGGGTATGGAAGCGATCTGGAAAATTGAAGTGGAAGACTTCCCGGCGTTCATTCTTGTGGATGACAAAGGTAACGACTTCTTCAAACAGATCCAGTCTTCCCAGTGTTCGGCGTGTGTGAAGTAATTCTGTAAATTGCCGGGTGGCGCTGACGCTTACCCGGCCTACATTCTCGTAGGTCGGGTAAGGCGCAGCCGCCACCCGACATCAAAAAGAGCGCACAAAGCGCCATAACGTTTCTCAGAAGTCATCAATACTTATCTCTTAAGCATGTGAGCAATCCCATCTTTGTTATCAAGGAGTAAGTAATGACAATGCATCGCCGCGAGAAAGACTCCATGGGCGCCATCGACGTCCCGGCCGACAAGCTATGGGGCGCGCAAACCCAGCGTTCGCTGGAGCATTTCCGCATTTCGACAGAGAAAATGCCCGTCTCGCTAATCCAGGCGCTGGCGTTGACCAAACGCGCTGCCGCCAAAGTCAATCAGGATCTGGGCCTGCTGGATGCCGATAAAGCCTCCGCCATCATCAATGCCGCCGACGAAGTGCTGGCGGGCAAACATCCCGACGAATTCCCCCTTGCCATCTGGCAGACCGGCTCAGGCACCCAGAGCAACATGAACATGAACGAGGTGCTGGCGAACCGCGCAAGCGAGCTGCTTGGCGGCGTACGCGGTATGGAGCGGAAGGTTCACCCGAACGATGACGTGAATAAAAGCCAGAGTTCCAACGACGTGTTCCCGACGGCCATGCACGTGGCGGCCGTCATCGCTATCCGCGAGCAGCTTATCCCGCAACTCAACGTGCTCAAATCTACGCTTAACGAGAAAGCGCAGGCTTTCGGAGACATTGTAAAAATTGGTCGTACGCACCTGCAGGACGCCACGCCGCTGACGCTTGGCCAGGAGATCTCCGGCTGGGTGGCGATGCTGGAGCACAATCTTAAGCATATAGACAACAGCCTGCCGCATCTGGCGGAGCTGGCGCTCGGCGGAACGGCGGTTGGCACCGGGTTAAACACCCATCCCGAGTACGCGGTGCGCGTGGCCGAAGAGCTGGCGAAGATCACCGGGCAGCCGTTTGTTACCGCCCCGAATAAATTCGAAGCCCTGGCGACCTGTGATGCGCTAGTCCATACCCATGGCGCGCTGAAAGGGCTGGCAGCCTCGCTGATGAAAATCGCCAACGACGTGCGCTGGCTGGCCTCCGGCCCGCGCTGCGGCATCGGCGAAATCAGCATTCCGGAAAACGAGCCGGGTAGCTCCATTATGCCGGGTAAAGTAAACCCGACGCAGTGCGAAGCCATGACTATGCTGTGCTGTCAGGTGATGGGTAATGACGTTGCGGTCAACATGGGCGGCGCGTCGGGTAACTTCGAGCTTAACGTCTATCGCCCGATGGTGATCCACAACGTACTGCAATCGATTCGTCTGCTGGCCGATGGCATGGAGAGCTTTAACGAGCACTGCGCGGTGGGCATTGAGCCTAATCGCGAGCGAATCAGCCAGCTGCTGAATGAGTCCCTGATGCTGGTCACGGCGCTAAACACCCATATTGGTTATGACAAAGCGGCCGAAATCGCTAAAAAAGCGCACAAAGAGGGGCTTACCCTGAAAGCCTCTGCGCTGGCGCTGGGCTACCTGACGGACGCCGAGTTTGATGCCTGGGTCCGCCCGGAAGCGATGGTGGGCAGCATCAGGTAATCACTGCGCCACATACAGGTGCAGCCGCGGGATAATCAGCTGTAGCGGCTGTGCCTGGGGTTTATAGCGATGCTGAACGTTTTCAGCATCGTAGTTCAGCAGTTCTCCTATATCCGGCACCACCGCACCCTGATCGGCATCGTAGAGCGCAATCAGCGGTGTCGGGCAGGCGTATTGCACCTGCTTTTGCTGTCCCGCATACCAGACACGAGCGATAGGCTGCACCTTCACCGGACGCTTTATTTTAAGACGGGTATCAGCCGGCAGGGAGGCAATGCTGTGGTACTCCTGCTCCAGCCGTTCAATCCACTGTTCCCGCGACCACGGGGCGACCGTTCGCGGCGACTTCAGGCTTTTCTCCAGCTGAGCCAGGATCTCGTCGCGCGTGAAGTTTTTAATGATGTGCTTGTTGGCCCAGCCGAAGCGCAGCGTGGCGGGGTGGCGCAGTACCGTCAGCGTGCGGTAAGCATTCAGGGTGATCAGCCCCGGAAGCTGGCGATGCACCCATTCAAAACGGGCAGCCGGTGCCAGCCCGGACTCAACGGTCACGATTTTCTCGAAGGCGGCTTTCAGCGTATTAATATGCGTAATTTGCGCCTCAATGGCTTCACGCGTTGCGGTATCCGTTTGCAGACAGATGACGCCGGGCAGGCGAACGGCGGCCTTACTGCTGCGATTTTCGGACTGCTGCTGGATGAAAAGGCGGCGATAGTGCTGCAACGTCAGTTCCAGCGCCACTTTACCGATATGCTGCGTTACCTCAATGGTGTTCAGCGGGTCGTGTTCCGCGCCTTTCGCCACCTCGGGCAGGGAAAAGACGCGGGCGGCCAGCAGGCGGCAGCCCTGTAGTTGCGCCGTCAGGGTCAGTAACGCCTGCTCTATTTCCCGAAATGTGGTGTTAAGCCTTTCGATGAGATCGTAAGTCGCCATAATAGCCCTTAATTAGTTACAACATACTACTGATATAGCACAACACGCCGGGTCAGGCCAGCGTGCGGTTTAGTTCAGGCAGGTACGGGAAGAGGAATGTTGTGATAGATCGGCCAGCTAAAGACGAACCGGGCCCCGCCCAGCTCGCTCGCTTCGCAGCGAACCGAACCGCCCATCGCCTGGGCAATAGAACGGACAATAGCCAGCCCCAGACCACAGCCGCCGGTAGCACGGTCGCGGCTGGGGTCGAGGCGCACAAACGGCTCGAAAACTTTTTCACGCTCCGCTGGCTCAATACCGGGGCCATCGTCTTCCACACACAGAATTACCTGGCTCCCCTGCAAATCTAAACCTATGCGCAGCGTGGTTTCGCTGTAGCGCATGGCGTTGTTCATCAGATTATCCAGCACGCGTTCCATCAGGCGCATGTCCAGCGCGCCGTACGCGCCGGGGGTAATGGCTGTCAGCAGTTTTCGCTGAGGGTTAACGCTCTGCACATCGTTAATATGCGTCTGTAGCCAGACGGGAAGATCCGGCGTACTGAGGTGCAACTCCGTCTGAGGCCGATCGAGGCGGGCATAGGTCAGCAGCTCTTCAATCAGCGCTTCAAGCTGGCCAATATCCCGATTGAGGGCCTGCGATTCCGCGGCGGTGAGGTTCTCGCTCATCTCCAGGCGATAACGCAGGCGTACCAGCGGAGTGCGCAGCTCATGCGCAATGCCGTCGATAAGCTGCTTCTTGCTGGCAATCAGGGCGTTAATGTTATCGGCCATCTGGTTAAAGGCAATACCGAGACGGTCAAAACTGGAACCACTGTCGAAATGTATGCGTTCAGTTAAATGACCCTCCCCAAAACGCTGTGCGGCGGATTCCAGTTTCAGCATGTCCTGCCAGTGCGGTCGCATCCAGATGAATACAGGGAAAGCGAGCGAGATGGCAATAAAGCCCAGCAGGGCGAGATCCAGCAGGCGCATCTGGTGCAGGTAATAGAGATAGGGCACTGGCCCGACGGCCAGGACATAGTGGCTGCGCGGAATACGCTGAATGAAGGTATATTTCTCGTCCAGGGCGACGATGTCTCCGTCGCGCAAACGCTGCATCGCCGGCGGCGCTAAATCAAAATCCTTCAGGGGTTCGATACGCAGATCAAACGACAGATTCAGATCCAGCTCTTTTAACGTACGTGCCCAGTCATGCGGAGGAATTTCGCGCAGCTCGCTACGCATCAGGTAGAGCGAGCTTTTCATCAGATCGTCCAGGGATTGTCTGCCCGCACGCTCTGCGGTGAACTTATAGACCAGCCCGACCAGCATGGTCATCACCAGAAAGCAGACAAACAGCAGTAAATAAAACTGAACAAACAGCTTCTTCATTAATTTCACCGAAACAGGGGCTTCACTACACGTCTTTTACCAGCAGGGTCGCTATGGGCGCAAGTCAGGCATGATGCGTTGAAAAGGGGGTAATCGTCGAAAGGTAATAAAACACGGCATCGCTTTATTCCATCAATGCCCGGGTAATCCGTTTACGCTTCGCTATACGAGTTTATTTGCGATTGAGAGTATTTGTGAATCAGAATAACAATGACAAAGGCCACCTGCGGGTGGCTTTATTTATGGCGTTTACCAGTGAGAGGTATCCGGCGCAAACGGTGTGACAAAGATACTTATCTTTGTAACCTGAACATTACCACATTCGTTAATGTCTGGATTTGACTGTGCTGACAATCAGTGGATTCGTGGCAAACCCATGCGGACACTTACGCGCGTTGCAATGCACCGCGTAGGTACATATCTCCTCTTCCTGGTTTCGATTGTATGGGCAGGCCATCTTGTTTTTAATTTCACTCCATAACATCTCGTTGTAAGGGGAGATGTTGTATATCGATATTGGCTTGAAAACACCATTAATGAAGACGCCATTCTTTGTCGGATATATCCTATCGCCGGGGTACAAATAAACATCGCTTTCATACCAAATGATGAGTTTCAAGAACTTGAGTCCCAAGATGCTTGAATAAACGATCCCCGTGTTAGGACAAATTACCGAGCTAATGACTCTCCATGACATTGCTATACCTCGTTCATTAAATAATTGAGAGAGTATAAGGTTTAGCATGAGAATTAGATTTCTGCAAACGCGTAAGCTATTGAAAAAGATCGATATTATTTATATGCTAACTATATCCCCTTTGTTTTCATAAGGATAAGATAATAATTTAGTCAATTGTAAAGTTCATTTTTAACACAATGTGCATTTAAGTGACGGATTTTTGATCGATGATGGTTCCTGAACTGCTGAATATATATTGTACTATAGCAATGAAATACATTAGAGCTACTTTTGTTTACGCGATAAATGCGCATCGAAATTGAACAGGTAAGAGGAATGTGATCAAAGGATATTTCATGACTAACGATGCATATAATCGAAAACTTACGACGTATACCGATAACATTCCTGATGCATCGCAAGTTATTTTTCGAAATTTACTGTGTAGCTTTTTTTCAGGTTTCCCATGCGTGCGGGGCAAACAGGTAGCCCTTATTACGTACGGTTTTAATGCGGTAGGGCTCGGTGGCGCTGTCCTGCAGTTTTTTTCGTAGGCGAGAAATCGCCACATCAACGCTACGATCCATTCCGTCGTAACTTACGCCGCGCAGATTTTTCAGCAATGCATCCCGGTCCATAATTTGCCCGGCATGAGTTGCCAGCTCCCACAGCAGGTCAAAATCTGCGGTTGAGAGCGAAATCAGCTCCCCGGAAAGCATAACCTGTCGGTTGACCGGGTCGATAGAAAGCGTGCCGAACCGCATCGCCTTATGCGGCGTTAAAGAGGGCGCAGGCGCTTCACGCTCAGCGCTGGCACGCTGACGCAGATGAAGGCGCAAACGGGCAAGCAGGACCGCCGGCGGCGTGGTTTTCAGGATGTAGTCATTCGCGCCCATCTCAAGGGACAGAATATGATTCATATCGCTGTCGAGAGAGGTCAGCAGCACGATCGGGCCGTCCCATTTCGCGCGCAGATCCCGGCAAAGCGTCATGCCATCTTTTCCGGGCAGCATAATGTCCAGCAACACCAGGTCCGGGTTTTCGCGGGTGACGACGTCTTCAGCGCGATCGCCACGAGGTTCGACAACCACTTCAATATCATGTTTACCCAGATAAGCGGCGATCAATTGACCCACTTCGGGTTCATCTTCAACATAAACAATCTTATTCATACTACGTCTGTCATCGCGAAAAACGTCAACATACACCGCACAACCTTAACCTTCCATTAATCTTTCATAATTAGCCGGAGTTCCGTTATCCTGCACGGGAATGTTATTTGATTGTTAAGGGAAAAGAATGGGGCTGTTGATCAAAGCCGCGCTGGGTGCGCTGGTCGTGCTGCTGATTGGGGTGTTGGCTAAAACGAAGAACTACTACATTGCCGGGCTTATCCCGCTGTTTCCCACCTTTGCGTTAATTGCGCACTATATTGTGGCCTCTGAGCGGGGTATAGAGGCGCTGCGGGCTACCATTGTATTCGGGATGTGGTCAATCATCCCGTATTTCATCTATCTGCTGTCGCTGTGGTACTTCACCGGTTTTCTGCGTCTGCCCCTGGCGCTGGGCGGGGCGGTGGTCTGCTGGAGCCTCATCGCCTGGGTGCTCATCTTCTTCTGGAGCCGCTTTCACTAGCGCAGCGGGCGGCCACCGTCCACGGCAAACGTCCTTCCCGTGACGTAACAGCTGGTCAGCAGATAATCGATCAGGTCGATCACCTCTTTCTCGCCGGGCGCAATTTTCATCAACGATTTGTTAAGCGCCTGCTGACGATACTCGGCATCATCACCCTCGTTAAATAAAATCATCGCCGGGGCAATCGCGTTGACTTTTACCTCGGGGGCCAGCTTGCGCGCGAACGAGCGAGTCATATTATCCAGCGCGGCTTTGCTGGCCGCGTAGGCGATGTGTTTATCGCTGCCTCGCTCCACCACGTAATCGGTGAAATGGATAATGTCGCCTGCGGCATGGCCGTGTCCGCGTAGAAGATCCTGTAGGGCATGGTTGAGCAGATAAGGCGCATTAACGTGGATCTGCATCATGCAGGCGAGCGTTTCGCTGAGCGAATGTCCTGCTTTTTCAGGAAGCCAGGTACTGGCGTTGTGAATAACCGCCCGCAGCCCGGGGGTGGTCGATTTCACTTTTTCCGCGAAAGCAAGAATACCTTCATCCGTGGAGAAATCCGCCTGAATGCAGACGGCTCCGGCATGTCGTAGCCCTTCAATGGAGGGATATTCCGTGCGGTAACTGACGATAACCGGATGGCGAAGATTGAGAAAGTGATGGGCGAGGGCGAGGCCGATGCGACGGCCTGCGCCAGTGATCAATATTGGGCGTTGCTGCGTGTGTCCCATCGTAATCTCCTTTTCAGTTCAACAATGGGACAGGCGGCGCTATCCCATTAACATCCACGTTGCCGGTACGGCAGCGACTAACAGCAAACCTATCAACGCCATTTCGCGGCGCTTAAGGGCATTATCAAGCTGATGCGTACGGCGAGCGTAGATAAACACCAGCAGGCCTGGCGCGTAGAGCACCACGGACAGCAGCAGATGCATCGGGCCGGAAGCATACAATAACCATAGACCGTAAATACAGGCACCTACGCCTACCGCATAGTGTGCCGGGCGGGTCGCAATTTTTAACAGATATGCGCCCACTAAGAAATAGGGTACCAGAATCATCTCGGAGGCGATGGTCAGCAGCGTGTTATAGTCCGAACCTGTGAGCCAGATCAGCACCAGACAGACCTGCACGCTGACGTTGGTGAGCCACAGAGAGGCCGATGGCGCACTGTTTTTATTCTGACGGGCAAACAGGCGCGGGAACGCTTTGTGCGTGGCGGCCAGGAACGGAACTTCCGCCGCCATAATGGTCCAGCTCAGGTACGCGCCGCAGACGGAGACAATCAAACCTGCCGCGATAACCACATCACCCCAGGGACCGAGCATTTTCACCATCAGCCCGGCCATGGACGGATTACGCATCTCCGCCAGTTCAGGGCGGGCCACCACACCGAGCGACAGCAGCGTCACCAGCAGATAAACGCCCAGCGCCGCCAGGACGGCCAGCAGCGTGGCGCGTCCCACGTCGCGTTTGTTACGCGCGCGGGCAGAGACCACGACGGCACCTTCAACACCGATGAACACCCATAGGGTGATCAGCATGGTATTTTTCACCTGCTCCCAGACGGGAACGCCCAACGCAATACCGCTGAAATCGAGCGTAAAGACATCGAGACGGAAGGCGAGGAAGGCCAGCACGACGAACAGGCCAAGCGGCACCAGCTTGGCCAGCGTCGCCACCAGGTTAATGCTGGCCGCGGTCTGAACGCCGCGCATAATCAACCAGTGAACAATCCACAGCAGCACCGAGGCGCCGACGATGGACTGCCAGGTATTGCCGTCACCAAACAGGCGCAGTTCGGGCGTATCGGTAAAGAAACTGAGCGCCGAGAAGACGATAACCAGATAGGAGACGTTGGCGATCACCGCGCACAGCCAGTAGCCCCAGGCGGAGCAGAAGCCAATCAGCTCGCCAAAACCTTCACGGGCGTAAGTGAATATTCCGCCGTCCAGATCCGGTCGGATACGCGTCAGCAGCAGCATGGCGAACGCCAGCAACAAAATCCCGACGCCGGTGATGCCCCAGCCAATCAATAATGCGGCCGGGCTGGCGACGGCCGCCATGTTCTGCGGCAAACTGAATACGCCCGCCCCCAGCATTGAGCTCAATACAAGTGCAGTTAACGCACTCAGGCCAAGTTTCTTTTCCATTGGCTTCCTGTTATGAAAAGTCCAAATCCAGAATAATTATTTCGCTAAGGCGCATAAAAATGGTGGATCACGCTAAGGCGCGGGATTTTACGGAGTGTGACGGATGCATGCAATGACATGGGGCAGAAATCAGAAAAAAAGTAACAAAAAAGGCGGCACTCCGCCGCCTTTATGAAACCGTTTTGTTACTTGTACAGATCAGCACTGATGGTCAGGTTGTTGCCACGTTCCTGCCACTGGCGGGTGATGTGGTAATACTTCGCGCCTTTCTTCGCAGCACGCTTCGCCACCTGATAGGAGATTTCTGTCATGTTGCCATAGTTGCCCGTAAACTTGATGCTGTCGAACGGCACCATCTGCGCGGCAGTGGCTTTGTTCAGCTCTTCAATTTTCGTGCCGTCTGGTAACGTAACGGTATAACGACCGCCTTTGGTGGATTGGGTTTCAAAGAAACGACCCACTTCAGCGCTTGGTGCCGCAGACGTTGCTACGCCCGGAATTTCAACTTTCTTCGCTTCTTCACCGCCTTTTGCTAACGCAGCACGACCGGCTTCTGAATCCGCTGGAATCGCATCCGGGCTTTGCACTACGCGTTTTTTCGCATCTTGCTTATAGATGAAGGCGGTAATGCGCTGGTTTCCGCCCTGGTTGGCATCAACCTGACGCACGATATAAAACGCGTAAGCGCCTTTTTCTCTCGCGGCTTTGGTGATGGCATCGTTAACTTCAGGCTGGCTGCGGTAGAAGCCCTGAACGGTCACGGTGTCATACGGTTCCAGCTGAACAGCCTGATCTTTCGGCAGTTCAACAATGCCGTTAATCACGCGGTTTTTCTGTTCATCTGCCTTTGGGGCATTCTCTTTGTACAGCGCAACAGTCACGCGCTGGTTACCGCTGTTGCCCTGATCGGACTGGTCAACAACGTAAAACGAGGCAGCGCCGTTTTTATCGGCGGCTTTTGATGCGGCGGCGACGGCATCGCCAATGGAATTATACCGACCCACAATGACCGTATGGTCAAAAGGTTTTAACGCTGCCGCTTGCTCCGGCGTCAACTCTGTCGCAGCATTCGCTGACAGGGCGGTCGCGGAAAGAAGTGCGGACGCCAGGAGTGTGTTCTTAAGCTTCATAAAAATAATCCTTCGCCTTGCGCAAACCATGTACTGGTGTTGTTGTTAATTTGAGACGGTCCCGATTATGGCATTTAACACCCGTCGCTGTCTGCGGCATTTTTCACAGCCTGTGCTCAGCAAAGGACCTGATTCGATAACATTTTGTGATATGTGGAAAAAACAGGCGTTTCACAAGAAAAACTGATTAAGCATATGACTTTTACAAGTTAATTTAATGTTAATGAGTTGTTCTTTTATGGCGCTATATCATGTTTTTACCGCTTCGCTTGCGCGATTTATCGGTCCTGAAGGCGAATTTAAGGTAAATATCTCTGTCAGTGACCCCGATCGCTTATTTTTCACAGATAAAATAAGAAATAGTGTTTTCTGGCGGTAGATCACGGGCGCTATTTTCAGTAGGTTATAGAAAGTTTGTTACTGTTTTATTTTCCGGGGTTAATCATTCTCCGTCGTTATCGCGATGGTGAAAATTGATACGAACCGCGGGCAATTATCGACAAACCATCATCACAAACCGATGGAAGGGAAAACTATGCGTATTGGGGTACCAAAAGAACGGTTAGCCAATGAAACCCGCGTAGCGGCAACACCAAAAACGGTGGAGCAACTGCTTAAACTGGGTTTTACCGTCGCGATTGAAAGCGGCGCGGGCAAACTGGCGAGTTTCGATGACGAGGCCTTTACTCAGGCTGGCGCGGACGTAGTGGACGGTGCTGAGGTCTGGCAATCACCCATTATTCTGAAGGTAAACGCACCGGAAGAGAGTGAAATTGAACTGCTGAACGCGGGCACGACGCTTGTGAGCTTTGTCTGGCCAGCCCAAAACCCGGAGCTGATGGAGAAGCTGGCGGCACGCGGTGTCACCGTGATGGCGATGGATTCCGTGCCGCGTATTTCGCGCGCGCAGTCTCTGGATGCGCTGAGTTCTATGGCAAACATTGCCGGCTATCGCGCCATTGTCGAAGCTGCTCATGAGTTTGGTCGCTTCTTTACCGGTCAAATTACGGCCGCAGGCAAAGTACCACCCGCGAAGGTGATGGTAATTGGTGCCGGTGTGGCAGGTCTTGCCGCCATTGGGGCCGCAAACAGCCTGGGCGCTATTGTTCGTGCGTTTGATACCCGGCCGGAAGTGAAGGAGCAGGTGCAGAGTATGGGCGCCGAATTCCTTGAGCTGGACTTCAAGGAAGAAGCGGGCAGCGGTGATGGTTACGCGAAGGTCATGTCTGAAGCCTTTATTAAGGCGGAAATGGCGCTCTTTGCGGCGCAGGCAAAAGAGGTGGACATCATTGTTACCACCGCGCTTATTCCGGGTAAACCGGCACCGAAGCTGATCACCCGTGAGATGGTGGATTCCATGCAGCCGGGCAGCGTGATTGTCGATCTGGCGGCGCAAAACGGCGGTAACTGTGAGTATACCGTGCCAAATCAGGTCACGACGACCGCGAACGGCGTGAAGGTGATCGGTTATACCGACCTGCCAGGACGTCTGCCAACCCAGTCCTCTCAGCTGTACGGCACGAACCTCGTTAATCTGCTGAAGCTGCTCTGCAAAGAGAAAGACGGCAACATCACCGTTGATTTTGATGATGTGGTGGTGCGCGGCGTGACCGTGGTGCGTGAAGGGGAAATCACCTGGCCTGCACCGCCGATACAGGTTTCCGCTCAGCCTCAGGCTGCGCCGAAAGCGGCGCCTGAGCCTGCAGAACCAGCGAAACCTGCGTCGCCGTGGCGCAAATACGCCATCATGGCGCTGGTCATTATCCTGTTTGGCTGGCTGGCGGACGTCGCGCCAAAAGAGTTCCTTGGCCACTTCACCGTCTTCGCGCTCTCCTGCGTGGTGGGTTACTACGTCGTGTGGAACGTTTCCCATGCGCTGCATACCCCGCTGATGTCGGTTACCAATGCCATCTCCGGGATTATCGTGGTTGGGGCATTGCTGCAAATTGGTCATGGCGGCTGGATCAGCTTCCTGAGCTTCATTGCAGTGCTGATCGCCAGTATCAATATTTTCGGTGGTTTCACCGTGACTCAGCGCATGCTGAAAATGTTTCGTAAAGGCTAAGGGGTAGCATATGTCTGGAGGATTAGTTACAGCCGCATACATTGTTGCTGCAATCCTGTTTATTTTCAGTCTGGCGGGGCTTTCCAAACACGAAACGTCTCAGCAGGGAAATAACTTTGGTATCGCCGGGATGGCGATTGCGCTGATTGCCACCATCTTTGGGCCGGACACCGGCAACGTGGCGTGGATCCTGGTGGCGATGATCATCGGTGGTGCGATTGGTATTCGTCTGGCGAAACGCGTTGAAATGACCGAGATGCCGGAGCTGGTTGCTATTCTGCACAGCTTCGTGGGTCTGGCCGCGGTGCTGGTGGGCTTCAACAGCTATCTGTACCACGAACCGGGTCTGGAACCGATTCTGGTGAACATCCACCTGACCGAAGTGTTCCTCGGCATCTTCATTGGTGCGGTGACCTTCACCGGCTCAATCGTGGCGTTCGGCAAACTGCGCGGGAAGATCTCTTCCAAACCGCTGATGCTGCCTAACCGCCATAAGCTGAATCTGGCGGCGCTGGTCGTTTCCTTTGTGCTGCTGGTGGTCTTCGTGCGTACCGAAAGCGTAGGCTTGCAGGTGCTGGCGTTACTGGTGATGACCATTATCGCGCTGGCCTTCGGCTGGCATTTGGTGGCGTCTATCGGCGGGGCAGATATGCCGGTAGTCGTCTCCATGCTGAACTCCTATTCCGGTTGGGCAGCGGCGGCAGCAGGCTTCATGCTGAGCAACGACCTGCTGATTGTCACCGGTGCGCTGGTCGGTTCTTCCGGTGCGATCCTGTCTTACATCATGTGTAAGGCGATGAACCGCTCGTTTATCAGCGTCATCGCGGGTGGCTTCGGTTCTGACGGTTCATCAACCGGTTCTGATGAGGAAGTGGGTGAACACCGTGAAATCAGTGCGGAAGACACCGCAGAGATGCTGAAAAACTCGCATTCCGTTATCATCACCCCGGGCTATGGCATGGCGGTGGCGCAGGCGCAGTATCCGGTGGCGGAAATCACCGAGAAACTGCGCGCGCGCGGTATCAAGGTTCGCTTTGGTATTCACCCGGTGGCGGGGCGTCTGCCAGGCCACATGAACGTGCTGCTGGCGGAAGCGAAGGTGCCTTACGACATCGTGCTGGAAATGGACGAGATCAACGATGATTTCGCCGACACCGACACCGTGCTGGTGATTGGCGCCAACGACACCGTTAACCCGGCGGCGCAGGACGATCCGCGCAGCCCGATTGCGGGTATGCCTGTTCTCGAAGTGTGGAAGGCGCAGAACGTCATTGTCTTCAAACGCTCTATGAACACCGGCTATGCTGGCGTGCAGAACCCGCTGTTCTTTAAAGATAACACCCACATGCTGTTTGGCGACGCCAAAGCCAGCGTGGATGCGATTCTGAAATCTCTTTAATTCCGCTTCATCCTGACAAACCGCCTCCGGGGGCGGTTTTCTTATTTCTGCGGTCAGCCATTCTCCTCTGTCTATACTTTACCCTTTGTGTAATACGAGGAGGTGTAATGCAATTTCTGTCCCGCTTTGACATCATCGCGCTGATGATGACGCCATCATTCTGGATTGGCGTCGCCACGGTAGTCTTTGTAACTCTGCTGGTGTACTGGCTGCTGACGCGCCTGATCGCCTTTGTTAAGAAAGGGATCACCACCTGGGGCGACAAGCATCCCACCACCAACCGGATGCGTTTTATCCTGACGGATATGCTTAACCGCACCAGCCGCTTCCTGCTTTTTGTCGTGGCGCTGCTGTTCAGCCTGCGTTTCGTCGACTTACCGGATCATCTCTTTGGTACCGTGAGCCACGCCTGGTTCCTGGTCTTCGCCATCCAGGTGGCGCTGTGGATGGATCAGGGGGTGGTATCGTGGCTTCGTCACGTCATGCTGGCGCCGGGAAGCCATAAAAACCCGGTGACGCTGGTGATCACGGGGCTTATCCTCCGTGCCATTGTCTGGTCAGTGATGCTGCTGTCTATCCTTGCTAACGCGGGCGTCAACATCACTGCTCTGGTTGCCAGCCTTGGGGTAGGGGGTATTGCTATCGCCCTCGCGGTGCAAACGATCCTGAGCGACGTGTTTGCATCGCTCTCCATCGGTTTTGATAAGCCGTTCGAAATCGGCGATTTTGTGGTGTTTAACGATGTCGCCGGGACGGTAGAGCACATCGGCCTGAAAACCACCCGTATCCGTAGCCTGAGCGGGGAGCAGATTGTCTGCGGGAACGCCATCCTGCTGCAACAGACGCTGCATAACTACAAGCGGATGCAAACGCGCCGGATCGTCTTTACCTTCGGGGTCGCCAGCGACACGGCGCCGGAAAAACTGCGTTCAGTGGGTGATATGGTCAAACAGATCATTACCGACGTCGGGGAAACGAAGTTTGACCGCGCCCATTTCCTGGGCTTCGATCGCGATCGCCTGACCTTCGAGGTGGTCCATATCGTTAATACGGCGGATTACAACAAGTACATGGATATTCAGCAGGAGATCAATATTCGTATTCTGGAGGGGCTGAACCAGCAGGAGATCAAGCTGGCGCTGCCGAGCATGGTTCTGCACGCGCCCTGGATGAATGCTGGCGACGAGGCACCGGCGCAACGGTTGAGCGAAGCGCAATAAAAAAAGCCCGCCGTTACCGGCGGGCTTTCATTTTGGGGTCAATCGTCTTCCTCATCGTCCAGTTCAACCGGCGTCTGATACTGATCCGGCTTGATAACCAGAAGGTCGCAGCGAAGATGGTCGATCACCTGCTCGGCGGTATTACCCAGGAACGCGGCAGAAATACCGGTCCGGCCAATGGTGCCCAGCACCACAATCCCGGCCTGCAAATGCTCCGCCAGATCCGGAATAACCTCTTCCGGTAACCCTTTTTCTACGTGGGTCATGTTCTCATCGATACTGAATTTCTGGCGCAGCGCTTTCATGGCTAGCAGATGCTGACCGCGAATCGCATCGTTATACACGCTCGGGTCAAATTCAGGCAGCTCGATGGCGATATTGATTGGCGTAACCGGATAGGCTCCCACCAGATGGACTTCGGTATGGTTAACCTGGTCGGCAAGCTGAAGGGTCTCCTTCACCAGCTTCTCGTTCAGCGAATTGTGATAATCCTCTTCGCTGGCCAGATTGACCGCCACGACGGCTTTCCCGCCCTCAGGCCACGGCTGATCTTTCACCATCCATACCGGACAAGGGCATTTGCGCAGCAGGTGCCAGTCGGTCGGGGTGAAAATCACGGATTCCAGTTTGTCATGCTGGTGCGCCATTTTCAGCAGCAGGTCATGCCCACCGGCCACCACTTCCTGAATAATGGCTTCGAAAGGACGGTTGTGCCAGACCACCTTGATATCGATAGGTACGCCCGCTTCCAGATAATACTTCGCCTGCTCGCGGATCCACGCGGTACGCTGGCTGATCACTCCCTGACGCATAGCGGTGCGCTCGTCAGGCGACAGAAGGGTGGTCATCTCGTATGAGAAGTCATAAATCGGCAAAAAGGCTTTAATTTTGCCACCAATCCGTTGATGTAAATACACAGCACGTCGTAATGCTGGCTGATCGTCCTGATTCGGATCGATAGCCACCAGCATATTTTGATACTTTGCCATACAGGTCTCCTTACTACTGTCACCACAGTCTGTAAGTAAAAGAGTAACCTATATATCTTGAATGAAACAGGGGGGAAGTTTTTGCCAGATCAATAATCATGAAAATTTATCGACCTGGCATAAGATATCCGGGAGAGTTATGCCACGTTACGTGAGTGACCCGCCAGAATGGCCAGGGCTTCACCGTTTTCAATGGTGATGTACTTACCTTTAACCGCCAGCATTCCGCTCTTCTGGAAACGACCCAGCAGACGGCTGATGGTTTCCACGGTCAGGCCCAGATAGTTACCAATATCGCCACGCGTCATGGTCAGACGGAATTCGCGTGGGGAGAAGCCACGTTCCGCGAAACGGCGGGAGAGGTTATAGATAAAGGCGGCCAGACGCTCTTCGGCATTCTTTTTGGAAAGCAGCAGGATCATATCCTGGTCGCCTTTGATCTCACCGCTCATCAGACGCATCATCTGCTGACGCAGGTTCGGCATCTTACCGGACAGATCGTCCAGCGTTTCAAACGGGATTTCACAAACCATAGAGGTTTCCAGCGCCTGAGCAAAGCTCGGGTGATGGCCACTGCCGATGGCGTCAAAGCCGACTAAATCGCCCGCCAGATGGAAGCCAGTGATCTGCTCGTCGCCCTGTTCGGTAATGGTGTAGCTTTTGATGGTGCCAGAACGGATAGCATAGAGCGATTTCAGTTCGTCTCCCGCTTTAAACAGCGTCTGCCCTTTCTGAATAGGCTTTTTGCGCTCGATGATATTGTCAAGCTGATCGAGTTCATGCTCATTCAGAGTAAACGGGATACAGAGCTGGCTGATGCTGCAATCCTGGCAATGGATAGCACAACCGCCAGACTGAATGCGTCGTATAATTCGCTTTTCCGGGATCATAGGTTTGCTCAAGCCTTAATTGATATTGGTCAATTTTAACATCTTTTTGGTAAGGACGTAAGTCTGGCAAACCCCCAATAAAGACAAGAGACGGCAGCGAGTTGCCATCTCCTTGAAATTCCACAGAATGATTAAGGATTATTAGCCTAACAGGAAGAAAATTAAGCACAAAAAGCCTGGGAATTACAGCAGAAAATACCCTTCGTGACGCAGCAGCCACTCTTTACGCTGTACGCCCCCGGCATAGCCGGTGAGGGTGCCGTTGCGCCCGATCACGCGATGGCAAGGCACCACAATGCTGACGGGATTTGAGCCATTTGCCGCACCGACTGCGCGCGCCGCGCCGGCACGGCCAAGCTGCTCTGCCAGCTGACCGTAGTGCATCACCTGCCCGCAGGGAATGTTACGCAGCGCCTGCCACACCTCGCGCTGAAAAGGGGTACCTGCCGTGGCGGTTGGCAGGGTATTAATAATGCTGAGATCGCCCTCGAAGTAGGCCGTCAGTTTATCGCTCAGCCCGCCAGGATTACGGGCTGTAATACGCTCGTAACCCTCGGCGCGATAATGAATGTTGAGCAGCTCAACCATCCGGTCGCTGTGCTCTTCCCACTCAACAGCGCGAAGATTGAACGCTTCATCCGCGATAACCCACAGCGGCCCCAGCGGTGTCGCAATCTTGTCTTCGAGTAATCTCAGCATCAGTATTCCTTAGTTCAGCCTCGGGTAAATACCCGGTCCAATCGGCAGGCCGACAAGATACCACGCCACCAGCATCACCAGCCATACCCCTAAGAAGATAAGCGGATAGGGCAAGACCAGCGAATAGTAGGTACCCAGCTTAGCCTCCGGTCTGTAGCGTTGCAGGAAACCTAAAAACAGCGGAACGAAGGGTGACACGGGCGCCAGCGGGATCACCGAAGAATCGGCGACACGGAACAAGATCTGGGCGAATGCCGGATGAAAGCCGAGCATCATAAACATGGGGACAAAAATGGGGGCCAGAATCGACCAGATGGCCGACCCGCTGGCTATAAACATGCACAGCAGGGACGACAGCAGCGCCAGGCCGACAAACGCCGGAACCCCGCTCAACCCCGCCGCCTCCAGCGCGTCCGTCAGGCTCACGGCCATAAACTTGCCCATGTTGCTCCAGTTAAACATGGCCACAAACTGCGCCAGCGGGAACACCATCACGATAAAACCCGCCATCTCCTTCATCGGCTCGATCATCAGGTGCGGCAGATCTCCCTGACGGCGGATTTTACCGGTAGCGATGCCGTAGGCGAGCGAAACGACGAAGAAGAAGAGAATTATCAGCGGCACAATACCCTGAATAAACGGCGAGGGAAGTACGGTGTGTTTGATCGGATCGCGCAACACGCCATTCTCCGGCACCACCATCAGCGCCACAGCCGCAATGAACGCCAGCGAGACGATCCCGGCGACGCGCAGGCCGAACTGCTGCTCTTTGCTCAGCGTCTCCAGCTTTTCATCGCTCCGGCCTTCCCATTTACCCAGGCGCGGCTCAACGATCTTATCGGTAATCAGCCCCCCGATAATCGTCAGGACAATCACCGAACTGGCCATAAAGTACCAGTTGTCGATCACGCTGACGTGCATGGCCGCATCGATGGTGATGGCTGCCTCCGTGCTGATGCCGGAGAGCAGCACATCGGTGGTCACGATAAGCAGGTTAGCAGTAAACCCACAGCCGACGCCCGCGATCGCCGACAGCAGGCCCGCAACAGGATGACGGCCAACGGCGAGGAAAATCAGCGCCCCCATCGGCGGCATGATCACCAGCGCCGCGTCGGACGAGATATGGCTGAAGAAGGCAATAAACAGCACCATATAGCTGGCATAACGCGCGCTGACGTGCGAGGCCATTTTCACCATCAGCGCGGGCAGCAGACCCACGCGTTCGGCCAGACCAGCGCCTAACACCAGCGCCAGGATGGCGCCCAGCGGCGCAAAACCGCTGAAGTTTTTAATCACGTTCGGCAAAAACCAGTGCAACCCCTCCACGCTGAGCAGATTTTTTACGGCCACCATGCTGCCGTCGGCCGGGCTGCGCACGCTCACATCAAAGGCGGACAGCACGGCTGTCGCGACCATCAGGATGACAATTAAATAGATAAAAAGCAGGAAAGGGTGCGGCACTTTATTACCGATCCTTTCAACCCAGCCATAGAGCTTACCGGATGGGGAATGCGAAGGTATGGATGACATACTCATGGGCGTTCCTCGGGACTGTTGTTGTGTTGTGTTGTGTTTTTTTATTTTAAAGGTGACGGTGTCACGTCTTGCGGGATCGGACACTCGTACGGTTTTTCTGTTATGTGTTGTTCGAATTCTTCCCGACATTTTCGCAGCAGGTCGGCATCCTGAAGCAGATGCAGCGCGGTCGCGCCCATCACTTTTCCGGCCAGCAGCATGCCTTTATGGGCAATAGAGGTAAGCCCCTGCGCCACCAATTGCCAGGTATGCAGCGGGGTGCCGACGGTAAAACAGGGGCTAAAGCACTGTGCGACAGGCATCTTCCAGCTGACATCCCCCACGTCGGTGGAGCCAGCCAGCACGTTATCGGTGATGGCGTAAGGGGCAACTTCATCCACCAGCAGCGTCTCCTGATGGCGTCGGGCAAAGGCTTTTCCCTCTTCGGCTCCCGTTGCGGCAATGTTTTTCAGGCTGTTTTGCAGGTCGTTTGCCGTGAGCGTGGCGCGGATTTCACGGGCAAATTCGCGTTCTTCTTCCGTCCAGTCCGGCGTGCCGTAATGCTGCAATGCGCGGTACATGGCCGCTTCGAGCGTACGGTTCGGCAGATAGCTGGAGCAGGCTTTATCAAAGCGACACTCGACTGTGGTTTCGGTCATCATCGCCGCGCCCTGGGCGATTTTCTCGATGCGCGCGTAGATCTGCTGCGCATCGGCCATCTCCGGGGCGCGGATCAGGTACAGCACTTCGGCCTGGGCCTGCACTACGTTAGGCGAAATTCCGCCGGTATCGGTGATGGCGTAATGAACGCGCGCTTTTTCAATGATGTGTTCGTTGAGGAAGTTTGTGCCGGTAGTCATCAACGTCACGGCATCCAGCGCGCTACGTCCCAGATGTGGGGAGTTTGCGGCGTGGGCGGCGATCCCCTTAAACCGCCAGGCGGCCTGAATATTGGCCAGCGTGCTGACGTTAAACATCCCGGCAAAGGCTTCCGGATGCCAGGTCACGGCAGCGTCCACGTCGTCAAATAATCCTTCACGCACCATAAAGGTTTTACCAGAGCCGCCTTCCTCGCCGGGGCAGCCGTAAAATCGTACCGTTCCGCTGCCGCCGTGCTGTTCCAGCCAGCTTTTCACCGCCACCGCACCGGCAAAGGCAGCAGTACCCAACAGGTTATGCCCGCAGCCATGGCCGTTAGCCCCCGGGGTGGCGGATTGCGCCGTCGCGCAGTGCGCCTGCTGGCTCAACCCGACCAGGGCGTCGTATTCGCCCAGAAGGGCGATAACGGGCTTGCCGCTGCCGTAGCTGGCAATAAAGGCGTTGGGAATGCCTCCGGCTTCCCGCATCAGGGTAAAGCCCTCGGCTTCCAGCGCGCTGGCAAGCCGTTCGGCGGACCAGAACTCTTCAAAGCGCGTTTCGGGATGATCCCAGATGTCGTCGGCAATATCGGTAAACGTCTGACATCGCGTGTCGATGGCATCAGCGATAAAAGCGTAGTTCTCCTGCATTACACACCTCGCGTCCACGGGAAATTAAGCGCAGTTCGCGCCAGTGTTTCGATGGCAACGTTCATCACCTGCTCATCAAAATCGAATTTTTCGTTGTGATGTCCGGCGCTCAGTTCGGTGCCGAAGACCATATACGAGGCCATGCCGCCGTTCTGCTGCACGCGGGCCATCATTAGCGTGGCATCTTCGGAGCCCGCAGGCGCTTTGACCTTATTAATGGCATGAGTCACGCCGGGCACCTGGCTTGCCTGTTCGCGCAGATAATCGACCCAGGCCGGGGAGGGGGCACTGGAGGTCGCCGCCCCCATCAGGTTTATCCCGGCTGTTACGCCGTAGAGCGCTGCCGCGCCGGTAATCACCGCCTGCGCGCGATCGAAGACATACTGATTAATGGCCTCGCTTTCACCGCGGGTTTCAACCTTAAGTAACGCATTAGCCGGAACCACGTTGCGTCCGCTGCCCGCCTGCATGACTCCGACGTTAACCCGGGACGCGCCTTCGCTGTGGGGCGCGATGCCATGCAGCGCGATAGCGGCCTGGGCCGCCGCGAGCAGGGCGTTACGGCCCTCTTCCGGTTTACCGCCAGCGTGTGCGGCAACGCCGGTAAAGCGCACGTCAAATTTAGTGGTCGCCATGAAGTTATCGCTGCCGCAGATCACCGTCCCTTCCGGAACGCCGGTTCCAATATGAATGGCGGTAAAGTAGTCCACGTCGTCCAGCGCCCCTGCAGCGACCATAGCGCGGGCGCCGCGCGTACCCTCTTCGGCAGGCTGGAAGATCAGTTTGATGGTGCCGTTGAGCTGGGCTTCATGCTGCTTAAGCACCTGCGCCAGCCCCAGACCAATGGTGGTGTGGCCGTCGTGCGCGCAGGCGTGCATCATGCCCGGGTTGCAGGAGGCAAAACCGTCGCGGTACGGCCGGTGGCTGTCGTCATGCGCTTCGCTCAGATCAAGCGCATCCATGTCCACGCGAAAGGCCAGCGTCGGGCCGGGGCGACCAGTATTCAGGGTCGCGACAATGCCGGTGAACCCGCCTTCGAACGGCGCGAGCCATTTTTCCTGTGCGCCTTGCGCGCGGGCGCGGGCAAATTCCCGCGCCAGGGTTGCGTCATCGGGCAACCCCATCCGGCTTTCGGCATCCACGACATCGCGACCCATCGCCAGCTCGTAACCCAGCGAGTCCAGGGTCTCCGAGACTTTCGCGGCAGTGCGAAACTCCACCCAGCCGGATTCCGCGAAATGGTGAAAATCGCGACGCCATGCGCTCAGTTGGGGGGCTAATGTGTGGATGTACTGCGCCAGTGCGTTCATATCTTTTCCTGTCATCATTAAAATATGTGAACTGCTTCACGCTGTGATAGTTTTTACTTATCACTAAGCGATTTTTCACAGTTTTAACCGTTCAGGAATTACCCTCGCACATCCGATTCCATTAAAGTAGATGACAGTTTCTTTACTCTGATAAACAACGGTTATCGGTCGGGTTATGTCATTTCAGATTAAATTTCATCAAATTCGGGCTTTTGTCGAAGTGGCGCGTCAGGGCAGTATTCGCGGAGCCAGCCGGGTGCTGAATCTTTCGCAGCCCGCGCTGACTAAATCCATTAAAGAGCTGGAAGAGGGCATGGCGGCACAACTGTTTGTGCGCCGGAGTAAAGGTGTCGCCCTGACCGAGTGCGGGGAAGGGTTTTATCACCGCGCTAATTTGATTCTGGAAGAGCTTCGCGCAGCGCAGGATGATATCCGTCAGCGTCAGGGGGAACTGACCGGGCAGATCAATATTGGGATGGGTGCCAGCGTGGCGCGCAGCCTGATGCCCGCCGTTATCTCCCGTTTTCATGCGCAGCATCCTCAGATCAAGGTGCGGATTATGGAAGGTCAGCTGGTATCAATGATCAATGAATTACGCCAGGGTGAGCTGGACTTTACCATCAATACCTATTATCAGGGGCCTTACGATCACGAGTTTACGTTTGAAAAACTCTTTGAGAAACCTTTTGCGGTATTTTGTCGGGAAGGACATTCGGCGTTGGGGGCTACCTCTATTAATGAACTTCTTCATTATAACTGGACAATGCCAACGCCGCGGGGAAGTTATTATAAGCAGCTTGAGGATATATTTCATCATCGCTCGCAGATACCGCGTATTGGCGTCGTTTGCGAAACCTTTTCGTCCTGTATAAGCCTTGTCGCACAAAGTGACTTCCTGAGCGTGCTGCCGCAGGAGCTGGGCTGCGACCCGCTGCTGGCGCACCGGCTGGTCATGCTGCCGGTTGTGGAAACACTTCCCAGAGCGGCCTATTATTTAATTCAGCGCCGTGATGCACGCCAGACGCCCCTGGCTGAATCATTAATTACACAATTCAGAAGGGAAGCGAGAAAAATAGTTTTATCGTGAAATTGCCAAAGAAAAAATAGAGCCTGCCCGACATCAGACAGACCCTACAGTACACACAGCAGTGCGTCCTTTCGCAAATCCTGGGTATTATATCCATGAGGCAGGTATATTTAGGTATAACATCTTTCCTGAAAAAAGAAAGGCGGCACGTCATTGGTTTTACAAAATTTCAACGCAAATCACTTATTTTAACTCTGCTGTAGTTTTAGTTAAGTAATATTTAAATAACTTTAATGGTAGCTATATATATTCATCAGATTAATATTTATCTTGCCCCTTGCGGTAAGGGTTATTGAGGCCCCTGCCCGGTGCAGGTATAGTACAAGCCCCGATGTGCCCGGAGGATTTCCATGAACCCTGACGACAAATCACTTTTTCTTGACGCCATGGAGGATGTCCAGCCCCTGAAACGCTGCACCGATATCCACTGGCAGCAAAGCCGTAATACCCGGGTTCGCCAGGAGATCGATACCGAGCAGCTCGACAACTTTCTCACACTGGGTTTCCTGGAACTCTTGCCGCTTGAAGAGCCGCTGATGTTCCAGCGCGAGGGCGTTCAGCAGGGCGTTATTGACAAGCTGCGCTCGGGTAAATACGCCCGACAGGCCAGCTTAAATCTGTTGCGTCAGCCCGCCGAACGCTGCCGCCAGATGCTGTACGCCTTCATTCGCCAGGCCAGCCGCGACGGTTCACGTAACCTGATTATCATTCACGGGAAGGGCCGCGAGCAGAATTCGCACCCGAACGTGGTGCGCAGTTATCTTGCCCGTTGGTTAACTGAGTTCGAGGACGTGCAGGCTTTCTGCGTGGCGCTGCCGCATCACGGCGGCAGCGGGGCATGTTATGTTTCACTCCGAAAATCCGATGAGGCGAAACAGGAGAACTGGGAACGTCACGCCAAGCGCAGCCGTTAACGGTAAGGCCTAGAACGTCTCCCAGTTTGTGTCACCTGAGGCACTGACCGTGGCGGGACGCAACAGTTGCGGTGCTTTTGTATTTTTTGGCCGCGGAGCGGTGTTTTCCTGCATGTTCAGCCGGAATGCCGCCACGGCCTGGCGCAGCTGTTCAGACTGATCTTCCAGCGCCGCCGCCGCCGTTGCCGACTCCTGTACCAGCGCGGCGTTTTGCTGCGTTACGCTGTCCATCTGCGAGACCGCCAGGCTGACCTGTTCAATACCGCGGCTTTGCTCGTCAGACGCCGACGAGATTTCAGCCATAATATCGGTTACGCGTGTCACGGCCGCGACGATCTCTTTCATGGTCGCACCCGCCTCGCTCACCTGTTCCGAGCCGGTATTCACCCGGCTGACGGAGTTTTCAATAAGCCCTTTGATCTCTTTTGCCGCCTGCGCGCTGCGGCTGGCCAGCGTCCGTACTTCGCCTGCCACCACCGCAAAGCCGCGGCCTTGTTCGCCGGCACGGGCGGCTTCAACCGCCGCGTTGAGCGCCAGAATGTTGGTCTGGAAGGCAATGCTATCGATAACGCCGGTGATATGCGCAATTTGCTGAGAACTGTCGGCAATGTCATTCATGGTACGCACTACATTATTCACCACCTGGCCGCCGCGTGCGGCGGTTTCAGACGCATTCTTTGCCAGCAGCGTCGCCTGACGAGCGTTATCCGAGTTCTGTTTCACCGTGGCCGTCAGCTCTTCCATGCTGGCGGCGGTCTCTTCCAGCGAGGCTGCCTGCTGCTCGGTTCGGGCGGAAAGGTCGTTACTCCCGGCGGCAATTTCTCCTGCGCCCGTGTAGATAGAATCTGTGCTGCCGCGCACGGCGCTGACGGTGCTGACCAGCGACTGTTGCATCTCATGCAGACCGGCGGCCAGCTGGCCCATTTCGTTGCGCCCGGTAATCGCGACGTTTTGCGTCAGATCGCCGCTCGCGATGGTGCGAATATGGTTCATGATGGCGTTGAGCGGTCTCAGGAGCAGGTGCTGTAGACCCTGCCAGATCACCACCAGCACGGCGATAACGGTCAGGAAGATCGCCGCCAGCGTCCACTGCATCTGGGTAAAGCTGTTCTGGTTCTCTTCGGCGGCGGCTTTCAGCAGCACGTTGTTTTCCGCGCGCCAGCGGGTATAGACCGCCTCCATCTCATCCTGCGCCTGCTGGGCGTCCAGGTCGCCATAGGCCTGATAGTTATCGGCGCGCAAGTACGCAATGGACAAGCGCATTACCTCGTGCATGTTCTTCCAGGCTTTCTGCATCTCTTCGGTGAGCGCGGCATTTTGCCCCTTCACCTGCGGAATCGCCTGCCAGTTTTTGTAATAGTCTTCGGCTTTGGCCAGCGAACCGTTCGCGGTGCCCAGCAGCGTATTGATTGCCGCGAGAGAGGCCGGGTCGCGCTGGTTTTTCAGGTAGCGGATCGCCACGCGAGTGACGGTAACGCGCGTTTTCACCAGGGTGTTCACACTGTCGCTCAGGCTCTCCTGCTGGGCATTAAGCAACCCGGAGTTCTGAAAGTTGTGACGATCGTTGTTAACGGCAGAGTAGAACAACCCTCCCGTGACAACTTGCAGCAGACAGAATATGGTGAGGGCAAAGATAATACCGGTAATCACGTGCAGATTTTTCAGCATGGCGGTCATCCGTAATAGAAGAGGCAGGGTTACATCAATACTATCGTCGTAGCGAATTTAAACTTTAATTTTACTATTGCTTAACTAATGGTTTCGTTGCGGAACCTGTTGTAAACCCGGATCATTTTAATGAGGAAGGTCAGCATGAGCAGCATAGATAAATGCGGAACATTCACGCTCGGAACGCGTACGGTTAAACGGTTTGGCTATGGCGCGATGCAGCTTGCCGGACTTGGCGTTTTTGGTCCGCCAAAAGACAAAAATGCGGCGCTGGCGGTGTTGCGTGAAGCGGTAGAGTCGGGGGTAAATCACATTGATACCAGCGATTTTTACGGCCCCCATGTGACCAACCAGCTTATCTGCGAGGCGCTTCATCCTTACCGGGATGACCTTACGATTGTGACCAAGATCGGAGCCCGACGCGGCGAGGACGCCTCCTGGCTGCCGGCGTTTTCCGCCCAGGAGCTGACGCAGGCGGTGCATGACAACCTGCGCAACCTGAAGCGAGATGTGCTGGACGTGGTTAACCTGCGGATCATGTTTAGCGCCCACGGACCAGCGGAAGGCTCGATTGCCGCGCCGCTAAGCACCCTCGCGGAGCTGCAACAACAGGGGCTGGTTCGCCATATTGGGCTGAGCAACGTCACCGCTTCGCAGGTGGCTGAAGCGCAGAAGATGGTTTCCGTGGTATGCGTACAGAACATGTACAACGTGGTGAATCGCGGTGACGATGCGCTGGTAGATTCGCTGGCGCAGCAGGGGATTGCCTGGGTGCCGTTCTTCCCACTGGGTGGTTTCACGCCACTGCAATCTTCCGGGCTACAGGCGGTGGCGGATTCACTGGATGCGACGCCTATGCAGGTGGCGCTGGCATGGCTGCTGCAACGCTCGCCAAATATCCTCTTGATCCCGGGTACTTCTTCGGTGGCGCATCTGCGTGAAAACCTGGCGGCAGCCGATCTGGTATTGCCGCCTGAGGCGCTGGAGACGTTAAATACGCTGGTGGAGTAATCCAGACAGCAGCAAAAGCCCGGGGGATTTTTCGGGCTTTAGGTGTTTATGACACAATCTGATTCCTTTGGCGGTGAAGTGCTAACGCTTCCGCCACGATTTCCTGCTTACTTTTCCGTGTTTCATACGCAGTAATGCGGATGTACTCCATCAGCGCTGGATCGATGCGCGCACTTAACATCCTGAGATCGGCCTCCTTTGCTACACCGCGAGCAACACGCTTGTCGGGATAATCACGGGCTGGCATAGAAAACGTCCTCCAAAAATTGTCTTGTTAATTTGTGCTGTAAAATATGCGCTAGTCTTGGTGTAAAGTCAATGTGTAGTGAAATCGCAGTGAATTACTGTTTGGCTTTTCTGCGATTCAAGACTTCATTAAGTGATTTGATAGTGTTTGTATTGTCACGCTGTGAGTCCGCTTTGATGCGGAAAGTCACATTTTCAGTGCTGATAATGACGGAATGTTCAACGCACCAGACGCTCTAAAATTATTGATAACTTCTTCCTGAAACTGAACTCAGGTTTATCCCTGTGCTTATTCATGGTTATTGCTTAATTAAATCTTCTGTTTGAAGGCTCAGCTGTAAAAATCTGACGCTATAAGAACGGCCTTGGGGGAATCCTGATATTAATCCTTTAAGCAACTTACGGCTGGTCATAAATTCCAGCATCGGTGACGTAGTTAGCGATATTCGCTATTTTAACCCTGTTAAATCCATGCAATTGCGCTGGTTTTCATTTCTTCCGACATAATAGGTTTTGTCTACGTTCTCTTTTTAATTTATGCTTCGCATACGAACAATTAGCGTTGTGCAGGGTTTTAACATCGTGGCAGTTAATAAAACCCTGCTTTATATAAAGTAATCAGGAGATTCATTTTTATGTCAGACAATAATCCCCGCCCATTGGGCTGGTTAGGCCCGTGGTGCCTGCTGGTGGGTGTGGTACTTCTTGTGACGGGGCTGTTTTTTGCCATCGGCGGTTTTAAACTGGCTTCCCTGGGGGGGAGTTGGTACTTTCTCATTGCCGGGGTTTTCACGCTGCTCTCTGCTATTCAGTTTTTCCGCCGCAAATCCTCTGCCGTAGGGCTGTTTGCTCTGGTGTTTCTTGGCACCCTGATTTGGGCATTTTTCGATGCCGGACTCGACTTCTGGCCCCTGGTTTCCCGATTAATGGTACCCGCCGGGCTGATGGTGCTGGCAGCAGCCACCTGGCCTGCATTGCGTAAGCGTGAAGGAAAACCGTCCTCCACGAAAGGGGCGATAGCGGTCTGCGCGGTCCTTATTATCGGCATGGGCGTCACCTTTGTTCAGATGTTTCAACCCCATCCGACCGTGCCGTTTAGCGGCGAAAAGCGCCCGCTGGTGCCGGTAAAAGAAGAGGCGAAACAGCAGAACTGGGATCACTACGGTAATACGGCTGGCGGTAGTCGCTTTGTGTCGCTGGACCAGATAACCCGTGACAACGTGAAAAACCTGAAACCGGTCTGGACCTACCATACCGGTGATATTCCGCAAAGTCCGGATGGCAATGGCGCAGAAGATCAGCAAACGCCGCTACAGGTAGACGATCGTGTCTTCCTCTGTACGCCGCATAACAACGTGATCGCCGTGGATGCCGATAGCGGGAAAGAGATCTGGAAAGCGGAAATCAACGCTAAGTCTGCAATCTGGATGCGCTGCCGTGGCCTGGCGTACTTTGATGCCACCAAACCGCTGGCACAGCCAACGGTAGCCGGCTCCACACCGGTTCTGCCAGCGCAGGTCGCACCGGGCGCGGCATGCCAGCGCCGTATCCTGATGAATACCATTGACGGTAAGCTGATCGCGTTAGACGCCGATAACGGCAAATTCTGCCCGGACTTCGGTACTAACGGCAGCGTTAACCTGCATGAAGGAATGGGCGACGCGTCAGATCCAACCTATGTGTTGACGTCGGCCCCGACGCTGGCGGGTACCACGGTCGTGGTTGGCGGCCGCGTTGCGGATAACGTCAGCACCGATATGCCGGGCGGCGTAATACGTGGTTATGACGTGATCACCGGCCAGCTGCGCTGGGCGTTCGATCCGCGTAATCCGGATCCGAACTATGTTCTGAAGCCGGGCGAACACTACAAACGCAGCTCCGCAAACTCCTGGGCCCCTATGTCCTGGGATGCGTCGATGAATACCGTGTTTATCCCGATGGGAAGTTCCTCTGTCGACCTGTGGGGCGCTGACCGTATTCCGGAAGATCACAAATACGCCACCTCAATTCTCGCGCTGGATGCGACTACCGGGAAAGAGAAGTGGGTATACCAGACCGTGCATAACGACCTCTGGGATTTCGATATCCCGATGCAGCCGAGCCTGGTTGATTTCCCAACGAAAGAGGGCAACAAGCCCGCGGTGGTGGTGGGCACTAAAGCGGGGCAAATTTACGTTCTCGATCGCCTGACGGGTAAACCGCTCACTGAAGTGAAAGAGGTTCCGGTAAAACCAGCGGATATTCCACGTGAACAGTACCCGGCAACGCAGCCTCGCTCTGTGGGGATGCCGCAGATTGGCGCTGAAACCCTGAAAGAATCGGATATGTGGGGGGCGACGCCGTTTGACCAGCTGGCCTGTCGTATCAGCTTCAAATCAATGCGTTATGACGGTCTGTACACGATGCCGGGAACCGATATTTCCCTGAGCTTCCCGGGCTCGCTGGGTGGAATGAACTGGGGCAGTTTGTCCACCGATCCGAACAACCAGTATATCTTCGTCAATGACATGCGTCTGGGCCTGTGGGTTCAGCTGATTAAGCAAGATCCGCAGAGCGCGGTGGCAAACACGGGCGGTGAAGCCGTGAACGCCGGGATGGGCGCCGTTCCGATGAAAGGAACGCCGTATTCGGTCAACAAAAACCGTTTCATGTCACCGCTGGGCATTCCGTGCCAGAAACCACCGTTTGGCTCTCTCTCCGCCATTGACCTGAAAACGCAGAAAATCGTCTGGCAGGTGCCGGTCGGTACCGTACAGGATACCGGTCCGTTTGGGGTAAAAATGCGTATGCCAATGCCTGTCGGTATGCCGACGCTGGGCGGTACGCTGGCCACGCAGGGCGGTCTGGTCTTCATTGCGGGAACCCAGGATTACTACCTGCGCGCCTTTGATTCCTCTACGGGGGAAGAAGTGTGGAAAGCGCGTCTTCCGGTGGGTAGCCAGGGCGGACCTATCAGCTATGTATCACCGAAAACCGGCAAACAGTACATTCTGATCTCTGCTGGCGGTGCACGCCAGTCGCCGGATCGTGGTGACTACGTGATTGCCTACGCGCTGGATAAATAACAGCGAAATAAGCAACCTGGCCCCGTCGTAGTACGGGGCTTTTTTTTGACTAAAAACCACGGATATGAAGAAAGCGGCGGGTCCGGTCAGCCCGTGAAAAGCACCCGCCAGCGACGGCGATGGCGAGTCATCTCGCGCCATAGTGCGATTATCTCGTCATGTTGCAGGGCATCAACAGCCTGCGGCGTTAACACCGGTAAACCATAGCGCTGGCGCAGGGCGGCTACTGCCGTGGCGCTGGCATTCATCGGTGACCGGATTTGCGTCGCCAGCTGCTGTCGCAATACGCTGAACGCCGTCACATCGCACAGCGTCAGCTCACGCAAAAATTGTTTGCAGCAACCCAACAGGTTCACGGGAGAGCGGTCAGGCGACTGTAACGCCAGCAGCAGGCCATCGCGATCGGCAATACGCTGATAACGACAGCTGACCACGTAGCCAATCTGCTGTTCCACGCGCAGGCGCTGGAAAAATTGCGGTTCGCAGCATAACGCCAGCAGCCGCAGCGCGGCGAGCGATGCGCCCGGCGGCAGGGGAATAAACACCAGCAGCGCCGAATCCGCGCTGGCGTGCGGAATGTGTTCGATCCCGCCGGGACAACCGCTTAATGGCGTCGGCTTAGCGTTAACCGGCGCCCGGAGCAGGCCAAGCTGCCGGGCTAACCCGTGCGCGTGTGCGACGCTGCCGCCAACTAGCGCCGCCAGCCAGCCGTCCCGTGGCGGATCCGATGCCAGACGTTCAGGCAATTGCTGAAGCAGCTCACGGATGGCAATGCCTTCTGGCACTGGCGTAAGAGCCGGAGCGGGGAGGGAGAGGCGATCGATTATCGCCCCGATGATGTGTTCCGCCGTCACCACGGCGTCAGGAAGCCGCAGGGTGAGCTGCCAGCTACCGTCAACCGTTTGCCACTCGCCGCTGCCGTCAATATGGCGCAGTTCAGCAAGAAGAGGGCGTAACTGTTTGCTCATCGCCACCCCCTGCGCCCGTTCCACGCACGAATAAAAAGGCCTGCGCAGGATCAGCGTTGGCGGTTGTGTCTGCGCCGACAAATGCAGCAGCGGAGCGGCTTCTGACGTCGGGGCTGGCGTAACATACCTGGCAGTCTGCGGGTAGAAGGAAAACGCGATGGGGCTATCATCTGCAACCGGCTGGCGACGCCAATGGCTAAGCGGCAGAGCAAACCCCTGGCTGGCGATAATTTCAGCGGTTTCAATTTGTTTGCAGGCCAGATACGAGGTGGGCGCCGCCAGTAAATCGGCACAAAAGGCAGAAAAACTTACGGGCGCCGCACCGGGCGCAAAACCGAACGCCCGCTGGCGCAGCTGCTCCAGCGTCGGCAGGGCGTTGAAACGCTGCTGTGCCAGCCGATAATAATGCCGCTGCTGCTCATCCGTCGTTTGCTGTAGCGCCCGTAGCCAGTGGGTAATATGCGGGTCAACCTCCTCGGGTCGTTCGCTATCAACCGTTAGCGCCAGCCAGCCGTTATCGTTATCCTGATAAAGCCAGTTCAGGGCGACATCTTCTGCCAGCCCGCGCTCCCGCAGCCCGGCAATCAGGCTTCCGGGGGCGTCGTCCAGTAAAAACTCCCGAAATAAGGTGACGTTGTCACTTTTTCGAATTAACGGACAACGCCACAGTGCGGGTCGCTCCGTCACTGCCAGCTGAAAATCTCCCTCAGCGCTAAGACGCAACGGGGGAGCGGTTTCAGGCATGCCACCAGAAGCAAAACCGGACGCAAACGTATGGGCAAGCTCGGCCAGCGCATCCAGCGTTTGCGGCCCTTGCAGCCACAATTGCAGGTGTCCGGCCACATAATAGCGCCGATGAAAGTCGCGCAACGCGGTTTGCAGCGATCCCGTGTCCTGCCCCAGAGAATCCTGGCTACCTACCTGAAAACGGCGAAAAACTGTGGGTTCTTCCATCGCGTGGCGTGCCGCCGCTTCGCGCCTGGCGGAATCATGCTGCTGGATGAGCCGGTTTTCCGCATCAATGACCGCCACTTCGCGCTGTATGTCATCGCATGAAAGCAGCGGCGCCTGCAACATATCCCGCAGTCGTGCGACGCCGTCGGACAGGTTATCGGCGGCCACATCGAAGAAAAATGCGCTGTGGCGAGCCAGCGTGGTGGCATTGACGCTACCGCCCTGACGCTGGACCCAGGCCATGAGTCGATCGTCGCCCTGATAGCGCTGGCTACCGCGGAACAGCAGGTGCTCAAGTAAATGCGCAAGACCGGCGAAGCGCGGTGGCTCGTGATGGCTTCCGGCACTCACGCGCGCCAGCGCCGCCGCGCGTGTCGCCTGCGACTGATGCACCAGCGTTGCGCGTAAACCGTCTGCCAGCTCCACGATGCGGGTGGTCATTATCGCTACAGTTCCCGGGTTTTATAGATAAGCTGCGAACGGGTACGGTTGCGGAACTGAAGCTGGCCGATTTTCATGTCGCTACAGGCTGCTTCGCGTCGCGCGTCCAGAATTTTATGATGATGCGGCGATTTGCTGCACACCGGATCGGCGTTATCAGCATTCCCGGTGAGCATAAAGGCCTGGCAGCGGCAGCCGCCGAAGTCCTTCTCCTTTTCATCGCAGGAGCGGCACGGCTCCGGCATCCAGTCAAACCCGCGATAGCGATTGAAGCCGAAAGAGTCATACCAGATGGATTCCAGACTCTGCTCAAGCACCGAGGGGAACTCCACCGGCAGCTGGCGCGCGCTGTGGCAGGGCAGCGCCGTGCCTTCCGGGGTCACGCTGAGGAAAATCGACCCCCAGCCGCCCATACAGCCTTTTGGTCGCTCTTCGTAATAATCAGGGGTGACGAACAGCAGGTTGGTCAGATTGCCGCTGGCGGCCATTTTTTGCCGATAGTCGGCAACCACGCGTTCCGCGCGGGCGATCTGTTCTCGCGTCGGCAAAAGGCCCTGACGATTAAGGAACGCCCAACCGTAGAACTGGCAGGTGGCAAGTTCGACGTCGTCGGCGTCCAGTTCGATGCACAGCTCGATGATTTTATCGATCTGGTCGATGTTGTGCCGGTGCAGGACGAAATTCAGCACCATCGGGTAATCGCGCGCTTTGACCGCTTTGGCCATCGCCAGCTTCTGCTGGAAGGCTTTTTTATTCCCCGCCAGCGCGGCGTTGAGCACTTCATCGCTGGCCTGGAAGCTAATCTGGATATGGTCCAGACCGGCCTCGCTGAACGCGTCGAGCTTGCTTTCCGTCAGGCCAATTCCCGAGGTGATCAGGTTGGTATAAAAACCGAGATCGCGGGCGGCGCGGATCAGCTCCGGCAGATCTTTACGCGTCAACGGTTCGCCGCCGGAAAAACCTATCTGCACGCTGCCCATCGCCCGCGCCTGGCGGAAAACCTCAATCCACTGTTCAGTGGTCAGCTCCTGATCCTGCCGGGCAAAGTCCAGCGGGTTAGAGCAGTAAGGACACTGTAGCGGACAGCGATAGGTTAGCTCCGCCAGCAGCCACAGCGGTGGATTGACGGTGGGTTTATTCTGGCTCACGGAAAATAATCCACTTCTGTTGATAAGCGATTTGCAGGAATTCTACGACGTCGTCATCCACGCCGCCGGCTTCCGGGAACCGTTCGTTGAGTATGGCAATGATGGCCGCCGCGTCGCGTTGGCCATCGACCAGTTCGAGGATTGCGGCCGCGGTCTCATTGAGTTTAGCCATGCCTTCCGGATAAAGGATGACATGGCTGTCCTGAGCGGCTTCCCATTGCAGGCGATAGCCGCGACGAAAGGCGACGATGGAGTTTTTTTGCATGCTTATACCAGTCGGGTTGTGTGCCAGGCCGCTTTGTCGGTGACCGTGTGATAAGGCGGACGCTGTAGCGCGTAGGCCATGGTCATCGCGTCGAGCATCGACCACAGGATATCGAGTTTGAACTGAAGGATCTCCAGCATCCGATTCTGCTTTTCTGCGCTATCGCAGTAACTCTTCGCCAGCTCCAGACCGTGTTCAACGTCGCGGCTGGCCTGGCTGAGGCGGCTGCGGAAATAAAAATAGCCTTCCTCTTTGATCCACGGATAGTGCTGCGGCCAGCTGTCGAGACGCGACTGATGAATTTGCGGGGCAAACAGTTCGGTGAGCGAACTGCATGCCGCCTCCTGCCAGTTGGCGCGGCGGGCGAAGTTAACGTAAGCGTCCACGGCGAAACGGACGCCGGGCAGCACGTGGCGTTCGCTGATTAAGTCGTCGCGGCTAAGCCCTACGGCTTCGCCCAGCTGTAGCCAAGCTTCGATCCCGCCGTCATGACCGTTGCTGCCGTCGTGATCGAGGATCCGCTGCACCCATTTGCGACGCGTGTGCGGATCAGGGCAGTTCGCCATAATGGCCGCATCTTTCAGCGGGATCGTCGTCTGGTAGTAAAACCGGTTCGCCACCCAGCCCTGGATCTGCTCGCGGCTGGCCTCGCCGTTATGCATCGCGATATGGTACGGATGGTGAATATGATAGTAGGCGCCTTTCGCCCGGAGGGCGTGTTCAAACTCTTGCTGCGAGAGCGTTTCACGAATGTGCATAGTTAGTCCTGAAGCGTGATGGTCATCCCGTCCCAGCTCACTTCAATTCCCTGCTGCGTGAGGGCGTGACGCTGCGGCGACTGCTCGTTAAGGATCGGGTTAGTGTTATTAATGTGAATCAGAATCTTGCGCTTTGCCGGCAGTGAGGCCAGCAGCGCCATCATGCCGTGTTCATCGCCGAGCGCCAGATGGCCCATATCGCGGCCGGTATTGCGCCCGACGCCAGCGGCCTGCAGTTCATCGTCCTGCCAGACTGTGCCGTCAATCAGCAGACAGTCCGCTTTTTTAAGCCACGGCAGGATGGCGGCATCGGGTTCACCGAGACCCGGCGCGTAGAACAGCGTCTGACCGTTGCGGCGGTTTTCGATAAACAGCGCCACGTTATGCCCCGGCAGCGGGCGGTCGCGCCACGGCGAATAGGGCGGTGCGTTACTGGCGATGGGGACAGCGGTAAACTGCAAATCAGGGCAGGCTTCCACGCTAAAGGCGGCGAGCGGTGCGATCGGATGATGAATCAGGCCGCCGTTCCAGTGCCGGAGCATGGTAAAAATCGGGAATCCGCTGGAAAGATCTTCATGCACCTCCGGCGTACACCATACCTGATGCGGACACCCTTCGCGCAGGCTGAGCAGCCCGGTGGTGTGGTCAATCTGGCTGTCGGTGAGAATAATGCCGCCAATATGCGTGCCGCGCAGAACCTCTTTCTTATTCAGTTCTGGCGTATGGGCAATCTGCTGGCTGATATCGGGCGAGGCGTTACACAGTATCCACTCTTCGCCGTTATCGCTGACGATGATCGACGACTGGGTGCGGGGGGTCGCCTGAAGGGTACCGTTGCGCAAACCCTGACAGTTGGCGCAATTACAGTTCCACTGAGGGAAACCGCCGCCGGCGGCGGAACCGAGGACTTTAATAAACATGAAGATAGGCCAGGTAGTAAAACAAAAATGCCCGCACGGATGGCGGGCTGAGCGATTAGCGGTTGGAAATGTACAGCGTCACTTCCAGGCCAAGACGTAAATCAATAAAAGCAGGTTTCTTCCACATCGTTTTTTCCTCTTTAAAAATGCAGCACCAACACCATTGTTTGTGCCAGTTTTGTGATGGTCATCAAATAATGCGTCACAGTGGGGCAAAGCTCAACCCGAAAGATGTAAGGAATTAACGTAATGTTTACAACGTAACCTATTGTTGCCAAACATTTTGCAATACCTTTTGCCAGTTGCCCCACAGCAGCTTATTCAGCACAAATTGATCATAGCCGCTGTCACGCAACGCGCTGATTAGCCGCGGTAAACCACTCACATCATGCAAATCATCAGGTAACGTGATGCCGTCAAAATCGGAGCCCAGCGCAACATGATCTTCGCCCATGATGTTAATAAGATAGTCGATATGGCGAACGATTGTGCTCAGCGGGGTATCGCTATCGCGTTTACCGTCGGCGCGCAGAAATGCGTTGCCGAAATTGACCCCTGCCACGCCGCCGCTGTCGCGGATAGCCAGCAGTTGCCGATCGGTCAGATTACGCGGTTGCGGGCACAGCGTATGGGCGTTGGAATGGGTGGCGACCAGCGGTGAAGAGGAATGACGAGCAGTATCCCAGAACGCCTTTTCATTCATGTGAGAAACGTCAATCAGCATGTTCAGGGCGTTAGCGTGCTTGATGAGGGCGATACCCTCTGCGGTAAGCCCTGGGCCGCTGTCCGGGCTGCCGGGAAACGCCCCGTTAACGCCGGTGCCAAAACGGTTAGCAATGTTCCAGAAAAGCCCAATGCTGCGCACGCCAGCGGCATAGAAAGCCTGTAGATCGCCACCCTCGCCGTCAAAACCGCCCGCACCCTCAATATGCGCCACCATCGCCAGCACCTTATCCTGACGGCAGCGTTCGATATCTGCCGCGCTCAGGCACAATCGCGCCCGTCCATCGGAGTGTGCGACAAGCTGCTTGAGGATCGTCAACTGCTGCCAGAGAATGTCGATCGGTTGCCACGGCTCGCTGGCGTAGTGCGGCGCCATGCGGGCGATATACTCCTGCGGCGGCACGAACAGCGCGAACAGCCCGCCGGAAAATCCGCCTTGCTGCATGCGCGGATAATCGAGGTGTCCGTTCTCAATGCCGGAGAAGAAGGCCGTTACCGGATCCTGGCGATGATGAAGCCATAAATTAAGCAACAGGTCATTGTGACCATCAAAAATCGCCATAGCGCATCCCACTGTTTTTTATTGCTGAAAAAGTTGCCTGGCACGATAACTGATTTGTCCTGTCCGGCAAGGAGAAACTTACAACTTAGCAGCAATTGTTAATAACGCTTAACCGTGAGGAGATCCGCACATCATGTTGCGTGGCGAGATAAGAGCATTTCCCGTTCCATCTGCGATTGCATCGCGTACGTTCCCTGAGCTACCGGGCTACGCTATACTTCGCCACTTTGAGTTATGCGTGGCAGGTAACGAAATATGCGGGAGAGCATTAATTTTATTTTCGTGGTGCTGTCTTTCACGGCACTGATTATGCTGATGCGCTTTTTCATCAGGCGTATTCGGCATCCAAAGCGCATCGTTGCCGACAGCCGGGGAATGAAAAAAATCTCTACCCATCCTTCCTGGTTTGGCGGATCGTCAGGTAAAACCTACTTTTATGATGAGCAGTATTTATACGAGGTCATAAATAGCGTCACCCGTAAAATTGAGCTGGCGGCTATCGTAAAAATTAAGCCGGGCTCGACGGTGGTAAATAACAGGCGGATCTGGTCTGTGAGCTATCTTGAGGGAACCCGTGAAAAACAGGTGCAATTTTATAATAATCTGACGGTGTTTAATCAAAACTTTGCTGCGTTTTTAGAGGCTGTAAAACGCGTGAATCCTGAAGCCGATATTAAGGCCGTCTCCTTGTTCAATCTGTGACTGGAATACATTACCTTTATCTTTCTGACTGCCCATACGGCAGGTATGGGCAGTAAAGCCGCCGATATTACTTCTTCTTGTTCATCATCGCCTTGAGATCGGCAAAGGGGTTAAACGTGGCGACACCCACGTCTTTTTGCGCATCCTCACCTGCGACAACGGTGGTGCCATACTGATCCGCTTCGGTGTACTTTGAGTGTTCGTGGTCATGGCAAAACAGGCACAACAACTCCCAGTTACTGCCATCTTCCGGATTATTGGTGTGATCGTGGTCGATATGATGGACCGTGAGTTCACGAAGATTCGAATACACAAACTCCCGCGAGCAGCGTCCACAGACCCACGGGTAAATTTTTAGCGCTTTTTCACGGTAGCCGCTTTCCAGCCGTGCGTAGTTTTTGGGGATCAGAGCCATTGCTGATGTTACCTGTTAAAAAAGAGAACAGTTCACACTATATCCCATTTTGAGATGCCAGGAGAATGCCTCCTCTGCGGGAAGGCAGCGTGCGATTTGCGTATTTCTGTCAGTTTATTTGAAGCATTCCGTTAAATAATCACCATTTATTCTCATCGGTTAATGCGTAGAGTAGGGATAACGCAATGCTTTATCAGGATACTCCACTATGAAAAAGATCGGATTTTTGTCGTTTGGTCACTGGACGCCGTCTTCCCAGTCCGGCACGCAAACCGCAGCTGACACGCTGCTACAGTCCATCGATCTGGCTGTCGCCGCTGAAGAGCTGGGCGCGGACGGTGCTTATTTCCGCGTGCACCACTTTGCCCGCCAGCTCAGTTCGCCATTCCCCTTGCTGGCTGCGATAGGCGCGAAAACCAAACGCATCGAAATCGGTACGGGCGTGATCGACATGCGGTACGAGAATCCGCTGTATATGGCGGAAGATGCTGGCGCGGCAGATCTCATCTCCGGCGGGCGATTACAGCTTGGTATCAGCCGGGGCTCCCCGGAGCAGGTGATTGATGGTTGGCGTTATTTTGGTTACGTGCCGCAGGACGGGGAAAACGAATCTGATATGGCGCGCCGCCACACTGAGGTACTGCTTGATGTATTACGCGGTGAAGGGTTTGCGAAGCCTAACCCACAGCCGATGTTCCCAAACCCGCCGGGATTGTTGCGTCTGGAGCCGCATTCAGAGGGCTTACGCGATCGTATCTGGTGGGGGGCTGGCTCCAATGCAACGGCAGTATGGGCGGCAAAACTGGGGATGAACCTGCAAAGCTCAACGCTGAAAGATGATGAAACCGGCGAGCCGTTCCATATTCAGCAGGCAAAACAGATCCGTGCCTACCGACAGGCCTGGGCCGAGGCAGGGCATACCCGTCAGCCACGCGTTTCGGTCAGCCGCAGTATTTTTGCCCTGATGGACGATCGCGACCGGATGTATTTCGGTTCAAGCCGCAATGAGAGCGACAGCGTTGGCTATCTGGATGAGAAAACGCGGGCCATTTTCGGACGCAGCTATGCCGCAGAGCCAGACAAGCTGATTGAACAGTTGAGAAAGGATGAAGCGATCGCGGAAGCGGATACGCTGTTGCTTACCGTGCCGAATCAGCTGGGCGTGGAATACAACGCACATGTGATCGAGTCCATCCTGAAACATGTCGCACCGGAAATGGGATGGCGCGATCGCAATGCGTAATCTGGCCCTCTGGTATCGCCGGTTTGGTGAGCCTGAATCGGTACTGCAAGCGGAAACCACACCATTGTCACCGCGACAGCCGGGAGAGATACGTGTGCGCATGCTTTTTTCTCCGGTGAACGCCTCCGATCTCATCCCCATCACCGGGGCATATCGCCATCGCACGCCGCTGCCCGCAATAGCCGGTTATGAAGGGGTCGGAATAGTGACCGAAACGCCCGCCGCTTACCCGGCGCTGCTGGGCAAGCGGGTTCTGCCGTTACGGGGGCAGGGAACCTGGCAGCGCTATGTCGACTGCCCGGTGGCGTATGCGGTTCCCGTCCCGGACGACATCGACTCGCTTCTTGCCGCGCGGGCGTATATCAACCCGCTTGCCGCTCAGATGATGCTGGACCGCTATCCTCCGATCGGGAAAACGGTGCTGCTCACCGCTGCCGGTTCTGACTGCGCCGTTCTGCTCGGGCAATGGGCACGCCAGGCGGGTGCAGAGGCGGTTTACGGGATCCATCGCTCGCCCGTGCACGCTCAACGTCTGGCTGAAATGGGGATCGTCCCGATTGCGCAAGATGATACGGCCGCCGTCAACGCTGCCGCCGCGCAAGCGGAGGTGGTGTACGACGCCACGGGCGGCAGCCTGGCGGAGGCGATCCTGAGCGTGATGCCCGAAACCGGTACCTTTGTCTGCTACGGGCTACTCTCCGGGCAGACCTTCCGGCAGCAGCGGCCGTTGCCGCGCGTGGCGTGGTTTCACATTCGTAACTATCTGGACGCGCTGAGCGCTGAGGCGTGGCAGGCGGAGTTTCGGCGCATCTGGCCTAAACTGCGCGCCAGCCAGTGCAGCGATGTTACCCTCTACCCGCTGTCGGAATGGCAGCGGGCAGTGGGCAACTACCGCGAAGCGGGAAGAACGGGCAAGCCTATGCTGTCGATGGACAATTAATCGGCCTTATGGCTCATGTCGCTCAGCAGTACAGCGATACTTTGTCCACCGGCGGTCTGCTCCAGGCCAATTTTGACAATAATTGTCAGCGGAACGGAAAGCAGCATGCCGACAGGCCCGAGCAGCCAGCCCCAGAAAATCAGGGACAGGAACACAACAAGAGTTGAAAGCCCCAGCCCGCGTCCCATTATCCGTGGTTCGAGAATGTTCCCGAAGACAAGGTTAATCACCAGATAACCTGCCAGCAGAATCAGGGCATCATACAAACCGCTGAAAACCAGCACCTGAAGGATAGGGGGGATCGCCGCCAGCACGGAGCCGATGTTAGGAATATAGTTGAGCGCAAAGGCCAGCAGTCCCCAGACGAAGGCAAAACGCACATCCAGCGCGGCGAGCATCCCCCAGACCACTAATCCCGTCACCAGGCTGATGGCCGTTTTCAGCACCAGATAGCGTGAAACGCTGTCGAGCGCGCGCTGAATAGCACCCATTCCCTCTACCGGACGCACCATGATGTGCTGGAGTTTTGCAGGCAGCTGTGGAACTTCCAGCAGCATAAACACAACCGTCAGGAACAGCAGGAAAATCGAGGTCATGGCGTTGGAGAGCTGTGCCAGCAGGCTGGTGACAATCGTCATGGCGGCATTCGGATCGATGTATTTAAGCAGTTCCTCAACCGAGACTTCGATACCCGCGCGTTGCAGCCAGGGTTCAATGTGCAGCAGCGGGGTCGCGAGGGAAGAGCGGTATGTCGGCAGCGTCCGCGCCAGCTCGTTCAGGGAGGTTCCCAGATAGGCGACTAACAGCACCATCGCAACGATAATAATACTGATAAGCAGGCTTATCGCCAGCACACGCGGGATGCGCAGCCGCACCATTCGCTGCACCAGTGGATTGAGGATCACCGCGATAAAAAGCGCCAGGATAAAGGGCACGATGATATCGGCCGCAAAACGAACGCCGGTCAGAATGATCACCAGCATGCCCAGCATGATGACGATCTTAAGCCCGTTGAGGGTGATAATGGGTTTGGCCATGGACGTTCCTGAACAGTTTTTTATTTATAATAGAGGGGAAAGCGGATTAAAAAAACTAACCAAAATCAAACAGACTGGGTAAAGAAATGAAAAGGCTTTGAGTAAATTCCTGGCTTATGATACAAATCAGGCGTGTTCAACTACTGAGGACAATTTTCATCCGCAAAGACGAGAAGCAACACCGCGGATAATTGTAATTTTATGGACAATTTGTTCAGGACGTATTTTTCAAACAACTCTGCTCTGTTTTCTACCTCCCTCTGCACGCTTTCCGGTGAACAACACTGGCGTTCCGCGCTATAGTCACGTCTTCTGCCTGAGCTGGCGCTATGCGCTTAGCTAACTGATTTAATTCCCACTTTTTTGGTTTGCTGTTCGCAGCGAGCCTCGATGGATTATATTCTCAAGCAGGAGAAAAACATGTTTTACTGGATTTTATTAGCTCTGGCTATCGTTGCTGAAATTACCGGCACCTTGTCGATGAAATGGGCGAGCGTGAGTGATGGCAGCACCGGATTTATTTTGATGCTGGTCATGATTACGCTTTCCTATATATTCCTCTCTTTCGCGGTTAAAAAAATCGCGCTGGGCGTGGCATACGCTTTGTGGGAAGGTGTTGGTATTTTATTGATTACGCTGTTCAGCGTCATGATATTTGATGAAACCCTGACGACAATGAAAATTGCCGGGCTGACGACCCTGGTGGCAGGTATCGTGCTGATTAAATCGGGTACGCGCAAACCGGCAAAACAGCAGAAGGAGCAGACCCATGCAGCAGTTTGAATGGATCCACGCGGCCTGGCTGGCTTTCGCCATCGTTCTGGAAATTATTGCGAACGTCTTTCTGAAGTTCTCCGACGGTTTTCGTCGCAAAGCCTACGGCCTGTTATCGATTGCCGCGGTTCTGGGGGCGTTTAGCGCTCTGTCACAGGCGGTGAAAGGCATCGATCTTTCCGTGGCCTACGCGCTGTGGGGCGGCTTCGGTATTGCCGCCACCCTGGCGGCAGGCTGGATTATGTTCGGGCAGCGTTTAAACCATAAAGGCTGGATAGGGCTGGTATTACTGCTCGCTGGCATGATCATGATTAAACTGGCCTGAGTGACCTACTGCTGCGCCAGGGCTTCCAGCCGGTCGCGAAAACCGGTCACCGCTAACGCTCGGTTATCGGCGCGCCAGCGGTCTTTCGCTGCCGGAGCAGAACTCTGAACGCCAATCAGTTGCCAGCCGTTAACGGTTTTTAACATCAGGGGCGATCCGCTATCACCCGGTAGCGTATCGCACTGATGCGAAAGCACGCTGTTTTGCGCCCAGCCCGTCACCACGCAGTCCGTATGGGTGTACAGCGAATCGAGGTGATCAACAGGGTAGCCTGACTGCGTCACTTTTCGATCGGCGGCTTTCAGGGCGGCGGTGAGCGCGTCTTTGTCACCATCAAAGAGCGGTAGCGGAGCGATCCCGGACGGCGGATAACGTAAAACGATCAGCCCGAAATCCCAGGATGCCGCCCCGGGCGGCACAATCCAGCCATCGCCATCCGGTTTCAGGCGTTTCCCGAGCGACGGATCCACCCGCCCCTCAATACCGTGAATTTCGTAGCGCCAAATCCCTTTCTGCGAGACAAAGCGCAGGGCGATCGCTTTATCCGGTTTGCCTTCGGGCGGCATTAACAGGCAATGACCCGCCGTAAGCGCAAGGCGTGGCGTTATGAGAGTTGCGGTACATAGATTGCCGCTGGCGGTTTCCAGTTGCCCGATGGCATCCCAGGGCGCTTCGGTAGGATCGGTGACACGCGTACGATCGTCATGACCAAAAAACAGCGTCTTTACCTCTTTGGCGCTGATGGCGTCATCGTCGCCCTCATCCGCATGTGAAAAGCCAGCAAAAAGGCTAAACGTTCCCAGTAACAGCACAACAGATTTACGCATATCACACTCTGGTGGGGGTAATTATGATTATTAAAAGTGAACCCTATGAAAATACTATAGACGCGACGGCGAGAAAGTGGGAGTAAAATCAGCGTGCTACATTCAGGAAAGATAAAAGTGGCTGGCGATGAGCGCGCATAAAATTAGCAGGATAAGAATGAACTCAAACCGATAGCGCCGCAGCATACGCCCTCCGGATAAAAAAACGGCGCTGACCGCAATCCCGTTCAGCGCCGGTTTACCAACGTGCCCCGAAGGGCACGGTTAAGCTTGTACTCTTACGCTGCTGGCTGTGCAGCAGGTTTAGCCGCTTCGTGTTTTGCCGCTTTTTTGTGATGCTTTTTAGCCGCCTGGGCTTTCTGCTCTACCGCAGGTTTTGCCGCTTTTTTGTGGTGCTTTTTCGCGGCCTGCGCTTTCTGTGCTGCCGCTGGTTTAGCCGCTTTGTGATGTTTTTTATGGTGAACCGTTTTGGCCGGAGCAGCGGTGGATGCCGCAGGCGCTGCGGTGGCGGTAGTTTCAGCCGCGAATGCAGCGGAAGAAAGACCCATAGCAGCGGCAACAACCAGAGCTAATACTTTTTTCATTTTCATACCCTCGAATTTGGTTTTTCATTTAACCCCACTGCGGGGCCGTTGAAATAACTATATCCCTGTAAATTCGGGGTTTCCGTGAGTGATTGGTATCGGTGTGTAACCGTATGTACAACGCCGGGGTGGCCCCCGGCGCGTTCGTTTACAGGTAGCGGGACGTCAGGTGTTCGCGGAAGTAGCGGATATTCAGATCTTCACCTGTGGCCTGGGTGATGAGCTGCGACGTGCTGAAACGGCTGCCGTGCTGCCAGATATTCTGACGCAGCCAGTCAAACAGCGCCGAGAAGTCGCCCCCGGCAATGGATGCCTGCAACCCGGGCAGCGCAGTTTTGGCGGCATGGAACAGCTGTGCCGCATACATAGCCCCCAGCGTGTAAGACGGGAAGTAGCCAAAACCGCCGTCGGTCCAGTGGATGTCCTGCATACAGCCGTTGCGGTAGTTATCTTTGGTGGATAATCCAAGCCAGGCCTGCATTTTCTCATCCCATAACGCGGGGATATCATCCACTTCAATTTCGCCATTGATCAGCGCGCGCTCAATCTCATAGCGCAATACCACATGCGCCGGATAGCTCACTTCATCTGCATCAACGCGGATGTAGCCCGGTTTCACGCGCTGATTCCAGGCAATAAAATTATCTTCACTGAATGCCGCCTGGCTGCCGAAACGGGCATGGACCGCCGGAAGCAGATGCTTCAGGAAAGCCTCACTGCGGCCCAGCTGCATTTCAAAGAACAGACTTTGGGATTCATGGATCGCCGTAGAGCGCGCCAGCGCAACGGGCTGGCCGGCCCACGCTCGCGGAAGGTTTTGCTCGTAGCGGGCATGTCCGGTTTCGTGGATCACGCCGAAAAGCGCGCTGAGCAACTCGTCTTCATCGTAACGCGTGGTGATACGCACATCTTCCGGAACGCCGCCGCAGAACGGGTGGGCGCTAACGTCCAGACGACCGCCGTTAAAATCGAAGCCAAGCATTTTCATCGCTTCCAGGCCCAGCTCGCGCTGGGTGGCGGTGGGGAAGGGACCCTGTGGCGGAACGAACGATCGTTGAGCCTGTTTTTCCACAACCTTTGCCAGCAGCTCCGGCAGCCAGGACTTCAGATCGCCGAACAGCACATCCAGGCGAGCGCTGGACATGTCGGGTTCAAAGATATCCAGCAGCGCGTCGTAAGGCGTGCAGCCTTTAGCCTCGGCGCGCAGGCGGGCCTCTTCACGACTGAGCTTCACCACCTCTTTCAGGTTGGCTGAAAAGCCCTGCCAGTCGTTGGCCGGACGCTGAGTACGCCAGGCGTGTTCACACCTGCTGCCCGCCAGCGATTTGGCCTCCACCAGCGATTCCGGCAGTAAAGTGGCCTGCTGGTAGTGGCGCGTCATTTCACGCAGGTTGGCCTGCTCAACGTCGTTCAGATCTTCTTCTGCCGCCGTCGCCAGCCATTCACCCACTTTTTTATCGGTCAGGATCTGATGTTGCAGGACGCTCATCTCCGCCAGCGCTTCACCGCGCGCGGCGCTGCCGCCGGGCGGCATCATGGTAAACATGTCCCAGCTGGCGATGGAGGAGAGGTGAGAGAAGCGGGAGAGACGCTGGAAGGTGCGGGTGAGTTGTTGATAGTTATTGTTTTTCATGAAGTCCTCGTGTCTGAATCAGCCGATGACAAAAATTAGCATCGGCTCGATTTAAACACGAAGAGGGCTGAATGTTAATGCAGTCGTTTATGCAGGCTCGCGCCCACCAGCAGTGCCGCACACAACATCAGCGCGATAAATCCGCCCACGCCGTTCCAGCCGTAGTTATGCCAGAACACCCCGCCGAGCGTACCGGCTATGCTGGAACCGAGATAGTAACTGAACAGATACAGTGACGAAGCCTGACCTTTAGCGCGGCGCGCGCGTGGGCCAATCCAGCTGCTGGCAACGGAATGCGCGGCAAAGAAGCCCGCAGAGAAGAGCAGCATTCCGGCAAAAATCAGCCACAGGGAAGAGAAAAGCGTCATCAGCAGTCCGAACAGCATCACGGCGGTGGATACCAGCATCACCGGACCACGGCCGAAGCGCGCGGTCATGGCGCCCGCTTTTGGCGAACTCCATGTTCCGGTGAGATACGCCACAGAGAGCAAACCCACCAATGCCTGGCTAAGATGCCAAGGTGAAAGCATCAGCCGGTAGCCAATATAGTTAAACAGCGTGACAAATGACCCCATCAGCAGGAATCCCATCAGAAATAGTCGCGGCAAACCTTTGTCGCGCCAGTGCAGACGGAAGTTGATAAACAGTGTTTTCGGACGCAGGGAAGTCGGGCGGAAATGGCGCGATTCCGGCAGGATTTTCCAGAACATTAGCGCCGAAGCGAGGGCGAAGCAGCCGATTACGGCCAGCGCAATGCGCCAGTTAAAGAAATCGGTAAACACACCGCTGAGCAGGCGTCCGCTCATCCCGCCGATAGAGTTCCCGCTAATGTACAGCCCCATGGAGAAGGCCACGAAACTCGGTTGGATCTCCTCGCTGAGATAGGTCATCCCGACCGCCGCCACGCCGCTGAGGGATAACCCAATCAGCGCGCGCATGACCAGAATGCCGTGCCAGCTGGTCATCATGGTGGACAGCAAGGTACACACGGAGGCCAGCATTAACGCCGTTACCATGACCTGCTTACGCCCGATGGCATCTGAAAGTGGCCCGGTGAACAGCAGACCGATCGCCAGCATCCCGGTTGAAATGGAGAGCGAAATACTGCTGCTGGCTGGCGACACGCCAAATTCATGCGACAGGACCGGCAGGATCGGCTGAACGCAGTAGAGCAGGGCGAAAGTGGCGAGACCTGCTGAAAAGAGCGCCAGCGTGACGCGCATAAACTGGGGGGTACCACGTTTTATAAACTGAACCGGCTGCGGTACTGCGGGTAAATCATCAATGTCGCTGGCCGGCGCGATATCAACGGTCGTTGTACGGCTCACACATAATCCTTGCTTAAACTTCCCCGTGGTTTCTGGTGACGGGTATGACCACAAGATTAGGGTAGGAAAATGTAAATAATCTGTCTAATATATTAATAATCTCAAATGATACTTTAAAAATATGAATATCGAGCTGCGCCATCTGCGCTATTTTGTCGCCGTCGCCGAAGAGCTCCATTTTGGTCGTGCTGCGGCAAGGCTGAATATCTCCCAGCCACCGCTGAGCCAACAGATCCAGATCCTTGAGCAGCAGGTTGGGGCGCGTTTGCTGGCGCGAACCAACCGCAGCGTGAGCCTGACGGCGGCGGGAAAACAGTTTCTCGCCGATAGCCGACAGATCCTGAGTATGGTGGTGGACGCCGCCGCCAGAGCGGAACGGCTTCATCTCGGGGAGACGGGAGAGCTGCGCATCGGGTTTACCTCGTCGGCCCCCTTCATCAGCGCTGTTTCACAAACGCTATCCTCGTTTCGCAGTAACTTTCCGGATGTGCATATTCAGATGCGCGAAATAAATACCCGGGAGCAAATATCGCCGCTTAATGAAGGATCGCTCGACCTGGGCCTAATGCGTAACACGCAGTTGCCTGATACCGTGGCGTGGCAGGTGATCCTCCGCGAACCGCTGATGGCGATGATCCCCCGGGATCACCCGCTCGCCGCGCAGCATAGCGTCACGCTGGCTGAACTGGCGAAAGAACCCTTTGTCTTTTTTGACCCACAGGTGGGTACCGGATTGTATGACGATATTCTTGGTCTGATGCGGCGATATGGCCTTGTCCCGACTATCGCGCAGGAAGTGGGGGAAGCCATGACGATCATTGGTCTCGTTGCCGCAGGGCTTGGCGTGTCGATTCTTCCGGCCTCGTTTAAACGGGTACAACTGCCGGAAATGCGCTGGGTGAAGATAGCCGAGCAGGATGCGGTCTCGGAGATGTGGCTGGTGTGGTCTAAACATCATGAACAGAGCCATGCGGCACAGCGTTTCAAAGAACAATTAATTACCGCTTCTCACGGGCGTTATTTATAGGGAAAAGCGGGCGAAAATGTGCAGTAAATCACATGGCTAAGTAAAAATTTGACGTCAGCCATTGAAGTGCTTCACCATAGCCCTCAGTTTATTTCGAAGCTCGAAAATAAGGGAGTACGAGGTGGTTGCTGATAGTCAGCCAGGGCATATCGATCAGATCAAGCAGACCAACGCGGGCGCCGTTTATCGCCTGATTGATCAGCTGGGTCCGGTTTCGCGTATCGATCTTTCGCGCCTGGCACAACTGGCACCCGCCAGTATTACCAAGATTGTCCGCGAAATGCTGGAAGCCCATCTGGTTCAGGAGACAGAAATTCAGGAGCCGGGCAGCCGTGGCCGTCCGGCGGTAGGGCTGGTGGTGGAAACGGAAGCCTGGCACTACCTGTCGCTGCGAATTAGCCGCGGGGAAATCTTCCTCGCGCTGCGCGACCTCAGCAGCAAGCTGGTGGTGGAAGACCGGCTGGAACTCCCGCTCGATGCAGAGCAACCACTCCTCGATGCCATTCTGACCCACATCGACCAGTTCTTTATTCGTCACCAGCAGCGCCTTGAACGTTTAACGGCGATTGCGATCACCCTGCCGGGAATTATTGATACCGAAAATGGCATTGTGCACCGCATGCCGTTTTATGAAAACGTCAAAGAGATGCCGCTGGGCGACGTGCTGGAAAACCACACCGGTGTACCGGTCTACATTCAGCATGATATCAGCGCCTGGACGATGGCGGAGGCGTTATTTGGCGCTTCCCGGGGCGCGCGAGACGTGATTCAGGTGGTGATTGATCACAACGTTGGCGCAGGTGTGATCACCGACGGGCGTCTGTTGCATGCTGGCAGCAGTAGCCTGGTGGAGATTGGCCATACGCAGGTCGATCCGTACGGAAAACGCTGCTACTGCGGTAATCATGGTTGTCTGGAAACGATTGCCAGCGTCGAAAGCGTGCTGGAGCTGGCGCAGGTGCGGCTCAGCCAGTCAATGAGCTCCACGCTGCACGGTCAACCGTTGAGCGTCGAGGCATTGTGCACTGCGGCAAGGCAGGGCGATCTGCTGGCGAAGGACATCATTACCGGCGTGGGCACTAATGTCGGGCGCATTCTGGCCATTATGGTGAACCTGTTTAACCCGCAAAAAATACTGATCGGCTCCCCGCTCAGCCAGGCGGCGGATATCCTCTTTCCGGCGATTTCCGCCTGCATCAACCAGCAGGCGCTTCCCGCGTACAGTAAAAACATCGTGGTGGAAAGTACGCAATTTTCCAACCAGGGTACGATGGCTGGCGCCGCGCTGGTAAAAGATGCGATGTACAACGGCTCGTTACTGATTCGTTTGCTTCAGGGCTAACTCTTTTCCATAGATGTACGAAAAATTGCGCTATCTCAAGCCGGGTAGCGCACGCTTCCCGTAGACTTTCCCCACTGAATTATTTACCTGGTTTATATTTTTTGAAGCATACCCAAGAGGTGGAATGAGTCATGCTTAAGCGTTTCTTTATTACTGGTACGGATACGTCTGTCGGGAAGACCGTCGTATCCCGCGCGTTACTTCAGGCCCTGGCGGCAAGCGGTAAACGCGTTGCAGGATACAAGCCGGTAGCAAAAGGCAGTAAAGAGACGCCAGAAGGGCTGCGCAATAAGGACGCCCTGGTTCTGCAAAGCGTCTCGTCTCTGGAACTGCCTTATGATGCCGTCAATCCCATCGCGTTAAGCGAAGAGGAAAGCAGCGTCGCTCACAGTGGGCTTATCAACTACAGTCTGCTTTCTGATGGCCTGGCAAATCTGAGTGAAAAGGTTGATCACGTTGTCGTTGAAGGGACCGGTGGCTGGCGCAGCCTGATGAACGATTTACGTCCCCTTTCCGAGTGGGTGGTGCAGGAGCAGCTGCCGGTGATTATGGTCGTGGGCATTCAGGAAGGGTGCATCAACCATGCCTTGCTGACGGCGCAGGCTATCGCTAATGACGGCCTGACACTGATTGGTTGGGTGGCGAACCGTATTAACCCGGGCCTTGCGCACTACGCAGAAATCATCGACGTGCTGAGCAAAAAGCTGCCTGGCCCGTTGGTAGGCGAACTGCCTTATCTGCCCCGCGCCGAGCAGCGCGAATTAGCGCACTATATCGATCTCTCGGCTTTCGGCGGTATGCTGGCCGTAGATCGAGTCGTGGCGTAGCGTTCTCGACAATACCGACGCCACAACACAGGCAACCAGCAAACCGGGAAGTAAAAAATACTGCCCGGTCATCTCACATACCATCAAGGCCGACATGATTGGCGCATGCGTTGTGGCGGCGAGCAGCGTCGCCATTCCTGCCAGCCCAAGCAGGATCGCCGTCTCAGAGCCAGGAAACCACAGCGCAAAGATCTGCGCAAACAGCATTCCCGTTGCCATACCAACGAACAAGGTTGGCGTAAACACGCCTCCCGGTGCGCCGGACCCGCTGCTTGCCAGCACCGCCAGGAGCTTGCAGATAAAGACGCCGGCAATTACCGACAGCAGCGGCGGCGACTGCAAAAACGCCTGAACCACGCTGTAGCCATTCCCCCATACCTTCGGCGTCAGCAGCGACAGCAGCCCGACGATCAGCCCCCCCAGTGCCAGCTGCCACGGCGGTGAGAGTTTGAGACGCAGAAACAGAGAATGACTGAAAGCCATTAGCCACATCAAAAGCGGGCCGCACAGCCCAGCCAGCAGACCCACGCCAACGATCAGGAAATAATCCACCGCCGTAAGCATCTCGCTGAGATGGACATCATAAAGTGTATTCGCGCCGGGACTTAACAGGCGCGTGGTCAGCAGGGCCACCACAGCGGCAATCACCACCGGGCCGAGGGAGGCCAGCATCAGCGTGCCAAACAGGATCTCTGCGATAAACAGGCTGCCCGCCAGCGGGGCATGATAGGCGCTGGCCATCCCGGCGGCGGCACCGCAGGCGATCCACAGTTTCCATTCGGATTTCGGCGTACAACGTTGTGCAAAAAAGGAGGCAGCGAGGGCGGCAAGCAGGATCATGGCGCCTTCCCGGCCGATGGCGCTGCCGCTGGCGACCACCAGCAACGAGGCGAGGGATTTCACCAGGCTGGCGCCGTAATCAAACTGGCCATCACCCGTCTCCAGCGCCTCCATATAATCGGTGGGGGCGTGGGGACGTTGTGCCGTCATGCGCTGCCATCCCCACAGTAGCACTCCCGCGGCCAGACCACCCAGCGCAGGCGTCAGCGCCCGCCGCCAGGGCGATAACGCGGCAGCGGCGTTCACCAGGCTTCCGCTTTCGTTGCTGAGAAACAACCACTCCAGCAGATACATGCTGTGGCGGAACACCGCAACGGCCAGCGCTGCCAGCACGCCGGTGACAGTAGCAATCAGGAGACGGCGAAACATCGCGCGGATGTCGGGGTAAGCGTGAAGACGTTGCATGAAGTCGTGATTAACGGGGACGATACGATATTGTGGCGGGAAAACGTGAGGTTAGCAAAAGGTATGCGTGCGGAAAAAGGCCGGGCAGTACCCGGCCTGAATGCTTAACTCTCGCTATGAATATTCAATGCCCGGCGCGTACGCCCGGAACTCAAATACTCCGCAATATAATCCTGGGATATCTCGCCGTTATAGCGTCCGTCCTCGTCCACAATCGGCATCCAGCTGGTGTTGCTCTCATACAGGCGAGAAAGCACCACGCGCAGGTTATCCTCGGCCTTACCTGTCATGCGGAACGGATGCAGAATATCACCGCAGCTGCCGCTGGCATTACGCGCTTCGCGGCGCTTCACAAAGCCCAGCGGTTTGCCGAGATCATCAACCACGGTAATGGCGCGAATATCGTTGTCATCCATGGTGGCGAAGGCCTCTGGCAGCGGCGTCGATTCGCGTACCGTAATCGTCGGCTGCTGGTCGGTGACGTCGCCCGCGGATACCAGCAGCAGGCGTTTCAACGTCCGGTCCTGACCAACAAACGAGCCGACAAACTCATTGGCGGGTTTCGCCAGCAGCTCGTCCGGGCTGGCGCACTGAACAATACGCCCCTGACGGAAGACGGCAATACGGTCGCCCAGCTTCAGCGCTTCGTCAATATCGTGGCTCACCAGCATCACGGTCTTTTTCAGCTTGCGCTGCATCTCCAGGAACTGGTTCTGGATCACCTCACGGTTAATCGGGTCAACCGCGCCGAATGGTTCATCCATCAGCAGGACTGGAGGATCCGCTGCCAGCGCGCGGATGACGCCGATACGCTGCTGCTGACCGCCGGACATTTCGCGCGGATAGCGGTGAAGGAATTTATGTGGATCCATTGCCACCATATCCATCAGCTCCTCGGCACGGGATTTACAGCGCGCTTTGTCCCAGCCCAGCATGCGCGGCACGACGGTAATGTTCTCTTCGATAGTCATGTTCGGGAACAGGCCAATCTGCTGGATCACGTAGCCAATGTTGCGGCGCAGGGTCACGGTGTCCATCCCGCTGGTGTCTTCGCCGTTAATCAGGATCGTCCCGCTGCTTGGCGTAATGAGACGGTTAATCATCTTCAGGGTAGTGGTTTTCCCGCAGCCGGACGGGCCGAGCAGCACGCACATTTCCCCTTCAGGCACGTTCAGGTTGACGTTGTCGACGGCCTTAAACGTCTGGCCGTGCTTCTGTGAAAATTGTTTGGTGAGGTTTTCCAGTTTTATCATTATCGAATCCCCTTCGGAGTCAGTACCACCTGCAAACGGTGCAGCAACCAGTCGAGCACAATCGCTAAAAGACAAATCATCAGCGCGCCCGCAATTAACATACGAATATCACTCCCGCCAATACCGTTAAGCAGCAGCAGGCCCAGACCGCCCGCGCCAATCACGGCAGCAATCGCCATGACGCCGATGTTCATCACCACGGCGGTGCGGATGCCGCCAAAAATGACCGGCAGCGCCATTGGGATTTCCACCCAGCGCAGACGCTGCCAGAAGGTCATGCCGATGCCGCGTCCCGCTTCGCGCAGGCCGGGTGGCAGGCTGTCGAGCGCCGTGTGGGTGTTGCGCACAATCGGCAGCAGTGAATAGAGGAACACCGCCGTAATCGCGGGCAGGGCGCCAATGCCCTGACCGATCAGCGAAAAGAGCGGGATCATCAGGCCGAAAAGCGCAATTGACGGGATGGTGAGCACAATGGTGGCAATCCCCAGCACCGGCGTTGCCAGCCATTTATGGCGGACAATTAAAATACCCAGCGGCACGCCAATAACAATCGCCAGGCCCACGGCGAGTGCCACCAGCCAGAGGTGTTGCAGCGTCAGGGTTAAGAGATAGTCCCAGTTGTCGAGAATATAGTGAATCGTCTCCATAGCGCCTCCTACAGCAACTGTTTGCTACGCAGGAAATCACGGGCGACCTGCTGCGGTGACTGATGGTCGATATCCACCTTCTTATTCAGTTCGGTGATAACGTCGTTGTTGAGCTGGGCTGAGAGGGTGTTCAGCGCCTCCTCCAGCCCCGGGTTAGCCTCCAGCGTGTCTTTTCGAACAACTGGCGTCACGGCGTAACTCGGGAAGAAGCCTTTATCGTCTTCCAGCACTTTAAGATCGAAGCCCTTCACGCGCCCGTCGGTGGTGTAGATCAGCCCGGCATCGACAAACCCGTCGCGCACCGCGTTATAGACCAGCCCCGGATCCATCTGGCGGATCTGCGGGCGGTCCAGCTCCATGTTGTAGGCCGCCTGCAACGGTTTCATCCCGTCGCTACGCCCGGCAAATTCCAGGTCAAGGCCCAGCAGCCAGTTGTTATCTGGATCGGTTTTACGGATCTGCTCAATCTTTGCCACCATCTCAGACATGGTATTGATATGTTCAGCCTCGGCGCGCTTGCGCTGCATGGCAAAGGCATAGGTATTGTTCATATCGGCAGGTTTAAGCCACACCAGACCGTGCTTTGCGTCGAGGCGTTTCACCGTCTCGTATGACTCCTGCGGCGACATGCGTTTGTTGATATGGTTGAAGATGATCAGCGACGTGCCGGTGTACTCCCAGGTCATATCAATCTGCTTGTTAATCATCGCGTTACGGGAAATCACCGTCGCAATATTAGTCTGCGGCTGCACCTGAAATCCTTTCTTTTGCAGATACTGTACGGTCATGGCCGAGAGAATGTGCTGCTCGGTAAAGCTCTTGGTGGCCAGGATCAGCGGCGCGGCGAGCGCCTGGCTGGTGAAGAGCGCGGCGGCGCATAGCGCCGTCAGCCCAGAAAACAGTCTCATAGAAGCTCCTTGTTATAATTATCGCGCGAGATGCGGGCTCAGTAATCGGCCCAGTGCCGCCAGCAGCGTATCCAGAATCAGGGCGAACAGGGCGGTGGCCGCCGCGCCCAGGATCAGCGTCGGGAAATCATTCAGATAGATCCCCGGGAAAATCAGCTCGCCGTAGCTGCTGGCGCCAATCAGGAATGCCAGCGGTGCGGTACCGACGTTAATCGCAGTGGCAATGCGAATACCAGAAAGCATCACCGGCCACGCGTTAGGGATCTCAACCTGACGCAGGCGCTGCCATTTGGTCATGCCGATACCGTTTGCCGCTTCCAGCAACGACGCGGGAACAGAGCACAGCCCGGCATAGGTGTTACGCACAATCGGCAGCAGAGAGGCCAGAAAGAGGGCGATAATGGCCGGTTTATCACCGATGCCAATCACCACCATCGCCAGTGCCAGAACGGCCAGCGGCGGCAGGGTGTTGCCCACGTTAAAGATTTGCATCACATATTCGGCGATACCACGCGCGGCCGGACGGCTCAGCAGAATCCCGCTTGGAATACCCACCAGCAGGGCAAAGAACATTGATGAAAAGACCAGAATCAGGTGCTGTTGCCCGAGGTAAATCAGGTCAACCTGGCGCGCCTTAATCGTCTCCAGTCCAATTCCCCAGGTGAGGAGAGCGAGGACCACGATAATCGCGCCGACAAAAAGCAGCGAACGTTTAAGTAATGGGTGCATTGCGGTGTGTCTCCCTGTGCGCATGCGTTATAGCAACCACCTGTTGCGGTTGCCTGTTGTTATGCCATGTTTCGGCAGGGGTACTTCACCTATAGCAAGCGAAACGGAAGGGTTCCAGCAAAGGGGGTAAAACAGTAACCCTATGAAATTAGTGACAACCTGAGTTAAGCCTTATGGCGTAAGGGCTGTCAGTGGGAAGGCAGAATAGTCTTAAAGAAGCACGCCTCAAGTGACAACGTCACTTGAGGCGTGCTGATCACCCTATCGACTAAGCGCGGCGCGTACCTTTCGAACGCGCCACGAGATACGAACGATTGAAAAGGCGGCGATAAACACCAGCATCAGGCCCAGTGCCAGCATCGCGTGGAATCCAAACTCTCTGAAGAGGATTAGCCCCGCAATCCCGCCGGTAATAAACGAGAAAAGGGTGGTTAAATGGGTTTTGAGCTGGCTCTTTTGCGCGGCCGTGTCTTTGGAATAATCCCGGCGCAACATGGCGACCATAACGGAGGCCAGCGAAATGCCGGCATCGGTCAGCGTACCGGTAATGTGCGTGGATCTCACCCGACCGCCGGAAAGCTGAGTTGAGGTGGAGTTATGAATTCCCATCAAACCGCACAGGAAAAGAATAATCTCTTTATTCGTGGCGAAGGAGTGAAAATACATTTCATAAAGGGAGACCCCGGCGAGTAACAGTCCTTCAACAAATAAAACCTGGCTGAATATCAGCCTGACGTTATGGATAATTCCCCAGATAACAATAATCCGCGCAACAATGGCGCCAGTGACAAACGACAGAATAATGGCGCCAAAAAAAAGAATATCACTGAGATCGGTGGAGGAAACTTCGCTGGATAACTGCGATGTATTACCCGTCATATGAGAGGGGAAAAAGCCGAACGCGCCCAGCGCAATGGCATTCAGCAGTCCCGCGGAGGTCGCCAGCCAGAGTGCAAGACGACGATCCTCCTGATGCGTTCGTTCTTTCTTTAATTTAATCAGCAAAGAATACCTCCAGTTTGAGCTTTGCCTGACTTCTCAAGCTAACAAAGCGATGTCGCCGACTGACCAGGATATTGCTTAATTATTATTTCAACTGGAGGTATTCGAGGTTTTGTAATTAAATAAAATAACCCTGTTAATATAATGCCTTATTGCTAATGCCACGAGCAGACTGACGGGCAAAAATACCGTCCCAGTGTGCATGCTCGCTGTAGCGGGATGGGATTTGATTCAGTGTAGACATAGGTGTCATTCACGACGATGAGAAGAGATGCCCCCGTGATTTCCGGGGGCTTAGAGTGTTATTTCAGACTGGTTTTGAAGAACTGCTCAAACTGCGCGAACGGGATTTTTCCTGCGACGTTATCGTAGAGATCTACATGGTTTGCACCGGGAACAATCACCAGCTCTTTCTCTTTGCTGCCGACGGCCTTGAACGCATCCTCCGCAAAATAACGAGAGTGTGCGTTTTCACCGGTCACAATCAGCGTTGGGATAGTGATCTCCCCGGCATAGCTCAGCAGCGGCATATTCATAAAGGATAACGGCATGGTCGCAGTCCACGCGCCGGTGGAGTTTACGGAACGGGCATGGAAACCGCGCGGCATACGGTAGTAATCATAGAACTCTTTCAGTACCGGATGCGGATCGGTGGGCAGTGCTTCCGGCAGAATGCGCTCGGCCGCCGTCACCTTGCCATTCTCATCGACATTAATATCGTGGCCGCCATGGGCGAAAGTGCCGCTTTCAGCATCTTTCCAGCGCTGCGCGTTCAGATACTGCAATACGGCCCGACGATCGGCCGCTGAATAGCGATCTTTCCCGTTGCCCACGCCGTGACCCATCGCGCGGCTCATATCGTACATTACGCTGGTGGCGACCGCCTTCACGCGGGTATCCATGGATGCCGCGTTCAGCGCCATACCGCCCCAGCCGCAGATACCAAGAATGCCGATACGGTTACGGTCGACCTCTTTCTGTAACCCCAGGAAATCCACAGCGGCGCTAAAGTCTTCGGTGTTGATGTCAGGGGAGGCAACGTTACGCGGCTGGCCGCCACTTTCCCCCGTGTAGGATGGGTCGAAGGCCAGGGCCACGAACCCCTGCTCAGCCAGAGTCTGGGCGTACAGACCGCTAGATTGTTCTTTAACCGCGCCGAACGGCCCACTGACAGCTATCGCCGCCAGTTTATGGTCGCCGTTGTTCCTGGGAATGTACAGATCGCCCACCAGGGTGATCCCGTACCGGTTCTGGAACGTCACTTTGCGGTGGTTGACTTTATTGCTCTCGGCGAAGGTTTTATCCCAGGTTGTCACCATCGAAACGGGGGCGTTAGGATTTAGCGTTTCTGCATAACTCATTGTTGTCACTCCACTTAATGATGCGCATAACAGCAGCGCAACGGACAGTTTTTGGGTGAATGTTCTCATAAGAGGTACCGTGTGTTGTTGTAATGAGGCCATTATAGTTAGCAGAAATAGTGCTGATTAGAGGCCTGAAGCTGCTAGGATTAATATCATTTTGTTATGAATTGACGAGGCATGATGGCGAAGCGGGAAAACTATAATGAGCTGTATCTCTTTATCCAGGTGGTGCGGGAGGGAAGCTTCACGGCAGCCGCACAGCGGCTCGGGCTGGCGCAATCCGGCATCAGCCGATCGGTTCGCGAGCTGGAGGAGCGGCTGGGCGTTCAGCTTCTGGTGCGCACTACGCGCAAGCTGTCGCTGACACACGCCGGGGAACAGCTTTACCAGACCGCCGGCTCCGCCTTTGATGCGCTTGATACCGGGTTGACCAGACTGGCGCATTATCGTCAGACGCCGTCCGGCACGGTGCGCATTAATGCCAGCCAGCACGCCATCGAGAAATGTCTGCTGCCAAAGCTCGCTATCTTCAAACAGCGTTACCCGGATATCCGTCTGGAATTGATGAATGAGAGCCTGTTCGTGGATATCATTGCCGAGCGATTCGACGCGGGCGTCCGGCTGGGGCCGGAGGTGGGACAAGGAATGATTGCGGTGCGCATCACGTCCGATATGGAGATGGCTGTGGTTGCCGCCCCGGCGCATTTTCGGCGCTATGGTTTCCCGCAGACGCCCGCCGATCTGGACGCTCATCCCTGCATTGCCTACCAGTTTGCCGACGGTAACCACTATCAATGGGAGCTTGTTCAGGACGGGAAGCGAGTTACGCACCGGCCTGAGGGGCAATGGGCCTTTTCCGACAGCTACATGGAGGCCGAAGCGGCCCGGTTGGAACTCGGGCTGGCCTATGTCCCGGTTGAGCTGGTGGCTGACGATCTGGAGCGTGGCACGCTTATACGCGTCTTACAGCGCTACAGCCTGCGGATGGAAGGGCTTTCCCTCTATTATCCGCACCGCAACGTGTCCCCGGCGCTGAGAGCGGTTATTGATACGTTGAAAATTTAAGGCAGCCTCTGCTCGATGGTCTATACAGCTCCTGGGTTTATGGTACGCTACTATTTTATATAGCGCTGCTTAATTAAGGCAAAGAAATGACAAAAATTACGCCAGAATATACGGCTGTAGACTTATCGAGTTGGGCAAGGAAAGAACATTTTGAAGTCTTTCAGAGCTTTGCTCAATGCACGATTAACCAAACGGTTCAGCTGGATATCACTGCGCTGCTGAAACATATCAAACAGGTTGGCTGGAAATTTTATCCTTCGATTATTTCCCTTATTTCGACAGTCGTTAACCGCCATTCTGAGTTCCGTATGGCTATGAAGGATAATGAGCTTGTAATATGGAATGAGGTGCATCCCAGCTATACCCTTTTCCATAAAGAGACGGAGACGTTTTCATCATTATGGAGTCACTTCGACGGGAATATTCATCACTTTCAGAACGTTTATGCAGTAGACGTTTCTCGCTATGGTGATAATCTTGCCTACTGGCCCAAAGAAGAGTACCGGGAAAATATATTCTTCATATCGGATATTCCGTGGGTCAGTTTTACCAGTTTTAATATCAACGTGGCTAACATGCAGAACTTTTTTGCGCCCATGTTCACGTTTGGAAAATACTTTAACCAGGATGGAAAAGTCTTGTTGCCTTTCGCCGTTCAGGTTCATCATTCTGTCTGTGATGGTTTCCATGTGGCCAGACTAATCAACGAGTTGCAAGAGTTGTGTGATAATTTACCGCACTATTAAGCCGCGAGCCGTTTCCGGCCCGCGGCAGCAGGACAGGTGATGAGTCGTTCTGACGATCAGGCGGCTTTGACGGCCCGGATTTTTTTGCTGCTATCCGCCTCTGGCGCTGTTTTATCCGTTGCAGCATTGAGCTCGGGAAGCTTGCTGGTACGCAGGATATGCTGCACGGACTCTTTCTGCTCGGCAAGATACAGACCAAGGTTTTCCGCCTGCGTTTCATCCATCTGCATTCCGCTTTGCAGCAGCCAGTCGGTGAACGCTTCTGCCATGTCGAGCAGTTTGTCGTGAGCGTCAGCCTCTTTCTTACTGGCAAAAGTCATTTTCTCTTCACCTTTTCTTACGACCACGAATTTTGTTTCAACAGCCATTTTGCACCTCCAGTACTGTAATTATATACAGTATAGCAGTTCCGGATCTGCGTTGCAGCAAAAATGTCCGAACCTGGCTTACACAACGGATGTACAAGCCAGGAGCTGTTATCGGTACAGCGTTTTTTCTGCAATCGGGATCAGCAAAGTGGACTGCCATTCTGCCAGCGTCAGCTGGGCAAGTTTACCCAGCGCCGTGTAGAACGGATGGGCCGCGTTTTCAACGAATACGCTAAGGAAACGCGTGCTCCACGGCAGCAGATGCCAGGCCATAAGCTGGTCGCGTTCTGTGTCGCGACCGTTCTCGGCAAGCCATGCCGCCAGCATCAGCAACGTTCCGAAGTGATCTTCCGGCTCATTCTGCTGCATCTCAAAGGCGATATGGTTTTCACGCATCCACTGGCGCAATGCAAGGGTCGAATCGCCAAACAGCACGGACTCGCGATCGAGCCAGACGGAGCCCCACGGGGGGGCGGGCAGGGCATACGGGCCAATAAACAGACGCTGCCAGGCGTCTTTCAACGCTTCGTCCGACGGGTTCTTAAACATACTGGCCACGGGCTGCAGGCTTTCCTGCGCCAGCGGCCAGTCCTGCACCCAGTCACCTGCGGTCAGGGCACTCACCAGCGGTGCGGTCTGCTCGCTGTCAGGGGCAAAATAAAACAGCGCGCCCAGTACCCGGGCGCTGAACGCGAACGATTCGCGGTGTGAGACGTCATTCATTACAACTTTCCTTACTTGTGCGCGGGGGTAGCCCGCGCACCTGTGTTAACCTGCAATTGCTAACCCTGCGGTCATATGCAAACCATAAAATAGCCCACGGCCAATCAGTTCACCCACAGCCACCAGCACGAAACCTGCAAACAGGCCGAGCGTTTTCGGTTCCTGACGACGAATAAGTGGACAGATCCAGCAGCCTAAACCCGCCGCCAGCAGCGCGATGCGCCATACCTGAAGCGAACCATAATCCGGCAGCAGGGCGTTAGCCTGCTGGATAGAACTCTGGATCGTCCCCAGCGTATTGCTTTGCAACACGACGACCGCCACGCATGCGATGAGTGCCAGTACGCTGACAGACGCGGCAAGGGTACCTTTGTATGTCACGTTTGCGACCCGCAGCAGCAGCGCGGCCAGCATCGGGCCAGTAAGAGCCATCGTCAGGAAGAAGGCCAACGTGGTGTAGCCCGTATACCAGGTCGGAACGGTATCGATCTGATAGACCCGGGTCATCGCCCAGACAAAAACGACACCCAGGAGCTGGCTGACAACCATCCAGATTTTGCCTAAAGCTGGGGGCATTTTACCGATAACCGACACCAGCCACCAGAAACCGCCCACGGCAAAGAAGATCGAACCCGCCGCGATCTCATTACTCAGCGCTGACGCTCCCACGCGGTTAAGCGAGTTGAAGGCGCGCAGCGGGGAGCCAAGATGCAGTACCGAGGCCATAAACCCAATACCCATTACCAGCCAGAGAAAAAACAGGCTGCGCACGATGCGTATTCTGGCCTTGTCATCACGTTCATTCAGCCAGGCGAAGCCCATCACGATTAATGCGCCAGCCACGCACTGCCCGAAAACGGTGAAGATCACCAGCGGCCATTCATGCCATCCACTTCCCATCTCACACCTCCTTCGGGTTTGCCAGGTAGCCGGTGGTGTCACCCGTCGGACGGCTGTTGGCGTTAGGTTTAATCACAATACTCGGCTTCGTGAAGTGCGCAGACGGCAGCGGCGCGACCGCAGCAAGCTGACCGTGTTTTTTACGCAGCTCTTCAATCGGGCCAAAGTCCAGCGCGCGCAGCGGGCAGGACTCGACGCAGATGGGCTTTTTGCCGTCCGCCACGCGGCTGTGGCAGCCGTCGCACTTGGTCATGTGGCCTTTAGCCGCGTTATACTGCGGCGCACCGTACGGGCAGGCCATGTGGCAGTAGCGACAGCCAATGCAGACATCCTCGTCCACCACCACAAAACCGTCGTCGCGCTTGTGCATTGCCCCGCTCGGGCAGACCTTAGTGCAGGCCGGATCTTCGCAGTGGTTGCAGGCAATCGACAGGTAATAGGCGAAGACGTTCTGATGCCAGACGCCGTTATCCTCCTGCCAGTCGCCGCCCGCGTATTCATAAATACGACGGAAGCTGACGTCCGGGGTCAGATCTTTGTAATCCTTGCAGGCCAGCTCGCAGGTTTTACACCCGGTGCAGCGGCTGGAATCAATAAAAAATCCATACTGGGTTGTCATCGGTTAATCCTTATGCCTTCTCGATCTGCACCAGGTTCGTGTGCTGCGGATTGCCTTTCGCCAGCGGTGACGGGCGGTGTGTGGTCAGGGTATTGATGCAGGAGCCGTGATCGACACGATCGCCGTTCATGTTGGCGTCATGCCAGGCGCCCTGGCCCATCGCGCTCACACCAGGCATGATGCGCGGGGTGACTTTGGCGGCAATGCGCACTTCGCCGCGATCGTTAAACACGCGCACCGTGTCACCGTTTTTAATGCCGCGCTTCTCGGCGTCTACAGGGTTAAGCCACACCTCCTGGCGACAGGCGGCCTGGAGCACATCCACGTTGCCGTAGCTGGAGTGGGTACGGGCTTTAAAGTGGAAACCGAACAGTTGCAGCGGGAATTTGCTGCGCTCGGGCGCGTCCCAGCCTTCAAAGGTTGAGGTTTAGACCGGTAGCGGGGTGATGGTTTCGTCTTTTTGCAGTTCCCAGGTTGCCGCAATATCCGCCAGCTTGCTGGAGTAGATCTCGATTTTCCCCGACGGTGTTTTCAGCGGATTGGCATCCGGATCGTCACGGAATTTTTTATAGGCCACAAAATGTCCATTTGGATCTTTGCGCTTATAAATACCCATTTTTTTCAGCGCGTCGTAGGACGGCAGCAGCGGATCTTTGGCAACCATTTTGGCGTAAAGGTAGCGCAGCCACTGCTCCTGCGTACGGCCTTCGGTGAATTTCTGATAGACATCCGGTCCGAGACGTTTCGCTACTTCGCTCATGATCCAGTAGATGGGTTTGCGCTCAAACTTCGGGGCGGTTACCGGCTGGAGGAAAATCAGGTATCCCATGTTGCCGGCGTAATCGTTGGGGATGATATCTTCCTGCTCAACGGTCATCAGGTCCGGCAGGACAATATCGGCATACTTCGCGGACGAGGTCATGAAGTTGTCGATAACGACGATCGTTTCGCACTTACTCTCATCCTGCAAAATGTCGTGAGTTTTGTTGATATCAGAGTGCTGGTTGATGATGGTATTACCCGCATAGTTCCAGATGAACTTGATCGGCACATCCAGCTTATCCTTACCGCGTACGCCGTCGCGCAGGGCGGTCATCTCCGGTCCACGCACGATGGCATCCGTCCAGCTGAAGCAGGAGATTTGCGTTTTCACAGGATTTTCCGGCAGCGGCATACGTTCGATGGTGATGGTGTAGGTCGATTCGCGCGCGCCGCTGTTGCCGCCGTTAATGCCGACGTTGCCGGTCAGGATCGGCAGCATGGCGATGGCGCGGGATGTCTGCTCGCCGTTGGCCTGACGCTGCGGGCCCCAGCCCTGGCAAATGTAGGCCGGTTTTGCCGAACCGATTTCACGGGCCAGCTTAATAATGCGATCGGCAGGAATGCCTGTAATGCGCGACGCCCATTCCGGGGTTTTCGCGGTTCTGTCATCACCCTGGCCGAGAATATAGGCTTTGTAATGACCATTAGCAGGTGCGCCTTCCGGCAGGGTTTTTTCGTCATAACCTACGCAGTATTTATCGAGGAAGGGCTGATCGACGAGGTTTTCATTAATCAGCACCCACGCAATACCTGCCACCAGTGCGGCATCGGTGCCCGGACGAATCGGGATCCACTCGTCTTCGCGGCCTGCGGCGGTGTCGGTGTAGCGCGGATCGATAACGATCATCCGTGCGTTAGACCGTTCACGTGCCTGTTCAAGGTAGTAAGTGATCCCGCCGCCGCTCATGCGCGTTTCTGCCGGATTATTGCCGAACATCACCACCAGTTTGGTGTTTTCGATATCTGATGTACTGTTACCGTCGTTGTTGCCGTAGGTGTAGGGCATTGCGCAGGCGATCTGCGCGGTGCTGTAGGTGCCGTAGTGGCTGAGGAAGCCGCCGTAGCAGTTCATCAGGCGTGCCACCAGCGAGGCGTAAGGGGAGGAGCGGGTGATATTGCCGCCGACAATTCCGGAGGAGTAGTTAATGTAGACCGCTTCGTTGCCGTATTTTTCGACCACGCTTTTCAGGCTCGCGGCGATGGTGTCCAGCGCTTCTTCCCAGGTGATACGTTCAAACTTGCCTTCTCCGCGTTTGCCCACGCGTTTCATCGGATAGTTCAGACGGTCTGGATGATTAATGCGACGGCGAATTGAACGGCCTCGCAGGCAGGCGCGAACCTGATGGTTGCCGTAAACATCCTCGCCGGTATTATCCGTTTCAACCCAATAGACTTCGTCATCGCGAACGTGCAGACGTAGCGCGCAGCGGCTACCGCAGTTTACCGAGCAGGCGCCCCAGACGACTTTATCTTCCGCTGGCTGAATAGCGGTCTGCACTGCGGCGGCGGCGCTTTTCAGACCAAAAGGCAATGCGATCCCACCGGCGGCAAGCGCCAGAGATCCTATGGCAGTAGATTTAACCAGAGTTCGACGGCTTATCCCGTCGTGATGTTCAACTTCGGACATAACTCACCCCATCATTGTTAATAATTATTTTCACCCGTGACTACAACCGGGCTAATGATGGGGGGAGTGTTACTTATTTAGAGGTATTAAATATTAATCCTCGTCAACTCAGGGGAATTGAGTGGGAAAATCATTGCGGCTCAGCGGGTGCATTCTCCTGCGTACCTGCACCGCTTACCGGGTAGTTTCCGCTACTGGTACGAGTGTACAAAATTTTGAAAGTATCGTTGGCGCAATGCCCAACGACCTGCGCATCCGGCTGGTCGGCCTGATCGTTCGGCACGATGTTCAGGGTAAAGCCAGACTCCGGTACGCCGTTGTTGATAATCTTCTGCTGAATGTCGCTTTTCACGCGCTCGCAGGAGTCCGGGGCCGCAAGAATAGCAGGTGAAGCACTCATTAACAGCAGGGCGGTAATCCAGGGTAACCGTTTCATCTGTAGCTCCTTTTCACTGTGTAGACTGTAAGCATAGCAGGGTTAGGGTAAGCTTTTGTTTTTGTGTCTCTCTTTCTGAATTGTCCTGGAGCCCCGCCTGCGTCATAAAATAAATTGCGAATAATGGTGCTGATTGTCTACCAGATAAGAAGGCAGGGTGCGTTTTGATACCTCTTGCCTGACCAGTTTTCGGTCTCGTCCCCAGATATCTTCGGCGTTGGTGATAACCTTCATAATATGTTCCGGGTTATTAAATTCCGGCAGATCGTATTCGGTATGAGAAATGGTAGACATTTTTTCGGAAATTCTTTCTGGGGTCATTACCCAGGAGAAATGCCAGCCGCCATCTTTCACAACCTTATTATTGATTTTTAGCCAGTTCCATTTAAACCATGACCAGTTTTTATCTTTGCGTGTCCGCTTCCAGTTTCTGAAAGATTCAGGCTCACCGTGGAAGAAATGCTTAAGGTTGTAATAGGACGTCGCGCGGGGCAAGGTACATTTTCTCGGCGTACCATCCATGTTGTGAACCTGAAGATTAAACTGATAGTTGAACACGTTTTGATGAATAGTCGTGCAGAGCGCGCGTGGATTAATGGCCCTGACCGTCTCGGGAGAGAAAATTTCATCAACGTCTGACACCAGAATCAGATCGTCGTCTGCCGCGTCTTTTAACCCATTCATAATGGAGTTGCGAAGCGCTGCTTCATTTGCCCAGGCATCAACCTGGTTATTGTCAGCACTGTTTAAAATAGGCTGCGCGTCAAAAGGCACGTAAATAATTTTGTCTCTGAATTTGGCAAACTTCGTAATATCGAAATGTAATTCTCGCGGTATGCCCGTAAAAGAGTGTGTTGCTTCTACAATGACAAAACGGTCAACGACATCAGCGAGCGTATGTAATCTGATGTCGAGCAACATATCTTCGTCATAGTACAAAAAACAGTCGTAAATCATGATGTTAACCTGAAAAGTTAAGAATCTAATTTTATAATAATGTGGAATCTTCCGCGCCCAAAGTAGCCACTTTGGCAGGTCTCGTCAATGCAAACGACGGATTTATACAGCGTAAAGAGTCAAATGAAGTGCTGTTATGTAAGTTGCTGTATTTGCTAATATGATTGTATCTCTCTATGAACGGTAAATGATGTGAATAAATACGCAGCGATAACGCTACTGGCAACGGTACTGGTGGGATGTGACAACAACACCGCGCCGCTGTCATTTACGCCGGAGATGGCGAGCTTTTCGAACGAGTTTGACTTTGACCCTCTGCGCGGGCCGGTGAAAGATTTTACCCAGACGCTGTTGAACGATAAGGGTGAAGTCTCTAAACGCGTGACCGGAACGATGTCGTCGGAGGGGTGTTTCGATACCCTTGAACTGCACGATCTGGAGGCTAACACGGGCGTTGCGCTGGTGCTGGATGCTAACTACTACGTCGATGCGGAAACCCAGCAGCAGAAGGTGAAGTTGCAGGGAAAATGTCAGCTGGCGGAACTGCCGTCTGCCGGCCTGACATGGGACACCGACGATAACGGGTTTGTGGTTGCCGCGCACAGCAAAGAGATGGAAGTGAAGTACCAGTATGATACCGACGGCTACCCGCTCGGTAAAACCACGGTCTCCGGCGACCAGCGTTTATCGGTTAAATCGATGCCGTCGAAAGATCTGCGTAAGCGCATGGATTATACGGCGGTAAGCCTGTTGAACGATAAACCGATGGGCAATGTAAAGCAGAGTTGCGATTACGATCGCCACAACAACCCGGTGAGCTGCGAGCTGGTTATCGTCGATGACAGCGTTAAACCTGCCATTGAGCGCAAGTACACCATCAAAAACAGCATTGAATATTATTAAGAATAAAACCGCGCAGGTTACTGCGCGGTGGGTTTAAGCAGGTTGGCGGAGGAAGATTTATGCCCGGCCAGATGCTGATGCTGGAAAATGCACATGCGGATGGTGTTACGGTATTCGCCATTAATAAAGAACTCATGGATCAGTTCACCTTCCACCATAAAGCCGAGCTTACGGTAGATATGAATCGCTTTTTCGTTCTCTTTATCGACGATGAGGTAAAGCTTGTAGAGATTCAGGACGTTAAACCCATAATCCATCGCCAGCTTTGCCGCCCGCGACGCAAGACCTTTCCCCTGGTGCTCCGGTGAAATAATGATCTGAAATTCCGCCCGACGGTGAACATGGTTGATCTCAACCAGTTCAACCAGCCCGGCTTTCTCACCTTCGCACTCCACCACAAACCGGCGTTCACTCTGATCGTGGATATGCTTATCGTAGAGATCGGACAGCTCGACGAAGGCCTCGTAAGGCTCTTCAAACCAGTAGCGCATCACGCTGGCATTGTTGTCGAGCTGGTGGACAAAGCGTAAATCTTCGCGCTCCAGCGGACGGAGCTTTACGTCACACGGCGTCGACATTACGGTGCTACCGTGCGGCCAGTGCGACGATCCAGACAGCGCAGGGTGTTAGGCTCCCAGTAAGCGTTGACGTTGGCACTTTGCTGGCATTTGTCGCGGGCATCAAACGCGACGTCTTCTTTATCCCACTCTTTTTCCACGCGCTTATTCACTTTCTGACGCAGGCTGCGGGTGTCATTCCATTGTTCTTTGTCCATGGCGGCGTTCTGGCGGCTTTGCGCGCTGTCACCAGACTCAATGATGAGTTTGCTGGTTTCGGCTGATGCCGTTGCGGTGAAGGCGAACGAGGACAGCGCCAGTGCGGCTGTCAGACAAAGGCGTTTGCTTAATGTAGTCATAGCGTTTCCTTTAAACGGGTGCAGACAATCGGATTACCCCGTTGGATTCTACACCAATCCGAAAGGGTGTCATACCCGCGCGGCAGGTATGGGAACGATGAGAGCATTATCGCGTATGATGTCTAAATCAATCCTCACGAAACGAGAAAAATGTTCAAAACGACGCTGCTTTTTTTCGCGACCGCGCTGTGTGAAATCATCGGATGCTTTTTGCCGTGGCTCTGGCTAAAGCGGGGCGCTTCCGCGCTGCTGCTGATCCCGGCGGGTGTGTCCCTGGTTCTTTTCGTCTGGCTGCTCACCCTGCATCCGGCCGCCAGCGGGCGGGTTTATGCGGCCTACGGAGGGGTGTACGTCTGTACTGCGCTGCTGTGGCTGCGCTTTGTCGATGGCATCAGGCTAAGCCTGTATGACTGGGCAGGCGCGCTGGTTGCCCTGTGCGGCATGTTGATCATCGTGGCTGGCTGGGGACGCGCATAGTCGTCCTCATAGTGTGATCGCCCACTGATTTTTCGATCGTTATACTTGTATGGTAGTAGTGTAGTTGCGTAAATTTCCTGCATCACAACGAGCGATGTAAGGAAATGGATTATGAAGATTGTCGGGGCTGAAGTATTTGTCACCTGCCCGGGGCGTAACTTTGTCACCCTTAAAATCACCACCGATGAGGGCATTGTCGGTCTGGGGGATGCCACGCTTAACGGACGTGAACTTTCCGTTGCCTCCTACCTGAAAGATCACCTGTGCCCTCAGCTGATTGGCCGCGATGCGCACCGCATCGAAGATATCTGGCAGTTCTTCTATAAAGGCGCGTACTGGCGTCGTGGCCCAGTCACCATGTCAGCGATTTCTGCCGTGGATATGGCGCTGTGGGACATCAAAGCGAAAGCCGCGAACATGCCGCTCTATCAACTTCTGGGCGGAGCCTCCCGGGAAGGGGTGATGGTTTATTGTCATACCACCGGGCACACCATTGACGACGTACTGGAAGATTATGCCCGTCATAAAGAGATGGGCTTCAAGGCTATTCGCGTGCAGTGCGGCGTGCCGGGGATGAAAACCACCTATGGTATGTCTAAAGGAAAAGGGCTGGCGTATGAGCCTGCAACCAAGGGCGACTGGCCGGACGAGCAGCTTTGGTCCACCGAGAAATACCTCGACTTCACGCCGAAACTGTTCGACGCAGTGCGCAGTCAGTTCGGCTTCAACGAACATCTCCTTCACGACATGCACCACCGTCTGACGCCCATCGAAGCGGCGCGATTCGGCAAAAGCATTGAAGAGTACCGCCTGTTCTGGATGGAAGACCCGACTCCCGCTGAAAACCAGGAGTGTTTCCGCCTGATCCGCCAGCACACCGTCACGCCCATTGCGGTGGGGGAAGTGTTCAACAGCATCTGGGACTGCAAGCAGCTGATTGAAGAGCAGCTCATTGACTATATCCGCGCCACCATAACCCATGCGGGCGGCATCACCGGGATGCGTCGCATTGCTGACTTTGCCTCACTCTACCAGGTGCGTACCGGCTCACACGGCCCGTCGGATCTGTCGCCGATTTGCCACGCCGCGGCCCTGCATTTTGACCTGTGGGTACCGAACTTTGGCGTGCAGGAGTATATGGGGTATTCAGAGCAGATGCTGGAAGTGTTCCCGCACAGCTGGCGCTTCGATAACGGCTATATGCACCCGGGCGACAAGCCAGGGCTGGGCATTGAGTTTGATGAGAAGCTGGCAGCGAAATACCCGTACGAACCGGCCTGTCTGCCGGTGGCCCGTCTGGAAGACGGCACCCTCTGGAACTGGTAAACGAGGAGCGAATAATGAAAAGCGTAGTGATCCAACAGCCGAATACGCTGGTGATTGAGGAGCGTCCTCTCCCGTTGCCGGGCGCAGGCGACGTCCGCGTCAGAATTAAGCTCGCCGGTATCTGCGGTTCAGACAGCCATATCTATCGCGGGCATAACCCGTTTGCGAAATACCCGCGGGTAATCGGTCACGAGTTCTTTGGCGAAATAGACGCGGTTGGCGAAGGCGTGGAGAGCACCCGACTGGGCCAGCGCGTGTCTGTGGATCCGGTGATCAACTGCGGACACTGCTACCCGTGTTCCGTCGGAAAACCGAACGTTTGCACCTCGCTGGTGGTGCTGGGCGTCCACCGTGACGGCGGCTTCAGCGAATACGCCGTCGTGCCGGCGAAAAATGCCTGGCACATTCCGGATGCGATCCCTGACAAACACGCGGTGATGGTTGAGCCCTTCACCATTGCCGCCAACGTGACGGGGCAGGCGAAACCCACCGAACAGGACGTGGCGCTGATCTACGGCGCAGGCCCGATGGGGCTGGTCACCGTGCAGGCGCTAAAGGGCGTTTACAAGGTGAAGCAGGTCATCGTGGTGGATCGCATTGATGAGCGGCTGGGGATGGCGCAACGCAGCGGCGCAGACTGGGTCTTCAACAACAGCGAGCACTCATTACAGGCCGCGCTGGATGAAAAAGGCATCAAGCCGACGTTAATCATCGATGCTGCCTGTCATCCGTCCATTTTGCAGGAAGCGATTACGCTGGCGTCTCCGGCGGCGCGCATCGTGCTGATGGGCTTCTCCAGCGACCCGAGCCAGATCGTGCAACAGGGGATCACCGGCAAAGAGCTGTCGATCTTCTCTTCGCGCCTGAATGCCAACAAATTTCCGGTGGTCATTGACTGGCTGGAAAAAGGGCTGATCGACCCTGAAAAACTGGTCACCCATACATTTGACTATCACTACGTTACAGACGCCATCGAACTGTTTGAAAAAGACCAGCGGCAGTGCTGCAAAGTCTTGCTCACGTTCGACCAATAATAATTCACGCGGTTAAGAGCCTGCGAAGACAGGCTCTCAGTGGTACGCATCTTACCTTGCAGAGATAGCCATTATGACTCAAGCACAACCTCAAAGAAGTACGTCAGACCTGGTGAAAGCCGCCGTATCCGGCTGGCTGGGCACCGCCCTGGAGTTTATGGATTTTCAGCTTTACTCCCTTGGCGCCGCGCTGGTATTCCATGAAATTTTCTTTCCTGAACAATCCGCGGCCATGGCGTTGATCCTGGCGATGGGGACCTATGGGGCAGGCTACATCGCGCGTATCGTCGGGGCATTTATCTTCGGCAGAATGGGAGACAGAATTGGCCGCAAAAAGGTGCTGTTTATCACCATCACCATGATGGGGATCTGCACCACCTTAATCGGCGTCCTGCCAACCTACGCGCAGATCGGGATTTTCGCACCGGTGCTGCTGGTGACGCTGCGTATTATTCAGGGGCTGGGCGCGGGGGCAGAAATCTCCGGCGCAGGTACCATGCTGGCGGAGTACGCGCCGAAGGGTAAACGCGGCATCATCTCCTCGCTGGTGGCCATGGGAACCAACTGCGGGACGCTGAGCGCCACGGCGATCTGGGCCGTGATGTTCTTTGCCCTCGATCGTGAAGAACTTATTGCCTGGGGCTGGCGCGTGCCGTTCCTCGCCAGCGTGGTGGTGATGATCTTCGCCATCTGGCTGCGTATGAACCTTAAAGAGAGCCCGGTGTTTGAGAAGGTTAACGACGCCGAAACCGTTGCGCCGGTTGCTGCGCCGGATACCTCGGTCGGCGCGATGTTTAAGAGCAAATCGTTCTGGCTGGCGACGGGGCTGCGCTTTGGTCAGGCCGGCAACTCAGGTTTGATTCAGACTTTCCTTGCCGGATATCTGGTGCAGACGCTGTTGTTTGATAAGGCGATCCCAACCGATGCGCTGATGATCAGTTCGATTCTCGGCTTCCTCTCCATCCCGCTGCTGGGCTGGCTGTCCGATAAAGTGGGGCGCCGTCTGCCGTATATCCTCCTTAACATTTCAGCCATTATTCTGGCTTACCCGATGCTGTCGATTATCGTCGATAAGAGTTACGCGCCGGGCGTGATTATGCTCTCTATCATCGTTATTCATAACTTTGCGGTGCTCGGGCTGTTCGCGCTGGAAAACATCACCATGGCAGAGATGTTTGGTTCGCGGAACCGCTTTACCCGCATGGCCATTTCGAAAGAGGCGGGCGGGCTGGTAGCTGTAGGCTTTGGTCCGGTGCTGGCGGGGGTCTTCTGCAACATGACCGGGTCCTGGTGGCCGATTGTGGTGATGCTGGTGGCGTACTCGCTGATTGGGCTGGTCTCCGCGTTGCTGATGCCGGAAGTGCGCGACCGCGATTTGAGTGAAGCCGAAGATGCTGCGGAGGCTCCTCATAAGGAATCGGTAGCCTACGGCGCGCTCTCTTCACGCCGCTAGTGGTTTACATCTTGCGTTACCTGTCACACAACTTTTTACTGATGTCACACCACATGGCGAAAAGTTAATGTAAATCAAGATCTGAAAACGATGTATCAGTATGGTTAATGGCAGCGTTTTTTGACTCCGACTGCCATTCTAGTTGGTGTAGTCAGCAGGCGCTGCCGCTCTTAAAAGGAAGCGGCAGTGGATCACAGCTTTCATTAATTAATGAGTCTCAATCATGGAAAACCGGTTATTACAGGCGAAGGCAACGCATCCTCAATACGATCGCGACAGCCTCAAGGCACGCATTGTTCATTTAGGGTTTGGCGCGTTTCACCGTGCGCACCAGGCGGTGTACACCGATATACTCGCCGCAGAACAGGGCAGCGACTGGGGTTACTGCGAAGTTAACCTGATTGGCGGCGAACAGCAGATCGCCGATCTGAAGGCACAGGATAACCTTTATACCGTGGCAGAGATGTCTGCCGATGCGTGGACGGCGCGCGTGGTCGGCGTCGTCAAAAACGCGCTGCATGCGCAGATCGACGGGCTGGAAACCGTGTTGGCGGCGCTGTGCGAGCCGCAGGTCGCCATTGTTTCCCTGACCATCACCGAGAAAGGATATTGCCACTCCCCGGCAACCGGACAACTGATGTTCGATCATCCGTTAATCGTTGCAGACCTGCAAAACCCGCATCAGCCTAAATCTGCGCCGGGCGTGGTGGTTGAGGCGCTGGCGCGTCGCAAGGCGGCGGGGCTACCGGCATTCAGCGTGATGTCATGCGATAACATGCCGGAGAACGGCCACGTGATGCGCAATGTGACCTGTGCCTACGCGCGCGCCGTAGACGGCGAACTGGCGGACTGGATCGAAGCGAACGTCACCTTCCCGTCAACGATGGTGGACCGCATTGTGCCCGCCGTCACGGCTGATACGCTGGATAAAATCGAACAGCTGACTGGCGTACGCGATCCGGCAGGTGTCGCCTGCGAGCCGTTCCGCCAGTGGGTGGTGGAAGATAATTTTGTTGCCGGACGTCCCCAGTGGGAAAAGGCCGGTGCGGAGCTGGTTTCTGATGTCATTCCGTTTGAAGAGATGAAGCTGCGAATGCTTAACGGCAGCCACTCGTTCCTGGCCTATCTCGGCTATCTGGCCGGTTATCAGCACATTAACGACTGCATGGAAGATGAACATTATCGCGCAGCCGCGCATGCGCTGATGCTGATAGAGCAGGCGCCGACGTTGAAAGTGCGGGGCGTGGATTTGGGTCGTTATGCCGACCAGCTGATTGCGCGTTACAGCAATCCGGCCCTGCGTCACCGCACCTGGCAAATCGCCATGGACGGTAGCCAGAAATTGCCGCAGCGCATGCTCGATTCTGTGCGCTGGCACCTTGTCCACCAGAAACCCTTCCCGCTGCTGGCCCTCGGCGTGGCGGGCTGGATGCGTTATGTCGGCGGTGTGGATGAGCAGGGTAACGCGATTGAGGTGAGCGATCCGCAGCTGGCGGTGATTCAGGCGGCGGTAAACGGTAGCGCTGAAGGTGAAAGCCGCGTTAGCGCGCTGTTGGGCATTGAGGCTATTTTCGGTAACGAGCTGCCGAAGGACACGGTATTCGTGGCTGCCGTCATGCAGGCCTATCAAACGTTGCTGCAAAAAGGCGCGAAGGCCACGGTTGCTGAGTACGCAGCCCGGCTTTAACGCTTTGACATGCCGCCGTTCGCGGCGGCATGTCGGGGCACAGCTTAGTGCATCCCCAGGCGAATCAGCTCAATCGGTTCGAACTTACCTTCGCATCCTTCCACTTCAACCGTTTTACCACGACGCACCTGCTCGGCATTAAGGCCGTCGCTGTGGATCGCTTTAATCACGCCGAACTGACCTGTGCCGCTAATCATGACGCGGCTGCCAGTGGTGATTGCATTTCGGTTACGGTCGTATGTCATCATGGTATTTTCTCCTCTCGCACTTATCCGTTACGGCGCTAATTCAACGGCTGCCGTTCACGGGGCACTATTAATACGCCTCTCTTAAACGAAATTATTTGCTTTTGATCAAGCTCACACTTTTTTCTTATTTCCAGATGGCGTTGACGGTTCAGGACACCGCTTTACAAAGCGGACAGTTATTTTCCTTAATTGATAGTTTCCAGACGCAATTGCTTAGGCTTTGTTTATATCCACAATGCCATTCTGGAGGCAGAAAATAACCCTTCATCGGAAAAGGAGTCAGGCTTATGTATAAGAAAATTTTGATGCCTGTTGACGTGTTTGAAATGGATCTAAGCGATAAAGCGGTACGCCACGCGGTCAACCTCGCGAAATCGGAAGGCGCAACGATCACCCTGGTCAATATTCTCCCTAACAGCAGCCGTTCGTTACTGCGGGGGTTCAATGCCGATATTAAGAAGTTCGAAGAGTATATGACCGCCGAGTCGGATAAGAAGATGAAGGCACTGAAACGGCTCTTTGATATGTCCCCAGAAAATATTGATTGTGAAGTACGTTTCGGCAACGTACGCGATGAAATCATCCAGCTCAGCAAAGAGGGGAAATATGACGTTATTGTTATTGGATCAAGAAACCCGAGCATGACAACACATCTGCTGGGCTCGAATGCTGAAACTATCCTGCGCTACGCCACTATTCCGGTGTTAGTGGTCCGCTAATCACTTCGCCGCAACCGAAAGGGGGCGGCGAGGTTTTATTCTTCGCTGAACCACTCGCGGTTTTCCTGACGAATTAACTGAACTGACTCGCTAATTTCCTGGAGGTGAAGCGTCATCGCTTTATCTACGGCTTCCACGTCGCGTTTTTCCAGTGCGCTGAAAATATCGTGATGCTGGCGCAGCAACATCTCTGGCGGAGAAACATGGTCGAGGCTCATGTAGCGCACGCGGTCGATGGTAGCTTTGATGTTTTCGACGGTATCCCACGCGAGCTGGCACTCGGCGATCTGCGCCAGTTTCTGGTGAAATTCGTCGTCCAGCTGGAAAAAGTCGTTTAACTGTTTGCGGTCGATGGCAATGCGTTGCTGATGCAGGTTTTGCTCCAGCAGGTAGCACTGGTTATCGTTGATGAGCGACGCGGCGCGACGCACAACGGCGCACTCAATGGCCTGGCGAACAAAACAGCCATTCCGTACCTGCGAAAGCGAAATTTTATTTACATAGCTGCCGCGCTGAGGGCGGATCTGGATAAGGCCGTTTTCTGCGAGCTTAATAAACGCCTCGCGCACGGGCTGACGGGAAACGTCAAAACGTACCGAAACCTCTTTTTCTGAGAGTGGCGTTCCCGGTGGGATCAGGCAGCGAACGATATCACGGCGTAAGATGCGATAAATTTGCTGATTTACAGGCTGGGTAGGATTAAGTTGCGATTCAGCGGCCATGGGTTGTGATTTCTCAGAGAGTTAACCTGAACATACTACCATTCTTTTACCCGTCATCACATACCCGGCCCGCAGGCCGGGAAGGGTGAATTACCCGCGATGCACGCTGAGTCCGGCATAGGTCTGGCTGACGGGCATCATCTCAACCGTGTTGATGTTGACATGCTTCGGCAGCGTCGCGACCCACCAGACGGTTTCGGTGATATCTTCCGGTGTCAGCGCATTCGCATTTTCATAGGTTTTATCCGCTTTCGCGTCGTCACCCTTGAAGCGCACGTTGGAGAATTCCGTTCCACCGACCAGACCCGGCTCAACATCGGTCACGCGGATCGCGGTACCGTGCAGGTCGGTGCGCAGGTTCAGGCTGAACTGGCGTACAAAGGCCTTGGTCGCGCCATAGACGTTGCCGCCCGCGTAAGGCCAGCTTCCGGCGGTGGAACCGATGTTAATGATATGACCACGGTTACGTTCAACCATGCCCGGCAGCACGGCGCGGGTCATGTACACCAGCCCTTTGTTGTTGGTGTCGATCATGTTTTCCCAGTCTTCCACGCTGGCTTTGTGGGCAGGCTCCATGCCCAGCGCCAGGCCAGCGTTATTGACCAGCACGTCGATTTCACGCCATTCGGCAGGCAGGTTGGCAATCATCTCTTCAATGGCGGCGCGGTTGCGCACGTCCAGCTGTGCGGTCAGGATGCTGTCGCCCAGCTCGTCTTTCAGCTCCTGGAGACGCTCCTGACGACGACCCGTTGCAATCACCTTATGTCCGTTGGCGACGAAGCGACGCGTGATGCTTTCACCAAAACCTGCTGTCGCCCCGGTAACTAATATAATCATCTCACTGTTCCTCAACGCTTTTTGTGTTGTACTACCATAGCACGCACTCGGGCACATCGTTAAGGCAACATTTGTATGACGCCATTGCAGGCCGGAGCAGGCTGGCCTACTCTGGTGAGAAATACCGTGCTCAGGAGTAAACGATGTCGGTCAACAACCCTTTCTTTGACGTTAGCCTGCTGCCTTATCAGGCTCCGTGTTTTGATGTGATAGAAGACAGCCACTATCGCCCGGCGTTTGATGAAGCAATGCGCCTCAAGCGTGCAGATATTGACGCGATTATCGCGCAGAGCGCCGTGCCGGACTTCAACAACACCGTGCTGGCGCTGGAAAAGAGCGGGGCCATGCTGTCGCGCGTCAGCAGCGTGTTCTTCGCCATGACGTCCGCACACACCAACGATTATCTTCAGGCACTGGACGAGCAGTTCTCCACCGAACTGGCCGGGCTGGCGAACGATATCTGGCTAAACGATACGCTTTTCGCCCGCGTGGAAGCCGTCTGGCAGGATCGCGACACGCTGGATGCCGAATCCCGCCGACTGACGGAGGAGACGTATCAGCACTTTGTTCTTGCGGGCGCGCGTCTGAACGCCGATGAAAAAGCCGAGCTGAAAGCCCTGAATACCGAAGCCGCCACCCTGACCAGCCAGTTCAACCAGCGCCTGCTGGCTGCGAACAAGGCGGGAGGGCTGGTGGTGGATGATGTTTACCAGCTTGACGGACTCAGTGCGGAGGAGATTGCTGCCGCGGCTCATGCTGCCGCAGAAAAAGGGCTGACGGATCGCTGGCTGATCCCGCTTCTGAATACCACGCAACAGCCCGCGCTGGCGGCGCTGTCTTTGCGCGAGACCCGTAAAAAGCTGTTTAGCGCGGGCTGGGAACGCACTCAAAAAGGCGACGAAAACGATACGCGCGACCTGATCCGTCGGCTTACCGCGTTGCGGGCAAGACAGGCGCAGCTGCTCGGCTTTGACAACTATGCCAGCTGGAGCATTGCCGATCAGATGGCGAAAACGCCGGATGCCGCGCTCGAATTCATGCGCGGGATAGTTCCTGCGGCGCGCAGCAGGGCCGCGCTGGAGCAGGCGGATATTCAGAAGGTCATTGACGACGAGCAGGGCGGTTTTACGGTGCAGGCCTGGGACTGGGCGTTTTATGCCGAACGCGTGCGTTCAGCGAAATACGCGCTGGATGAGTCGCAGATCAAACCCTATTTCGCGCTCAATACCGTGCTGGAAGATGGCGTATTCTGGACCGCCACGCAGCTGTTCGGTATCCGTTTTGTCGAGCGTTTCGATATTCCGGTTTATCACCCGGACGTTCGCGTGTGGGAGATTTTCGACCACACGGGTGAAGGCATGGCGCTGTTCTACGGCGACTTTTTCGCGCGTGATTCCAAAGCGGGCGGGGCGTGGATGGGGAATTTTGTTGAGCAGTCTTACGAGTTTGCCGCGCGTCCGGTGATTTATAACGTTTGCAACTATCAAAAACCAGCGAACGGGCAGACCGCGCTGATCTCCTGGGATGATGTGATTACCCTGTTCCACGAGTTTGGCCATACGCTGCATGGCCTGTTTGCCAGCCAGCGCTATGCCACGCTTTCAGGCACCAACACGCCGCGTGATTTCGTTGAATTCCCGTCGCAGATCAATGAACACTGGGCCAGCCATCCGCAGGTGTTTGCGCACTTTGCCCGCCATTATCAAACCGGCGAGCCGATGCCGGATGCGCTGCGGGAAAAAATGCTCAATGCGACCCAGTTTAATAAGGGTTATGACATGACGGAACTGCTGAGCGCCGCGCTGCTGGATATGAACTGGCACGGCATTCATGAGCCCGTTGAAGACGTGGAAGCCTTTGAAGCCGCCGCGTTGAAAAAAGAAGGGCTGGATCTTCCAGCCGTACCGCCGCGCTATCGCAGCAGCTATTTTGCTCATATCTTCGGCGGCGGCTACGCGGCGGGCTATTACGCCTATCTCTGGACGCAGATGCTGGCGGACGATGGCTATCAGTGGTTTGTCGAGCAGGGTGGTTTAACGCGCGAAAACGGACAGACATTCCGCGAGGCGATTTTGTCGCGCGGCAACAGCACTGATTTAGCTGAACTTTACCGGAACTGGCGCGGGCACGATCCGAGGATCGAACCGATGCTGGAGAATTGTGGATTGAGTGTTTAAGGGCTTTTTAGTGTGGAAACAGAACCGGGCGCGATGCCCGGTTTTTTGTTCGATTTTTTCTTCCCCGAAACTCCTCCAAATTCCTCCCCAAAATGAATCCTTAAATTCTGCGAAATTTGCAGGATAACTTTCTTATGGCTGACCCTAAATATCAGGGCAAACGACAGGGCAGCTTACTGCTGCGCCAATGGAGAGGGAATTAATTGTGGAACGTACCCGGGGCTGGAGTGGCGCTGCCTGCGAGGAAAGGTGAATAGGCTGCCCAGTAAATAAAGAGGTTATGGAAACTTGAATACATTACAGTTCATCAGGATTGTTCGATACGCTGATCCCGATCTTGATCAGACTTAAAATCATCAATGCCAGTACCATTGCCACGATAGTAGAGATGATAAGCGTTGTCATAAAGGCCCCCTTTGTGAGTATATCTTTTAGACTGTTTGAATCAAAAAATGTTCCGAGTCCTAAAAAATATATGACATTAGACAGGAATGTATCGTCTGCTAAATGAAAAAAAAGCCTACGCCAGGTAGGCAATACTGATAATTCCTAATTGTTTTAATAATGCTTGTTACTAAAGGTTATCTGCAGTGTTGGTAGAAGATATTGAAGCTTATAGATACTTCTTGGCTGCATCTAATATTTCCTGAGATGTAAGCTCTCGATCTGATGCAACATAGATAACTTCATGGTCACCTGTTAAAGAGGGAAAACCGGCTGACATTATCGGAAGGTTTATCCCTTCTCCATTAGGGTATTGTTCGCGTATTGATGTCACGCCCTTAAGTACGGTGATTACTTTACCTGGTTTACTATTAAAGAAAATAATTACTTTTTTCATGTATCACCATGTATTTCAGGGGGTTTTATGGCCCGGGGTTGTTCGAAAGGGGTTGATTTATTGACGTTTAGTTACCTCTTTCGAAATTAAAACAAGCAATATTCTGCCTTAACGTGTACTGTAGCAGTCCATTTGTACTGGAGAAGCTTATGTCTGCACGTAAAAACACGCAATTCCGCCGAAATTATTTAGTCAAATGCCCTTGTCCAAACTGCACAAGAGACTCGGAGCATAGTTACAATCGTGTACAAAAGGGAGCTCAACTGGTTTGCCCTTACTGCAACGCGTTGTTCAAATCCCCTCAACATTACTAAAAAATCTCATATAATAACTAAGAAGTGATGCTTTTGGAGGCTGCCTAACCTCTTACGCACTTTAATATTTTATAAGCAGTTAGTTTCTGCTTTGAGACTATTCATGCAGCAGTCCTGCATTTCATCACATCGGTCAGCAAATTTGACGGTGCTGTAAATATGCTGGCCTGTTGTAATGATATTCGCAAACGATAAATGACGCTTCTGATTATTTAATTCACAGAAGCTTAAGCGGTCATTGAGGGGGGTTATTTATCGCAAAGCGTAACATTTGCAGCTGTCGGACCTTTGGTACCGGCAATGACAGCAAATTTAACTTTTTGGCCTTCAAAAAGAGTTTTGAATGTCTCTCCCTGTAGAGAAGAAGAGTGAACAAGGATATCTTTACTTCCATCGAGTGGGGAGATGAAGCCAAAGCCCTTATCATCGTTAAACCACTTAACAAGACCTATCATTTTTGATGACATAAAAACTCCACTTGAACACTTAAAAGTTACAAGTTCATGAAAAGAAACGCATGATGGCATACGTATGGACTCAAGAGGAGGGGATATCAGAGATAGCACCTGGTTATGAGGACTACTTTGGAAAAGTCAGATTCACATTGCATCGAACCAACCGCATCATTAAGGCACGTGTAGATCTTTTAAGCAAATCTTATTTTAGCCATCTGGGAGGCCATACAGATTAGATTAGCCAATCCAAATTTTTCCTGTGTCGTCGAATTTGATTTACAGCAAGGAAATAATTTGTCTCGTAAAATGACAGAAGCTGTCAAAGGTTTTGACTTCAATAGAGGGAAGGGTTTTATTATCCCATCTAAAAAGTGCAGGTCTAACTAAGTTCAGATTTGATTTCTATTTGCTCTATCAAATTCCTCCCCTGGTTTTTTACATTTCCTACTGTACGCGTTACCGCATGCCAGACGAACTTATCGGTGGGCACTGCACCATCTGAAGCTATCTCTTCAGCTTCTTTCCCGCCAACATGCTGGCGCATCCACTCGCGTGCCGCTTCTGGTGACAAAACCAGTGGCCTGCGGTCATGAATGTCGACGAGGCCTTTATCAGCCGCAGACGTCACAATCAGAAATCCCTCGGCTTCATCGCCGCGCTCAAACGGTGTGCTTCCGATCGCCGCCATAAAGATTGGCTGACCGTCGTCCCGGTGGATGAAGTAGGGTTGTTTCTTGTCACCTGACTTCTTCCATTCGAACCATCCATCGGCAAAACAGATCGCCCGGCCATGTTGCCACAGAGGTTTAAACATTCTGCTGGTGGCCGCGGTTTCTACACGTGCGTTAATCAGTGGTGCTTTGTCCCACCATCCAGGTGCGTAGCCCCAGAACACCGGATCGAGGTGCAGTAGTTCGTCGCGTTCGCTCAGCAGCAGGACTTTGGTACCGGGCGCGACGTTGTACCGGCCAATGGGGGCCGGGTCATACGCGATGTCGCGATCGCCTTCGTCGGCAAGGTAGGCCAGGTATTCTTCACGGGTTTGGGCTTGTGCAAAGCGTCCACACATAGAAACCTCCAGTCGGATGTCATACTCAAAGTATAGGGCAGGGATAAGATGACTTGATCGACATGCAAAAGCTGTATTTTGTGCAAGATAACGCGAGAAAATGGGCAGAAATTCCGGGAGGCGTTTTTATCTTGCGGGCACGATCCGAGAAATGAACCGATGCTGGAGAACCGCGGGTGAGTGATTAAAGGCATTACTGGCTGAAAACAGAACCGGGCATTGCGCCCGGTTTTTCCCCGGTGGGCTGGTATTTGTTAACCTTGTTACTCTTGCGTCAGCCACATGTCCGACTCTTCAAACATTTCCTCAAGCATACGGTTCAGCTTTTCCCGGTCGCTTTTGCTGGCATCGCTATTCAGGCCATTCGCCTGCATTGGCTTAACCGTCACGCTGGCATCAGGAAAAATCCGGTGCACACGTTTTGTCAGTTCAGCCAGAATTATCTCCCTGGCTCCCTCCAGCCCCTGTACGTTTCGCTTGTCATAAACCAGTTCAACAAACATTATTTTTTCCCTATGAATATTAATTGTGCGATTCTGTCTGCACGTAAAAATACTACTGTATATGGGTACAGTCAAACGGCATTCCGGCTAAAGAAATGCCATGCCGCCCTTCACCTTGTTTATGTTGATGACAATCTATTCATTTAGCCTTTAAAACGAGCAGTCGAAGCGTTTAATCGTAAAATTTACAAAAACCATAATTTGAAGCCAGAGAGAAACTTACAAACGAAACGGTGAAGGTTTAAACAGTCGCTACGGTTCAGCTGCCTTGCGCGTGCTTCAAAACAAAACTACTGTATATAAAAACAGTATTAGAGGTATGCGTAATGGAATTTATCAGACCTACAGAACTGCGTGAGATTATCGCGCTTCCACTTTTCAGCGATTTAGTTCAGTGCGGATTCCCAAGCCCGGCTGCCGATTATGTGGAGCAGCGCATTGATCTTAATGAACTTCTGGTTGCCCACCCCAGCTCGACGTATTTCGTTAAAGCCGCGGGTGATTCAATGATTGAAGGGGGAATAAGCGACGGCGATTTACTGGTGGTCGATAGTTCCCGAACGGCTGAGCACGGCGATATCGTCATCGCCGCGGTGGAAGGGGAATTCACCGTTAAGCGCCTGCAACTGCGGCCTAATGTTCAACTCAATCCGATGAACAGCGCTTATTCACCGATTATCGTTGGCAGTGAAGACACGCTGGACGTTTTTGGTGTGGTCACTTTTATTGTTAAATCGGCCAGCTGATATGTTTGCGCTCTGTGATGTGAATTCATTCTATGCATCATGCGAGACGGTATTCAGGCCAGATTTGAGAGGCCGACCGGTGGTTGTCCTCTCAAATAACGACGGTTGCGTGATAGCGCGCAGCGCAGAGGCCAAAGCCGCTGGCGTTACCATGGGGGCGCCATACTTTAAGCAGAAAGACCTGTTCCGGCGCGCCGGCGTGGTTTGCTTCAGCAGTAACTACGAACTTTACGCTGACATGTCCAGCCGGGTAATGACCACGCTGGAAGAAATAAGCCCTCGCGTCGAAATATATTCCATTGATGAGGCCTTTTGTGATCTCACCGGGGTTCGTAATTGCCGGGACCTGACTGATTTTGGCAAGGAGATCCGCGAAACGGTTTTGAAGCGTACGCACCTGAAGGTCGGCGTTGGCATAGCCCAGACGAAGACGCTGGCGAAGCTGGCAAATCACGCGGCGAAGAAATGGCAGCAGCAGACGGGTGGGGTGGTTGATTTATCCAATATCGACCGCCAGCGCCGGTTGTTGGCTATCGTGCCTGTAGAGGACGTATGGGGCGTGGGCAGGCGCATCAGCAAGAAGCTCAATGCGATGGGTATCAAAACGGCGCTGGATCTCTCAGAGCAGAGCACGTGGATTATCCGCAAGCACTTCAATGTAGTGCTGGAGCGAACGGTCCGGGAGCTGCGCGGCGAGCCGTGCCTCGATCTGGAAGAGTTTGCACCGACAAAGCAGGAGATCGTCTGTAGTCGGTCATTCGGTGAGCGCGTGACAGAATACGAGCAGGTGCGCCAGGCTATATGCAGCTATGCGGCCCGTGGCGCTGAGAAGTTACGTGGCGAGCACCAGTATTGCCGCTTTATCTCGGCGTTCGTAAAGACCTCTCCGTTCGCTCTGAACGAACCCTATTACGGCAACAGTGCCTCAATGACGCTTCTCACACCCACTCAGGACTCCCGCGACATTATCAACGCCGCGGTAAAGTGCCTCGACAAAATCTGGAAGGAGGGCCACCGCTACCAGAAAGCCGGCATTATGCTCGGGGACTTCTTCAGCCAGGGCGTTGCCCAGCTCAATTTGTTTGACAATAGCGCGCCGCGTGCCGGAAGTGAAAAGCTGATGGAAGTGCTGGATCGTCTGAACGCGAAAGATGGAAAGGGTACGCTTTATTTTGCCGGGCAGGGCATACAGCAGCAATGGCAGATGAAGCGTGAAATGCTTTCGCCGCGGTATACGACCCGGTATTCAGATTTACTGAGAATTCGATGAATGTTAATGGCTGTTTTGTGCCAGAAGCGGACATTGATATAAATGGCAATTGATCAAACAAATCTCTGATGCTCTTTCTGCCAGTATTTAAATGGTGTTCTTAAACGGAACGTACGCCAGTTTGCCGGATGGTTTAATAAAAACTCTCCTGGCGTGTCTGCGCGAATGTACTACTTTCAGTAAAGTGACTTTTACAGGGAGGGTCAATGAAACCATTATCGCTTTTATTATTGTCGAGCCTGACGTTAGTGGGTTGTGGCGCGAACAATACCCCTTCAAATACGCCTGTTCCGGGTGTAAAAACCTCCGTCGGGACGAGCACGCTTGAAGCCGGTGCTCAGCTTATCCAGTCCCGTCCGCCCATTGATGCAATGAGTGCCTACCTTGACGGTTTCCATTTTTATAGCGGGGATAAAAATGGCCAGATGGAAGCCCATCATTATGTAACCGTGTTGAATGAAGACGTGATGCAGGCGGTGATCTACGACGGTAACACCAAAGATGCCCGTTTAATGGGCGTTGAGTACATCATTAGTGAGCGTTTGTTTAACACACTGCCGCCGGAAGAAAAAAAATTGTGGCACAGCCATCAATATGAAGTGAAATCCGGCAGCCTGATTGCTCCAGGTTTACCTGCAGTGGCTGACAAAGCATTGATGAGCAAAATTGTGAATACCTACGGCAAGACCTGGCATACCTGGCACACCGACCGCGATAAAAAGCTGCCGCTCGGCATTCCGGCACTGATGATGGGCTTTACCGGGGAAGGGCAGTTAGACCCTAAACTTCTGGCGGACAGAGATCGACGCTTTGACGTGAGCACGCAAGCCATCAAAGAAGAACGTAAGGATATTGTGGCGCACCCAGTTGCTAAGGGAGCGGATGCCTGGCAACGTGGTGAAGAGATCCAGCTTAAGCGGGTTAAAGGTTCAGGTGAGCATGGCCAGGGCGACACAAGCCATTTTTGATATCAAAAGCCTTCAGGAATACCCCGGCAACGCCGGGGACAGGGCCAGTCCTATTATTTTCTCGTCCTCAGACATCAGAAACGCCAGGTGGCTGAAAGATTACCTGCAATCGAGTCATAGCCAGAACGAAACATTTCGCTTTCAACCCCGATGCCCAATTCGACATCAGCGTTGATTTTATAGCTCATACCTGCCTTAACACCCAGAGTGTCACGACCAGTCACCTGATTCCTGGAACTAAACCCTGTGCTTCGATAGTTGGCGAAAGAGGCTTGTTGCACTACGTTGCCATCAAGCAGTTCATGATCCCAGCTGAGCTGCAGCTCAGCTGCGAACGATGCCCCTGAAGCGAGGGGTACATTCCAGTTACCATTCACCCCGATACGTGATCTCAGAGAATCGAAGGTCTGCGAACCCAGCATCAGTCGGCTGCCGTCATTGCCGCTTTCCTTCACGCCGGGACGATGTAATGTGGTGTAATTCAATGACGTTACCGGTCCGGCGTTCACATTATTATTCAGCGCCCATCGATAGCCTCCGCCGGCCGTAACAGAACCTGACAATCCGGTCCAGGTGGCATGGTGGCTTGCTCCGTAAGTTTCTACATTAATGTTTCTGTCCAGCCAGCTGTCTTCAATACCCAATCGGCCAGTGCCGAATAAATACATTCCTTCGGACCTTTCAGCGCCGTAACGAGCATGAACACCCAGATCGAAAGCAGTGGTTTTCCCGGTTGCGGTTTCTGGTGATTTCACCGTCACCGACTGACCGCTGACCGCACCATGAAAGCCATAAATCCAGTTGTGATTCTCATCGTTTTGTTTTTCAGCACCGAATACAATGCCATAACTGCTGGCGTCGTACCCTACACTGTCACCCTGACGCTGTTGCCAGAAGCCGCCGCCAAAGGGTATGGCAAAGCTGCGCCATTCGCCTTCCGTCAGTTGCTTCGGCATAACCACAGGATTTGGCCCGCCAACGATCCGCGCTATCTGCTGTTCACGCTGCAGGGAACTTGCGAACATGGCGCTGTAGGCGCCCGCAGAAAGTTGCGGCAAGGCATTGCTGATACTCCCGCCATCAGTGGCCGAGAAATCCAGAGTACGGTACAGCGGTTGTATATCCGACTTAGCTTCCGCCACAATTTTATCCAGCGCTTGCCCTACCTGACGCGCATTAGCGTCCTGCGCATACCGGCTGTATGCGTTTGAAGCGCGCAGCATTGAGAGCTGCCAGCCATTCTTTCCCTGTGGCGTTGTTTGCAGCGTTAGCGTGGGTGAACGGAGCACGCTGTTCACCGCACTGAAATTGCCGTCGGAAGCGTCCGTTTTTAGCAAATCTTGCGTATTCAGACGCCAGTTTGTTGCGTACCAGTCCGGCTGCGGCGCAAACGTCAGTTGACCGTCAAATTGTGCGTGACCGTCCACTCGCAGAGTATCATGCCTGCCGCGCCCGTCGACTTCCAACAACAACTGCCCGGTATTCCCCTGTTGATAAGCACCGGATATATTGATTTGCCCAAGTGAATTACCCGGCGCAAGGATCCCGTTATTTACAAAGCGGCCTTCCTCATTAAGCGTATAGCTGGCGTTGCCGGACAGGCTGGCACCTGGCGCGATAGTCATGCTGTAAATCTGGAAATCGCCATTAAGCGAGGTTTTCCCTCCGTGCGCGTCCAGTGCCAGATTATTGATACCTTCAATGTTTCCGCGGTACGTAAAGCTGAAATCAGCATCGGCAGCTTCCGTCGCTTGCCCGTACGCATTGGCCTTCCGACCGAAGGTAAGCAGCGTTAACCGCTGTTGGCCATAGTCATCCCGCTGGGCGTAGTCCGAATAAATATCACCCTCCAGCCGGGCACCCGTTAATATATTTATATTACCGACCAGCGCGTTCGGTGATATATAAATCGCCGCGCCTTTACCGGCAACCCGTCCGCTGATGTCGGCATTGTCTACCAGCGCTCCCTGCAACTCGGGTAATAACGCATCGTAATAGCCGTCCACGATATGAAGCCAGGATCCGCGATAGTCCACCTCGTTACCCAGGAGGTTATTGCCAAAATCAAAACTGATACCGACGCCACTGGCTCCCAGTGCCTGAACGTCGCCACGTTGAATAAGGCTGTGCTGTTTACCGTAGGCAAACATCACCCCACGGCCATTAACGCCATCGGCGTATATCCGTACACCGGGATCGATGCTCAGGGTGTTATTTTGCCCATCTATACGGATGCCCGCGCCGCCAGCCCCTGACGTCAACAGGTCCGCTTGTTGAAAGATATGGTTATTACTGCCATACACATGCAGGCCAACTCCCAGATTAGCGGTATTGTATTGACCAGCCAGATAGCCATCCGCCTGCTGATTACGCTGAAAATAGCCATTGCGGTTAACGAGCGTTTGCCCGTTGCCATATAGCGAAAAACCGAAAAAGTTACGCCGGTCAATCTGATATCCCATATCCTGCAGCAACGCCAGTTCCGCTTCCATAAACGTGGTGTAATTGCGGTAGTTCTGATGGCTCATCATGCTGTTTTTCAGCTCGATATGGCTCATGTAGTTATCATCGACCGAGCCGTCGTCTGCTAACATTTTCACCGGCACGCCAGGCATGGCGCCTGCAAGGACTTCATCCACATGCCTGCCGGTGAAATAGCCTTTATCAAGCCGTACATCAAAGCCTTGTGGATCCCATCTGTTATTGCATCCATTACACAATATTACTTGCCCTGGTCGGGCAGGATTGCCACGGTCATCGCGCAGATGGCTGGTCCAGGAGCCAAAAGGCACGGTATCGAAAGCGGGCGTGAATGTGCCACTTCCTTGCAGATCGGTAACCATATTGGATATTCCCAGTCCATGGGCCAGCTCATGAACAGCGACGCTGACCAGATCGGCCTTTCCAGTGCGCGGCAATTGCGCGGGCACATAGGGAACGTTATCAAAATCCAGTTTGCCCATGATGAACTGGGCGTGGGAGCCAAAGGTCAGCTCTCCGGTATCAATACCGTTCAATGCGCCTTGCAACTGCGTCAGACTTATAATGCCGTCGGTAACTGAATCGCTGGAACCTGCGGCATTCTCGTCGTTAAACGTCCCCACATTGATAATGGCAGGCAGTTGCCCTGGGCTGGGGGTAATAACCTCAGCCCAGTAACGCATAGCATCGAGTATTTTTTCTTTTTGTTGCTGGCCAAGATCCCAGGTTGACTCAGACGCATTCGGCCAGTCCGGCATAAAGGGGCCGTCGCCAACATTAAAGAAACGCACTTCAAATACCGCAATATTATGTGGGTTATAGACCAGATAGCTTTCTCCTGCATACGGATTATTACTGACAAATAAACCCGTTAATGCAGCCGTCATAAAAACCCTTTTCATATTAACCATCCTTGTGTGAAAAAATAATGTTTACGTCCGTCAATATAAATTCACATCTGAGCTCAATGAATCATAAACAAATATAATAATTATCGATGTGGTTTGATAATTTAGAATAACGAGTCACCTTGCCCTGTGATAGCCTCGTTTTTCAGGATTTTATAAACGGTGGAGCGAGCGATCCCGGATTGAGCAACCGGGTCCCGGTGAACAGGAATGTACCGACATATGCAGGGGAAATAACGGATAGGGTATGGTGTCGTGGCATAATCGACATAAGCGTGAGGCTTTACTGTACTTCACGACACCAAAAACTATCAGATCGCTTATCAATCAAAGCCAGCGAGAGCGTTTGAGCCGAAGCCACAGTAATACACAGGCTCCCAGCGTGACAGCGACCGTAGCCGGATAACCAAAGAGCGTCTTCAGTTCCGGCATATGTTCGAAGTTCATACCATACATGCTAAAGACTACCGTCGGGATCACGAGGATGGCCCCCCAACCGGCCAGTTTCTTCACGACTTCGTTTTGCTGCACTGAAACCAGTGCCAGGTTAACGTGCATCGCGCTGCTTAGCAGCTCACGCATGTCATTTACATCCGTTACTACATGGCTTGCGTGATCCTGAATATCTCTGAAATACGCCCTGAGGGGTTTTGGAATAAGTTCTTCATGAATGCGGATAAGCTCTGTACAGATTTCTTCTACTGGCTGAGCGGCGTTGCGAAGCCCGAGTAGATTACGGCGGAGGGAATACACGTCCTGAATAGCTTCACGGTCAAATTCACTGTGAAAAAGTGTCGCTTCTATATCACCAATTTTGGTGTTGAGGCGCGCAGTCAGCTCTGCATAACTGTCAACAATAAAATCCAGAATACAGTAAAGAGGATAAGCCGGACCGTACGAAAGCATGTCCGGGGCCTCAGCAGCACGGGCGCGTATAGGTGCATAGCTCACTGAAGCACCATGGCGCACCGTAATAAGGAAGTTTCGGCCCACAAACAAATGCGTTTCGCCAAACTCAATATTGTCGTCCTGTCCACTGACGGTTTTTACAACGATAAATGCCGAGCTGCCATAACGCTCTATTTTAGGCCGCTGATGTGCATTAAGCGCATCCTCAACGGCCAGATCGTGCAGACCGAACTCCTCCTGGACTTTGTACATAAACGCAGGTTCAGGCTGCCAAAGCCCCAGCCAGATAAACGCATCGGTATCCTGGATGACTTCACTGATATCCTCAATATCTACGGTTTCGGCGGGGTGGCCTGAACGGTAGACCATACAGTTAACAATCATTTCCTGACTATCCCTTAAGCATGTGTCTAAGAAGCTTAACCATTTCCGTTAAATTTCCAAATTTTTATGCCGGCAGGTTTTAATATGTTGAATACTCAGAAAGGTCATGTTCACGCGTCGTTCAATCCGGGCACTGACTCTCCAGCCATTGACCGACGACGGGCCATAATTTCTCCGCACATCGCGTACGAAAAAATCCCATATGCCCAATGGACGAAAGACCAAACTCTGCGTGCCGTATCTCGCAGCGTTCTATTTTTGCTTGTTGCACCGGCTCCATCAGCCGCGCAATAGCTTCACGGTTAGCCCAGGGATCGTCATCAAATCCCATTACTAGCACGGGTAGGGTGATCTCACTAGCCCGTTGGCGTGCATTCCAGTGTGGATCATCGTAGAAATATCCAGGCATTGCGCTCCAGCGCCCCCATTGAAGCATGACTGGCGCAGGTAAATCTTCACCCAGTCCCAGGCGCCTGGCAGGCATGTAACCGAAGATACGGCACAGAATCGGAGCCAGAACACGTAATACGCACCAGACACGCACCTTTTCTGTAGTGCGTTTGATGGTGCTCGTCACCCCGGCATGTGAGGCTACAATGACCGCAGCTTGCAGGGCGTGGGTGGCTGTTGAAAGCAGAACGGCATGCCCGCCCACACTGTGTCCTACCGCCAACAGGCTAAGCTCTGGAAAATGTGCTTTAGCCCAGGCGGTTATACATCCGACGTCCTGGTCGATCCAGTCAGACATCGAAACGCGGTAAGTACGGACCAGCCCGGATTTAGAGAGGCCGGTGCCGCGATAATCGTATGTGAGGACGTTGAATCCTCTGTTAAAAAGATATTCTGCGAATCCCTTATAAAACCCCTGTACAACCGCCGTTGCCGGATGAAGGAGCACTATCGCTTTGGCATCGCTTCTTTCCCAAATTGTGGCTGCCAGAAATCCACCTTCATTGACGGGTATTATGACTGAACGCATTCATAGAGCCTTATTTATGTGGTCATACCAGTTATGCCTGAATTAAATCTAGCCTTTACTACCCTATCTGGCGATTTTTTTTTACAACCCAGCGTTTGTCCCTCGCTCAAAGCAGACAATAAACCTCGCCCGAGCGTTTTTAGCGAAACACACTGCCTTATGGGCTCAACGTGAGGAAGGGTACTCGCCGGATAAACGCCCCTTTAAAAAATCCTCTTCTATACTCAGTTACGTTTAGGGAAATATGCCGCCGTTTTTCACGTCGCGTTGTTTTAATAGCCATTGCACGCGCGAACAGCAGGGACATATATCCACGAAAACGCCTTAATGTTGGTCCATTTTGCATTTTTTAGAGGGGGATTCCTGGTATGTTGCATTCTCAATCTTCGCGCGTCGGCACTATTTTGCTGCTGTTGGCCGCGGTTATAGGCTTCGCGGTGGCGCTATACGCCTGGTGGACGCCGCTTACCGGCGTCACAGACACCATTGGCGCACTGGGCGTGGCCATTGCCAGCGCGGTGCTGGCGATACTGATCTTTGCGTTACGTGCGGCATCGGGGCGCGGGGCGCGTGTTTTCCTGATTATTGTCACCCTGGTGGTGTTGGCGGGTATTGGTTTTGCCGCCGCGCTGCTGCACCAGTACATCATAACGGCAGCCATGGTGGTCGGCCTGATTGGTCTGATTATGCTGAGCAGCCATTCCGCCCGTTACAACCATTCCGTCAGAACCTGAGGAGCCGCCCGTGCATAACGATAAGCATTATCCCTTCATAAAAGTCAGCATGACGGCGCTGGCGCTGCTGGTCACCCCGTTCGCGCTGCAGGCGCAGGATAAAGCCGCTGAGGCCTCTCAGGGGACCCAGGAATCACTGAATATTGATGCGGCCGATCAGCAGGCGCCTGGAACCACAAAAACCACAGACGATGCCTCAACCGGTAGCGGTGACGGAAAGAAAGTCGCCTCGGCCAGCCAGCCAGCGACGCCGCTGGTGCCCGGCACGCCAACCTGGGACAGCTTCCACGGCCAGCTTAACGCGCAGAAATACAGCCCGCTTACCCAGATCACGGCGGATAACGTCAGTAAATTAACGAAAGTCTGGGAGTTCCATACCGGCGACGTCTCGGATGGTAAAGGTGATACGCCAGCGACCGTGTGGTCCGCAACGCCCATTTTCGCTAACGACACGCTCTACATCGGCACCCCTTTCGATCGCCTGATTGCGCTGGATCCGGGCACGGGTAAAGAGAAGTGGCACTATGACACCAAATCGTCGCGCAAGGCACTGACCCAGCCGGTGCTGAAAAACCGCGGCGTTTCCTACTGGCAGGCCAAAAATCCGGTGAAGGGAGAGGCGTGCCAGAAGATGGTCTATATGGGCACCGTTGACGGCAAGCTCTTTGCGCTGGACGCCGATTCAGGCAAACCGTGCAGCGGCTTTGCGGACAATGGGGTGCTGGATCTGAATCAGTGGAACACCGTTAACGCCAAGTATCCGCTCTCTGTCCTGCAACCGCCAACCGTCGTCGGCAACCATCTGCTGGTGGGTTGGGCCGGGAAAGACTGGGCCTATGCCGAAGCGCCTCCGGGTACCGTATTTTCTGTCAACGCCCAGACCGGCAAGCTTGAATGGACCTTTGAGGCGATACCGGCAGAGATCCGCAAGCGTACCGGTACCGCCAACGTCTGGACGCACATGTCCGCCGATGAGGCCAATGGGCTGGTCTATCTCCCGGTCTCATCGCCGTCTCCCAACTATTGGGGCGGCAACCGCGTCGACGCAATTCCGCTTGGCACCTCCACCACCGCGCTGGACATCAACACCGGTAAAGTGGTCTGGTCCCGTCAGTGGGTACACCACGACGTCTGGGATTACGACATCAACTCTGCCCCGACGCTGATGGATATCACCGTAGACGGCAAGCAGATCCCGGCGCTGGTTCAGGCCACCAAGCAGGGCTTCCTGTTTGTGGTTAACCGCCTGACCGGGGAGGACGTATGGCCAATCGAAGAGCGTCCGGTTCCGCAGGGTGATGGTTCGGTCCAGGGCGAAGTTCTCTCGCCTACACAGCCGTTCCCGACCAAACCTGCGCCGCTGCTCGACCAGTCGAAAAAGCCGGAAATCTGGAAGTTGGCAGATATCGTCGGTGGCGGCCAGTGCTCTCGCCTGTGGGATAACCTGACCTATGAGGGAATGTATACTCCGCCTACCACCAAAGGCGAAGGCACGCTCACCTATCCCGATAGCGCCGGCGGCGTGCAGTGGGGCGGGGTGGCGTTCGATCCGCAAAAACAGATCGCCATCGTCAACACCTCGCATATCGTTCAGTACGTGAAGCTCTACAGCCGTGAGGATTACGATAACGCGGACAAAGACTCCGGCAACGAAAGCGGCTTTGCCCCACAGGAAGGCGCCCCGTACGGTATGCGTCTGCTGGTGGCGAGCAACTGGCTGGGCATGCCGTGCTGGCAGCCGCCATTTGGCGAAATCGTGGCGATAGACATGCACACGGGCGATGTGAAATGGCGTCGTCCGGTTGGCGCCTCACAGCAGTATGGCTTCTTCATGCCGGAAAGCTGGGGTTCGCCTACCATTGGTGGCCCGGCAGTGACGGCGGGTGGCGTGATCTTCATCGGTGCTTCAATGGATGCCAAAGTGCGTGCCTACTCGGTAGAGAGCGGTGAAGAGCTGTGGTCCGATCAGGCAGAAGCTCCAGCGGTAGCGAACCCGTCCGTGTATGAATATAAGGGTCGGCAGTATGTGGCCTTCGTGGCTGGCGGGAACACGATCCTGAAGGATCAGGTAGGCGATCAGGTGGTTGTCTACGCGTTGCCGGAATAATTCATCAGGAAGGTGAAATAAGCGTGGGGCCTGCGGGCCCCACTTTATTTTGCAGTAGTCGTTTCACCGACGCGTTATTTATCGGCTGATGTGCCAGCTCGCGTTGACATCTGCTCGGCGGACTTCAGATGCTGCTCAACGACCGGCGTGTGCTCGTTGGCCAAAGCCTTCACATCCGGATCGTCGATTTTACTGGCGTCGCTCTTAAGCTTCGACAGCACCTTCTCGTGGTCCTTCACGCCAGCATATTCCATATACATTTTGTCAAAAGCGTCACCGCGCTGGTTTTCAAGCCTTGAGTTCAGGGCTTTATGGGCGGCGTCTGGCTCGGTTGGCAGCTCTACGCCCTTTTTCTGGGCAACGGCCTGCACTTTGGTCAGGGCGGCGCCGTGGTCGTCGACCATTTTCTGGGCGAATGTTTTCACTTCACTGGTCTGGGCCTTGTCCAGGGCGAGCCTGGCGGCGGCGACTTCGTTGATATTGGCCTGCGCCATGTCCTTCAACGCTTTCTCGTCGCCGGAGCTGAGTCTGGCGTCCGGTTGAGCCTGGCCCGCAGCGTTAGTTTGCGCGGCGCTTGTCGTCTGGGCTTGTACGCCAACGGTGCTGAACATTGCTGCAACTGCTGATACGGCTAGCAGCCTTTTCAGGGTTTTACTCGTGTGCATATTGTTCTCCTGATGGTCATGGTACAGGTAAGTTTCGGTTACCTTACGCGCAACCGGGCAGATAAATGCTAACTTCACAGGTCAGTATAGTAGATGAACCTGCTGTAATCGCAGGTTGCGTCAGAGAGGGCAGGTAATAATGCTCAACAGGCGACGCTTATCGCTCAGTCTCTCTACGACATTGGCACGGATCATTCCCATATTTGATGCTAATGTTAAATAGATAGATTTATTAACAGGAGGAATGATATGAAAAAAGCACTATTAGGGAGTGTATTGGCTTTAACAGTTGCAAGCTTTGGCGCATATGCGGCAGATATGATTTCCAAAGATGAAGCGCACCACTTCAAACTTGAATACCTGGGCAATGTATCTGTAGGGGCTTCAGGTGGACAAATTTCTTCACCTTCAGATCTTCATCAAAAACTCTCGAAACTGGCAGATGAGAAGGGCGGGAAATACTATGTCATCATCGCTGCTCGAGAGCATGGCCCTAACTTCCAGGCCGTAGCAGAAGTCTTCAAATAATCTTTCCGAATAACGCAGAAACCCGCTCATGGCGGGTTTTTTACTTATAGGGAGCAAAAAAATGCCCCTGGTGCGGGGCGAGTTTGAGTCAAATCTTTTCTTATGTTTATGTGCTCTAAGGCGTTGGCACAATAACAGCTTATTCAAATAATGCAATCTAAATGCATATTTAAATGCAATGGCCCCATCTGCCCCTCATCTCAAGGTGAAGGCAGCATACGTAACGCAGATAGTCTACGCTTTACATAGGGTTATGGTTAAAACCAGTTAGATACTGGAAACAGTAAACGGCCGCAAGAGGTAAATATGAAAGTTGACGCAATGACGCAAAAGGCAGAGGAAGAAATTTCAGCGCTTATAGCCAAAAAAATTGCAGAATTACGAAAAAAAACAGGGCAGGAAGTATCTGAAATTGAGTTTATCGCTCGTGAGGCCATGACAGGCCTGGAGGGGTATGAAGTAAAAATCAAACTCCTGTAAGCGTTTCTTCCTGAAATGGTCGCTCAATTGTTGCCGCAAAAGAGAACCGGGCGTGGTGCCCGGTTGTTTTATGGATAATCAATGTCTTTATGAGCGAATAAACGTCAGGATATCGGCATTTATGGTATCTGCATGCGTGGTATGCATCCCATGCGGGAAGCCTGGATAGATTTTAAGCTCGCTGTTTGCGAGCAGCTTATCCTGAAGAAGGGAGGCATTTTTATACGGGACGACCTGATCGTCATCACCCTGCAACACCAGGACGGGAACCGTGATGGCTTTGAGATCGTCCGTCTGGTCGGTTTCTGAAAATGCCTTAATGCCATCATAGTGGGCTTTGGCGCTACCGATCATACCCTGACGCCACCAGTTCTGGATTGTTCCCTGCGAAACCTCTGCTCCGTCTCGGTTAAATCCATAGAAAGGACCGCTGGCGACGTCGAGGTAAAACTGGGCGCGGTTAGCGGCCAGCGCCTGGCGGAAGCCGTCGAACACCTCAATGGGCGTACCGCCGGGGTTCGTGTCTGATTTTACCATCAGCGGAGGAACGGCGCTGACCAGTACCGCTTTGGCCACCCGCCCCTGAGGCTGGCCGTACTTCGCAACGTATCTGGCGACCTGGCCTCCGCCGGTGGAGTGGCCGACGTGCACTGCATTACGCAAATCAAGGCTTTCGACCACGGCTGATGCGTCGGAGGCATAATGATCCATATCATGACCTTCACTTACCTGATCGGAACGACCATGACCACGACGGTCGAGGGCGATGACGCGGAAGCCTTCTGCAAGGAAAAAGAGCATCTGGTTATCCCAGTCATCGGCGCTCAGCGGCCAGCCGTGATGGAAAACGATCGGCTGCGCATCCTTCGGACCCCAGTCTTTGTAATAAATACTGACACCATCTTTCGTTGTTACGAATGCCATATTTCAGACTCCTCTGCTAATGGCAACATGTGTGAAGGCTAAGTAAATAGCCCAGCATTTAGGGACGTAATAAAACTGACTTATATTAATCTTATTACTGATATATCCGCTTAAAGTGTAGAAGGGTTCCTGAAAACAGTTATAGATTAATTTTGTATGGTCATTATTTATTTTTAAACGAAATATCCCCTAAACCAGCCGGGGCACTGTGTTATTTTTCTCGCGTGGTGAATCCCCCTGTGCGGAGGGGCTAAACAGCACGTGTAGCTTAGGCAATCAGCAGCGGGTCAAGGTGGCTGACCAACGACTCACCGGGAGGCACCCGGCACCACACATACGTTAAAGCTTGTATCTCGCTGAATTTATTAGGGATGGTGTATGAAGTTGGGCTTTTTGGCTGGAGCAGTGCTGGCAACCTGGTTGTCTTTAACCTACCCGACGCAAATGAGAGCTGTTTTTGAACAACTGGTTACGATAGTGCAGCAAATCACGCAGCCTTCAGCAGAGCCTCATTCTGATATGGTCACACCGGAACAGTCATATCCTTGATTGTTATATTTACGATGAACGTTAGCCATCTTAATAGTTAACCTGTGCTTATTTTCTGATGGGCTTATTATTGGCCGGGCAGAGGTTACCGCCACCCGGCCTGACGGTCTTAAACGATCGCGTTAGGGCACGCTTCGCCCTTATCAAGCTGCTGTAAATTCCCCAGCGTGGTTTCCGAAATACTGATCAGCGCTTCGGCGGTCAGAAACGCCTGGTGGCCGGTGAACAACACGTTGTGGCAGGCCGACAGGCGACGGAACACGTCGTCCTGAATCACGTCGTTAGATTTATCCTCAAAGAACAGATCGCGTTCGTTCTCATACACGTCCATACCCAACGCGCCGATTTTTTGCGTTTTCAACGCTTCGATAGCGGCCTGAGAGTCGATCAGTCCGCCGCGGCTGGTATTGATGATCATCACGCCGTCTTTCATCTGGTCGAACGCCGACTGGTTAAGCAGGTGATAGTTTTCTGGGGTCAACGGACAGTGCAGGGAGATAACATCAGACTGCGAGAAGAGCGTTTTCAGATCGACATACTCCACGCCCAGCTCCAGCGCAGCGGCGCTTGGGTACGGATCAAACGCCAGCAGGCGCATGCCAAATCCTTTCAGGATGCGTAGGGCGGCCACACCAATTTTGCCGGTACCGATCACGCCTGCGGTTTTACCGTACATGGTAAAGCCAGTCAGCCCTTCCAGAGAGAAGTTGGCATCACGGGTACGCTGATAGGCACGGTGAATACGACGGTTGAGCGACATCATCATCCCGACGGCATGTTCTGCCACGGCTTCCGGAGAATAGGCCGGAACGCGAACAACCTTCAGACCCAGCTCTTTGGCGGCATCGAGATCGACGTTGTTAAAGCCCGCACATCGCAGGGCTATGTATTTCACGCCCTGTTTTTTCAACTCTTCCAGTACCGGTCGGCTACCGTCATCGTTAACGAAGATACACACGCCTTCGCAGCCGTGGGCGGTTTTAGCCGTCTTTTCAGTCAGCAGAAAGTCGAAAAATTCAAGATCGAAACCGTACGTCTCGTTAACATGTTGCAGATACTTTTTGTCGTACTGCTTTGTGCTATATACCGCGAGTTTCATAAGACTTTCTCCAGTGATTTTGGAACCACGTTAGCATGTTTAAAATTATCTTACAATTTTTCAAAATTCATTGAAATCAATAAGTTCTATGAATTATTGTAGAGCATCTACTCTTAAAAATGGCATTACCTTCAACTGACTGGCTAAACATGCGACAATGAGCGGCAAGAACGGCTTATTTATTTCGCAAAATCAGGATATTAACTGCCCATGAAGGGTAAATACAAAGCCGCAATCGCGCTATTACTGCTGCTATTTCTTGTGCCGCTGACGCTGCTGATGACGCTCGCCCAGTGGGTGCCCACGCTCGCCGGGATCTGGCTTCCCGTTGGAACACGCATAGCGTTTGAAAAAAGCCCACGGCTCACGCGCCACGCCCTGATCATCCCCGATCTCCGTTATCTGGTAGAAGAGTGCGAAATTGCCCGCGTGGAAAACGTGACCCTGTCACACCCCAGCCGCTGGGATCTGGATATTGGCGCACTTGAACTTAACTCTGTCTGCCTGAGCAAATTACCGCAATCGGCGCCGTCTACGGTGGCGCCGAAAACGCTGGCGCAGTGGCAGGCCATCCTGCCCAACACCTGGCTGACCATCCACCGTTTTACCCTTTCTCCCTGGCAGCAGTGGGAGGGTGAGCTGCATGCCTCACTCACGCCAGCCCGCCAGGACATCACCTATAAAGGCGAGCAGGTGAGCATTAAGGGGCAGTTGCGCGGCCAGACGCTCTCCTTCAGCCAGTTCGATGTGCAGCTGCCGGACCAGTCGCAGCCCGTGAAGCTGGTCGGTGAATTTACCCTGCCGCTGGTGCCGGACGGCGTACCGGTGAAAGGGCATACGGTCGCGACCTTTAACGTGCCACAGTTATCCTCGCTGGTCGATGCCGATCTGGACTGGGAGGATAATCAGGGCCAGCTGGTGGTCATGGCGCGGGACAACCCCGATCCGCTGCTCGATTTACCGTGGCAGATCACCGCTCAGCAGTTGACCATCAGCGACGGGCGCTGGAACTGGTCAGCCTCCGGTATGCCGATGAGCGGTCGCATCGGCCTGAAGGTGGATAACTGGCAGCAGGGGCTGGAAAAAGCCACCTTCACGGGGCGGCTCAACGTGCTGACCCAGGGAGATGCGGGTAAGGGCAACGCGGTGCTGAATATCGGTCCCGGCTCGCTCAGTATGGAAAACAGCGCTATGCCGCTGCACCTGAGCGGGGAAGCCAAGCAAAACGATCTGATCCTGTATGCCAGACTCCCGGCGAAGCTGACCGGCAGCCTTTACGATCCGCAGCTTACGTTTGAACCCGGCGCACTATTGCGCTCGCGCGGACGCATCATTGACTCGCTGGATATCGATGAGATCCGCTGGCCGCTGGCGGGCGTGAAGCTCACGCAAAAGGGCGTGGACGGCCGCCTGCAAGCCATTCTGCGGGCGCATGAAAACGAGATGGGCAATTTTGAGCTGCATCTGGACGGCCAGGCTAACGACTTTTTACCGGACAACGGTTTGTGGCAGTGGCGCTACTGGGGTAAAGGGAACTTCACGCCGATGAACGCGCGCTGGGATGTCCGGGGAACCGGGGAGTGGCGCGACAACGTTATCGAACTGACCGATCTTTCCACGGGGTTCGACAAATTGCAGTACGGCACGATGCTGGTCAGCAAACCGCGCCTGGTGCTGGATCACCCGGTGCGCTGGTCGCGGGACCCGGATAACCCCATCTTTAGCGGCGCGCTCGCGCTCAATGCCGGGCAAACAAGCTTTTCAGGCGGAAGCGTGCTGCCGCCGTCCGTTTTGACCTTCAGCGTTGACGGGACAGACCCGACGGTGTTCCAGTTTAAAGGGAATCTTCATGCGGATGACATCGGCCCGGTCCAGGTGAATGGACGCTGGGACGGCGAACGCCTCCGCGGTCAGGCCTGGTGGCCAAAACAGTCTCTTACAGTGTTCCAGCCGCTGATCCCGCCAGACTGGAAAATGACCCTGCGCGGCGGCGAAATGTACGCGCAGGTGGCTTTCTCGGCGGCCCCCGACCAGGGGTTTGAGGCCGGGGGGCACGGCGTGCTGAAAGCGGGCAGCGCGTTGATGCCGGATAACGAAATCAACGGCGTTGATTTTGTTCTGCCGTTCCGCTTAAGCCAGGGCACCTGGTCACTGGGCACGCGCGGACCGGTAACGTTACGAATCGACGAGGTGAAAAACCTGGTCACAGCCCGAAATATCACCGCGGATCTCCAGGGCGATTATCCCTGGACCGAAGCGAACCCGCTCCTGCTCACCAACGTGAAGGTGGAAGCGCTCGGCGGGAAAATCACCATGCAGCAGTTGAGAATGCCGCAGCACGATCCGGCTTTACTGCGCGTGGATAATATTTCCTCCAGCGAACTGATAAGCGCGGTAAATCCGAAGCGGTTTGCCATGTCCGGCCCGGTGAGCGGCGCGCTGCCGTTCTGGCTGGACAATGAGAAATGGATCATTAAAGATGGCTGGCTGACCAACCCGGGGCCGATGACGCTGCGCATCGACCAGGACACGGCGGATGCCATTGTGAAAGACAACGTGGTTGCCGGGGCGGCGATCAACTGGCTCCGCTATATGGAAATTTCGCAGTCGTGGACAAAACTCAATGTGGATAATCTGGGTGTGTTAACCATGCAGGCGGCCATTAAAGGCACCAGCCGCGTCGAGGGCAAAAGCAGCTTCGTTAACCTGAATTACACCCATGAAGAGAACATTTTTACCCTCTGGCGCAGCCTGCGCTTTGGGGACAATCTGCAAACATGGTTTGAGCAACATGCGGCGATACCCCTTCTCCGCGGTTCGACAGGCAAGGAAAGTGAGGAACAACAATGAAAAAGAGGGCTGGTGTACTCACCGTGGCCGTCGTCGCGCTGCTGTCAGGCTGCACGCCGCGCATTGAAGTGGCGGCGCCCAAAGAGCCGATCACCATCAACATGAACGTGAAAATCGAGCATGAAATCCATATCAAGGTGGATAAAGACGTCGAAGCCCTGCTGAAATCCCGCAGCGATCTGTTCTGAGGATGCCATGAAACGATTAGCTCTGATGTTACTGGCGCTGGGGATGAACGTTCACGCCGCCACGCTTACGCTCAACGATGCGCGCACCCAGGGGCGCGTAGGGGAAACCCTGAGCGGCTATCTTGCGCCCGTTCAGCACGACGCTGAAACCCTGGCGCTGGTGAACCGTATCAACGCCGCACGCACGGAAAGTTACCAGCAGCTTGCTGACAGCAATAATTTGCCCGTCGACGAGGTGGCGAAAATGGCGGGGCAAAAGCTGGTGGCCCGCGCGCAGCCGGGTGAGTACGTGAAGGGGATTAACGGCAAATGGCTGAAAAAGTAACTAGCGGTAACGCTTACGGTATTCGCCCGGCGAAACCCCGAAACGCTGCTTAAAGGCGGTGGAAAAATGGCTATGGTCGGTAAAGCCCCAGCTGTAGCCAATGCCCGCCAGCTTTTCGTCATCGCCGATGGAACGCAGCGCCTGAGCGCATAAATCGAGGCGACGGTTCTTAATATACTGCGCCACCACCAGCCCTTTCCCGGCAAACATGCGGTACAAGCTACGCACGGACATGCCGCTCTCTGAGGCTATCCACTCCGGTCTTAACGCCTCCGACTGAATATGATCGTCAATCAGGGACAGAACGTGGCGGAACTGACGCTCCTTGCGCGGCAGCACCTCGTCATGCTGCTGGAAGGCCGGACGCAGCAGACACACCATCGCCTCCAGCGCCGCTTCGCTTTCACTGGCGCTGAGATCGGCATTGCCCATGCTCTCCTGTAACAGTCGGTAGCTCAGCTGTACGGTAGGCAGACTGCGGGAGAGGGGCAACGCGCACCTCACTTCCTGAAAACGCGCGTGTTGCTCAATGATTTGTCGCGGGAGCAGCAGCGAAATCTGGCGGGAACGCTCCTGCCAGTAAATGGAGCACGGGCGGGAGGCGTCAATCAGCGTGATATCCCCGGCTTTCAGCAGCGCGCGCTGGTCGTCCTGTTCGATTCCGGCGCTGCCTTCCAGCTGAAAGACGGTGTAGAACCAGGCATCGTTGCCGTTTTTGATCTCCTGACGGGTGCGAAACAGGTTAACGCCTGCGGCGGTCACCGTGCTCAGCTTCAGACTTTGGGTATAGCTGGTTTCCAGTTCGCCGAGAAACGCCCCCTCTAACGGACGTGCCGCAAAGCGCCCACAAACCTGGTTAATTTGCGCCAGCCACTGCTGAAAATTGTCCTGTTCGCTTGCACATGCCATTGATTTTCTCGCTGCACCGTCACTGTTTTCGCATTGTTGCATTTATGTTGCATATTGTCAGGGCTACGAGGCTGACTATAGGAAAGAACACTCAACGGTTACAGCGATATAAGCGGGAATTATCACGATTTGCGGAGCCTGTCACAGCTGGCAAAGCGAATGTCACACAGACAAAAGCAGGAATGCGAATCCCCTCTTAGACTGCATACACACCCTGCGAAGCATAACGAAGGAGTATCCTATGTCCGAATCACACGTCGCCGTCCTGCCTGGCGTGCAGCAGTTTTTAGATCGCCAGCACGGCCTGTGGATCGAAGGGCGTCAGGCGGCATCCGATAGCGAAAAGCGTCTGAACGTCTACAACCCGGCGACCGGAGAGGTCATTGCCTCCACCGCCGATGCCAGCGTTGATGATGTCGATCGTGCGGTGATGTCTGGCTGGCGCGCCTTTGTCGCCCGAAGCTGGGCCGGGCGGCTTCCGGCAGAGCGGGAACGCATCCTGCTGCGGTTTGCGGATCTGGTGGAACAGCATGGCGAAGAGCTGGCACAGCTCGAAACCCTGGAGCAGGGGAAATCGATTAACATTTCCCGCGCCTTCGAGGTGGGCTGCACCCTGAACTGGATGCGCTACACGGCGGGGCTGACCACCAAAATTGCCGGTAAAACCCTCGATCTCTCGATTCCACTGCCGCAGGGCGCGCGTTATCAGGCGTGGACGCGTAAAGAGCCGGTTGGGGTCGTGGCGGGGATTGTGCCATGGAACTTCCCGCTGATGATTGGCATGTGGAAAGTGATGCCCGCGCTGGCGGCAGGTTGCTCCATCGTGATCAAACCCTCGGAAACGACGCCGCTCACCCTGTTACGGGTGGCGGAACTGGCGAGCGAGGCGGGGATCCCGGATGGCGTATTCAACGTGGTGACCGGCAGTGGCGCCGTCTGTGGCGCGGCACTGACCTCGCACCCGCGCATTGCCAAAGTGAGCTTTACCGGATCGACGGCGACGGGCAAGCAGATTGCCCGCGCGGCGGCGGATACGCTGACGGGCGTGACGCTGGAGCTGGGGGGCAAAAACCCGGCCATCGTGCTGAAAGATGCCGATCCGGCGTGGGTGATTGAAGGGCTGATGACCGGCAGCTTCCTGAATCAGGGGCAGGTCTGCGCGGCCAGTTCACGTATATATATTGAAGCTCCGCTGTTCGACACGCTGGTCAGCGGCTTTGAACAGGCCGTGAAATCCCTGAGCGTCGGGCCGGGCATGTCGCCGGACGCGTTTATCAACCCGCTGGTGTCGCGCGCCCACTGCGATAAGGTCCAGGCGTTTCTGGATGAGGCGAAGGCGCACAATGCGGAGCTGATCGCCGGGAACCGGGGGCCAGACGGCAAAGGCTATTACGTTTCGCCAACGCTGGTGGTCAACCCGGATAATCATCTGCGACTGACGCGTGAAGAGGTCTTCGGGCCGGTGGTGAATCTGGTCCGTGTAGCTGACGGGGAAGAGGCGCTTCAGCTGGCGAACGACACTGAATACGGCTTAACGGCCAGCGTCTGGACGCAGAACATCAGTAAAGCGCTGGAGTACACCGACAGGCTACAGGCCGGAACCGTGTGGGTGAACAGCCACACGCTGATAGATGCCAACCTGCCGTTCGGCGGCATGAAGCAGTCCGGCACCGGGCGCGATTTCGGCCCCGACTGGCTGGATGGCTGGTGTGAAACCAAGTCGGTGTGTGTGCGGTATTAAAAAAACGCCGGGTGGCGGCTACGCCTTACCCGGCCTACGGGATCGAGGAAAAAGGTTGGTTTTGTAGGCAGGGTAAGCGCAGCGCCACCCGGCGTAACTTACAGCGACCACCGATTCCGCCCGGCCTCCTTCGCCCTGTACAGCGCCGCATCGGCGCGGGCAATGATTTCCGCCCCGACTGGCTGGACGGCTGGTGCGAAACCAAGTCGGTGTGTGTGCGGTATTAAAAAAACGCCGGGTGGCGGCTACGCCTTACCCGGCCTACGGGAGCAAGGAAAAGGTTGGTTTTGTAGGCCGGGTAAGCGCAGCGCCACCCGGCGTAACTTACAGCGACCACCTATCCCGCCCGGACTCCTTCGCCCGATACAACGCCGCATCGGCGCGGGCGATGATTTCCGGGCCGGCCAGTCCTGGGGTATAGCCGGCAATGCCCATACTCACCGTCACACATTCACTCACCTTTGACGCGCTGTGCGCAATGGCTGCGGTGCGCAGGCCAGCCTGGATCCGCGCGGCGACTTTCTCAGCAACGCTTTCTTCACAGTCAAAGAGGATCACGACGAACTCCTCACCACCGTAGCGCGAAACCACATCCTCTGGCGTGCGCACCGAGGTGTTCAGCACCTCCGCGACCCGCGCGAGACACGCGTCTCCCGCCTGGTGACCATAGGTGTCGTTATACAGTTTGAAGTAGTCGACATCCAGCATCAGGACCGTGAAGCGTTTGCCTTGCTCCACCGCGTTTTCCAGCACCAGCTCCATCGCCCGGCGGTTGGCCGTTTTCGTCAGCGGATCCTGATGGGCCAGCGCATCCAGCCGCGAAATTAAACGCTGATTCTGCTGGTTGCGACGCCAGGCCTCTTCAAACCAGCTCAAGAGGATGTAGCGTCCGCAAAAGAGAATGAACGTGAACACCACCCACAGCCCGGCAAAGCGAAGGTTCATCTCCTGATTCAGCAGCATGCTGGCAACGGGCATGGTGATCCACAGCGGCGCGATAAAGCACACCAGCCCCACCGGATGAAAATAGAGCGCGGTCATACCGGCCATCAGCAGGGTAACGAATATCGGCCAGGGATGAGGAAGCTGTATCACGTTGATAAACCAGTAACAACTTATCGACCATAGCAGGCTACACATTAACAGCACGGCGCTGACGCCGCGGATGTGGCGCCAGGCCATTATTACCAGCGCCACGGAAAGGATGACTACCCCCAGCATGGAAGCGTCAATCATCTGTGTGAGAGGTGGGCTGACGTGTAAGAGGGTATCAATTTGGCCGAACAGGGAATTGCGCAGCAGGATCATTAGCGCAAAGCTCGCGTTGACGAAGGCGAGCCACGGCAGGTTCATGGCCAGCCCGTGGACAACCATGGCGTTACGGGTCGGCCAGGTCGCGGGCTCCGGAGTGGCGTTGTGTCTTTTTTCCATGGACGAGAATTTCCTTGAGCGGGCGGAATGTCCGCCCGCGAGTGCATGCCTTTACGGGGTCACAATGTTAAACCAGAATTCAAATTTATCCATGTAACCGAGCATGGCATCGAGTTTTGCGGCATCGCCCGTCACTTTGATATCGCCATTATCCTGAGCCTGTTTAAGCGTCACTTCTTTCAGGATGATTTTATTCAGCGTATCGCGGTTGAGGGTCACGGTCGCGTCAGCATCCTTCGCTTCGGCGTTCGCCGTGTGGTTCAGCACGCCATTTTCCAGCTCCAGCTTGTATTTGCCGCCGTCGCTGCCGAGGTCGATGTTAAACACCGATTTTGCATCCGCTGCTTTTTCACCGTTGATATGCACCGCCAGATAGTCAAAGAACATTTCTGGCGTCATTGCGCGCACGGTATCCGGGCTGGCGGTATTCGGGGTCGGACCTTTCACCACGCCGTTACGCAACTCCTGCGCGCCGGTCAGGTAGAAGTTACGCCATGGGCCGGATTCAGCCTGATAACCCAACTGCTCCAGGGCATCCGCTTCAAGGTTACGTGCGGCCTGGTTGTTTGGATCGGCGAACACCACTTTGCTGACCACCTGAGCCACCCAGCGATAGTTGCCCTGGTCAAAATCGGTTTTAGCTTTACTCAGGATGGCATCCGCGCCTCCCATATACTCCACAAATTTCTTCGCGGCTTCTTCCGGCGGCAGTTCATCCAGGGTCGCGGGGTTGCCGTCAAACCAGCCTAAATAGAGCACGTAGGTGGCTTTGACGTCATGGCTGACTGAACCGTAATAGCCTCGGTTGGCCCAGGTATTGGCCAGGGAGTTCGGCAGCTTGAAGTTGGCGGCGATCTCGTCACGCGTCAGCCCTTCATTCGCCATGCGCAGGGTCTGGTCGTTGATGTAGCGGTAGAGGTCGCGCTGGCTTTTCAGCAGGTTAACCACATTCTCGTTGCCCCAGGTCGGCCAGTGGTGCTGCGCCATGATAACTTCGGCCTTATCACCCCAGCGTACAATTGCCTGGTTGATGTATTTCGACCATGGCAGCGGTTCACGAATTTTCGCACCGCGCAGGGAGTAGGTGTTGTGAAGGGTATGGGTGACATCTTCCGCAGACTCGATCAGCTTTTTCTCTTCGATATACCAGAGCATCTCAGAAGGCGCTTCGGAGCCCGGCGCGAGCATAAAATCATAGGTCAGGCCATCGATCACCTCTTTCTGACCATCTTTCTCGATGATATTGGTCGGGGCAATCAGGGTCACCGTCCCGGCGGAGGTGGTGGTGCCGAGACCCGCACCCACCTGGCCTTTCGCATCCGGCTTCAGCAGGTTGCCGTACATATAGCTGGCGCGGCGGCTCATGACGTTACCCGCCATGATATTTTCCGCGACGGCGGCCTCCATAAATCCGGCTGGCGCGTAGACTTTAACCTTGCCGGACTTCACGTCGGCTTCGTCCACCACGCCGCGCACGCCGCCATAGTGGTCAACGTGGCTGTGGGTGTAAATAACAGCGACGACAGGTTTCTTGCCGCGATTTTTATAGTAAAGATCCATCCCGACTTTGGCCGTCTCCGCCGACACCAGCGGGTCGACCACGGTAATGCCTTCTTTACCTTCAATAATGGTCATGTTTGACAGGTCGAGGTTACGGATCTGGTACACGCCCTCGGTGACTTCAAACAGGCCGCTGATGTTAATCAGCTGGGACTGACGCCATAAGTTCGGGTTAACCGAATCGGGCGCTTTATCGCCTTCCTTGATAAAGGCGTACTGCTGTGGATCCCAGACGGTGTTGCCTTGCTCCCCTTTGATAATTTCCTGAGGTAGCGGGGCGATAAACCCTTTGTGGGCATTGGTAAAATCGGTGTTATCGGAGAAAGGAAGCTGGTTGAAGAGTGCGTTGTTGGCCTGCTGAGTTGCTGCGGTTGCATCCTTAGGGGCTTCTGCGGCCCAGGCTGAACTGGCGGAAATGAAAAAACCGGCCAGCGCAAGGCTTCTTGCTATCTCATTGACTTTCATCCTAAAACCTCTCGGTTATGTATAGCGTTGTTCATGGACACTTCGATATCTACAAAATGTTTCAGATGTTGCAAAAGCATTAAGCGAAGTAACATTAACTATAATCGGGGAGTGGTATTCAGCAAGAAAGCGAATGAAAAACCGGGCATCGTGCCCGGTCAACGTGTTATTTCTGCTCTTTTTTCTTGCCGAGCGTTGGCGTCTCGTCAAAGAAGTTCCACGGTTTGAGTAACGTGTGCACCCATTCCGTCGGCATTATCGGCCACTCCTCGGCGCGGGCGACATGGGTGGTGCCGGTGGTCATCCAGATGACGTTATCCTGGTCGTTCAGCGACTCGTTATCTTTGCTGTACTGGCCTAGGCCCGTATCGTGCGTGGAACGGTTCGGGTATTTTCCCTCCGGGTACATCTCGTCGGGATGGTAACGCGTCACCCACAGCTGTTTATCCATAAAGCTCAGGCGGTGATAAATCCACTCGTCCGGGGCAAACTTCGCGCCCGTCGCCACCGGGTGTGTGCCCCCCGCGTAAGGGATGATCTGATACGAGACCGGGTTGCCCATGCGGTTCTCTTTGCTGGTGTTGCTCAGCAGGCGGATGGTGCCCGGATCAAACTTTTGCGCCGCCTGCTGTTCAGTATCAATATCATACTGATTCACCTGCATGGTGCTGGTGCGCGGTCCGCCAGCGGTGTTCGGTTTGACGTCCGGATCCATGGCCACCAGCTTGTTGTTGATGCCGTCCACGTCCATATCCAGACGGAAGTTGTAGATGTGCTGGTGGGTGGTGCCGACAATATTATGGTCGATCAGCGTACCGTATCGGGTGTCATCCTTCGCGGTGGCATCATGCATGGTTTTCGTCTGCACGCCTTTCACCGCTTCAATGCCCGTGGCCCCTGCATCAATGCCGATGGTGCCGTTTTCGTGGAATACCCAGTCGAAGATATAATCGTAGTTACCCACGGTGCTGACCCAGCGCACCACCAGCTCGCGGCGCTCGGTGCTGACGTTGGGTTTACCTAACTCCTGATGCTTATACTCCGGCCCGGCGTAACGCTCGAAAATGGCGATCGCCCGGGGGATCTCCATTGGCGCACCGGTATAGTCCGGGATGGTTTCGTTGAGCATCACGGCGTTAGACGGAACATCCTTGCCGCGCACCAGCGGGGAGGTCAGGGTACCCATGCCGTAGTCGCCGGAGTCCAGGTAGGCCTTAAAGTACCAGCCGATATCCGGGTCGCCGTACGGCACAATCATTCCGCCGAGCGATCCCTGATACATCACCTGTCGCTTTTTGCCGTTGTCGTTATAGGTCACGGTGGAGATCATCGGGCCGACGCGCGAGTCCAGGCTCAGATGAAAATCCCAGTTCTGCCAGTGCACCATATCCCCGGTAATGGTGTAGTTCTTGCCTTCCGGCTCGATAATCTCCAGCGGTTTTTTCACCGTTTCAACGCGGTCACGGCCATCATAAGGACGCGGGGTGAGCGGCACCGGCACGACCGGGCCTTCCTCAATCTTCTGGATTTTCTTCTGCTCAAGATCCACTACCGCAACCAGGTTTTCGATCGGGTGCGCCCAGTAGTTACCGTCGCCCACGTCGAGATAGCTGATCACTTTCAGCAGGCGGTCTTCCTGTTTCAGCCCATCCTTGCCGTCAAAAAAGCCGACGGTAAGCGGGGTGGTGATCACTTTCTTCGGATCGGTAATGCCGCGCTTTTTCAGCACGGCGGCAAACTCCGGGCTTTCATTGATGATCTGCTGCACGGTATTGAAGTCATCCAGCAGCACCATGCCGTGCGCGTCTTTGATCGGCTCCCAGCGGAGGATCTTTTTGTCCTTCAGATCCACCCGGCTTTCGATGATGCGTTTGCCGTCAAGCATAATGATATTGGCCTGGCGGGGCGCATCCACCGCCGTGCCGTTAAGCACGAAGTCCCAGACTTTGGCTTTTTCTGGCTCCGCCAGCGCAATCTGGGTAAAGCGGGTATTGGGTTTAAAATCCGCAGAGGCTTTCACAATGGCTACGGCCTAGTTGATTTCATCAGCGGTCAGCGCGTTTAACGGGTGGGGGCGTTTTTCAACCTGGAATGTCTGATCAAGACCGGACTGAAAGACATCGTTGATAAAAGTCTCCGGGATATAGGCCTTATTGTTCTTCATCACCACGGGCACCTGGAGCGTCAGCGGTTTGCCGTTAACGATGGCGGTGTTGGCGCCGGGTTTGACCTTCACAAAGGCACCGTCTTTAGCGATGGTGAACATCTGGGCGTAATCATCCCACTGCACGTCCGCGCCAAACGCCTGAAGCGTTTTGTCCATCGGGACCATATGCGCCTCGCTGCCGTGAGCGTAAACAGGGGATTGCCAGGCGCAACAGAGCGCAACGGCCATGGCCAGTGCCGTTCTACGGGCAAAAAAAGAAGAATTGCTTCCCATCGCAGACCTCATCTTGTTGTGTTTATTGTGTTGTGTCAGCCTTATCCTGACAGGCGCGCGCGAAAAGCGTTTGCCTGCATCTGCCAGGTTGTTTGTCAGTCTTGCCAGGTTAAAAAAAGACCGGGGGTGCATCACACCCCGTGAAAGTATGCTTCAGTAAGGTGAACTGTCGAGATGAATGCGGACATCGAAACCTACCGTCGTGAACGAATAAACCGTACCGCGAACGCGAAGATAAATGTCTCCATTTTTAATTGCCGCTGAAGCTTTATCATCATCGGTGATCATGACTGGATTGATATTCTTAATATTAGACATGAATTCTTCCGGACTTTTTTTCGCATCAAAGAGATAAATATGATACCTGTTTTTAGACAGTGAGCCCGTCTCAACCTGGGTGATGTAAAGAGTTAAACGATCGTTAACCTTGATTTTTTCCTGCAAATTTTCATACACGGTAAAAAGATCGCGGAAAGGGTATGCAATGAATATGAGAAAACTAAAGATAATAATTCCAGCTCGCCAGTTAAAAACCCGAACGTCGCGCATAATCTATTCCTGCCCTTATCCATAACTGATCGACTGGATCATCACCGTAATTATTATTGTTCTGGAATTTTGCAAATTCGGCAGGATCGCTTGTCCCGGCAAGAATCTGTGCAGTGCCTGCCCCCCGGAGCAGAATTCCCTCAGGAATGCCTGCTGCCGCACCAACGGCACCGTAATGAAAATTGCCAAAATTGGCATACTCTGCACGGCCTTGTTTATAATCCCAGGGACCATGGTTTCTGACCATTTGATAAAACCATATGTAGGTCATTAATGAGGGGCCACCATGAAATCGCGCTATTATCATGTGGCTAACGACGTCCACGCCAGGTGGTGCAAAGGATGCAATATTATAGGGTGTTGAATAGGAAGGATTTCGCATATTTAACGCTCAGCCCAACAGTCTGCAAACTGTATATTACCATCGCAATATGTCCATGTTATTTTATCATAGCGTAGTTCAACGACTTCAAGATGATTATGTTTTTCTTTCGTCGGGTCTTTAATGTCATGCATCAATGGCGTAACGGAAACGACGCGAATATTATCGAGACGCATATTGTAATATTCTACTTCCTGTCCGGCGTCATTAATGCGATACCACCTGAACTCGGCCGTTTTAAGGGTTTGGCCAGTCGCAACGGCTTTCATCAGGTAAGGGGAGGAGGAATCGATTTCTTTTTGAAATACGACTGGGGCATGGTTACGTTTACTGGTAATTTTCCCGGTCAATGGATCGGTTGGGAGGCGAAGATTGTGTGTAAAGCCAGTGACTTCAATGCTTCCCTCACGGTAACAAACATCCACCGAGCCTGTAATTTTTGTACCACCATCGTCAGTCAAGAAAAGGTAAACAGGAATTGCCATAGTCTGTTAATCATCCATGTAATTTAACGCGGGAATATTCCCGGCGATAAATAATAACTATGCTAACTATACGGTCAATTTGCTTAGTGTTTCCGGTTGTAACTTATCCAAACCAGGCAGACTGGATGGTTCGATTAATCAAAGCCAACCAGTCCCTGTATTACCTTCCGTTTATTTTGATGCGCTCAAACACTCCAGGCAGCAAGGTTAATGCCATTGCTTTGATTAAAAGTCACCCTGCTGGCGCGCCACCAGCGTCAGAATGGAGTAAAGCGCCACGGCCTGCTGATGCTGGTTGAAGATCTCCACCGCCCATTCCACCACGCCCGTCGGTTTTTCCTCGGCAATGCGCTGTTTCTTCAGCGTTTTACGTTTACAGGTCAGGCGCACCTGAATGGTATCGCCCGGCTTGACCGGCTCGATAAAGCGCAGGTTTTCCATGCCGTAGTTGGCAATGACCGGCCCAACCCCGGCATCGACAAACAGCCCCGCCGCGGCGGAAATCAGGAAATAACCGTGTACCACGCGCTCACCAAAAATCGACTCCGCCGCGCCAATTTTGTCCATATGGGCATAGAAATGATCCCCGCTCAGGCAGGCAAAATTCACGATATCCGCTTCCGTCAGGGTACGACGCGGGGTCAGCAGGCTGTCGCCCGGCTGTAACTCCTCGAAGTATTTACGGAACGGATGAACGCGATCTTCCAGCACCTCCGCGCCACGGACCCACTGTTTGCCGATGGCGGCGAGCATGGAAGGGCTGCCCTGAATGGCCGTGCGCTGGAGATAGTGCTTCACCGCACGCAGGCCGCCCAGCTCCTCGCCGCCGCCCGCACGTCCCGGGCCGCCGTGCACCAGCTGCGGCAGCGGTGAACCGTGGCCGGTGGATTCTTTCGAGGATTCCTGGTTGAGGATCTGAATGCGTCCGTGGGCGCGCGCGGCACCGGCAATAAATTGCCGCGCCACGTTTGAATCTGCCGTGACCAGCGTTCCCGCAAGGCTGCCGCCGCCCGCCCGCGCCAGCTGCATGGCGTGTTCACTGTTGCGGCAGGGCATCAGGGTGGCGACGGGGCCAAAGGCTTCGGTGGCGTGAACGGCCGGAGTTTCGTCCGGCTGCGGGCAGAACAGCAGGGTGGGCGGGAAGAATGCGCCAGCCGCCTGCATATCGGCTTTACCACCCAGACGGATCTGGCAGCCCGAGGCAAGCAGATGATCGACTTTTTCCTGCACGTCAGCACGTTGCTCACTGTTGACGAGAGCCCCCATCTTCACCCCTTCCTGGGCCGGATCGCCGACGACCACGTTCTCCAGCCGCGCAATCAGCGCCTGGCTGACGGCTTCAACCTGCGCTTCCGGCACGATGATGCGGCGGATGGCGGTACATTTTTGCCCGGCTTTGGCAGTCATCTCGCGCACCACTTCGCGAATAAACAGCGCAAACTCCGGCTGCTCCGGCGTCACGTCCTCACCCAGCACGCAGCAGTTAAGGGAATCCGCTTCCATGGTAAACGGAATGGAATTCGCGACGATATTCGGATGTACGCGCAGGCTCTGCCCGGTGCTGGCCGACCCGGTAAACGTCACCACGTCCTGGCTGTCGAGCTGGTTCAGCAGATCGCCCGCGCCACCACAGATCAGGCTGATGACGCCGTCCGGCACCAGTCCGCTCTCGACGATCGCTTTCACCATTGCCTGAGTCACCTGCGCGGTGGCGGTGGCGGGCTTGATGATGGCGGGCATCCCGGCAAGCCAGGTGGGTGCGAGCTTTTCCAGCATCCCCCAGCACGGGAAGTTGAACGCGTTGATATGCACCGCCACGCCGGATTTCGACGTTAACACGTGACGTGCCGCAAAGCCGCCTTCCTTCGACAGCGGGATCAGCTCATCCTCCGGCCACAGGGTATCGTCCGGCAGCTCACGGCTGCCGAGGCTTGCGTAGGTGAAGAGGGTGCCGATACCGCCTTCAATATCCACCCAGCTGTCGGCCTTTGTCGCGCCGGTCTGGGCTGACAGGGCATAAAACCGATCCTTCTGGCTCAGCAGATGTTTGGCCACCGCCTTCAGCATGGCGGCGCGCTCGATAAAGCTCATTGCGCGGAGCGCTTCTCCGCCGTGTTCAATGGCGTAACGGCGCGCGGCCGCCATATCCAGCCCTTCGCTGGTGACTTCAAATAGCGTTTCCCCGCTGATGGCGTGGGTGATGGTGCGCTCGCGGCCCCGGCCTGATTGCCAGGTGCCGGACAAGAAGCTGGCTAACTGCTGCATTTCTTCTCTCCAGGTGTTTCGTGATTTCACTATAAATAGTTTGATCGTGAATCATAAAAAGCAAGCTGAGTTTTAATGAATTGTTAACGTTGTGATCTCTATTGCTTAGCCTGACCACCCGAAAGCCTTGTATAATCGGCCTTTCATGAAAAGGCTTGCGAGCATCGTCACAAAATAAACAAACGCTTCTTGGGGTTATATTTAACCTTTGTGTAACTTTTAAGAAACCAAATGATTCACCATTTTGCTGTTTGTGGTGATTTAACGAATCACAAAGGTGGTTATGTGACGCAAGAACAACGCTTTGAGCAACGCATCGCACAGGAGACGGCCATCGAGCCGCAGGACTGGATGCCGGATGCCTATCGCAAGACGCTGATCCGCCAGATTGGACAGCACGCCCACTCTGAGATTGTCGGCATGCTGCCGGAAGGAAACTGGATCACCCGCGCGCCGACGCTGCGCCGGAAAGCCATTCTGCTGGCGAAGGTTCAGGACGAAGCCGGACACGGCCTGTACCTCTACAGCGCGGCGGAAACGCTGGGCTGCGCCCGGGAGGACATCTATCAAAAGATGCTCGACGGCAAGATGAAATACTCCTCCATCTTCAACTATCCGACCCTGAGTTGGGCCGATATCGGCGTCATTGGCTGGCTGGTGGACGGGGCGGCCATCGTGAACCAGGTGGCGCTGTGCCGTACGTCTTACGGCCCGTACGCCCGGGCGATGGTGAAAATCTGTAAAGAAGAGAGCTTCCACCAGCGTCAGGGTTTTGAGGCCTGTATGGTGCTGGCGCAGGGCAGCGAAGCACAGCGGCAGATGTTGCAGGACGCCATCAACCGTTTCTGGTGGCCCGCGCTGATGATGTTCGGACCCAACGACGACAACTCCCCAAACAGCGCCCGCAGTCTCGCCTGGAAGATCAAACGCTTTGGCAACGATGAGCTTCGCCAGCGCTTCGTGGACAACACGGTGCCTCAGGTGGAGATGCTCGGCATGACCGTGCCGGATCCCGACCTGCGTTTCGATGAAGAGAGCGGCCACTACCGCTTCGGCGAAATCGACTGGCACGAATTTGACGAGGTGATCAACGGGCGCGGGATCTGCAACCACGAACGTCTGGCCGCAAAACGTAAAGCCTGGGATGACGGCGCATGGGTGCGTGAAGCCGCTCTGGCCCACGCGGAAAAACAACGCGCCCGCCAGGCCGCATAAGAGGAATCAACCATGAGCAATGTTTACTGGCCGTTATACGAAGTTTTTGTCCGTTCGAAGCAGGGGCTGTCGCACCGCCATGTGGGCAGCCTTCACGCTGCCGACGACCGCATGGCGCTGGAAAACGCGCGCGATGCCTATACCCGCCGCAGCGAAGGCTGTTCCATCTGGGTGGTGAAGGCGAGTGAAATCGTCGCTTCCCAGCCGGAAGAGAGCGGGGAGTTTTTCGATCCGGCGGAAAGCAAGGTCTACCGCCATCCGACGTTTTACACCATCCCTGATGGCATTGAGCATATGTGAGGTTGGGGATGAACAACGTATCTGCTTATGCCCTGCGTCTGGGCGACAACGGTCTGGTGCTCTCACAGCGTCTGGGCGCCTGGTGCGTCCATGCGCCGGAGCTGGAAATTGACCTGGCGCTCGCCAATATCGGCCTTGATCTGCTCGGGCAGGCGCGCAATTTCCTGACCTACGCCGCTGAACGGGAGGGTAAGGGTGATGAAGACACCCTGGCCTATGGCCGCGATGAGCGTCAGTTCCGCAATCTGCTGCTGGTGGAACAGCCAAACGGCAGCTTCGCCGACACCATTGCCCGTCAGTATCTGATGGATGCGTGGAACGTAGCGCTGTACGAACGGTTGATCCACAGCAGCGACAGTCAGCTTGCCGCCATCGCGGCAAAAGCCATTAAAGAGGCGCGCTATCACCTGCGTTTTAGCCGCGGCTGGCTGGTGCGGCTGGGGGACGGGACAGAAACCTCCTCACAGAAAATGCAGCAGGCGGTGGATAGCCTGTGGCGCTTTACGGCTGAATTGTTCGACGCCGACGACGTCGAGCTGGCGCTGGTTGACACCGACGTGGCGGTTGATCCGCGCGCCCTGCGGGAACCGTGGGAGCGCGAAGTGTTTGCCGGGCTGGCGGAAGCTACCCTCCGCGTGCCCGAGGAAGTGGCGTATCGCACGGGCGGCAAGAAGGGGCTACATACTGAACACCTCGGACCGATGCTGGCTGAGATGCAGTATCTCCAGCGCGTTTACCCCGACCAGCAGTGGTAAAGGAGAACGCTATGCAACGCCTCGTCGACATTGCGCCTGCCCAAATCCCGCAGATTTGGGCGCTGTTAAGCCAGATCCCCGACCCGGAAGTGCCGGTGCTGACCATCACCGACTTAGGCATGGTGCGCAGCGTGAAGGCGCAGGGGGAAGGCTGGGTTATAGGCTTCACGCCAACCTATTCGGGCTGTCCGGCAACGGAGCATCTGCTGGGGGCGATCCGCGAAACTCTGACCGGGAACGGCTTTTCCCCGGTACATATTCTGCTGCAACTGGAGCCCGCCTGGACCACCGACTGGATGACCGACGATGCCCGCAGGCGCCTGCGGGAATATGGCATCAGCCCGCCTGTCGGCCATAGCTGCCATGCCCACGTTCCCGCGGAGGTGAGCTGCCCGCGCTGTGCGAGCACCGATACCTCGCTCATCAGTGAATTTGGTTCCACGGCCTGCAAAGCGCTCTACCGCTGCAATACCTGCCGTGAGCCCTTCGACTATTTCAAATGTATTTGAGGCTGCCATGACAACGTTTCATTCATTAACAGTGGCAAAAGTGGAACCTGAAACCCGCGACGCGGTGACCATTACCTTCGCGGTGCCGCAGGCGTTACAGGAGGCGTACCGCTTTCGTCCCGGTCAGCATTTGACCCTGAAAGCCAGTCCTGGCGGGGATGAACTGCGCCGCTGCTACTCCATCTGCCGGAGCACCGCGTGCGGTGAGATCAGCGTGGCGGTCAAAGCCATCGAGGGCGGACGTTTTTCCCGCTATGCCCGGGACGAAATCAAACCTGGCATGGCACTGGAGGTGATGGTTCCCCAGGGGCATTTTGGCTACCAGCCGCAGGCCGAACGCGAAGGCCACTATCTGGCGATTGCCGCCGGGTCCGGGATCACCCCGATGCTGGCGATTATGTCCGCTACGCTGGCCACTGAAGCCCACAGCCACTTCACCCTGATTTACGGTAACCGCAGCAGCCAGAGCATGATGTTCCGCCGGGCGCTGGCGGACCTGAAAGATAAATACCCGCAGCGTTTGCAGCTGATCTCTATCTTCAGCCAGGAGACGCTCGACAGCGATCTGCTCCATGGCCGTATTGACGGGGAAAAGCTCCATGCGCTGGCAAAAACGCTGGTGAATTTCCGCCAGTACGATGAAGCCTTCATCTGCGGCCCGTCGGCGATGATGGACGAGGCTGAGGCGGCGCTGAAAGCGCTGGGTATGCAGGAAAAAGCGATCCATCTTGAACGCTTTAACACGCCGGGAACCCCCGTTAAACGGACAGTCAGCGTGCAGGCCGACGGGCAGAAGGTCACCGTCCGTCAGGACGGGCGCGACAGGGAGATCACCCTGACGGCGGACGACGAGAGCATTCTTGACGCGGCCCTGCGTCAGGGGGCGGATCTGCCTTACGCCTGCAAGGGCGGCGTGTGCGCCACCTGCAAATGCAAAGTGCTTCGCGGGGAGGTGGACATGGCGACCAACTACAGCCTGGAGCCGGACGAGCTGGCCGCAGGCTATGTGCTGAGCTGTCAGGCGCTGCCGTTAACCGCTGACGTTATCGTCGATTTTGATGCGAAGGGGATGGCATGAGCGAACTGATTGTCACCCGTCATGGCCGCGTGTTGCAGCTGACGCTTAACCGTCCGGCGGCGCGCAACGCGCTCAACAATGCCCTGCTCACGCAAATTGCGGAGCAGCTTGAAGCCGCCGCCGCGGATGCGGAGATCGCCGTCTGTGTGATTTACGGCAACGAACGCTGCTTTGCCGCCGGGGCCGATCTCAACGAAATGGCGGAGAAAGACCTGCCCGCCACACTGAACGATATCCGCCCGCAGCTGTGGGCGCGGATAAACGCCTTCACCAAACCGCTGATTGCCGCCGTGAACGGCTACGCGCTGGGGGCAGGCTGTGAGCTGGCGCTGCTCTGCGACGTGGTGATTGCCGGTGATAACGCCCGCTTTGGCCTGCCGGAAATCACCCTCGGGATCATGCCGGGCGCAGGCGGCACCCAGCGGCTAATCCGTAGCGTGGGCAAATCGCTGGCCAGCAAAATGGTGCTGACGGGCGAAAGCATCACGGCGGTTCAGGCGCACAGCGCCGGGCTGGTCAGTGACGTTTACCCGGCCTCGCTGACGCTGGAGTACGCCCTGAAGCAGGCGGGGCTGATGGCGCGCCACTCGCCGCTGGCGTTACAGGCGGCGAAGCAGGCGCTTCGCCAGTCGCAGGAAGTGCCGCTTCAGGCCGGGCTGGCGCAGGAGCGTCAGCTGTTTGCGCTACTCGCGGCCACCGACGATCGCCGGGAAGGCATCAACGCCTTTTTACAAAAACGCACCCCAGACTTTAAAGGACGCTAATTGTGGAATTTATTCTGAGCCATGTTGAGCAGGGCGTAATGACCATTACGCTGAACCGCCCGGAGCGCCTGAACAGCTTTAACGACGTCATGCACCAGCAGCTTTCCGAATGCCTGAAGCAGGCCGAGCGCGATGACGCTATCCGCTGCCTGCTGATCACCGGGGCAGGACGCGGTTTCTGCGCCGGGCAGGATCTCAACGACCGTAACGTGGACCCGACCGGCCCCGCGCCGGATCTGGGCATGTCCGTTGAGACTTTTTACAACCCGCTGGTGCGCCGTCTGGCAAAACTGCCGAAGCCGGTGATTTGCGCGGTTAACGGCGTGGCGGCGGGGGCAGGAGCCACGCTGGCCCTCGGCTGTGACATGGTGATTGCGGCCCGTTCAGCCAGCTTTGTGATGGCCTTCAGCAAGCTCGGGCTGGTACCGGACTGCGGCGGAACCTGGCTGCTGCCGCGCGTGACCGGACGCGCCCGCGCCATGGGGCTGGCATTGCTGGGCGACAAGCTCAGCGCCGAGCAGGCACAGGCCTGGGGAATGATCTGGCAGGTGGTGGACGACGAGCAGCTCTCCGCCACCGCACAGCGGATGGCGCTGCATTTTGCCTCGCAGCCGACCTATGGCCTGGGCTTGATCAAGCAGGCAATCAACGCCGCCGAAACCAACACCCTCGACGCCCAGCTTGATCTGGAGCGCGACTATCAACGTCTGGCCGGACGCAGCGACGACTACCGGGAAGGCGTCAGCGCGTTCCTGGCAAAACGCGCGCCGAACTTTACGGGGAAATAAGATGGTGAATATCCATACGGTCGCCGTCATTGGCAGCGGCACCATGGGCGCCGGGATTGCCGAAGTGGCAGCCACCCACGGTCATCCGGTTCTGGTGTACGACATTGACGCTGCGGCGATTTCCCGCGCCGTCGACGGCATTCGCCAGCGGCTGTCCTCTCGCGTTGCGCGCGGAAAACTCTCTGCCGACGCCGGGGAACAGGTCCTTGCCCGCCTGACGCCGGTGACGAATATTAGTGCTCTGGCGAAAGCCGATCTGGTGATCGAGGCGGCCTCCGAGCGGCTTGAAGTGAAAAAGGCGCTGTTTACCCAGCTGGCAGAGGTTTGTCCGCCGCAGACGCTACTCGCCAGCAATACCTCGTCCATTTCCGTTACCGCGATTGCGGCGGAGATAAACCACCCTGAACGCGTCGCCGGGCTGCACTTCTTCAATCCTGCCCCGGTGATGAAGCTGGTGGAGGTGGTCAGCGGGCTGGCGACCTCACCCGAAGTGGCCGATGCGCTGTGCGAGCTGGCGCTGAGCTGGGGAAAGCAGCCGGTACGCTGCCAGTCCACACCGGGGTTTATCGTCAACCGCGTAGCGCGTCCTTTCTACTCGGAAGCCTGGCGCGCGCTGGAAGAGCAGGTGGCAGCGCCCGAGGTGATCGACGCCGCCCTGCGAGACGGTGGGGGTTTCCCGATGGGGCCGCTTGAGCTGACGGACATGATTGGTCAGGACGTCAACTTTGCCGTGACCTGCTCCGTATTTAACGCCTTCTGGCAGGAGCGTCGTTTTTTGCCGTCGCTGGTGCAGCAGGAGCTGGTGCTGGCGGGGCGTCTGGGTAAGAAAAGCGGGCAGGGCGTTTACCGCTGGCAGGAGGACAAACCCGCCGTCAGCTGGCTCGCCCCGGTCAGCCACAGCTTCAGCCCGATGCGCGCACAGCGAAGAAGTGACGGTGTCACGGAAATTGACGATCTGTTGTTGATCGAAACGCAGGGTGAAACCGCGCAGTCGCTGGCGCTGCGCCACGGCTGTCCGGTGGTGGTGGTCGACCGCATCGAGCGGGATGTGGCCGTTATAGCCGCCGCGCCCGGCAACCCGCACGCCGCCACGCAGAAAGCCATTTACTGGTTGCAGCACCAGGAGAAACGGGTGGTCCAGATTGCGGATTACCCCGGCCTGCTGATCTGGCGCACGGTGGCGATGATTGCCAACGAAGCGCTGGATGCCCTGCAAAAAGGGGTCGCCAGTGAGCAAGACATCGATACCGCCATGCGCTTAGGGGTCAACTATCCCTGCGGCCCCATCGCCTGGGGCGAGCGCCTTGGCTGGCAGCGTCTGTTAACGCTGCTGGAGAACCTGCAACGTCACTACGGCGAGGAACGTTATCGCCCCTGTTCACTGCTGCGCCAGCGTGCGCTTCTGGAGAGTAGTTATGAGTCATAACGCCTGGCATAACGCCCGCGCGATGTACGAACGGGACGCCTGCGCGCAGGCGATGGGGATGGACATTATCGAGATGGGCGAGGGCTACGCGGTGGTGACCATGACCATCACCCCGCAGATGCTTAACGGGCATAAAACCTGCCACGGCGGACAGCTATTCTCGCTGGCCGATACCGCCTTTGCCTACGCCTGCAACAGTCAGGGGCTGGCGGCGGTGGCCTCAGGCTGCGCCATCGATTTTCTGCGTCCGGGCTTTGCTGGCGATAAGCTGACCGCTACCGCGCGGGTGAAGCATCAGGGCAAACTGACCGGCGTCTACGACATCGAAATTCAGAATCAACAACAGAAAACCGTCGCTCTTTTTCGCGGGAAATCCCACCGCACCGGCGGCAGTGTGACAGGAGAAGCCTGATGCGTAACGCATTTATTTGTGAGGGTGTGCGTACCCCGGTCGGTCGCTACGGTGGAGGATTATCCAGCCTGCGTGCCGATGACTTAGGGGCCGTTCCGCTGCGTGCGCTGCTGGCGCGTTACCCGCAGCTCGATCTGGAGCGCATAGATGACGTGATCTTCGGCTGCGCAAATCAGGCCGGAGAGGATAACCGCAACGTGGCGCGCATGTCGTCGCTGCTGGCCGGGCTGCCGCAGACCCTTTCCGGTACCACCATTAACCGCCTGTGCGGCTCCGGTCTGGATGCCCTTGGCTTTGCGGCGCGCGCCATTAAGGCCGGGGATGGCGATCTGCTGATCGCCGGTGGCGTCGAATCCATGTCCCGTGCGCCGTTCGTGATGGGTAAAGCCACCGCGGCGTTTCAGCGTCAGGCGGAGATCTTCGATACCACCATCGGCTGGCGATTTGTGAATCCGCTCATGCATCAGCAATACGGAACTGACAGCATGCCGGAAACGGCAGAGAATGTAGCGGAATTGTTAAATATAAGCCGTGCCGATCAGGACGCATTTGCCTTGCGCAGCCAGCAGCGCACCGCGCTGGCGCAGCAGAATGGCGTTCTGGCGCAGGAGATAATCCCGGTACAGGTAACGGGGAAAAAAGGCGCGGTAACGGAAGTGAGCGTAGACGAGCATCCGCGCGCCGAAACCACCCTGGAACAGCTTGCCGCGCTGAAAGCCCCGTTTCGCAAGAACGGTGTGGTGACGGCGGGGAACGCCTCTGGCGTCAACGACGGGGCGGCGGCGCTGATTATCGCCAGCGAGCCGATGGCGCTTGCCCAGGGGTTAACCCCGCGCACCCGCATTGTGGCCATGTCGACCGCGGGCGTCGAGCCGCGTCTGATGGGATTAGGCCCGGTTCCCGCCACCCGTAAGGTGCTGGAACGTGCCGGACTCAGTATCACCGATATGGACGTCATTGAGCTTAACGAAGCCTTCGCCGCACAGGCGCTGGGGGTGCTGCGTCAGCTGGGCTTGCCGGATGACGCGGAGCATGTCAACCCGAACGGCGGAGCGATCGCGCTAGGTCATCCGCTGGGAATGAGCGGTGCCAGACTGGCGCTGGCCGCGAGCAATGAATTGCACCGACGCGGCGGGCGCTACGCGCTGTGTACGATGTGCATCGGTGTGGGTCAGGGCATTGCCATGATCCTTGAGCGTGTTTGAGCGAACAATAATGTGAGTACCCTGCGATGATAAATACAACAAAGCTTGATCCGATCGAAACCGCGTCCATTGATGAATTGCAGGCGTTGCAGACCGCGCGCCTGAAGTGGACGCTGAACCACGCCTACAACAACGTTCCGATGTACAAACGCAAGTTTGATGCCGCGGGCGTTCACCCTGACGATTTCAACGAGCTGGCGGACCTGCAAAAATTCCCGTGCACCACCAAGCAGGATCTGCGCGACAACTACCCGTTCGATACCTTTGCGGTGCCGATGGAGCAGGTGGTGCGTATTCACGCCTCGTCGGGCACCACCGGAAAGCCGACCGTGGTGGGGTATACCCAGAATGATATCGACAACTGGGCCAATATCGTCGCCCGTTCCCTGCGCGCCGCCGGGGGCAGCGCGAAGGATAAAATTCACGTCGCCTACGGTTACGGGCTCTTCACCGGCGGGCTGGGGGCGCACTACGGTGCAGAGCGTCTGGGGGCGACGGTGATCCCGATGTCCGGCGGCCAGACGGAGAAGCAGGCGCAGCTGATCCGCGATTTCCAGCCGGATATGATCATGGTGACGCCCTCTTACTGCCTGAACCTGATCGAAGAGCTGGAGCGTCAGATGGGCGGTGATGCCAGCGCCTGTTCCCTGCGCGTCGGCGTGTTTGGCGCCGAGCCGTGGACGCAGGCGATGCGCCGCGAAATCGAGAAACGGCTGGGCATTACCGCGCTGGATATCTATGGTCTCTCCGAGGTGATGGGGCCGGGCGTGGCGATGGAGTGTCTTGAAACCGCTGACGGCCCGACCATCTGGGAAGATCACTTCTACCCGGAGATCGTCAACCCGAATGACGGCACGCCGCTGGCCGACGGCGAGCAGGGCGAACTGCTGTTCACCACGCTGACCAAAGAGGCGCTGCCGGTGATCCGCTACCGCACCCGCGACCTGACGCGCCTGCTGCCGGGTACCGCACGCACCATGCGCCGGATGGATCGCATCAGCGGGCGCAGCGACGACATGCTCATCATTCGCGGCGTTAACGTCTTCCCGTCACAGCTGGAAGAGGAGATCGTCAAGTTCGAACATCTTTCGCCGCACTATCAACTGGAGGTGAACCGCCGCGGGCATCTTGATTCACTTTCGGTGAAAGTCGAGCTGAAACAGAGTAGCTTAACGCTGACGCATGAACAGCGTTGTCAGGTCTGCCATCAGCTGCGTCATCGGATTAAATCGATGGTGGGGATTTCAACCGATGTGATGATCGTTAACTGCGGCAGCATACCGCGATCCGAGGGTAAAGCCTGCCGGGTGTTTGATTTGCGTAAAGTGGCAGCCAACGGTTGAATTTCCCTTACTCCAGCCCTCTCCCAAAGGGCTGAGGGTTCCCCACAAATTAATGCGAGCACTGAGCAATCCCCTCGCCCCTCCGGGGAGAGGGTTAGGGTGAGGGGAACATACGGCGGTGGTGGTCATTCCGTTCACTTTATGTTCCTTGCTACTCTGTAACGACATGACCGGTGAACGTGCCAGGGTGGCTCAGTCGCCACCACCCTGGCGACCCGGGCTCCCGGCGGTAAATCGCCGCTTCGCGGTGCCCTCGGCTTATTCCTTCCGGCTTATCGGGTACGGGCGGAGGCAACGTCCCTGTAAAGCCGCCCTCTCGGCGCATCCCTGCGCCTCGCCCCGGCCGGAAGGCAAACGCCTCAGCGATTTACAGCCGGACCAGGGCATCGCTGACAGCCCTCAGTCATTTAGAAAGCAACTTTATTGCTTCTGCATAAAAAAATTACTGGGGATCCCTCAGCCCAAAGGGAGAGGGTGTATTAAGTTCCCTCTCCCTTTGGGAGAGGGTTAGGGTGAGGGGGAAACCCCAGATTCCTATGCTATGATTCATCCAGGAAAAAAATAACAACAGAATGAATCACATGAATAAACTTGATGCCTTTATCCAGCACGCAGTCAGCTCTGTTCCCGTCAGCGGAACGTCGCTTATCTCCTCGCTGTATGGCGACGCGCTTTCCCATCGCGGCGGAGAGATCTGGCTCGGCAGTCTGGCGGCCCTGCTGGAAGGGATGGGATTCGGGGAGCGCTTTGTGCGCACCGCGCTGTTTCGCCTCAACAAAGAGGGCTGGCTGGACGTGTCCCGCATTGGCCGCCGCAGCTTTTACCGTCTCAGCGACAAGGGGCTGCGTTTGACCCGACGCGCGGAAAATAAAATCTACCGTGCAGAACTGCCGGCGTGGGATGGTAAATGGCTGCTGCTGCTTTCCGAGGGGCTGGATAAAACCACGCTCGCGGACGTGAAAAAACAGCTCATCTGGCAAGGGTTCGGCACGCTGGCGCCGAGCCTGATGGCCTCGCCGTCGCAGAACCTCGCGGACGTGCAGTCGCTGTTGCATGACGCGGGCGTGGCGGAAAACGTCATTTTCTTTGAAGCTCATTCGCCGCTGGCTTTGTCACGCGCGGCGTTACGATCCCGCGTGGAAGAGTGCTGGCAGCTGACCGAACAAAACGCGATGTACGAAACGTTTATCAACTCGTTCCGTCCGCTGCTGCCGCTGCTGAAAGAGGCGTCGCCCGAGGATTTAACCCCGGAACGCTGCTTTCAGATCCAGCTGTTACTCATTCATTTTTATCGTCGCGTGGTGCTGAAAGATCCGCTGTTGCCGGAGGAGTTACTCCCGGCGCACTGGGCGGGACAGAGCGCGCGACAGCTGTGCATTAACATCTACCAGCGCGTGGCAGCGGGAGCCCTGGCGTTTGTCAGTGAGAAGGGGGAAACCTCCGTCGGCGAGCTGCCCGCGCCCGGCACGCTTTATCACCAGCGTTTTGGTGGTCTGAATATCACATAAGGAGAGGGTATGCCTGTTTATCAAATTGATGGTCTGACGCCGGTCGTGCCTGAAGAGAGCTATGTTCACCCGACCGCGGTGCTGATTGGCGACGTGATCCTCGGCAAAGGTGTTTACGTAGGCCCCAACGCCAGCCTGCGCGGTGATTTTGGCCGGATCGTGGTGAAAGACGGCGCGAACATTCAGGATAACTGCGTGATGCACGGTTTTCCGGAGCAGGACACGGTGGTGGAAGAGGACGGGCATATCGGCCACAGCGCGATCCTGCACGGCTGCATTATCCGCCGTAATGCGCTGGTGGGGATGAATGCGGTGGTGATGGACGGAGCGACGATCGGCGAAAACAGCATCGTCGGGGCGGCGGCGTTTGTGAAGGCCAAAGCGGAAATGCCTGCGAATCACTTAATTCTTGGCAGTCCGGCGAAAGCGATTCGTGAGCTAAGCGCGCAGGAAATAGAGTGGAAAAAGCAGGGCACGCGGGAGTATCAGGTGCTGGTGGATCGCTGTAAGCAGACGCTGTATCAGGTAGAGCCGCTGCGGGAAGAAGAGCCCGGACGCAAACGGCTGGTATTCGATGAGAACTTACGGCCCAAGTCGGCTGGCCGGGATAATTAACCATTTCTTGCCTGCGAAATAATGCAATGGCATAGGGATGCGTTAACGCGCAACAAATACCCTTTGGGGATAGTGTATAATTGAACGTTTCAGACCTGCATTCATAAAGGGATTTTGTTACCCTGACGCAGATCACGCCTCTCATTCAGAGCGGTCAATACGTTTATGGAAGACACTATATGAGTGGAAACGACACTATCCCAAAGCAGTCCAAAAGCCAGATTAACAAAGCGGTATTTTACACATCTGCTTTGTTAATTTTCCTTCTTGTCGCCTTTGCCGCGATTTTCCCTGACGTTGCCGATAAAAACTTTAAGCTACTGCAACAGCAAATATTCACCAACGCCAGCTGGTTTTACATTCTTGCCGTCGCGCTGATTTTAATGAGCGTGACGTTCCTCGGCTTGTCCCGCTACGGCGATATTAAACTCGGGCCCGACCACTCCCAGCCTGATTTCAGCTACCACTCGTGGTTCGCCATGCTGTTCTCGGCGGGGATGGGGATCGGCCTGATGTTCTTCGGTGTGGCGGAGCCGGTCATGCACTACCTTTCCCCGCCGGTGGGGACACCTGAAACGGTCGCTGCGGCCAAAGAGGCCATGCGGCTGACATTCTTCCACTGGGGGCTGCACGCCTGGGCTATCTACGCCATCGTTGCGTTGATTCTGGCGTTCTTCAGCTACCGCCACGGCCTGCCTTTGACGCTTCGTTCGGCGCTTTATCCGATTATCGGGGACCGTATTTACGGCCCGATAGGTCATGCGGTGGATATCTTCGCGGTAATCGGCACCGTATTTGGCGTGGCGACCTCGTTAGGTTACGGCGTTTTACAGGTCAATGCCGGGCTGAACCACCTTTTTGGCGTGCCCATCAACGATACCGTGCAGGTGATCCTTATCGTCCTGATTACCGGGCTGGCGACCATTTCTGTGGTGTCCGGTCTGGATAAAGGCATTCGCATTTTATCAGAGCTCAATCTGGGGCTGGCGGTACTGCTGCTGGTGCTGGTGTTGTGCCTGGGGCCAACCGTACTCCTGCTGAAATCCTTTGTGGAAAATACCGGCGGATACCTGTCCGAGCTGGTGAGCAAGACGTTTAACCTGTACGCTTATGAACCGAAATCCAGCAACTGGCTGGGAGGCTGGACGCTGCTGTACTGGGGCTGGTGGCTGTCCTGGTCGCCGTTTGTCGGGATGTTCATTGCCCGTGTGTCCCGCGGCAGAACCATCCGCGAGTTCGTGACTGGCGTGCTGTTTGTCCCGGCGGGCTTTACCCTGATGTGGATGACGGTGTTCGGCAATAGCGCCATTTACCTCATCATGAACAAGGGAGCGTCCGATCTGGCGAATACCGTCCAGCAGGACGTGGCGCTGGCGCTGTTTAATTTCCTTGAGCATTTCCCGTTCTCTTCCGTGCTGTCATTTATCGCCATGGCGATGGTTATTGTCTTCTTTGTAACCTCCGCTGACTCCGGGGCGATGGTGGTGGATACCCTCGCGTCCGGCGGCGAGGCCAATACACCCGTCTGGCAGCGCATCTTCTGGGCCGCGCTGATGGGCGTAGTCGCTATCGCGCTGCTGCTCGCGGGCGGACTGAGTGCGCTGCAAACCGTGACTATCGCCAGCGCGCTACCGTTCTCGATGATCCTGCTGGTGTCGATCTATGGCCTGCTGAAGGCGCTCCGACGCGATTTGACCAAACGCGAGAGCCTGAGTATGGCCACGATCGCGCCGACAGCGGCCCGTAACCCCATTCCGTGGCAGCGCAGACTGCGTAACATCGCCTACTTACCTAAACGCTCCCTGGTGAAACGCTTTATGGAAGAGGTGATCAAACCGGCCATGGTGCTGGTGCAGGATGAACTGAATAAGCAGGGAACGCAGAGCCATATCAGCGACGCGTCGGACGATCGTATTCGCCTTGAGGTGGATTTAGGCAATGAGCTGAATTTCATTTATGAAGTCAGGCTGCGTGGCTATAACTCGCCGACCTTCGCGCTAGCGGCCATGGAGAATGATGAGAATCAGGCAGAACAGCACCGGTACTATCGGGCAGAAATCTACCTCAAGGAAGGTGGGCAAAATTACGATGTGATGGGCTGGAACCAGGAGCAGTTAATTAACGATATCCTGGACCAGTATGAAAAACATCTGCACTTCCTGCACCTGGTGCGTTAATCAGCCAGCCCCTGAAGCATTCGCTTCAGGGGCGTAATTTAATACGCCTCCGGCAGCGGACGGTCTATCGACACCAGCTTTCCGCGCTTCATGGTGATATAGCCCCCGGCTTTAAGATCCGCCAGCACGCGAAAGACATGCGTTCGCGACAGGTTAGTGCGCTTGATGATAAACAGCGCCAGACCCTCATTCTCTCCCGTGTGGGTTTCCTGCCGATAAAGATAGCGATAGAGCATGGGTTTAATGGTCTGGTAGCTGGTGACCTGCCTGCGTTCGTTATGCAGGTCGATGGTGAATATCGACATATAGGTCAGTATGGTGGCCAGCGCCTGCATGCGCTCAGGCCCACCCTGGAAAAATATCTGGTCGAAGTCGGCCCAGGATATTCTCACCAGTTTCACCCTGGCACTGCTGCGATATTCATACTTCGCCAGTGGACAATACCTTTCCATTAACCCGATCGGCATATACTCAATAGTATTGCCAATATTCAGCCCATCATCAGGCATTAATATCGTCAGCGACCCTTCAGTACAGAAATAAATATAGCCAGGTTCAACGGTGAGTTTTTTATTTGCGGCAACGGTTAAGACCTCGCCTTCACAAAGCATTTGCGGAAAAAATTGCCCAATATTGAGTTGCTGATAATAGGTATGGATATCCTGAAAATTCACGCTAAGCCTCTCCCCGCAACGTCTGCTATGGTAGCGAGTATAGCAGCAATAGCCCACGGATTACGAATCGATAAATAACCAGTCCCATATGGGACTATGAAGGGAAGGTATTCTGGTTAGAATGGTCCTCAATGAGTTCGCATTAAAATTATCCGCCACAATTAAATATCGCTGGCGGCGCAATTAATCTATGAGGCCATTTAATGAAATTAACGATAATCGCTAAACATCTGGCGCTGGCCGGTGTGTTGACGTCGCTGTCGCTTTCCGCGTTTGCGGAAGTACAGCCGCAGGATGCCACTCCTACAACCCAGCAGGCTAATAACGCCCTGTATAACAAATTACCGTTTGCCGATAAAACCGACTTTGAAAATGCCCATAAAGGCTTTATCGCCCCGCTGCCGCAAAACATGATCAAAGGCGAGCAGGGGAACGTTATCTGGAACCCGGCGAAATATGATTTCGTCAAAGAGGGTGAAAAAGCCCCGGATACGGTTAACCCGAGCCTGTGGCGTCAGTCACAGTTGATCAACATTGGCGGGCTGTTTAAGGTCACCGACGGCGTGTATCAGATCCGTAATCTCGATCTCTCCAACATGACCATCATTGAGGGCGAGAAGGGCATTACCGTTATCGACCCGCTGTTAAGCGCTGAACCGGCGAAAGAAGCGCTGGATCTCTACTATGCAAACCGCGGCAAGAAACCGGTCGTCGCTGTGGTGATCACCCACAGCCACGTTGACCACTATGGCGGCCTGCGCGGCGTGGTTGACGAAGCTGACGTCAAGTCTGGCAAAGTGAAAATCTACGCGCCGGATGGCTTTATGAAAGAGGCGGTCTCCGAAAACATTATGGCCGGAAACGCGATGAGCCGCCGTGCGAGCTATATGTACGGCAACCTGCTGAAGCCGGATGCAAAAGGCCAGGTGGGTGCAGGCCTTGGCACCACCACCTCTGCGGGTACTGTCACCCTCATCCCGCCGACCGACTACATTACCCATACCGGTCAGGAAGAAGTGATCGACGGTTTGACCTACGACTTTATGATGGCGCCGGGTTCAGAAGCTCCGTCGGAGATGCTGTGGTACGTCAAAGAGAAGAAAATGATCGAGGCCGCAGAGGACGTGACCCATACTCTGCACAACACCTACTCCCTGCGCGGCGCGAAAATCCGCGACCCGCTGGCCTGGTCTAAGTACATTAACGCCGCCATTGAGCGCTGGGGCGCGGACGCGGAAGTGATTATTGCGCAGCACCACTGGCCGACCTGGGGTAACGAGAATATCGTCAAGCTGATGAAAGGCCAGCGCGATATGTACCGCTACATCAACGACCAGACCCTGCGTATGGCCAACAAAGGCCTGACTCGCGATGAGATCGCCGCAGAATTTAAGCTGCCGGAATCGCTCGAGAAACAGTGGGCAAGCCGCGGTTACTACGGCTCCGTTAGCCACGACGTCAAAGCCACTTACGTGTTTTATCTCGGCTGGTTCGACGGCAACCCGGCAACCCTCGACGAGCTGCCGCCTGAACAGGCTGCGAAGAAGTTCGTGCAGTACATGGGCGGCGCTGATGCCATCATGCAGAAAGCCAAAGCGGATTATCAGCAGGGTAATTACCGTTGGGTTGCTCAGGTGGTCAGCAAAGTGGTCTTTGCCGATCCTAACAACCAGGCTGCCCGTAATCTGGAAGCCGACGCGCTTGAGCAGTTAGGTTACCAGGCGGAGGCGGGCACCTGGCGTAACTTCTACCTGACCGGCGCGCAAGAACTGCGTAATGGCGTGAAGAAGCTGCCGACGCCGAACACCGCCAGCCCGGATACCGTGCGAGCGATGACCCCGGAAATGTTCTTCGACTACCTGGGTGTGCACATCAACGGGGTGCGGGCCGGTAACGCGAAGGCGGTCTTCAATGTCGATCTCGGTAAGGATGGCGGCAAATACAAGCTGGAGCTGGAAAACGGCGTGCTGAACCATACCGCCAACGCGCAGGCGAAGGATGCCGACGCAACTATCGCGCTTGATCGCACCACGCTGAACAACATCATCCTTAAGAAAGAGACGCTGAAGCAGGCGATGGATAAAGGTGACGTGAAGGTGAGTGGAAACGAGGCGAAGCTGGAAGAGATGCTGAGCTACATGGACAAATTTGACTTCTGGTTCAATATCGTAACGCCATAAGTTCAGGTTTCATCCACATAATCCTGGCGCCTTAGAAATAAGGCGCCATTTTTTTATTCACGCATCGCCAGCGCGCTGGCACTTGCCGGATCGAACAGCGAAATACTCTCGATCTGATCAAGCATGATCACCTTACGGAAATCCATAGCGCTTTTTGGTTCTGAGTCGAGCGTAACCTCATGCTCGGCGTACCATTTGCTGTAGTTGTGCTCAATACACAGCTGCATGTTCTCCCCGTCGCGGTAGCCGCTCAGCATCGGGATAAGCACGATATTGGCGGTTTTTTCATACTCCAGCGTGGCGGTATGGATCATGCCAATATAAATCCGCCGCGACTTCAGCGTGACGTGCGCAAGTTCACCTTCCTCCATGCACTGATAGAGCAGTTGTTCAATCCCGCTCGATTGCGCCAGCCGCTTGTAGAGCTTTTTCCGGCCTTCGCCGTCCAGCCGCGCGCTACCGGCCCAGTTAGAACGATAGAGACAAAACAGGATCGCAAAGGCCAGCATCACCACGACCGGAGCCTGAATTCCTAAAAAGCTCCAGTTCATAAAATCAATTTGCCAGTCGGCGTATTTTGCGGACGTGAAATGGAACGTGTTGTCGGCGGCGGAGAGGGCGAACAACAGCAGCCAGAGCAGGCCGGTGGCGATCACGCCCTGTAAAACGAAAATGCAGCCATACAGCGCCACAAGAAAATAGACATCCCAGCCGAATGAACGCTTAATTTTGAACCGGGTTGAGAGATCGCGGCTGGTGTACCAGTAGCCGCATACCATCAATACCATGAATATTGCCGTTCCCATTTCAGGCCCTCTTCAGCGCGTTGACATGGCGCAGAAAGTCCTGCCGAACCTCGTTACTTTTGTAGTTAACCGAGGCGTTTCCATCCTGATCGATGATGATGCGGTCGCCATCCTCTACGGCTTCGATAATTTCCTGGTGACTCATAACCTGCAACAAGGATTCCGGGCTGGAAAAGAGCGCCATCAGTAAATTTTTCATCGCGTGACATCCTTATGAATTAAAAGGATAAGTCTGGAAGATAAATGGCACCTTTGCCTTAAGGTTATCCCTAAAAAATAACGGCACGGCGGTGAGAATCTGCTTTTGACTCAAATTGGCACCTCAGGGAAAGTTTTTAAAGTACTGAATTAAAATAGGTATAAAAAATATATCTGCACAAACTTGGACAAATAACGCTAATTGTGTAAGTTTTAATTATGCGATTTCGCTACGTTGTTTACAGCCAGGATGTGACCCATGAGCACGTTGCCGTCCGTCATCAGTCGATTCGTTGATTATTACGCCACGCTGGATACCCAGCCACCTTCGGCGCTGGCAAAGATTTATCGCGCCGATGCCACGCTTATCGATCCCTTTGGCGAACACAGCGGGTTGTTCGCGATTCAGCGCTATTTCACTCACCTGCTGGCTAACGTCCAGCGGTGCCGCTTTACCGTCGATGCACCGTTGCAGCAGGGCGATCGCTTTGTTGTTACCTGGATGATGCACTGGTCGCACCCGCGTATTGCCCGGGGGGCAATGCGCCAGCTGCCGGGCTGCTCTGTGGTAGACATGCGCGACGATCGCATTGTTCGCCAGCGGGATTACTACGATGCCGGAGAGATGATTTACGAACATCTTCCGGTGCTCGGCTGGGCCGTACGCGGCGTGAAGCGGAGAGTGAAATCATGAAAACGGTTCTGATCACCGGCGCAAGCTCGGGCATAGGGGCCGGGCTGGCGAAATCTTTTGCCGACGATGGCTACCGGGTGATTGCCTGCGGGCGCGATGCGCAACGTCTGGCAGCCGTGCATCAGCACAGCCCCAACATTACGGTGCGCCTGTTCGATATGACAGACAGGGACGCCTGTCGCCAGGCGCTGGCGGACTGTGCTGCCGACACGGTGATTCTTTGCGCCGGAACCTGCGAGTATCTCGAGCGCGGCGAGGTGGATGCCGCGTTGGTGGCGCGGGTCATGACCACCAATTTCATGGGGCCGGTAAACTGCCTTGCGGCGTTGCAGCCGCAGCTGATATCCGGCAACCGCGTGGTGCTGGTCAGTTCGATGGCGCACTGGCTTCACTTCCCGCGAGCCGAAGCCTATGGCGCCTCTAAAGCGGCGTTAACCTGGTTTGCTGAGACGCTGCGCCTCGACTGGGAGCCGAAAGGGATCGCCGTCACGGTCGTTTCACCTGGTTTTGTCGACACGCCGCTGACCCGAAAAAATGATTTCCCGATGCCGGGCCGGGTCAGCGTGGAGGACGCCGTCCATGCCATTCGTCGCGGTCTGGCAAAAGGGAAGGATCATATCGCGTTTCCCGCCGGGTTTAGCCTGGCGCTGCGCCTGCTCTCCGGTCTGCCCGATATACTTCAGCGCGCACTGCTGCGCAGGATGGTGCGACCATGAAGATCGCGATTATCGGCAGCGGTATCGCCGGGTTAACCTGTGCCTGGCGGCTCGCCGGACATCATCAGGTCACGCTGTTTGAAGCGCAGGCTACGCCGGGCGGGCATACTGCAACGGTGGATGTCGACACGCCGCAGGGCAACTTTGCCATCGACACCGGTTTTATTGTCTACAACGACCGCACCTATCCGCGCTTCATGGGGCTGCTGAGCGAACTGGGCATCAGCGGGCAAAAAACGCAGATGAGTTTTTCGGTACATAACCCGCAGAGCGGGCTGGAGTACAACGGCCACACGCTGACGTCGCTGTTCGCCCAGCGTCGTAATCTGTTAAACCCTGCCTTCTGGACGCTGCTGAAGGAGATCGTGCGCTTTAACCGGCTGGCGAAACAGACGCTCCGGGGTGACGTCAGCGAGTCCGCCACGCTGGAGACGTTCCTGCACCAGCACCGCTTCACGCCTTTTTTTGCGCGTCACTACATTCTGCCAATGGGGGCGGCTATCTGGTCATCCTCGCTACAGGAGATGAAACGCTTCCCGCTGCCGCTCTTTTTACGCTTTTTTGAAAACCACGGTCTGCTGGACATTACCCATCGTCCGCAGTGGTACGTGGTGCCGGGCGGCTCCCGGGAGTACATCCGCGCGATGCTGGACAAGCTTGGCGATCGCCTGACGCTGCACCTCAATGCGCCGGTGCAGCAGATTATTCGCCACGATCGCGGGGTTGATATAACGCGTGAGGGCGTAACAGACAACTTTGATCAGGTGATCTTCGCCTGCCACTCCGCTCAGGCGCTGGCGATGCTCGCCAGCCCAACGCAGGCTGAACGTGAGGTGCTGGGTGATATCGGCTGGCAGCGTAACGAGGTGGTGCTTCACAGCGATCCGCGCTGGCTGCCGGTGCGCAAGCGCGCGTGGGCGAGCTGGAACTACCGCCTCAGCGAGCAGGATCGGGCCAGCGCCTGCGTCACCTACAACATGAATATTTTGCAGGGACTGCCGCCGGGTAGCCCGCTGTTTTGCGTCACCCTCAACCCGGAAACGCCGGTGGAAGAACGCTATGTGCTGCGCCGCTTTGTCTATGAGCATCCGCTTTTTAACCCGCAAAGCTGGCAAGCCCAGGCCCGGCGTGGCGAAATAAACGGTCGCCAGCGGAGCTGGTTCTGCGGCGCGTACTGGTACAACGGCTTCCACGAAGATGGGGTACGCAGTGCGCTGGATGTGGTAAACGCTATCGCGGCCGGGGAGGGCAACTGAGATGAACAGCTGCCTTTACCACGGCACATTGCGCCATCGCCGTCTTTCGCCAAAAGCGCACCACTTTACCTACAGCGTCTTTATGGCCTGGCTCGATCTCGATGAGCTGGACGCGCTGCCCTCCGTCGGCGTGCGCCGTAACCGCGTTGCGCCCGCGGCATTTTATGATGCGGACTACCCGCTGGGCACGCCGCTCAAAGAGCGCGTCCTTGAGCGTCTGGAAAATCTGACCGGCGAACGCCCGGCGGGGCGGGTCATGCTTCTAACCCAACTACGTTATTTCGGCTTTCATTTTAACCCGGTCAATTTTTACTATTGCTATGACGGGGAAGACACCCTGCGCTGGGTTCTCGCCGAAGTTCGCAACACGCCGTGGAATGAACGACACTACTACGCGGTAGCGGGGCGGGACGCCCCGCCGACGGAAAAAGCGTTTCACGTCTCGCCCTTTAATCCGATGGACATGGTCTACCACTGGCGCTTCAACAGTCCGGCCAGCACGCTGCGCATGCATATCGAAAACCATCAGGAGACGAAGGTGTTTGATGCCACTCTGACGCTGCGCCGGGAGCCGCTGACGCGCGCAGCGCTGCGGTCGCTGCTGGCGCGGATCCCGTTGATGACCCTCAAAACCGTTTTCGCCATTTACTGGCAGGCGCTCAGGCTGTGGCTGAAGCGCCTGCCGCTGCATAACCATCCCCTAAGCAGGAGTGAACGCTCATGACCGATCCCGTCTTTGCGCTTGAACCCGATATCCCGCGCAACGTCCGCGTCGCGCGATGGCTGCTTTTTCGCCTGCTGAACGGGCTGCGCGGCGGCTCGCTGACGCTGCGTGAAGGCGCGCAGACATTCCAGTTCGGCGACGCCTCCACCGCGCTTCACGCTGAGGTGCAGGTACTCGCGCCGGGCGTCTACTGGCGCATTCTAACCGGGGGCAGCCTCGCCGCGGCACAAGCGTGGATGGATGGCGACTGGGAGACGGCCCACCTGACGCCGCTGCTGGAGCTGATAGCGCGCAATAGCCAGATCCTCGGGGAACTGGAAAAAGGGTTTCGCCTGCTCGGGAAACCGGTAGAGCGGCTACGGCACTGGATGCGGCGCAACTCCCGCGCGCAGGCACGGGAAAATATTGCCGCCCATTACGATTTGGGCAACGCCTTTTACGCCCATTTCCTTGATGAACAACTCCTTTACTCCAGCGCGCTGTTTACCGGGGAAGAGCAGGATCTGGCAGCGGCTCAGCAGGCAAAAATGGCCAGGCTGTGCGACCAACTGGCGCTCACCGCAAACGATCATCTGCTGGAGATTGGTACCGGCTGGGGGGCGATGGCAGAATATGCCGCCCGTCATTATGGCTGCCGGGTCACAACTACCACGCTATCGCAGGAGCAGTACCACTGGGCCACCGCGCGGATCGCGCGGGCAGGTTTACAGGATCGCGTTGAGGTGCTGCTCTGTGACTACCGCGATCTGACCGGAGTGTACGATAAGCTGGTGTCGGTTGAGATGATTGAAGCCGTCGGCCAACGCTACCTGCCAACGTTTTTCCGCACCTGCCAGGCGCGTCTGCGTCCGGGCGGGCGGATGGCGATTCAGGCCATCACCATTCAGGATCAGCGCTATCGCGACTACAGCAAAAGCGTCGATTTTATTCAGCGCTACATCTTCCCCGGCGGCTTTTTGCCCAGCATCTCCGCCATGAATGAACTGATGACCCGCCATACCGATTTTGTCGTGCGTAACCTCTTCGATATGGGGCCGGACTACGCCCGCACGCTGGCGCACTGGCGTCAGCGCTTCGTTCACGCCTGGCAGGAGATTGAAAAGCTCGGATTTGATGACCGTTTCCGCCGGATGTGGCTGTACTACCTCGGCTACTGTGAAGCCGGGTTTAACGCCCGCACCATCAGCGTGGTGCAACTGACTACGGAACGCGTATGAAGCGCTACGGGCAGGTCTTTCTGCTGGCCATCGGGTTTGATCTCTACTGGACGCTGGTGGTGCTGTTTCGCGAGCAGGGGCTGGTCATCTGGATCGCGCTGGCGCTGATTGCCTGGCTGTTGTTACCGCCATCACACCGGGTATACGCCCTTGTGCTGGCGGCGTCGGGCGCGATGCTGGACGCCCTTTGGGCGCTGACGGGGTTGATTTCATTCACTGGCACGTCTCTGATGCCGCTATGGATGGTGGCGCTGTGGCTGATGTTTGCCACCGTCTGGACGCAACTGACCCGCACGACCACCTTGCCGGGCTGGCTGCTGACAGCGCTGGCGACCCTGGGCGGGCCGCTGGCCTACCTGTTTGGCGAGCGTCTGGGGGCCATCACGTTCCTGGAGCCGACTTTTATCGTCGTCAGCTGGATGATCCCGGGCTGGCTGGTGCTGATGCTGTTTTTCCACCTGCTGATGGGGAGACAACAATGAGACATCTGTTACTCGCACTCGCGCTAACCGTTATGGCCTGTAACGCGCAGGCGACTGACTGGCTGAGCTGGCGCAAGGTAGGCGATGCCACCCTCACCTGGGGGCCGTTTACCGTTTATACCTCTCAGCTGCTGACGCCCGACGGCAGCTATACAGGAACAGACAGCGATAACGCGCTGATTATCACCTATGCCCGGGATATCGATGGCGACGACCTGGTCGAGGCGACCCGCGACCAGTGGCAGGCGCAGGGCATTTTGCAGCAGGAGCCGCAGAGTGAAGCCTGGCTGCGGATGCTAAAAGCGCTCTGGCCCGACGTCACGCCCGGCACGCAGCTCGCGTTTGTGGTTAATAACGGTCAGGGGCAATTCTGGTATCGCCCCACGGCGTCGCAGAAAAAATTTACGCCCCTCGGGCCGCGCCAGTCGGCAGCGTTTAGCTCGCGCTTTCTGGCGATCTGGCTCGATCCCCGCACCGAGTATCCTGAACTGCGTCAGCAGTTAATCGGAGGACCACAATGAAACGATTCCTGTTAATGGCGCTTACACTGACAATGCTGGTGGCCGGGTGCAGCACAGAAGTGACCGAGTATCGTCAGCAGCAGCCAAGGCTTGATATTTTCCACTACTTCCAGGGCAAAACCGAGGCGTGGGGGATGGTGCAGGACCGCAGCGGTAAGCAGATCCGCCGTTTTCACGTCGAGATCGCCGGAGATGTCATCGGCGATACGCTGACGCTGAACGAGCATTTTGTCTATGACGACGGCGAGAAGCAAAAGCGCGTCTGGCATATCCGCCGCATTGGCCACGATCGTTACGAAGGCACGGCGGGTGACATAGAAGGTGTCGCGACCGGTCAGGTTTCGGGCAACGCCCTTAACTGGCGCTACAGCATGAACGTGAAGGCGGACGGTAAAACCTGGCTGCTGCACTTTGATGACTGGATGTATTTGCAGGACAGCACCCGTCTGTTCAATAAAACCGAGATGAAGAAATTTGGCGTCACCGTCGCCACGGTGACGCTGTTCTTTACCCGCAAAGAGGGCGGTTAATCCTCTTCGGGCTGAGGTTTACTGCTTGAGTAGATGAAGAAGAGCGCGATACTCAGGCAGACCACGGCCCCGAAACGGCTCGCTGAAAACGGAATGGCTTCATTGTTCAGCCAGCCAAAGTTATCAATCAGCATGCTCATGGCCAGCTGACCCAGGATCACCGCTACCGTGGCAACGGCGGTGCCGATACGCTGCACCGCGAGCACCATAATCACGATATAAGGGACGCCGCACAGGGCGCCCAGAAGCTGCCACTTGGGCACATCCATCAGGCTGACCGCCTGTTTCGGCTCAAAAAAGAAAATGAGCAGGGCGGTTACCAGCGCGCCGACGGAAAAGGTCAGAAACGCGCTTTTGAATACCCCCACGCTGCTGCCTAATTGCCCGTTAATGGCAGCCTGAATGCTCAGCGTCGCGCCGCCAATCACCGCCAGAATAATCATAATCACGGTCATAACGTTACCCCTGCGCCACGAGAATGAGCGCGGCGATGATAAATCCCAGCGCAATAATGCGTTTTGTATCGATCCTGCGGTGCGGCGTACCCAGCAGGCCATAGTGGTCAATAATCAGGCTTTTAAAGACCTGGCCTGCCAGAATGCCGATCATCGTCATGGCAATACCGATCGCTGGCGTGGCAATGGTGAGAATGATGACGTAGACCGGGCCGAGCACGCCGCCCAGCAGGTGCCATGACGGCTGCGCAAAAAATGAGGGACTGTTGCGGGGGCTGAAAAACAGCATCAGCAGAAACGTCAGCCCGGTTCCCACGCTAAATATGCTGAACGCCGCCCACAGGTCGCCCACCTCCGCGCCCAGCGGCCCCAGCAGCCCGGCTTCCACGGACAGCCCCATGCCGCCGGCAATCACCAGTAAAATTAAAATAATGTGCATAACGCTTTTTCTCCTTTTTCCAGGCGGAGAAGATTACGTCTGAACATCATTGAGAAAAATGCCATAATGCAGGAAACACCTGTGCAGGAAATGCATTAATGATGGATGCCGGACATATCAGCGTTCGCGCGCTGCTGATCTTCATCGACGTTTATGAAACGCAGAATTTTTCCGTGGTGGCGAGGCGGGAAGGGATTTCTGCGTCGCAGGTTTCCCGCATGATCCACCAGCTTGAGGACGCCCTCGGGCAACAGCTTTTCTACCGCAACACGCGGGCGATTATGCCCACAGAGAGCGGGCATCTTTTTGTGCGCTATGCCCGGGCGATGGCCGGAAATCTGGAGGATGCGCGACGCGAGCTGGATGAACGCGCCCGCGAGCCGTCGGGCACGCTGCGTATCAATGGCCCGGTCTTTTTCGGACAACGGCACATCGCGCCGGGCCTGCCGGGGCTTCTGGCGCGTTATCCTCGTCTCTCCATTGAACTGACCCTCACCGACGATTTTATCGATCCGCACCGCGACGCCGCGGACGTTATCTTCCGCATCGGCGCGCTGACGGACTCCTCGTTTCACGCCCGGGTGTTCGGTCAGCAGTTCTACCATCTGGCGGCCTCGCCGGACTATCTGCAAAAACATGGCGCACCCGAGGGGCCGGACGATCTCAGCCGTCACCACTGTCTGGTTTACCGCGGCTCGTCCGGGCCTAACCGCTGGCTGATCCGGCAGTCGGGCGAGGCGTGGGTTCACTATCCCATCGTACCGCTGATGACTTCCAATAACGCGGAAACGCTCCTGATAGCGGCGCTGGGCGGCATGGGCGTTGTGCTATTCCCGGACTGGATGGTGAGCGAACGGCTCAAAAGCGGTGAGCTGGTGGCACTGCTGCCGGAAATGGAGTGTTCTATTAATACGGAGCCACTGACGATTGCGGCGATTTACCCGAACGCGCGTCATCCGCCCCTGAACGTCAGGGCGGTGATTGACTACTATATTGAGCGGTTCGGTACGCCGCTGTACTGGCAAACCTGAAGGTTAGCGGGCAAGCTCGCGACGGATAATGTCAGCCCCGGCGCTTAATGCCTTCAGCTTACCGTTGGCGACCTGGCGGGAAAGGGGAGCCATGCCGCAGTTGGTGGACGGATAGAGCTTGTCTGCATCCACAAACTGCAACGCCTTGCGTAGCGTATCGGCAACCTCTTCCGGCGTTTCGATGGTCTGGGTGGCAACATCAATTGCCCCGACCATCACTTTTTTACCGCGGATCAGCTCCAGCAGATCCATCGGCACGCGCGAGTTGTGGCACTCCAGCGAGATGATATCGATCTTTGAGGTCTGCAACTTTGGAAACGCCTCTTCATACTGGCGCCACTCGGAGCCGAGCGTTTTTTTCCAGTCCGTATTGGCTTTGATGCCGTACCCGTAGCAGATATGTACTGCGGTTTCGCATTTCAGCCCTTCAATGGCGCGCTCCAGCGCGGCGATGCCCCAGTCATTCACTTCGTCGAAAAAGACGTTAAAAGCAGGTTCGTCGAACTGAATAATGTCAACGCCGGCCGCTTCCAGCTCGCGGGCTTCCTGATTGAGAATTTTTGCGAACTCCCAGGCCAGCTTTTCGCGGCTTTTATAGTGAGCATCGTATAGCGTGTCGATCATGGTCATCGGGCCAGGCAGCGCCCACTTGATCGGCTTGTCCGTCAGTTGGCGAAGGTATTTCGCGTCGTCTACAAACACCGGTTTCTGGCGCGCCACCGCGTCTACCACGGTCGGCACGCTGGCATCGTAACGGTTACGGATCCGCACCGTCTGACGATTTTCAAAATCCACGCCGCTGAGATGTTCAATAAAGGTGGTGACGAAATGCTGGCGGGTTTGTTCCCCGTCGCTGACGATATCAATCCCGGCGCGAATCTGTTCATCCAGAGACAAACGCAGCGCATCCTGTTTCCCTGCCAGTAATTCCTCATCCTGGAGTTTCCACGGCGACCAGAGCGTTTCCGGCTGCGCAAGCCAGGTGGGTTTCGGCAGGCTGCCAGCCGTCGATGTCGGGAGCAATGTTTTCATAAGAAGAACCTTTTATTCGTATTAAATTAAAGCGTGAAGTGATGAGACCACTGCTCAAGAAGGGTTTTATAGGGTTTGATGAACCGCTCTTCGGTATATTTACCCTGTTCAATGGCCAGCCGGCTGCGCTCTTCACGGTCATAAACGATTTTTGTTAATGAGTGATCCTGCTGATTCAGGTCGGGCTGATAGCACTGTCCCGCAGCGGAATTGGCATTGTATATTTCTGGTCGATAGATCTTCTGGAACGTCTCCATGGTGCTGATGGTGCCGATCAGTTCCAGATTGGTGTAATCACGCAGTAAATCGCCGGAGAAGAAGAAGGCAAATGGCGCGACGCTGTTTTCCGGCATGAAATAGCGAACCTTGAGGCCCATCTTCGCGAAGTACTGTTCCGTTAGCGACTCGCCGTCCGGCTGGTACTCATACCCCAGCACCGGGTGGTGGTTACCGGTACGACGATAGGTGTCTTTGCTGGAGACGCTCAGGCAGATCACCGGCGCTTTTTTAAAGTTCGCCTGATATTCCGCAGAATGAATGAAGCTTTTAAAGATATTGCCGTGCAGCTCGCCAAAATTCTCGGGGAGGGTAAAACGGGGCTGATCTTTATTATGCTCCAGCAGCAGGACGCTGAAATCATAGTCACGAACATAGGATGAGAAGTTATTCCCGACGATGCCTTCGATGCGCTCGTGGGTCTTTTTATCCACGATCGTCGTTTGCAGAATTTCGATGGCCGGGAAAGTAAAATCGCCGCCGATATTCATATCGACTGAAATAATCTCCAGCTCGACGGCATAGCGGTCGGATTTTGGGTTATCCCAGCTCGCCAGCGCGTTAAAGCGGTTGTTGATCATCACCAGCGTATTGCGCAGGTTCTCCTGACGCTTCTCGCCACGCGCCAGGTTGGCGAAGTTGGTGGTGGTGCGCGTGTTTTCTGACGGGTTATAATTTTCATCAAAGCAACTGCGCTTAAGGGTAAATGTGAAAGCCTGACTCATTTGGTTATGCATCCTAAGTTCATGTTGCCTAAACGTTATCAATGCATAATTTATGCCTGAGCCACTGGCGCAGGGGAAGTGACTTAATTTCACTGCGTCATGAGGGTTCTTCATGAACTGCGCGATTCAGGTATAATCCCCCGACATTTCCAACCGGTTTAAACGATCATGACAAAACTCACCCTACAAGAGCAGATGCTGAAAGCGGGCTTAGTCAGCAGTAAAAAGATGGCGAAGGTTCAGCGCACGGCGAAAAAATCCCGCGTCCAGGCTCGCGAGGCGAGAGAGGCTGTTGAAGAGAACAAGAAAGCCCAGCTGGAGCGTGATAAGCAGCTGAGCGAACAGCAAAAACAGGCGGTGCTGGCAAAAGAGTTCAGGGCGCAGGTGAAGCAGCTGATTGAGATGAACCGCATCACCGTGGCGAAGGGCAACATTACCTTTAACTTTACCGATGGCAGCCTGATCAAAAAAATCGACGTCGATAAGCAGACGCAAACCCAGCTGATCAACGGTCGCCTGGCGATTGCCCGACTGGTGATTAACGCGAATGGCGACTGTGATTACGCGATTATCCCGGCGGTAGTGGCGGATAAAATTGCCCAGCGCGATGCGGACAGCATTGTGCTTAACAGCGCGCTGAGTCAGGAAGAGCAGGACGAAGACGATCCGTACGCAGACTTCAAAATCCCTGACGATTTAATGTGGTAAACCTCGTTCAGAATGGCGCGGCGTGACGGGCATTCATGGTCTCGCCGCTCAGCGGATGAATAAAACTCAGAACGCTTGCATGCAGCATCAGCCGGGGCGTTTCTTCCGCCCCCGGCCATTCCAGACCCCCATACAGATCGCACCCCAAAATAGGGTGGCCTAACTGCTGGCAGTGAATGCGCAGCTGGTGGGTGCGCCCGGTCTCCGGGGTAAGCTCAACCCGCGTCAACGGCATTGTCGTATCCTGATAAATACGTTCCATCACCCGATAGCGGGAGCGAGCGGGCTTACCGGTGCGGGCACAGATCGTCATCAGCGGAAACAGCGCCGGATCTTTGGCAATCGGGGCATCCACGGTCCCTTCGTCCTGTTCCACATGTCCGCACAACAGGGCGGTGTAAACTTTGGTCACGGCGCGCTGGCTGAACTGGTGGCAAAGCGCGGCGTTAATCGCTTTGTTACGTGCAATGACCATCAGACCCGAAGTGCCAAAATCAAGACGATGCACCAGCGTGCAGCCGGGAAAGGTTTGCACCAGACGGTGGTGGACGGAATCGCGGTTTTGCGGATTTTTCCCGGACAGGCTGAGCAGCCCTGAGGGTTTGTTGATCAGCAGCAGATGCTCGTCCTGCCAGAGGATCTCAATGTCGTCGTGACAGGGGGGGGCAATAAACGTATCGATAATGACAGACATCAGGCCGCCGGGCTGGAGAGTGGGTGCGGATGATAACGAAATACGGGGGAAAGAAAAACCCTCCCACCGGGCGGTGAGAGGGGGAAAATTTAGGCTGCGACCAGGCTGTCGATAGCGGCTTTCGCGTCGGTCTGCGCTTTGGTGGCTACTTCCGGGCCGTAAGCGATACCTTCAGCGAACACGAAGTTCACGTCGGTAATGCCGATGAAGCCCAGGAACAGCGTCATGTACGGTGCGACCAGATCGGTAGGGGTATCTTTGTGAATACCGCCGCGGCTGGTCAGGACGATAGCGCGTTTACCTTTCACCAGACCTTCCGGGCCGTTCTCGGTGTAACGGAAGGTTACGCCAGCGCGCGCCACCAGGTCGAAGTAGTTCTTCAGCTGCGTAGGAATGTTGAAGTTATACATTGGGGCGTTGATCACGATAACGTCGTGGGCCTGCAACTCAGCAATCAGCTCGTCGGAGAGCGCCAGGGCTTCCTGCTGACGTGGGGTGAGAGGCGCATCGCTCGGACGCAGCGCGCCAACCAGCTCGCCGTCCAGCACAGGAATCGGGTTTGCCGCCAGGTCACGCACGGTGATTTCATCCGCGCTGTGCTGTTCACGCCACTGTTCAACGAAATAGTCTGCCAGCTGACCAGACTGTGAATACCCTGCCAGAATACTGGATTTCAACACTAATACTTTGCTCATGGGAATTTCCTGTTTTGTATTTGATTGAGGGGGTTGCCCCGTTGCTTGTTGACACTTTATTCACAATCCTGCCACAGGGATAGCGCAATATATCGAAGCCTATGTTCGAATTTTTTGAATAAGGCGCGAAAAGCACTGATGTGGTACTCTATAGCAATCATTAAAAAGAGATTTTATCCGGCAGTGCACTGCCCATTAACGCTATGACAGAACAACAGAAATTATCCTTCCCGGTGCTGATGCAACAGCTTGATTCGCTGATGCTGCGCGATAAACAGCGGTTTGCGCGCCGTCTGCACGGCGTTAAGAAGGTTAAAAATCCTGATGCACAACAGGCCATTTACCAGGAGATGGCCAAAGAGATTGAACAGGCGGCAGGGAAAGTTGTGCTGCGTGAAGCCGCACGCCCGGAGATTACCTATCCGGAAAACCTGCCCGTCAGCCAGAAAAAACAGGACATTCTTGAGGCCGTGCGCGACCACCAGGTGGTGATCGTCGCGGGGGAAACCGGTTCAGGTAAAACCACTCAGCTGCCGAAGATCTGCATGGAATTAGGCCGCGGGGTGAAAGGGTTGATCGGTCACACCCAGCCGCGTCGTCTGGCGGCGCGCACCGTGGCGAACCGTATTGCCGACGAGCTGCAAACGGAGCCGGGCGGCTGCATCGGCTACAAGGTGCGATTCAGCGACCACGTCAGCGATAACACCATGGTTAAGCTGATGACCGACGGTATCCTGCTGGCGGAAATCCAGCAGGATCGTCTGCTGATGCAGTACGACACTATCATCATCGATGAAGCGCACGAGCGCAGCCTGAACATCGACTTCCTGCTCGGCTACCTGAAAGAGCTGCTGCCCCGGCGTCCGGATCTGAAAATCATCATCACCTCCGCGACCATCGACCCGGAGCGCTTCTCAAAACATTTCAATAATGCGCCGATCATTGAAGTCTCAGGCCGAACCTACCCGGTTGAAGTGCGCTATCGCCCGATTGTTGAAGAGGCGGACGATACCGAGCGCGACCAGCTTCAGGCCATCTTCGATGCCGTCGACGAGCTGGGCAACGAGAGTTCTGGCGACATTCTGATCTTCATGAGCGGCGAGCGTGAGATCCGCGATACCGCCGATGCGCTCAGCAAGCGCGATCTGCGCCATACCGAGATCCTGCCGCTGTACGCGCGCCTGTCCAACAGCGAGCAGAACCGCGTGTTCCAGCCGCACAGCGGGCGCCGCATCGTGCTGGCGACCAACGTGGCCGAAACCTCGCTGACCGTACCGGGCATTAAATACGTGATCGACCCGGGTACGGCGCGCATCAGCCGCTACAGCTACAGAACCAAAGTTCAGCGTCTGCCGATCGAGCCGGTTTCGCAGGCGTCAGCTAATCAGCGTAAGGGCCGTTGCGGCCGCGTGTCGGAAGGGATCTGTATTCGTCTCTATTCGGAAGACGATTTCCTGTCGCGCCCGGAGTTTACCGATCCGGAGATCCTGCGAACCAACCTGGCATCCGTTATCCTGCAAATGACCGCGCTGGGGCTGGGCGATATCGCCGCCTTCCCGTTTGTGGAAGCGCCGGATAAGCGCAATATTCAGGATGGGGTGCGGCTGCTGGAAGAGCTGGGGGCCATTACTACCGACGAGCAGGCGACGGCCTACAAGCTAACGCCGTTGGGCCGCCAGCTTAGCCAGCTGCCGGTCGACCCGCGGCTGGCGCGCATGGTGCTGGAGGCGCAAAAACACGGCTGCGTGCGCGAGGCGATGATCATCACCTCGGCGCTCTCCATTCAGGATCCGCGCGAGCGTCCGATGGACAAACAGCAGGCGTCGGATGAAAAACACCGTCGCTTCCACGATAAAGAGTCCGATTTCCTCGCATTCGTCAACCTGTGGAACTACCTCGGCGAGCAGCAAAAAGCGCTCTCTTCGAATCAGTTCCGCCGTCAGTGCCGGGTGGATTTCCTCAACTACCTGCGCGTACGCGAGTGGCAGGATATCTACACCCAACTGCGCCAGGTGGTGAAAGAGCTGGGCATCCCGGTGAACAGTGAACCGGCAGAGTACCGCGAAATTCATATCGCCCTGCTGACCGGCCTGCTGTCTCATATCGGGATGAAGGATGCGGATAAACAGGAATTTACCGGCGCACGCAACGCGCGTTTCTCCATCTTCCCGGGCTCCGGTTTGTTCAAGAAGCCGCCGAAGTGGACCATGGTCGCCGAGCTGGTGGAAACCAGCCGTCTGTGGGGGCGTATCGCCGCGCGTATCGATCCAGAGTGGGTTGAGCCGGTGGCGCAGCACCTGCTGAAACGCTCATACAGCGAGCCGCACTGGGAGCGCGGGCAGGGCGCGGTGATGGCGACGGAAAAAGTCACCGTTTACGGCCTGCCGGTGGTTGCAGCGCGTAAGGTTAATTACAGCCAGATTGACCCGGCGCTGAGTCGCGAGCTGTTTATCCGCCATGCGCTGGTGGAAGGCGACTGGCAGACGCGCCATGCGTTCTTCCGCGAAAACCTCAAGCTGCGCGCCGAGGTGGAAGAGCTTGAGCACAAGTCCCGCCGCCGCGACATTCTGGTGGACGACGAGACGCTGTTTGAGTTTTACGACCAGCACATCAGCCACGATGTGATCTCGGCGCGCCATTTCGACAGCTGGTGGAAGAAAGCCAGCAAAGAGACCCCGGACCTGCTCAACTTTGAAAAGAGCATGCTGATCAAAGAGGGCGCGGAGTCGGTCAGCAAGCTCGACTACCCGAACTTCTGGCATCAGGGCAACCTCAAGCTGCGTCTGACCTATCAGTTTGAGCCGGGCGCGGATGCCGATGGCGTGACGGTGCACATTCCGCTGCCGCTGTTAAACCAGGTGGATGAGAGCGGGTTTGAGTGGCAAATTCCCGGCCTGCGCCGCGAACTGGTCATTGCATTAATCAAATCCCTGCCTAAACCAGTGCGGCGTAACTTTGTACCGGCGCCGAACTACGCCGAAGCGTTTTTAGGCCGCGTCACGCCGCTGGAACTGCCGCTGCTGGACGCACTGGAGCGTGAGTTCCGACGCATGACCGGGACCACCATTGACCGCGACGACTGGAACTGGGATCAGGTGCCCGATCACCTGAAAATCACATTCCGCGTAGTGGACGATAAAAACAAAAAGCTGCTCGAAGGCCGTTCTCTGACGGAGCTGAAAGAAGCGCTGAAAGGTAAAGTCCAGGAGACGCTCTCTGCGGTGGCCGATGACGGTATTGAGCAGAGCGGGCTGCACATCTGGAGCTTTGGTCAGCTTCCGGAAAGCTATGAGCAGAAGCGCGGGAACTACAAGGTGAAAGCCTGGCCCGCGCTGGTGGATGAGCGCGACAGTGTGGCGATTAAGCTCTTTGACAATCCGCAGGAGCAACAGCAGATGATGTGGCGCGGGCTGCGTCGCCTGCTGCTGCTTAACATCCCGTCGCCGATTAAGTATCTGCACGAGAAGCTGCCGAACAAAGCCAAGCTGGGGCTCTACTTTAACCCGTACGGTAAGGTGCTGGATCTGATCGACGACTGTATCTCCTGCGGTGTGGACAAACTGATCCACGAGGCTGGCGGTCCGGTCTGGACGGAAGAGGGCTTTGCTCAGCTTCATGAAAAGGTGCGCGCGGAGCTGAACGATACCGTGGTAGAGATTGCGAAACAGGTCGAGCAGATCCTCACCGCCGTGTTCAATATCAACAAGCGCCTGAAGGGGCGGGTGGATATGACCATGGCCCTGGGTCTGTCGGACGTGAAGGCGCAGATGGCGGGGCTGGTGTATCGCGGCTTTGTCACCGGCAACGGCTTTAAGCGTCTGGGTGATACGCTGCGTTATTTGCAGGCGATTGAGAAGCGTCTGGAGAAAATGGCGGTCGATCCGCATCGCGATCGAGCGCAGATGCTGAAAGTCGAAAACGTGCAGCAGGCGTGGCAGCAGTGGCTCAACAAACTGCCGCCAGCGCGTCGCGATGACGACGACGTGCGGGAGATCCGCTGGATGATCGAAGAACTGCGCGTCAGCTTCTTCGCCCAGCAGCTCGGTACGCCGTATCCCATTTCGGATAAGCGTATCTTGCAGGCGATGGAGCAGATCTCCGGCTAAAACCATTGCCCGGTGGCGCTGCGCTTACCGGGCCTACGGGAGAACATGCAGGCCGGGTAAGGCGTAGCCGCCACCCGGCTTTTTTATCGTTCCACCATCGCTAGCGTAAACCCATCCTACCCCTTAACGCCCACCGTTTGCAGCGCGGTGGCGGTTAAGCGTGGGTTATCTCCAGTCATCTCGATAAACTTCCGTACCCCCTGCACGCGTGCATCGTCGCTTTGCCCGTTAACCACCTCGCCGTCGCGCACCACGTTATCGCCGATTATGACCGTGCCGGGACGGGAGTAGTGCAGCGCCCACTCCAGGTAGCCGGGATTGTTTGGCTTATCGGCATCAATAAAGATCAGGTCAAAGGGCGGGACGTCACCGAAATTCTCGAGCGACTTTAGCGCCGGGCCTGCAATCAGTTCGATACGATCGCTGAGTCCCGCAAGGTGAATGTTCTGGCGTGCAACAGCGGCATGTTTCGGGTCCGCTTCAAGCGTAATCAGCTTTCCATCCGGCGGCAGGGCGCGCGCCATCCAGATTGAGCTATACGCGCCCAGCGTACCGATTTCCAGTATTCGACGCGCCTGCGTCATGCGGACAAACAGCGCCAGCAGTTGCCCCTGATTTGCGGCAACGTCGTGCTCGGGTAAACCGGCGCGTTTGTTGTTTTCAAGGACGTTCTGGAGAACTTCATCTTCAGGAATAAGCGACGAAATCATGTAATTATCTACTGAACACCACTGCTGTTGCATAGATTGACTCCTTGGGGGTATCGCCAGAGGCGAAATGTAGGCCGGGTAAGGCGTAGCCGCCACCCTGCATGTTTTCACGCACTGACCCAACCGCCGCCCAGCGCTTTATACAAATCAATTTGCGCCAGCAGCAGGTTGTTTTTCACCTGTACCACGCTGGTCTGCACCGAGAACAGCGTGCGCTGTGCATCGAGCACATCCAGATAAGAAGAGTACCCGTTGCGGTAGCGGTTTTGCGCTATCCGCAGCGTCTCCTGCGCGACCGCCTGCTGAGCCAGCAGCTCGGTAAGCTGTTCCTGATAACGGGTGATGGCATCAAGGCTGTCATTCACCTCGGCAAACGCATTACGTACGGTTTTTTCGTAGCTGTACAACGCCTGATTACGCTGAGACTGGGAGATATCCACCTGTGCATTCAGCGCCTGTCGGTTCAGCAGCGGCGCAAGAATACTGCCGCCCACGCTCCAGAGCTGGAGGGGGTTATCCAGCAATCCCGACAGCGTGCGATCCTGCACCGATCCTGTGGCCGTGAGGTTGATCGACGGCAGCAGGCTGGCGTGCGATGCCGCCAGCGTCGCGTCCGCCGCAATCAGCTGACGTTCAGCCTGGACGATATCCGGACGCCGGTTCAGTAACGTCGACGGCAACTGGGAGGGCAGTTTCAGCGGCGTCAGGGCATCAAAGCTTTCACCGCGCGCAACGTTACCCGGGTTGCTGCCCAGCAGCAGGCTAAGCGCATTCTCCTGCTGCGCAATCTGGTGCTGAAGCAGTGGAACCTGAGCGCGGGTGGCGCGCAGCTCAGAATCCGATTGCATCAGCTCAAGGCGAGAGCTGTATCCCGTCTCAAACTGTCGTTTAGCAAGGTTGAACGCCTCTTCACGCGATTTCAGCGTGGACTGGGTAACGCGAAGCTGTTCATCCAGCGACAGGAGAGTGACGTACCCGGAGGCCACCGACGATGCGACCGTGAGATCTGCCGCCGCGGCCGCCGCCTTTTGTGCCTCCAGCGACGCTTCGGCGGCACGGGAGGTGCTGCGGTTTACCCCCCAGATATCCACGTCGTAGCTGGCGGTCAGGCTGCCTTTGTACAACGTACCGTATACCGGAAGGCCTGTGGCGGCGGACTGCGAGCGCGCGCGCGTCCCGGTCACGCCCGCGTCAAGCGACGGGAACAGGCTGCCGTCGGCGGCGTATACCCGGGCCTGATACTCATTAATCCGCTCGCGGGCAATCAGCACGTCGCTGTTGTTCTTCAGCGCCTGATCCACATAGTGATTCAGATTGCTGTCGTGGAAATTACGCCACCAGAGCTGCTCTGTCGGGCTGGTTGGCCCCGACGTCGCGCGCCACTGGGCCGGGATGTGCAGGGACGATTTGGCGGGCTCAACGTCAACCGACTGGCAACCCGCAAGGATAGCCATCATCAGCAGGCCAGCTATCGGGCGAAGCGTCATTGTTTCGCCTCCCGCGTGTCGATGGTGACCTGCACCGACATGCCAGGGCGCAGCAGCCGGTACGCCTCCGGCTCACCGAGTACCTCAATGCGTACCGGGATGCGCTGGGCGATTTTAACAAAGTTGCCCGTGGCGTTATCCGGGGTGATAGCGCTGAACTCGACGCCTGTGGCCGGGGATATGCTCTCCACGCGGCCCTGATAGGCTTTATCGTTTAACGCATCGACGGTGAATTTCACTGGCTGTCCGACGCGTAAATTCGCCAGCTGCGTCTCTTTGATATTGGCGATCACCCAGTGCTGCGGCGGGACCAGCGTGGTAAGGTGCGTCCCGGCGGTGACGTACGCTCCCAGACGCACCGCAATCTGCCCGAGCTGACCGTCACGCGGCGCGACAATGCGGGTGTTTTGCAGATCGATCTGCGCAAGCTCCAGCGCGGCTTTCGCATTTTCAACGTCCGCTTCCAGCGAAGCGCGATTGACGATAACCGTTTGTAGATCCTGGCGCGACATCTCAAGCGTTGCTTTCGCCTGGTCGATATCGGCGCTCCCCTGGGCGGCACTGGCCAGCGCCGCATCGCGCTCGCGAATGGACAGGGAGCCGTCTGCGGTCAGATCCTTCACGCGTTTCAGATCCGCCTGGGTTTTCAGACTTTGGGCACGGGCGTTTTTCAGTGCCGCTTCGTTTTTGGCAATCACCGCTTCCGCGCTTTTACGCTGTTGCAGGTTGTTGTTCAGCGCAGCAATTTTCATTGCCAGCTGCGCCTCGGCCTGATGGACACGCTGGCGATAGATCCGGTCATCAATCTGCAACAGCAGGTCGCCTTTTTTAACCTGCACAAAATCCTGAACATGGACCTCAGTAATGTAGCCGTTGACTTGCGGACTGATGAACGTGGTCTGGCCGCGCACGTAGGCGTTATCAGTAAACTGGGTATGACGCGTGAACGGGGGCAACTGCCAGGCATAAAGGATCACCAGCACCCCGACAATGCCGATAGCCGCGGCGGTGAAAATGGAAACGACGCGTACATTTTTGCGGGTGTTGGCCTGCTCTTTGGCGGCATCCTGCTGACTCATAACTTCTCCTGAAAAATAGTCATTACTTATTGCCAGTGGCGTTCTTAAGGGCCATACGGGCGGTGATGCGCAGGCGCAGCAAGCGCCATAAAATCCAGACCAGCGTGGCTGTGGCAATGCTCGCCGTCAGGAGATAAGTATCGTTGTAAGCCAGAATGTTTGCCTCAAGCGTCGTCACCGTCTGAAGCTGAATAATGGCCTGGGTTCCCAACAGGGAACTGTCGCCAACCAGGCTTTTATACATCTGGGTGTAAAGCTGAATGCGTTCGTTCACCAGCGGGTTGAGGGTGGTGAGCTGGTCAGCCAGCAGGCTGGAATGGTACTTCTCGCGCCAGGTCTGGAAGGTACCAAGGATTGCAGAACCCAGCAGGCCACCAAGGTTCTGACTCATGCCAAACATCACGGAAAAGCTGACCAGATTGCGTGGTTCGGCGATCACCCCGCCAATGGCGGCCAGCATCGCAGGGGCGAGGAAGAAAGCGCTGCCGAAACCAAGCAGGAACTGGCTGAACATCAGCTGATCCGGCCGGGTCAGGTTGTTGGACTGGCTGTCCAGCAGCGAAGCAACAATCATCAGCGCCAGCGAGGTGATAATCGGCCAGGCCAGCTTAGTGGGTTTGATCGTCAGACAGCTGGTGACGATACCGCAGACGATTCCGGCGAAAATAGACCACGCCAGATGGGTCATCTGTTCATTCTGTAGGCCCGCATATTGCAGCCAGCCGATGACGCCGGTGTTCTGTTCCGCCAGTACGATGCGGATCAGCAGCATAATCAATCCCAGGCGTACGATGCTGCCGCTGGACAGCCAGCGGGTATTGAGCAGCGGGTTGCTGCGGTTATGTTCAAAGACGATTGCACAGACAATTAGCACCAGCGAGAGAGCCAACGCCCAGCCGATCCACGGTGTTTCAAACCACCATTCCAGACGCCCTAGCGACAGAACCGCGCACAACAGCGCCATACCGGGCGCAAGCAAAAAGAAGGTGATGAAATCTTTTTTCTCGAAAACTTTGCGTCGATCGCCCGGGGGCAGTTTCAGCACCATCACGCAGGCCAGTGAGATCAGGGCCAAACCCAGCTCGAAGAAGTACAGCCCACGCCACTCATCAAGCTGCAACAGCTCGGTGGAGAACAGCCGCGCCAGCGGTATCGCCAGCGACGAACCGGTAATGCCGATGGTCAGCGCCTTGAGTCGGTGCTTCGCGGGCCAGGCCTGTATCTGGTAATAAATGCCGAGCGAGCTGAGCGCGGCGGCGACCATCCCGTGTGCCGCCCGTACCATCAGCGCCGAGCTGAGATCGTTCACAAACAGGTGAAAAAAGGTGACCAGCACATACAGCACCAGGAAGCCTTCCGTAAACGCGCGCAAACCGTACTGCTGGCGAAACTTTACCAGCAGCAGGTTGATGGAGACGTTGGTCATGACATAGACGGCAGGCAGCCAGGCGATTTCAGTCGACCAGGCGCCGAAGGTGCCTTGCAGATTTTGCAGATTGGCGGTGACGACCGCGTTACCCAGCGCCCCGGTCAGACACACCAGCAGGCCGACCACGCCATAGGCGATCCGTTTCGACGTCGGATGTTCCGGGGTGGAAGGGGAACCCAGCAGAGCGGGTTTCTCGTGTGGCTGCCACTCGCGAGGAGCATAAGGATCGCGTTGGGGCAGGCGCATAACGGGGTTTACCTTTAAAAATGTTGAATTGTGAGCGGGCTAATGATTCTACGGCTGACGCAAATCATAATTCAAGTGAATACGAATATTGTATGTTAATCAAATGTAGAGGGAATGATGAAGAAAAAGTGCGGCTCGCGAACGGAGCCGCAATAATATTATCGCTGTTCCGGCTGCGCCTGAAGGTGGCGTTCACGGTTGATGCGGCTGGCACAAAAAATTGCAATGAGGGAGATAGCAACCGTCACGCCCAGATACCAGGCCACGGGTACCCAGTCGCCGTCGTATTTCGCCAGCAGTCCGGTAGCGATTAGCGGTGCCGTTCCGCCCGCCAGCGCGGCCCCAAGTTGATAACCCAGCGTGATACCGGTGTAGCGAACGTTGGCACTGAAAATTTCAGAGCAGAGCGTGCCGAGAACTGCCGTCACCGGTGCCCACAGTACGCCAAAAGCGATAACGGTCGCGAGCACAATTCCCCAGGTGGTACCGGTATTCAGCAGCATAAACCAGGGCACGATAAACAGGCCGAGCACGAAGACACTGACGGCGTACATACGCTGGCGGCCAACCCTGTCGGAGAGCAGCCCCATCAGCGGGATCATGATAGTGGCGACCAGTGCGCCAAGAGTTACTGCCTCCAGCGCCTGGGATTTCTGATAGGTCAGGGTGGTAGTGGCGTAGCTCACCACAAACGTGGAGAAAATATAGAACGGTGCTGTCTCCACAACCTTAAGCCCGGCGGCAATTAGCACTTCACGCCAGTGGTGTTTTATGGTGTCGCGCAGCGGAGCTTTCGCAACCTGGCCGGATTTTTTCACTTTCTGGAAATCAGGCGTTTCGTCAATATCTTTCCGAATCCAAAGCCCCAATATTACCAGCACGGAACTGAGCAGGAACGGAATGCGCCAGCCCCAGGAGAGAAAATCCTCTTCGCTGAACAGCGTCATTAGCGAGACGATAAATGTCGCCATCAACATGCCGATGGTAACGCCCGCCTGCGGAATACTGCCGAAGAAGCCTTTGCGTTTTTCTGGCGCATACTCATAAGCCAGCAGCAGCGCGCCACCCCATTCACCGCCGATACCCATCCCCTGAATAATACGCATCAGGATCAGCAACGCGGGCGCCCACATCCCGATCATGTCGTAGGTGGGCAGCAGGCCAATCATCACGGTTGCACCTCCCATCAATGAAAGGGTGAGGACAAGCGTTTTTTTGCGACCGATACGATCCCCGATATGTGCAAAGAGAACGCCGCCAATGGGGCGAATAAAGAAGGTCAACGAGAAGGAGAGATAGGAGAGGATCAGCCCGATTACCGGGTCGACCATCGGAAAGAAAATCTTGTTAAACACCAGCGCGGCAGCGGTGCCATAGAGAAAATAATCAAACCATTCAATAGAACTTCCCGTAAGACTGGCAATTAATACCTTTTTGTTTTTCCGCAATACCGTTGTCGTGCTCTCATGTTGTGTCATGACTCAAAACTCCGCCACGTGGATGATAATAGAGGTGTTACCTGGCGCGCTTCAGGTGCAACCTGTCGGTGTGTAATGGTTGTGAAATTGTTAAGCAACTTAGGGTTGGATGTTACGTTTGGCAAGTCAGCCAGAACTAAAACGGGTCAGATCACGATGGATTAAGCAGCAACTGGTGCTTTTTCAGCACGCTGTTGTGGCAGGATGTGTTGAAGGGCAGATAATCAAAAGCACAAACTCAGGGTGCAACCCAATTGTTTTTGGATGTTTCTGGTTATTTCATCAAAATGACAAATATGCAGCTTAATGAGCACCTCGCCTTTCAGAGTGATCTCCTTTTCAACCCCGTTGTGTGAAGTACTCTAAAGATTAATGCTGTAAGGAGGTAACGATGACAATGGCACTTTTCCCCTGTCTGCCTGGCACAACACTCGACGCCGTGAATACCGTTGGGGCGTGGCTTGCTCAGGACGACTATCAGGACAACCAGCCCGTTGATCTGGTGATTCTGGCGGGTAACGCGGTGATCCCCGCGATTGATGCTGCCTGTAAAATCGCGGCTGAACAGGGGGTTCCTCTGATCATCAGCGGCGGGATCGGTCACTCGACGACCTTCCTCTACGCCGCGATTGCTAAGCACCCCCGCTATAACAGGATACCCACCACCGGGCGGGCTGAGGCGGCTATTCTGGCCGACATCGCCCGTGAATTCTGGAACATTCCGGCTGAGCATCTTCACGTTGAGGATCAGTCGACCAACTGTGGCGAAAACGCCCGCTTCAGCCGGGCGTTGATGAAACAGTCCGGACTGAACGCCGCCCGGGTGCTGGTAGTGCAGGACCCGACGATGCAGCGTCGCACAATGGCTACGTTTGCCCGCGTTTGCCGCGACGAGGCTGCATCGCCCGCATGGATGAGTCATCCCGGCCTGACGCCCGTGCTGCAAAACAGTGACGACGGTCTGGCGTTCAGCGGCCCGGTCGAGGGGTTATGGCCGGTAGAACGTTACCTGTCGCTGGTGCTGGGTGAATTTCCGCGACTCAGGGACGACATCAACGGCTACGGTCCGGCGGGACGTGATTTCATTGCCCATGTCGATATCCCTGCCGACGTGGACGCCGCGTGGCAGATCCTGCGAAACGACGTCATTCTCACCGACGCGCTGGTGAGCCGTTCTCTGCTGTAATGCTCTTGCCCGTTTGCGCCATCTTTTACGCAAACGGGCAGCCTTTGTTGCCGATTTGTGATTTTTGAAACGGGCTGACCCGTTTCTTTTATGAGATATCTCACAAAAACAGACTCATAGAGTAGGCAATTACCCCGGTAATTATAGTTTTTAACATTAAGTTTACTTGTTAAAAACAGTGTGATTACAGGAGCAGGTTATGACAGTACCCGTACAACATCCTATGTATATTGATGGACAGTTTGTTGCCTGGCAGGGTGATGCCTGGATTGACGTGATCAATCCGGCCACGGAAGAGGTCATTTCCCGTATTCCCGATGGCACCGCCGAGGACGCCCGCAAGGCCATTGACGCGGCAGAGCGCGCGCAGGCTGGCTGGGAGGCGCTGCCTGCCATTGAACGCGCCAGCTGGCTACGCAAAATTTCCGCCGGGATCCGCGAGCGCGTCAGCGAAATTAGCGCGCTGATTGTGGCCGAAGGGGGCAAGATCCAGCAGCTGGCGGAAGTGGAAGTTAACTTTACAGCTGACTATATCGACTATATGGCCGAGTGGGCGCGCCGTTATGAAGGGGAAATCATTCAGAGCGACCGTCCGGGCGAGAATATTCTGGTGTTTAAGCGCGCCCTTGGCGTCACCACCGGCATTCTGCCGTGGAACTTTCCCTTCTTCCTGATTGCCCGTAAGCTCGCTCCTGCGCTAATCACCGGCAACACCATCGTTATCAAACCGAGCGAATTTACCCCAAACAACGCCATTGCGTTTGCCAAAATCGTCGACGAGATTGGCCTGCCGAAAGGCGTCTTCAACCTGGTGCTGGGCCGCGGTGAAACCGTCGGACAGGAGCTGGCCGGGAACCCGAAAGTGGCGATGGTCAGCATGACCGGCAGCGTCGGGGCGGGTGAAAAGATCATGGCTGCGGCTGCGAAAAACATCACCAAAGTGGGGCTGGAGCTGGGTGGTAAAGCCCCGGCCATCGTGATGGACGATGCCGACCTCGAGCTGGCCGTGAAGGCCATTGTGGATTCACGCGTCATCAATACCGGACAGGTGTGTAACTGCGCGGAACGTGTCTATGTTCAGAAGGGGATCTACGACCGCTTTGTGAATCGTCTGGGTGAGGCAATGAAAGCCGTCCAGTTTGGCAATCCGGCTGAGCGAACGGATATTGCCATGGGGCCACTGATCAACGCCGCCGCGCTGGAGCGTGTGGAGCAGAAGGTGGCGCGCGCGGTGCAGGAAGGGGCTAAAGTGGTCCTTGGCGGTAAAGCGGCAGAGGGCAAAGGGTATTTTTATCCCCCAACGCTGCTGCTGGACGTACATCAGGACATGGCCATCATGCACGAAGAGACCTTTGGCCCGGTGCTGCCGGTGGTGGCTTTCGACACCCTGGAAGAGGCCCTGAAAATGGCCAACGACAGCGACTACGGTTTAACCTCGTCTGTATATACGCAGGATCTGAATGTCGCCATGAAAGCCATTAAAGGGCTTAAGTTCGGCGAGACCTATATTAACCGTGAAAACTTTGAAGCGATGCAGGGCTTCCATGCGGGCTGGCGGAAATCCGGGATCGGCGGGGCGGATGGCAAACACGGTCTGAATGAGTATTTGCAGACGCAGGTAGTCTATTTGCAGTCGTAATCAGGAGCCCCCTCCATGCGAGATAATGTGTGCACGGAGCAGTTCCCTCGCCCCTTTGGGAAGAGGGTTAGGGTGAGGGGAACATACGGCTCTGGTGGTCATTCCGTTCACTTTAGGTTCCTTGCTACTCTGTAACAAAATGACCGGTGAACGTGCCAGGGTGGCTCAGTCGCCACCACCCTGGCGACCCGGGCTCCCGGCGGTAAATCGCCGCTTCGCGGTCACTTCGGCTTATTCCTTCCGGCTTATCGGGGACGGGCGGAGGTAACATCCCTGTAAAGCCCGCCCTCTCGGCGCATCCCTGCGCCTCGCCCCGGCCGGAAGGCAAACGCCTCAGCGATTTACAGCCGGACCTGGGCATCGCTGTAATCCCTCCGTTATTCTGAAGGCACGTTAATGCTTCTGATTTCAAATAACTGGGAATACTCGGCCCTCCGTAAAAGGGGGTTCACATTTTCAGGAAAGGTGGTTATGTTGGCGCGATAACTGTTATTTATCGGGAAACAACATGCGCACAAAATATACGGGTCTGCAAATCAGCATTCACTGGCTGGTTTTTCTGTTAGTTATTATGGCCTATTGCGCCATGGAGTTCAGAGGTTGGTTCCCGCGAACCGATCGTCCGCTTATTAATATGATCCACGTTTCCTGCGGGATTAGCATCCTGGTGCTGATGGTGGCGCGCCTGCTTATCCGCCTGAAATTCCCGGCTCCGCCCATTCAACCGAAACCAAAAGCGATGATCACCGGGCTGTCCCATCTGGGGCATCTGGTTATCTACCTGCTGTTTATTGCGCTGCCGCTGATCGGCATGGTGATGATGTATAACCGGGGAAATGACTGGTTTGCGTTTGGCCTGACGATGCCGCATGCGGCGGAGGGGAATTTTGACCTGGTGGATACGCTAAAAGCGTGGCACGTAACGCTGGCGAATCTGGGGTATTTTGTGATTGGTTTGCACGCCTTTGCCGCGTTGATGCATCACTATTTCTGGAAAGACAATACGCTGCTGCGCATGATGCCGAAAAAGCGTCAGTGACCGATAATGCCCTGCCAACCCGCAGGGCATTTTTTTTGCGGCTTATTGCAGTTGCGCGCGCTCCTGCGCCGTTAAATCCAGTTCCTGAGTTGTACCCGTTTCTGAAGATTTTACCGCCGCTTCCAGCACCGCCATCACCGCCAGGGCTTCCACCGGATGGACCGGATTGTCAATCTTGCCGTTCAGGGCATCGCGCACGTTTATATAGTACTGCCGCTGGTCGCCTTTTGGCGCAGGGATAGCGCTGGCGTCACCCTGGGCATTAAACAGCACCATAGCGTCGCTGTCCTCCCCCCAGCTTTCGCTACCCGGAATGACGCCTGCCAGAAGCTGGGCTTCCTGCTGATCGATGCGCGCTTTCACCACGCTGGCCTTATCGCCGTGGACGGTAAAGCGGGCAACGCCGCCTGCCACCAGCATGCTGCAATGGAGGACCACTTTGTGTTCAGGATAGTTCAGCACCACGTGCGCCCAGTCGTTAATTTCCGCACCGTCACGCAGGGTGGCGATGTTGCCCTGTACCGACAGCGGCAGACCAAAAAGCTGTAGCGTCTGGTCAATCATGTGCGGGCCTAAGTCGAACCACAGGCCACTGCCGGGAACATTTTGCTCTCTCCAGCGCACGCGAACCTCCGGGCGGAAACGATCGATATGCGATTCAAAGTGTTTTACCTTGCCGATACTGCCTTGCTCAATCACCTGCTTAATGCCGAGAAAATCGCTGTCCCAGCGGCGGTTATGGAAGACAGAGAGCAGGCGTTGTTTTTCTTGCGCAAGCGCAATCAGGTCTCGCGCTTCCTGCATATTGAGCGTAAACGGCTTATCCACCACTACGTGCTTGCCGGCGTTGAGCGCCAGGGTGGCCAGCGGCGCATGGGTCGCGTTAGGGGAGGCGATAACCACCAGGTCGATATCCGGGTGCTGAATAGCCTCTTCAGGGGTGGCAACAACGAGGACATTCGGCAGATCGCGTTTGACCTTTTCTTCATCCCGGGATGAGACCACCGCCAGCTTCAGGCCGTCGACGGACTGGATCAGCGGGGCATGAAACGTCTTACCCACAAAACCATACCCGATCAGCGCAATATTCATTGTCTTCACTTTATTCATGACCTTCTCCACGTTAATGCGCGCAAACGGTAACCTGCACGGCGCTATGGTCCCCGAGCTCTGCCCAGGGACGATCTAAAAACAGTTGATGAATCTGGGATAACCCTGAAACCAGATAAGGTTCGCACTGGTTGAGTTTCAGATGATCGGCGACTACCCAGTGCGCCTGGCTTGCGGCCAGCATGGCACGCTTCACCTCGGCATCCGCCTCCTGACTGGCGCTCAATCCGAGCTCGGCATGAATGGCGCATGCGCCAAGGATGGCGATATCCGCCCGGTAGCGAGAGAGCAGCGACAGGGTGGCGCTTCCGGCAAACAGGCGCTGTTTCTGATCCCACTTTCCACCAAGCAGGATCAGATCAATATCTTCCCGATCGCTAACCTGCTGGGCGATATCAAGAGAAGGGGTGATGATGGTCAGCGGTCCCTGCAGGAAAGAGGCAACGGCCAGAAGTGTGCTTCCGGCGTCCAGAAAAAGCGTCGAGCCCGCAGGTACGCACTGCGCAACCTGTTTACCCAGCCGCTGCTTGATTTCAGGCAGTAAGGTATTCCTGCTAACTCGGTTCATCGTCGAGAGATTCAGCGCGATGGCGCCGCCATGGTTTTTTTGCGCCAGTCCCTTTTTTTCCAGATCGGTCAGATCGCGACGGATGGTATCCGCCGAAACCTGCAACTTTTCTGCCAGCTCAGTGATGCTGGCCTGGCCTTGTTCAGTAATAATTTCAAGTACATATTTCTGTCTGGCGGTTTTATGCATGGGTGCAGTATCCTGCAAAATGTCGCAATACTATGCAGTTTACAGCATTTTACAGGAAAGGGAATCGTAACAGGAGGGGGATGTTGTCCAAAAACAGTTTAATAAGGTGAATATTGAATTAGCATTAATCAGTCATCAAAAACATGTATGTATCGTTTAGACCTGATGTTAACGCTATGTTTTACATAGAAATTTGGTTAAAGCTACCGAATAAGGAGTTCGAATAAGAATATAAAACCAGATTATAAATATAAATTGGTGCTTATATCTATTGGATATTCTTTTTAAAGTAAAATAATTTAATATTAATCATCGAATGACTTAAATTGACAGTTCTTTGAAAATCTTTGTGTCTGATTCGAGATGAAATAAACGCAAAAATGTACATCAAGGTGTTTCAGAATTTTCCTTAAATTACAGAGGGTTTATATGATTCAGCGTAAACGCATCTAATAGCCATTTGTCCAGAAACCCCATCTTTTTTCTTATTTGTAACACCACATTAACATTACGGATGTGGTCGCTCATATCACATTTTGTTATGCTGCGAATCAATAAATATTTAAGTAAATTCTTAAAAGAAAAAAAGAGATTGTACGGCTCTCATCTCAATTGAAATGGGTGTGGGCGACTATTGGCGGAATTTATCAAACAGGAGTGGGGTAAATAGGGTGAATTATTTGTACCTCTTCCTGGTAATTATTTAGCCATCACCTGAAGTCCGGGGGTATTATAAAGATGAAATGCAATAACAGGATGCTCAGATTATCTGCTTCCCTGACCTTAATTTCACTGGTGGTGACTGCGGCTCATGCAACTAACGGTCTGGTAGGGATATCTCCCGTTGCGGCAATGACGATGAAAGAAAGTATTCTTTTCGCTCTTGACCGCGACCCGTCGGTGAGTCAGCAGGCTGCACAGCTGGGGATTGGCCAGGCACAAATAGACGAAGCGCGTAGTGGCTGGATGCCACAAATAGCCCTGAACGGGAGTACGGGTCACAGCCAGACCACCGATTCGAGCGGCTCGTTGCGAAATTCCGCAGCCTGGGGGCTGAGCCTGACGCAGCTTGTGTACGATTTTGGCAAGACCAATAACAGCATCAGCCAGTCTTCAGCTCAGCGTGACAGCTATCGCTACCAGCTGATGAGCACGATGTCTGCCGTCGCGGAAAAAACGGCCCTCAGCTATGTGGAAGTGAAACGCTACAGCGATCTGTTACAGGCGGCAACAGAGAACGTGCAGGCGCTTAAAAACGTTGAGCAGCTGGCAAAACTCCGCGCCGATGCAGGCGTAAGCTCCACCTCTGATGAGCTTCAGACCCGCACCCGTATTGCCGGAATGCAGGCGACGGTAGAGCAGTACAATGCGTCACTGAACAGCGCCTGCGCGCGGCTGGCGGTATTAACTGGCATACAGGCTGAACGCTATTCACCGGTTCCGGGAGGTCTGGCCGTGGAGTCGGATTCTCTCAATCGAATTGATTATTCACTGATCCCAACGGTGATGGCCGCGCAGAACATGGAGCGTTCAGCCCAGTACGGCGTAGAAACCGCGAAGTCACAGCACTGGCCAACCTTAAGCCTGAAAGGGGGCCGCACCCGGTACGAGTCTGATAATCGCGCGTACTGGGATGATCAGATCCAGCTCAATATTGATGCACCGCTTTATCAGGGCGGCGCGGTCTCGGCGCGCGTCCGTCAGGCCGAGGGCGCAAGGGCAATGGCATCGTCTCAGGTCGATCAGGCCCGTTTTGATGTCCTGCAAAAAGCCTCCGTAGCACAGGCCGACTGGACCGGGGCGCAAGGACGTATGGAGGCCGGAAAACGTCAGCTGGAAAATGCGTTGCGCGCCCGCGACGTCTACAAAAATGAATATACCCTGAGCAAGCGCAGCATTAACGATCTGCTCAGCGTGGAGCAGGATGTCTGGTCTGCCACCTCAGCGAAAATAATGGCTGAATACGATGGCTGGAGCGCGGCGATTAATTACGCCTCCGCGGTGGATAATCTCATGCCGCTTATCGGAATAGAGAAAAACGCTGCCGCGAAATTACCTGATTTGAGTTAAAAAAGGCGCGCCTTTCTGCGCGAAATAAGTCAGACAATAATGGGTGGTTTTTCCCAGGGATAGTTACATCCCTCTGGTGGACATAACCACAGGAATACGCGCACCTGCAAGGAGAAGAATATGAGTAACGCAAAAGTTGTTGATGTTATCATTCGAAAAACGGCAGAAAAAACGAAATTAACCGGTGAAGGGAATCTCTCGGTCTCTATTTCATCGCCGAGCGTGATTGAAATTCAGGGTTCTGCTCAGGACGTGGTGCGTTATGTCCGCCAGGGGAATGACCTCCTCATTTATATGAAAGATGGCAGCGTGATCCGCTGCAATAATTATTTTGTCGAAGACACGGAAACCCATAATCATTCCGAACTGGTATTTAACGATAACCAGGAGTTGACGCATATTTCATTTGCCGATGCCGGGGAAGCATCAGGCGTTGCCGCCACCGAATTAACCGCCCAGGCTGCACCCATTAGCAGCATTGAACCTTTTCTGGAGCAGGGAAGCGTCTTAAGCGATGCGCCGTGGGGCTGGATTGCCGGAGCGGCGTTGGGAGGCGGTGCGATTGGCGCACTGCTGGCTCACGGCGGTGACGGCGAAACCAAAACAAAAGTTATTGATAATACGAAAGAAGTCGAAAGCGCCACGCCAACATTTTTGCTGACGGATAACGCGGGTGACAAGCAGGGGGTGCTGAGTGCAAAAGAGGTCACGGATGATAACACCCCAACCTTCAGCGGTACCGGGCAGCCGGGCGCGACCATTCAGGTTAAAGACAGCAGCGGCAGCACCATCGCCAGCACCATGGTCGCAAAGGACGGCACCTGGACGGTAACACTTCCGACCCAGGCGGAGGGGGAACATACCTGGTCCGTCGTTCAGATCGACGGCAGTAAAACGACCTCTGCGGGCAGTATTACCGTAACCGTTTCTACAGCGGATACCAGCGTGACGCTCGCCACCACGGCGGGCGATAACGTGATCAACGCCAGCGAGCAGGCCGCTGGCTTTACGCTGTCCGGCACCAGCAAAAACCTGGCGCAGGGAACGGCGCTTACCGTCACGCTGAACGGTAAAACCTATTCCGCAGAAGTGGGGGCAAACGGCGCATGGAGCGTGAAGGTGCCTGCTGCTGACGCGCAGGCGCTGGGCGATGGTACCTGGACGGTCAACGTCAGCGGCAAAGACGCGGCGGGCAACACCGTGACCGGCAGCCAGACGATTGGCGTCGATACCGCTGCGCCAGCAATTTCTGTCGACACAATCGCCCAGGACAACATCATCAACGCGGCTGAACATAATCAGCCGCTGACGCTGACCGGAAAAACCGATGCGGAAGCGGGCCAGATTGTGACGGTCACGCTGAACGGCAAAAATCACACGGCGACCGTGGGCAGCGACGGCACCTGGTCCGTTACGCTTTCGGCCAGTGAAGTACAGGCGATGGCTAACGGCGAGCACACCCTGACGGCAAACGTCAGCGACAAAGCGGGTAACGGGGCCTCCACCACCGCCGATTTCACGGTCGATACCGCAGCGCCAGTGGTCACTATCAACACTGTCGCGGGCGACGACATTCTGAACACCAGCGAGCAGGGGCAGGCTCAGATTATTTCCGGCCAGGCGAACGGCGCGGCGGCGGGCGACGTTGTCACCGTGACCGTTGGCGGCAAGACCTTTACCGGTGTCGTCCAGGCGGACGGCAGCTGGAGCGTCGGCGTGCCTGCCTCTGTCATTGGCGCGCTGGGTGAAGGTAGCCACAGCATTTCGGTCTCCGTGACCGATGCGGCGGGCAACACCGGCAGCGCGACGCACGGCATTACGCTCAGCGGCAACCCGCCGGAATTCACCCTTGACCCCATCAGCCAGGATAACGTCCTGAATGCGCAGGAGGCCATGCAGCCTCTGAGCCTGAGCGGGACCAGTAATCTGCCGAACGGCAGCGCTGTCACCGTGACGTTGAACAACGTTAACTATCAGGCCACCGTTGAGAATGGTAGCTGGTCCGTTCAGGTGCCGGTTTCCGACGTGCTGGATCTGGCGAATACCCTTTACACCGTGAGCGTCAGCGGCACCGACAGCGTGGGTAACAGCGGCTCCGCCGAGGCGAATCTGCTGGTCGATACCGCGCTGCCGCAGGTGATCCTCAACTCCTTTGCCGGGGATAACCTGGTCAATAACGCCGAAGCGGCGGTTGACCAAACCCTCAGCGGACGCGTCACCGGCGCGGCGGCGGGCGATACCGTCTCTGTCACCGTGGGCGGCAAGAGCTACACCGCGACGGTTGGCAGCGACCTGAAATGGAGCGTGACCATCCCATCGGCCGACCTTCAGGCGTTTGGCGACGGCGATTTAACCTTCAGCGCCTCTGTCACCAATGCGCACGGCAACACCGGCACCGGCGAGCGTGATATCAACATCAACGCCGAACTGCCGGGCCTGCGCGTGAACACGATCTCTGGCGATGACGTGATTAACGCCATTGAACAGCAGCAGGATCTGGCCGTGACCGGCTCCAGCACTCATCTGGCCGAAGGCACACAGATCACCGTCACCATCAATAATGTTGAATACGTCACCACGGTTAACGCCAGCGGCAGCTGGCAGATTGGCGTGCCGTCAGCGGACCTGCAGGCATGGACGGCGGGAGGCATGACCGTCAGCGTCAGTGCGGAAGATGCCTGGGGCAACACCGTGGCGGCTGAACACCCGATCGAGCTTGACCTGAACGCGGTGGCCGTCACCATCGATACCGTCACCACTGACGATATGCTCAACGCGGTGGAAAAAGGCGCGGATGTCACGCTTTCCGGTCAGACGCAGGGCGTAGAGGCCGGGCAAACCGTGGTGGTGAAATTCGCGGATCAAACCTTTACCGCACAGGTGCAGCAGGACGGCTCCTGGCGCCTGACCGTTCCGGCGAGCGCGATGGAAACGCTGATCGACGGGCGGGCGCAGGTGAGCGTCAGCGTGACTAACGTCAACGGCAACAGCGCGGACGCCTCACGCGTGGTGACCGTTGATACGCAGCCGCCAGCCATTACGCTTGATAACCTGACCGACGACAACATCATTAATGCGGCAGAAGCGCAGCAGGATCTGGTGCTCAGCGGCAGCACAACCGCTGAAGCGGGCCAGACGGTCACCGTGACGCTGAACGGTAAATCTTACCAGACCACGGTCCAGGCGGACGGTCGCTGGCAGTTGAATGTGCCTGCCGCCGACGTTGGCGCGCTGACCGATGGCAATGTCACCGTCACGGCCACCGTCAGTGACGTGGCGGGCAACAGCAGCAGCGCGGACCGCGTTGGGCTGGTGGATGCCACCGTGCCGCAGGTGACCATCAACGATTTCGTCACCGACACCAACACCGTTAACCAGCTGGCCCATTCACAGGCGCAGATCCTGAGCGGCTCCGTCACCGGCGCGGCGGCGGGTGATTTGGTCATCATCACCATCAATAACGTGGACTACACCACCGTGGTGGATGCGGCGGGTAACTGGAGCCTCGGCCTGCCTGCGTCCGTCGTTCAGGGGCTGACGGACGGCACCAGGACCATTAACGTCTCCGTGACCGATCGGTCCGGCAACACCGGCAGCAGTTCAGTGGATGTGGTGGTCAATACAGTCACGCCTGTAATCGGTATTAATACGCTGGCAGCGGATGACGTGATCAATGCGGCAGAGAAGGGCGAAGATCTGCTGCTTTCCGGTACCAGCAACCAGCCGGAAGGAACCACCATCACCGTTAATCTGAACGGTATCAACTACGCTGCCACCACCGACGCCAGCGGCAACTGGAGCGTTACCGTACCCGCCTCTGCGGTGAGCGCGCTGGGTGAAGCCAATTACACCGTGACGGCGAGCGTCACCGATAATGTGGGCAACAGCGCCTCTGCCACGCACGATGTGCTGGTGGACAGCTCGCTGCCGGTTGTTACCCTCAACAACGTCGCGGGCGACAATATCGTTAACGCGGCGGAAGTGGCCGCAGGGCAAACCCTGACCGGGAAAGTATCGAACGCGGCATCGGGCGATACCGTCACCATTATCATCGGCGGGCAGACATACACGGCTACCGTACAGGACGATCTCACCTGGAGCCTGCCGTTAACCCAGAGTCAGTTAACCGCGCTCGGCAACGGCGACCTGACCGTCTCGTCCAGCGTGACGAACGGGCACGGTAATACCGGATCGTCTTCCCTGGATGTCACCATTGACGCCCAGTTGCCCGGCCTGCGCATTGATACCGTCGCCGGTGACGACGTCATTAACGTTATTGAACACGCGCAGAACCTGGTTATCTCCGGTACCAGCACCGACCTGGCGGCGGGTAGCACCGTCACCGTGAGCATCAACGGCAAGAGTTATTCCGCCTCGGTACTGGCGGATGGCACCTGGCAGGCTGCGGTTCCGGCCGCGGACGTCTCCCGGTGGGCGGATGGAGCGCTCACCATCAGCGCCAGCGCGCAGGATACCTCCGGCAACCCGGTGAACATCGGTACCGTGGTGGATGTCGATCTCGCCCCGGTGGCGATAAGCATCAACAGCGTGACGGACGACAACGTGCTGAACGCGGCAGAAAAAGGCCAGGATCTGGTGCTGTCCGGCTCCTCCTCGAACGTTGAAGCGGGCCAGACCGTTACCATTATCTTTGCGGGTAAAACCTGGACCACGATGGTCGATGCCAACGGCGACTGGACCTGCACCGTACCGGCTGCCGAACTGAGCGGCCTGAAGGATGGCGACGCCAGCGTACAGGTTAGCGTAACCAACATGAACGGCAACGCGGCCTCTTCCTCGCAGGCATTCAGCGTCGATACCGCCGCGCCAGCGGTCACCATCAACACCATCAGCGGCGACAACATGCTAAATGCGGCAGAGGCGGCGCAGGACCTGACCCTGAGCGGGACGTCTACTGCCGAAGCAGGCCAGACGGTCACCGTGACCTTCAACGGTAATCAGTACACCGCCCAGGTGCAGGCAAACGGCAGCTGGACGCTGGATGTACCGGCGGCGGATCTGGCGGGGATCGCAGACGGTAGCGCGGCGGTCACGGCGACCGTGTCCGATAAAGCGGGCAACCCGGCCAGCGCGGGGGCGTCCGTGCTGGTCGACACTACCGTGCCGCAGATTACCTTCAACATTGTGGCGGGCGACGACATTGTTAATATTGCCGAGCACGGCCAGGCGCTGATTGTCACCGGCAAGGTGACGGGCGCGCAGGCGGGCGATGTGATTACCCTGACCCTGAACGGCAAAGACTACACCGCCATGCTGGACGGTGCCGGTAACTGGAGCGTGGGCGTTCCGGCGGCGTACGTGGGCGCGCTGGCTAACGGCGATCAAACGATCTCCGCCACGCTCACCGATAAAGCGGGCAACAGCACCAGCGCGACGCACGCGTTTGACGTCTCCCTGACCGCGCCGGTGATTGCCATCACTACCCTGGCGGTTGACGACGTGATCAACGCGACCGAGAAAGGTCAGGATCTGCTGGTCTCCGGCACCAGCAACCAGCCGGACGGGACCCGCATCACCGTAACCCTGAACGGTATCAGTTACGCCGCCACCACCGATGCCAGCGGTAACTGGAGCGTCACCGTTCCGGCGGCAAACGTCTCGGCACTGGGCGAAGCGAGCTACAGCGTGACGGCCAGCGTGACCGATACCGCGGGTAATAGCGCGAACACCAGCCATAGCGTGCTGGTCGACAGCGCGCTGCCGCAGGTCACCATTAATGCAGTTGCCACCGACGACGTGATTAACGCGGCGGAAGTGGCTTCCGGACAAACCCTGAGCGGGAAAGTGAGCGGCGCGGCGAGCGGTGACACTGTCACGATCGGTATCGGGGGCAACACCTATACCGCGACGGTTCAGGACGATCTGAGCTGGTCGGTTAACGTGGCGTCTGACGTCTTAACCGCTATCGGTAACGGCGATCTCACCGTAACAGCGAGCGTGACCAACGGCCACGGCAACACCGGCACCGGCGAGCGCGACATCACGATTGATGCCAGCCTGCCGGGCCTGCGCGTGGATACCGTGGCAGGCGACGATGTGATCAACAGCATCGAGCATACTCAAAACCTGATTATCACCGGCTCCAGCGACGGGCTGGCGAGCGGATCGGCGCTGACGGTCACCGTCAACGGCAAAACCTACGCGGCAACCGTGCTGGCGGACGGCACCTGGACGGCGGCTATTCCGGCGGCTGACGTCGGCGCGCTGAGCGCAGGTACAGTCACCGTGACCGTTGACGGCCAGAGCGCGGCGGGTAATCCGGTTTCCATCAGCCATGAAGTGAAGGTGGATCTGGCGCCGGTCGCCATCAGCATCGACGCCATCGCTACCGACGACGTGATTAACGCAGCCGAGAAGGGTGCGGATCTGGTGCTGTCCGGCTCGACCACCAACGTGGAAGAAAACCAGACCGTTACTATCATTTTCGGCGGTAAGACCTATAGCGCGACGGTGGATGCCAGCGGCCACTGGACGGCGACCGTACCGTCTGCCGATTTAGGCGGACTGAAAGACGGCGACACCAGCGTGCAGGTCAGCGTCACCAACGTAAACGGCAACAGCGCCTCTGCGGGCCGCGAGTACAGCGTGGATGCCACCGCGCCGACGGTGTCGATTGAAATCGTCAGCGACAACAACATCATCAATGCTGCCGAAGCGCAGCAGGATCTGGTCATCAACGGCGTCTCTGACGCGGAAGCGGGCCAGACCGTGACCGTGACCCTGAACGGCGAGAATTACACCACCACCGTGCAGGCGAATGGCAGCTGGAGCGTCACCGTACCGTCTGCGGATGTCGGCGCGATTTCCGACGGCGATTACACCATCACGGCAGCCGTCCTGGATAAAGCGGGTAACCCGGCCTCGGCGGATCGCGATGTGCTGGTGGATACCACAGTGCCACAGCTGACCATTAACACCGTTTCCGACGACGACGTGATCAACAGCGCCGAGCATGCGCAGGCGCTGATTGTCACCGGTTCTGTGACCGGTGCGGAGGCGGGCGACGTGGTGACCGTCACCATCAATAACAAAGATTACACGGCAACCCTGGACGCTTCCGGCAAGTGGAGCGTGGGCGTGCCTGCGGCGGACGTGAGTACTCTGACCGCCGGGGATCACACCATCACCGCGGCGCTGACCGATAAAGCCGGAAACAGCAACAGCACAACGCACGAGGTTGAAGTCAACCTCACCGCGCCGGTGCTGACCATTGACACCGTGTCCGGTGACGATGTGATCAACAACACCGAGAAAACCCAGGATTTGACGATCTCCGGTACGGCTTCCGGGCTGGCGGCGGGCGCGGTGGTGACCGTGATGCTCAACGGCAAAGCGTACAGCGCCACGGTAGCTACCAATGGCCAATGGACTACAACCGTTCCGGCGAGCGAGGTTGGGCAACTGGGTGAAGCGCTTTACACCGTGTCGGCCTCCGCGACGGACAGCGTCGGCAACAGCACCAGCACCTCGCACACCGTGAACGTGGAATCCGTTCTGCCGGGCGTCATCATCAACACCGTGGCGGGCGACGACGTGATCAACGCTGCGGAGCTGGCAACCGGCCAGACCATCAGCGGTAAGGTGGTGAATGCCGAAGCGGGTAACACCGTGACCGTGACCATTGGCGGCAACAGCTACACCGCAACGGTGCAGAGCGATCTCACCTGGTCCGTTAGCGTGCCGGAGTCTGTGCTGACCGCGCTGGGCAACGGCGATTTAACCGTGTCAGCCAGCGTCACCAACGGCGTGGGCAATAGTGGAACGGGCGAGCGCGAAATCGTGATAGACGCGAATCTGCCGGGCCTGCGCGTGGACACCGTGGCGGGCGATGACGTGATTAACAGCATCGAACACGGGCAGAATCTGATTATCACGGGTTCAAGCGACGGCCTGACGGCGGGTACGGCGCTGACCGTCGCCGTAAACGGTAAAACCTATGCGGCTACCGTGCTGGCAGACGGCACCTGGAGTGCGGCGATCCCTTCTGCGGACGTGAGTGCCCTTGCCGCAGGCACGGTCACCGTGACCGTTGAAGGGCAGAGCAGCGCGGGCAATCCGGTGACTATCAACCATGATGTGACGGTGGATCTGGCAAACGTCGCCATCAGCATTGACGCCATCGCTTCCGATGACGTGATCAACGCCGCCGAGAAGGGCGCGGATCTGGTGCTCTCCGGCACCACTGCGAACGTGGAGGAAAATCAAACCGTCACCATCACCTTCGGCGGCAAGAACTACACCGCCACGGTGGACGCTGAGGGTAAATGGACCGCCACGGTGCCATCTGCGGATCTGACCGGTCTGAAAGAGGGTGATGCCAGCGTGCAGGTAAGCGTCACCAACGTGAACGGCAACAGCGCCTCGGCGGGGCGCGAGTACAGCGTGGATACTACCGCGCCGTCCGTGACCATCAACATGATTGCCACAGATGATATCCTCAACGCCTCAGAAGCGCAGTCTGACCTGGCAATCTCCGGCACCAGCACCGCCGAAGCAGGCCAGACGCTGACCGTGTCGCTGAACGGCAAAGATTACACCACAACCGTCAGCGCGAACGGCAGCTGGACGCTGAACGTTCCGGCGGCGGAGCTGGCAGGATTAACCGACGGCAGCGTGACGGTAACTGCCTCAGTCAGCGACAAGGCGGGTAACCCGGCATCGGTTGATCACACTCTGATGGTGGATGTGACCGTTCCTGCGGTGACCATCCACACCGTGGCAGGCGACGACGTGATTAACGTGGCTGAACACAAGCAGGCACAGATTATCAGCGGCTCCGCCACCGGCGCGGCGGCGGGCGATAAGGTCACCGTCACGATCGGCGGCCAGACTTACACCACCGTGCTGGACGCGGCGGGTAACTGGAGCGTGGGCGTTCCGGCAAATGTGATTTCAGGCCTCAGCGACGGTACGGTGACCGTCACTGCGTCTGTCACCGACGCGGCGGGCAACACCGGCAGCGGCACGCATAATGTGACCGTCGATACCGGTCTGCCGTCGGTCAGCTTCAACGCCATCAGCGATGACAACGTCCTGAACGCCGTTGAAAAAGGGCAGGACCTGAGCGTCAGCGGCACCAGCGCCAACCTGACGGAAGGCACCGTGGTGACCGTAATTCTGAACGGCAAAAACTACACGGCGACAACTGCGGCAGACGGCACCTGGAGCCTGACGGTTCCGGCGGCGGATCTGGCCGGTCTCGGTCAGGCCAGTTACACCCTGAACGCGACCGCCACCAACGGCGTGGGCAACAGCGTGAGCAACACCGCGAACCTGCTGGTGGACACCGCGCTGCCAACCGTCACCATCAACACCGTGGCGGGCGACAACGTGATTAACGCGGCGGAAGTGGCGGCAGGTCAGACCCTGAGCGGCACCGTGGCGAATGCCGAAGCGGGCAACACCGTGACGGTGACCATCGGCGGCAACAGCTACACCGCGACGGTGCAGAGCGATCTGACCTGGTCCGTGAACGTGCCTGAGTCGGTTCTGACGGCGCTGGGCAACGGCGATTTAACGGTGTCAGCGACCGTCACTAATGACCATGGCAATTCGGGAACTGGCGAGCGCGATATCACTATCGACGCCAGCCTGCCGGGGCTGCGCGTGGATACCGTGGCGGGCGATGACGTGATCAACAGCATTGAGCATGGTCAGAATCTTATCGTCACTGGCTCAAGCGATGGGCTGGCGGCGGGCACTACGCTCACCGTGACCCTGAATGGCAAGACCTATGCCGCGTCGGTACTGGCAGACGGCTCCTGGACCGCGGCGATCCCGGCGGCAGACGTGGGCGCTCTGGCCGCAGGCACGATGACCGTCACCGTAGCGGGCCAGAGCGCGGCGGGCAATCCGGTCTCCATCAGCCACGACGTCACCATCGATCTGGCAGCCGTGGCAATCAGCATCGATGCCATCGCCACCGACGACGTGATTAATGCGGCGGAGAAAGGCGCGGATCTGGTGCTTTCCGGCAGCACATCCAATGTAGAAGAGAACCAGACCGTGACCATCACCTTTGGCGGCAAGTCTTACACCGCCAAAGTCGATGCCGACGGCAACTGGACGGCGAACGTGCCTTCCTCGGATCTTGCGGGTCTGAAAAACGGCGACGCCAGCGTGCAGGTGAGCATCACCAACGCGCACGGCAACAGCGCTTCGGCGGGCCGCGAATACAGTGTAGATGCCACCGCGCCAACCGTGACGATTGACACGGTCGCAGGCGACAACGTGATCAACGGCAGCGAAGCGGCTGCGGGCGTGGCCATTTCCGGCACCACCACGGCGGAAGTCGGTCAGACGGTAACCGTAACCTTCGGCGGGAACAGCTACACCGCGCAGGTTCAGCAGGGCGGCGTCTGGAGCGTTAACGTGCCGGGCACAGACCTGTCCGCCCTGGCGGATAACGGCTACACCGTGCAGGTGAGCGTGAGTGACGCCGCGGGTAACCCGGGCAGCGCGGGTAAAGCGATTACGCTTGATACCACGCCGCCGACCGTCAGCTATAACGTCGTGGCGGGTGATGACGTCATCAACAGCGTGGAGCACGGGCAGGCGCAGATCGTCAGCGGCACCGCAACCGGCGCCAGCGTCGGCGATAAGCTGATTATCACCATCGGTTCGAATCAGTACACCACCACCGTTGACGCCAGCGGTTACTGGAGCGTGGGCGTTCCGGCCAGCGTGATTTCCGCACTGGCCGACGGCACCGTAACCCTCAGCGCGACTATCACCGACAGCGCAGGCAACAGCAGCACTCAGACCCATGACGTGGTGGTAAATACCGCATCGGTCGCGCTGACCGTCAACACCCTCAGTGGTGATGACGTGATCAATGCGGCAGAAGCGGGCGCGTCGCTGGTTATCAACGGTTCCAGTGCGCAGTTCGCCAGCGGCACGCAGGTCACTATCACCCTGAATGGTAAGAGCTATACGGCCACCATTCAGAGCGACGGCGCCTGGCAGACCACCGTTCCGGCCGCCGACGTGGGCACTCTGGCCGACGGCGCGAGCTACCAGGTTTCTGCTTCGGCGCAGGACAGCGCCGGGAACAGCGCCTCGGCGACGCATACCATCAGCGTGGACACCACCGTGCCGGTGATTAGCGTGAACACGTTGTCGGGCGACGACGTGCTGAATGCGGCGGAAGCTCAGCAGCCGCTCACCGTACACGGCTCTTCCAGCGCGGAAGCAGGCCAGACGGTGACCGTCACGCTGGGCGGAAAAACCTACACTGCGCTTGTCGGCAGCGATGGCACCTGGACGCTGGACGTTCCGGCGGCAGACCTGGCCGCACTGAGCCAGGGTGCGCTGACGGTGACCGCCGTGGTCAACGATAAAGCCGGTAACAGCGGCCAGACGACCCATACCTTAACGGTCGATACCGTCGCACCAGCCGTCACCATCAGCACCGTGGCCGATGACGATATCGTCAACAACGCCGAGCAGCTGGCGGGGCAGACTATTAGCGGGACCACCACCGCGGAGCAGGGCCAGACGGTGACCGTCTCCTTCAACGGGCACAGCTATCAGGCGACCGTTGGATCAGACGGTTCGTGGTCGGTCTTCGTGCCGGGCCGCGACTTCCTCGGCCTGAGCGATGGGGATTACACCATTACGGCTACGGTGAGCGATAAGGCGGGTAACCCGGGCAGCGCAACACACGACGTGACGCTGAACGGCGACGTGCCGACCATCGTCATTAACACCTTTGCCCAGGACGATATCGTCAACGCCGCCGAGCACGGCACGCCGCTAATTGTCAGCGGCACCACCGACGCGCCTGCGGGCCAGACGGTGACCATTACGCTTAACGGTAAAACCTACACGGCTAACGTTCAAAATGACGGCACCTGGAGCTATACGGTCGGCAGCGCAGACGTGACCGCGCTGGCGGACGGCGGTTCGTACGTGATCAATGCGCAGGTGAGCAACGCCATCGGCAACAGCGCCAGCGATAACCACAGCGTCACCGTGGATCTCACCGCACCGTCAATGGGGATCAGCATTGATTCCCTGCAAAACGATACCGGCCTGAGCGCGAGTGACTTCATCACCAACGATAAGCAGGTGGTGGTGAACGGTTCGCTATCGGCGCAGCTCGGCAATAACGAGAAGGCGCAGATCAGCCTCGACGGTGGTTCAACCTGGATTGACCTGACCGTGACCGGCACCACCTGGCGTTACACCGATGGCCGCACCCTGACGGACGGTACGTACCCGTACCAGGTGCGCGTCATTGATAAAGCGGGCAACGTCGGGGCAACGGACAGCCAGGACGTGGTAATCGATCTGACGAAGCCTGCGGCGACGAGCATTACCGTGGATTCCGTCTCGCAGGATACCGGCCTGTCCGACAGCGACTTCATTACCAGCGACAACCAGATTAGCCTGAAAGGGACGCTCGGCGCGGCCCTGGGCAGCGGCGACCACGCGCAGATCAGCCTGGACGGTGGCGCGACCTGGACTGACGTGAGCGTCAGCGGACTGAGCTGGACCTACGTTGATGGCCGCACGCTGGCCGACGGAGACTACAACTACCAGCTGCGGGTGATTGACGACGCGGGGAATATCAGCGCCACCACCAGCCAGGTGGTGACCATTGATACCGTCGCGCCGGACGCCAGCAAAACGATCGCTATCGACAGCATTAGCGACGATACCGGCCTGAGCAGCAGCGACTTTATCACCAATGATACCTCCCTGACGCTGCACGGCTCGCTCGGCGCAACGCTGGCCGACGGCGAATATGCCCAGATCAGCATCGACGGCGGGGTCACCTGGCAGAACGTGATCGTCACTGGCAACAGCTGGTACTACGTGGACGGCCGCACGCTGGGTAACCAGACCTATGACTACTACGTTCGCGTAGTGGATGCGGCAGGCAACGTAGGTGCCAGCGCTCATCAGCAGGTGACGGTCGATACGGTCGCGCCGGATGCGGCGATTACAGTTACCGTGGATAACATCACCGTCGATACCGGCTTCGACAATAACGACTTCCTGACCAGTTCGACCTCGTACACGCTCAACGGGACGCTCGGGGCCGAACTCGGGGCGGGTGAGTATGTGCAGGTGAGCATGGATGGCGGCACCACCTGGGTTTACGCCACGGTAAGCGGCACCCGGTGGAGTTATAACGACACCCGCACCCTGGCCGACGGCGACTACCGCTATCAGGTGCGGGTTGTCGATCAGGCGGGCAACGTTGGGGCCACCACCACGCAGGACGTGACGGTGGATACCCAGGCGCCGCAGTACGGCATCACCATTGACAGCATCAGCGAAGATACCGGGCAGTCCGGGAGTGATTTCATCACCATGGACACCTCGCTGGCGATCAACGGCTCGTTGGGCAGCGCGCTGGCCAGCGACGAGCGCGTACAGATCAGCCTCGACGGCGGCAATACCTGGATTGACACTGCCGTCACTAACCAGCGCTGGAGCTATACGGATACCCGCGATCTGGCGGACGGGGATTACACCTGGCAGGTGCGGATCATCGACCAGGCGGGCAACGTCGGCTCAACCTCGTCGCAGGTGGTAACGGTTGATACCACGCCGCCTGAAACGGTGGGAACGGTGGTCAGCTATACCGACGGGGAAGGTGAACGTACGGGCACGTACGGCGCATCAGTCGCGACGGACGATACCTCACCGCTGATCAACGGTACGCTCAACCGCGCCCCGGAGGACGGCGAAATCGTGCAGCTTTACCGGGACGGGATCTTGTTGGGTCAGGTCACAATGAACGGCAGCGCAAGCTGGTCCTATCAGGACAACGGCCTGCTCGACGGGAATCACACTTACATTCTGCGCGTCACCGACAAAGTCGGTAACTACACGGAATCGGATGGCTTTGTGCTGAACGTCGATACCAGCATCCCGACCACCACGGCGGCGATTACTGCCCAGACCACCTCGGATACCACGCCGATTATTAATGGCACGGTGTCTGCGGACCTGGTGAATGGGGAATACCTGGTGGTGATGGTGAACGGGAAAACCTATACGTCGCAGACCGGCGGCGCGGTGGTAGTCGACCCGGATCACAATACCTGGTATCTGCAGATCCCGGACAGCGATGCCCTGAGCGTGGCGAACTACGACGTAACCGCGCAGGTGAAGAGTAGCGCGGGCAACGGTAACACCACTGGTACGGCAACCGGCAGCCTGGTGATCGATACCACCTCGGTGAATACCGACTGGGCGACCACGACGGGTAACTCGAACAACTCGACCATGACGGTGGGCACCAATAGCAGCGGGCTGTGGAATATCATTGCTAACGGCCAGTCTTACTCCAGCAGCGATAGCTCGACCTATGCCGGCAATACGCTGAGCAACACCCGTGGCTATTACGTGGTGAGTCAGACCGCCGCCGACTTTGACCGTAACGGCACCCAGGATATTTTCGCAACTGAGAACACCTACGCGGGTTCTACGCAGGTGATGTGGACCTACGATGGCAGCAGTTACACCGCCAGCCAGCTGGCAATGGGGACCACCATCTGGTACGGCGGCGTAATTGCCTACGACAAAACCGGCGATGGCTATCTTGATCTGGCGTACGGCGATGCCGGTATGGACTCCCTGACCTACCTGGTGAATACCAACGGCGTTCTGTCGCCGGACGGCACCGGCGGGGAAGGTGGATTCTACGGCCAGTTCGATTCCGGGCGTGAAATCTCCGGCGTCGACCTGAACAACGACGGTACCGTGGACATCGTGCAGCACACCAACCGCAGCGGGGCGTACTCGCTCACCGTGATTAACAACAACGGGAACGGTACGCTTTCCATTGGCCAGAACCTGACCAACGTGTTTGTGGCCAACGCCTCGAATACCACCACGGCGGCCTCCATGACGTGGGCGGACTTTAACGGCGATGGCTACATGGATCTGTACCTCGGCAGCAGCTACAACAACAACGGCGGGGTGATTTACTACAACGACGGTACCGGGCAGCTTTCCACGACCAAAAGCGCGGTGGAAGCCTCTAACGCCACGGCGGGCTATCTGTCGGTGGCGGTAGACTGGAACGGTGACGGGCAGATGGACATCATCAAGCTCAGCACCTACGGCAGCTCACAGACGGCGACCCTGTTCACCAACAACGGCTACGGCTCAACCTGGACTTCAAGCCAGCTGGCGTCAGGGCTTGCTAACGTCACCGGCGTCGCCGCGGTGGATTACAACTGGGACGGTGCGCAGGATCTGCTGGTGTCTCAGCAGAATGGCAAGGTGGTGCTGGTGCAGAACAATGCGGAGATCGCTGACGGTACCGCGATGCATCTGCACATTGTCGATAGCGAGGGCATCAACGCCTACTACGGCAACACGGTCAATCTGTACAACGCCGCGGGCGTACTGGTGGCCTCGCAGATCATCAACGCCCAGTCCGGCATTGGCTCGAATGATACCTCTGCGCTGGTAAGTTTCTACGGGCTGGATCCGAACGAAACCTACTCGGCGGAGATCGTGAAGATCACCAACGGCGTGTCGGATAACGTCACCTGGACCGGCCTGGACGCGAGCAACGGCAAAGAGGGTTATGTTCTCACCGCCGAAGCGGCCACCGGCGGCCACAGCGGAACCATTACCGGAACCGGGTATAACGACACCTTTATCGCAGAGGATGGGACCTATACCTATAACGGCTCCGGCGGCTGGAATACCCATTCCGACTACGACACCTGGAGCAATACCGGCGGCATGGACGTGGTGGATTACCGCAATGCCACCTCTGGGATAACCGTTGATTTGCGCCTCTCAACGGCGCAGGACACCGGGTTCGGTACCACACGGTTGTTGAATATTGAAGGGATTAACGGCTCCGACCATGACGACGTTATCACCGGCAACAGCGGTGATAACCAGTTCGAAGGCCGCGGCGGTAACGACACCTTCAACATCGGCAGCGGCGGTCAGGACACGCTGCTCTATAAGCTGATCAACGCGTCTGACGCGACCGGCGGCAACGGTAGCGATGTGGTGAACGGCTTTACCGTCGGTACCTGGGAAGGGACGGCAGACACGGACCGCATCGATCTGCGCGACCTGCTTTCCGACAGCGGCTATACCGGCACCGGCTCGGCGAGCTACGTGAACGGCGTGGCGACGCTGGACAGTAGCGCGGGCAACATTGCTGACTACATCCGCGTGGTGCAGAACGGCAGCAACACCGAGATCCAGGTTGACCTCGACGGGACGGGCGGCCAGTTCTCGCCAACCACCCTGGTGACGCTGAACGGCGTGCAGACGGATCTGGCGACGCTGCTGGCAAATCATCAACTGTTAATTGCGTAAAACAACGCCGCGGGGAGCGATCCTCGCGGCTTTTTGCGTTTCTTTACATTAATAGCCATAACCCTCTATTTCACAAGATTATTTTGCGGGCTCGTTTAGGCAACGTTCGATTTCTAATCATCTCGCAAAGGTATCATTTCAGTGCGAAATCATCGCCCTGAACAGGACGTAGCATTATGAAGACACATCCACAGTACGAACCCTGGTTGCAGGGCATGCTCATCATCGCTAAGCACTATCGGCTGGATTTTTCGGCGGAGCATGTTCGGGTCACGATTAACCATGAAAGCCAGTCTTCGCGCCAGCTGGTGCTGGAGGAGATGGCGCGCCAGCTTGGGCTGGGGATGCGTTGGGTAGCGGCGGAAGCCGTATCGCTCGACCCGTGGCGCTTACCGCTGCTGGCGGAGTTCACCGGCGGGCAAATCGCGGTCATCAACCGTATGGACAATGAAGGGAACATCAGCGTGCAGTTCAGCGGCGACGGCGGCCTGGAGACGACGCTGACGCGTGACGAACTCGGTTCGCGGTTAAAAGGGCTGATGGTGCTGCGTCCCCTGGAGTCCACGCCGGATGCGCGCGTGGATGATTACATCAAACCCTATGAGAAAAACTGGTTCTGGCAGTTGGCGCTGAAAGACTGGCGTCGCTACAGCGACATTATGCTGGTGGCGCTGGTCGCCAACGTGCTGGCGCTCTCCGGCATGGTCTTTTCCATGCAGGTGTATGACAGGGTGGTGCCGTCCCAGTCGGAGGCCACGCTGTGGGTGCTGTTTGGGGGCGTGATGATCGCTATCGTGTTTGAATTCATCATGCGCATGCTGCGGGTGCATATTTCGGATGTGGTAGGGAAACGCGCCGACCTGCGTATTTCCGAGCGCGTGTTTGCCCACGCCCTGCGGATTAAAAACGGCGCACGGTCGAAATCGACCGGGTCGTTTATCGCCCAGATCCGCGAGCTGGAGTCGGTGCGGGAGCTGATCACCTCCACCACCATTGCAGCCATCTCCGATCTGCCGTTCTTCCTGCTGTTCGTCTTCATTCTGTGGATGATTGGCGGCCCGCTGGTGCTGGTGGTGCTGCTGGCCGTGCCGCTGCTGCTCATTCCCGGCCTGCTGGTGCAGCGCCCGCTGGGAAAACTCTCCAGCGAAGGGATGCGTGAATCGGCGATTCGTAACGCCACGCTGGTGGAAGCGGTGCAGGGGCTTGAGGACATCAAGCTGATGCGCGCCGAGCAGCGGTTCCAGAACCAGTGGAATAACACCAATGACGTTGCCGCCAGCGTCGGCATGAAACAGCGCTGGCTGACGGGGCTGCTGCTGACCTGGACCCAGGAGGTGCAATCTATCGTCTACGCCGTGGTGCTGCTGGTGGGCTGTTACCTGGTCATCAGCGGCGACATGACCACCGGTGCGCTGGTGGGCACCTCGATTCTGGCGTCCCGCACCATTGCGCCGCTGTCGCAGATTTCCGGCGTGCTCTCCCGCTGGCAGTCAGCAAAGGTGGCCCGCAAGGGACTGGATGACCTGATGCAGCGTCCGATTGACGATCCCCAGCACGGCAAAAAAGTGCATAAAGCCCACCTGCGCGGTGATTATCAGCTGGACGACGTCGGGTTTTATTACGACGAAGAAGAGAAGCTCACCGTGCTGAACGTCAGCAAACTGCGCATTCGCGCCGGGGAGCGCGTGGCGGTGCTCGGGCGGAATGGTTCGGGGAAAAGCACTTTGCTGCACCTGCTGGCGGGAATGCAGGAGCCACAGCAGGGCAGCATTTTGCTGGACGATATTGCTCTCAATCATCTTGACCCGGCTGACGTACGCCGCGATATGCAGCTGCTCAGTCAGCAGGCGAGGCTGTTCTTCGGCTCCGTACGCGACAACATCCTGATGGGTAATCCGCTGGCGACAGACGAGGAAATCCATCAGGCGCTGGTCAATAGCGGCGCGCTGGAGTTTGTGCGCAAGCAGAAAATGGGGCTGAACACCATCATCAACGAGGGCGGAATGGGGCTTTCCGGCGGGCAACGTCAGGCGCTGTTGCTGGCCCGCGCGCTGATCACCTCGCCGAATATTCTGCTGCTGGATGAACCCACAGCCTGGCTGGATGAGGTCAGCGAGAAGCAATTTATCCAGCATCTGCACCAGTGGCTCGGTAAGCGCCGGACGCTGGTGGTGGCGACGCATCGTCTGCCGATTCTGGACCTGGTTGACCGCATTATCGTGCTGGAAAACGGCAAAGTGGTGATGGATGGCCCTCGTGATGCCATTTTACGCCAGCACGGAATGGCCCCGCAGCAGGCGCCGCAGCGCACGGTTAAACTGAAAACGGAGGGCGTGGCATGAATGATTTCTCCCGCTTCAATAGCCGACTGAAGGAGCCCCGCCTGCCGCGATCGTCGCTGGTGGCATGGTCGCTGTTTGCCCTGCTGGTGGTGTTTATTACCTGGGCCAGCCTGTTCCAGCTGGATGAGGTCACTACGGGCAGTGGCAAGGTGATCCCGTCCTCCCACGAGCAGGTGATCCAGTCCCTGGAAGGGGGGATTATCCACAGTCTGATGGTGCGCGAAGGCGATATCGTCGAGCGTGGTCAACAGCTTGCCCAACTGGACCGGACGAAAACCGAGTCCAGCGTGCTTGAGAGCGAGTCTCGATTAAATGCTGCGATGGCGACAGCCGCGCGTCTGAATGCTGAAGTGAACGACACCGGGCTGACATTCCCGGCAGAGCTGGATGACGACGTTGAGCTGGTTAAACAGGAAACGGCGCTTTACAAGTCTCGTCGCGAAAGTCTTGAAAAAGGGCTGGCGGGTTTACGCCAGGGAGCGGATCTCGTGCAGCGTGAACTGGCATTAACGCGCCCGCTGGTGACGCAGGGGGCGGCCAGTAAGGTCGAAGTCTTACGCCTTGAACGCCAAAAAAATGAGCTGGAGAGCAAAATCACCGAGATGAAAAACCAGTACTACGTTCGCGCCCGCGAAGAACTGGCGAAAGCGAACGCGGAAATCGAAGCGCAGCGTTCGGTGATGAAAGGGCGCGAAGACTCACTCACCCGCTTAACGTTTAATGCGCCGGTGCGTGGCATCGTGAAAGACATTGACGTGACGACGGTTGGCGGGGTGATCCCGCCGAACGGCAAACTGATGAGCCTGGTACCGCTTGATGACCAGATGGTGATAGAAGCAAAAATCTCGCCGCGCGATGTCGCGTTTATCCATCCCGGGCAAAAAGCGCTGGTGAAAATCACCGCTTATGACTACTCCATTTACGGCGGGCTGGAGGGGGAGGTGACGATGATTTCACCGGATACCCTTCAGGACGAGGTGAAACGGGATGTTTATTATTATCGCGTTTATATCCGTACAGACAGTAACCATCTGACTAACCGGCAGGGCAAGGAATTCCCGGTGTTTCCGGGCATGATAGCTACGGTTGATATCAAAACCGGCAGTAAATCCGTCATTGATTATCTGCTGAAACCGTTAAATAAGGCAAAAGAGGCGCTGCGCGAGCGATAAAAAAGGCGTTCAGCAAGCCGAACGCCCGTCAGATCAGAGTGTAGACGTCATGTTGACAGCATGGCGTCGTTCTTTTGGCACCACATTGATGTAATGTGTGACATAGGCAAAATATAAACCGGCATAATTTTCGACAAGTTCGATAAATGCCGGGTAAATGGACATCCGGCCATCGCCGCGATCTTTAAGATAACCTGCCTCCTGTGCCGATTTGATAATGCGGTTGACGTGAATACGCGAGACGAAAAATTCTTTTGCAAGTGTGCTGGCTGAATACGCTATTATGGCACCGTATGCTGTTTTGTTTTTAATGGCCTGCAAATAGAGATAGAGCATAATCATTCGGCCACCATCCTTATCAATAAATAAACCCACCTCCGGAAGTACTTTACTGAATGTTAATCCGCGGAAAAGGTATTCTGCGGCGCGCCGGAAAAAGTTGTGCCTGAGTGTGTCATTGTCCAGAAGATTAACATTAATGTTGAATGTCGGATAAAGAATGCTAACAGGCGTGAACGCCCCGGACATATAGCGTTTAAGCTCATCCAGTCCTTTTTCCGTAGGCGCGATTTTTGTTTTTCGCCGATCTTCGGTACAGCGCCAGGTCTTAATTCGCCCGGTGGTTTTAAGTATGGTGATGATCGCAATAACGCTGTTAGAGCTGGCGATATTATAGCGTGAGCACAGTGCCTTAATCTCCGAGACCGACTCAGCCTGATTGCCAAAAACAAAACAACATATTGAGAGTATTATATTGAACCGTGATTCCTGAAGCATCGTTTTGTAGAACAGGGGTTGTTTTTTATAAATGGCGTCATTGATTCTGTAGTGTTCTATTATAGCTTCACTAAATCGCGGGTTGTTTTTAATGACATCCCGTCGATGTAGCAAAGCTCTGGATGAGATGTGATTATCCATAGCATTTTCTCTTTTTTGTCTGAGCCGATGAGAAGAAGTGTCCGGACTTCTTTTTCGGAATTTTCATTATACCTTGAGAAAGTCCTGGTTACTGTTGTTATATGAAAAGAAAATGATATTTATGCTGCATATGGATGAGTCGGTTGATTAACGCAAAGATGTTCATGTGCATAACATTGATAACGGTTTATTAACCAAAAGGGGTGCGGTAAAATTATTCAATGCGACAAGGAATATTGGCTTTAATTACATATGGGAATGATGTTTGTATTCTCAGGAGCAGGTTATGTCTCAAAATTTACCTTCTGTGCAAGGTACTTGCTACAAGCAACGGTTTGTTATTTCAGCCTGCGGTTTCACCTTTGAAGGGTATAGCCTGCTTCTGAAATCTCGAGGCGTACACGCCACGCGACTCCATTTTGAAGAGGATGAAATATGTTCCGTTGACGTTGAAAAAATGATGGAAAATCAATCGCCCGAGGTTTCGGTTTTCCTTGGTCGTGACGTTGCTACTTTTCTTGAAAGCCTGAAGCGCTTGGTATCCGTTCTGAATGCACTGCCGGTGATTTGCAGGGTCACCCTGTATGGTGCACTACCTGAGCGATGGCTTAATGCAACGTTGAGAAGTCTCGTTAATAATACAAAAAAGCTTTCCACGATCAGGGTAGAGAATATTACAGAAATATTGGGCTTTGTAAAAAATGAGACAGATGAGCGTGCTGGCCCTTCACGCTTGTTGCGTAACGTACCGGACAAGGAGGGTAAAGAAAATTTGCATGGGTTAACACATCGCGAGTTAACCGTGCTACTGAATTTCTATCGGGGTATTTCCATAAAAGAGCAGAGTAAGAGGTTAGGGCTGTCAGATAAAACTATTTATACCCATCGTAAGGTGGGTTTGGGTAAATTATATATTATCAGAGTATGGTTTAGCGACTCTCGCGTTTTCAGAGATGAGGTTTGTGCAGGAAAAAATAAAACAAAAGTGTTTTCGGAAACGGAAATTGATATATTACAAGCGTTACATAAACGGGAAATCTTTGCGGCTTATCAAATTATCACTGATAGTGATAAAAAAGGAGTTGGATTTGAAATCCTGCTGCGCTGGCATAAAAAAGGTGAGATCCTGAAGCCAGCCTATTTTCTGGGAGGGATAAAAAATAGTGAAATATGGCTCAAGCTAACGGCGTTAGTCATCCATGCGGCCGTATCAGGTATCAATAAATACAATGGAAAATATTATTTTTCAGTTAACATTCCTCCTCAACTTGCTTCGGGAAACGCGCTGCCGGGGATGGCCAAAAAGGCCGTCGAAATGTTACTCAAACCGCAGTGGGCCGGGAAACTGGTCTTTGAACTAGCTGAAACGATTGACGTAACAAAGGATAAAAATATTCCCGAAACACTCCAGCGTTTACGCGCCGAGGGATGTCGGCTTTTTCTGGATGACTGTTTTTCAAAATATCATGCTATGCTGCCCATCAGACTGATTAATGTTGATGGACTAAAGCTTGATCGCGATATTGTTGAGCACTTTGTGGCTAACGACAAAGACTATAGCATTATTGACCTGCTCCCCGTTGATTAGTACACCCCGATGTTAGTAATGTCTTCATAAGCCACATGAGGACATCCCCATGAAGAAGCGTTTTTCCGATGAACAGATCATCAGTATTCTCCGCGAAGCCGAAGCTGGGGTACCCGCCCGTGAACTCTGCCGCAAGCATGCCATTTCCGATGCCACGTTTTACATCTGGCGTAAGAAGTATGGCGGTATGGAGGTGCCTGAAGTTAAGCGCCTGAAGTCGCTTGAGGAAGAGAACGCCAGACTCAAGAAGCTGCTTGCCGAAGCCATGCTGGATAAAGAGGCGCTTCAGGTGGCTCTTGGGCGAAAGTACTGACGACAGACCAGAAGCGGGAAGCCGTGATGTTGATGTGTGATGCGACCGGTCTGTCGCAACGTCGTGCCTGCAGGCTTACAGGTTTATCCCTGTCGACCTGCCGCTATGAGGCTCACCGTCCGGCTGCTGATGCGCATTTATCAGGGCGCATCACTGAGCTGGCACTGGAGCGCAGGCGTTTTGGCTACCGTCGTATTTGGCAGTTGCTGCGCCGTGAAGGGCTTCATGTTAATCATAAGCGCGTGTACCGGCTTTATCACCTCAGTGGCCTGGGCGTAAAACGCAGAAGACGTCGTAAAGGGCTGGCAACAGAACGTCTGCCGCTGCTCCGTCCGGCGGCGCCCAATCTGACCTGGTCGATGGATTTCGTCATGGACGCACTTTCCACCGGTCGCAGGATCAAGTGTCTTACCTGCGTCGATGATTTCACAAAGGAATGCCTGACGGTCACTGTTGCCTTTGGGATTTCAGGCGTTCAGGTCACGCGTATTCTGGACAGCATTGCACTGTTTCGAGGCTATCCGGCGACGATAAGAACTGACCAGGGGCCGGAGTTCACTTGCCGTGCACTGGATCAATGGGCCTTTGAGCATGGTGTTGAGTTGCGCTTAATCCAGCCGGGCAAGCCAACGCAGAACGGATTTATTGAGAGCTTTAACGGACGATTTCGCGATGAATGTTTGAATGAGCACTGGTTCAGCGATATCGTTCATGCCAGGAAAATTATTAATGACTGGCGGCAGGATTATAACGAATGCCGCCCGCACTCCACGCTGAATTATCAGACACCGTCTGAATTTGCAGCGGGCTGGAGAAAGGGTCATTCTGAGAATGAAGATTCCGACGTTACTAACTGAGTGTTGTATCTAATCGTGGGGGCAGGTCATTATTAAAGCGATACAGGTTTACAGCGACATGACGGGGACCGAATGCGTTGCGGAAGGCGTCGATAGCGAAGAAAAATTTGAAAAACTTGTCGCGTTAGGGGTTAAGCGATTCCAGGGTTATTATCTTTCCCACGCGGTTAAAGAAGAAGAGTTGGATCGAATGGTACGGCTATTTAGTTAACGGCTTCACTATGCTGGTGGTACGACAGACTACAGTATTCGACCACCAGTAAAAAACACTCAATCACCGTCGCAATAGTGTATTCTCAGATATCATCACGCGTAAAGCCGACAACAATTTCAAGTGTGTTGCGAATGACATCGCAGGCTTCAGGCTCCTCGGTAATTTCAAGGGCGTGAATCAGTTGCAGGATGATCTCTTTATTCGAAAGGTTGTCACCGGTCAGCATAATACAGCGTATTGCCGAGCCTAACACTTCAACTTCACCACTGAGATGCTTTCCAGCATTAAGAAAGTGTTCCGCCAGTCCTTTATCGTGCAGGGCTTCAAAATTATACGTCTGGTGCATAGTCGCTTTACTCATGGTGGTCACCGTCTCGGTTAAAATTAGTGTTTCTTATTTGGGCTCAGAAGCGTGTTGTGAGTAAAGAGAGAGCGCATGCGGCCAATTTCATAATCGCCCATCACTCTTCCCCGGTCGTGCGATACGCCGGTTACACGCTGGCGCACTTCATCTTCAGCGGCAATCAATGCATTTTTACGCTCATCATTTGATTCAACGTTAGCCATCGCCAGCAGGCGATTAGCAAGAGACGCAAAGGTAATAGGCCCGTTCTCTTTCAGTATGGATAATACGGCCTCACCGATAAGGTCATCCTTAAGTCGTTCAAATTTAGTTCTATGCATAGCTTAATCTCACTCTGCTACACGCGGCTGTAGCATGGGGTTAGTCATCGCATCCAGATGCTCTATTCTCACTCAGCATGACTAACTTAGTAAGTTAAAAACAGTGTTCAGGTTAACGCTCGAAGAAGAGGGCTATCAAACCGTTATAGTGCGCTTTCTCAACGTCAGACGTTGATTCTTCAATTCTGCGCAACAGCTTTGTACAAATTGTCATTCTGCTCAGTTGTACATTTTCTTTGATGATCTCACTGACGATGGCACCAAGGGTTTCCTGCTGTGTTGGGACGTTATCCTTGTTAAAATACAAGGTTATAGCGCTTTCTGCTGTAGAGGGAGCATGGTTGCGACGCATAATTTTCCACCGTTGACAAACAATTTTGTAACATCACTGGCATCGAATTTATACTATCCGGTCAAATCTGTACATCTAAATTGTACAAGTTTTTCGTGCAGTTCGGGGATTTGTCAGAAGAACTATCAAAATTAGGGGGGAAGAGAGGGAGAAAAACGTGGGGAAAAGAAAAGGCCCCGGAGGGCCTGAAATTATTTCCGTCCCAGCAGAAGTCCCAGAACGATGCCTACCGCACCCGCAGCGATTAAGCCCGTTAACGGGTTATTTCTGACGGCTTCAGTAACATCCGAGACGGCATCACTGGCCTGGGCAGCATATTTTTTCGCTGCACCTTTCACCTGATGTTTAGGGGAATCAACGAATTCACCAAACTGCTGCTGCGCAGCGCCGGATAATTCATCAAGTTTGTTTTTGGCTTTATCGCCAGCGTATTGTGCATTTTTATCAGTGTCGAAATCAGACATTCCAGCCTCCTTTTGTTGATAGTCTAAGGATAGACGCTGATGGCAAGAGTGAGAGAGAATTCGCTAAAATCGACGCCTGATTATCTCTTTTTAGGATATGTCTTTCTTACATGTCCACCATAACGCCCTAAGGATGGAGTGGATAAATATTTCCCTCGCCGTCTCTGTCTACGTAGCGGGAAGAGACTATTTCTCTCGTGCGTTAGCGCGAAAGGTAATGTAATAGCCAAGGGATGCGGCCAGGCACAGCATATAGCCGAACGATTCCGAACCTTCCTCCACGGCGTTTTTCACGACACGCATATAGCCATGCTCCAGAATGGCGTGCCACAGCACCTGCATTCCAAAGAGACGGGAGAAGACCAGTACAGCCAGCAGGCCGCTCAACAGAATACCGTACCAGGGGGATTGCGTGTATTTTGCCAGCTGTTCCAGGGTAGTGCGAAAATGCATAACGGGGCGAATTATAGCCAGCAGAGCGGTAATCAGCGCGAACCACACCCAACTCCCATGAGAAATGAGGTCAAAAAGCGCGTCCAGTTCACGAATTAACATCGTCAGGAAAAAACCGCCAACCAGTATATTACAGTAACGCATGGATTCATCCATTTTCGCCAGACGAAAATGGAGAAACACGATAGTCGCTAATACCGTTTCCTGCATGATTTCGGTCAGTGATAATTCCGGAATATCATGGCCGACAAACCGCATATCAACCCAAAGACAAAGTATAATAAGCGCGCATGCGACCGCCGCGCCAACAAAGAATAAAAAGCTCTTTAGTACAATCATTAACACCACCATTTTGTTTGTAGCAGTATGTTAGGTGACGAGAATGTTATTTCTGTTCACATCGTGCCATATAAGTGCTGAATTTTAACATTACGAGCTAAATAGGATTCGTAGCGGCCAGAATAAACCCTAAATATCTTTTGTTCCTTGCCGGCGATGTGCTCATTGCAGCGTCTCTATCTTGTGGTTTACAGGGCAATAACATACGAGGTACCATACCCCCCTATAGTATCAGGAGGGCGTATGCCGCATTCACCCGAAGATAAAAAACGTATTCTGACCCGCGTCCGCCGCATTCGAGGCCAGGTTGATGCCCTTGAACGCGCCCTGGAGTCGGGCGATCCCTGTCTCGCCATTCTGCAGCAAATAGCCGCCGTGCGCGGTGCTGCCAATGGCCTGATGGGTGAAATGGTTGAAATTCACCTCAAAGATGAGCTGGTGACGGGGGAGACCACCCCGGATCAGCGGGCAGTGCGGATGGCGGAAGTCGGCCATTTGCTGCGCTCTTATCTAAAATAAACCCACACACCTCACAACAAGGGAAAGACATCATGAAATCTCGCGCAGCTGTCGCGTTCGGCCCAGGCCAGCCGCTGAAAATCGTTGAAATTGATGTTGCTCCGCCGAAGAAAGGCGAAGTGCTGATCAAAATTACTCACACCGGCGTCTGCCATACAGATGCGTTTACCCTGTCCGGTGACGATCCGGAAGGCGTATTCCCGGCGGTGCTCGGCCACGAAGGGGGCGGTGTAGTGGTGGAAGTGGGTGAAGGCGTTACCAGCCTGAAGCCCGGCGACCATGTGATCCCGCTCTACACCGCAGAGTGCGGCGAGTGTAAGTTCTGCAAATCCGGCAAAACTAACCTCTGTCAGGCCGTGCGCGCCACGCAGGGCAAGGGTCTTATGCCGGACGGCACAACCCGCTTCTCCTATAACGGCGAGCCAATCTATCACTACATGGGGACCAGCACCTTCAGCGAGTACACGGTGTGCGCCGAGATCTCACTGGCGAAAGTGAATCCGCAGGCACCGCTGGATAAAGTCTGTCTGCTCGGCTGCGGTGTCACCACCGGTATCGGCGCGGTGCATAACACGGCGAAAGTGAAAGAGGGTGACACCGTGGCGGTGTTCGGCCTGGGCGGGATCGGTCTGGCGGTCATCCAGGGCGCGGTACAGGCGAAAGCTGGGCGTATCATTGCTGTGGATACCAACCCGGAGAAATTTAAGCTCGCAGGTGAGATGGGTGCGACCGACTTCATCAACCCGAAAGACTACGACAAACCGGTTCAGGACGTGATCGTTGAGCTGACCGACGGCGGCGTGGAATTCAGCTTCGAATGTATCGGCAACGTCAACGTAATGCGCTCAGCGCTGGAGTGCTGCCACAAAGGCTGGGGCGAGAGCATCATTATCGGTGTGGCCGGCGCGGGTCAGGAGATTAAAACCCGTCCCTTCCAGCTGGTGACAGGGCGCGTATGGCGCGGGTCGGCATTTGGCGGCGTGAAAGGCCGTACACAGCTGCCGGGCATGGTTGAAGATGCGATGGTCGGCAAAATTCAGCTCGACCCGTTCATTACGCACCGCCTGCCGCTGGAGCAGATCAACGAAGCTTTCGATCTGATGCACGAAGGAAAATCCATTCGTACCGTCATCCATTTCGGCGACAACTGATTATTCTGCCAGCGGTTTTTCCCGCTGGCATTTCTTCCCTGATCTTCTCTAAAGTGTGACCTGTCCGGCGCTTTTAGACGTAATCTAATTCCCCGCTGTGCCGATGACTCTTTTACAGGCGTGTTTTTACGCATCTTACCTATAAGAGAGTCGACGGTCATGGACAACACAACATCGATGCAGGCGCAGCACAAGCTGAGTTTCTTGCATCACATCCGGCTGGTTCCGCTGTTTTCCTCCATTCTTGGTGGCATTATTCTCCTGTTTGCCTTGAGCTCGGGTCTGGCAGGCTATTTCCTGCTCCAGGCCGATAACGATCAGCAGGATGTCACAGCAGAAATCCAGGTGCGCACCGGTCTGTCAAACAGTTCCAACCATTTACGCACCGCCCGTATCAACATGATCCACGCGGGGGCGGCGAGCCGCATCGCGGAGATGGAGGCGATGAAGCAAAACATCGCTGAGGCTGAGACCCGCATCAGGCAGTCGCAGGATGGATTTGCCGACTATATGAAGCGCACCGTTCGCACTCAGGCTGATGAAGCGCTGGATGGCGATCTGAAAGCCCGCTATGACGCCTACATCGCCGGTATGCAGCCGATGCTGAAATATGCCAAAAACGGCATGTTTGAAGCCATTATCAACCATGAAAATGAGACCGCGCGTCCGCTGGACGATGCCTATAACGCGGTGCTGCTGAAGGCGATAAAAATCCGCACCGAACGCGCCAACGCACTGACGGCGCAGGCTCACACCCGCACCCGGCTGGGGCTGATGTTTATGTTCGGCGCGTTTGGCCTGGCGCTGGCGCTGGCGGTGATCACCTTTGTGGTGCTGCGCCGTACGGTGATAAACCCGCTTCAGCGAGCCGCTACGCGTATCGAAAATATCGCGAAAGGCGATTTAACCATGCCGGACGAACCGACCGGGCGCAGCGAAATTGGCCGCCTGACGCGCGATCTGCAAACAATGCAGCACGCGCTGGTGGCAACCGTGGGCACGGTGCGGCAGGGGGCGGAGGAGATTTACCGTGGAACCAGCGAGATCTCCGCGGGTAATACCGATCTCTCATCCCGAACCGAACAGCAGGCGGCGGCCATCGAACAGACGGCGGCCAGCATGGAGCAGCTCACCGCGACGGTGAAGCAAAACGCCGATAACGCGCATCATGCGAGTAAACTTGCAGAAGATGCCTCCGGTAAGGCCAGCCGCGGGGGGCAGATGGTCTCCGGCGTGGTGAAAACCATGGGTAATATTTCCACCAGCTCGAAGAAGATCTCTGAAATTACCGCCGTGATTAACAGCATCGCGTTCCAGACCAATATTCTCGCGCTCAATGCGGCGGTCGAGGCGGCGCGTGCGGGTGAACAAGGACGCGGCTTTGCGGTCGTGGCGAGTGAAGTCCGCACCCTGGCAAGCCGCAGCGCGAACGCGGCGAAAGAGATTGAAAGCCTGATTAATGAATCGGTGTCGCTTATCGGTCAGGGTTCCGGGGAGGTGGTTGCGGCGGGCAATACCATGAATGAGATCGTCGAGGCGGTTAAACGCGTCACCGATATTATGCTGGAGATTGCGGCCGCGTCTGATGAGCAGAGCCGCGGCATTGTTCAGGTGAGCCAGGCGATTTCCGAGATGGATAAGGTGACGCAGCAGAATGCCTCGCTGGTGGAAGAAGCCTCTGCGGCGGCGGCCTCGCTGGAAGAGCAGGGCGCGCGTCTGACGGAAGCCGTTGGCGCGTTTCGTCTCAACGGGGCACGAGCAGGAAGGACTGCTGCCGCAACCGCAGCAAAACCCGCGCCTTTAACCCCGGCGGCGGCTGTCTCAGGTGATAACTGGGAAACGTTCTGAGAAAGACAGACCCGCCCTCGCGGCGGGTTCTGCGTTTAGGGTCAGAGAGGCATTGACTTACGAATGGCGTTTAACAGCGTTTGGGCGCCTTCAGAGAGCGGGGCATCTACCCGCGTCAGGATCCCAATGGGTTCTCCTGCGCCGGGTGAGGTTACCGGCAGCGCGGTGAGCACGCCGCGTCGCAGGTCGTCCTTCACCGCGCCGGACGGCACAAACCACACGTAGTCATAATCCACCGTCAGCTGGCGCGAAAGAGACGCCGAGAGCGTTTCAATATACCCTGAAGGCAGCGTGCAGCCCTGCATTTGCAGCAACGCTTCCGCATTCTGACGCGGAACCGTTCCTTTCGGGGAAACTACCACCGGCCACTCCATTACGCGGCTTAAGGTGACGGTATCCTGCAGCAGGGGATGATTCGGACGCACGACCAGCTTCAGTGATTCCAGGAACAGCAGCTCGTAATTCAGGCCGCTCATCAGTTCCGGATCGGACATCCGGCCAATGCCCAGATCCAGCTCGCCTGACTTCAGGCCCGCCAGCAGCATGGTGTTATTCATGGTCGCGACCTGAAGCGTGGCGTGCTTTTGCTGGCGGTGGAACTGGCCGATCGCCGCAGGCAATATGCCCAGCGCCGCCGTTGGCAGTGCCCCCACGCGCACGATGTAGCTGGCCTGCTCTTCTTTACGGTTTAAGGCCTGACCGGCGGTATTGAGGGCATCAAGAACTTTAACGGCATGCGTCAAGAACTGTTCGCCTACGAGCGTAAGCTGAGCGCCCAGACGGCCGCGGTCGAACAGACGGGTTCCGGTAAGCTGTTCCAGTTCGTTCAGCGTTTTGGATAGTGCAGGCTGACTAAGGTTAAGGGTTTCAGCCGCTCGCCCCAGCGTTCCCTGTTGAGCGACGGCCACAAATGTATGCAAATGGCGCAAGCGTATGCGCTGACTGAACAGACCATTTTTTTCCATAGGCGATGTTAAAAACAGAGCGACGCGGGTGACAAGTTAAGTTGTTTGAATTTGATAACCTGATAGCAAAATATTCTTAACATTTGATCTGTTTGAGTTACAACTGTTTTTCGAAAACGCCCATGCTTTGACCACTCGTCTGCCTGGATCACAATTTGTAAATTCTTCCCAACGAAAAGAACGGGCTTCTCTACACTCCAGGTAGTATTCACTGGAGGCATGACATTATGGCGAACACCATCACGGCGGATGATATTCGGGAACACTTTTCGCAGGCTATGTCGGCGATGTACCAGCAGGAAGTTCCGCAGTACGGCACCTTGCTGGAACTGGTGGCGGACGTTAACCTGGCGGTTCTGGAAAATAACCCACTTTTACATGAACAACTGGCAAATGCAGACGAACTGGCGCGCCTGAATGTTGAACGTCACGGTGCGATCCGCGTTGGCACCGCGCAGGAGCTTTCCACCCTGCGCCGGATCTTCGCCATTATGGGCATGTACCCGGTCAGCTACTACGATCTCTCCCAGGCGGGCGTGCCCGTCCACTCGACGGCGTTTCGTCCGACTGACGATGCGGCGCTCTGCCGTAATCCGTTTCGCATTTTTACCTCGCTGCTGCGCCTGGAGCTGATTGAAAACGTTGCGCTGCGCGAAAGGGCGGCAGAGATCCTCTCCCGGCGCAACATCTTTACGCCGCGCTGCCTGGACCTGATCGACCTGCATGATGTACAGGGACACTTTACCGAGGCACAGGCGCGCGAATTTGTGCAGGAAGCCTTAGAAACCTTCCGCTGGCATCGCCATGCGACGGTCGATCAGGAAACCTATCTGGCGCTTAGTAACGAACATCGCCTGATAGCCGATGTGGTCTGTTTCCCAGGGTGCCATATCAACCATCTCACGCCGCGCACGCTGGATATCGACCGGGTACAGGAACTGATGCCGAAGTACGGCATTGAGCCGAAAATCCTGATTGAAGGCCCGCCACGCCGCGAGGTGCCGATCCTCCTGCGCCAGACCAGCTTTAAGGCGCTGGAAGAGCCGGTGCTTTTCGCGGGAGAACACAAGGGTACGCATACCGCGCGTTTCGGTGAGATTGAGCAGCGGGGCGTGGCCCTTACGCCGAAAGGACGCGAGCTGTACGACCGTCTGTTAAATCAGGCCGGGACCGGCAAAGACAACCTGACCCATCAGCTTCACCTGCGCGAGATATTCAGCACCTTCCCGGACAGCGAAATGTTCCTGCGCCGTCAGGGGCTGGCTTATTTCCGCTACCGTCTGACTCCGACAGGTGAGGCGCATCGCCACGCGTTTCGTCCCGGTGACGATCCGCAGCCGCTGATCGAACGCGGCTGGGTTGTGGCGCAGCCGATCACCTATGAGGATTTTCTGCCCGTCAGCGCGGCGGGGATTTTCCAGTCGAATCTTGGCAATGAAACGCAGGCGCGCAGCCACGGCAATGCCAGCCGCAATGCCTTCGAAGCCGCGCTCGGCTGTGCGGTGTACGACGAGTTTACACTTTACGAGGAGGCGGAAGCGCGCAGCAAACAGCGTTGCGGTTTGCTCTGAAACCGTTACTCTGCAGGGGTGTGATGGAAAAAGAAGGTTGGTATGGAAAATCCCTCCGCCCCTGTGGTTGAAACGCGCCAGGGCGCACTAATTGGTTCTACTGAAGGCGATACCCATGTGTGGTGTGGCATTCCTTATGCGGCACCGCCGGTTGGCCCGTGGCGCTGGCGCTCCCCACGCCCCCCTGCACGCTGGGATGGCGTGCGTCCGGCGACGGCATTCTCCGCCTCCAGCTGGCAGAGCAGCGAAAGCTGTCAGGAGCTGGGCGGCGGCGATCCCGGCCAGTTCTCTGAAGACTGCCTGTACCTTAACGTCTGGTCGCCAGTCGCACGCGCCGATCCGCTTCCGGTGATGGTCTGGCTGCACGGCGGAGGATTTACCCTCGGCGCTGGCGGTCTGCCTCCGTATAACGGCAGGGCGCTGGCGAAGCGCGGTACGGTGGTGGTGACAATTAATTACCGTCTCGGCCACCTCGGCTTTTTTGCCCATCCGGCGCTGGAGGGGGAAGAAGAACACGTGGTGCATAACTTTGCGCTGCTCGATCAGATCCAGGCCCTGGAATGGGTGCGCGATAACATTGCCGCGTTCGGCGGCGATCCTGAGAACATCACCGTATTTGGCGAGTCGGCCGGTGCGCGCAGCGTGCTGTCGCTGATGGCTTCTCCGCTTGTGGGAGGACTGTTCCATAAAGCCATTGTGCAAAGCGGGTACACGCTGCCCGACACCCCGCGCGAGCAGGCCATGCATAAAGGCGAAGCGATTGCTGCCCATTTTGGCCTGCAAAATGCCACCGCGGAACAGCTTCGCGCGATCCCGCCTGAGGCGTTCTGGCCGCTGACCTCGCCACTGAATATCGCCCCTGCGCCCATCGTGGGTGACTGCGTTTTGCCTGAGGCCATGCTCGATGTCTTTTTCGCTGCCCGTCAGCATTCAGTACCGGTGATGATTGGGTCGAACAGCGACGAAGCCAGCGTGATGTCGGTGTTCGGGATCGATCTGGCCGGTCAGATCCAGAAGCTCCGTCGCGAGCGGCGCTTTGGCCTGGGGCTGATCAAGCTGCTTTATCCGGGCGTGAAGGGCGATGAGGAACTCGGCAGGCAGGTTTGCCGCGACATGGCCTTTACCACCATGGGATACGTGGTGATGCAGGCGCAGCAGCGGGCAGGCGGCCTGTGCTGGCGATACTGGTTTGATTATGTGGCCGAAGCGGAGCACGCGACGTATACCAACGGCGCCTGGCACGGTAACGAAGTGCCCTACGTGTTCGATACCCTTGGGCAGGTGGAACCCTCGCGGCAGTATGTAAATGAACGCGATCTGGCCTTCGCCGCTCAGGTGGCGGACTACTGGGTGAGCTTCGCCCGGGATGCGGGGGCACGCGATAGCCTGACAGGGCCCACGCGCTGGCCCGCCTGCCGGAAAGGGCGAGACGTGCTGTTACGTATCGGTGTGAATAAACATGCAGGTTTTCGGCTTGAAAACCGCTTCATGCGTGCCCGTATGAGCCTCTTCAAACGGGTGATGAAACACCACGTCAGCCTCGACTGAGCAGACAGGCACGAAACGCATCCAGCCCGTTCTCCGGGTCGGGTGCGTCGCGTAACACCAGCCGGTAGCTCGCCCCCGTCTTTATGCTCGTATCATAAGGCCGCATCAGCCGTCCGGCGCGCACGTCCTCCTCCACCAGCGTTTCATCCGCAATGGCGATGCCCAGCCCCTGAATGGCGGCGGTAATGGCCAGATCCATGGTTTCAAAGTGTTGATTTTTGAGCATAGCTGGCGCCGGACGCGGCTGTTTCGCCAGCCACAGCGTCCAGTCCGTTTTGTCCCGCGTGGGGTGAAGGAAGGTGAGTGTTTCCAGCGCAGAACCGGCCCGCAGCGGGCTCATCACCGGGGTTAAGGCCTCTTCGAACAGCAGATCGCCAGCGCTCATGTGCGTTCCAAACACAATCGCCGCGTCATAGGATTCGGTTTTGAAATTGACGTTATGATCGGTGGTAGTGGTCAGCGCAATCTGGAGTTCCGGCTGTTCGCGCTCGACCTGTAACAGACGCGGTACCAGCCAGCGCATCGCGCAGGTAGGCGCTTTCAGACGAATTATAGTCTGGTGCGTCCGCGCCTGTTCAACAACGTTAAGCAGGTGCTCAAACGCAGATTGCAGTTCCGGCAGCAGGGCGCTTCCCTGTGAAGAAAGACGCAGGCCGCGAGCATGGCGTTCGAACAGCGGGAAGCCGAACCAGCTTTCCAGCGAGGCAATTTTGCGGCTTACCGCCCCCTGCGTCAGACAAAGCTCCTTCGCGGCATGGGTAAGATTCAGGTGACGCGCGGTCACGATAAACGTCTCTACGGCATTAAGCGGAAATGAACGACGCGACATATCTCACCTTAGCTATGCGTTTTTGTCATGGCTATTATGACAACAATTCGATTGTCCCGGCAATGAAGTTGTTGTTTGAATAGTTATGCATTCACCACGAGAAGGGACAGAGGATGACTTTGAAAACGCCGGTGCAGACACGATCCAAATTGCCCGATGTGGGAACCACCATTTTTACCGTTATCGGCCAGCTTTCAGCCCGGCATAACGCCATCAACCTTTCTCAGGGTGCGCCGAATTTTTCCTGCGACCCAAAACTTATCTCCGGCGTCACTCGCGCCATGGAGTCAGGGCATAACCAGTATGCCTCCATGACCGGGCTGCAACCGCTCAGAGAGCGCATCGCGGACAAAATTGCCACGCTCTATGGCACCCGCTATGACCCGGCGAGTGAGGTACTGGTGACCGCCAGCGCCAGCGAAGGGCTTTACTCAGCCATCAGCGGGCTGGTTCATCCTGGCGATGAGGTGATCTATTTCGAGCCCTCCTTTGACAGCTATGCGCCGATTGTCCGTCTGCAGGGGGCGACGCCGATCGCTATTAAGCTGACGGTACCGGATTTTGCCGTGAACTGGGATGAAGTACGCGCGGCTATTACCCCACGCACGCGGATGATCATCGTCAATACGCCGCACAACCCGAGCGGACAGGTGTTTTCAGCCGCCGATCTGCACCAGCTGGCAGTGCTGACGCGCCACACCGACATCATCATTTTGTCTGACGAAGTGTACGAGCACGTCGTTTTTGATGGCGAACCGCATCACGGGATGGCGACGCACCCGCAACTGGCGGAGCGCAGCGTGATTATTTCTTCTTTCGGAAAAACCTATCACGTCACCGGCTGGCGCGTGGGTTATTGTGTGGCGCCCGCGGAGCTGATGGATGAAATATGTAAGGTCCATCAATTTTTAATGTTCTCGGCCGATACGCCGATGCAGTACGCGTTTGCCGAACACATGACCGATCCGCAAACCTGGCTGTCGCTGGCGGCGTTTTATCAGCGCAAGCGCGATCTGCTGCAAAGTTTGCTCGCCGACTCACCGTTCAGGCTGCTTCCGAGTGCCGGTTCGTTTTTCCTGCTTGCGGATTACAGCGGCTTTAGCGACGAGCGCGACAGCGAGATGGTGAAAAGGCTGATTGTCGAGTACGGGGTTGCCACCATTCCGCTGTCAGCGTTTTATGCCGATGGCACGGACAATAAACTGATCCGTCTCTCTTTTGCGAAAGATGAGGCGACGTTACGGGCAGGTGCCCAGGCCCTTTGTCGGGTTACACCACGTTAAGGAATTTGAGATGAAATTACGCGCGTTAGTTGTCGGCATAGGACTGCTGTGTTCATTCTCGTCGTTTGCTGCTACCGAGTTGCGATACGGGCTGGAAGCGGAATATCCGCCGTTTGAAAGCCGCAATGCCTCAGGGGAGCTGGAAGGATTTGACGTAGAACTGGGAAATGCCATCTGTAAAGCCGCCGCGCTGAAGTGCAGCTGGGTAGAAACCTCGTTTGATGCGTTGATTCCCGGTCTGCTGGCGAAAAAGTTCGACGCCATAAACTCGGCGATGAACATCACCGAACAGCGTCGTAAGAGCATTGATTTTACCCAGCCCATCTACCGTATTCCCTCCCAGCTGGTGGGCAAAGCCGGTTCTGCGGTAGAGGCCACGCCGGAAGGGCTGAAGGGCAAAACCATCGGCGTTCTCCAGGGTTCAATTCAGGAAACCTACGCCAAAGAGCACTGGGAAAAGCACGGTGTCACCGTGGTGTCTTATAAAGATCAGAATATGGCCTGGGGAGATCTGCTGAATGGCCGCATCGATGCCTCGCTGGTCATGTCAGCGGCCGGGCAGGCAGGTTTCCTCAGCAAGCCGCAGGGTAAAGGGTTTGGCTTTATCGGCAAACCGGTGTCGGACGACACCATCCTCGGCAGTGGGATCGGCTTTGGGCTGCGTAAGGGGGATGAGGCCACCAAAAAGCAGCTTGATGCCGCAATTGATAAAGTACGTGCCGACGGCACGATCGCTAAACTGGCTGATAAGTACTTCCCGGGTATCGATGTCAGCGTAAAATAACCGCCTCGTTGGTCCCGGCTGTCGATGTCCAGCCGGGACTCTTTTATACATAACTTTACCCCTTTTTCAGGCCGTTCTGGTCGACAGAAAATATTTCTCGGTTTGTTCAGATAATCACCCGCCAACAATTGGATTCTTAACCGTTTTTGTTTAGGCTGTGCGTTCTTTCTTGCCGTCATTTCGCTGCGCGCGAAACTCATTCACACGACCATAAGGACGTTTTCTCAGGCATGAATCGCAGACGTTTTCTCAAAGGTTCCCTGGCAATGGCTGCCCTGAGCGGCACTTCTGGCCTTGCTTCTCTGTTTTCCCAGGCGGCGTATGCTGCTGACTCCGACATTGCCGACGGTCAGAGCCGTCGCTTTGACTTCTCTGTTCTGCAATCCATGGCGCACGATCTGGCGAAAACCCCGTGGGGTGGTGCGCCGCGTCCGCTGCCGGAAACGCTGGCCACCATGACGCCGCAGGCGTACAACGCCATTCGTTACGATGAGAAACAGTCGCTGTGGAATAACATTGAAGGTCGCCAGCTGGACGCCCAGTTCTTCCATATGGGGATGGGATTCCGCCGCCGCGTGCGCATGTTCTCGCTGGATCAAAGCACCTCTCAGGCGCGTGAGATCCATTTCCGTCCAGAGCTGTTCAGCTACGGCGATACGGGCGTGGATACCAAACAGCTTGAAGGTCAGAGCGACCTCGGCTTCGCCGGATTCCGCGTCTTTAAAGCGCCCGAACTGGCGCGACGCGATATCGTTTCGTTCCTGGGCGCGAGCTACTTCCGCGCAGTGGATGATACCTACCAGTACGGCCTTTCCGCACGCGGGCTGGCGGTGGATACCTTTACTGACACCCCGGAAGAGTTCCCGGATTTCACCTCCTTCTGGTTTGAAACCGTTAAGCCGGGCGATACCACCTTTACCGTCTATGCGCTGCTGGACAGCCCGAGCATTACCGGTGCCTATAAGTTTGTGATCCACTGTGAGAAGAGCCAGGTGATCATGGACGTCGAAAACCATCTCTATGCGCGCAAAGACATCAAGCAGCTCGGCATCGCGCCGATGACCAGCATGTTCAGCTGCGGCAACAACGAACGCCGCATGTGCGACACCATTCATCCGCAGATCCACGATTCAGACCGCCTGGCAATGTGGCGCGGTAACGGAGAGTGGATCTGCCGACCGCTGAACAACCCGCAAAAGCTGCAATTTAACGCTTATCTGGATAAAAACCCGAAAGGCTTTGGTTTGTTGCAGCTTGACCGTGATTTCTCCCATTACCAGGACGTCATGGGCTGGTATAACAAGCGACCAAGCCTGTGGGTCGAGCCGCGCAACAACTGGGGTAAAGGATCCATCGCCCTGATGGAGATCCCGACAACCGGCGAGACGCTCGATAACGTGGTCTGCTTCTGGCAGCCGGAAAAACCGGTGCAGGCGGGTGATGAACTGGACTTCAAATACCGTCTCTACTGGAGCGCGCAGCCACCGGTGCGTTCACCGCTGGCAAACGTCTACGCTACCCGTACCGGTATGGGCGGCTTCCCGGAGGGCTGGGCGCCGGGTGAAAATTACCCGAAAGTGTGGGCCCGTCGCTTTGCCATCGACTTCGTCGGGGGCGATTTGAAGGCCGCCGCACCGAAGGGCATTGAGCCGGTGATCACCCTGTCCAGCGGTGAAGCGAAGCAGGTGGAGATCCTCTACGTCGAGCCGTTCGACGGGTATCGCATTCTGTTTGACTGGTATCCAACCTCTGACTCCACCGAGCCGGTCGATATGCGTCTGTTCCTGCGCTGTCAGGGCGACGCCATCAGCGAGACCTGGCTGTACCAGTATTTCCCGCCCGCGCCGGACAAACGTAACTACGTTGACGACCGGATCATGCGCTAGTCCTTATGGGTTTGTGCCGGGTGGCGGCTTCGCCTTACCCGGCCTGCTCTGGACGCATTTGTAGGCCGGGTAAGCGTCAGCGCCACCCGACAATTAAGAGGCACCATGTCTTCAGAAATCATCCCCGTAACCCAGGAAATCGAGCTTCGCGCCGTCGAAGAGCGCTATACCACCGATCTGCATAACCTCGTAATCAAAAACAAAACCTGGCTGCAAAGCGCCTTCGACTGGGCGCAGCATGTCGGCAGCGAAGAGGACACGCGCCGCAACGTGCAGAGCAACCAGATGCTGCACCAGCGCGGTTACGCCAAAATGTTCCTGATTTTTATGAATGACGAGCTGGTGGGCGTGCTGTCTTTCAACGCGATCGAGCCTGCGAATAAGGCCGGGTATATCGGCTACTGGCTCGACGAAGCGCATCAGGGGCAGGGAATACTTTCTCAGGCGCTCCAGGCGTTTATGCGCTATTACGTTAAGCGCGGCGAGATCCGCCGTTTTGTGATCAAGTGTCGCGTGGATAACCAGAGCAGTAACCGGGTGGCGCAGCGCAACGGTTTCACGCTGGAAGGTTGTTTGCGGGAAGCGGAAATGCTCAACGGCCGTTACGATGACGTGAACCTGTACGCCAGAATCTTCCCGCTATAGCGCCCCCAGCAGCGGCGTCCGGGTGATCCGCGTGTCGCCGTTGATCACTTTGGCTCCCCGGACGTGAATGCTTTCACCCTCCAGCGCCTCGATAACCGCATCGTCCGTTATTTCCACCTGATGCTCAATCAGGACATCGCCGCTGATACGCGCCCGCCCCTGAATGACCACTTTGTCATCAATCAGGATCGGCCCGCCGCGTAACCACGCCTCGCCGCCTATTAATACGTGGTGTTTAATGACGCAGTTGCCTTCGACGAGGGCGTTTTCCGCGACCTGTGAACTGTACCGCACGGTCGGGATGGCATCATCCTCCAGACCAGCCAGCAGACGGGCGCTGCCGTACACTTTGGCGCAGTCGCACACCCAGACGTTATTCAGCGCGTTGCCCTCAAGAATGGCGCGATCGAACACCTCGGCGCGGTGCTCAACAAAGGCCCAGGTCACCATGGCATCACCGTAGATTTGTGCCTGATGCACAATACGCGACTGGCTGACCATGGCTCGGTCATAAATTTGCAGGATCTGCTCACGGTCGGGTGTCAGCCCTTTGGCTGCAATCACCAGGCTGTTGTGCAGCACCCGCGCGTCACCCGCGATACGGCATTCCCCGCGTACGGTGGAGTGCTGAATGGTGACGTTGTCACTTATTACCGCTCCGTGACTCACCTCGGCCGCGTCAAGCCAGCTGTTGCCGCCAACGTGTGCGCGGTGGCTTACGATGCAGGGTTGGGTGAGGCGGGCGTTACCGGATATACTGGCCCCGGCAAACACCACGCTGTTTTCATCGTAAACCCAGCAATCCCCGTCCTGGGCGAGCGCGTGTTCATCCTCAACCCAACCGCCTTTAGTCCCGCTGGTCACATCGTTAAAATCCTTCACGGCAATAATTTGTCTTAGAGGCGTTGTGCACGGTGTTGATCCGTCCTGCCAGCGCCAGAGACGCGTTTCATTGCTGAGCCGATATTTTGTCATCGTGTTATCCCTGAAAAGCCTTTCAATAAACGTAGCAAAGTTTTGGTTTTTCGAAGTGCTGGCGTCCGCTCAGGAAACCCCTTAAAATGGCATTTAAAATACATTTTAAAGTTTAAAAAAAATGCATAACCAAAACCAACGCGTTCTTAACTTGCCCGCCGGGTATTTCGGTATGGTCCTCGGGACCATAGGTATGGGGTTCGCCTGGCGTTATGCCAGCACCACCTGGTCGGTGACGCGCTGGCCGGGCGAGATCCTGGTGGCGCTGGCGGTGGCGATCTGGTTCCTTCTGAGCGTGGCGTTTCTTACCCGTGCGGTACGGTTTCCACATAGCGTGCTGGCCGAGATGCGGCATCCGGTAATGAGCAGTTTTGTCAGCCTGTTTCCTGCCACCACGCTGCTGGTGGCCATCGGCTTTGTGCCGTGGTATCGCCCGGTGGCGCTGGGGTTGTTTAGCGTGGGCGTGGTGATCCAGCTTGTGTATGCCGCCTGGCAAAGCGCCGGGCTGTGGCGCGGCAAGCATCCGGAAGAGACCACGACGCCGGGACTCTATCTGCCGACGGTAGCGAACAATTTTATCAGCGCGATGGCCTGCGGTGCGCTGGGTTTCCACGATGCGGGGCTGGTGTTCCTTGGCGCCGGGGTCTTTTCCTGGCTGAGCCTGGAGCCGGTCATTTTGCAACGCCTGCGCAGCGCGGGCGAACTGCCCGCGGCGCTTCGTACCTCGCTTGGGATCCAGCTTGCGCCTGCCCTGGTAGCCTGTAGCGCCTGGTTTAGCGTCAACGGCGGCGAAGCGGACACCTTCGCCAAAATGCTTTTCGGCTATGGTCTGTTGCAACTCCTGTTTATGCTGCGTCTGATGCCGTGGTATCTGTCACAGCCGTTCAACGCGTCGTTCTGGAGCTTCTCGTTCGGGGGGGCGGCGCTGGCGACCACCGGTTTGCATCTTGGGCAAAGTAGCCCGTCAGGGTTCTTTCACGCCCTTGCTGTTCCCCTGTTTATTTTCACCAACGTCATCATCGCGATGCTGCTGGTCCGTACTTTTATCTTGCTGATGCAGGGCAAACTTCTGGTGCGCGCTGATAAGGCACTGCTTATGCAATCTGAGGAAAAATAATGACTGTCGATGAAAACTACTTTACTGAGAAATATGGGCTGACCCGCACGCACTCAGAGGTGCTGCTCAGCGCGGACATTGTTAAGCCGGGTGAAACGCTCGATCTCGGTTGCGGGAATGGCCGCAACAGCCTCTACCTCGCTGCCAACGGCTATGACGTGACGGCGTGGGATAAAAACCCGATGAGCATCGATAACATCGAGCGCATTAAGGCGGCGGAAGGGATCGCGAATCTGCAAACGGCGATTAAGGATCTGAACAACCTGACCTTTGACGGCGAATACGACTTTATTCTTTCCACCGTCGTGTTGATGTTCCTCGAAGCGAAAACCATCCCTGGTCTTATCGCCAATATGCAGCGTTGCACTAAACCAGGCGGCTATAACCTTATCGTTGCCGCCATGGATACGGAGGATTATCCGTGCACCGTCGGCTTCCCGTTTGCCTTCAAAACCGGTGAACTGAGCAACTACTACGAAGGCTGGGAGCTGATCAAGTATAACGAAGAGGTGGGGGAACTCCACCGTACCGATGCCAACGGCAACCGAATCAAGCTGCGCTTCGCCACCATGCTCGCACGCAAGCCCGCTTAACGCGCGGCCAGCAGACAGAGTTGCAGGGCCGTGCGACAGGAGGCCTCGAACGACGACAGCGGTAAAAACTCAAACTTCGAGTGGAAGTTATGGGCGCCGGTGAAGAAGTTCGGGGTGAGCAAGCCTTTGGCTGACAGGGCCGCCCCGTCCGTGCCACCGCGCATGGGGATCGGTTTTGGGGTGATACCGAGCGATTCCATCGCCTCGAACATCAGGTCGATCGCGCGGCGGTCTTCGCCAATCGCATTGCTGATATTGCTGTAGGTATCTTCAATGCGATACTCCACGTTTGCCGTGGGATGCTGCGCAGCAATCCGCGCTGCCACATCGGCAATTTGCTGCTTGCGGGCGGCAAAACCCTCTTTGTCAAAATCACGAATGTTGGCTTTCAGCACCGCTTCGTTTTGCCCGGCCTGGATGCCGTTAAACCAGATATAACCTTCGCGCCCCTCGGTGCATTCCGGGGTTTGCTGGCGATCGAAATGGCTGATGAAATCCGTTGCCATCAGCAGCGGATTGACCAGCACCCCTTTGGCGGACATCGGGTGAGCCGTGACGCCGGTAAAGCGAATTTCAGCCGCCGCCGCGTTAAAGTTCTCGTAAACAATCTCCCCCAGCTCGCAGCAGTCGATGGTCCAGGCAAAATCGACGTCGAAGCGCTTCAAATCCAGCGCTTTCGCCCCGCACAGGCCAATCTCTTCATCGGGCACAAACGCCACCACAATATCGCCATGCTTATGTTCAGCGGTGAGGTTTTCCAGCACCGTCATGACCACGGTGACAGCCGCTTTATTATCTGCGCCTAATACGCTGGTTCCGTCGCTGAAAATAATCTCCTCATCAGGATAAGCCAGAATTTCCGGGTGCTCTTTTACGCGCAGCCAAATATCTTTCTCTTTATTCAGACAGAGATCATCCCCCGTAAACGTTAATATTTGTGGATGAATATCCGGGGATAAACCGACGTCGACGGTGTCGATATGGGTAATAAAACCAATCCGCGGCGCGCCGGGAACATTGCCTTTTTTCACGGCGGTAACGGTGGCGAACTCATCAATCACAATATCGTCTAACCCCAGCGTTTCCAGCTCCTTCGCCAGCTCCCGCGCCATGTCGTGCTGGCCCGGGGTGGAGGGCAGGGTTTTGACTTTCGGGTCGCTCTGGCTGGTGATGGCGAGATAGCGGAAAAAGCGTTGGGTTAATTGTCTGGAGAGTTCCGAGCCCATAGTGTTTCCTTCTGTATTTATTTTTCATGTGTTTGCGCCATCACTTTAATGTTATTTATGAAATGGCAAAAGAAGTAATTAGCCGTCGAATTAAAAAGACAGGAATAAATGATGAAAAGCACATTCACAATGATAACGCTGGCGCTTGCTGCACTGACGGTCAGTTCCACCGTCGCGGCAAAAACGCTGGTGTATTGCTCCGAAGGATCGCCGGAAAATTTCAATCCTCAGCTCTATACGTCGGGGACCAGCGTGGACGCCAGCGCCGTACCGGTTTATAACCGTCTGGTCGATTTCAAACCGGGCACTACCGAACTGGTGCCGAGCCTGGCGGAAAGCTGGGAGGTAAGCGAGGATGGCAAGGTCTACACCTTCCACCTGCGCAAAGGGGTGAAATTCCACAGTAATAAACTGTTCACGCCGACGCGCGACTTCAACGCGGACGACGTGATTTTCTCGTTTATGCGCCAGAAGGATGTGAATCATCCTTACCATAACGTCTCGAACGGTAGCTATTCCAACTTCGAAAGTCTGGAGTTCGGCAGCCTGATTACCGCCATTGATAAAGTTGACGATCGCACCGTGCGCTTCACCCTGGCGCATCCGGAAGCGCCGTTTGTCGCTGACCTGGCGTGGTACTTTGCCTCCATTCTGTCGGCAGAGTACGCCGATGCCATGCTGAAAGCGGGCACGCCAGAAAAGGTCGATATGCAGCCGATTGGCACCGGGCCGTTTAAGCTGTCGCAATATCAGAAGGATTCCCGCATCCTCTTTACCGCTTTCCCTGACTACTGGCAGGGAAAATCGAATCTGGATCGTCTGGTGTTCACCATCACGCCGGACGCCTCGGTGCGTTTTGCCAAAGTCGAGAAGAATGAGTGCCAGGTGATGCCGTTCCCGAATCCGGCGGACCTGCCGCGTATGAAGGCTAACAAAGACATCAACCTGATGAGCAAGGCCGGTCTGAATACCGGTTTCCTGGCATTTAACACGCAAAAGCCGCCGCTGGATAACGTAAAAGTGCGCCAGGCGCTGGCGATGGCGATTAACAAACCGGCCATCATTGAGGCGGTCTTCCACGGCACCGGCACGGCGGCGAAAAACCTGCTGCCGCCTGGCGTCTGGAGTGCCGACAGCGAGCTGAAAGACTACGATTACGATCCAGAAAAAGCGAAAACGCTGTTAAAGGAGGCGGGATTTGCCAACGGCGTAAGCATCGATCTGTGGGCTATGCCCGTGCAGCGGCCGTATAACCCGAACGCGAAGCGTATGGCTGAAATGATCCAGGCGGACTGGGCGAAAGTAGGCGTGCAGACCAAAATCGTGACCTACGAATGGGGCGAATACCTGAAGCGCGTGAAGGGCGGGGAGCATCAGGCTGCGCTGATGGGCTGGACAACGGCGACGGGCGATCCGGATAACTTCTTCGGACCACTGTTTACCTGTACGTCCGCCAACGGCGGGTCGAACTCGGCCAAATGGTGCTATAAGCCGTTTGATAACCTGATTGCCGAAGCAAAATCGATAACCGATCGCGAAAAACGCGTGGCGCTGTACAAGCAGGCGCAGCAGATGATGCACGATCAAATGCCGGCGGTTATGATTGCCCACTCGACCATTTTTGAGCCAGTCAGAAAAGAGGTCACGGGCTATGAAATCGATCCCTTCGGCAAACATCTGTTCTGGCAGGTAGATATAAAACAGTAATATTTTTCTGCCCGGATCCCGTCCGGGCACTATTTTTACAATTTGTGCCTTCCCCGTCATTTTTTGCCACAACATTTCCCTCTGTTTTTTGTTATAACTTCAAGTGCATACTTGCAGATAACTCGGAACTCCATCATGCGTACTTCCACTTTTTTTAAAGTTGCAGTGCTTTCTGGCCTGTTGGCCCTTTCTGGCTGTGCGTCAAAAGTCGCAGCCCCCGATCAATATTCAGGCTTTTTAAAAAATTACTCTGACTTGCAGGAGATGACATCAGCAACCGGGAAACCAACCTTGCGTTGGGTCGATCCTTCCTATGATCCGGCGAACTACGACAGTATTATCTGGACCCCGATAACCTATTATCCGACACCAAAGCCAACCACACAGCTTGGGCAAAAAACGCTTGATGAATTGTTGAGTTACACCAATAACACATTAAAAAACGCGATTGGCCAGCGTAAGCCAATTGTGACGACGCCGGGCAAACATAGCCTGATCTTCCGCGGCGCCATCACGGGTGTGAGCTCAGAGAAAGAAGGTTTGCAGTTCTATGAAGTGGTGCCCGTCGCGCTGCTGGTTGCGGGTACGCAGATGGCAACTGGCCATCGCACCATGGATACGCATCTTTTCTTTGAAGGTGAGCTGATTGATGCGGCCACGAACAAACCGGTAGTTAAAGTTGTTCGTAAAGGTGAAGGTAAAGAGCTTGCCAACGAGAACACGCCGTTGGGATTCGCCACACTGAAACAGGTTGTGGATGATATGGCGACCGATGCCACCATGTTTGATGTCCATCAGACAGCAAAATAATAAAAACGGCCTGCATCTACGCAGGCCGTTATTTTATGCCGTCAGCAGGCGGCGGAACCAGGTTTCCGGTTTCGTAAACATCACCATATTTCCCCCCAAAATCAACAGCAGGCCGACGATCCCGTTGATATGCCACACGTAACCCTCGTACACCGTTGAAATCGACAGCGCCACCAGCGGGAACAGCAGGGTGCTGTACGCGGCCTTACCGGGACCAATGCGGCCTACCAGCGTAAAGTAGGCGCCGAAGGCAATCACCGAGCCAAACAGCGCAAGATAGAGCAGCGCCCCCATATAGCTCACCGTCCATTCCGGCATAAAGCTATCGCCCCTGAAGAGAGCGATAAGGCCCATCACGACGGTGCCATACAGCATCGCCCAGGCGTTGGTGGTCATGGTTTCCAGCCCGTTTCGCTGATGACGCATGCTGATCATATTCCCCAGCGAGAAGCCGTAGGTGCCGAGGGCGGAAAGCCCGATGCCCGTCAGCAATGACGCGCTCCAGCCGCTGGCGAGCAGATCGTTCCAGAACAGGGTAATGATCCCGATAAGCCCCAGCGCTGCCGCCGTCCAGAAGCGCGCGGGTGGACGCTGGCCGAAGAAGATAAAGCTGTTGATGGCGTTATACAGTACGGCCATCGAGAAAATCACCGACTCAAGGCCGGTATTGATATGGGCGGCGGCGGTATAAAAGCACCAGAAGTTGAAACAGAAAACGCAGCAACCCTGAAGCATGCAATAGAGATGATCCCGCAGCGCCAGCCTGCGCAGGCGACGAAGGGCGACCAGGACGATCATCATCATGGCGCTGGCCACGGCGAAGCGCCAGAAAATGGAGACCGGCGCTGCAACCGGCCCCTGTTGCAAAAAAATGGCGATCCAGGTCGTGCCCCAGATAACAACAACCAGCCCATAGAGTAATGCGTTCATGGTGTCTCTCTTCTCATACCGCGGAAAACAACAGTGTGGCGAAAGAAGGGGGCCCCGGCTTTCATCGCCTTGCGCCGGACTTGCAAATTCTTGCGCTTTTTTCTCGCACAATGGCTGGTAACAGGCTGCAACACTTCTTAGACTGACAGTCTGATTAATCACCTGTTTACGGCCATGTCTCTCGTTTACGACACCTTTGAAACGTTACGCCAAAAAAATGCAGTGCTGCGGGAAACCGTCGCGCTCAATACTGGCATTCAACTGGCGGCGTGGTACAACAAGCACGACACGATCACCGTGAAAAGCAACCATCACACCCTTAGCCTGTACGTGGCGGATGGCTATGAAAGCTATCAAAAAACGCCGGGTGGCTGGAAAAATGGCGGCGGGCCGGACCGTTTTTGTCTAATGCCGGAAGAGAGCGAATCCACATGGGATATTCGTGATGACCTGTCGTTCGTGCACCTCTACTGCACCGATGAACACCTGCGGGACGTGGGGGAGAAAATCTGGGATAAACGACCGCTATCGCTGACGCTGGAGGAAAAAATCTTCGGCAGCGATCCGAAAATCACCGCCCTTTATCGCCAGTTTTTGCTCGGCTGCGACTGGCAGCAAAACGCCAATCAGCTCACCCTGAGCACTGCGTCGACCTTATTACTGACGCATTTGGTCCAGCACTATTCCAGCGTCCAGTGGAAGTTACCGGTGGTCACCGGCGGGCTATCGCCGTTTGTGCTGCGCAACGTGCTGGCTTTTATCGAGGAAAATCTGGCGCAACCCTTAACGCTGGCGGAACTGGCGGGCCAGGCCGCACTCAGTGAGTATCACTTTGCGCGGATGTTCCGCCAGTCGATGGGGCTGGCGCCGCATCAGTACGTCATGCAGCGCCGAATGGAGAAGGCCAAAGCGCTGATTCAGCACACGACCACGCCGCTCACCGACATCGCGCTGGCCTGCGGATTTAACTCCGCCAGCCATTTCAGTAACCGTTTTCGCAGCATGACCGGCATCACGCCGTCACAGCTACGCGCGGCGAAGGCGTGAGAAGACAGCGTAACAGATCCCACCCAGCACCAGCCCCCAGAAAGCGGAGCCAATTCCCAGGAGCGTGACGCCGCTGGCGGTCATCAGGAAGGTGACGATCGCCGCGTCGCGCTCTGCTTCATGATTCAGTGCCTGATACAAACTCCCGCTGATAGTGCCGAGCAGGGCCAGCCCGGCCAGCGTCTGGATGCCGCTCAGCGGCAGGGCGGCCATCAGCCCCGAAATCGACCCGCCGAACACCCCCGCCAGCAGATAAAACCCACCTGCGGCCGCCGCTGCCAGCCAGCGTTTACTGGCATCCGGGTGGGCGTCCGGGCTCTGGCAGATGGCGGCGGTGATGGCGGCGATACAGATGGAATAGACGCCGAAGGGGGACAACAGCAGCGCCAGCCCGCCGGTGGCAACGATCAGCGGTGAGACCGCCAGCGGATAGCCCGATGCCTGTATGGTGGCGAAGCCGGGCGCATTCTGCGACGCCATGGTCACCAGGAAGAAGGGTAAGCCGACGCTGATCAGGCTGGTGAAGGTGAACGCAGGGGCAATGAATTCCGGCATGATCACCGATAACGTCATTTTATTCGTGACAACGTCACCTCCAGCCCAGGCCACGAACACCCCCACCAGCAGCGTGGCGACAATGGCGTACCGGGGCGCTACGGCTTTAGCCACCAGCCAGGCGACCAGCATACTGCCGCAAAGAAGCACGTGTCCCTCAAGATTGCTGAATGACTTCAGGCCAAACTGTAACAGCACACCTGCCAGCATAGCGGCGGCAAGCGAGTGCGGGATCAGTTTCATCAACCGGGCAAACAGGCCAGTGACGCCGCACAGCAGAATCAGCGCATTCGCAAATATAAATACCCCTATGGTTTCCGCCAGCGTCACGCCTTGCAGGCTGGTGGCGAGCAGCGCCGCGCCAGGAGTCGACCAGGCGGTCAGCACCGGGGCTTTATACCACCACGACAATGCAAGCGTGCTGATCCCCATCCCGAGCCCCAGCGCGGTCATCCATCCGGCGATTTGCTGTGTACTGGCGCCGGCCGCCGCAGCCGCCTGCCAGATAATGGCGGCAGAGCTGGCGTAGCCCACCAGAACGGCAACAAAACCGGCCAGCACGGCAGGAAAGAGTGAGGTAATCGATCGCATGTGAACTCCGTTGTGCGTTATAACGTCCGGGGTAAGGTATCACTGTGCGCTATAGCGTACAAGTGGTATGCTTTGCTGCAACGGGAGGAACCATGGACATCACTCAACATCTGGCAACCACACTGAAAGCGCTGCGTCAGGCGCGGGGCTGGAGCCTGTCGAAACTGGCGGAAGAGACGGGCGTGTCGAAAGCGATGCTTGGGCAAATCGAACGCAATGAGTCCAGCCCGACGGTCTCAACCTTGTGGAAAATTGCCACCGGGCTGAACGTACCTTTTTCGGCGTTTATCACTCCAGAGAGCGAACCGCAGGCGGTGTTCGATCCGCAGCAGCAGGCGATGGTGGTGAAACCGCTTTTCCCCTGGGATGAACAGCTTAAGTTCGACCATTTCTCCATCACCCTGTCGCCCGGCGCGCTGAGTGAGTCCACGCCGCACGAAGCCGGGGTGATTGAACACGTGGTGGTGATAAGCGGTGAGCTGGATATGCATATCGACGGTGTCTGGCGCACTCTATACGCTGATTCAGGCGTGCGTTTTGCCGGCGATAAACCGCACGCGTACCGCAACAGCAGCACCCGGACGGTGCATTTTCACTCTCTGATCCATTATCCCCGCTAAAGCGTTGCAAAACGGTTTCACTGGCACAGACTTCTGACTACAATAGCCGCCATTTTGACCATAACGGATAACGACGAAGTATGCGCCTGCACCCCCATCATCTTGAACTGCTAAGCCCGGCCCGCGACGCCGCCATTGCCCGTGAAGCCATTCTTCACGGTGCGGATGCCGTCTACATTGGCGGCCCAGGCTTCGGTGCCCGTCATAACGCCAGCAATAGCCTGCGCGACATTGCCGAACTGGTACCGTTCGCCCACCGTTTCGGGGCGAAGGTGTTCGTGACCCTGAACACCATTCTTCATGATGATGAGCTGGAGCCCGCGCAGCGTCTTATTACCGATCTCTACCAGACCGGCGTTGACGCTCTGATCGTTCAGGATATGGGTGTTCTGGAACTGGATATCCCGCCAATTGAGCTGCACGCCAGCACCCAGTGCGATATCCGCACCGTTGAGAAGGCGAAGTTTCTTTCAGACGTCGGGTTTACGCAGATTGTTCTGGCGCGCGAGCTGAACTTGAACCAGATCCGCGATATCCACCAGGCCACCGACGCGACCATTGAATTCTTTATCCACGGTGCGCTTTGCGTGGCCTATTCCGGCCAGTGTAATATCTCTCACGCCCAGACGGGGCGCAGCGCTAACCGCGGCGACTGCTCTCAGGCCTGCCGTTTGCCGTATACCCTGAAAGACGATCAGGGCCGCGTGGTGGCATTCGAGAAACACCTGCTGTCGATGAAAGATAACGATCAGACGGCAAACCTCGGCGCGCTGATCGATGCCGGCGTACGCTCCTTCAAAATTGAAGGCCGCTACAAGGACATGAGCTACGTGAAAAATATCACCGCCCATTATCGTCAGATGCTGGATGCCATCATCGAGGATCGCGGTGACATGGCGCGCGCGTCCGCCGGTCGTACAGAGCATTTCTTTATTCCATCGACGGACAAAACGTTCCACCGCGGCAGTACGGATTATTTCGTTAATGCGCGCAAAGGGGATATTGGCGCGTTCGATTCACCGAAGTTTATCGGTCTGCCGGTGGGTGAAGTGCTGAAAGTGGCGAAGGATCATCTTGACGTTCAGGTTACAGAGCCGCTGGCGAACGGCGATGGTCTCAACGTGATGATCAAACGTGAAGTGGTTGGTTTTCGCGCCAATTCGGTGGAGAAAACCGGCGAAAATCGTTATCGCGTCTGGCCGAACGAAATGCCTGCCGACCTTTACAAAGCTCGCCCGAATGCGGCGCTGAACCGTAACCTAGATCACAACTGGCAGCAGGCCTTGCTCAAGACCTCCAGCGAGCGTCGCATTGCAGTGGATATCGCGCTGGGTGGCTGGGAAGAGCAGCTGGTCCTGACCATGACCTGCGAAGACGGCATCAGCGTGACGCATACGCTCGACGGCCTGTTCGAGGTGGCGAACAATACGGAGAAAGCGCTTAGCAACCTCAAGGATGGCGTAGCGAAGCTCGGGCAGACCATTTATTATGCGCGCAATATTGAGGTGAATCTGCCGGATGCGCTGTTCGTGCCGAACAGCCTGCTGAATCAGTTCCGCCGTGAAACGGCTGAGATGCTGGATGAAGCACGACTGGCAAACTATCCGCGCGGCAGTCGTAAGGCCGAAGCGGTGCCTGCGCCGGTCTACCCGGACACGCATCTCTCTTTCCTTGCGAACGTTTACAACCACAAAGCGCGTGCGTTTTACCATCGTCACGGCGTGCAGCTGATTGACGCCGCGTATGAAGCGCATGAAGAGAAGGGCGATGTGCCGGTGATGATCACCAAACACTGCCTGCGGTTTGCCTTTAACCTTTGTCCGAAACAGGCGAAAGGCAATATTAAAAGCTGGAAAGCGACGCCGATGCAGCTGGTGAATGGCGATGAAGTACTGACGCTGAAGTTTGACTGCCGTCCGTGTGAAATGCACGTTATCGGTAAGATGAAGAATCACATCTTCAAAATGCCGTCTCCGGGCAGCATTGTGGCCTCCGTCAGCCCTGACGATTTGATGAAGACCCTGCCGAAGCGTAAAGGCAGCTAACCCCCAGAGTGGGTATCCGGTTTGCGCGATTTCTGCCAGGCATGGTGTTCGCGCAACCCCTCCGCAGACTCCTCTGCTGCGCTGCGTAACTCGTCGCTGTCAGCTTCATGACGAAGCTGATGGTCGGCGTTTTTCACATACACAAATTCATGCCCTTTGTGCTCCGCCATAATCTGCCCCGAGAACAGGGCGCTAATCACCAGCAGTAGCGAAAAGCCTTTTCTGAACATCTTTTACCCCCGAAAATACGCTACGGTCATCGTAGGGATAATTTCATAGAGTAATTATTCGACTCTTAAAATTTGAGAAAATAGACTGTCAAAAATTGTGGTCGCCATAAAACTCACTTAAGACTATTCTTAAAAGCAATATCGCCGTTGTAAACTCCCATTTCTGGTATGCAAAGAGAAGCTAGATTTATTGGGAAATCATTTACAATAAGATTTTTCTGGCTAAGGATTGGATCGAATAAATGAAAAAAATAATCGTGCTATCACTTCTGGGCGTAGTGGTTGCGGTGGGTGCTGCGACCAGCATCTATTCAAATGAAGAACCAGAATATATTCAGTCAGCAAAAAGCCGTGTCGGATCGTATTTAACCAGCGATTACGGACGTGTCGAATGTAATAGCACCCAGGTAAGTGAAGATCGCTGGGAGCTGGGCTGTACCAATAAGGCGAGGGGCAAAACCTTCCAGTTCGCTGTTTACCCGTCCGAGCAGGCGCCGTATGGGGTCTCTCGTGCGTTTTATCTCGAAGCGATTAATGATGATGCCCGCCAGAGTGCAGAGCAGGGGCTGATGCGTTATCTGCAAATTAATACCAAAGCGGGTTAATCGATTCGTTTATGCTTCGTTGAGGCTCACAGTGGTAGATTGCAGGTGATCCACATCCCGGTATGGAATACCGGAGCGTAGATACCAAAATACAAATCTATCCATGCAAGCATTTACCGCCAGATTATGGCGGTTTTTTTTTGCCCGTTTATCGTACCGGCTGTAAAAATTGTTTGCGATATTGCGCGGGTGAAAGCGCAAATTGCTGCCGGAAATGGTGGCGCAGCGTGGCGCTTTGTCCAAATCCGGTTTGTTCCGCAATATTGTCGATGCTGAGCCGACTGTTTTCGAGATAATCTTTTGCCCGCTGCAATCGCGCAGTCAATAACCAGCGCGCGGGCGTTGTTCCGGTCGCGTCCTGGAAACGGCGCAGAAAGGTGCGCTGACTCATACCCACCCGCAGGGCCAGCGATTCGACGGTATGGGAAACAGCCAGATGCTGGTGAAGATAATCAAACAACTGGCCGAGGCGCTGGCTCTCCCGCAACTGAGCCACCGGTCGGCTAAGCTGCTGGGTTTGCGAGCCGTCCCGATGGGGCGGGATCACCAGCCGACGCGCCACGCGGTTTGCCACTTCCATACCATAATTCCGGCGCACCACGTGCAGGCACAGATCAATCCCCGCGGCGCTTCCGGCGGAAGTGAGAATGTCGCCTTCGTCCTGGTAGAGCACATCTTCGACCACGGTAATGGCGGGATAGCGTGTTTTCAGCGCTTGCGTGTAGCGCCAGTGGGTGGTTGCCTTCCGCCCGTCAAGCAGGCCTGAGGCTGCCAGAACGAAAACGCCAGAACAGATCGAGAGTAGCTGGCAGCCGCGGGCATGCGCCGCGCGGAGCGCCTGGCAGAGCGCTTCCGGTACGGGTTCGTCCAGCCCTCGCCAGCCGGGAACGACAACCAGATCCGCCGTCTCCAGCAGACCCAGATCGCCATCGGCCAGAATACGGATCCCGCCCGTTGCCCGGAGTTCGCCATCATCCACGCTCGCCACGGCAAACTGATACCAGTCATCGCCCATCTCCGGGCGCGGCAAGCCAAAGATTTCTACCGCCACGCCAAACTCAAAGGTACATAAACCGTCATATGCCAGCACGACCGCGCGCGGCGAGGGATGTCTTAAGTTTGTCATCTTTTTGCTGTTTTCTGGCATAGGTGGACGCATTCATGGGCTGAGTTAAGGGATAGAGTAGTGTTAACACAAACACCACAAATGAGGAAGATTCATGAGCTATGTTACTGAATTTCCGGCTGCTGAGCCGCAGGAAGCTGTGGGACATTTTCTGCGTCGTCTGAGTGTCGAGACGGACTGCGCCGATGTCCATCACGCGGTATCCGGCGGTGAGCAGGACTTTGTTCTGCTGCACGTTGTCGGAAAGCCTGAACATTTTGCCCGGCGGCATCTGCCCGGCGCGCTGCATTTACCCTGGAGCCAGATCACCGCAGAGCGGATGAAAGCGTGGCCGGAGGGCACGCTGTTTGTCGTCTATTGTGCAGGCCCGCACTGCAACGGGGCGGACAGGGCGGCGCTGAAGCTGGCGCGTCTGGGTCTGCCGGTTAAGATTATGCTCGGGGGCATGACCGGCTGGGAAGATGAGCGGTTCGCGTTTGCAGGATCTTCATCACCCGCTCTGTGAACATGAATTTATTTCAACACAGATGAAATTTTCTCGTTTGTCGGCGGCGAGCCGGTATGACATCTTTTCAGGACGTTTAGACATCCAGAAGTCTAAAGATTCAAGAGATGAATTATCACTGTGGGCAATTAACGCCGACAGACAGAGGAGATTTCCATGCAGCGACACCATGCCCCGTACCGCGCCGATGTAGTCGGCAGTTTTTTACGCCCGGATGCCATTAAACAGGCCCGTCTGCAATTTGCCAGCGGTGAAATCGATGCCGGGCAGCTTCGCGCGGTTGAGGACGAGGCCATTCGTCATGTTGTCGAGCAGCAGTGCGCCTGCGGTCTGCATGTGGTAACGGACGGTGAATTCCGCCGCGCCTGGTGGCACTTTGACTTCTTTAACGGGCTACAGGGCGTGGAGCGTTATGATTCCCAGCAGGGCATTCAGTTCAACGGGGTGCAGACTAAAGCCCATGGCGTGCGCGTAACGGGCAAACTGGGCTTCGGCGATCATCCTATGCTGGATGATTTCCGCTACCTCAAAAGCATTAGCGGTAATGCACAGCCGAAGATGACCATTCCGAGCCCGAGCGTGTTGCACTTCCGCGGTGGCCGCAAGGATATTGATGCTACGGTCTACCCGGATCTGAAGGATTACTTTGACGATCTGGCGACCACCTGGCGCGATGCCATTCGGGCCTTTTACGATGCAGGCTGCCGCTATCTGCAGCTGGATGACACCGTCTGGGCCTATCTTTGTTCGGAGGACCAGCGCCGCCAGATCCGCGAGCGCGGTGACGATGCAGACGAACTTGCCCGGACCTATGCCCGGGTGCTGAATAAGGCGCTGGAGGGCAAACCGGACGATCTGACCGTCGGGCTGCACGTCTGCCGCGGCAACTTCCGCTCAACCTGGATTTCCGAGGGCGGCTATGAGCCGGTGGCGGAGGTGCTGTTCGGCACGGTGAACGTCGACGCGTTCTTCCTGGAGTACGACAACGACCGTAGCGGGGACTTCGCGCCACTGCGTTTTGTGCGCCCGGGTAAACAGCAGGTGGTTCTGGGGCTGATCACCACCAAACACGGTGAACTGGAGAACCCGGAAGGGGTGAAAGCGCGTCTGGAAGAGGCTGCGCGCTACGTGGCGAAAGAGCAGATTTGCCTCAGCCCGCAGTGCGGATTTGCTTCTACGGAAGAGGGTAACAGCCTGAGCGAAGCCCAGCAGTGGGATAAAGTTCGCCTGGTGACGCAAATCGCCAGCGACGTCTGGTAACGCCGTTTACAGCGCTGCATTATTACAGTGCAGCGCTGTACCATTCTGAGTCGTTTCCCGTCACTCCTCTCTTCGATCCCTTTAAAATCCTGTCTCTGCAACCTGGCACTGTTTTTGCTCTCCTGAAACTGGCGTTACTTTTTTCTGCGTCCGGCGGTAACGGACGTCTTCGCACAGCTTTCTTTTCAGGAGTGAAAATATGCACCGTCGTACCTTTATTAAAGCGTTCACCTTGTCCGCCTCCGTCATCGCCATGGGAATGAGCTTTGGCGTCCAGGCCGCAGAGACCATTAAAGTCGGGATTATGCACTCTCTCTCCGGCACGATGGCCATTTCAGAAACGCCCCTGAAAGATGTCGCCCTGATGACCATCGATGAAATCAACGCTAAAGGCGGCGTGCTCGGGAAAAAGCTGGAGCCGGTGGTGGTTGACCCGGCATCCAACTGGCCGCTGTTTGCCGAAAAGGCCCGCCAGCTTCTGAGCCAGGATAAGGTCGCCGTGGTGTTTGGCTGCTGGACCTCCGTATCGCGTAAATCGGTTCTGCCGGTTTTTGAGGAGCTGAACGGTTTGCTGTTCTATCCGGTGCAGTATGAAGGGGAAGAGATGTCACCTAACGTCTTCTATACCGGCGCGGCGCCTAACCAGCAGGCGATCCCGGCGGTGGAGTACCTGATGAGCGAGGACGGCGGCAGCGCGAAGCGCTTCTTCCTGCTGGGTACGGACTACGTTTACCCGCGGACTACTAACAAGATCCTGCGCGCCTTCCTGCACTCGAAAGGCGTTGAAGATAAAGATATTGAAGAGGTCTACACCCCATTTGGTCATAGCGATTACCAGACCATCGTCGCCAGTATCAAAAAGTTCTCCACGGGCGGCAAAACGGCAGTGGTCTCCACCATCAACGGTGATTCCAACGTGCCTTTCTATAAAGAACTGGCGAACCAGGGGCTGAAAGCCACAGACGTGCCGGTGGTGGCGTTCTCGGTGGGCGAGGAAGAACTTCGCGGCATTGATACCAAACCGCTGGTGGGTAACCTGGCGGCGTGGAACTACTTTGAATCCGTCGACAACCCGACCAACCAGACCTTTGTCGCGGCTTACAAAGCCTACGCGAAAGCCCATAAGCTGCCGAATGCCGATACCGTGGTCACCAACGATCCGATGGAAGCGACTTACGTTGGCCTGCATATGTGGGCGCAGGCGGTTGAAAAAGCGGGAACAACCGACGTGGACAAAGTGCGCGCGGCAATGGCGGACCAGTCGTTCAACGCGCCGTCCGGCTTTACGCTGACCATGGACGCCACCAACCACCACCTGCATAAGCCCGTCATGATTGGTGAAATTGAAGGCAACGGCCAGTTCAACGTCGTCTGGCAAACCGAACAGCCGGTACGCGCTCAGCCGTGGAGCCCGTTTATCGCCGGGAATGACAAAAAGCCTGACCAGCCGATGAAAACCGCCAGCAACTAAGCCACCACCAGGGAGAGACGTCATGAACGCCATACGCATGATGATTGCGATTGTGTGGCTTACCGGACTGCTGCCAGGGATGGCGCAGGCATCGGATGCCGATGATTTCGTTGCCGCTAGCCGCAGCCAGCAAACCGCCATGCTGACCCGCTGGGCAGCCACGCCGGAACCTGCACGTTTGCCGCTGCTTAAGGCGCTGCAACAGGAGAACCTTTATACCGACAGCCAGAAGAAGGCATTTACCCGCATCGACGGCGAAATGGTTGCCCTGGGCGCGGCAAAAAGCGCCGAAGGATCGACCAAAGCCGTGCGGCTGACCAACCGACTGCGCGTGTTAACCGTCACGGCGCTGGCGACGCATCAGCTTGTCAGTGACAGTGTCACAGAAAGGCGTCATGCCGCGCGGCAACTTCAGCGTGACGCCCAGCCGGATATGCTCGGCTTTCTGCAACAGCGGGCCAGTAGCGAAACGGACGACGTCGCCCGACAGTCGCTGATGCTGGCGCTGGCAAACCTCCAGCTGACGAGCCCACAGGCTGAAGTACGGCTCAAGGCTGTTGAGCTGTTGGGACAGTCTGACGATCCGGACGTGCAGGCCACGCTGACGCCGTTCACCCGGACGCAAACCGAGCCGGACGCACGGGTACGTGCCGCCGCCGCTGAGAGCCTGGAGCGTATTCAGCACCGGCTGATGTGGGGCGAACTGCTGGGGCAGGCCTTCATGGGCCTGTCGTTGGGGTCGGTACTCTTGCTGGCCGCGCTCGGGCTGGCTATCACCTATGGTCTGCTGGGGGTGATTAACATGGCTCACGGTGAAATGCTGATGCTCGGGGCGTATGCCACCTGGATGGTGCAGCAGGTGATGGCGCAGTGGATGCCTCAGTGGCTAGCGCTCTATCCGGTGGTGGCGCTGCCGGTGGCGTTTTGCCTGACCGCAGGCATCGGAATGGTGCTGGAGCGCACGGTGATACGCCATCTTTATGGCCGCCCGCTGGAAACCCTGCTCGCCACCTGGGGGATCAGCCTGATGCTTATCCAGCTGGTGCGAATGACCTTTGGCGCCCAGAACCTTGAGGTCGCTAACCCGGCCTGGCTGTCCGGCGGGGTGCAGGTTTTCGCCAACCTGACGCTGCCCTGGAACCGTATTGTGGTGCTCGGCTTTGTACTGCTGGTGCTGTTCTTCACCTGGCTCATTCTGAACAAAACGCGTCTGGGTCTCAACGTGCGGGCGGTGACGCAAAACCGCAGCATGGCGGCCTGCTGCGGTGTTCCCACCGGACGGGTAGATATGCTGGCGTTTGGCCTCGGGTCCGGCATTGCCGGGTTGGGCGGCGTGGCGTTGTCCCAGCTGGGGAACGTGGGGCCGGAGCTGGGCCAGGGATACATCATCGATTCGTTCCTGGTGGTGGTGCTCGGCGGCGTCGGCCAGCTGGCCGGTAGCGTCGCGGCGGCCTTTGGTCTGGGGATCTTCAATAAAATTCTTGAACCGCAGATGGGCGCCGTGCTGGGCAAGATCCTGATTCTGGCGGCGATCATTCTGTTTATCCAGAAACGTCCGCAGGGGTTATTCGCACTTAAAGGGAGGGTGACAGACTGATGAGCCAGCCATTGACCTTAACACTGGCGCGCAGGGCACCGCGCACCGCGCAAATCTTCGGCAGTCTGCTGGTTGCGGCGCTGCTGGTGCTGCCTTTTCTCGCGCTGTTACCCGCCACCCATCCGCTGGCCGTTTCGACGTGGATGTTGACGCTTATCGGCAAGATCCTCTGCTACGCAATTGTCGCCGTGGCCCTCGATCTGGTCTGGGGCTATGCCGGTATGCTCTCGCTGGGGCACGGCATATTCTTCGCCCTGGGCGGCTATGCGATGGGCATGTACCTGATGCGCCAGGCGGCCGGGGACGGGCTGCCCGCGTTTATGTCGTTTCTCTCGTGGAGCGAACTGCCCTGGTTCTGGTGGGGAACGCAGCATTTCGCCTGGGCTCTGGTGTTAATCGTGACGATCCCCGGCCTGCTGGCGCTGGTCTTCGGCTGGTTTGCTTTCCGCTCGAAGATAAAAGGGGTCTATTTTTCCATCATGACCCAGGCGCTGACCTATGCGGGCATGCTGCTGTTCTTTCGCAACGAAACCGGTTTTGGCGGCAATAACGGCTTTACCGGCTTTACCACGCTGCTCGGGTTTTCCGTTACGGCGACCACCACGCGGATCGCGCTGTTTCTCGCAACGGTCATGCTGCTGCTTCTGGCCCTGGGCACAGGCTACGCGCTGGCGAAGAGTAAATTTGGCCGCATTTTAACGGCGGTGCGCGATGCGGAAAACCGTCTGACGTTCTGCGGCTACGATCCGCGCGGCTTCAAGCTGCTGGTCTGGATGCTTTCCGCCGTACTGTGTGGTCTGGCGGGGGCGCTGTACGTTCCGCAGGTGGGTATTATCAACCCGGGTGAAATGTCGCCGACCAACTCGATTGAAGCGGCCATCTGGGTGGCGCTGGGCGGGCGCGGCACCCTGGTAGGCCCGGTGATTGGTGCGGCGCTGGTCAATGGTGCGAAGAGCTTTTTCACCGTGGCGATGCCGGAGTACTGGCAACTGTTTCTTGGGCTGATTTTCATCGCCGTGACGCTCTTTTTACCGCGCGGCGTGTTCGGTCTGTTTCGTAAGGGAGATAATTAATGCAGCCCTCTGAAGGACTCTTTACCCGCCAGCTACCGGGCGATCGTTACCGTGAGCAGACCGATCCTGTGTTGCAGCTTGAGGCCATTAACGTCAGTTTCGATGGTTTTCAGGCGTTGACCGATCTCTCACTTAATATCGGCATTGGAGAATTGCGCTGCATCATTGGCCCTAACGGCGCCGGTAAAACTACGCTGATGGACGTGATCACCGGCAAAACCCGGCCAAAAAGCGGGAAGGCTATTTACGATCAATCCATCGATCTGACAGCCCTTGAACCGGCGGCCATTGCCCGTCAGGGCATTGGCCGTAAGTTCCAGAAACCGACCGTGTTTGAAGCGCTGACCGTAGGGGAAAACCTCGAAATCGCCATGAAAGCCGACAGGTCCGTCTGGGCGAGCCTGCGGGCAAAACTCAGCGGCGAGCAGCGCGACCGCATTGACGAGATGTTGGTTTTGCTGCGGCTTGGCAGCGAGCGCGATCGCCGCGCCGGGCTGCTTTCCCACGGGCAGAAGCAGTTTCTGGAGATCGGCATGCTGCTGGTGCAGGATCCGCATCTGTTGCTGCTGGACGAACCCGCCGCCGGTATGACCGACGCAGAGACGGAATACACAGCCGAGCTGTTCCGAACTCTGGCAGGCAAGCATTCGCTGATGGTGGTTGAGCACGATATGGGCTTCGTCGAGACCATCGCCGACCACGTCACGGTGCTGCATCAGGGGCGCGTACTGGCCGAAGGCTCGCTTCGCGAGGTACAGGCCAATGAGCAGGTGATTGACGTCTATCTGGGACGCTAAGGAGAGGGGATGTTACAGGTTAACGAGCTGAATCAGTACTACGGCGGAAGTCATATTCTGCGCGGGGTGAGCTTTGAGGCGGTGGTCGGGGAAGTTACCTGCCTGCTGGGGCGCAACGGGGTAGGGAAAACCACACTGCTGAGGTGCCTGATGGGGCTGATCCCGGTGAAAGCCGGGGAGGTGGTCTGGCAGGGAAAGACCATCACTCACAGTAAACCGCACCAGCGGGTGCAGTCCGGCGTGGCGTATGTTCCGCAGGGGCGGGAGATTTTTCCGCGTCTGACCGTAGAAGAAAACCTGCTGATGGGACTGTCGCGCTTCTCCGCGGGAAACGCAAGGAGCGTGCCGGAGGAGATTTGGCAGCTTTTCCCGGTGCTGAAGGAGATGAAACACCGTCGCGGAGGCGATCTTTCCGGTGGTCAGCAGCAGCAGCTGGCGATTGGTCGCGCGCTGGCGAGCCGTCCACGGTTACTGATCCTGGATGAACCTACGGAAGGTATACAGCCGTCGGTGATTAAAGAGATTGGGCAGGTGATCCGCAGCCTGGCGAACCGGGGGGATATGGCGATCCTGCTGGTGGAGCAGTTTTATGATTTTGCGGCGGAGCTGGCCGACAGCTATCTGGTGATGTCGCGCGGCAGCATCGTCCAGCAGGGGCGCGGTGAGAACATGGAGCAGGAGGGGGTTCGCGGACTGGTTGCGATCTGAAATGTTATACTATAACATCCTCATTCTTATAACACGGAATGAGGGTTTTGCTGTGGCTGCACAACTTGGAAAAATTGCGCTGACTCTGGGAACGCTGCTGGTAAGCGGCTCACTTTTTGCCCATTCGCACGGTCATCAGATGACGGAGGCGGAACAGAAGGCGGCAAACGGCGTCTTTGAGGATAAAGACGTCAGGGACAGGACGCTGTCTGACTGGGACGGGACCTGGCAGTCTGTTTACCCGTTCCTGCTTGATGGTTCGCTGGATCCGGTTTTCGAAAAGAAAGCGCAGAAGGGGGAAAAATCCGCTGCCGAGGTGAAAGCCTACTACCGTAAGGGCTACGCGACGGACGTGGACGCCATCGGCATTGAAAACAACGTGATGGAATTCCACAGAGGCAAAACGGTGAGCAGCTGCCGCTACGACTACAGCGGCTATAAAATTCTGACCTATGCGTCGGGGAAAAAAGGCGTGCGCTACCTGTTTGAATGTAAGGATAAGGCAAGCCAGGCGCCTAAGTTTGTGCAGTTCAGCGATCATACCATCGGGCCGAAAGCCTCTTCACACTTCCATATCTTTATGGGCAACACCTCCCACGAGGCGCTGCTGAAAGAGATGGATAACTGGCCGACCTACTACCCGAACGAGATGTACAAAGAGCAGGTGGTGGAGGAGATGTTGCACCACTAGGCTGTTGGATTTGCCGGGTGGGGGCTTAGCCTTACCCGGCGTGGGATTAGGGTTTCGTAGGTCGGGTAAGCGCAGCGCCACCCGACACGCTATCTTCACTTTTCACGCGCATCCCGCGCAAAACCATCAGCCACGCCGCAATGATGGCGGCCATCATAATAATAAATAACGACCAGTGCGGCAGATGGGTCAGGATGAGCCCGGTGATCATCGGGTTCGCCGCCGCGCCCAGCCAGCCCAGCGCCTGGGCGGAGAAGTAGCTCGCCTTCATGCCCGGCGGGGCGATATTGTCGATCAGCATGTATTCACCCGGGGCATAAATAATTTCACCCAGGGTGAAAATCGCCGCCGCAATCCCCCAGTAAAGCAGGTTCTCGCCGGAGATCATAAACCCGCCCAGCCCGAGGATGAAAAAGAGCGTTGCGGCTGTCATTAGCGGGCGGATGTTGCTGGCGGAGATCTTGCGGCCAAGCGCGTATTGCAGGGAGACCACCACCACCGCGTTGACGGGCAACACAACGGCCACCACCTTTTCTGCGAAATCGCTGTCCGCATACGCGGCGAGGACGTACTGGGAAATGCAGCTGGCGAACGATCCGCCCACGTAGGACGCCAGCAGGCCGGAGAGCGTGTACCAGAACAGCGCCCGGTCCTTCAGCAGCACCGAGGGCTGCCACGGCGCTTTTTCCTCCACGCTGTCAGACGCTACGCTTTTCTGCACAAAGAAATGGATAAACCCGAGCGGCAGTGCGGCGCAGAAGGCCGCCAGCCAGAACGGCAGTTGCAGGCTGTACATCACCAGTAGAGTGCCAACCGGCGGCCCAATCGTCCAGCCGATGTTCAGGAAACTGTAGTTGAGTGAGAAAACGCGCGCCTTTTCGCTGGAGGTCAGCACGTCGGCAAACCACGCTTTCAGCACCGTTGAGAAGACGGAATAGGCGCAGTTAATCAGGGCAAAGAACAACACCACCAGCGTCACGCTATTCACCAGCGGAATGGCCACAAACCCGGCGATAAAGGCCACGATGGCGACCAGCATATAGCGTTTTTTGTCGAACTTGTCCGCCAGGATGCCAAACCCCAGGCTAAACACCACGCCAATGGTCAACGCCACGGTAAGGGCATAGCCAATATTCTCCACGCTCATATCGTACACGCGTGTGAGATATATGGTCATAAAGGGCAGCGTTGCCCCGCGGCCAATTGTTAATAACAATGACGATGCCAGTAGCGCTGCGGTTGAGCGCCTGATTGATGGTTTCATTTTCCTGCCCGACAAATGCTTATGCTTTTTTTGTTGTGTTATTACAGGATTATCATGGGATCGGCAGCTTGTATAGCACCCAATTTATCCGCAAGTGCTTCTCCTCAGTACCAGAATTAATGATCTTCTCGCGGGGGTATTTTTTCTGTTACCTTGAAGTGTTTACAAAAATTTAATAATTCAGGGGCGGAAAATGACGCGGAAAGACGGGCTGTTAGCGTTACTGGTTGTCGTGGTGTGGGGACTCAATTTTGTGGTCATCAAAATGGGGTTGCACAACATGCCTCCACTCATGCTGGCGGGTCTGCGCTTCCTGCTGGTGGCCTTCCCGGCGCTGCTGTTCGTTGCCCGTCCAAAGATTCCCCTGAAGCTTCTGCTGGGCTACGGCCTCACCATCAGCTTTGGTCAGTTTGCGTTTCTTTTTTGCGCCATCAAATTCGGTATGCCTGCGGGTCTGGCTTCGCTGGTGCTTCAGGTGCAGGCTTTCTTTACCATTATTCTCGGCGCGTTTGTCTTTGGCGAACGTTTGCAGGGCAAACAGCTGGCGGGCATTAGCCTTGCGGTATTTGGCGTGCTGGTGCTGATAGAAGGCAGCCTCAACGGTCAGCATGTCGCGCTGCTGGGCTTTATGCTCACCCTGGCGGCGGGGCTGAGCTGGGCGTGCGGCAACATCTTTAACAAGCTGATAATGCAGCATGAGTCGCGTCCTGGGATCATGTCGCTGGTGGTCTGGAGCGCGTTGATCCCCATTGTGCCGTTTATGGCCGCGTCGTTTATTCTGGATGGACCGCAGGTGATGCTGAAAAGCCTGGTGGAGATCGACCTGACGACCATTTTGTCGCTGATCTACCTGGCATTAGTCGCCTCAATCATTGGCTACGGCATCTGGGGATCGCTGCTCGGGCGCTATGAAACCTGGCGCGTGGCGCCGTTATCGCTGCTGGTACCGGTGGTCGGGCTTGCCAGCGCCGCCCTGTTGCTGGATGAAACGCTCAGCGCGCTGCAACTGTGTGGCGCAGGGCTGATTATGGCCGGGCTGTATATCAACGTCTTTGGCTTGCGGGTGCGTCGGGCGACGCGGGTGCGGAGTTAAGGCAGAAAAAAGCCCCGCATTAGCGGGGCAAAAACGAATTACAGGTCGTGATTATAATACGGCACGCCTAATTCGTCGGATTTGTCGCTGCCAGCGCCCATGTGATTGAAGTCCCAGGGCGACTGGTTTTGCGTGGACGGCATAATCATGGTGTCACGATTATTTTGCTGCCCCGCACTGGGGGTTTGCTCCGCGAAGCTCTGGCCGGAAACCAGCACCAGCAAGGTGAGGGCGGCGGAGACGATAAATTTCATGATTTCCTCGGTTACGTCTTAACAGGCGATGATTAACTGCAATGTTTTAGCGGATACAGATAACGGGATTCACCCGGCATACTGGTAATACGGTACTTATGAGGCGGCACGTCAAAGTAGTTCTTGAACGTACGCGTCAGGGTTTGTTGCGATTCAAATCCGTAGCGTTCCGCCAGATAGAGGATCGGCTCATTGCTTTCTTTCAGTTTTTGGGCAATCTCCGTCAGCTTACGGCTGCGAATATATTGTCCTAATGAATGGCCGGTCTCTTTTTTAAACATCCGTTGCAGGTGCCATTTTGAGTAACCTGAACGCTCAGACACTTTCTCAAGGGAAAGTGGAGATTCCAGGTTATCTTCGATCCAGTCCAAAATGCTATGAATGGTGATAGCGTCAGTATTGCGTCTGGACATCGTCATACCTCTTTTTCTGTTTACGGCAGGATTTTCTTGAGTAAAAGCTCAAGCGTTGCCACTTCATCTGCCGTTAAGTTTTTTGTCAGTTCCTGGTGCAGTGTTTGTCCTACTAATTGATGACATTGCTCACACATGGCCGCGCCATCGCTGGTCAGTTTCACCAGTACGCCACGTTTGTCATTCGGGTTAGGGCTTCGTTCTATCCATCCTTTGCAGACGAGACGATCCAGCATGCGGGTTAACGCACCCAGATCGACAGAGAGCACCTTTTTCAGCTCAACCGGCGTGATACACACTTCGCAGCGAATGGAACACAGCACTTTGAACTGTGTTGCGGTGATATCCAGCGGTGACAGGTAGTCATTGAGCAGGCGATCTTTTTTTTGGTTAACCATATGAATAAGACGACCCAGTGGGATTATGTCGTTAAAGAGATCACTGGTGCTTTTCACAATGGTTGCCCTGGCAAGTAGTTTAGTCACGGCAGATATTATTGCTCAGGCAAGTATAAGTCAACTGAATGGATCAGCCGATGCCACGAATTGCTAAAACGCTTCAGGAACTTTTTCTGTACGCTTTTAAATCATATAGATAATCTGGGGTTATTAGTTACGCGGGACAATTATGGTTACGTTGCGCGGATAGCTCAGGACGAGACTTTCCCCCTATAATTGCGGTAATGAATAAGGATAAGGACTGCGGTGCATTATGTTGGATTTGATTAAAGCAGTGGGGCTTGGGCTGGTGGTGTTGCTTCCGCTGGCGAACCCGTTAACGACCGTGGCGCTCTTTCTGGGGCTGGCGGGTAACATGAACAGCGCGGAGCGCAACCAGCAGTCGAGGATGGCCTCCGTCTACGTCTTCGCGATTATGATGGTGGCTTATTACGCCGGACAACTGGTGATGAATACTTTTGGTATTTCGATTCCCGGTCTGCGTATCGCCGGTGGGCTGATTGTGGCGTTTATTGGTTTCCGGATGCTGTTCCCGGCGCATAAAGCGCATGAATCGCCGGAAGCCAAAAGCAAATCGGAGGAGCTTGAAAGCGAACCGAGCGCCAATATCGCGTTTGTGCCGTTAGCCATGCCGAGCACGGCGGGGCCGGGAACGATTGCGATGATCATCAGTTCCGCCTCAACGGTGCGTGATGGGTCGACATTTCCGCACTGGGTTATCACCGTTGCGCCGCCGATCATTTTTGCGCTTATTGCCATTATTGTCTGGGGGTCATTGCGCAGTTCCGGGGCGATTATGCGCTGGGTGGGCAAGGGGGGGATTGAAGCTATCTCCCGTCTGATGGGCTTCCTGCTGGTCTGTATGGGCGTGCAGTTTATTATTAACGGCGTACTGGAGATTGTTAAGACGTATCACTGAGGACATTGCCGGGTGGCGCTGCGCTTACCCGGCCTACAAGTCCGTAATAACCTAGGCCGGGTAGGTCGAAGCCGCCACCCGGCACAACTAACGTCAACCGTGGCTGGTCTGTTCTTCCATCGCGACCGGCCATTTACGGAAGATAAGCACCGACCAGATCAGCGCAATCAGCGCGGGAATCGCCCCGAGATAGCCAATGGCCGACATCGATACATGCAGGCTGATCTGATTTCCCACCAGCGCACCGGCCCCAATTCCCAGATTAAAAATTCCCGAGAACAGCGACATTGCCACGTCCGTGGCGTCCGGGGCCAGGGCCAGCACTTTGACCTGCATTCCCAGACCAATAATCATGATCGCCACGCCCCAGAACAGACTGAGGATCGCCAGATGACTCTCGCTGCCTGCCGCAGGCATCAGTAACAGCAGGCACGCCAGCAGCAGGCCAATCGCACTGCTTACAAGCGCAGACGCGTGCTTATTGCCCAGCTTCCCGAACAGGATGCTGCCGATAATCCCCGCGCCGCCCAGGATCAGCAGCAGAACGGTGGCGAAGTTAGCGCTAAAGCCCGCCACAACCTGAACAAACGGCTCAATATAGCTGTAGGCCGTGTAATGGGCGGTCACCACAATCACGGTCAGCAGATAGATGCTCATCAGCGCTGGTCGACGCATCAGCAGCGGCAGACTTTTCAGCGAGCCGGAGTGTTCGCTGGGCAGTTTTGGCAGCAGTTTGATCAGACACACCAGGGTGATCAGCGCCCCCATGCCGATGGCAAAGAAGGTGGTGCGCCAGCCGAAGTATTGACCCACAATGCGCCCGATCGGCAGGCCTAACACCATCGCCAGCGCCGTTCCGGTGGCAATCAGGCTCAGCGCCTGGGCGCGTTTCCCCGCCGGGGCGAGACGAATGGCGAGCGATGCGGTGATCGACCAGAAAACGGCATGGGCAAACGCGATGCCGACGCGGCTGATCACCAGCACCGTAAAGTTCCATGCCATAAATGACAGCACATGGCTGGCTATGAACACCACAAACAGCCCAATCAGCAGCTTACGACGTTCCATCTGGCTGGTCAGCAGCATAAACGGCAGCGACATCAGCGCTACCACCCATGCATAGATGGTCAGCATAATGCCAACCTGTGCCGTTTCCATATGGAAGCTGGCTGCAATGTCGGACAGCAGCCCAACCGGAACAAATTCCGTGGTGTTGAAAATAAACGCTGCGATGGCGAGCGTGACCACGCGTAGCCACGCGACCCTGCGGGAAACCGTGTGTGTTGTCATAGGGATATCTGGGATTCGTTGCCTGAAAGATGAGGAGACGATCTTAAAGCCTTAAACGGCGAAAACTCAACCGTTATGTGATGTGAATCACAAAATTTACCTTCATGCAGCGGTAGCGAACGCGGTTGTTTTCATTGAAGATAAAGAACAACACAACAAAAACAGGCGGTAACACAATGCAGGAGATTGATTTTTATCTGGTAGATGCGTTCAGCGAGTCCTCCTTTGGCGGCAACCCGGCGGCGGTGTGCCCGCTCGACGCGTGGCTACCGGATGAGACGTTACTGCGGATGGCACAACAGCATAACCAGTCGGAAACCGCGTTTTTTGTGTGCACCAAAGGGGGGATTGAGCTGCGCTGGTTCACCACGCTCACCGAGGTTAATCTGTGTGGTCACGCGACGCTTGCCGCGGCGTATGTTCTGTTTAACGAACTGGATTATCCGGACTCACGCCTTCATTTTGACACCGCTTCTGGTCGCCTGACCGTCAGCCGTGAAGGTGACTGGATGACGCTGGACTTCCCGGCCTGCCCGACGCAGGCACAGACGCCGCCACCGGAGATGCTCGCCGCACTCGGTATCAGCCACTACGTCGAGGCGCGAAAAGGCCGCGCCTGGGTGCTGGTACTGGAGAGCCGCGAGCAAGTGGAAGCCATTAATCCGGATTTCTCCGCCATGACGCCGGGGGAGCATAAAGTGGCCGTCACCGCCCGGGACGAGGGGGAATACGACTTTGTCAGTCGTTTCTTCTCGCCGGGCGTGGCCGTGCCGGAAGATCCTGTCACCGGCTCCGCGCACACCATGCTGATCCCTTACTGGAGTGAACAGCTTGGCAAAACACAGATGTTTGCCCGTCAGGTTTCTGCCCGTGGTGGCGACGTACGCTGCGAACTGGAAGGCGACCGCGTGCGGATGGGCGGGCAGGCGGCGCTGTATCTGAAGGGCACAGTATTTCTGCGCTGAATAAATCTAAGAGGAACCAACGATGCAGGAAATTGATTTTTATCTGGTGGATGCCTTCAGCGACAGGGCGTTCGGCGGCAATGCGGCGGCGGTGTGTCCGCTGGAAGCGTGGTTGCCGGATGAGACGCTGCTGAAGATGGCGAAGCAGCATAATCAGTCAGAGACGGCGTTCTTTGTCCGAACGGATAACGGGTTTGAACTGCGCTGGTTTACCACGCAGGATGAAATTAACCTCTGCGGCCACGCAACCCTCGCGGCTTCTCACGTTATTTTCGAATACCTGGATTATCCACATACGGAAATCACCTTCACCACGCGCTTTGTCGGCGAACTGACGGTACAACGCAGCGGCGACTGGCTGACGCTGAATTTCCCGGCGTGGTCAACCGAGGTTGTCGATACTCCACCCCCAGTGCTGTTCAGCTCGCTGGGCATTAACGCGGCAAAAGAGGTGCGTGCAGGGCGCGATTACATGCTGGTGCTCGACAGCCAGCGGCAGGTGGAGGCGCTGACGCCGGATATCACAGCCATGCTCCCGCTGGGGAAAATGGTCTGCGTTACGGCGCCGGGGGATGAGTATGATTTCGTCAGCCGCTTCTTCTGCCCGGGGGAAGGGGTACCGGAGGATCCGGTGACGGGATCAGCGCACAGCATGCTGATCCCGTACTGGAGCGAAAAGCTTGGAAAAACGCAGATGTCGGCCCGCCAGGTCTCCTCCCGTGGCGGGGATCTGCGCTGCGAGCTGAAAGGCGACCGTGTGCTGATTGGCGGGCAGGCCACGCTGTATATGAAGGGGAAAATTTTCCTTCGTCTCCAGGATTACGGTCATCATTAAAAACTATGTCGCCGGTATACAGGGCGGGCGGTATGTTGAACGAAAACGACAAGGAGCCTGCCATGTATTCTATTACCGCTGAATCCGCCCATCATCCAGATATTCTCGCCCTGATTACGGCGCTGGACCGTTATCAAAGCGTTCTCTATCCCGCGGAAAGTAATCATCTGCTGGATTTAACCGAACTGCCGGACGACTCGCTGATCCTGATGATTATTCGTGACACTCAGCTTAACGCTGTCGGGTGTGGCGCTGTTGTTTTGAACGGGGACGGGACCGGGGAAATGAAACGGGTCTATATTGATCCAACCCATCGCGGGCAACGGCTGGGTGATAAATTACTGGCGGCGCTGGAAGATGAAGCCCTCAGCCGCTGCTGCCACACCGTCCGGCTGGAGACGGGGATCAAACAACACGCCGCTATTCGTCTGTATCAACAGAGTGGATACGAACGGCGCCCCGCGTTTGCCCCCTACAACGAGGATCCGCTGAGCCTGTTTATGGAGAAGACACTGGTGGCTGACGTTCGTTTAGCAGCCCTATAAACGCCTCAAGCTGGCGGGTCATCGCCCCGCGTCGCCACACCAGCCAGGTGGTGAGCCAGCGCCATTTTTCCGCCAGCGGCCACGCCGCCACCTGATGATGCCCCGGCATACTCTCCAGCATGGAGCGGGGCATCAGCGCAATGCCTGCCCCGGCAATCACGCAGGCGAGCATCCCGTGGTAGGACTCCATCTCGTGGATCCTTCCCGGCGTTACGCGGTCAGCATGAAACCAGCTCTCCAGATGACGCCGGTAGGAACAGTTGGCGCGAAAGGCATACACGTCGCTACCGCTCACCTGCGTGGCTTTTGACACTTCCGCATGGCCCGCAGGGGTGACCAGCATCATCTCTTCCCGGTAAACCGGCATTCCTTCCAGTTCGGGGTGTGAGAGCGGCCCGTCGACAAAGGCGGCGCTGAGCGTCCCCTCAAGCACGCCGTCAATCATCGTACCGGAAGGCCCGGTGGATAACGCAAACTGAATGCGCGGATAGCGCTGATTAAACCGCGCCAGACTTTCCGGAATGCGTACGGCGGCGGTACTTTCCAGCGCGCCGAGCGAGAATAATCCCTGCGGTTCATCCCCGGCGACGACCATTCGCGCTTCGTCGACCAGCGCCAGGATCTGCTTGCTGTAGCGCAAAAAATTGTGCCCGGCGGGGGAAAGCCGCAGGCGCTGATTCTCGCGAATAAACAGCTCCACACCGAGATCCGCTTCAAGCTGTCGGATGCGGGTGGTGAGGTTTGACGGCACCCGGTGTACCTTCTGCGCCGCCTGGGTAATGCTGCCGGTCAGTGCGACGGCGTTAAACATCTCAAGCTGTGTTAAGTCCATACCGTTCTCGATTCGTGAACAAGGTGGTGAGTATTATTCATTTTTAAGAAATAGCAGAGTGGGCCACAATCAATCAACTGTTATTACATGGAGAACTTCATGACGTATTCATCTGCTACCCATGCCCACTCTGTCAACCCGGCTACCGGCGAAACGCTGGCTGCTTACCCGTGGGCAACGTCCGGTGACGTTGAACGTGCCATTGCGCAGGCGGATACCGGTTTTCGTCAGTGGCGACGCGAAAGCGTAGCGCACCGGGCGCAAAAACTTCGCGATCTGGGTGCGGCGCTGCGTAGCCGTGCGGAAGAGATGGCGCAGACTATCTCCCGGGAGATGGGCAAGCCCATTGGGCAGGCGCGTGCGGAGGTGGCTAAGTCCGCCAGCCTTTGCGACTGGTACGCTGAATACGGCCCGGCAATGCTGCGCCCGGAATCTACCCAGGTCGACAATGCGGTGATTGAGTACCGTCCGCTGGGGCCTATTCTGGCGGTGATGCCGTGGAACTTCCCGCTCTGGCAGGTGCTGCGCGGTGCGGTGCCGATCCTGCTGGCAGGGAACAGCTATCTGCTTAAACATGCGCCAAATGTGCTCGGCTCGGCGGCGCTTATCGGGAAGGTGTTCGCGGATGCCGGTTTCCCGGAGGGGATCTTTGGCTGGGTGAACGCGACAAATGACGGCGTCAGCCAGGCGATTAACGATCGGCGTATCGCGGCGGTGACTGTAACCGGCAGCGTTCGGGCTGGTGCGGCAATTGGCGCGCAGGCGGGCGCGGCGCTGAAGAAATGCGTGCTGGAGCTGGGCGGCTCCGATCCGTTTATCGTTCTGAATGATGCCGATCTGGATCTGGCTGTCAACGCGGCCGTGGCCGGACGTTATCAGAATACCGGACAAGTTTGCGCGGCGGCGAAACGCTTTATTGTGGAAGCGGGCGTGGCGGACACCTTTACCCAACGCTTTGTTGACGCGGTCAAGGCGCTGAAAATGGGCGCACCGGATGAGGAAGATAACTATATTGGCCCGATGGCGCGATTTGATCTTCGCGATGAACTGCATCAGCAGGTACAGGCTACGCTGGCGGAAGGGGCGACCCTGCTGCTCGGCGGCGAGAAGCTTGCCGGGACCGGTAACTTTTATGCGCCAACCGTACTCGGCGACGTCACCCCACAGATGACGGCCTTCCGTCAGGAGCTGTTTGGCCCGGTGGCTGCGATTACCGTCGCCAATGATGCGTCGCACGCGTTGCAGCTGGCTAACGACAGCGACTTTGGCTTATCAGCGACGGTCTTTACCGCGAACGATGCGCTGGCTGAAACCTTCTCTCGCGAGCTGGAGTGCGGCGGAGTCTTTATCAATGGCTACAGCGCAAGCGATGCGCGCGTTGCGTTTGGCGGAGTGAAGAAGAGCGGCTTCGGGCGAGAGCTTTCACATTTCGGTCTGCATGAGTTCTGTAACGTTCAGACGGTCTGGAAGGATCGCGTGTAATGTTGATGCCGGGTAGGGCAAGGCCGCTACCCGGCAATTCACGTTTCCTGTCATTATTTTGCAATGGTTCTGTCATTTTCGTTTCGTAGACTCGCTCGCGTCTAACGTATTGTTACAGAAGAAAATTATGAACCTAACGCAAATTTTTCGTCGTCTTGCGCAGCGCTTTTTTCCTCGTCAGTTTGGCCTGCTGACCGGCATCTTTTGTATTATCGGCCTTTTCTCCGCCCTGCAACTTTCATCCTCCTTCCTGCTTACCGCTTCCCTGAATCAAGCCCAGCGTAACGAACAGCGCAATCAGCTGGCCTGGCAGCAACAGAGCAGACTGGATCAGGCGCGTATTTCGCTGCTTGCGGCGAGCGATCTGCTCAACCGCTCCGGGGTGTACTTTATGCAGGATAAAGAGACCGGTTCGGAAGGGAGCTGGCATAGCCTGATGGACGAGGCGCAAAAATCCCTGGCGGCGTCTCAGCAGGCATGGCAAGCCTGGCTCGCGCTTAATCCTCCGCAGGACGAGGGGCTTGTTAATAGCTATCAGCTGTTCTTCGGTGCCATTAGCGAGCAGGCGGAAGGGCTGGTGAAAACCAACAGCATCGACCTCTTTTTCGCCGTACCCGCCCAGGCGTTTCAGACCGATTTTAATGACAACTTTGCACGTTATCAGCAACGGAGTGAGAAGCAGGCGATACAGGGGCGTCAGTCGCTCATGGAACAACTCTCAGGCCTGCAACGGCTGTTCCTGTTTGCGCCGCTGGTGCTGCTGGCTATTGCCATTGCCGTCTGGTTTGCAATGGCGAAATGGGTGATATCCCCGCTACGCCGTCTGATTGTCCATATTAACCAGCTTGCGGCAGGGGATTTGTCGGGAATACCCCCTGACGTTGTGCGTTTTAACCGTGAAATCAGCCAGCTCAGCGGCAGTATTACCGCCATGCAGCGCGGGCTCCAGCAACTGGTGACTCAGGTCAGCGAGGCCACGACCTCTATGGTCGAAAATATCGGGTCACTTGCGCAGGGGAACCAGAAGCTTTATCAGCAGTCCACGCGACAGGCCAAAGAGCTGGAGGAAGTGACCGCGCATATCGCTGATCTCGAAACCCACGTTGAGGGGAACACGGGTTATGCAAAACTCGCCCGCTCGCGCGCGGATGAAGCCCGACAGGCTGCCGTCGGCGGGGAGCAAATGATGACAGCGGTGAATGGCTCGATGCAGACGATCGTCGACCGATCCTCAGAGATGCGTGGGATCGTCGCCATGATCGACAGCGTGGCGTTTCAGACCAATATTCTGGCCCTCAACGCTGCCATTGAAGCCGCCCATGCGGGAGAACAGGGGCGCGGGTTCGCGGTGGTCGCCCGTGAAGTGGGGCTGCTGGCCAGAAAAAGCAGTCACTCTACGCAAACCATTCAGTCGCTAATTAACCACTCGCTACAGGGCATTGAAGAAGGTTCTCAGGTGGTAAACCGTCTGGAAGAAAATCTCCAGCAGGTCACCGGGCTGGTGGCCAATCTGAGTAGCCTGCTCAATGATATTTCGCTGGCCACTCTAAATCAGGGGGAAAGCATTCATCAGATGACGCGCCAACTTCAGGCGCTGAATCAGGTATCGCGTCAGACAGATGTGCTGGTTAGCGAAGCGTCGAATGCCTCTGAGCGCCTGCATCGGGAGTCAGATCTTTTGTTGCAGGCCGTCTCGCGTTTTCGTCTCCCTGCCTGACGTGACGTATAAGCCTCTGTTATACTCGCAGCCCGTTTTAGCCTGAGGGCAAGGAGCAAAGTGTGGCTGCGGTCATCCATAATGAGATGCTGGACGAGATTCTGGCGCAGGTTCGTCCGTTACTGGGGCAGGGTAAGGTTGCCGATTACATTCCCGCGCTGGCCTCGATCAGCGGTAATAAGCTCGGCATCGCCATTTGTACTGTCGACGGGCAGCGTTTTCAGGCGGGAGATGCACTGGAGCGCTTTTCAATTCAGTCGATCTCAAAAGTGCTTAGCCTCGTTGCCGCCATGCGCCAGTATGACGAGCAGGAGATCTGGCAGCGGGTGGGCAAAGATCCCTCCGGTCAGCCCTTCAACTCCCTTCTCCAGCTTGAAATCGAACAGGGTAAGCCGCGCAACCCGTTTATCAACGCCGGGGCGCTGGTGGTGTGCGATATGCTGCAAAGCCGTCTGAGCGCGCCGCGCCAGCGTATGCTCCAGATTGTGCGGCAGCTTTCCGGCGTGCAGGACATCGCCTACGATCCGGTGGTAGCGCGCTCTGAGTTTGAACACTCTGCACGTAACGCCGCCATCGCCTGGCTGATGAAGTCCTTCGGCAACTTTCATAATGATGTCGCCACGGTGCTGCAAAACTATTTTCATTACTGCGCGCTGAAGATGAACTGCGTTGAACTGGCGCAGACTTTTCTGTTTCTGGCGCATCAGGGCCATGCCCCGCATCTGGGCGAGGACGTTGTCTCCCCGATGCAGGCCCGGCAGATCAACGCCTTAATGGCAACCAGCGGAATGTATCAAAACGCCGGGGAGTTTGCCTGGCGCGTGGGGCTGCCGGCTAAATCCGGCGTTGGCGGCGGCGTTGTGGCCATTGTTCCGCACGAGATGGCGATTGCCGTCTGGAGCCCGGAACTGGACGAGACCGGCAACTCACTGGCGGGCGTCGCGGCGCTGGAACAGCTGACCAAACGCCTTGGACGGTCTGTATACTGATGTCCACGTTAGATCCTCTGTTCACGCGCCTGGCTCGCTCCACGTTTCGTTCACGATTTCATTTAGGGATGAAAGAGCGGCAATACTGCTGGGATAAGGGCGCTGACACTATCGATAAGCATGCCGCTGATTTTGTCGCCGCGCGGCTGGCGCCTGCACACCCGGTGAATGACGGTAAGCAGACGCCGATGCGCGGCCATCCGGTTTTTATCGCCCAGCATGCCACGGCAACCTGCTGCCGGGGTTGTCTGGCTAAGTGGCATGCTATCCCGCAGGGCGTGCCGCTGAGTGCGCAGCAGCAACAGTATATCGTCAACGTGATCCATCATTGGCTGGTCATTGAGGTAAATCGTGCCTCCTGAACTGACAATGTCTCTGTTTAAGCTACGCTTTTACTAATGCTCAGCGTCAGGAGACGTCATGAAAGCACCTCTAATTCCCGTGAATGAAACGGAGCGCATGAATGCGCTGCGCGAGTCCGGTCTGCTTGAGATCGACAATTATCCCGCGTTTGATCGTCTCACGCGGCTGGCAACACGCTTTTTCAGGGTGCCGCTGGCGATGATTACGCTGGTGGATGACCACGCTGCGATCGTGAAATCTGCCGACGGGCGGGCACTCGCCAGCCAGCCTCGCGATCTCTCGTTTTGTGGTCATACGATCCTGGGTGACGCGCCGCTGGTGGTGGCTGACACGCTGCTGGACGAACGCTTTGCGGATAATCCGCAGGTGGCGGGAGATCCGGGCGTACGCTTTTATGCCGGTTTCCCGCTGCGTTTACGTGACGGGGCGTGCGTAGGATCGTTGTGTCTCATTGATTACGCACCGCGTGAGTTTACCGCGGCGGATTCCGCCGTACTGGCCGATCTCAGCGCGCTGGCAGAAGATGAATTTGCAGCCGTTAGCGCCGCCACGACCGATGAACTCACGGGCCTGTTTAACCGACGCGGGTTTAACCAGTTTGCCCAGTTTGCACTGTCGGTTTCGCAGCGTAGGGCAGAACCGTTAACGCTTGGCTGGCTGGATCTGGACCATTTCAAAACCATTAACGATCGCTTCGGGCATCAGGAGGGCGACAAAGCCCTGAAAGCGATGGCCGCCCTGATGCGCTCCTCATTCCGCGAGGCCGATATGCTGGTACGTTTCGGGGGAGATGAGTTCGCGGTGCTGTTTGCGGATACCGATGAGCCTGGCGCCTGGATCGCCATGCAGTATCTTGTCGAACAAACGGAGAAGTATAACGCGCGTCAGCTGCATCCCTGGTCGTTACAGTTCTCCTGGGGGCTGAGCGAGTTCGATCATCACCGCAACGATATGCAGGCATGGTTAAAACACGCGGATGCGCAAATGTACGCCATGAAGCGGCAACATCACGGCGAAAAATGACATAACGAAATCCTATGTCATCGCTTATTGCGTAACAAAAATGTTAATAGCAAAGTGGAGAGATTCAACCTAAGGACGCGCAATGAACTCTCCCATGCTGATTAAACCTCTCTCCCGACAGGACATCCTCAGCCACATTGATGCCCTGAGCGATATCCTCGTCAACTGTGTAAACGGCGGCGCCTCCGTCAGCTTTATGCTGCCTTTTTCTCCCGAGAAAGCCCAAACCTTCTGGCTCGGCGTCGCAGACAGCGTCGGGCGCGACGAGCGTACCGTCCTGGGCTGTTTTGACGCGGAGCAGGGGCTGGTTGGCACGGTCCAGCTGATCACCGACCAGCCGGAAAACCAGCCGCACCGCGCAGATGTCGCGAAACTTCTGGTACATGAGAAGGCGCGCCGTAAAGGTGCGGCAATGGCGCTGATGGAAGCCCTGGAGGCGGTTGCGCGTGAAAAAGCGCTTACGGTGCTGGTGCTTGATACCTCGACCGGCAGCGGCGCGGAGACATTTTATCAGAGAGCGGGCTGGCAAAAGGCGGGGGAGATCCCACGCTACGCCCTGATGCCGAACGGGGACATGACGGCGACCTCGGTGTTCTATAAATTTCTTTGATATTTTTCACCATCGCGTCCTGAGTTGATCCAGACAGGGGTTCTGGTCCTGAAGTTTTGATAAGTTATCACACCAATCTTCTCAGGCTGTATGACTAATTATAAAGGACCTCCATTGTGAACACACTCAACCGTCGTGATTTCCCCGGTGCGCGCTACCCTGAACGTATCATCCAGTTTGGCGAAGGTAACTTCCTCCGCGCGTTCGTTGACTGGCAAATCGACCTCTTAAACGAGCATACCGATCTCAATGCAGGTGTGGTGATTGTACGGCCGATCCAGAGTGATTTTCCGCCGTCGCTGAGCACCCAGGATGGTCTGTATACCACGATTATTCGTGGTCTGAATGAGGAGGGGGAAGCGGTAAGCGATGCGCGTCTTATTCGTTCCGTGAATCGTGAAATCAGCGTCTACAGCCAGTACGATGAATTCCTGAAACTCGCCCATAATCCGGAGATGCGGTTTGTCTTCTCCAATACCACGGAGGCGGGGATCGGCTATCACGCGGGCGATAAGTTTGACGATGCGCCAGCTGTCAGCTATCCGGCCAAACTGACGCGTCTGCTGTTTGAACGCTTTACCCACTTTAACGGGGCTGCGGATAAAGGCTGGATCATCATTCCTTGTGAGCTTATCGACTACAACGGCGATGCCCTGCGTGAACTGGTGCTGCGTTATGCACAGGAGTGGGCGCTGCCAGCGGCATTCATTGCGTGGCTGAATAACGCTAACACCTTCTGCTCGACGCTGGTTGACCGCATTGTTACCGGCTTTCCGCGTGATGAGGTGGCAGAGCTGGAAGCCGGGCTGGGCTATCACGACAGCTTCCTCGACACGGCAGAACATTTCTACCTGTTTGTTATTCAGGGGCCAAAATCACTTTCAGCTGAATTGTGCCTGGATAAATACCCGCTCAACGTCCTGATTGTTGACGATATCAAACCTTATAAAGAGCGTAAGGTGGCGATCCTCAACGGCGCACACACGGCGCTGGTTCCGGTCGCTTTTCAGGCCGGGCTGGATACGGTAGGGGAAGCCATGAACGACGGGGAGATTTGCGCGTTCGTAGAGAAGGCTATTTATGAAGAGATTATTCCGGTCCTGGATCTGCCGCGCGATGAGCTGCACTCCTTCGCCAGTGCCGTAACGGGGCGTTTTCGTAATCCGTACATTAAGCATCAGCTGCTGTCGATTGCACTGAACGGGATGACCAAGTACCGCACCCGCATTCTGCCGCAACTGCTGGCAGGGCAGAAGGCGACCGGTGAACTGCCAGCACGTCTGACCTTTGCCCTGGCGGCGCTAATTGCATTTTACCGTGCCGAGCGCAACGGTGAGCGCTATCCGGTGCAGGACGATGCGCACTGGCTTGAACGTTACCAGCAGCTGTGGACGCAACATCACGACAAACAAGTCACTACCCGTGAACTGGTATCGTCGGTGTTAAGCGTGAGCGAGCACTGGGAACAGGATCTCACTCTGGTGAACGGACTGGTAGACCAGGTTGCGCAGGATCTGGATGCAATTTTAAGCAAAGGCATGCGCGAGGCGGTGAAACCTCTCTGCTAATCATAATGCCCGGCGTTTGCCGGGTTTTTTACAGACCATTATTAGTTACAACATACTATACGTCCTTTTTTTAAAAAGCTCAGGCAGCACCGTGCGGTCAGGGCTTAACAGGTCAGAAAATGCAATGAACTATTAACATGCTTGCAACCGTGATGAGGATCACGTTTAATAGCCGCGCTCTTTACTTTTCTGAAGCTGATTATGATTGTTCGTCCTCAACAGCACTGGCTGCAACTGATTTTTGTCTGGCATGGTTCGGTACTTCCCAAAATTTATACCCGACTGCTGCTTAACTTCCTGCTATCCATCGCCGTGATTGTCATGCTGCCGTGGTACACCTCGCTGGGTATCCGCTTTACCGTCGCGCCGTTCAGCATTCTGGGCGTGGCTATCGCCATCTTCCTGGGATTTCGCAATAACGCCTGTTATTCGCGCTACGTTGAGGCGCGTCTGCTTTGGGGGCAGTTGATGATAGCGGCGCGCTCGCTGTTTCGCGAGGTAAAAAACACCTTGCCGGATGATAAACATCTTGGAGAGTTTGTACGCCTGCAAATCGCGTTTGCTAACTGTCTGCGTATGACACTGCGCAGAGAAACCAATGCCGATCAGCTGTCCCGCTATCTGGCTCCAGACGATTTACGCAAAGTGATGGATGCCAACTCGCCGGCGAACCGTATCCTGCTGATCATGGGGGAGTGGCTGGCCGTACGGCGGCGCAGCGGGCACCTTTCAGACATCCTGTTTCACAGCCTCAACAACCGCCTGAACGATATGTCCATCGTGCTGGCAGGCTGTGAGCGTATCGCCAATACGCCAGTCCCGTTTGCCTATACGCTGATCCTGCACCGGACGGTGTATTTGTTCTGCATCATGCTGCCGTTTGCGCTGGTTGTTGATCTGCATTACATGACGCCCTTTGTCTCTGCGCTGATTTCCTACACTTTTATCTCGCTTGATACGCTGGCGGAAGAGCTGGAAGATCCGTTTGGGACGGAAGATAACGATCTGCCGCTGGACGCCATCTGCAACATGATGGAGCGCGATCTGTTGCAGATGAACGATGAAGAGAACATCCCTGAAAGGCTAATGCCGGATAAGCATTATCAGCTGACCTGACGGGCATTCCACTCGTCGCGGGTGATTTCCCACAGCTCCGAATCCAGCAGGCCGCTGACATAGGCTTTCTTCTCTGTCCTGATGAGTCGCATGCCGCTGCTGTCTGAAATACGTCGGGAGCGGCTGTTGGCCGCCGCTTTCGGCGCGCGTAACACCGCTTTGTTAAGCGTATTGAACCAGTAATCCGTTGCCGCGATACTCGCCTCACGCATATATCCCTGGCCCTGAAATTCCGGCGCGAGCCAGAACCCCCTGTTGTTGTCCTCCACGTCATACAGGCAAATCAACCCCATCAGTTCGTCAGGCGCTTCGCGACGGCGAATCGTCCAGAACCACGCAATCCCTTTGGCCATGTCGGGCAGTGCAACGTTGTTGACATAATTTTCTGCACCGTTTTCCGGGTAGGGCCAGGGGACTGAAGCCACCATATAGCGGACAATTTCCCAGCGCGGATAGCGTTGCTGGATCTGGACGGCATCGGCGGCAACAAGGGGTTTAAGTAATAAGCGTTCTGTCGTAAGCGTGGGTATCGTCATCCGGTGATCTCCATATTTGAGCGTTATCATTTGTTTGGGTTCTGATATTTCATCAATATCAAATTCCAGTTGGTCGTGCTTTTGTTATTCAGATTTATCCATAAAGGAGTATGTAATGCCAAGAAAAGCCAGGCCCGAAGAAGCCGAAACACTCTGGCACGTCCGTAACGAAGCGATGCGCCATGGCTGTAAAATCTGTTACGACGCAGAAGTGATTGCGCGCTGGACGTCAGAAAAGATGCCTGAACATTACCGTACCTCCAGGTCGATTTCGTGTTATAGGCCTGCCCATGCAGGAGCTGAACTGCTCCCAAATGGAGCTACGGTTTACGAAGTTCAATAGCTTATTTACATTTGCTTACATAAATACACTTTCTTTACATTAAGTAATGTAAGATATTTTTTTAGCACAAAATGCAAAACTAAATTAAATGGAGATGATTTATGTCGAATATAAGAGCATTAAGCCTTAATGAGATAGCATTAGTAAGTGGCGGCAATGGAAGCGGTAATTATGAAGGTGCCGGTAGTCGTAACACCAGCTCTAAATCTGGTAATTCAAAAGGAAACAATGGCTCTATTTACAAGGGCGTTGACTCATGCGGCGCAGGAATCATCGGTGGTCTAATCGCCGGCTCTCCTGGGGGGCCAGTGGGTATGACCGCTGGGGTAATTGGTGGAGCTATAGCTGGCCAGTGCACAAAAGATAGTTTTTCAGATCGTGGTAGTAAAGATAAAAGTAATAATTACAACGGCCCCGGACAATGCCGTTGGTAAGTAATTTGAGTTGTGTGTGATAATAATTTAAAAGCTCATTATAACTGAATGTTATTCTAGGTGTTTCGATATTTAATGATTATTCGAAGTAGTCATGATGAACTATTATCTTTGATAAAGTTAATGTAATCACAAGTATCGGGTTAAGCATGAAACAATTTTTAAATTTCCTAATTTACTTATTTTTTTTCATTATCGCATTTACCCTTTTGAAATACGCTGAAGTTCTTGAGTTTGACGAAGTATCACGGCCAGGGATTATATCAAGGTTTCTTATTGCGTTGATTGTATTAATAGCAGTAACTCGATGGGGCGTTAACTTGATGAATAGGTTTAAAAGTAAATAAAGTACACTCCGATAAAAATTGTTGTGTTGCAGAATGGAATCATTACAAATGTTCACTGAAGTTAAAGTGCATGATATCAAAAAATGATTACGATATCATAACCATATTTGTTGATTCTTATATAAAATATGAATTAATAATAGGTTGAACATGATAATCTTTAGGCATGTCTATCCATTCATTTATAGTAAGAAAAACGTAATTGTTCTTTTTATTGCGTCTGTTATCTCAATAATAATTACGTTATCGCCATCCATAACCCTCCGCTATCTTACTCTCGATGTGTCATTACTCTTATTGTTTATTGCGGAATTTTCAATTGCATTTTTCTTGTATATTTTCTACTTAAGGAAGTTGGATGGTTTTAAATTACGCCCAAGTAGAGATTTAACTTCAATAAAATTTTCTATTGTTGTGTTGTTTGTCATTTTGCTGGTTCAGTATAATGTTTATCTTTACAGGGATAATTTATATCATTATGGACCTTCCCATATTAGTTTTATAGCATTTATAATAGCCACCTTCGTAGTCCCATATTATGAGGAGATTATATACAGGGGCTGTATCTTCGGTGTTTTCCACTCAATTTTTAATAAAAAGTATATTATCCCATGTATATTGACTTCATTGTCTTTTTGTCTGATGCATGGACAGTATTATAACATTTTAGATCAATCCATTCTTTTTTTTGGTGTCAATATTGCTATTAATAGTTAGAATAAGAAGCAGAGGGCTTTTTTATCCTATTATAATTCATTCGTGCATGAATGCTTTTGTTTTGTCGTTAAATTATTGAAGGGTATTTGGGATATGAATATCTTCAGGGAAGAGGCTTTAAATCATCAAACAGATTCTGATTATGGTGAGATTGTCTTACCTGCGTCATTCGGTTTATCAGTAAGCGCACTCACAACGTTATTCATATTTCTGTGCCTGATACTCTTTATTCTTTATGGTAGCTATACACGTAAGGCTCACCTTTCCGGAATCGTTATGCCCTCATCCGGGCTGGTAAAAATCACTCCTCAATATGCTGGCTACGTAACCAAATTGACCGCCTCAGAAGGTCAACACATTATTGCCGGTGAGACTCTTTATCATATCAGCGGTGAACATTTCAACGAACAGGGGGCAGGTACACTCGCTGCTATAAGACTTTCCCTACAAACTCAGTTTACAATGCTGACTTCTCAACAGACCCTGGAATTGCGTGACAACAGTCAGCAGCAGCATGCCATACAACAGCGAATAGTTTCCCTGAAACCTCAGGTTAAAAGTGCAGAAAAGCGTCTGTCACTTGCCGTGCATCAGGCTGCGCTGGCCGTGTCTGTTATGGAGCGCTATAAGAAACTTGCTGATACGCATTACGTATCAGATATCGAATACCAGCAGAAGCAGATTGACGTTTCAACGTCACAGCAAAACGTTGAGGATCAGCGTCAGGGGCTTCTGCAACTGCACACCGCGATGGAGGCTGCTAAAGACGACCTTGACCATCTCATCGTTCAGGGTGAAAGCCGGAAGGCTGAAATGGACAGGCAGTTGCAGGTGATCAGGCAACAGCAGGACGAACTGGCAGGTAAGGAAAATTTCACGCTGACTTCACCGGTATCCGGAACCGTTGCTGCCGTGCTGGTCAGACAGGGACAGTCTGTCAGGGCATCTGAACCTGTCATGACCCTCATTCCCGACAATGCCCGTTTGCAGATAGAACTCTATGCTACCAGTCAGAATGCTGGCTTTATTCAGGCGGGGCAGCGTGTTGCCCTGCGGTTCTCTGCCTTCCCCTATCAGAAGTTTGGTGTGCAGTACGGGACTATCCGTGAAATAAGCCATACAACGCTGACATCTTCTGATTTACTCTCCGTATCTCCTGTGACCTGGAAGGAGAATGAAGGTCATTACCGCGTCATCGTTGAACCTGAAAATACTTTTATTCTGGCTTATGGGAAACAGGAAGCCCTGCGCCCCGGCATGGTTCTTGAGGGGGATGTCAGCCTGGATACCCGCAATTTGTGGGAGTGGCTGACTGAGCCGCTCTGGAGCCTGAAAGGAAAGCTGTGATGGATACACTCAAATGGACCGGGAGAAAACAGCTTCCTCTCACCCGACAGACAGAGTCAGCGGAATGTGGTCTGGCATGCCTGGTCATGATGGCCTGCTGGCATGGTCTGCAAACAGACTTACCCACACTGCGCGAACGTTTCAGTATCAGCTCACAAGGGATGACCCTGCAGAGACTGACTGAATGTGCGGCCGGTATCGGATTATCCAGCCGGGCAGTTCGGCTGGAGTATTAATGCTCGTTTTGAGGCGGTAGATACCATCCAGCAGGCGCTGACTACGCAAGTGCTGGAAGGTATTCTGGATGTGTTGCTCGTGGTGACTGCGCTTTGCATGATGCTGCTGTACAGTCCTGAAATGACATTGATCGCCGTACTTGCAGCCATTTTCTATGGTGTGTTGAGGGCACTGTGGTATCCGTCCCTTCGACAGTCGGCAGAAGATGCCTGGGATGCAGGTGCCAAGGAGTCCGGGCATTTTCTTGAAACACTCAACGGGATCCTCAGCCTGAGAATTAACGGTGTGACGGCACATCGTGAGGCCGCCTGGCTGAATCTCAACGTTGCCCGCAGAAATACGCAGTTGCGTCAGAGCCGTCTGCTGATGTGCTATGACATTGCTCACACTCTTACCGGCAGCGTGGTATCAGCAATCATTTTGTGGAAAGGCGCCGGGGAGGTATTGAATGGTACCTTCACCGTCGGCATGCTGGTTGCTTATTTATCCTATCAGACGCGTTTTTCTTCCAGTATCAGTAGCCTGACTGATAAGTTTTTTTCCTGGCGTATGCTCGATGTTTACAACGAACGACTGGCTGATATTGTACTGACCCCGACAGAAGGCCTTCAGCAACAGCCTTTTCGTGAGCATAACAACGCTTCGCACATTCCTTCTGTATCCCGCAGGGAGATGGATGAATATGCTCATGCTCCTCTAGTACTTGAGCACATCATCTTCAGCCACAAGGGAGGGGAAAATCCGATAATCGGCGGGGTGTCGCTGACACTCAATCCCGGAGAAGTCGTTGCCATTACAGGTAAATCCGGATGCGGGAAAACGACACTGGTGAAGCTTATCCTTGGGATCCACATCCCTGATGAGGGCAGGATCAGGGCATTTGGCATATTGCATACGCATCCGGATTATTTTCAGGTTCGTCAGCGTATCGGTACCGTACTGCAGGATGACCATCTTTTCAAAGGTTCTGTAGCAGATAACATTATTTTTTTCAGTGATGACCGAAATTATGAACGAATGATCCAGTGCGCAAGACTGGCACTTATCGACAGCGATGTTATGGCAATGCCGATGGGGTATCAGACGCTGATTGGTGAAACCGGCGGAGGGCTTTCCGGAGGACAAAAACAACGCATTCTGCTGGCAAGGGCGTTGTACAAGAAACCGGGATTCCTGTTACTGGATGAAGCGACCAGCCACCTTGATGTTGAGAGTGAAATCCGGATAAGCCAGACCTTACGTCAACTGGGGCTTCCTGTTCTGCTGATAGCCCATCGCCCGGAAACCATAGCCTCTGCAGACCGGGTTTTGTATCTGGCAGACGGCTACTTAACGGAGCTGAATCTCCAGCATACAGTCAATAATGGCGAGTCTGTTTGTGAATATACTAATGACGTGATGGCAAAAAATTAACCTTAACGTACATAATTTTCGATATCCAAACTTACCCCTATCTGGAAGATCTATTTGTTGACGCTGCCGAACGTGGCGCAGGGGCGGGTAAAGCGCTTATCGACGCCCTGATCGATGAGGGTAAGCGGGAAGGGTGGTCAAAACTCTACTGGGTAACCCGCATGCACAATCCGGCGCGTAAGCTGTATGACCACTATGGTGAAGCCGACGATTACGTCCGGTACCGAATCACCCCTTAACCGGGTTTGTATCACACTGTATCTGCGTCTGTGATACATACACAGGTATGCAATAAAACCGCATCCGCACACATCCTTTATACAAACGCATGGTGTTATATCTCCGTCAACTGAACTCACCCGGAGATAACATCATGTTTAACAAACTCGCATACTCAGCAGTCGCCCTGACCGTTTCGCTTGGCACCGTGATGTCCTGTCAGGCGGAAGCGATGGGTAAGGATTACTCGTCGGCTTTTAACCAGGTAAAACAAATTAACGCCGGCGATCTGAACGTCGGTTATGTCGATATCGGGCCGAAAGACGGGCAACCAGTGATCCTGCTGCATGGCTGGCCGTACGATATTCACAGCTACGCGGAAGTTGCCCCCGCGCTGGCCGCGAAGGGGTATCGTGTCATTGTGCCATCCCTGCGCGGGTACGGCACCACGCGCTTTATTTCTGATAAAACGCCGCGAAACGGCCAGCCTTCGGCAATGGCGAAAGACATCGTCAACCTGATGGACGCCCTGAATATCAAACAGGCGGTGTTTGCCGGTTATGACTGGGGGGCGCGTACGGCGGATATCGTTGCGGCGCTCTGGCCGGATCGAGTGAAATCGCTGGTCTCGGTAAGTGGCTACCTGATCAGCAGCCAGGCGATTGGCAAACAGCCTTTACCGCCGAAGGCAGAGGTTCAGTGGTGGTATCAGTTCTATTTCGCCACGCCGCGCGGGGCGGAGGGCTATGCTAAAAATACGCACGATTTTGCCCGGTTGATCTGGTCCCAGGCTTCGCCTGACTGGAAATTCAGCGATGCCACCTTCAATGCCAGCGCCAAATCCCTCGATAACCCAGACCACGTTGCCGTCACGCTCAGTAATTACCGCTGGCGTCTGGGGCTGGAGAAGGGTGAGCAGAAATATGACGCCTACGAACAAAAGCTGGCTACGCTACCGAATATTACGGTGCCGACCATCACCATCGAGGGCGGTAACAACGGAGCACCACATCCTGCACCCGCAGCCTATGCGGGGAAATTCACCGGAAAATATGAGCACCGTACTTTCGGCGCAACGGTTGGCCACAACCCGCCGCAGGAAGATCCGCAGGACTTTGTTAAAGCCGTTGTCGACGCGGATAAGCTCTGATATGTGCTATTTTCAATCCGTTACCTCTTAATCAGGAGCCTGCGGTGGAGCATATTGATCACATCCTTGTCGTCGATGACGACAGGGATATTCGTGAACTGATTGTCGATTACCTCGTGAAATCCGGCTACCACGCCTCTGGCGCGGCGAACGGTAAAGAGATGCGCGTAGTGCTCGACAAACAGCATATCGACCTGGTGGTGCTGGACGTGATGATGCCCGGTGATGATGGCCTGACGGTGTGTCGACAGCTGCGCAGCAGCAGGCATAAGGATCTGCCGATCCTGATGCTCACCGCGCGCAACGAGGACATGGACCGGATCCTGGGGCTGGAGATGGGCGCCGACGATTATGTGGTAAAACCGTTTGTGGCCCGCGAACTGCTGGCGCGTATCAAAACTATCCTGCGCCGTTTTCGTACTATGCCGCCTAATCTTCAGGTGACCGAGGCAGGGCGCCTGGTGGTGTTCGGTGAATGGCAGCTGGATACCGTGGCGCGTCATCTGATTGATAACGAGGGGATGGTTGTGGCGCTCAGCGGGGCGGAATATCGCCTTCTGCGTGTATTTCTCGATCATCCTCAACGGGTGCTGACCCGCGATCAACTGCTGAACCTGACGCAGGGACGTGATGCCGAGCTGTTTGAGCGTTCGATTGATCTCCTGGTGAGCCGCGTGCGACAGCGCCTGAATGAAGATGCCCGCTCGCCAGCCTACATTAAAACCGTTCGAAGCGAAGGCTACGTTTTTACTATGCCGGTGACCATCGTCGAGGCCAATGAATGACGCTGTGGCCCCGCACCTTACTGGCCCGGCTGCTGATCATTGTGCTGCTTGGACTCTTGCTGGCTAACGCGCTCAGCCTGACGCTGGTCATGGTTGAGCGAATGCACAGCGCGCGCACGGTTATGCTGGGCAATCTTGAGAATGACGTGGCGACCAGCGTGGCCATTCTCGACCGGCTTCCGGCCAAAGAGCGGCCAGAGTGGCTGGAACGGCTCGGTCGCGGTAATTATCGTTATATCCTTGGTCCCGGCGAGGCAGGCGCTGCGCCAACGGACAAGCGCTCGCGGGATGCGATTCGCACCCTGAAAGAGACGCTTTCAGTTCAATATCCGCTCCAGTTTACGGCAGTGCCGGGGCCTGTTTCCCACATTCAGGCCCATCTGACGCTCCGCGACGGCGCACCGCTCACTATCGATCTGATCCCGCGCATGCCGCCAGTCGCCAGCTGGTTACCCGTGGTGCTGGTTCTTCAGTTGTTACTTGTCGCGCTCTGCTCCTGGATTGCCGTGCGCCAGGTTGTCCGGCCTTTCCTGCAATTCACGCGCGCGGTTGATTCCCTCGATCCTGCGGCCCATTCTCCTATGACTGAAAAAGGTCCGGTTGAGGTGCGACAGGCGGCGCAGGCTTTTAATGAGATGCAGTCGCGGATACAAACTTATCTGCGTGAACGCGCGCAGATTCTGGCGTCCATTTCTCACGATCTTCAGACGCCCATCACGCGTATGAAGCTGCGGGTCGAAATGGCGGATCAGCCCGAACTCCACGATAAGTTGTTGAGCGACCTGGATAATATGTCGCGCCTGGTACGAGAAGGTATTGCCTATGCCCGGTCATCAGAATCACTGAAAGAGACCACGCTTAAGCTGGAGCTAAACGCGTGGGTTAACAGCATCGCCAGTGATTATCAGGACATTGGTAAAAACGTGCAGTTTCATGCACGCAGTACACGTCTGCCGATCGTCACCCGCCCCCAGGCATTGCGCCGGGTAATGACCAATCTGCTGGATAATGCGCTCAAGTTTGGCCATAGCGCGGTAATAGAGATTGATGAAGATGAAAGGCAGGTAGCGATCCGCATTATGGATAACGGCCCCGGCATCCCGGAGGCAGAACTGGGGGCGGTGTTACAGCCGTTCTACCGGGTTGAAACGTCGCGCAACCGCGAAACGGGCGGCACCGGGTTAGGCCTCGCCATTGCCGCGCAGCTCACCGCCCAGCTTGACGGGAAATTGCATCTTGCAAACCGGGCAGAGGGCGGGCTGGCCGTAAGCGTGACTCTTCCGCGCGTTTAATTGTACGCCTGTGTATCTGCGCGCCGTGCGGATACGAAGGCAGACAAAATTCAGTTTTTTGCACACGGCCTGAACACATTCGCAGGGTGAAATGACCTCACTGCACCTTCGCAGCAACTGTATCGTGAGGTCGTTATGTTTCTGATAATCGCTTTTTTAGGCGGCATGATTAGCCTGCTCAGTCCGTGCACGCTTCCCGTTATTCCTCTGCTGTTCGCCGGCTTTCAGGGGCAGCGCAAACACATTCTGGCGCTTCTGGCGGGAATGATAGTGATGTTCACGTTTGTGGCGATGGTAGTAACGGTTGCCAGTGACTGGATAGCTGACGCCACCGTTATCGGTCGCTGGATTGCGCTGCTGGTACTGAGCATTGCCGCCCTGGCCCTGATCTTCCCGCAGTTCGCTCAGCGCATTGCCAGCCCGGCGGTCAGCGCGGGGAACGTTCTTAACACCCACAGCGTTCAGCGACACGGCATGTTTTCGGCTTTTCTGGCAGGGCTGGCCGTTGGACTTCTGTGGTCCCCCTGTGCAGGACCGATTCTCGGGGCGATCTTCGGCATTAACATTACTGGCCACTCGGCCATCGCAACCGGAGCGCTGTTAGCCGCTTACGGCAGTGGGTGCGCGTTGATGCTGGGGCTGCTTGTCACGGGTGGCCGTAAGCTGATAACCCCTCTGAGAGCCAAATCCGCATTGATGGAGCGTCTGCGTCAGGGCGCAGGGGTGATGATGTTAGCCGCCGTGGCTTTCAACGCCTCAGGAATGACGTCGGTCCTGAAAGGCGCCAGCGGTATTACCGACCAGCTGGAAAACGCTCTCTTGAGCCTTGCGCAACCAACCTCCACGCAGGTGAAACTGCGACCGATCGCTGACGCAATGCCGAGCAGCCAGCTACCGACATTAAGCGGCGGTACGGGCTGGGTAAACGGTGACCCTGTCACGTCTAAGGCCTTGCGGGGGAAAGTTGTGCTTATCGATTTCTGGACCTGGGACTGTATCAACTGCCAGCATACCCTTCCGCATGTTCGAGACTGGGCGAAGAAATATGAGTCACAAGGTCTGGTGGTGATTGGCGTCCACACCCCTGAATACCCCTGGGAAAAGCCGTTATCATCGGTGAAAAACGCGGTCAACGAATGGCAGTTGCCGTACCGCGTAGTGACGGATAATAACTACAAAATCTGGAGCGCGTTCGGTAATCAGTACTGGCCAGCACATTACTATTTCGATGCGAAAGGGCAACTGCGTTACACCTCGTTTGGCGAAGGCAACTACGACAAGCAGGAGGCTGTAATTCAGCATTTGCTCAAGGAAGCGCGTTCCTGATTCGGCTTACGGAACCCGCTGAGCAACCATAAACAGGCGCGGAAAAGCCAGCAGTATCTGTCCGTTCTCCTGGAGCGGATACTGCTCTTCCAGCAGCTCGAGGTAGCGTTTCAGAAAGTTTTGCTGCTCGCTCTCGTTGAGATCCTGTAGCCACGGCCGTAACCCCGTCGCGCTGACCCAGTCAATAATCGCCTGATGAGAGCTCATCTGATGAAAGTAGGTGGTGCGCCAGATATCCACGTCGCATCCCGCGTCCGTCAGAATATCATAGTAGGCATGAATACCCGGCAGCTGCTCGCGGCCACGATCGGGGTAGCCCTGTTCCCAGGCAACTTCACGCATCAGGGCGTGCGTCGGCTCAAGCCAGTTGTCAGGCATTTGTATCGCCAGCACGCCGTTTAACTGGAGCAGTGAAACCAGATGCGGCAGAAGGTGGTAATGGTCCGGGATCCATTGCAGGGAAGCGTTGGCGTAGATCAGGCTGAGAGGCTGGTCAGGTTTGTAGTGACGGATATCCGATTCAACAAAGTGGCAGTCTGGCAGGGCCTGTCGGGCTTCCTCCAGCATCGCCGGGGAGTTATCCACACCGGCTATCTGCGCTGAAGGCCAGCGTTGTTTCAGCAGCGCGGTGCTGTTGCCTGGCCCGCAGCCCAAATCCACGCCAGAGGTTATGTCAGCAAGCGGCACCCGGGCCAGTAACTCAGCGGCGGGACGTGTGCGTTCTGCGCTGTATTGTAGATACAGAGAAGGATCCCAGTCGGCCATTTTCGCATCTCCATGTTGAGGTGTTCAGCAAGAATAGCACAGGCAAATACCTGCGCAGGGGCAGGTATCCGGATAAACGTGAGATTATAAAATGCCTTTCAGGGTCACGTGATAAAGCAGCATGATGGTTTTACCGTCGACGATCTGGCCATTCTCGATGCCACGAAGCGCGTCGTCCAGCGTCATTTCCAGCACGTCGATATCTTCCCCCTCTGCTTTAACGCCGCCGCCCGCGCTGGTCCGATCCTGCGGGTGATATTCCGCCAGATAGAAGTAGAGTTTTTCGGTAACGGAGCCCGGGCTCATATAGGCCTCAAAAATTTTCTCTACGCGCGTCACCTTATACCCGGTTTCCTCTTCCGCTTCGGCCTTAATCCGGCTTTCCGGGTCAAGGTTATCGAGCAACCCGGCAGCCGCCTCAATGAGATCCTCTTCGTGACCATTGATAAACACAGGGAAACGAAACTGACGTGTAAGAATGACTGTTTTGCTGTCGCGATTATAGAGCAGGATCGTCGCGCCATTCCCGCGGTCATACACTTCACGCTCTTGCCGCTGCCAGTCACCATCGCTGCGCTGGAGGTCAAAAGTGTATTTTTTCAGGTTATACCAGTTGTCGGACAACGTTTCGCTGTTGATGATGCGTATATCTGCACGTTTTGATTGCACGTTTGGCTCTCCTCTCGTAGAGTATGCATCATAAACAGCATTTTCGTGTAATTACAATAATTATCGTGCAACATCAGGAATAATTCATGCTCACAAGTCAGCGTAAACAGTTGATTCTGGAAAAGCTGGAGGCGGAAGGCCAGGTTCAGTCAACTGCGCTCAGCCTCTTTTTCTCGGTGTCTGAGGACACTATCCGCCGGGATCTACGTGAACTGGCGGCAGAAGGGCGTTTGCAGCGTGTCCACGGCGGCGCGCTTCCGGCATCTTCAGCGATTGCGCCTTTTGCCGAGCGTCAGTCCGTTAAAATGGATGCAAAAAAACGCGTGGCACGTCGGGGCGCGCAGCTCATTTCACCGGGGCAGGTGGTGATCATTGATGGCGGGACGACCACCTCAGAACTTATTACCTTCTTGCCGCCAGATTTGCGGGTAACCGTGGTGACGCACAGCCCGGGTATTGCATTGGGGCTGGTCAACCATCCGTGCATAGAGGTGATCCTGATTGGCGGTCGTTTGTATAAACACTCCATCGTCACGGTCGGCGCGGCCGCTATTGAAGGCATCAACAATATTCATGCGGATCTGTTTTTCATGGGTGTCACCGGCGTGCATCCTGAGGCCGGGCTGACCACCGGAGATTATGAAGAAGCATGCATCAAACGTGCATTTTCCGGCAGAGCGGCGGAAACGGTGGTATTGGCCTCACCGGAAAAGATCAACACGGCCTCGGCGTTTGTGATTGGCGATTTGTCGCTGGTGAATACGCTCGTAGTTGAAAACACAACGGATGAACGCTGGGTCAACGTTATGAAAGAAAAGGGCGTTGCGGTGATCGCCAGCCAGTAAATATCCGCTTTTTTGCCAGCCTGACTGCGTGGCTGTCAAACAGACAAAGGTTATCCATCACGCGGATTCCTAGACTAAGGCTTTCATCTGTTTAAGGAAAAGCCATGAAAGCGATCTCCATTCTGGCGTATGGCGCGGACCCAACCGCGCAACGCCTGGCAACATCCGCCATTCAGCAGGCCATAAATAGTGCTCAACAGAACGATGTCATCGTTATTCCGCAAGGCCGTTTTCTGACCGGAGCGTTGTTTCTGAAAAGCGGTGTTTCACTTCGCCTGGACGCTGGCGCACAGCTCGTTGGAAGCCAGGATCTGGCTGATTATCCCCTGATAAATACCCGGGTGGCCGGCATTGATATGCGCTGGCCGGCAGGCATTATTACTATCATCGATTGTGAAAACGTCAGCATTACCGGTACAGGCACTATAGACGGGCAGGGTGCAATTTGGTGGCAACGCTACTGGGGCGATGACGAGCGCAGCGGCATGGTCGGCGATTACAGCGCAAGAGGATTGCGCTGGGTTGTTGATTATGACTGTCAGCGCCCGCGCAATATTCTGGTCTTTGAAAGTCAGAGCATTCTGCTGCGTGATTTTACCAGTAGGGAGTCCGGATTCTGGAACATGCACCTCTGTTATTCGCGCCATATCGCGGTTGAGGGCGTGCAAATCAGCAATTCTGCGGGGCCGAGCACCGACGGGATTGACGTCGACTCCTGCGAACAGGTGCGGATTGAACGCTGCATTGTGTCCTGCAATGACGACAATATCTGCATCAAATCAGGACGAGGACGCGAAGCGGCGCAAAAAGCTCGTGCCGCGCGGGATATAGTGATTCGAGGATGTACGCTGAATAAGGGATCCGGGATCACACTGGGGAGTGAAACTTCAGGTGGCATTGAACGCGTCCTGATAGAAGATAACGCGTTTAACGGAACGGGCGTCGGGTTTCGCATTAAATCTGCTCGCAACCGGGGCGGATTTATCCGTGATATCACCGTACAAAATCTACGGCTTACGGACGTGCGTTTTCCGGTGCTGATCCAGCTGAACTGGTTTCCGCAGTATAGCTATGGCGACCAGAGCAATTTATCTGATAAACCAGAACACTGGCGCAAACTGGCTGAAGGTGTTGAGGGCGAAGCCGGTCTTACTGCGGTCAGCGGACTGACGATTAAAAATATGACGGCGCGTCGATCAGACAGCAAATGCTTTTCGCGGGCATTTTTCATCGAGGGATATCCGGAGCGTCCTGTGGTTGGGTTAACGCTGGAGGGGATTTTGATTGACGCGTCAGAGTTCGGGAAAATTTCTGGTGTGGATGGGCTGCGCTTTAAGGATGTACAGGTGACTGCCGTGGAGATCACGCAAGACCGTAACGACAGTTATGAACGTTGATGGCACAGAACAGAGGTACATGATGCGCGGAATGAGCAGAACAAGGATGGGTCTGAACTGGCTGGATTTACTCGTATTCAATCTATGTCAAGGCTCGTTAGAATTGTCTAATCAGTGGCTCGTTAGAAATGTCTAGGGCATCATAGCGATGAAATGTCCGCTGGGTGCCAGGAGGGGACATTACAGATATGGCCGCGCTGTGTCACTTGCGGGGGTTACATGATTTACCTGTAATCAAGTGCAATAGCAAACGGGCAAATATTCTTGAGGCTGCGGGAAAGTGCAGCCTCAGTGATATGACTGTGGAAAGCGGTTTATTAATTCTTTGCTGCTCGAATCAGGCCGTCAAGCCATTCCTGATGACCATTAAGCATTGGGTTCGGGCGGGTATTTGCCAGATCTTTTGCCGGGACTCCGTTCTGTGTTTCCTGCGTTAGGATACGGACCCTGTGACCGGAAAGATCCTCCAGTAGCCACGCATGATGGACATCGAGTCGTTGAGCGGTATCTTTTTCACCGGCCCATCCGTGCCATGCCAGACGAGCAGGTTTACCTTCAGCAGGTGGAACAAACTCCACAACCTGAGCTTCAACTGGGAAACCAAACGTGCTGAAGTAGAAGCGAACCCCATTTTCCAATTCTGGACCTTTGTTGTCATAAAAGCGCACATCGGCGGAATTTTTATAGTATTCCGGCCATAGCAATGGCTGACTCAGGAGCGGCCAGACATCATTAACGTTCAGACCTAAGATGATCATTTCATTAGAAATAAAGTTATCGGTAAAACCCGGAACAAAGCCTTCTGGCCAGTTAATCGCGTTCATAAATTTCTCCAATTGCTATAGTTGAGTCCACTGCGTGTGTCATTACGGCAGTAACGTGATGACAGTGATTATTGGTGCAATGGAGTTATAAGGCGAATTGTCATTACTTATATTCTTAATAAGATAAATTATATCAGGACGCGGGATGTTGGCTTACTTCTGCGCATAAAGCACGAATCCACTGATGACTTGGGTCACGATGGGTTCGCTCATGCCAGGCCATGCTCTTGGTAAAGCCGGGAACTTTCAGGGGCAAAGGGAGAATGATGAGATCGTTGTTAGTCAGGACCATACGGTGAGGTACAACTGCAATCATATCAGTCACTCGCAATATATCAGGTATCACCTGAAAACTATTAACTGACATGCCTACTCGTCGTGTCAGACTGAGCTTAGCCAGTGCTTCATCTGTAACACCGGTGAAGTTACCTTCTGAAGACACCAGAATATGTTCCTGTTTGCAAAATTGTTCGAGCGTCATTTCTGAACTCGTTGCCAGTGGATGATGACGTCTTGCTACGCAGACATAATCTTCTTCATAGAGCGCTCTTCCATGCAGGTCTTCAGGGGTTGTTTGCGGTGTTATCAAAGCCAGATCAACTTCACCCCGAGACAACTGCTGATACATTTGCTTATTGTCCACGGGCCGCACGGCGATTTTAATATACGGTGCACGTTGTTTTAGCTCAGCCAACAACGGAACGACAACAGCCTTAAGTGCATAGTCCGTTGCGACGATGGTATAAGTCAGTTCCACCGTCACGGGATCAAATTTATTTGGTTTCAGCAGGATAGCTATATCGGTGAGGATTTGTTTTACCGGCGTAGAAAGTTCGTTGGCCCGCATTGTGGCGACCATACCGTGGCTGGTGCGAACAAAGAGTGGATCGTCAAAGTATTCACGCAAGCGAATAAGCATACCACTGACGGCAGGCTGCGTCAGGGAGAGGCGCTGTGCAGCCCGAGTCACGCTTCCCTCATCCAGCAATGCATCAAGGGCCTTAAGAAGGTTAAGGTCGAGGGTTCTGATATCATTTTTCATAATGAACTAGCCTGACAGATATTAAAATTTTAATTCAGGCTAAATGCTCGGGAAAAGGTTGTCTAGAAGGTTTGCGAGTGTTTTCATTTTGGGGGAACTTCTATTTCTGTATGGTAAGCCTTGTAAGGATAAGTCCGCTCTTCGCTCAAGCTGTGTGAAAACATTAGCGATCGCAGAAAGGGGGGAGAAAAGAGCCGAAAAATGCGCTCCTACGTAAAATTTGATGTTGTTGACCAGTCGATCGGATTCCAGATTTTGCATAGCCTCACGCACTTCGGTTTTGGGTTAGGGTTTTCACACAGACTGCGCTCTCAGCAGACCTTCAGCGCAGTTAACTTGTCCGCTCCGTGCAAGAAGCGGACACCACTACGGCAGTCGTTAGGTCGTCAGCTATCCCAGTCCCACACAACTCCTGTCGTTATCTCATTGCTCAGTAGCCAGACGCCTGCTTATGACCGGTGCAACTATTTTCTGGTTTTCTTTCCGGTATGGTGATGGACATCGTTAACGGTCACAGCCTGGTTGCCATTGAATACCTCAACAATGACCACGCCGCCAAGGGACAGCACGCCACCAACAAGCAGCGACCAGGTGAACTCTTCGTTCAGGAACAGGATCGCCATGATTGCGGTAAAAATCGGGATCAGGTTAAAGAACAGCGACACACGTGAAGGGCCGAGACGTTTTGAGCCGACCATCCATGTCAGTGGCGCCAGAATCGACGCGCCAATCGCCGCATACAGAACCATTCCGCCGGAAACCAGGGTCAGGGTGTGTTTTTCACCTGTCAGGTAAAATGGCATTAACACCACGGCTGCGGTTGTCGCCTGAACATACAGGGACAAAATCAGCGGCACGTTGACATGCCAGCGTTTCAGCAGAATGTTATAAATCGCCATTGCAAAGGTCGCCACAAGCATCAGCCCGTCACCGATATTCATCCCCTGTGTGATCAGCTTTGACGGTTCTCCACCTGAGATGACCAGCACAACACCGGCCAGGGACACCAGTGCACCCACAACAGTACCTGCCCCCGGTTTATTTCTGAATACCAAGCTTGCCAGGATGATCGCCATCAGGGGCATCAGAGCCTGAATAATTCCCATGTGCATTGCGGAGGTATACGCCGCTGCGTTATATGCCATACCCTGGAAAATGACGCTGCTTAATAAACCCAACATCATTAACTTAGGTATATTTGGCAGAACTTCTTTTTTATGTTTTTTCATTGGACGCCAGATAACCGGTGTCAGAATAATTACGGCAATCAGCCAGCGGAGAAAACTTATCTCACTTGGTGAAATGACGCCGGACGTCATTTTGGTAATGATTGTGTTGGTGCCCCAGAGGAAAGCGGCCAGAAGTGGGAATAAGTAGCTCATAGTAATATCCTGCGTTTTTGAATCAATGCAGACTTTAACACTCGTCCTAAATAGAATATATAATCATTTTACGACATTTGATGCAGATCTTTAGACAGGTTGAACCGCGGTTATCCTGCCACCTTTTCTAGGCTATAATTAATGATATTGTGAAAATACGACAACTGTTCGTGGAGAGATTGGGTGAGAGAATCCGGAGTTATTCCTGTTATTAATGATTTGCCTGGCGAGCTTTATTTCCGGCATGACCAGCTTGCGGCGATGGAATGGCAGACTCACTCTCATTCATGGGGACAGCTAAACTATGTCTCTTTCGGGGTCATGAATCTCGAAATTAATGGTATCCGGTATTTGTCGCCACCTCAGTATGCCATCTGGATCCCCCCAAACGTGGAGCACTTCTCCTATACGCTTCAGGAGGCTATTTACCGTTCGGTTTACATTGGACTTGAGACCTCGGCAAGACTGCCCTTAGCGCCATGCACAATGAGTGTCAGCCCGGTGTTAAGAGCCATTTTTGACGACTTTGCGCTAAGGGACATCCGTTCGCCAGAAACAGAACAGGATATCCGCATGGCTCAGGTCGCATTGGATCAAATCCTGAATGTAGAAACACATGATAACTACCTGCCGTACGCCTCTTCCGAAGAGCTGAACCGGTTACTGAGACTCCTTCAGGATAATCCCGGGGATAAGCGAAGTGTAAGGGAACTGGCGTCAACGCTTCATACCACGTCACGTTCTCTTGAACGCAGATGTCAGCGTGAGCTGGGGATGTCCTTCGGAGAATGGCGACTGAGACTGAAATTTATGTATGCACTGGAATGTCTTGATGCGGGGCATACTGTACAAAGCATTGCCCTTGATTTAGGTTACTCAACCACGTCTGCGTTTATTGTCATGTTCAGACGATTTACCGGTACTTCCCCCGATCAGTACAGGACCACACGACGCATGAGTCAGGTGAATAAAATGTAGTGGTGCACTAATTAGGCTATCGGAACAAATATGTAAATGTCCGCTTCGCTCATTGCAGACGGTCGGGTTATACCGCAGAGTCCTGCCAGTTCAAGTTTAAACCAAGGCTGTCATTCATTCCGGGATAATTCGCTTATGGGGTTTTCGATTTTTGTTGCCATAACTTTTCTGCAATCATCAACTGTCTCACCGTTTCGACTGACAGGCTGATACTCTCAGAGGCTACCAGCATTCTTTGTGCCTGTGTCGGTCCCATGTTCAGGCACTCAGTTTTCAGAAAATGAATAACGCGGGCTTTAAGCTCTGCCTGAAGCCGGTGATTACTGGGTTTTCCACGCCGCTGGCTGACTAACCCGCCAGGCCCTGCCTGTAGGTATTGCGCAATCAGACGGCGGCAGTGACGCGGGGTTATCTCCATTGATGCAGCCGCATCCGTCAGGCTTAATTCCCGGGATATAACGGCTTCAATGAGTTCCAGCCGGTAGCGTTCCCTGAGGGACATCATCACTTTTTCATCTGTTTCTGACATATCTGGCCTCTTTTTCAGGGTGAATTAGCCGCTGTTGCTCGATTGCATTGGGTTCATCTTTTTCCAAAAATGGCCTCAGAGCTACCCTGAAGCTTAATCATGGCTTCAAGCATGTCATCTTCGTTCAGCGAACGCTGAGATTTGTTAATGCCGGGTGCATGCCGCCTGCGGGAAGGTTCATCGCCAGCAGGTACCGACTGTGACCGATTATTGTCGCGTTTTCTCTGAACCTGCCGGGCAACGTCCAGCACATGGCCCAGTCTTTTATTATCAACAATCGCGACGGGGTCAACTTCCGATAACCGGTCATAGGTGGAATAGGGGAGCAGCACATCATTCAGGCGCAGTTCCTTATGTCCGTCAGGATAGTGCCAGACGTCGATATACTTACCGATGGCCCGGCGGCTGTACTCACTGTCTTCAATCAGATACAGCACTTTATCGTACTGTACGGTAAGGTTTTTTGAAACCCGCCGTGGCTCTCGCCAGGTAAATTCCGCATCCAGGTCATCGTCTAATGCCAGCGGCCGATGCGCGTTAAATTCATGCAAGGGGGCTTTGGCAAAGCGCCGGTTATAATCTGCCATGTATTCTTCAGCAAATGCATTCGCAGCTTCTATCGTACTGATCCCTTTAAGCCTTAGCTCCTTAACCAGCCTGTCCTGAAGTGTCAGATGAGCACGTTCCACGCGCCCTTTGGCCTGGCTGGTTTCAGCGCACAAAGGGGTGATGTTAAGGCAGCGCATGGCTCGGGCAAACTGCGTTTCGCCGGGACCGGTGGTGGCATGTTTATTATTGACCCGGAAGACACTGGCTTTATCGCTGTATAGGATCATGGGCTTACCGTATTTCTCGATATAGCCACGGGTCGCTTCAAAATAGGTAAAGGTGGACTCAGATTTCACAAACAGCAGGTGCATCAGACGACTGGTGGCATCGTCGACATAGACCAGCGCCGTACAGGGCCGACCCCGGTTTTCAAACCAGTGATGGTCACAGCCGTCAATTTGGATCAGCTCGCCGGTACAGGGACGTCGGTAACGGGGCTGATGAATTTTCGGTGCGCGTTGTCTTCGAGGGATCCAGAGTCCGGCTTTTATCATAAGGCGCCTGATGGTTTCCTTGCCCAGGACCAGACCATGAAGTTCCTCCAGTTTTTCCCGGGCCAGCGTGGGGCCAAAATCGTGGTAGCGTTCTCGTATGATACTCAGTGCCAGGTCAGTCAGTGATGTGGGCAACAGGCGGTTTCCGGTGCGACCGCGACTCTGGTTGTTCATACCAAGCGGTCCGGACTGACGATAACGTTTCAGCAGACGGCTGCAATGGCGTGGCGTGATGCCGAGCATTTCCGCAGCCTGGCCAGGACGCAGGTTACGGTCGATGACGTCTTGAAGGATTTTGAGGCGGTTGATTTCTTTCACGGTGAACATCCCGACGTCATGTATAGCCATAGCAAACTCCTCATCAGGAAAAAGTGAGTCGTTGACTAGACATACAGGTCTGAAAACTATAGCCTGGACATTCCTAATGAGCCACAAATAGACATTAGCATTGAGCCTCTACAATCTAAGTGCGCATAATGTATATTATGTTAAATACGGTGAGTTTATTCTTTAGTCCATGAGTTCCTCTCTTTCAGGAGCTTACCGATGAATCAGAGAAATCATCTCATAGTTGATGATGTGACTACCCTACCGGTTATGTTCGCCACAATTTATGGAATGAATGAACTGAGCAAGAAACATCTGGGGATTCAAGAAAACATTCTGTGTTCGCTGCGTTTCTAATAGCGGACGGCGCTATGTCCATAGCGGAATTTATGGGGTTCAGTCGCGATGTTGGCCTGGGGATCTTTAACGCAACCACGCTTGCAGCCAGCGTTTATGGGGTGTTTGGTATGACTGGTAAAGCTGATGCCTGGCGTCTTTTCCGTTATCTTCCCGGAGACTATTACCGCAAGGTGGAAACCATGTCTCCGGGCAAACTGACGATGAAGGTTATGGGATGGGGGGTGAGCGCGAAGGTGGTACTGGAACTCCTTACCCGTGATGACCGGAGTCGCTGATCTGTGTTCTCATCAGCTTCCATGATTTATAGCCAAGTCTGACCGGCATCACCAGAAGCAGAACAATTAGCAAAAAGACGACGGCAACCACACAGGAGATAACATGGCTGGCGCTGCCAAAGATCGCGGTGAACAAGGTGATGATGGCCATCCCGCCGGTGATCCAGGCTACCGACAGGAAATAACCGGCCAGATCCTTCAGAACCTTTTCCTGCGATTCCCCCGTCGCCTGGTGACGTTTGATTCGCTCGATATCCTTACTGGTGAATCCTGCCGCTATGAGTTCCTGGTTTTTCACTGTCATTCACGTCTCCTTTAACCTGAAAAAATAATACACTATTTATAAGATCGGTTCCTTGCTGCTTTTGTTTTAAACTTTCCGAATTGTTGTACTGGGGGGCAGTTTGGATATAGAAAATAAACGCTGAGTATTCAAATGTTTAAAGTTTTAACCCGTCGCCTGCAATATTGTAATGAGGTGTCCGCCAGCATAAAAAATGCCGCCCCGAAACAGTTGCAGCAGCTGAAGACGCAGTTGGCTGATGATATGGTTAAGCCCGTGGGGCTTCATACCATGGGTATTCCGGCAGCGGTTAGTACGCTCGGGGTGATTGTCAGTTTCGCCATTCCGCAACTGTGGCTGGGGTATGGCGTACTCACCGCGCTCGGCCAGCCAGCACAGCGCGTTTTCGTGTGGGTTGTGCTGATCGCCCTACTCTTTGCCGGCATCAACGGAGTGACGATGTTTATGATTGGCAAAAGTAGCATGCGCGCCGTGCGGTTACATCTTACGCTGGCGGTGTTAAGCCTGGTATTAACGGCAGCCTATCTGCTGGCTGCGCTGAGCGGTACTTCTTCTCCGGGCGTCAGCCTGACCGCGGCGCTGGTAACTATTGTCATGCTTGGGCTTAGCGGCAGCTGTATCCTCTCTACCGCTTTCTATAGGATGCTGCTATTTACTTTGCATAACAGAGTCTGGCGCAAGCTTATCAGCCAGACGGGCTGAACATTCATTCCATAAAATCCCGCCGCTACTGAGGAAGCCTGAGAAACAGTGTCCGTTCCTGAGTCTGCGATGCTTTAAAACCATGGTGGATATAAAACGCTTTGGCTTTTTCAGTGAGTGCATGAACCATGATCGCCCGCACCCCAATATTCTCTGCTACCCGATAACAGCGTAAAACCGCATCCTGGAGTAAATCGGCTCCCAACCCATTTCCGCGTATTGAGACATCGACAGCCAGACGGGCAAGAATAATCACGGGAATGGGATCCGGCATGTTACGCCGCAAATTACCTGTCGCTTCCGTATGGTTAACGCTGCCGGTAGCCAGAGAGTAAAATCCCGCGACCTGCTTTGTGCCCGTTTTACAAACGACAAACGTTCGGGCTGCGCCAAGCGCCTGGTTTTTCAGACCTCTTTGTTTTAACCATTCGTCAAGCACGGCCTCTCCACTGACGAACTCCGCCAGTTGATGGACGCTGGATAAGGGCTCTGGGGCGGTTACACGTCCCACTGAGGTTTCCTTGCCAGCAGTTTTTCTATGGCAGGATCGTCGGCGACCGGGGCATCAAGCATATCAATGAACTCTGCATACTGTTCATCGTTAAAATTGAATACACGCCGATCGAGGATCACATTTTCGGCTGCCTGACAGGCCATCTCCAGAATGAAGTCAGTACGTGATTTATGGAGGATCTCTGCGGCGGCATCGATAAGCGCCCGCTGGGATTCTTTGGCTCTAAGATTGAGTTGAACATCTGATTTCATGGGTATACCTCTTGTATAGCAATTGCTTTACAAGCATAGCATAAGCGGCGCGTATAGCAATCGCTATACAGGTCCCTTAATCATGTCTGACCTCTTCACTCTGCATATCGCAAGAATTTGCTCTCTCAGCCAGCGGTGTGCGGGATCGCGTTCCATTCTTGGGTGCCACATCTGTGATACCGTAATTAGACGGCTTTTGAACGGCAGCTCGAAAACGTGTACCTGGTCCGTTACCTGCTGATTGAGTAAATAGAGCGCGGGTATCATGGCGATAAGATCCGATGCCACCGCCACGGACAGCGCCGTCGGAAATCCCGGTACGACGCTCGCGATTTTACGTTTTGTTCCGAGTTCGGCCAGCGCATCGTCAACGGATCCGTGCAGTGCACCCTCGGGTGACGCTACCACATGGCCCCAGGCGACATAATCCTTCACCCCTATTTCTGCCTGCTTAGCCAGCGGATGCCCCTTACGCACGACGCCCACAAACCGATCCTCAAACAGTCGTTGAAGCCGTATTTCAGGCCCCATATTACTCTGGACGCCAATCTCCAGATCAACCAGCCCTTCCCGAAGATAGCGCGACGTTTTTTCCGGCTTAGGCGCAAAGCGTATACAGACGTCCGGCGCGGCGTCGGCCACAGCCGCTATAAGCGCAGGCCCAAACGCCACCACAAAACCATCGTTTGCCCTGATGGTAAAAAGTCGCGCCAGACTTCGCGCGCTGAACGTATCAGTTGAGGGCTGTAATACCGCCCTGGCCTCGTGCACTGCACGCCTGGCACGGTCCCGGGTCGCTTCGGCCCACGGGGTCAGTACCATGTTACGTCCGGCGCGCACCAGAATCGGATCGCCAGTGACGTCGCGTAACCTGCTTAATGTCCGGCTCATTGCCGAGGTGCTGAGGTTCAGACGACGTGCCGCGCCTGCCACGCTCGCTTCGCTCAGCAATATGTCGAGTGCTATCAGCAAATTAAAATCGGGTTCGGACATCTCCTTCCTCCCTGTAGATTCAGATAAGGCGTTTCATGCAACAATAAAGTGCAAATGGTGCGCCTTCCGCCCTGCAAAAGCCATCTTTATAGTTTTGTCATCCACACACTCTTCTCTAAGGACAACAAGATGATGCTTTTTTCCAGCCAACCCGGGGACGATGGACTGCCTGGCCCGACGCGCGCACGGGTGATGGCCGCGATAATGACCACCACGTTAATGGGCGTTTTTGATGGCACCATGATCAATATTGCCCTGCCCTCCATGGCTCAGGAGATGCAGGTGCCAGCCAGTTATGCCGTCTGGTTCGCCAACGGGTATCTGCTGGCGGCTGCAATGACGCTGGCGATATTCGCGGCGCTTGCGGCCCGCCTGGGTTATCGCCCCGTATTTCTGGCAGGCCTGACGACCTTTACCCTGACATCGCTGGGTTGCGCGCTGGCGAAAACGCCCGAAGTGCTTATCGGTATGCGCGTGCTTCAGGGGATCGGCGGCGCAGCGACGCTGAGTATTGCTCCCGCAATACTGCGGTCCGTATTTCCCGGACGATTGCTTGGCCGCATTCTGGGTTTGCACGCCCTGCTCATCGCCTCCAGCTCCGCTATCGGCCCGGTATTGGGCGGTACGATCCTTCACACCCTGAGCTGGCAATGGCTTTTTGCGATAAACGTTCTTCCCGGCACCCTCGCCTTGCTGCTGGCGGTCAAAGCGCTGCCGCGGGATGCGGTTCGAAAGCAAGCGCCCTTTGACACCCTGGGCGCCATATTGTCGGCGCTGCTGTTGGGTTCGACGATCGTGGCGGCGAACAGCCTCCATGATGCTACTTATCACACAGGTAGTCTTTGCTGGACGGTTCTCGCTGCGCTGAGCGGCATGGCTTTTATCTGGCAGATCCGCCGCACGGATAACCCCTTACTGCCGCCAGCCATATTCAAAAATGAACGTGTTAGTCGTGACTATGCGAGCTATGCATCCGGTGTGTTATCCATTATGCGCACGTTCGGGCAGTGTCTGGGGGCCGCCGCTGTGGGCGTACTGCTGGCGACAAATGAGAGAGCAATTCATGCTGCACTGTGGATCGCTGCGGCGGCTTCTGCGGTAGCGGTCATCGTCAGCGCGAGCCGACTGCGTAAAATCACTCATCCTGCGGAAACAGGTTGAGCGAGCAAAAGCTCCCGGGTCGCATCTTCAAAATTAGGGCGCGGCCCGTACACCACTGTTACATGCTGTAATTCATTAATGATTTCATTACTGATGTCGTGACCATAATCCACTGTAGAGGCGCTATCTTTATTGAAAACGACCGAATAGTGATGATCTATTCTGTATTTTTCAACGGTATCAGATATGACTCGCTGGCTTATATGCCGCAGGCGACCCTGCTCTGCCCGCAGTTGCGTGTTTTTACTCATATCATCGATCGCTTTCATTTCACGGCGCAAGGGTTCTGGCAGAGCGTAATATTTTTTCTCAACTTCAAGCGCGGATTTTTTAGCTAATGCGAGAAGTATTTCGTTCTGCTTTTTTTCCTGTGCCAGTAACGGTGATTCACGCAGGATCCGCTTGTAAGAAATACATGCAACCCCTTTTTGTCCGGCGTGAGGCTTAAGGTGACCGTTAAAAGAATATAATCCTACAAGACACACAAAAATTAACAGAATGACTGAAAAGCGTGGCTCAGACCGTTTAGTAATCATTGTCAGTTCCACCGAATAAATAGGGTCGCAGAGGAAATGTACACGACAGAAACACATAACGGTAGCGCAGAGGTGTACAAAAATAAACCGCAGCGCTACCCCCTGTCATGATCAAAGGTATCAATTATATTTAAGGGTGATTGTCCCGGTGGCATTTGCTTGCCCTGGCGTGACAACGTCACTGGTTTTGTAATACCACGCTTTGAAACGTAAGGTTTCAGACTCTCCGGCCCCGCCTGCATTTGCCGGATCGCTATAGGTTGTTGCGGAGCCGATATCAGCAAGCGCGGTACCATCGGCAGCCAGCCCACTGCCTTGTGATGCGGCTTTTACACGACTGGAATTAAAAGCTTGTACCTCCTGACCAATGGCCCAGTAGGTAAAACTGCGTAGCGCCGGTTGATAGGCTGATATCACGACCCCCACACCGGTCGCCGTCGTACCCGATTCAGACTGGTCTAAAGCAATCACTGAACCATCATCGTTGTCGCCCTCGGCAAGCGGCCCGTTGATGGTCAAGGTCACGTTGGTGCCTGGCTGACAGCTCAGACCAACATCCTGTTCGGGTCCTTCCACCATCTTAAGATTATCAAACGCAGAGGTATCCACATCGCCCATATTAAACAGCAGGGAAGAAACGGATGCTGAGCATCCCATCGCATAGACTTCTATCTGTGTATTTGACAAATAGACTTCTGACGCATTATCACCGTTATCCGAACTGCTCTGCCCTTCACGAAATTCCACCGTCGCCAGTTTGCCGCTCTCAAGGGCCAGATTACCGCTCGGGATTGTACCCCCCGTCGCAATCAACTGCACACGATAGGCCGAGCCCGCCAGCGTATGGCTGCTCTCGCCATCGCCGGACTGCCATGAGTTATCAACCGCACGTTCATAATCATACGGACCGGCCTGGTTAAGCGTGTAGGTCTTAATGCCGATACCCGGTATCGTGGTCGGGTAGATATTATCTCCCACCGGCGACGCCGACGCTAAATGAGTCGGGTTATAATGAAATCCTACGTAATAATCCCTGCTACAGTTTTTAATCGTGACATCCCCATCCGTCCCGCTGATATATCCAGAATCGTATAACACTTCGCCAAAGGTATAATTTTTCGCACTGACCAACAGTTTCGAGGGTAATGGGATCGTCGTAACGGTAACATCATCGCCGTTATCCCGGTTACAGGCTGCATGACTTAATAGTGGGACTGTCCCCAGCAATAACACCAGATAATATAAATATTTTGACATGAAATTAGTCTGCTCACTTAAGCTCAGTTATAAACAACATTCAATGTAATCGCACTGCTGAATGCACCCGGTGTTGGGGTCCCATGTGGGGTATACATTCGGGCAGTAAAAGTCATCGCGCCGGTTTGGTTTTCGAGCGCAACCGGGTAGCTCACGCCGTTGGCCAGCGCGACACCGCTGATGGGATGTTCGTGGTCACGGATAAACAACTGAAGGCCGACATCGGTCGCGCCGCCTGCATCTGCCGCCACCTGATTGGCGTAAATGACAGAAGCATAAGCCGGATCTTCAGCGTAAGGTGCGCCTGTAAAGGTAACCGTTGCCTGGCTTAACCCTGCGGTGCAGCTGTCAAACGCGATGGTCACTGGCACATTTCCTGTGTTCCCCCCCGCTACGGCAAAGTCTTTCCAGTAATATTTCCCGAGGTCGACTGCCTCCGGTTTGGTGACGTTACATGAGCCATCAATAATGTTTCCGGTGACATGGAACTCAATATCATTGCGATCGGTGTACGCCATTGCCGGCGACACGCTCAGCATGAATACCATTCCCGGGCCGATGAGCGATTTAAGGCCGGAACGGAGAATAATGAAGCGTGACATTAATTTGCTCCCGATACGGGATGGCAAACCCCGTTGATGAATAAAATATCGGCCTCTGTTTTAGCGCCGGCAAGTGTGTAATCAACGGCGCACTGCTTGTTCGCCGTCTCCCCCCACTTAACAATTAACCGCCCTTTCCCGGCGAGCCCGACGAGATACACTTCCCCGCCGTCGCCAACAATACTGCTGCGCGTGTCATCCGACTCGCCGCTGGTTTGTGTTACTACTGCGCCAAACGGCACCGGTTTACCATTGTAGGTCAGCGTCATCATCGCCTTTTGTCCAATCCAGGTGTTGTACTTCACGCGTACTACCGCCCCTTTGGTCGGCACCACGGTTTTGGCGATGTTATCAATGGCCGCGGAAGTATCGCTGGCATCCACTGTGTTGAGTGAGATCGAATTGCTGTGATACGGACGAACGTACGGCACAATGGCGTTACCGAAATAATCGGTATGAACGTTCGTCTGCCCGTTGATCGGCATACCGGAAACACCCGGTGTTTCAACCAGCGCTACGCTATCGTTGAGCTGACGCGCCAGGGTGATACCGTCGCGATGCAGCACCATGCCCCCGCGCAGGCTGTAATTCACTCGTCGGCTGTAATCGTCGTAGCTATAGCCTGCGGACATATCGGCATAAGTACTTTGATAACCCACAGTGACATTGCCGTTAGTAGCTTCAGAATCGGCGTTATAGCCTTCTGAAACCTGCCAGTTCAGCTGGTTTTCCTGCATCGCGGTACCGGAAATTCCGATGTTGTGCGTGGTATCGCCGTTTTTACTACTGTTCATCGAATAGTTAGCCGAAACAGACCGGGCCGCTTCACTGTGGCTGAAGGCGCTGAACGGTACGCTCAGGTTAAGCGAGAAGACGTTATCGTCGTCGTAGTTATCGGAATCGTTATTGTGACCGCCATTGACGTTTTTAGAGTGGGCATAGTTCAGCGAGTACGACACCGGTCCAAGCGTGCTGCTGAAGCCCAGGTTCATGGAGTCCGCATGTTCACTGTTCCAGTAAGAGGCGTCGTACATGCTCAGTGACAGGGTGCCGAAAGGCAACGTCTGTGAGATTGTCACATCAAAACGGTTTCGCTCCCGGCCATTATCAATAGTGCTATTGCCCGGATCCCAGTCATTGAGGAAGTCCTGAAACGAAAGATAACCCCGGGTTGAAAATTTATAACCGGCGACGGCAATATCGGTGTTGGTTTGCTGAAGCGTCTTACTGTAGCGCACGCGATACGACTGGCCGCTATGGTGTTCCTGTTGTCGCATGTTGTCCGGCTGCGGAATATCCGCCCACGACTGGGAAATATCAAATGAGAGCGCTCCGGCGCTGCCCATATTAAAACCGGTTCCGGCAATCAGGTTGGAATAATTGTCTTCCGCCTGAATATAGCCGCCGTAAAGCGTGATCCCTTTTCCGACGCCCCAGGCCGCTGATCCCTGAATAAAGTTAAAATCCTCTGCACGTGAACCCGACCCGTCCTGACGGGTTTTGCCCGCCACCAGGCCATACTGCACCTGACCTTCACGTTGCAATACCGGCAGCGTGGCGTAAGGCACAATAAAGCTACTTTGCGTACCGTCGGATTCTTTGATCACCACCTGTAGATCGCCGGAGCTGCCGGTCGGATACATATCGCTGAATTCAAACGGCCCCGGCGGCACGGTAGCCTTATAAATGCTGTGACCGTTCTGGTATACCGTCACTTCGGCATTGCTGCGGGCTATACCGCGTATTACAGGGGCGAAGCCTTGCATGCTGTCCGGCTTCATATCGTTATCCGAGTACATCTGCACCCCGGTGAAACCGACGCTATCAAAAATGCCGCCGCGCGTGGTTCCTTGTCCCAGTACCAGCTGGCTTTTGAGAGATTTAATATCCCGTGAGGCGTAGGTATACACGGAATCCCAGTCATTTTCGGATTCGGAATGGGTATAGGTGGAATAGTTGCGAAAGCGCCAGGCGCCTACGTTCAGCCCCGGTTGCAGGCTAAGAAATTGATTACTGCTGTCTGTGCCGTTGCGCTGATGCAGATCCTGTTGACCTGAGACGCTGTAATTAAGTAAACCCGCCGTGATCCCTTCATCCCAGCGCTCCGGTGAAACATAACCCCTTGCGGTGTTAAATAAAGCAACCTGCGGCAGGATCAGGTCGAAACGCTGCTGCGCCAGATCGATTTTTTCGTCCGCGCCGGGGATGGTAAACAGATCCACACATTCGCTGGCTTTTTCCTGTTCGCCAAAATAGTTATCGACACGAACGTTCCAGGCTTTCAGCTGAGTGACGTTTAAGCATGCCCCTGTGCGGTCTGACGTAGGGGCACTTTTCAACCGTCGAAAAGAGAGGGTTTTACTGTCTACCAGATTGCCGTTGATAAAAATGTCGACGTTATAGTCCCCGGGCGGCACCTCATCTTTGGCAAACAGACTGAGATCCATTGCTGGCACTTCTGCGCTGTCTGTTTCCAAAAGATGAGGGTTGAAATGTTCCTGCGCACGTGCGCTGAAAGAACTAAAGACAACACTGAGCCCGAGCCCTAAAGAAAGGACGTAGGTTTGTTTCACTTTTTCCATTGTAACCCTGTATCCGTGCGGGAGACTTACGGTGTCGATTAATATGAGGTGACTTTGTCCGGGCCTTTCACGCCATAATCATTAATAAGCGACCAGGTTACTTTGCCGTGAGGTGACATAACACCTTCAGAAATACTCAACGTGGAGAATGGCGCGACAAAATACTGTCCGCTTAACGCCTGGTGATTAATTTCAATTCGTGAGAAGTTCATATAAAAAGGTGTCGGGTTATTGACCTGTAAACCCTTCGCGGTCAGGTTCCACTTAAGCTTTTCCGCACTGGATTCTGGCGTCTGCCCCTGTAATGCTGCCGGACGGTAGATCAGCTTAATCTTTGAGTTGATGGCAATTTGCATCGTATTTTTACCTTCACTACCGTCGGTAGCGGGGATCCCTTTCACGTTCAGCCATAACAGCGATTCACGATCTTCCGGAACAGGTAAACCTGAACGCACAATACGAATTGACGCTTTTTTCCCGGCTTCCAGACGGAATAGCGGTGGCGTAATAATCATATTTTCTTTTTTTAACGGGCTGCCTTTAGCCGGGCTAATCCACGACTGTACCAGGTTGGTAACCTTGTCAGAGTTTTCAACGGACAAAGAGGCGGCCTGGCGGGAGCCATCAAAAATAACCCGCGTACTCCCGGTAACAATACTGGCGGACGCGTTCAGGCTGGCGGCGCTGGCCACGCATAAAATAACAGCGGCGATGGGTTTCATAATGCACTCACAAACTAAAAAGGAGGGTTTCCCCTCCTGCGGAATCAGTTATAACGGACGTTATAGGTAATAACAGCGTTAACATCGCCGGCAACGGCCTGCCCGGTGGCAATCATCTGCGCGGTATAGGTTTGACTCGCTGTGCCATCGGTGAAAGTAATAGGATCGTTATCTGCATTATTTTTGACGATGGTACCATTTGAGCCGCCCTGCTTGAGCTGAACGGCCACGTTGGTTGCCGCACCCAGCGTAGCAGTGTTTGCAAAATAGGATGGATCGGCTGCAACAGCATCAACAGGGCCTGAGAAGACAATATTTGCAGTCGTGCTGGTTGGGCAGTTATTCAGGTCGAACACAAACTGTTTTGGCGCGCCAAGGTCGCCTTTTGTAGCGAGGTCGGTTGCCGCCGTTGAGCCCAGATCAACGGTCGCATTTGCCGTGCCGCCATCAACGGCAATATCACAACCCTGATCGAGCACCGTTCCATTAAATGTGATAGTGTTAGAAGCCGTCGCCGCGCTCGCGCCACAGAAAGTCAGAATAAGCGTCGCACCAATTTTAGTCAGTTTCATTCGTTGATATCCCAATAGAAATAATAAATATCTTCATTTTTATTCCTGCCAGGACGAGACAATAACAAAGTAGCTCCACTGAGCTCACAATGAATAATGCACCGTTTGTGACAAGGCAAATATAAACCCTCAGGCAGGAATTAGATTCGCAACATCAATAAACGACATCAGCAAACCCGAAGTAAGGTTACAAGAAAGTTACGGAGTTTCGTAAAATAAAGTAATTTAATTTTAGACAACCTTTTGTTATGGCCTGGATTGGCATTTTGTTAGCATTCGCGCTGTTTTTTCTGAGCAATAACGCCACCGGCAGTGTTGCTAGCAGCATATCCAGACTGACATATTTAAGCGAATGAGAACAATAGGCATGATCAACAAAAAAAACATGATCGCATTAACCCTTTGTGGCCTGATGATGGCAAGTGGCAGTGCGCTGGCGGGCCTTCCTTCTGGTGACAGCGACAATAATATTAATACCAACCCAGAGAACGATGCGGGGACTCAGGGCACGGGCGGCGTAGTCCATTTTACCGGTAAGATTACCGATGCATCCTGTAATATCACCACCGACTCAGCAGGGCAAACCGTTGAATTAGGCACCTGGGCTGCAAGCTACTTTGCCACCCAAAAAGAGACCACGCGCACGCCTTTCCAGATCTCAGTTGAAGGTTGCCCGGATTCCGTTAAAACCGTTTCCGTGTTGTTTGATGGTAACAAAGATGCGAATGATAATACCCTGCTGGGTTTAAATTCTTCCGTGGACAGCGATGGCAATACGGCGACTGGCGTTGCCGTTAAACTCTATGAAAGCGATCGTAACACGCAGATTAAAATTGGTGATATTTCTCAGAGTATCGACCTTGCCGAAGGGGAAGATTCAAAAACACTCAATTTCTACGCCAATTATAATGCCACCACCGATGTCGTCAGCACCGGAGAAGCCGACGCAGATGCCAATTTCCTGATGGTTTATAACTGATCGACTGATGATAAGCAGAGCTTTCTCTGCTTATCTTTTACCTCTACGGGGATCTGAAAATGAAGAAACTCACCGCGGCCCTGTTCTTTTATTCGCTCGGCATGAGTCTGTCAGCACACGCGGGGGTTGTGATGGGCGGTACGCGTGTTGTTTACCTTGAGGGGCAAAGAGAAGTGGCATTTTCCATTACCAATATGGAAAAAGAAACCCCTTATCTTATTCAGTCGTGGATTGAAAATATTGACAGTAAGAATAAAACCGCTCCGCCCTTTATCGTGACGCCTACGTTATTTCGTTTAGATGCGGAACAGAAAAACTCGCTGCGCATCAATTATCTTGGAACGCCATTACCCACTGACCGGGAATCTGTTTTTTGGCTTAACATCAAAAATATTGCCCCGAGCAAAAAAGCAAACAGCAACAAATTGCAGATTAACGTGAAGTCAAAATTCAAGTTATTTTTCCGTCCCGCAGGGTTGAAAGGCAATGCCGAACTTGCCTACAAAAAATTAAAATTTACCTGTCGTAATAATACGCTTAGCGCACACAACCCCTCGCCCTGGTTTGTATCGTTTTACAAGGTCAGCGTTGGGAACACCGACGTTGAAATGCCGGGAATGATTGACCCCTTCTCCGATCGTCAATGGCACATTCCCTGCTCGGGGACCATTCGCTGGCAGGCGATCAACGATTACGGCGGGCTGACGAGAGTCGCCACGCAATCCTGACGCTGTGACAACACGCCTTTGGCGAATGTAGCCAACGACCGCACATGCATTCTCTCGGCCCACGCAATTTACCCCGCATTTATACGCTCGCGATGCTTGCGGGTGCGGTCACGTCTGGCATTCATGTGCGCCGGGCACAGGCCGATGAGTACTTCGATCCTCAGGCGCTGGAGATCACCGCAGATCAGCAGCAGGCTAGCGACTTAAGCTATTTTTCCCGACAAGGCGGTCAGCAGCCGGGACGTTATCGTGTCGCGGTTGTTGTTAACCAGACGCAGCGGGATGAGCGCGAAATTGCATTCGTTGATACGGGGGGAACGCTCTCACCGGTCCTCAACCTGGCGTACCTCAAGAGACTTGGGATAAACATCGCGGCCTTCTCTTCGTTCGATGCGCTGCATGACGAGGAGACATTTACGGACATCGGCAAATATATTCCCGATGCGTCGACGCATTTTGACTTCACCCATCATCGGCTGGTTTTCAGCATTCCGCAGGCAGCCATGTTGCAAAAAAGTGCCGATTATATTCCTCCCGAACAGTGGGACGACGGCATCCCCGCTGCTTTTGTCGATTACAATCTTACGGGCTCGACAACCAACATCGACAATATTCATGACAACAGCAGCTATCTGAGCCTGCGATCCGGTATCAACCTGGGGGCGTGGCGTTTACGCAATTACGCCACGTTTGAATATGGTAATACCCATCACTGGCAGTCTCAGGGAACATCACTCCAGCGGGCCATTACGCCGCTGAAGAGCGCGTTAACAATAGGGAATGCCTACACGTCTGGCGAGGTTTTTGACAGTTTTCAGTTTACGGGGCTTCAGCTTGCCTTGGATGAGAATATGCTGCCGGACAGCCAGCGCGGTTTCGCGCCCACGATCCGCGGGGTCGCTCACAGCAATGCCCGCGTCAGCGTTCGCCAGCACGGTTACACCATCTATGAAACCTATGTTGCGCCTGGCGCATTTGTCATTAGCGATCTCTTCCCCACTTCGCAAAGCGGCGATCTTGAGATCACGGTCCATGAAAGTGATGGCAGCGAACGCACGTTCACCCAACCCTACTCCTCGGTGGCCTTCATGCTACGGGAGAAACGACTGAAATTCAGCGCCAGCGCCGGACGGTATAACAGCCCTGACGCCGAGGGCGACACCCCGCCGTTTGTTCAGGCCTCCGCCTTTTACGGATTGTCTTCAAGCCTGACGCTGTACGGCGGAGCGGAGCTTTCCGGCCACTATCAGGCTCTCGCGCTGGGATTAGGTAAAGATTTTGGCCGGTTTGGGGCACTGGGTGTGGACACCGTTGCGGCGAAAGCACACCTCAGTGATGACAGGCTTGCCCTCGGGCAGCAAATACGCGCTCAGTACCAAAAAAATCTCGCTGAGACGAACACGTCGCTCACCCTTTCGACCAGCCATTATACGACGCATGACTTTTACAGTTTCAGTGAAGCAAATGATGACAGCGATCGAGACCAGCACGTGCATAACCGGCGTAACCGCACACAGTTCAGTTTGACGCAGGATCTCGGTGCGCTGGGCAATATCAGCGCATCCTTTTACCGTCAGGATTACTGGAACGCCTCGGCGGTCGATCAAACCGTCCATCTTGGCTATTACGCTAACTACAAAGGGGTGTCGTTGAGTGTTGGGTATTATCTCACCCGCTCAAGCGCTGATGATAGCGACAACGAACGGGCGATAAACCTTAGCATCAGCGTCCCACTCAGCCGCTGGTTACCCGGCGCAACAACCAGCTACAGCCTCAACAATAACCTTGATGGCCATACTACCCGGCAGGTTTCGCTGTATGGTACGGCGCTGGCCCACGATCGCCTGAACTATAACCTCCAGCAGGGCTTCGACAACCAGGCCAATACCGCGAACAGCAACCTTGCGCTGGCTTATCACGGCGGTTATGGCAGCGCCAGTCTCGGGTACAGCCACGATCGCTATAGCAACCGCGTGAACTACGGCGCGGCAGGCGGCATTGTGGCAACACAGTATGGGGTGACGTTGAGCCAAAGCCTTGGGGATACCCTGGCGCTGATCCGCGCTGACGAGGCGTCGGACGTTCAGGTTGAAGGGGCGACCAATGTTCACACCGACTCCCGAGGTTATGCCGTGATGCCAACCTTATCGGCGTATCACAAAAACACCATTTCGCTGGATACCGAAACGCTGGCAGAAAATGTCGATCTGGACCAGAACAGCAGAACGATTGTGCCGACCAGCGGCGCGGTCGTCCTGGCGAATTACCATACCCACGTGGGCATCAGAACGCTCATCACCCTTACGGCACACGGGCGCCCGCTTCCATTTGGCGCCAGCGCGTATGTCTCGAACGGGACGTCTGCGAAATCAAGCGTCGGCATCGTTGGCGAAGCAGGACAGGTCTATCTCAGCGGCGTGCCGCTACGCGGGACCTTGCATGCCAGCTGGCGGCAGAAAGGCCAGGATATGCGCTGTAGCGCCCCATTACGCCTTCCGGATACCGCTGGCCGCACTCCGGTCACGCTTATGAACCTTCAGTGCCAATAACTTACTGAGATATCTGTGAACAATATCAACCGTTTAATCAATCTCCTGATGCTCGCTTTTTTGCTGATTCACGCTACGGCAAGGGCGTCTCAGACCTGCCCGCCGACCATGGGCGATGCGGTCATTAACTTTCAAAACTACTCGATCACTGATAACCCATCGATCCCTCCGGGGTCGATGCTTTCAGGCGCTATCCTGGGCCAGGAAAACCGCTCATTTTATAACTGTCCTGAGGGAACCGGCCCGGTAACGATGCGCTTTGTGGCCAATAACGCCTTAACCGTAGCGCCCGTCAGCGGCGTGGCGCCGAACGGTACGGGCGCCCCGGCCTCCGTTTATGACGTGCCAGATATTCCCGGCGTCGGGTTTGCGGTGGGCATTCGCGAAACCACGCACTGTGCAGCCGAACCCGTGCATTACATCGCCTCGGGGGATGACAGCGTTGCGATTTGCAGCACAAACGATCCCTCGCAAATGGCGACCCAGTTCTTCGTCGTGTTTTATAAAACCGCGCAGGAGATTGTCTATGAACAGCCGAACAGCGGGCAAATTCGCGCAGGAACGCTGATTCTGGAGGATACTAACGGCGCGGTGATATCTGAAGCTGGCGTGACGGTGGAAGTCGCTGCCGCCGACCTGAAAGTGCATAAATCGAGCTGTTATATCTCGGATAACAACATCACCGTCAATATGGGACAAAGTAGCGTAAGCGATCTCAACAAAGGAATGGATGGGGATAAACACCGCTTCATCATCCCTCTGGTCTGTGACGCATCCCAAACGGCAGCGGTGAAGATCGGGTTCTTTGGTCCGACTGAAAAAGACGCGCAGAATCACGATGTGCTGGCGCTAAGTCAACAGGAGAGCGCCGCTACCGGCGTGGGGATCCGCATTCTGTATGGCGATAACTACGGTGCCGCCAGAGGTACAACCGTTCCTCTCAACAGCACCGGTGTCGAACCTTTTGCCAACGCTGCCCGGCAGACCGCGTTTTCCCTGGATTACGACGCACAATATGTGCGCACCGAAACCCAGGCCACCGCGGGGCTGGCAGACAGCCTGGCGACATTTAGTCTGATATACAACTAAGCGCTACTCCAGTGCCAGCAGCGCAAAACTCGCCAGCCAGTGCCCGCCGCTGTAGTGACTGCCGACAACATGTTCCACGCTCGCCGAGAGATGGCGCGCAACGGCATCGCGTAATGGCTTCCGGGCGTGATGATTTTCCGGTAGGGCGCGGGCAATGTGCTTCGTACACCAGGCACGGCTGAGGTTGAGACCGTCCAGATGCGCGATTTTCGGGTCGGTGCGATCGCTCACCTCAGCCGGGTTCATGAGCGCAGAAATGGCGCCCACTTCAGGCAGAAACGCATCGAACCAGGCCGGGAAATCCTCCACCACCTTACTCATCAGCAGGGCCTCGGTCAGCGCTCCGGAGATATACTCGTCGCCACCCGGCTCATAATGCGCAGGATAATGCGTGTCCGCGAGGTAAAACCGCGTTGCCGCGTCCAGGATGGCGCGCTCAAGCGTGTCATCGTTCACCGCCCGGGCATAATCCAGCCCCAGCGCGAGTGCAAACGCCGTGTTGTAGTGCGTCCCGACGCGGATCGGATAGGTAAGCTTGCTGAGGTAATCCACCAGCCGCTGGCGAATATCCCGCGTTAACGGTTGCAGCGTCTGGTACCAGCGCTCCGCCTGCGGCAGTGACGATTGTTTCAGCTCCTGGGCCAGCGCCAGCAGCCAGCCGTAGCCATAAGGTCGCTCAAACGACGCGCGGAACGGCGCGGTAAAATAGGCCAGCTCCTTCGCCACCTTCTCGTCGGTCAGGTGTTCTTCGAAGAGAATGATGATCTCTTCCCGACACGGCAGTTCGGGCCAGAGACGCAGGCAGCGCAGCAGCAGCCAGTAGCCGTGCACCGCAGAGTGCCAGTCAAAACAGCCGTAAAAGATCGGGTGCAGCTCGCGAGGCGGCAGAACGTCGCCGTCATCGTTGAGCAGATGCATAATGTGGTTCGGATATTCCTGACGTAAATAGGTCAACGGCATTCTGGCGAAGGCGTCAGCCTGATGTTGCGTTAATTCCATTGCAGCTCCTTAGCGAAACACGAGGAAATACATTAAGAACACGTTCACCACCAGCAAGGTTAACGCGGTCGGGATCTGGATCTTGATAACCTGATATTTGTCTTTTAGCTCCAGCAGCGCGGCGGGCACGATGTTGAAGTTGGCGGCCATCGGGGTCATCAGCGTGCCGCAATAGCCTGCGTACATGCCGATAGCCAGCAATGGTGCCGGGTTACCGTGATGGACGTTAATCAGGAATGGCAGAGCGATACCGGCGCTTAACACCGGGAAGGCAGCGAAGGCGTTGCCCATAATCATGGTAAACAGCGCCATCCCCACGCAATAAATGACCACTAGCATGAAGCGGCTGTCCGGGTTCACAAACAGGCTGACCACCTTTTGTACCGATTCGCCGGTATTCGCCACCACAAACACCCCGCCGAGCATCGCGAGCATCTGCGGCAGGATCACCGCCCAACCAATGGTATCGACCAGCCGACGCGACTGACGAACCGCATGCAGCGGCGTACCTTTTGTCAGCCACCAGCCGGTGAGGATAGCCGCCACACAGGCCACGCACAGCGCCGCCAGCGTAAGCTGCTTCTGGTCGAGCAGATAGACACCGCCAATCGACACGCCTTTCAGAAACAGCGTCCCGATGACCGTCACCACCGGGATCATCAGCGCGGGCAAGAATAGCCAGTTTTTCAGCCGGTTCGACGAGGCAACCCGCTCCTCCTCGGTGGACATTTTATAATGCCCCTTCCCGACCAGCCCGAAACCGGCCAGTAGCGCAATCACGATAACGGCGCCGCCAATAATGCGATACGCCAGCGACTTACCCAGCTCCTGCACCATCAGATCGCCAAACAGGAAGATCCCGCCAAACAGAAACCAGAACAGCGCGGTGGTATAGCGTTTCGGGTTAGCGCGATCGCGAAGGGTCATCACAACCAGCAGCATCACGACAAAGCCGATCAGGTAGTACACGCGGTTAATGGTGATAAAGGTCATCATGGTGCGATCTCCTGCGTACCCTGCTCTGCTCTCCAGGCCATCACGTCGCGACGAATGCTGGCGTCGAGGCGCAGCAGACGCGTCATATGGATGACCAGTGCCGCAATAGCGGTCGGAATGGCCCACAGGCCGATATGCAGCGGTTCGATCCCCTCGATCCCGTTCTCTTTCAGAAACGCATCAATCAGCAGTACCGCGCCAAAGGCGATAAAGATATCTTCCCCAAAGAAAACCGCGATATTGTCACACGCGGCGGCATGGGCTTTGATTTTGTCGCGGATAGTCTGCGGCAGTTCGCCGTATTCATTCAGGGCCGCCCCTTCGGCCATCGGCGCCAGCAGAGGACGCACCGTTTGTGCGTGGCCGCCAAGCGACATCAGGCCCAGCGCAGCCGTCCCTTCGCGGGCAACAAAGTAGAGCATCAGGATACGCGCCGAGGTGGCGCTGGCGATCTTCGCGACCCAGGCCTGGGCGCGCTCTTTCAGCCCGTAATACTCCAGCAGGCCAATCACCGGCAGGATCAGAATGAAAGTGGCGAGCGATCGGCTATTCACGAACTTTTCGCCAAAGGTTTCCAGCAGCATACCGAAATCCATGCCAACCAGCAGGCCCGTTGCCAGCCCCGCCACCACGACAACCAGCAGCGGGTTGAAACGCAGTGCAAAACCAATAACCACCACCGGAATCCCGATAAGTGGCAACAGTGTAGAACTGTCCATAAACGTTACCCTATCCAAAGTGAGCGTTGCGCGCCGACGGCTATTTTTTATACTTCGCAGCAGAGCGAAGCCGGTGCATTACGGCGCGCGATGTTGTGTGTTGCGTGAGGCTCCACAGAACCTGCACTAAAAAGCTATATCTGAACGTCAAAAACATGTAAACAATTTATCAATAAAATGTTCTTATTTTATCGACGGGTTTACATTCTGGAGAAAGGATCGGTATGACGACAAAGAAAACGAAAACAGCGTTAAACCACGACGATATTGCGGACGGGCGTATCGTCTCCTCCCGCCATCTCGTCTCAGAGCGGTGTGCTGAATTATCAGAGCTGGAATATGCGCTGATCATGACCAGCAATGCGTTTAACAAATGGATGGTACGCTGCATGACCGCAGCAGGGGAACCGGATATGGGTGCTTTCGACGTCTCGCTTCTTCACCACGTAAACCACCGCAACCGCAAGAAAAAGCTGGCCGACATCTGCTTTGTGCTGAACGTGGAAGATACCCACGTGGTGACGTATGCGCTGAAAAAGCTGGTAAAGGCGGGTTACGTCACCAGTGAAAAAGCGGGGAAAGAGCTCTTTTTCTCGACGACGGAGGAAGGCAAAGCGCTGTGCATGAAGTACCGGGAGGTACGGGAAGCCTGCCTGATCAACATTCATGCGGAAAGCGGCATTCCGGGCGCGTCGATTGGTGAGACCGCGCAGTTACTCCGCGCGATCTCCTCCCTGTATGATACCGCCGCACGCGCGGCGGCCTCGCTTTAAGGACGGCGGAAAAGCGTTATGCTCCGCCCGGCCAGTTCATAATCGACGGATTCCGTGATGATTTCCCCTGTGGGGGCATCATCCGCCGTCGAAAGCTCCAGCACCCAGCCCCCTTCGCCAAACTGCGGGATCTGGAATGGCACCGTGCCTTCAAACGGGTTAAACAGCATCAGCACGTCGTGCCAGATGCCCTCTTCCTGCTCAAGATCCGGACGGCTGATGGCAAGACCAAGGGTGGAACCCTCGTCCCACTGCTCAGACTGCTGCGGTCCGCCACCGGCGTTAAACCAGCGGATCTCAAGCCCGTCGCGCCAGTTTTCACGGCGCAGCAGCGGCTGCTCAGCGCGCAGAGCAATCAACCGACGGGTAAAGTCGCGCAGCTTCTCGTCGTTTTCAGAGAGTCCTTCCCAGTTTATCCAGGAGATCTCGCTGTCCTGGCAATAGCCGTTATTATTGCCCTTTTGCGTCCGGCCAAACTCATCACCTGCCAGCAGCATCGGCGTGCCGTGGGAGAAGAAGAGCGTGGTGAGGAAGTTGCGCTTTTGCCGCTCGCGGGTGGCGATAATATCCGGATTCTCCGTCGGCCCTTCTTCACCGTAGTTATACGACCGGTTATCGTTATGTCCGTCGTTATTATCTTCCCCGTTATCGGCGTTATGCTTCTCGTTGTAGGATACCAGGTCGTTCAGCGTAAAGCCGTCATGCGCGGTGATAAAATTGACGCTGGCCCACGGACGACGTCCGCGCAGATCGTACAAATCACCGGACCCTAACAGACGGGCGGCAAAATCGTTAGAAACGTTATCTCCCTTCCAGTATTCACGTACCGTGTCGCGGTATTTGTCGTTCCACTCGCCCCAGCCTGGCGGGAAGCCCCCCACCTGATATCCCCCTGGGCCGATATCCCACGGTTCACCGATAAGCTTCAGCTTCGACAGCACCGGATCCTGGGTCACGGCATCAAAGAAGCCGCCGCGCGGGTCAAATCCCTCCGGCTCGCGTCCGAGAATGGTTCCGAGGTCAAAGCGGAAACCGTCAATCTTCATCGATTCCGCCCAGTAACGCAGGGAGTCCATGACCATCTGCAACACGCGCGGGTGCGAGGTGTTAACGGTGTTCCCGGTGCCGGTGTCGTTGATGTAATACCGGTGCTGATCCGGCATGGTGCGGTAATAGCAGAAGTTATCAATCCCCTTAAACGACAGGGTTGGTCCCAGCTCGTTGCCCTCCGCCGTGTGGTTATAGACCACGTCGAGGATCACCTCGATGCCCGCGTCATGATAAGCACGCACCATGTCGCGGAAACCCTGGATCCCCGCCGGGCCGTAATAGCGGGACGCTGGCGCAAAGAAACCGAGCGAGTTATAGCCCCAGAAGTTTTTCAGGCCGCGATCGAGCAGGTGCTGATCGTCAGGGAACCAGTGAACCGGTAGCAGCTCGACCGAGGTAATGCCGAGGCTTTTGATGTACTCCACCGAGGCTTTATGCCCCATCCCCTCAAACGTACCGCGCAGTTCAGGCGGAATAGCCGGGTTAAGCTGGGTAAAGCCTTTTACGTGGCTTTCATAGACCACGGTATGCGGCCACGGGATATCGGGCCGGCGTGAGTCCTGCCAGTCAACGGCATTGGGGTCGATGACCTTACATTTGGGCGTAAACGGCGCGCTGTCTCGCGTGTCAAAACTGAGATCCAGCTCGTCGTGTCCCAGCTCATAGCCGAAGTGGGCATCGTTCCACTCAATTTCACCTACCAGTTCACGGGCATAGGGGTCAATAAGCAGCTTATTGGGGTTGAAGCGGTGACCGTTCTCCGGATCGTAGGGGCCGTATACACGGTAGCCATACAGCGCACCCGGTTTCAGGTCCGGCACATAGCCGTGCCAGACCTCATGGGTATATTCCGGCAGTTCCAGACGGGCGATTTCTGTTTTTCCCGAAGGATCAAACAGACACAGCTCCACCCGCTCCGCGTGGGCGGAAAACAGGGCGAAGTTCACCCCTTTTCCGTCATAATTTGCGCCCAACTGTTGGCCATGACCGGCCCGAATTTCAAACGTTGTATCCTTTGGCATTTTTGTTCTCCTCAATTATTCGCAGGTAAGCAGAACCAACAAACATCCCTTTTCAGACGTTAAATCCAGCGTCTCTGGCAGAAGGCGACGCTCACCGGTAAACAGATCCCGGTAGTGCTTCCCGGCCAGCGCCTGGGGTATGGCCACGGTAGTATTGGCCCACAGCATCGCATTATCGGTGACGTCAAACACCAGGCGCGGCACGGCGACGATCAGCGCCTCGTCATCTTTGATGCGGGCATAAACGATCAGATTCTCCTCCCGCTCGCCGGTTACCTTCAGCGGCAGCCAGTCGCCGTAGCGGAAAAGCGCGGGGTAATGTGGCCGAAGCCGTAACAGCGTGGCGGTGACGTACTGCTTCACGCTGCCGTCTCGCCAGCGTTGCGCATCGTTAAAAACGGTGCCATCCGCTACGCTGAGGTTTTCCGACAGTGCGGCGAAATCCGGTTCGCGGCGGTTATCCGGGTCGACGAGGCTGAAGTTAAGCCCCTCGCTGCCCTGGTAGATGTCCGGTACGCCAGGCGCAGTCAGTTTGATCACCGTCTGGCTCAGGCTGTTCATTAACCCAGCCCGAATAAACGGCTGGAGTGCGGCACTGAAATCACGCAGGAACAGGGTGTTATCCGGGGAAAGCAGATGGCGCACGTAGTCCAGGACCACGCTCTCGTAACCTTCGTTGCTGTCGATCCAGTCGGTACGCTGCTTGGCCTCGCGCAGGGCTTTCTCGATAAAGCCGAGGAAACGCTCTTCCAGTGACTTAAGGCCATCACGATCCTCAGGCGACAGGGTTGCTGGCCAGACGCCCGCCAGCGCCTGGAAGATCATCCAGGTGTCGGCGGCGTTCGGCGCGGTGCCATCGTTGAGGAATCGGACCTGCGTCTGGTTCATCTGCCGCCAGCGCGCCAGATTTTCTCCCCACAGATCTGGCGCTTCCGTCAGCGTATACAGACGAGCTCGTGCATCCTCGCCGCGTTTGGTGTCGTGGGTGGAAGTTCCCAGCAGCGCATCGGGCTGGCGGGCAAGTCGAATGCGCATCTCCTGATGAAAACGGGAAAGTGAAAACGCGCGCGGCGTCGGGTCGGCGCCGACTTCGTTCAGGGCCAGCTCCAGGTTATGGCGGAAGAACAGCGTATCCTCTACCGATTTCGCCATCAGCGGCCCGGTCAGCTGCTGAAAACGGGTGCGGAAAAGCGAGGCCAGCGCGTGGTCATGCTCCGGCAGATCGCCGGAAAGAATACGCACAATCAGACTCAGAGCGGGTTCAGAGGTGTTGACGCTGGCGACCACGCGACTGAGCAGCGCCACATCCGGTGGCGTCAGCCCCTGTGCGGTGCCGTAGGTGCGATACACCGGAAACGCGATAAGCAACTCGCGCAGGGCATGGCGGATATCCTCATGCTCCACTTCGGCACCGTTATGCCCGGCCAGCTCGCTGGCTATTTTGAGCAGCGTGGTAAATTCACCTTCAAAATTACGATCGGTCATCAGGCCTTTGGCGTTGCGAAGTTCCGCCTGCCTGTCAACGGTCGTACCCAGCGTCTCGTCGTAGAGCGTCTCCAGCCGCGAGAGGTTGGTATCATCCACCAGCACTTCCGCCAGGGAGGCGATAAACTCATAGCCCGTAGTACCTGAGATGGGCCACTCCGGAGGAAGCTGTTCCCCTTTGGCGAGGATCTTCTCTACCGTGATGTAGCAATCCGGTCCGGTCGCCGCACGTAGTCGCTGCAAATAGCCCAGCGGATCGGCAAGCCCGTCCACATGGTCAATGCGCAGGCCGTCGACAACCCCGGCGTGGACAAGCTCAAGGATGAGGCGGTGCGTGTCTGCGAATACCGCCTCATCCTCTACCCGCACGCCGACCAGCCCGGTGATTTCAAAAAAGCGCCGCCATGAAAGCTGTTTCGGCGCTTCCCGCCAGGACATCAGCCGCCAGCTTTGCGCCTCGTGGATCTCAGCGATGCTCTTGCCTTCGGCATACGTGCCGGGATTAAGCGGATAGGCGGTATCATAGTAAACCAACGCCGCGCTGTCAGTGACACTGTCACGTTTCAGGGTGATAGCCCCCCGCTCCAGCTCGGCTTCAAAGGTGTCGCCAAGAAACGGCAACGTCAGCGGTCGGGACCAGTCGATATCAAAATATGCCGCATAGCGGCTCTGCCGACCATGCTCGATAACATCGCGCCACCAGCGGTTTTCCAGCGAGGTCGACATATGGTTAGGAACGATATCCAGAATCAGCCCCATTCCCGCCTGTTTCAGCGCTGCCGCCATGCGGTCAAACCCTTCCCGCCCGCCAATCGCCGGGTCGATTTCGTTGGGGTCGGTCACGTCATAGCCGTGGGTGGAATCCGTGGTTGCGGTGAAAACAGGTGACGCGTAAAGATGGCTAATTCCGAGGTCTTTCATATACGGAATCAGGTCCACCACGCGATCGAAGGTCATGCCGTTGCGAAACTGAATTCGGTAAGTAGAGGAAGGGATCATAGCGCTGCTTCTCCATCAGCAAAGCGAACAACAATACTGTTCGGCGGCAGGTTTTCGACTGCCTCCGGCCAGCTAAAGATCGTTTTTCCGGGCAGGTCCGCTAAGGCGAGGGGCTTTTTGCCGATATTCAGCGCCAGCGACAGCGTACCGGACGGAAAACGCCAGCTCACGGCAACCATGCCGAGCGCCGTTTGCAGGACGTTACCCTCCACGGCGCCTCGCTGTTTCAGTAACGGGACGATAAAGCGTTGACGCAGCGCAATCAGTTCGCGCGTACCGTGCAGCCACGCCCTACCTTCCTCCGTGTCTGCCTTGTTCCAGTCAAGCTTCGACCTCATAAAGGTATTTACGTCATTGGGATCCGGTACGGTTTCATCGTGCCCGGCATGGCCGGTAAACTCTTTCGCGCGCCCCTCCCGCACGGCTTTCGCCAGGTCGCCGTGGAAGTCGGTGAAAAAGAGGAACGGATGCGTTTCGCCATACTCCTCACCCATAAACAGCAGCGGGATATGTGGCGACAGGAGCAGCGCCGCGAACAGCACGCGCGTTTTCTCCGCCCCAGCCAGAGAGATAAGCCTCTCCCCCTGGGCACGGTTACCGACCTGGTCGTGATTCTGAATAAAATCGACAAAAAACTGCGGTGGTTGCTCGCGACACTCTACCCCGCGCGATTTCCCGGTCAGAAGCGAGATTTCCCCCTGGTAGACAAAGCCCTCTGCCAGCGCCCGCGCCAGCTTTTTCTCCGGCTCAAAGGCAAAATCCTGATAATAGGCGTGTGATTCCCCGGTCGCGAAGACATGCGCGGCGTTGTGAAAATCATCATTCCATTCGGCGGTGAAAAGCGGCGTCTGACCATGCTCATCGCGCGGATGCAGGAAAATCACGTTGCGACTGTCTTCGGTGGTCAGATGGATATGCCGATCCGGAAAGGCGTCGCGGATCCGTTGCGCTATCTCGGGAAGAATATGGGTCTCAGCGTTGTCATGGATCTGGTCGATGGCGTCGAAGCGCAGACCGTCAAGATGATACTCCGAGAGCCAGAATAACGGCGCCTCAGCGATGTATTGCCGGACGGCTTCAACCTCATAGGCTATACCGTTGCCCCACGGGGTCATACGATCCTGATGGAAAAACGCCGGCGAGAGCAACGGCAGGTAGTTCCCTTCCGGGCCAAAGTGGTTGAGTACAATATCCAGCACCACGGAAAGCCCGAGCGCGTGGGCGGCATCGATGAAGGCATGAAAATCATCCGGTGTGCCATAAGCTGAGTGCGGGGCATACAGCAGTACGCCATCATACCCCCATCCGCGCGCGCCCCCGAACTGGGACACGGGCATCACTTCCAGTTGCGTAATACCCAGTTCGGCCAGATAAGGCAATTTATCGATGGCCGCCCTGAAGGTTCCTTCCCCGGTGAAGGTGCCGACATGCATCTCGTAGATCACCGTCTCTTCCCATGGCCGCCCTTGCCATTCCCGCTGTGCGGGCAGGTTGTGACGCGGGTCGATTACCACCGACGGGCCGTTGACGTCAGCCTGTTGCGCGCGCGAGGCCGGATCCGGCACCGCCATTCCATCCTGTAAAACAAACTGATACGGCGTACCGTGTCTGACGCCGGGCACGTCAACCTGAAACCAGCCGTCGCCCACCGCCGCCATCGGAATGTCGGTGTCGGTTAAACGCAACGTGAGATCTTTCTGCCCTTCTGCCCAGACGCGAAAACGTACAACGTCATCGGAAATAAACTCAGCACCCCAGTGCCTGCGACATGTTCTGAATTCCATTCATTGTCCTCGAATGACCACATTTTACGCGGAACGAAATACAAGCTTAGACCAGGATGAACAGAGTGTTATGCCAGCAGGGTATGCCGCTTCGTCTATTATCTATTTATAACTCCCACTTAAGGAATACTATGCATATTCGAAAAGGATTAAGCACCGACCTCGCCCGTCTTGAATGTTGTGATTTTTCTTTTACGGTCGATGAGATTGCCAGAGAACCTTTTCTCAATGGTGATTTGCATATCGAGGCGCTAACCGATCCTTATCATAAAACCTATGAACTGGATCTCCAGACGCTGGAAAATCATTGCGTTAATCCCGATTCAATATTTCTTATCGCCGAAACGGATGACGGTGAAATCGCCGGTTTTATAACCGCGTCCTGCAACTGGAATAAATTTATTTCGGTGGATTACATTGCCGTGGAGCGTTCAAAACGCCGAACGGGCGCGGCGCACAAGCTGATGTCTGCCACCCACGTCTGGGCGCGAAGCCTCAATGCGCCCGGTTTACGGCTGGAGACGCAGAACGTTAATGTTTCTGCCTGCCTTTTCTATCGTCACTATGGGTTTATTCTGGGCGGTTACGATCGTTACCTTTACAACGCCCTGCCGGAAAAAGATGAGGTCGCCCTTTTCTGGTATTACATGCTGGCTTGAGAAAATATTTTATATCCGCCACTGGAATATAGATTTGTCTGAATTTGTCAATTTTGCCCGCTTACGTTTAATTAACGACTAATCTTGGAATTCACTATTAAGGAGGCCGGTATGTCTACAGGAAATAATCACACGCTGCATTACCCTCGTCCACCGTTTGCAGAACAACCGCAAAGGGCTCCCGGGCTGGCATCGGAAATGAAGCCAATACCGGATCATGGTGAAACAAGTTATATCGGGTCAGGAAAACTGGCAGGAAAAAAAGCGCTGATTACCGGCGGTGATTCCGGCATTGGTCGCGCGGTAGCCATCGCCTATGCCCGTGAAGGTGCAGATGTCGCTATTGGCTATCTGCCGGAAGAGGAGTCCGATGCGGCATCGGTCATTGCGCTGATTCAGGCCGAAGGCCGTAAAGCGGTCGCCATTCCCGGCGACATTCGCGTGGAGTCCTTCTGCGACACGCTGGTGGAAAAAGCCGTTGCCGAACTGGGCGGCCTGGATATCCTGGTGAATAACGCCGGACGCCAGCAGTACTGTGAATCTATCGACGATCTCACCACGGCAGATTTTGACGCGACGTTTAAGACCAACGTCTATGCCCCCTTCTGGATCACCAAAGCTGCGCTGCGCCATTTGCAGGAAGGTGCCGTGATCATCAACACCACTTCCGTTCAGGCGTTTAAACCGAGCGCGATCCTGGTGGACTATGCGCAGACCAAAGCCTGTAACGTGGCCTTTACCAAGTCTCTGGCCCAGCAGCTTGGGCCGCGTGGTATTCGGGTAAATGCCGTCGCGCCAGGTCCATACTGGACGCCTCTTCAGTCCAGCGGCGGTCAGCCGCAGTCTAAAGTTCAGAAGTTCGGGGAAGATACGCCCCTGGGGAGACCGGGTCAGCCGGTTGAAATCGCACCGCTGTACGTGCTGTTTGCCTCCGATTCCTGCTCATACGCTTCCGGGCAAGTGTGGTGTTCTGACGGCGGTACCGGCGTGCTGTAAAGCATCCTCTCAGACCTATCCATTTCATGGATAGGTCACATTCACTCCCCTGCTGTTCTCAAAAATCGCAGTTGAACTATGATGAACTTACTATTAAGGAGCCCATCATGTTTACTGTGAAAAAACTTGCGATATCAACCCTGTTGACCGGTTCAGTTTTATTCTTTCCAGCGATCCACGCGGTGGCCAGCGTTCCGCAGCATGTGGTGAAACAGCAGGCTGGCGGCTACAGCGTTCAGGTTGGCGACACGATTATCACCGCCTTTACGGACGGCAGCGTGCCGCAGGATCTGCATGCCTTACTGCGCCGGACGACGGCGGAAAATACCGATGCGTTACTGGCCAAAAACTTCCAGGCCAATCCGGTGGAAGCATCGATTAACGCGTTTTATATCGCCTTGCCCGGTCACAAAATCCTGGTGGATACCGGTTCCGGTCAGCTCTTTGGCCCCGGCAAAGGCGGGCGGCTGATTGAAAGCCTGGCGACCCAGGGCATCAAACCCGAAGATATTACCGATGTTCTAATCACCCATGCGCACTCCGATCACGCCGGTGGTCTGGTCAAAGACGGTCAGCGCGTGTTTACCCACGCGCAGGTCTATGTCGGCAAACCGGATATCGATTTCTTCTTTAACGACGAGAACCAGAAAAAATCGGGCTATGACCAGAACTACTTCGATGTCGCGCACAAGACATTAAAGCCTTATCTGGATGCCGGAAAAGTGAAGACTTTCTCAGGCACCGAACAGCTTCTGCCGGGCATCAGCGGTACGGTTCACCCGGGCCACACCCCAGGTTCCGCGTTTTACACGCTGGAGAGCAAAGGTGAAAAAATTACCTTTGTCGGCGACATCATCCACGTCGCCGCAGTTCAGTTCCCGCAGCCCAACGTGACGATTGCTTACGATGAGGATCAGGACGGCGCCGCCCGGGTGCGCAACGCAGCTTTCGCTGAGTTTGTGAAAAACAAAGATCTGATTGTGGCGCCACATCTGCCTTTCCCCGGGATCGGCTATGTGACGAAAGGTGAGCGGGAAGGCTACGCGTGGGTCCCGGTGACCTATACCAACCGTGACGCAAAATAAGATGTCCCCCTCCGATATGGATATGGACCTGATCCTGACGCTGGATGCGTTACTCAGGTACCAGAATATCACCCATGCGGCCGCGCGGCTGGGCATCAGCCAGCCAGCAATGTCTGCCCGCCTGGCACGCCTGCGCGTGTTGTTTGGTGAGCCGCTGTTTGTCCCTTCCCCACACGGACGTGGGGTGTTACCGACGCCGCGCGCCGAAGCGTTAAGGCCGCAGGTCGCGACGGTTTTGCAGGGCATAGCGGCGATGCTTGAACCCACCACGTTCAACGCGCAGAACAGCAACCGCACCTTTGTTATTGCCCTGCACGAAAACCCGGCGCTAATGCTGGGGGCTGAGTTGCAGAATCAGATTAGCAGTGCGGCGCCAGGTATCCGCCTGCGTTTTGCGCTCCCGGAAACCCAGCTGCTGTCAGCGCAGATGGAAAATGGCGATGTGGATATTTATATCGGCGTTAATGCGGGGGCGCACGATGCATGGGTCAGACGCAAACTGTTTGACGATGAATATGCCACAGCCCAGCGGAAAGGCCATCCGCGCGGTACGGGGCCGGTGCATCTGGAAAGCTATTGTAGTCTTTCACACCTGGTGGTTTCATCCGAGGGCGACCCGTTCGCGGGCTTTGTCGATCAGCATCTGGCGGGGCTTGGCCACCAGCGTAACGTGGTGATGTCGACGCAAAGCTATGCGATGGCGCCTGCGATTGTTGCCGGTACCGATTTACTCTGCACCCTACCCAGACGCATGTTGCTACGCTTTACGCAAACGCTTGATATTTTTCCGCCGCCGCTGGATCTCCCGCCGATCGTCATCGGTATGTACTGGCACCCGAAAAACAGTCAGGATCCGGCTAATCGCTGGCTACGTGAACAGCTTCTTCAGGCCGCCGGACGTCAGGTATGATCGAGGATACTCAGCAATTTTTTCAGGACCTCAGAGCGAATAATCCGGTGGCAAACCAGCGTCAGCTCGCTCTCCCGGAGTCGGTCAAGAATATCCACAAAGACGACGTTTTGTACGCATATCGCCTTCGCTGAAGCTGGCAGCATGGCGATGCCAAACCCTGCCGAGACAAGGCTTATCACCGTGGGGACATCGGTGGCATTTTGCACAACGTCAGGCTGTACGCCCGCGCTGTGGCAGGCATCATAGAAATATTGCTCCAGCCCCATCCCCTCCGGGTCGCGCAGGGCGATCCACTTCTCCTCTTTCACCGACGCAAGCGTCAGCGCGGCGGAGCCCGCCAGACTGTGTTGACGAGGTAAGGCCAGCACGGCTTTTTCCGTTGTAAAAGGACGACTTTGAAGATCGTCAGGCAGCAGCGGTAACGGGGCACGAGTAATGGCCACATCCAGCTGGTTGCTTTGCACGCCGGTATAAAGGGTTTGCACGTTTCCCGTCATCATGGAAAGGCTGATGGCTGGCCATTTCTCATGTAAAAGCCGCAGCGCGTCGGGCAGCTTACTGTCGAATATCGCGCTTGAAACGCATCCGAGATTCAGCACGCCCTGTTCCCCTCTGGCCGTCTGTCTGGCATCCAGAATGGCCTGATCGGTCATAAAAATCGCCACTCTGGCTTTACTGAGAAACGCCTCACCGGCTGGCGTCAGCGTCAGGCGACGATTCGCCCGGCTAAAGAGCACTACCCCCAGACGATCTTCAAGCGTTTTGATTTGCTGGCTTAGTGCCGGTTGCGCCATGTTAAGGCGCTCCGCCGCACGATGCATGTGAAGCTCTTCCGCCACCACGATAAAATTGCGCATCAGTCGAAACTGCATACTGTGCCTTCATTATTGATAATAAAATTCATATTAAAATAGCATGAATGATGCAATTGATAGCCTTCTTCGTCCGGTTAAGAATGGATGCAATCATCCGAGGGGGAAAATATGGAAAACCACATCAACGATCTCAGAAGTGCTATCGAACTGCTCAAACGCCATGAAGGTCAATACCTTGAAACCAGCCATCCGGTCGATCCTGACGCGGAGCTGGCGGGTGTGTACCGGCATATTGGTGCTGGCGGCACGGTAAAACGTCCGACGCGCATCGGCCCGGCCATGATGTTTAACGCTATTAAGGGGTATCCCGACTCCCGTATTCTGGTCGGTATGCACGCCAGCCGTGAGCGGGCGGCGCTCCTGTTGGGCTGCGAGCCCTCTGAACTGGCAAAACATGTCGGCCAGGCGGTGAAAAACCCGATTGCTCCCGTTGTCGTCCCGGCGGCCCAGGCGCCGTGTCAGGAGCAGGTGTTTTATGCCGACGATCCGGACTTCGATCTGCGTAAATTGCTTCCGGCACCGACCAACACGCCGATAGATGCCGGTCCGTTCTTCTGTCTGGGGCTGGTGCTGGCAAGCGATCCGGAAGACGCCTCGCTGACCGATGTCACTATTCACCGTCTTTGCGTTCAGGAGCGCGATGAGCTCTCCATGTTCCTTGCCGCGGGCCGCCATATTGAAGTGTTCCGTAAGAAAGCCGAAGAGGCGGGCAAACCCTTGCCGGTCACGATCAATATGGGTCTCGATCCCGCTATCTATATTGGCGCCTGTTTCGAAGCCCCTACCACGCCCTTCGGTTACAACGAGCTGGGTGTCGCCGGTGCATTACGTCAGGCTCCCGTCGAGCTGGTGCAGGGTGTGGCCGTAAATGAAAAAGCGATTGCGCGTGCGGAAATTATTATCGAAGGCGAACTGCTGCCGGGCGTGCGCGTAGAAGAAGATCAGCATACCCACACCGGGCACGCGATGCCGGAATTTCCCGGCTACTGCGGGGAGGCTAACCCCTCCTTGCCGGTAATCAAAGTGAAGGCCGTCACGATGCGTCATCAGGCGATCCTGCAAACCCTGGTAGGACCGGGCGAAGAGCACACCACGCTGGCCGGTTTGCCAACGGAGGCCAGCATCCGGAATGCGGTGGAAGAAGCCATCCCCGGTTTCCTGCAAAACGTCTATGCGCATACCGCTGGCGGGGGCAAATTCCTTGGGGTATTGCAGGTTAAAAAACGCCAGCCCTCTGACGAAGGGCGTCAGGGTCAGGCGGCCCTCATCGCGTTAGCCACCTATTCCGAGCTTAAAAATATTATTCTCGTCGACGAAGACGTGGATATTTTCGACAGCGACGACATTTTGTGGGCGATGACGACCCGTATGCAGGGCGATGTCAGTATCACCCATCTGCCGGGGATCCGCGGTCACCAGCTCGATCCGTCTCAGGCGCCGGACTACAGTCCCTCCATTCGTGGCAACGGGATCACCTGCAAAACGATTTTCGACTGTACGGTGCCCTGGGCGCTGAAGTCCCGCTTTGAGCGTGCACCCTTTATGGAGGTAGACCCGACGCCGTGGGCACCTGAATTGTTTAAAAAATAGTATTAACCGGCAATCCTCTTCACCCTTTACGGGTGAAGAACCTCACGCTGAAATTGCCGCGTCCCCTGCTTTCTTGTAACCTTTGAGCGTTTATCACATCCCCATAAAAAATGAGACTACCGGACGCCTATGACAGCACCTATTTCCAACGATCCTTTGCATGGCGTAACGCTTGAAATGCAGGTTAACGCGCTGGTTGCGCGATATGGCTGGAATGAACTGGGCAACCGAATCAAAATCAACTGTTTTCGCAAGGACCCGAGTGTTAAATCGAGTCTGAAGTTCCTGCGCCGGACCCCATGGGCGCGGGCGGAAGTTGAAGCCCTCTACCTCGACTCCCTTCACGATGACGGTAACGAGGAACAGGACGAACCGGCGTTTAATCCCTGGACGGATGGCCGGACACCCAGGAGCTAACACGCAAATGATGCGACACGTAAAACGGACTGGCGCGCTGCTTGGCTGCGCGCTTTTACTGGTAAGTTGCACTTCCAAACCACCCAAATCACTCGTTACCCCGCTGCCGCAGGCGAAACCTGTACAGCAGACTAACGAACCCATGCGCGGGATCTGGCTGGCGACCGTCTCCCGTCTTGACTGGCCCCCCGTGTCATCAGTGAATGGCCGCAGCGCGGACCAGCGTATCGCCCAGCAACAGAAGGCGCTGACGGACAAGCTCGATAAGCTGAAAAAGCTTGGGATCAACACCGTCTTCTTTCAGGTAAAACCGGACAGTACGGCGCTGTGGGCCTCTGAAATACTGCCGTGGTCAGATACCCTGACCGGGACTATCGGGGAAGACCCCGGTTACGATCCGCTCCAGTTTATGCTGGATGAAGCGCACAAGCGCGGGATGAAGGTTCACGCCTGGTTCAACCCTTACCGCGTCTCCACCAACACGAAGCCGTCGACCATCGCGGCGCTTAACCGTACCTCGTCGCTTCATCCCTCCAGCGTCTACGTCCAGCATCCGGAGTGGATCCGCACCTCGGGGGATCGTTTTGTTCTCGACCCGGGCATTCCCGAGGTGCGGGACTGGATAACCCAGGTGGTGATGGAAGTGGTGAATCGCTACCCTGTCGACGGCGTTCAGTTCGATGACTATTTTTACACCGAGACGCCGGGCTCAACCCTGAACGATGCCTGGACCTTCAGGCGCTACGGCGAGGGATTTGCGTCGAAAGCTGACTGGCGTCGGCACAATACGCAGCAGCTGATTGTGCAGGTATCAAGGGCGATCAAGCAGGCAAAGCCTGAGGTTGAATTTGGCGTCAGCCCGGCGGGTGTATGGCGCAACCGCTCCTTCGACCCGGCAGGATCGGACACGCGCGGTGCCGCAGCCTACGATGAATCCTACGCTGACACGCGAAAATGGGTACAGCAGGGTTTACTGGATTACATTGCGCCGCAGATCTACTGGCCCTTCGCCCGCGACGCGGCACGATACGATGTGCTGACAAAATGGTGGGCTGACGTGGTGAAACCGACCCATACCCGCCTGTATATCGGGATCGCGTTCTACAAAGTGGGCGCGCCTTCCAGAAACGAACCGGACTGGACGGTGAACGGCGGCGTACCGGAGCTGAAAAAACAGCTCGACCTCAACGATTCACTGCCAGACGTAAAAGGCACCATCCTGTTCCGTGAAGACTATCTTAACCAGCCGCAGACGCAGGAAGCCGTAAATTACCTCCGGGGGCGCTGGGGTAGTTGACTGACAAAAGGCAGAAACGTCCTGTTTCTGCCTTTTTTTTACGGCTTCGGCCCGAACATCGCCTCAAGCTGTTTTGCGTCTGGCATGCCCACGACCTGCTGCAGTTCGTTTTGCTCATTCAGGTAATAAATAGCCGGTGTGGCATTTGCGCCGAGACTGTCCATAAGCGTCTGGTGATTTTGCAGGATCTCAACGGTTTCCCGTGAAGCCGCCCCTTCAGGTTTAGGCAGCTTTTTACCGCCGGACAGCTCGTACTCTTTCCAGGCCGACACCGGATCTTTGGCATTCAGGATCGCGGAGGCGTTACGCCCGCTGTTCGGGTTAAGAAACGCAACCAGCAGCGTGTTGAGCTGGACCTTGCCGGCCTTCACCCACGGCTGCGCTTCAGCCCAGAACTGCTTGCAGTACGGGCAGAACGGGTCGGCAAAAACAAAGACTTTGCGCGGGGCGCTCTCCGCGCCCTCTTTCAGCGGATGCGCCGCATTGAGCTTTTTCCACATCTCGCGGCCCATCGGGGCGTAGATCTCTTTCTGGAAAAAGGCCTCGCTGAGGTTGGTTCCCTTCTCATCATACAGATAGCCAGACACCACGTGCTTTCCGTCAGGGGTCAGAAAGAGCGTCACGCCCATGTCCTGATACTGCCCCAGCCACGCTGGCGCGCCGCCGGGGGCATCAATTTTCTTAATGATTTTGATATCCTGCTGCTCACTGAAGTGCTTTACCACATCCGGAAGCGACTCCTCTGCCCTGACCAGCCCTGAAAACAGCAGAGCAGAGAGTAACAGCATCTTTTTCTTTGCTAACAGTTGAAGCATAACGACCCCTCTAAGATATTGTTTTTCAGAGTGGTCGAACTTTATTGCCCTGTCAACGCTTCATAAATATCCTTGAGGCGACTACGCAAAAATCGCACGGCTTTGTGTTTGCGGGATAATAACGCCTGCACGCTGTCGCCCGTTTCCTCTGCCAGCGCCTTCATGGTGTATCCCTCAAATTCCGTTTTTTCAAACACCTCGCGCTGTGGTGGCGGCAGTTCCGACAGGGCTTGCCCCAACTCTTCCCACAGCAGCATGTTGAGATACTCCTCCTCCGGCGTTTGCGGTACGCCGAATAACGTTTCTGCAATCTCCTGCTCCGGAAAGTCCTCGTCATCTGCCGTCAGGTACCCCGGCAGTGAAACCTCATGCTTTTTTCGCGCCCGGTCGATCATCTCATTTCGCGCGGCGCGAAACAGCCAGGCGGCTACGTTCTCGACCGGTTGTTCCACTTTCATCAACTGCCAGGTCACTTCCTGAAGAATATCATCGACATCATCACGAACCGCAGTCCGTCCGCGAATGAAGGCTTTTAGCCGTGCGCGGCAGGCATTGAGTGCCGAGATCAGTAATGATTCCCCCGCCTCACCGGCTTTCATATCGCTCACTCGGCTTCCGGCGCTTTCGCAGCGTTATCATCTCGCTTCTCATCCCGGCCATCGTGCCACCGGCAATGACCGTGACGACCAAATCCTGCCCGACGCTGCTGAATGAAGGCCTCCCGTTGTTCGGGGGTCATATTCATCCATTGTGCGTGCATACGACGGTGTGCACCGAACCTGCCTGGACGAAAACCCAGCCCACCGAAAAGAATGCGGCTCAGCAGCAGTATCCCCAGCGCCTGCCAGAAGCCAATGGCTTTAACCCCCAGGATGGCAGGGAGCAACGCGTTCCAGAGGGACATGACCAGCAGGCCAAGCACCACGAACAGGACTGCGCCTATCACGATGCCCTTGTACATACGATGGCGGCCCAAACCACGTCCGTGACCTTTTCCGTGCATATCAAAATTTCTCATGTGTACCTCGTTTATGTTGAATGATTATGGTCTCTGATGAGGTAGACGGATGAGGAACAGAAATATTGCCGGGGAAAGATAAAATTTATGTGATAGCGGCTTTGTACGGATAACAGTAATGGCTGAAGGAGATTGTGCAGCGGCTGAATGCAGACATTAAAAAGGCTCCAACAGGAGCCTTCCTCATTTAATCACGCAATTGCCGGCAGACGAAAACTCGAAATACTCTGCGACAGCTGCTGCGCCTGCTCCTCCAGCGAGGCCGCGGCTGCGGCGGATTGCTGCACCAGCGCCGCGTTCTGCTGGGTCACACCGTCCATCTCCGTTACGGCCTGCCCAACCTGACCAATTCCACGGCTCTGCTCTTCTGAGGCAACCGAAATCTGTTCCATCAGCGTATGCACTTTATTCACAGAGCTGATAATAGAATCAATCACCTCTCCCGAACGATTCACCAGTTCCGCACCGTTTTTCACGCTGGAAACAGACTGGGCGATAAGGCTTTCGATATCCTTCGCCGCCACCGCGCTTTTCTGGGCCAGGGTGCGCACTTCACTTGCCACCACGGCAAATCCTCGCCCCTGTGTACCGGCACGCGCCGCTTCAACGGCCGCGTTCAGCGCCAGAATATTAGTCTGGAAAGCAATACTGTTGATGACACTGGTGATGTCCTCAATACGCTTCGAGTTGGACGCGATAGTATTCATCGTTTCGATGACTTCACGGGTTACCGCTTCACCGGTATGGGCATTTTTCACGGCATCCTGCACCAGCTTACCGGCCTGGAACACGTTATCGGTGTTATTCGCCACCGTCGCGCTCAGCTCTTCCATGCTGGCGGCCGTCTGGGTCAGGGCAGAAGCCTGTTGCTCGGTACGGGAGGCCAGGTCGATATTGCCGGAGGCAATTTCCTGCGCCGCATGCGTTACGGTGTGGCTGGCATCGCGCACCTGAGAAATGGTGGAGAGCAGCGCCTGGCGCATCTGCTCCATCGAGGACATCAGGTGATCGATTTCATTCCCGGAATCACGCTTGATCGGTACCGGTACGTCCAGCTTCCCGGCCGCAATCTGTCGACAGTGCTCGCGCGCCAGGTTCACTGGCGCAAAGACCACGCGTTTCATCAGCAGGCTGACGACGAAGATCACCACCACGAACAGCACCGCAATGCAGGCGATAATAATCAGACCCGACACAAAATTATGGCTCGCATCCTCGTTCAGCGTTTTGGCGTACTTCTGGTGAACGGAGAGAACCTGATCGAGCACAATTTCATATTGGCGATCGAGTTGAGACACCACGGGAATAAGAGCGTTGAACCGCGACACATCGTGAGCGGCGGCAGCGGCAATCAGTGGTGCCAGTCCCTGGTTACGGTAGTTTTGCCACGCTTGCTGGTAGGCAGTGACCAGCGGGGCTTCGTCCTGCAAACGCGGCGAGGCCATAAACGCCGAAAATGCACTATCGGCTTTGGTCAGCGCCTCTTTAACCGAGGCCAGTTTCGCAGACGAGTCGGTGGCGTCCCCCGCTTCCACCATTTTTACATACTCCATAACCCTGACGCGCAGGGTTCGGCTATGGTTAATGGGATCAATAATGGACAGGACCACCTGAATTTCTTTGTTCACATTATCCAGCGAAGTATTACTTTTAATGATGAGCCCAACGCTGGTGATGGTGCTGGCCACAAAGAAGAAAAGCAGAGAAAACAGGATAATCAGGGATGATTTTTTCAACGACATAACACACCTCAGGGATTTAATTTCCCTTTGGTTATCGGCTGAATCCGATCTTTAATTAATTAAAGTTATTGATATATCCGTCAGACTTTACCCTGTCACTCCACGGCCTTGTACCGCCGTTGCAGTGTGGCATCCAGTTTACGCTGGATCGGCTCCGGCGTTTCCCCTTCAATCAGTTTGCCAATCAGATCAAAGCAGTGCCAGGCGAGCTGACGGTTATCCTGACGAACGGTATCGACAGGAATGGTCAGAGAATCATAGAGATAGTGATCGTCAAAGCTGGCCAGACGCATGTCGCTTTGCAGCAGATTATGTTGCCCCATATAGCGCAACACCCCTTCCAGCAGACCGCAGGCGGCGGTAAAAAGGGCTTTTGGCGGGCGGCCCAGGCGCGCGCAAAGTTCGGCAAACATTTCGTAGCCGGAGCTCGGATGGTAATTACCATGAATAATCCACTCCGGACGTAACTCGACGCCAGCGTCACGCAGCCCCTGCTTAAACCCTTCCAGACGGTCACGCGTCGGGGAAAGCCGCGGCTGGCCGCCGAGGAAGTAGAACTCATCCGGATGCTGGCGCGCAATGTCGGCCACCAGCGTGGCGGTCGGGGTAATTGAATCGGTGAGGACCAGCGGCAGAGAACTGTCGTTCATATGACGGTCAAAGAGCACAACGGGCAACTGCTCGCTCAGCTTTTGATAATCCGCGTCGTTGAGCATGCTGGAGGCGACAATCAGCCCGTCCACCTGGCGGGCCACCATGTTATTGACCACCACCGTCTCCTGGCCCGGATTTTCATCGCTACAGGAGATCAGCAGCTGAACACCCGCCTCGCGGCAGAGGGTCTCCAGCTCATGAGAAAAAACGGCAAACCCGTAGTTGGTGATTTCCGGCACCACCAGACCAATGGTGTGGCTGCGGTTCTCCCGCAGCGAACGGGCGTGAATACTGGGCTGATAATGATGTTCTTTGGCAATCGCCAGCACACGCTCGCGTGTCTCCTCCGCCACCCGAAGCTCTTTGCTGCGGCCGTTCAGAACCAGACTGGCGGTGGCTTTTGATACCCCCGCCAGCTCCGCGATATCTTTAATGGTGACGCGTTTTGTTTTTCTCACAACGACTTAGATCCGGCTGCCAAAACCCCTATTCTATCATGCAGCTGCGCAGCGACCAGTAGCGTAATGTGATGTCGGACGCACCTTCGAAGCGAACCTGGGCCGGATGGTCAGGAAAATAGCGGCTGCTCATGACGCCTTCACCGTGATTGATGAAAATTTCGACGCTGGAACGGTCACACAGCACGCGTAAATGATGAACAGTGCCCTGCCAGTAGCGGGTCAACGTCTCTCCGGTTTCCAGGCTGGCGCGTTCCAGACGGATCCCCGCATCATCCATAATCAGCCGCAACGCGCCGGCAAAATCCACGTTTACGCACGATGCGCTCAGTTCGAACTCAAGACGCGTTCCCTCCAACACCGGGGCATCGCTGGCGCGTCCCTGCCAGTGATGTTCATCCTCGCGCAGCGTTTCCAGCTCACGGACCGGCGTTTGCCAGAGCTTACCGTCGCGGTAGCGCAGCTCGCGCGGACAGGTCATCTGGTGGATCCAGCCGTGCACCCGTGTAGGCTGGAGCATCTCTTCGCCGTCCGGCACGCCCATCCAGCCGATGAGGATGCGGCGGCCGTCTTCTGCCACCGTGGTTTGCGGCGCGTAAAATTCGAAACCGGCATCAAGCTCATGCAATTCGTCGTGCGCAAATGCAGGCGTTTGATAATCAAATGCCCCACTCATCCAGACGGCCGGATAGGTGTTGAGATAGCGATGCGGTTCGCGCGCCAGCCCCTGTGGGCAGCAGATCAAGACGTGTGTGCCATCAAGCGCAAACAGATCCGGGCACTCCCACATATAGCCCGCGTCCGTGAGTCCATTGACGCCGTGACCGGCGATTTCGCCGCAGGACGCCCAGGTGTGCAAATCGGCTGACGTAAACAGCAGCACCTTGCCGCGCTTATGCTGATCCTGCGCCCCGAGCACCATGTACCACTGCCCGTCATGGCGCCACACTTTCGGGTCGCGGACGTGCCCGGTATACCCGTCCGGCAGGGGCAACACCGGTCCCAGTTTGGCAAACGTGCCGTCGTCATTTTGCACCGCCAGACACTGCCAGGCGGTGCGGCCGCCATCGTCAAACTTAACGTTGCCGGTATAGCACAGGGTCAGCACGCCGTTGTTATCCACGGCGCTGCCGGAGTAACAGCCATTGCGGTCATACTCTTCGTCAGGCATCAGCGCCATTGGCTCGTGCTGCCAGTGCACCAGATCTGCTGAGCTCCAGTGCCCCCAGCACTTGTAGCGATGATCGCAGCCCAGCGGGTTCCACTGATAAAACAGATGGTAACGTCCGGCAAACCAGATAAAGCCGTTCGGATCGTTCATCAGCCCTGTCACCGGTGCGGGATGCCACTGCGGATAGTGGCTGTCCGCCAGCGCACGCGGCTGGCCTTGCATAATGGCCTGCAACACGGCAGGCCAGCGGGAAGGTAAGGTCATTATTCAGAGTCCGTTTTATATTTCAGCAGCAGAGAGACGGTGAACGCCACGCCAAAGGCAATCACCATGCCGATAATATAGTTGAGCAGCGAGCTGGCCTGAACGATCGCCATACCGGGAATCGCCGTCAGCCCAACGGCGGTCATGTAGACATGCACCGACACCACCCAGGCACCGCCCGCTGCGCCACCGATCAGGGCCGCGATAAACGGCTTCACGAAACGCAGGTTGATGCCAAAAATTGCCGCTTCGGTGATGCCCAGCATCGCGGAAAACGCCGACGGTAAGGTAATGGCTTTGATTTTGGCATCACGGGTTTTGAACCACACCGCCAGACATGCCCCGCCCTGCGCCACGTTCGCCATCGCCCAGATCGGCAGCAGGAAGTTCACGCCAATCGACGGGTTACCCAGCAGTCCGGCCTCAATAGCGTGGAAGCTGTGGTGAATGCCGGTAATGACAATCACCGAATAGAGCCCACCAAACAACAGCCCGGCCAGCCAGCCCGCGTGGGCAATCAGGGTGCTAAGAATAAAGGAGATCCCGTCGCCCAGCGCGCGTCCCGCCGGGCCAATAATCAACAGCGCGATAAAGCCGGAGATAATGACGGTCAGGAACGGCGTCAGGATCAGATCTAACGCATCCGGGATCGCCCGGCGAAGCTGTTTTTCCACAATGCTCATAAACCACACCGCCAGCAGTACCGGGAAGACGGTTCCCTGATAGCCAATCATGGCGATTTCAAGACCGAAGAAGTTCATGGTGTGGAAGCCGGACGCTACGCCCCAGGCGTTGGTCAGCGCCGGATGAGTCAGGATGCCGCCGAGCGTTGCGCCCAGATACGGGTTGCCGCCAAACTCCCGCGCGCCGGTGAAGCCAATCAGGATCGGCAGAATAATAAACGCCGCCGAGCTGCACATATCCAGCATGATATAGAGCGCGTTATCCGGATTAACCCAGCCGTAGGTTTTAACCATCCCGAGCAGGCCCATCAGCAGACCCGAGGCCACGATCGCCGGAATAATCGGCACGAAGATGTTGGAGAGCAGACGCGCGATGCGCTGGAACGGGTTCAGCTTGCGGGCTGCAATATCCGCCGCTTCCGATTTACTGGACTCGCTAATCCCTGCCGCCTGAATAAACGCGGTGTAAACCTTATTCACCACCCCTGTGCCGAAGATCACCTGCATCTGCCCGGCATTTCGAAAACAGCCTTTCACGCCTTCAACCTTGCCGATAGCCTGCTGGTCGGCAAGCGCATCATCGACCAGCACCAGACGAAGGCGCGTGGCGCAATGTGCCGCGCTGGCAATGTTCTCTTTGCCACCGAGCAGCGGAATCAGCTCGCGCGCAATATGATTAAAATCCATAGATACCTCTTCCTGACCTCTTTTTATGATGTTCGAAACGCCCCCGCAATGCGGGAGCGTGAAGGGTTAAAACCAGGTTTCCATCTGCACCCCAAAGTTCCATTCCCCACCCGCATTGAAGCCGCTGCTGCTAAAGGCGTCATCGCTGGCGTAGTTATCCAGCTTGCTGCTCCAGTCCATCCAGGTGGCGAACAGGCGCAGCTCCGGACGGCTGAAGAAATCGCCAATCTTGCCCGCCTTTAACGTCGGGGCAAAGGTCAGCTTGTAGAAGCTACCGTTAACCGCATTGCGATCCTTGTAGCCTTCCGGGTTTAAATCCATGTATTGATAGCTGCCCTCGAACGCGAGGGCGAAATTCTGGGTCACCTCTTTGATCAGACGCGTATTGAGTGTGACCCACTCGTAGCTGTCGCCCTTCACGTAGCGGTCCTTACTGCTTTGCGCCAGTACGGCGGGCGCAATGTGCCAGCCACCGCCCAGCGGCGTGACACCGTAACTTGCAAAACGCCAGGTATCGGCTTCTGACAGCAATGCGCCGTCTGCACCAATGCTTTTCACCTCGGCCCCCAGACCGTGGCCGTAAAGCAGCGCCGTTTTGGCGGAACCTTCCCGCAGGCCGTAGAAGCTCTCGTTATGCAGACCCACCAACGCATGCACCCCGTTATTCGCCGCGTCGGTTTTAATCAGATCGCCGTTGCTGTCCTTACGGTCGTCATTATCTTTTGCCCGTAAGCCGCTGACCATCAACTGCACCGGCCCGGCGAAGTGGTTCATGCTTAAGATGTAGTTCTGGACGTTGTTGTCGATCTCCTCTTCGCTGCCGAAATTACGGCCATAAAGGGAGAAGTTACTGCGCAGCGTATCGTTCCACTTCACGTCGTAGACGCCGCCGCCGGTCCCGGCGAGAAATACCACGTCGGAATCCAGCCAGTGAATGTCGAAGTTGTCGCGGTCAAAACGCTTACCCGCCCAGAAGGTGCTGCCTTTCAGCGCACCGGTAACGTCCGGCAAATTGCCCAGCTCGGCAAAGGCCTGACGAATGTTCAGGTCGCTGCTGTCTGCCGACCAGTCGTTATAGGTTTTCTGACCGTCGGCCAGCATCGCCTTAAAGCGCGTCGTCGCACCATTCTCCAGCGTCTGTTTGTGCTCAACATTCAGCTCAACGTAGGTATCCGCTTCGTTCCCCAGACGCCCAATGGCCCCGCCCGTTTCCCCGGCGGGCGTCAGATAAGGGCCGCTTTTGCTGCTGGAGGCCGCGTCGTTCATCAGCAGGCCGGAACGGGCGTAACCGTGAAATTCAAAACCGCCTGTCCGATCGGCTTTCTCTTCCAGCACCGTAGTACGTTGCGCCACCGCCTGTGTGGAGGTCTGCGCTTCCTGCTGCGCAGCCACCAGCTGCTGTGTTTTCTGTTCCGCTGCCGTGGCGCGCTTTTCAGCAACCTGCGCGCGGGTTTCCGCCTCCTGCAAACGCTGCTCCAGCGCCGCCAGGCGCGCTTCGATACGTGTCATATCCGTCTGGGCAAAAACAGAGGTACTGCCGGCCAGCATGCCTATCATTACGGCAAGTCTGCGTTTTTTATACATTTTGTCGCATCCCTAATAACTATCGGTAAAAGTGCTAAATTGCTAAACCGGTTTAGGTTGATGATACTAAACCGTTGAATTTTGAATCGGCAATGTTTTTTGCTAAACCGTTTTAGTAAGTGTGATCGAGGCGACAATTCAGGCCGCCGACCGGAGGCCTGGAGAGGTGAATTACAGTTCGTGATGATAAGGCAGCGCGGTCATTGCCCCTTTTGCGGTTGTCGCCAGCGCCCCACAGCGCTGCGCTAACGTGATGACCTCTGAGAGACGGGCCTGGCCATGACGTGCCAGACCGAACAGCAGCCCGGCGACGAAAGCATCCCCCGCGCCGGTGGTATCAATGCATTCCACGGGTGATGCAGGATAGTGCGTCAAGGCACCTTTTTGCCAGGCGGTGACGCCCTCTTTTCCCTGCGTCACCAGCACCAGCCTGGCCGGACAGGTGCGCATCAGCGCCGCCAGCCCCTCATGGACCTGCGCATTTCCGGTTAAGAACGCCAGTTCTTCCACCGAGATTTTCACCACATCTGCACAGGCTAATGCCCGCTCAAGACACTGACGCAGCTCGACTTCATCGTGCCAGAGATCGGCGCGGATATTGGGGTCAAAGCTGACGAATCCCCCCGCCAGTCTGATAGCGGCCATCGCCTGAAACGTCGCGGAACGGCTGGGTTCGGCGCTAAGCGCGATAGAGCAGACGTGCAGCCACTCCCCGGCGCGGAATGGCGGGAGATCGGCAGAGTCGAGGAATAAATCAGCGCTCGGGCGAACCATAAAGGTAAAGGAACGTTCCCCGTCGTCATCGAGATCCACCACCACCGTGGAGGTGCGATGCCGCGGATCCCGTCTCAGCCATTCTGTATTAACCTGCTCATCCGCAAGCGTTTTTTGCATAAAGCGCCCGAAGGGGTCGTCGCCCACCCGGCCTATAAAGGCGCTTCTGCCTCCCAGACGCGCTACCCCTACCGCAACGTTGGCCGGTGCGCCGCCAGGACATTGCAGCAGTTTGCCCTCTCCGTCGGGCAACAGATCCACCACTGCATCGCCAAGTACCCAGATCGTCTCCATATAACCTTCTTAGCTAAATAATGTTAAACCGGTTTAGCTATTTAAGCACAGGCAGGGTGTCGGGGAAATATGGCGAGGGAAAATTTGCTTAACCTACCCGTTGGGGCCAGTGGATATCACCCACGCCATTGAGCTGCGGGCGGGCGAACAAAAAGCCCTGGAAGCGGCGAATACCGGCGGATTCAAGCCAGCACCACTCTTCTACCTTCTCAATGCCTTCTGCGACCAGCGTAATCTCCAGATCGGTGCAGCAGCTGATTATCGACTTCACAATCGCCTGCTTGGGTCCGCTCTGGTGAATATCGCTGACGATCTCCCTGTCGATTTTGAGCTTATCCGGCTGGAACCGGGTGAGCAGCGACAGACCGGCATAGCCGGAACCAAAATCATCTATTGCCAGCCCAACCCCTTCCGCGCGCAGCTGTTTAATGGCGCTATTAAACTGGTTAAAGCCGGATATCATCTCGTTCTCAGTGACTTCAATGACCACCTGCTCTGGCTGTAGACCGTGCTTTTTGATCTGCATTACCAGGAACTCTACCGCACCCGGCACGTTAACCAGCGACATTGGCAGCAGGTTCACCGCCAGTTTGTGGCTGCCGATGCCCAGCTTTTGCGCCAGCGCAAAGGTCCAGGCTTTGGTATGCAGATCGACTTCGTATATCTTTTCACGATCGAGCCTACGGAAAAAATGCTCCGGGCTGCCGCCGTCGTTTCCGCGTATAAGCGCTTCGAGAGAACTGATTTTGCCTTCGGACGGCTCGACAATGGGTTGCAGCGCAAACTGGCAGGGCTGTCCCGCCAGCAGACCTAACCCTTTACCAAACGGCGCGCGCTCTCGCGAAAGCGTCCATTTATCAGGCTCATAGTCCGAGGCGGGTGGGATAGCGGTTTTGCCGGCGATAAAGGTCTGAATAAATTTGAAGACCCGATCCTCAGAAGTCAGGTAGCTTTCCAGCTTGCTGTAATGCAGAACCGATGCCAGAACCGCTTTCGGGGTCTGAACGTCCATGTTAAACAGCAGCATTCCCACGTCTTCGAAACGTCGGCGCGGACCGTAATCGCGCATCAGCTCCACCACGCCGGTATGCCGGTTGTCCGCACGGATGATGTTAAAAAGCGCGACGACGTTCTGTTCCGTGCCTTCGAGAATTTGCAGAACGTCACGTCCACTGGAGAGAAGAATGCCTGAGATGCCCTGCTCCGTATTACGGATCCTGGCCTTTTCAACCAGCGAGCTTAACGCTGCGGAGGTGCAGGTTAAGCTCAGCTGGCTTCGATAAATGAGAGTTGTCAGCACAGAAACGGGGTCCGGTATGGGGTATACGCCTGAACGGTATTGTTTAACACAGTTCCCCGGTGTGACCTAATCTATTCCACGTCGGGCTTAATTCTCCCCGAGACGGCTGTCGATCCGCGTCTGCATATAGTCGTAGAACGGATTCGACGTCACGCGCATCAGCGCATCTTTGCCGACACTCAGAACCGATGTTTCTCCCCACAGGGCTATCGTCCCGAGACTGATTCCATAGCGGTTTTTCACCTCAGGATGGCGGCCATACAGATCGTCTTCAGGCGGGAACGGAATGGCAATATGCGACAGGGAATAAACCTCCTGCGGATACGAGACCGACAGCGGCGTCACCGTTTCCCGGGTGCTGCCCGCAGGCGTTGTCTTTGCCACCATATCAAACCTGTCAGGGCTGGCATTGGTCACGATTGTGACACTGTAACGTCTTTTCGCCTCGGGCAGCAGGTCAGCCACCGCCGTCCAGGATGATGGCCTGAACAGTGGACGGAAACTCCCGGCCTGGTTGATGTCAAATACCACCAGTTCGCTGCCATTTGCCGGAAGCTGGTCAAACAGCCCGCTGACTACGGCGCGGGTACTGACCGTTGAATCCATGACCGACTGAAACGCCAGTACCGGCGGAAGCTGCGTTAGTTTGTGATCATGAACATCGCGGTTTATCTGCTCATGCAGCGCCCGGGTAAGCAGCCAGGACTGACGTGCCGCATTCACCGGGAACGAATTGTATTTATAAGGATTATATTCCGGCGAAATGTTGAGCCACGCGGCTTTGGCAAACGCCGGTAACATAGCCGGTAGCCCGGCGAATCCGGCAAAGCGCGCAAACGCCGTGACGCCAATCATCGGTGAGAGCAAAACGATCTGCTGAGGTTTACGCAGTTCAGGCGCATCAAGGGCGTCGAGGGCGTATTTCATCGCCAGCGCCCCGCCGTTGGAATAGCCCACCAGGTGCAGGGGGAGATCGTTCCCCGTCAGGCGTGTTGCTTCACGAACCGCAAGGCGCGTAGCTGCCAGCCACGCCTCCCAGTCAACGTCTGTCAACGCGCCCGGCGCCGTGCCATGTCCGGGCAAACGAGGCACTACGGCCACAAAGCCGTGCTTTTGATAATTCACAGCCAGACGCCTGACGCTGTAGGGCGAATCCGTCAGACCGTGCAACAACACTACCGCCCCGCGCGGCTTTCCGGCAGGCATCAGCACAAACGACCGGTTTGCATCCGGAGTAAAGTGTCCTGGCCACACCAGGCTCTGACGGTAATAGCGGTTCAGCGGCGTGCGCTCTGCGGGGGTGACTTTCGCCGTCACCTCAGCATCAAGAGCGGTGAAGATGGCGTTTTCCCGCGCGACATAGGCTGCGAAGGTCGCGTTATCCATCTCCTGCACGGACATTTCGTCAGCCCGCCATGTATGCCAGTGATGCAGGGCCGGCCCCTGCTGCGAAAGATAAACCCGCACCGCCAGCAGAACGAGCACAATGATCCCGATGACCATCGCTATTTTTTTTGCGAGAGCCATCAGGCGCACGCTGATCCGCCAGGGCAAATTCGCCATATAAGGCTCCCTCTCTTATCCACAGAGCTTTCATCTTACCAAAAAATGTGAAGAGGCTGTCGTATTCACCAAATAGATATCGCTCAGGCCAGACACTGCACCAAAAGTGAACTACGCTGCACAAATGTTGAGCATCTGTTAAACAAATATTGCATTAACTTTGCTGCACAGCGCGTTTTCGTCGCAATGTGAACATGGCACGCGTCCTGCATTGTTAATCCGGTAACAGAATCCCGGCCTTTGACAGCCAGTTAACAGCGAGGCGGTATGACGACCAAACCTGAGGTGTTGAGCCGTATCGAAGCGACCTTTAGCCAGCTCACCCCAAGCGAAAAGCGGGTGGCAAGCTGGATGCTGGCGCATGTCGGGCAGATCCCCTTTGAAACGGCTGAGAGCGTGGCACTGGCCACGGCCACCAGCGGGATCACCGTCGGACGCTTTCTGCGCAAGCTGGGCTATCGCAACCTTGATGACGCCAAAAAAAGCCTGCGCGATCCCCATCAGCCCTGGGGCATAAACGAGCGTCTGGACTCCTGGAAACAGCAGCAGCCGCTGTCGGATCGCCTTCAGCACTCCCTGTCGCTGGAGGTGGACGCCATTGCCCATGTCTACCAGCTGGCGCAAAGCGAAACGTTCAGGCAGGTGGTCCAGCAACTTTCCCATGCCGACGCCGTCTTCGTGCTGGGGATCCAGTCCACGCGCGGGATCGCCAATGCGTTCTTCAGCCATCTGGAGTATCTGCGCCCGCGGGTAAGCTATTCCGAAGGGCTCTCCGGTAGCTGGGTGGAGTCGCTTAACTCCGGCTTTGCTAACCCGTATATCGTGCTGACCGATACCCGCGCCTACTCCGCCATTGCCCGCCAGTACTGCCGCGTGGCGAGCGAAAAAGGCCTGGCGATGGCGCTGATCACCGATATCTGGTGCCCGTGGGCGCGGGATTACCCGATTGATTTACTCCAGGTGAAGACCGATACCGGCCATTTCTGGGACTCGCTGGCGCCGGTGAGCTGTCTGTTCAACCTGCTGCTGTCGGGCGTCGTGGAGGCGCTGGGGGAAGCGCTGCCGGAACGTCTGGCAATCAACCGACAACTACAAAAAGAATTTGGTCAATTTGAACGCTAAAGGAGCGGAGCTATGCCTGAAGAGAGTCAACTGATTGATGTGGCGAAAACTTTTCCTACGCTGCATATCGATCTGAAATACGCGACCGCCGATAACATTACCGGCCGCCCGATCTATCAGCACGCCGCGTGCCTGCTGCACACTGATGCCGCCACCGCGCTGGCGAAATCGATCAGTATCGCCGCGCTGGCCGGTTTGAAGCTGGTGGTCTACGACGCCTATCGCCCGCAGCAGGCACAGGCGCAACTCTGGGATGCCTGCCCCAATCCGGAATACGTGGTGGATGTCGCGATTGGCTCGAACCACAGCCGGGGCACTGCCATTGACGTTACGCTGATGGATGAACACGACAACGTGCTGGATATGGGCGCCGGGTTTGACGAAATGCACGACCGTTCTCATGCCTGGCACCCTTCCGTTCCGCCCGAGGCGCAGCGAAATCGTCTGCTCCTGAACGCCGTGATGTACGGCGGCGGTTTTGTGGGCATCAGCAGCGAGTGGTGGCATTTCGAACTGCCGAACGCCGCCAGCTACCCGCTGTTAGATGACCAGTTCGCCTGTTATCCGACCACACACTCACTCTAATTCTGGAGCCCGGCCATGAAAACTACGCTGCTTACATCCCTGATTGCCGCTACGCTCGCCCTGAGCGCCCCTCTCGCGCTGGCGGCGGTGCCAAAAGATATGCTGGTGATAGGGAAAGCTGCCGATCCGCAAACGCTGGATCCGGCGGTCACTATCGATAACAACGACTGGACGGTGACCTACCCCTCGTACCAGCGTCTGGTGAAATACAAGCCTGGCACCACGGAGGTGGAAGGCGATCTGTCGACGGGCTGGAAGGCGTCAGACGACCAGAAAGTGTGGACGTTCACCCTGGCAGATAATGCAAAATTCTCCGACGGCACGCCGGTGACCGCCGAAGCGGTCAAGCTGTCGTTTGAACGTCTGCTTAAAATCAACCAGGGACCTTCCGAAGCGTTCCCGAAAGATTTGAAAGTGGACGCGGTGGATGAGCATACGGTGAAATTCACCCTCAGCCAGCCGTTTGCCCCGTTCCTCTACACGCTGGCCAATGACGGCGCGTCGATCGTCAACCCGGCGGTGCTGAAGGCCAATGCCGCCGACGACGCACGCGGTTTCCTGGCGCAAAACACCGCGGGTTCCGGACCGTTTATGCTGAAAAGCTGGCGGAAAGGTCAACAGCTGGTGATGGTGCCCAACCCACACTGGCCAGGTGAAAAGCCGCACTTTAAGCGCGTCTCGGTGAAGATTATCGGTGAAAGCGCCTCGCGTCGCCTGCAACTTTCCCGTGGCGATCTGGATATCGCCGACGCCCTGCCGGTGGATCAGCTTGCTGCTCTGAAGCAGGAAGGCAAAGTGGCCGTGGCGGAATACCCGTCCCTGCGGGTGACCTACCTCTATCTGAACAACAGTAGGCCTCCAATGAATCAGGTGGATTTGCGCCGCGCGGTCTCCTGGGCGACCGATTACCAGGGGATGGTGAAAGGCATTCTCAGCGGGAACGGCAAGCAGATGCGCGGCCCGATCCCGGAGGGCATGTGGGGCTTCGATGCGAACGCCATGCAGTACAGCTTTGACGAGGCCAAAGCCAAAGCGGCGCTGGAGAAAGTCAAAGATAAACCTGCCAGCCTGACGTTCCTCTATTCCGATAACGACCCGAACTGGGAGCCTATCGCCCTCTCCACGCAGGCGAGCCTGGGCAAGCTGGGGATTAACGTCAAGCTCGAGAAACTGGCGAACGCCACCATGCGCGACCGCGTCGGCAAAGGTGATTATGACATTGCGATTGGTAACTGGAGCCCGGACTTCGCTGACCCGTACATGTTCATGAACTACTGGTTCGAATCGGACAAAAAAGGGCTGCCGGGGAACCGCTCATTCTATGAGAACAAAGAGGTCGATGCGCTGTTGCAGGCGGCACTGAAAACCACCGTTCAGGCGGAACGCACCAAAGATTACCAGCAGGCGCAGAAAGTGGTGATTGACGAGGCGGCTTACGTTTATCTGTTCCAGAAGAACTACCAGCTGGCGATGAACAAAGAGGTCAAAGGCTTCACCTTTAATCCGATGCTTGAGCAGGTCTTTAACATCGCCACCATGAGTAAGTAACGGCCCACGCCGGGGGGAAGTGTATGACGTTCTGGAGCATTGTGCGCCAGCGCTGCTGGGGGTTAATCCTGGTGGTGGCCGGTGTCTGTATTATTACTTTTATTATTTCACACCTGATCCCCGGCGATCCGGCCCGCCTGCTGGCCGGTGATCGCGCCAGCGATGAAATCGTGCAGGGCATCCGCCAGCAGCTGGGGCTGGATCAACCACTCTATATTCAGTTTGGCCGCTACGTTGAGGCGCTGGCACATGGCGATCTGGGCACGTCTATTCGCACCGGTCGCCCCGTTGCGGAAGATTTGAAAGCTTTTTTCCCCGCTACGCTGGAGCTTGCCTTTTGCTCCCTGCTGCTGGCGCTGGTGATTGGCGTGCCGCTGGGCATTTTATCGGCGGTGTACCGTAACCGCTGGCTGGATCACCTGGTGCGACTGATGGCGATGACGGGCATCTCGACGCCTGCCTTCTGGCTGGGACTGGGAGTTATCGTTCTGTTCTACGGGCAACTGCAAATTCTGCCCGGCGGCGGCAGGCTGGACGACTGGCTCGATCCGCCCGCCCACGTTACCGGTTTTTATCTGCTGGACGCTCTGCTGGAAGGCAACGGCGAGGTGTTTTTCAACGCCCTGCAGCACCTGATTTTACCCTCCCTGACCCTGGCCTTCGTGCATCTGGGTATTGTGGCGCGTCAGGTACGTTCCGCGATGCTGGAGCAACTGAGCGAGGATTATATTCGTACCGCCCGCGCGAGCGGGTTGCCGGGCTGGTACATCGTCCTGCGCTACGCCTTACCCAACGCCATGATCCCCTCCATTACCGTGCTCGGGCTGGCGCTGGGCGATCTGCTGTACGGGGCGGTGCTTACCGAAACCGTGTTTGCCTGGCCGGGAATGGGGGCCTGGGTGGTGACCTCCATTCAGGCGCTGGACTTCCCCGCCGTCATGGGCTTCGCGGTCGTGGTATCGCTGGCCTATGTCTTCGTTAATCTGGTGGTGGATCTGCTGTACCTGTGGATCGACCCGCGAATCGGGCGCGGAGGTGCCGAATGATGTTAACTCAGGAAACGCCCGTCCCTGTCAGCACCGCTAAACAGCGCATCAACTGGGCAAAGCTGTTCTGGATGTTACGCAAAAGCCCGCTCACGCTGATCGGCGGGGTCATTATGATCGTGATGCTGCTGATGATGGTGGTCTCGCCGTGGATAGTCCCGCACGATCCGAACGCGCTGGATCTGACCGCGCGCTTGCAGGCACCGTCAGCCCAGCACTGGTTTGGCACCGATGAGGTGGGCCGGGATCTGTTCAGCCGCGTGCTGGTGGGCAGCCAGCAGTCCATCACAGCGGGGCTGGCGGTGGTGGTGATTGCGGGCGGCATCGGTTCGCTGCTCGGCTGTTTGTCCGGCGTACTTGGCGGGCGCGGCGACGCCATCATTATGCGCATCATGGACATTATGCTCTCCATCCCCTCGCTGGTGCTGACGATGGCCCTGGCCGCCGCGCTCGGCCCAAGCCTGTTTAACGCGATGCTGGCGATTGCGATTGTACGCATTCCGTTTTACGTGCGGCTGGCACGCGGGCAAACGCTGGTGGTGCGCCAGTTCACCTACGTGCTGGCCGCCCGCACCTTTGGCGCATCGCGCTGGCACCTGATCAGCTGGCATATCCTGCGTAACGCCCTGCCGCCGCTGATCGTACAAGCGTCGCTGGATATCGGCAGCGCCATTCTGATGGCCGCCACGCTGGGCTTTATTGGATTAGGCGCGCAGCAGCCGACCGCCGAATGGGGGGCAATGGTGGCCGTGGGGCGTAACTACGTGCTTGACCAGTGGTGGTACTGCGCGTTTCCGGGGGCGGCAATTCTGATCACGGCGGTTGGCTTTAATCTGTTTGGCGATGGTCTTCGCGACCTGCTGGATCCCAAATCAGGAGGGAAGCAGTCATGAGTGATTCCGTATTATCGATTGAAGATTTGCACCTGAGCTTCCCCATTTTTCGCGGTGACGTCCACGCGCTCAACCACGTCTCGCTGGAGATTGGCCGGGGTGAAATTGTCGGCGTGGTGGGCGAATCCGGCTCGGGAAAATCGGTCACCGCGATGCTGGCGATGCGCCTGCTGCCGGAAGGCAGTTACCATGTTCACCATGGCCGTGTCACGCTGCTCGGGGAAGATGTGCTGAACGCGTCGGAAAAACAGCTTCGTCAGTGGCGCGGCGCCAGGGTGGCGATGATTTTTCAGGAGCCGATGACGGCGCTTAACCCCACGCGCCGGATTGGCAGGCAGATGGTGGAGGTGATCCGCCAGCATCAGTCGCTTTCCCGCCGCGACGCGCGGCAGAAGGCGATCTCCCTGCTGGGCGAGATGCAAATCCCGGATGCGGCGCAGGTAATGGATCGCTATCCGTTTGAGCTTTCCGGCGGTATGCGCCAGCGGGTCATGATCGCCCTTGCCTTCTCCTGCGAGCCGGAGCTGATCATCGCTGATGAACCCACTACCGCGCTGGATGTGACCGTCCAGCTTCAGGTGCTGCGTCTGCTGAAACATAAAGCGCGCGCCAGCGGAACGTCGGTGCTGTTTATCAGTCACGATATGGCGGTGGTGTCGCAGCTTTGTGACCGGATGTACGTTATGTACGCGGGCAGCGTGATCGAAAGCGGCAGCACGCAGACCTTGATCCACCATCCTGTGCACCCCTATTCGATTGGCCTGCTGCGGTGTGCCCCGGAAAATGGTGAACCGCGCGAGATCCTCCCGGCCATTCCCGGCACGGTACCTAACCTCAGCCACCTCCCGCGCGGATGTGCTTTTCGCGAACGCTGTTTTGCTGCCGGGGCGAAATGCAGCGAAACGCCGCGCTTAATTTCCACGGGCGCAGAAGGCCAGCAGGCTGCCTGCTGGTACCCACAACAGGAGAGACGCCATGTCTGAGGTACTGCTGGAACTGGATAGCGTGCATGTGAATTTTCCTGCGCGCAAAAACTGGCTGGGGCGCGTGACGGAACAGGTACACGCCCTTAACGGCATGGATCTCCGGATCCATCGCGGCGAAACGCTGGGCGTTGTGGGGGAATCCGGCTGTGGAAAGAGCACGCTGGCGCAGCTGCTGATGGGCATGCTCAAACCGAGTACCGGGGCCTGTCAGCGCGCGAATGCGGCGGGTGGTATGCAGATGGTATTTCAGGACCCGCTCTCGTCCCTTGATCCACGTTTACCCGTCTGGCGCACCATCACCGAGCCGGTGTGGATACAGCAACGTCGCGGCGAACGGGAGCGTCGTCAGTTGGCTGAAACGCTGGCGCAGCAGGTTGGGATTCGAGCGGAATATCTTGACCGCCTGCCGCATGCGTTTTCGGGCGGACAGCGCCAGCGCATCGCTATCGCCCGGGCGCTCTCTTCGGATCCGGACATCATCGTGCTGGATGAACCCACCAGCGCGCTGGATATTTCCGTCCAGGCACAGATCCTCAATTTGCTGGTTGCCCTGCAACAGCAGCGAAATCTGACCTACGTGCTGATCTCGCACAACGTCTCGGTGGTCCGGCACATGAGCGACCGGGTGGCGGTAATGTATCTTGGGCAAATCGTGGAACTGGGTCCGGCGAACCAGGTGCTGGGTCAGCCGCGCCATCCGTATACGCAGCTGCTACTTGACTCCGTTCCCCGGCCCGGAGAACCGCTGGATGAGGATCTGGCGTTGCGAAAAACCGATCTTCCGGGTAATCGCCACCTGCCCGTTGGGTGCTATTTCCGCGACCGCTGTTCGCTGGCGACGCAGGGATGTGAACAGCCGCAACAGCTCCAGCCCTCTTCCGCAAGCCGAAGCGTGCGCTGCTGGCGTAACCGTTAAAAATGAGCCGGGCATGCGCCCGGCCCGATATCAGTTCAGTTTGTAATCCAGCGTGATTTCCGCTTTCAACAGCTGCGAGACCGGGCAACCGGCCTTGGCTTTCTGGATAATGCCGTCGAACTGCTGCGGATCGATACCCGGTACCGTCACCTTGCTTTGCAGCGCGACTTTGCTGATGGCAAAACCGCTGTCGGTTTTATCCAGCGAGACATCCGCCGTGGTATCGATGGAATCGGCGGTATAACCCGCTTCGCCCAGCATTAGCGACAGGGCCATAGAGAAACATGCCGCGTGCGCTGCGCCAATCAGCTCTTCCGGGTTAGTCCCTTTCTCGCCCTCGAAGCGGGTGTTAAAGCCGTAAGGCTGCTGGTTAAGGACGCCACTTTCGGTCGATACCGTCCCTTTGCCGCGTTTGATGTCGCCAGACCAGTGTGCTGAACCGTGCTTATGAATCGTCATTCTTGCTCTCCTTTTGGCTTACAAAGGGATAAGTATAGGACGCATAATCTATTTTGCAGGGAAGACAGACTAGTCCGATCGCGTGGCAAGGTGGTTTGCCAGCGCGTCGAGGAACACACGCTGCGCCGCAGGCTGATAGTCTCGCGACTGATAAATACCAAAAATGCCGATCGGTTTTGGCGTATAGGCGCTGAGCACCGGCACCAGGCTTCCCTGCCGTAGCGCCGCGTCGGCCTCGCGCTCGGGCAGCATGGCAATACCACAGTGATTTATCGCCGCCTCCATCAGCAGAGATGAGATGCTGGCGCTGAGATTGCCGCTGACCGCCGTCGTGATCGGCTCCCCTGCCGGCGTTAAAAAACGCCACGACTGACCGGCAAAAAAGCTGTAATGCAGGCAGTTGTGCCGGGCTAAGTCTTCCAGCTCCTCTGGAACGCCCCGGCTTGCAAGGTAGTGCGGCGAAGCGCAAAGCACGGACCGACACTCTCCCAACCGGCGAGCGATCATACCCGGTTCGGGGTTATCGGTAATGCGGATCGCCACGTCAATTCGCTCGCCCACCAGGCTCACCGGATGGTTGTTAACATCCAGCTCAATGCGCAGTTGAGGGTAACGCTGCAACAGTTCGGGCAGCACCGGAGCGATAATCTGCATCGCGGTAAAATGCGCGCAGGCGACACGAAGCGTGCCTGAGGGTAAATCCTTCACTGACTGATCTTCAATTTCCTGAGAAATTTGCGATAGCGTGCGCGTCTTTTGCAGGACTTTCTCCCCCGCCGCCGTCAGCGTCAGCTTGCGGGTGGAGCGGTTAACCAGCCGCGCCCCAGCCCACTTCTCCATCTGCTCCAGATAACGGCTCACCATCGGACGGGAGATCCCCAGCGCCCGCGCCGCCGCGCTTAAACTCCCCAGCTCACAGATGCGGTTGTACACCTGGGCGGCAATAACGCGATCCATTTTGACCTCCATTTGCTCGATCTATGAAACTAAGCATCTCCTGTTTCAGGAATTCTGGCAAATGAAGAGATCCGTACAATAGAGACTTTCCTGAAGAACAGAGACATGACCATGACTATCGCCCGCCTTGCTTTGTTGACAACCCTTTTCACTCCGGCCGTCTTTGCCGCTCCGTTGACCGTTGATACGTATAACCCGCAGGAAAAAGGCATTTTTGCCGTTTCTTCCACGCTGGTATCTGGCCCGAAAGAGGCGGTACTGTTTGACGCCCAGTTCAGCGTGAAAGATGGCGAAGCGCTGGTAGAAAAAATTCGCCACAGCGGTAAAACGCTGAACAAAATCGTGATCACTTCCGGCGATCCGGATTTCTATTTCGGCCTGCAACCGCTGATGAAAGCCTTCCCTAATGCCAAAGTTGTCGCCACGCAACAGGTGGTGGACCATATCAGGGCCACAAAAGACGCGAAGCTCGCCTTCTGGGGGCCACAGATGAAAGATGGCGCGCCGACGCAGCTCTACGTGCCGCAAGTGCTTGCCTCAACCACCTTTATGATTGACGGTGAGAGAGTAAGCATTGAAGAGCCTGAAAGCTATGCGGCATACGTCTGGATCCCATCCGCCAAAACCATCCTCGGCGGCACGGGCGTCTCATGGGGCAATCACGTCTGGACGGCGGATACCCAAACGCCGGAAAGCCGTAAACAGTGGCAGCAGACGCTGGATAGCATGGCTGCCCTTAAGCCCGAACGCGTTATTCCGGGCCACTACCTTGGGACACCGCCAGCGGGTACCGGCGCTATCGACTTTACCCGTCGCTATCTACAGCAGTTTGAAAAGGCCCTCAGGACGCATAAAGAATCAACTGGCGTCATCAATGCGATAAAAAAACAGTGGCCGAACCTTGCGGAAGAAAGTTCGCTGGAACTGAGTGCCAAAGTGAATACCGGCGAAATGAAGTGGTAATAGCCTGATTATCTCCTGCTATATTTAAATTTTTTATAGCAGGAGTTTACTATGCAATCGTCAGTAAGGGGTATTGACCATATCGGTATTACGGTGCCCGACATTGAAAAAGCCACCCTATTTTTTGAACGCGCTTTCGGCGCACAGGTTTTATATCATTCTGTCGATGCAGAAACCGATAATATCGATCAGCCCGCCCAGCAGCACACCTTAAAATTATTTCCCGGCACTAAAATTCATGCCATTCGCATGCTTGTTATGCCGCACGGACCCGGCATAGAACTCTTCGAAATGCACGGTCCTGAGCAGGGTATGCCCGCTCGCGCCAGCGACTTTGGCCTTCAGCATTTTGCTGTTTATGTTGATGATTTTGATAGTGCCATCGCGGCTTTCACCGCCGCCGGCGGCGAGATGTTCACCGCGCCGAAGCCGCTTAGCTTTCCGGATGAGCAAGGTGAAGGCAATGCTTTCTGCTATGGTCAAACCCCCTGGGGCAGCATTGTGGAATTGATCTCCTGGCCGACGCCCATGCCTTATGAAAAAACCACAAATTTACGCCGCTGGAAACCCTGACTTTTATTTCTGTGCTACGGGAGATGTTATTTTTAATTCCAGGACGAATCTGAACCACAACGGCAAAAATATTTGCCAATCTGAATGTGAATTACGATTTTGCACGCCGTAACATTAAACAGACAACGACACGGAGGCAGCATGTTTACTTATTACCCGGCACATACCACAGCAGCACAACCGGAACTTGTTAACGCGATCGCACAAGGTCTTCACGCCGAGCACGGTGTTGTTACTGAAGATGACATTTTGATGGAACTGACCAAGTGGGTGGAAGCCACGGACAATGACATCCTCAGTGACATCTACCAGCAAACCATCAACTATGTGGTTAGTGGGCGAAACGCACCTCTGTAAAAACCTGCTAAGCTGGATCTGCAACCTAAGGGGTTACATTTCGTTTGCGTAAGCAAGCTTGTCCTTAAAACTATCAACAGGATTGAGGAGTTAACATGAAATCGAACCGTCAGGCACGCCATATTCTGGGACTGAACTACAAGCTTTCTAACCAGCGTAAAGTGGTTATTGAGGAGGGTAGCGAAACGCAAGTTACCCACGCCACCGGCAGGAAACGCCCTTCCGGCAAGTAAGTTCCGGCACGAAATTCACAACACCATCGGTAATCCCGATGGTGTTTTTGTTTATGTGTTGCGGTAATTAATATTCAGCTCCTTTATAATACCAACCGACCGCACCCCGTAGCACAGGCCAGAAAGATGACAAACAGCAGTGTCAGGGACGGATCTTCTTAAAAAGAGTGAGTGACATGGACAACAAACTGAAAAAACATCGTTCCCTTTATATTCCTTACGCTGGTCCGGTTTTACTGGAGTTCCCCCTTCTGAACAAAGGCAGCGCCTTTAGCATGGAAGAGCGCAGCAGCTTTAACCTGCTGGGCCTGCTGCCTGAAGTGGTTGAAACCATTGAAGAACAGGCAGAACGTGCCTGGATCCAGTATCAGGGCTTTAAAACCGAAATCGATAAACACATCTACCTGCGTAATATTCAGGACACCAACGAAACCCTCTTCTACCGCCTCGTGCAGAACCATCTTGAAGAGATGATGCCCGTCATTTACACCCCCACCGTCGGCGCGGCGTGTGAACGCTTCTCAGAGATCTACCGTCGTTCCCGCGGTGTGTTCATCTCTTATCAGAACCGTCACAACATGGATGACATTCTGCAAAACGTGCCTAACCACAACATCAAGGTGATCGTGGTGACCGATGGCGAACGTATTCTGGGCCTCGGTGACCAGGGCATTGGCGGGATGGGGATCCCCATCGGTAAGCTCTCGCTGTATACCGCCTGCGGCGGGATCAGCCCGGCCTACACCCTGCCGGTGGTACTTGACGTGGGGACCAATAACCAGCAACTGTTGAACGATCCGCTGTACATGGGCTGGCGTCACCCGCGCATTACCGACGACGAGTACTATCAGTTTGTGGATGATTTCATCCAGGCCGTGAAGCACCGCTGGCCTGACGTGCTGTTGCAGTTCGAAGACTTCGCACAGAAAAACGCCATGCCGCTGCTGAACCGCTACCGCGATGAGATCTGCTCGTTCAACGATGACATTCAGGGCACTGCGGCAGTGACCGTCGGTACGCTGATTGCTGCGAGCCGTGCGGCAGGCAGCCAGCTCAGCTATCAGAAAATTGTCTTCCTGGGTGCAGGCTCCGCGGGCTGCGGCATCGCCGAGCAAATTATTGCCCAGACCCAGCGCGAAGGCTTAAGCGAAGAGCTGGCCCGCTCCCGCGTCTTTATGGTGGACCGTTTTGGCCTGCTGACCGACGGCATGCCAAACCTGCTCCCGTTCCAGACCAAACTGGTGCAGAAGCGCGAAAACCTGAAAAACTGGGATACGGATAACGAAGTGCTCTCGCTTCTTGACGTGGTGCGCAACGTGAAGCCGGACATTCTGATCGGCGTGTCCGGGCAGACCGGCCTCTTCACGGAGGAGATTATTCGCGAGATGCACAAGCACTGTGAACGCCCTATCGTGATGCCGCTGTCTAACCCGACTTCACGCGTGGAGGCAACGCCGCAGGACATCATCGCATGGACCGAAGGTAAGGCACTGGTCGCAACCGGCAGTCCATTTGATCCGGTGGTGTGGAAGGACAAACTCTACCCCATCGCGCAGTGCAATAACTCCTATATCTTCCCGGGTATTGGTCTGGGAGTTATCGCCTCCGGCGCGTCCCGCATCACCGACGAAATGCTGATGTCCGCGAGCGAAACGCTGGCAGGTCACTCTCCGCTGGTGAATAACGGTGAAGGCCTGGTACTGCCGGAGCTGAAAGACATTCACAAAGTGTCCCGCGCAATTGCCTTCGCGGTAGGCAAAATGGCGCAGCAGCAAGGCGTCGCGGTGAAAACCTCTGCCGATGCATTGCAGCAGGCAATTGACGATAACTTCTGGATGCCGGAATACCGTAGCTATCGTCGTACTTCGATTTAAATCGGAGTTTTGAACGTTCCCTCTCTTCACAAGGGAGAGGGAACGTGAAGTCCCTTCTCCCTTTTTCCTCTAATTCCCTTAATCCTGCCTATAAATGCTTTGTTGAAAGTCACTAATGATAATTTGGCTTTAACAATGCAGCAGGATCGATCATTTGAAGAATGCATACCTAATCAAAAATCTATATCCTTTTAAAATATATAAATTTTACATAACACTTCTTGCCTAACAAATAGTTTTTCTTAAGAGTTTAGTAACGTTTTGCATCACTAAATTCATTTATTAAAAAGGAGTTTTGAAATGGCAATCCCAGCATATCTATGGCTGAAAGATGACGGCGGCGCAGATATCAAAGGCGCGGTTGATGTGCAATATCGCGAGGGCAGTATTGAAGTATTAGGATTCGGTCATGGACTGCATCTACCGACAGATAATATGACAGGAAAAATCACGGGTACGCGCATGCATAGCGCTCTGGTTTTTGAAAAGGAGTTCGACAGTTCCAGCCCTTACTTATACAAGGCTGTAGCAAAAGGCCAAACGCTAAAAAGTGCCGAGTTTAAGTGGTACAAAATCAATGATGCTGGTCAAGAGGTCGAATACTTCAACATGTTCCTTGAGAACGTTAAAGTGGTCTCAATATGCCCGGTGATGCATGACGTAAAAAATCCAGCAATGGAAAAACATAATCATTTAGAAAATATTTCCCTCCGTTACGAGAAGATCACATGGCGACACTGTGACGGTAATATCATCTTTGCTGATTCCTGGAATGACAGATCATGAATCTCCTACAGTGCTTTTTCCACCTCAATGGGGGTACGTACGCTACTTTGTCTGTGCCCGGAGTTGGCTTTTTTCCTGCATTTTCAGGGAATGGTGACGCGACGAACCGTGCAGAAAGCGCAAATATACCTGATATCGGCCCACTCCCACCTGGTCGCTATTACATACTTTTACGTGGATTAGGGGGTTGGTATACTCAAACTAAGGATAGTGTTAACGCATTTTTCACCGGTTCGAATCGGAACGAATGGTTTGCATTATATCGCGATGACGGATTGATAAATGATGAGACTTTTGTGAAAGGCGTAAGGCGAGGTGAATTCCGGTTACACCCTATCGGGCCATCTGGCATAAGTAAGGGTTGTATTACACTTTATAGTCAGAGCGATTTTAAGATTCTGGCATCAGCCTTACTTCGAACTGGAGGGCAGCAATTGGGAAACTACATGATTGCACATGGCGTTGTGCAGGTCTATTAATGAAGGCGGCATTCCTTGTGTTGTTGTGGTGTATAGCCGTGTTTCTATCGATGTTCACACTCTACAAGATTGTTCCACCAGAAACGCAGTACGATTTTGTGGAGCTTTTTGGAATATATGGCGACGAAAGGATAATGGATTTTGTTTTGTATGTTTTCTTCGGCATGGCCATATTCATTGCGTCTGTAATCACGCTATCCCTGTATTTGCTTATACGAAAAAGATGATTCTGGGCAGCGACGCTGCCCTTCCTATTATCACATCACGCGCTTAGTTCTGTATCCGCAACCGAAGATATCGCTTTTTGCCGCAGTAGTATGTTCATTCTATGAAAATGTTGTATAGTGATGGTTACTAGTAATCACTTAACTTATAAGGAGGCCAATTATGCTGTACTGTGAAATTTTCAATGTTTCACATACATTTGGTGATCGCACCAGCTCAAGCGTTATCGGTATCGTGCTGCGATAACTTCCGCTTGAGCGAAGACACCAACCCCTGAAATCCCTTCTCTCGGGCTTACTGAGTTATCGTCAGCGATGTTTGATGAGGCATAAACATGCCTGTAACTCTTGGGTAAGCAACAATGAGCACTTTACTCACTGCACAATCTTTACGTGTTGATACGGCGTTTGGCACGCTATTCGACTCCCTCTCCTTTACGCTGAAAAAAGGCGACCGTATTGGCCTGCTGGGCGACAACGGCTGCGGCAAAAGTACGTTGCTGAAGGTGTTGGACGGCACAGACTCCCCTGCTGCCGGAACCGTCGCATTGGCCGGATACTGTCTGATGGCGCGCGTTGAGCAACACCTGCCAGAAGCCATTTATCCCCTGACCATGCTGGATGCCGTGCTGGCGCAACTGCCCGCGACTGAACGCGAGAGTCTGCACTGGAAAGCTGAAACGCTGCTGGCGGGTATGGGCTTTACACCGCAGGACATGGCCTTAACGTCGGCAACGCTGAGCGGCGGGCAGCACACGCGTCTCCTGCTGGCGCGGGCGCTGATCGGCGATCCAGATCTGTTACTGCTGGACGAACCGAGTAACCACCTCGATTTGCCGACCCTGCTCTGGCTGGAACAGTTTTTACAGAACTGGTCCGGCAGCTTTGTGCTGGTCTCACACGACAGGCAACTATTGGATGCCGTCACCAACGGCAGCTGGATCCTGCGCGATAAGATGTTGCACTACTTCGCCCTTCCCTGCACCGCCGCGCGTCAGGCGCTGGTAGCCAAAGACGAAAGTGATGCGCTGCGGCATAAGGCGGAGCAAAAGGAGATTGATCGCGTAACCGCCAGTGCCAGACGGCTGGCCACCTGGGGCAAGGTCTACGATAACGAAGATCTGGCCCGCAAAGCCAAACAGATGGAAAAGCAGGTCGAACGGCTTAAGGAGAGTCAGACAGAGCTCACCGCAGGCAGTCCGTGGACATTAACCCTGCGCGGTGACGCCCTGCGGGCAGACCGGCTACTGGAGATGGAAAACCTAAGCGTAGCGCCTGAGCCTGGCCTGTCTGAGCTGTTTCACGTCGACATTGCGCGGCTTAGAAGTGGCGATCGCGTGGCTATCGTCGGGCGTAATGGCTGCGGCAAATCATCACTGATGAAGCTTATCTGGCGGCATTTCTCAGGTGTACCTTCAGAGACTGGCCTGAAACTTCATCCTCGCGTGTCGCCAGGCTATTACGATCAGACGCTGAATCAGCTTTCGGAGGAGGCAACAATCTTTGACGCGCTGGAGCCTTTCGCGCCAGATCCGCAGACCCGTAAAATGGCCCTCATCAGTGCCGGGTTCCCGTGGGCGCGACACGGACAAAAAGTCAGTACGCTGAGCGGTGGGGAACGTTCGCGCCTGCTGTTCATCGGCCTGACGCTTGCTCGCTATAGCCTTCTGATGCTGGATGAGCCAACCAACCACCTGGACATGGAAGGCAAAGAGGCGCTGGCGGAAACACTGCAACAGTTTGAAGGCGGAGTGCTGCTGGTGAGCCACGATCGTCAGTTAATTAGCCAGAGTTGTAACCGCTACTGGCTGATTGAGGACGGCAGGCTTAGCGAATGGCACGATGCGGAGGCGGTGTTTGAGCGCCTGCGTGCGGGCACCGGTCCGGTGGTGCCTGAGGCGTCGAAGACTGCATCGAAGGCACCACCTTCAGCGTCTGACGATCTGCTCGAACGCCTGGTTGCCCTGGAAATGCTGCTGGAAGAGGATTTGGCGCGCAAGCCAAAACACCAAAAACCGCAGTTGCAGGCGCAATGGCGAAGAGAGATTGAGGAGATAGAAGCCCAACTATAAATCTGTACCCGGCGGTCATTACGCCGGGTTTTTTACGTTAGCGTTTTCCCCTACTGATTATTAGAGGATCACCGTATTATTAATCTGAAACTGAATTAATTGATGACATTATGTTGCGGTTGCCTTGCATTACAGCGCCAAAGTATTAATCCTTAATGGGTATTACACCTGCTATGCAGATACTCATTAGTAAAAGGAGAAACACATGAAGGCTGCTGTTGTCACTCAGGATCATCAGGTTAACGTTACAGAGAAAACCTTACGCGCGCTCAAACATGGTGAAGCGCTGCTGAAGATGGAGTGCTGTGGCGTTTGCCATACCGATCTCCATGTTAAAAATGGTGATTTTGGCGACAAGACCGGGGTGATCCTCGGCCATGAAGGGATTGGTATTGTCAAAGAGATTGGTCCGGGCGTCACGTCACTGAAAGTTGGCGATCGTGCAAGCGTGGCGTGGTTCTTCGAAGGCTGTGGCCACTGTGAATATTGTAATACCGGCAACGAAACTCTGTGCCGTGACGTAAAAAACGCGGGTTACTCCGTCGACGGCGGCATGGCGGAAGAGTGCATCGTGACCGCGGATTACGCGGTTAAAGTCCCGGAGGGGCTGGACTCTGCGGCGGCCAGCAGCATCACCTGCGCCGGGGTCACCACCTACAAAGCGGTAAAAGTCTCTGAGATCAAACCCGGCCAGTGGATTGCGATCTATGGCCTGGGCGGTCTGGGCAACCTCGCACTGCAATACGCCAAAAATGTCTTTAATGCGAAAGTTATCGCCATTGACGTGAATGACGAGCAGTTGAAGCTCGCTGCCAGCATGGGCGCAGACTTAACCGTGAACTCCCGCAGTGAAGATGCGGCAAAAGTGATTCAGGAGAAAACCGGCGGCGCACATGCGGCAGTGGTGACGGCGGTGGCGAAAGCGGCCTTCAACTCTGCCGTTGACGCGGTTCGCGCCGGAGGCCGCGTGGTGGCTGTTGGCCTGCCGCCGGAAGCGATGAGCCTGGATATTCCACGTCTGGTCCTGGATGGGATTCAGGTGGTGGGCTCTCTGGTGGGTACTCGTCAGGATCTGCTCGAAGCCTTCCAGTTTGCGGCTGAAGGTAAGGTGGTTCCGAAAGTCACGCTGCGCCCACTGGAAGATATCAACGCCATCTTTAAAGAGATGGAACAGGGCCAGATCCGTGGCCGTATGGTGATTGATTTACGTTCTTAACCGCGGTGGCCGGGTAGCGGGTTTGCCCTGCCCGGCCTGTCACGTAGACGAACGGCGATCGGAAATCCACTCCTGAACCTCGATCTGGAACGTGTCCGGCGCTTTTCGATACATCTTCCGCGCCAGATCCAGGATGGTATGGCGTCCTAACTCCTCTTCCATCCGCTGCTGCGCGCTGTCCATAACCGATCGCACCCCGCACGGTCCGTCACAAACCCAGGCCGGTGGCGTTTCATCAAATACCGCCAGGCGCTGACGCACTTCCCGACATTCGAACATATTCTTATCGCCGTCGATGGCGTGCGCCACGTCCAGCACGCTGATCAGCTCTGCCGGACGCGCCAGCCGGAATCCTCCCCCCTTGCCTTCGGTGCTGATAACCAGCCCCGCGCGTGACAAACGAGTGAAAATCTTCCCAAGATAGTCGTACGGTACGCCCTGCAAGGCCGCCATCTCCCGGACGCTCATCTCACGCTCATTGCCTTTTGCATCCACCATACACATCAGGCTATGAATGCCATATTCCACACCAGAACTGTAAAACGCCATGGCTCACTCCGGGTCATTGTTCGCTGCATTATAACGAATTTTAACTCAGAAAGAAGTTGTCGCAGTTAACTCCGACAAGTATAGTGGCAGTTATGTCAGACACACAGCCTGACGAACAAAAGGATCGAGTATGAAAAAGCAGATTTTAATTGTGGGTAGTGGGTTTTCCGGTATGTGGGCTGCGGTCAGCGCCGCGCGTCTTTCTGCTCTGGAAGGTAATAATAGCCTCAGCATTGCCGTGCTGGCCCCGGTGCCGGAACTGCGCGTTCGTCCACGTTTTTATGAAGAGAACGTGTCGACGATGGTCGCGCCACTGACCGAACTGTTTGCTGAGCTGGGTATTGCCTTTATTTCGGGCGAAGCACAACGTATTGATACCTCATCTAAAACCGTTTTGTATCGCGATTCAAACGGCGCCATTGCCGAAGTCAACTGGGAACGTCTGATCCTCGCAACCGGTAGCCAGACTAAACGTCCGCCGATTGCCGGTCTGACTGAATACGCATTTGATATCGACCAACTCGACTCCGCCAGGCTGTTCGAGCAACATCTTGATTCGCTGGTTTCGCGCCCCTCCACCCCAGAACGCAATACCGTGGTCGTGTGTGGCGGCGGTTTTACCGGCATTGAGCTGGCAACGGAACTCCCTGATCGTCTTCGCACCCGCTTCGGCGCCGATACAAAGACTAAAGTGATCGTAGTTGAAAGAGGTGCAACCATTGGCGGGCGTTACAGCGAGGCGCTGCGTAACACCATTGAAGAAGCAAGCAACGCTCTGGACGTTGAATGGCGTTTAAACAGTGAAATTGAAGCTATTGATGCCAGCGGCGTGACGCTGAAAAACGGAGAGCGCATTGCCAGCGCGACTGTAGTGTGGACGGCAGGGGTAGAAGCTAACCCCCTCAGCCTGCAAATTGACGGGGAACGCGACACTCAGGGACGCCTTATCGTCACCGACACGTTGCAGGTCCCTGCGCATTCGGAGGTTTACGCGACGGGTGATATGGCTCACGCCAAAACGGACGATGCGGGCAACACGGCACTGATGACCTGCCAGCACGCGATCCAGCTGGGGAAATTCGCCGGACATAACGCAGCTGCCAGCCTGTTAAATCTGGAGCCGTACCCTTACCGTCAGGTGAATTACGTCACCTGTCTGGATCTGGGTGGCTGGGGCGCGGTGTACACCGAGGGCTGGGAACAGCGTGTTAAATCCGTGCGCGAGGAAGGCAAAAAGATCAAAGTCGCCATCACCAACGAACTGATTTACCCGCCAGCAGCAGACAAAGCAGTCGCATTTGCCGCCGCTGACCCACTGGCGAAATTCGTGTAGTCCCCTCCTGTGCCCGCGACCAGCGGGCAAAGCGTGAAATCAAGCCAGCGCTCCTGCGTTGGCCTGACGCTTTTTGGCACATAAAAAACCGTACATCAACAGAGAGGTCATTGCTGAGAAGGATAAGATCGCTGCCGGAAGCGTGACATAGCTCCAGCTAAAGCCGAGCGTAATCATCATTCCACCGAAATACGCGCCTATTGCGCTGCCGAGGTTAAACGCCATTTGCCCGCCTGCGGCGCCCAGCATCTCGCCGCCTTTCGCATTTTGCAGCAGCAGTATTTGCAGCGGCGCAGAGAGCGCAAACAGCCCGGCGCAGCAGACGAACCCCATTACCAGTGAAGCTGTTTTAAGCTCGCCAAACGCGAACAGTAACAGCAGCGAAGCCACAATCACCATGTCGGTGGTGGCAGCAATGCGCAGCGGGCTAAAGCGCGACGACAGCTTGCCGCTGAAGACATTACCCAGCACCATGCCCAGCCCCATCAGCATCATGATCGCGGTCATGACGCCCTCGGAAAAGCCTGACACGTTGACCATAAACGGCTTCACGAAGCTAAACCAGGCAAACACCCCGGCATTGCCAAACATCGTAGCGGCAAAAATCAGCCACGGTTCCGGTTTTTTCAGGAAGTGGAATTGTTCTGTCAGCCGGGTGGTTGTCGTGTCGTGAATGTCTGGCACCCACAGCAGAACAGAGAGGATCACCAGCGCATCAAAGACGGCAATCAAAAAGAAGGTGTAGCGCCAGTTAAATTCATGTCCCAGCCAGGTCCCGAGCGGGACGCCAAGCAAATTGGCAACGGTCATCCCGGCAATCATCCCTGCTACAGCAACCGTCACCTTACCCGGTGGCGCAATTTTTGACAGGATTATCGCCCCCACACCGAAAATCGCGCCATGCGGGAAACCAGAGATTAAGCGCCCCGCCGCCAGCCCCATGTAGGTGTCAGAGAAGGTAAAGAGCGCGTTACCGACGACGCACATCGCCACCAGAAACAGCAGCGTTGTTTTCAGCGAAAATCTACTGGAGAACAGCGCCACAATTGGCGCGCCGATCACCACGCCAAAAGCGTAAAACGAAATCATATTTCCGGCGGAGGGAATCGAAATGCCCGTATCATGAGCCAGTTCTGTCAGCACGCCCATAATGCCAAATTCAGCCATCCCCAGGCCAAAGGTAGCCAGTGCTAACGAAAAAATTGTTTTTTTCATACCGCGACCACTGTTAAAAAATACGCAGCGTGCATTATTGATTAAACTTGTATGGTGAACCAGTTCAAATCAGTTTTCTGACACATTAATCCATTCATTCAGGCCGATTACACGCTTAGTACGGCCTCGATCCCGCGACCGGACCCATAGGGAGACCCGCCATGGTCAGTAAGAAGAAAACCCGTGTTGTTGATGATGTCGTTAAAAATGCGCCGCTCAAAACCAAAGCGTACGAGCAAGAGCTTCGCCGCCTCCATGTTGAACTGGTTAAGCTCCAGCAATGGGTGGTCGCCAAAGGGTTAAAGGTCTGTATTGTTTTTGAAGGGCGAGACGGCGCGGGTAAAGGCGGCGCCATCAAAGCCATCACCGAACGCGTCAGCCCCCGGGTGTTTCGCGTTGTTGCGTTACCGGCCCCCACCGATAAAGAGAAAAGTCAGCTCTATTTTCAGCGTTACGTTCCCCATCTGCCCTCTGCCGGTGAAATCGTCATTTTTGACCGCAGCTGGTACAACCGCGCAGGCGTGGAAAGAGTAATGGGTTTCTGTACCGAAGAGCAGGCCGACAAATTTCTTGATGGAACGCCGGTGATGGAAAAAGCGATGGTCGATGCCGGGATCATATTGTTGAAATACTGGCTTGAAGTAACGCCAAAAGAGCAGGAACGCCGCCTGCGCGATCGCATTAATGATGGTCGCAAGATCTGGAAGCTGTCTCCAATGGACATAAAATCTTTCAATCTGTGGGATGAATATACCCTCGCCCGTGATGCGATGTTTAAAGCAACCGACACCGCCTGGGCGCCGTGGTTTGTGGCGCGCTCAGAAGATAAAAAACGGGTTCGGTTGAATATTATTTCGCATCTGCTTTCACAGATCCCCTATAAAGAAATTCACGTTGACAAGGTGGATTTACCGAAACGCAAGATCGGCAAAGTGAAGCCAACAAAATATCCCTTCCGGTATATTGCAGAGCGGTTTTGATACAGGGAAGCAGACCAGCACAAGCGCAGCGCCGCCGGACAATGCCGACGGCGCAAGGTTTACTTCAACCCTTCCGAACTCTCTTTTTGCGCTTCAAGACGCTCAATGTCGCGGTACCAGCGCGGATGGTGCTTCTGCGCCCAGCGGCGGCTCACCTTCCCTTCAATCATGCCTTTAATCGATCCTTTCACCCAGAATGCCATATACATATGGATCAGAATGGCGTGGATCAGAATAATGGCCGAGGTCGCGTGGATCAGCAGCGCATAACGCACCACCTGAATCGGGAAATAGTGCGCAAAATACGGACGCCAGATGATCACCCCGGTCACCAGCAGCACAAATATCATGCTCATGATGGTCCAGTACATCATCTTCTGCCCGGCGTTATATTTGCCCACCTTCGCGACTTTATGCTCGTTGCCTTTCAGAACCTCAACAATCCCTTTTAGCCACGGAATATCCTGCTTGTCAGGGATGTTGTGATGAACGAAACGTACAAACATAAACATCAGCACCACGAAAATCAGTACGCCGAAGAACGGATGCAGAATGCGCCCCATCTGCGGTGTCCCGAAGGTTTCCGTTAGCCACTGTAGCGTCGGGAAGAAGAACGAAATGCCGGATACCGCCACCAGGAAGAAGCAGATGACCACCGTCCAGTGACAGGCGCGATCGACAAATTTTGTGCGCACTATCATTTTCGACTTACTCATGATGCTCCTCCTCGTCGTCATCCACCTCTTTATTCGGCCCGATACCGATGTAGTGATAAATCAGCCCGGCAAAGGTGGCGATAAAGCCCGCCGCTGAGAGCGGCTTAAGCGCCCCTTTCCAGAGGTTGATTGAGGTATCGATCGCCGGATCCTTCGGCAGATTGTGATACAGCTCCGGCTGGTCATTGTGGTGCAGAACATACATGACGTGCGTACCGCCCACGCCCTGCGGGTTATAAATCCCGGCCTTGTCATAGCCGCGCGCTTTGAGCTTATCCACCCGCTGCTGCGCCACTTCCAGCATCTCTTTTTTGGTGCCGAAGTGGATAGCCCCGGTAGGACAGGTCTTCACGCAGGCAGGCTCCTGTCCGACGCTGACGCGATCGACACACAGCGTGCATTTATAGACCCGGTTATCTTCTTTATTGAGGCGCGGGATATTAAACGGACAGCCTGCGATGCAGTAGCCGCAGCCGATACAGTTATCCTGCTGGAAGTCGACGATCCCGTTGGCGTACTGAATAATTGCACCCGCAGACGGGCATGCCTTCAGGCAGCCCGGATCTTCACAGTGCATACAGCCGTCTTTACGGATTAGCCACTCCAGCTTGCCGTTCTGGTCGGTTTCGCTAAAGCGCATCACCGTCCAGGACTTGGCGCTCAGATCAGCCGGGTTATCGTAAACGCCAACGCAGTGCCCCACCTCGTCGCGGATATCGTTCCACTCCGAGCAGGCCACCTGGCAGGCCTTACAGCCCACGCAGGAGGAGACATCGATCAGCTTGGCGACTTCTGCCTTGTAGTCCCGCGCGCGAGGCGCGGGCGTTATCGGGTTGGTCGCGGAGCGTTTAATAATGTCTTGTGTTTCCATCGCCATTTAATCGCTCCTTACGCTTTCTCGATGTTGACCAGAAACGCTTTATACTCCGGCGTTTGCGAGTTGGAATCGCCGACGTTTGGCGTCAGGGTATTGGCGATGTAACCTTTCTGCGCCACCCCTTCAAAGCCCCAGTGCAGCGGGATGCCGACGGTTTCTACCTGCTGGCCGTGTACGTTCAGACTTTGCAGACGACGGGTGACCACCGCTACCGCGCGTATAAAGCCGCGTTTGCTGCTCACCGTCACGCGATCGCCATTGGCAATGCCTTTCGCCTTCGCCAGCGTTTCGCTTATCTCCACAAACTGTTCCGGCTGCGCGATGGCGTTAAGCCGCGCATGTTTGGTCCAGGTATGGAAATGCTCAGTCAGGCGGTAGGTAGTTCCGACATACGGGAACTTGTCCTTTTTACCTAAACGCATCACGTCATCTTCATAGATACGCACTACCGGGCTGGAGACCACGTTCGGGTGCAGCGGGTTAGTGCCGAGCGGCGTTTCCATCGGCTCGTAATGTTCCGGGAACGGCCCTTCCGCCAGCTTGTCGATGGCAAACAGACGTCCCAGCCCTTCCGGCTGCATGATAAACGGCCCGGTGTTGCTGCCCGGCGCGGCGGTGCTGAAGTCCGGGATATCGTTTCCCGTCCACTTCGTGCCGTTCCACTCGATCAGCATGCGCTTCGGATCCCACGGCTTACCGTTCACGTCTGCGGAGGCACGGTTGTACAGTACGCGGCGGTTCAACGGCCACGCCCATGCCCAGCCCAGCGTGTTGCCCAGGCCTGACGGATCGGCGTTATCACGGTTGGCCATCTGGTTACCCTGCTCCGTCCAGCTACCGGTGTAGATCCAGCAGGACGAGGCCGTGGTGCCGTCGTCACGCAACAGCGCGAAGCTATTGAGCAACTGGCCTTTCTTCGCCACCAGATTGCCGTTGGCATCGTACAGGTCGGCCAGCGCCACGCCGTTGTTCTCTTTTGCCACCTCTTCGGACTCAGGATGATCCGGCTGCTTGTAGTTCCAGCTCATCTTCAGCAGCGGCTCTGCGCCTTTGCCGCCTTCGGTGCGGTACATTTCGCGCAGACGATGGTAAATCCCGGCCAGAATTTCGCCGTCATTACGCGCTTCACCCGGCGCATCCTGACCTTTCCAGTGCCACTGTAGCCAGCGGCCAGAGTTGGCAATAGAACCGTCCTCTTCCGCAAAGCAGGTCGATGGCAGTCGGAACACCTCGGTCTGAATGGATGCCGGATCGACATCGTTAGACTCGCCGTGGTTCTGCCAGAACGTAGACGTTTCGGTGACCAGCGGATCGATAACCACCATGTACTTCAGCTTGCTCAGGCTGCGAACGACTTTGTTTTTATCCGGGAATGACGCCACCGGGTTAAAGCCCTGGCAGATATACCCCGTGACGTCGCCCTTATCCATCATGTTGAAATACTTGATGACATCGTAAGCCTGATCCCATTTCGGCAACCACTCAAAGCCCCAGTCATTCTCTTTCTGCGCCGCATCGCCGTAGAACGATTTCATCAGACTGACGGCAAACTTCGGATAGTTACTCCAGTAGTTCACCTGGTCCGGACGCGTCGCTTTTGGCGTGTTGGCGTCAAGCCAGCTTTGCCAGTCGGTCTGCTTCTCCGACGGCAGGGTCAGGTAACCCGGCAGGCTGGTCGACAGCAGGCCGAGATCGGTTAAGCCCTGAATGTTGGAGTGTCCGCGCAGGGCGTTCACGCCCCCACCGGCCATCCCCATGTTGCCGAGCAGCAGCTGGATCATCGCCATGGTACGGATGTTCTGCGCGCCCACGGTATGCTGCGTCCAGCCCAGCGCGTACAGGAAGGTGGTTGTTCTGTCGGCGGCACTGGTGGAGGCCAGCACTTCACATACTTTCAGGAAGTCTGCTTTCGGCGTACCGCAGATGTTTTCCACCACGTCTGGCGTATAACGGGAAACATGCTGTTTCAGCAAGTTCCACACGCAGCGCGGATCGGTCAGGGTCTCATCGCGTTTCGCGTAGCCGTTTTCGTCGAACTGATAGTTCCAGGACGATTTATCGTACTGACGTTTCTCTGCGTCATAGCCGCTGAACAGGCCATCTTCGAAGGCGAAATCTTCCCGCACCAGCAGGCCGGCATTGGTGTAATGCTTAACGTATTCCGCGTTAATCTTATTGTTTTCGATCAGGTACAACAGCACGCCGGAAAGGAACGTAATATCCGTACCGGAGCGGATCGGCGCATAAATATCAGCCACCGATGCCGTACGCGTAAAGCGTGGATCGACGACAATCAGCGTCGCATCGTTGTTGTTTTTCGCTTCCATCGCCCAGCGGAATCCCACCGGATGGGCTTCAGCGGCGTTACCGCCCATCACCACCACGACGTTTGCGTTTTTGATATCAACCCAGTGGTTGGTCATCGCACCGCGACCAAATGTTGGAGCAAGACTTGCTACCGTTGGTCCGTGTCAGACGCGCGCCTGGTTATCAACCGCCAGCATGCCGAGGGAGCGCACAAATTTTTGCGTCAGCATGCCGGTCTCATTACTTGCCGCAGATGCACACAGCATCCCGGTGGAGGTCCAGCGGTTTACCGTAACGCCCTGCTCGTTCTTTTCAATAAAGTTGGCGTCGCGATCCGCTTTCATCAGTTTTGCAATACGTGAGAAGGCCTCGTCCCAGGAGATGCGCTGCCATTTATCAGAGCCCGGCGCACGATATTCCGGATAGCGCAGACGGTTTTCACTGTGGACGTAGTCCAGCAGCCCCGCCCCTTTCGGGCAAAGCGCCCCGCGGCTCACCGGATGGTCCGGGTCCCCTTCAATATGATAAATCGCTTCTTTGGCGTTCTTCGCGCCATCACCCAGGCTATACATTAATAGCCCACAACCCACGGAGCAGTATGTGCAGGTGTTACGGATCTCTTTCGCGCGCAGCAGTTTATAGTTGCGTGCCTGAGCCAGCGCCATTTTGGGAGCGAATCCCAGCATTGCGGCTGTTGTTCCGGCCATACCGCCCGCGCAGATTTTAAAAAATTGTCTGCGGCTGACGTCCATTGCTGTCCTCGTTATCTGATAAGACTTCGCGCCGCAAACTAACAGCAAAGCCCCTGTTTTTTTTGCGTCAAATCAAGGTCGCCGAACTTCGCCCCCTTAATAGTCACCGCCGGTATGATTTATTACTCCTTTCGGGTTAACCGCGAAACAGAAAATTCGCCTGGTGAATGGGTTAGATGCTATAAGTTTACCCTTTGATTTTTATGAGACTGGCAGGGTAATGGACAGAAAAAGAGCAACGCTGATTGGCCTGGTGGCCATACTGCTGTGGAGTACCATGGTTGGTCTCATCCGCAGCGTCAGTGAGGGACTTGGCCCGGTGGGGGGCGCAGCGATGATCTACACCGTCAGCGGATTATTGTGTCTGGCGACGGTAGGTTTCCCTGATATTAAACGGTTTTCGAAAGGCTATCTCATTGCGGGCAGCGTCCTGTTTGTCAGCTATGAAATGTGCCTTGCCCTGTCGCTTGGCTTTGCCGCGACGCGCTCGCAGGCAATTGAGGTGGGCATGGTCAATTATCTCTGGCCAAGCCTGACGATTGTGTTCGCCATTTTGTTCAACGGACAAAAATCCACCCTGTGGGTGATCCCCGGCTTAGCGATCTCCCTGCTGGGCGTGGGCTGGGTCTTAGGCGGCGAAAACGGGCTGCACGTTCACGACATCATGCTAAACATCGTTTCCAGCCCGCTGAGCTACGGGCTGGCATTTGCCGGTGCCTTTATCTGGGCCGCCTACTGCACCGTCACCAGCAGGTATGCCAGAGGGCAAAATGGCATTACTCTTTTCGTCCTGCTGACCGCCCTGAGCCTGTGGGTCAAATATGCCGTCAGCGATCAGCCCGAAATGGTATTCAGCGTGCCGGTAGTCGTGAAGCTGTTGATGTGTGGTGTTGCCCTTGGCTTTGGCTACGCCGCCTGGAACATTGGGATCCTCCACGGTAACGTCACGGTGCTTGCGGCCGTCTCCTACTTCACCCCGGTACTCTCTGCCGCGCTGGCGGCTATTATGCTGAGCTCTCCGCTTTCATTCTCATTCTGGCAAGGTGCATTAATGGTTTGCGCCGGATCATTACTTTGCTGGTATGCCACCCGCAAATAGCATTTTAATTTTACCGGGCACGAATTATGCCCGGTAAAAATTAACATTATTTTAATATGTGATCACAGTAAAGAATATTATTTATAACATTCGTATGTATTTCTATTTCTGTATAGAGTACTCATAGAAAGTCAGATCCGTTGTGGAAATTGACATAAACTGACAACGCATGTAATTAATTCAACCCCAATATTCCCGTGCTATATAGCACATAGTGCAATAGTTTATTTCTGGATGTTTCTTTTAAAAAACAGTTGCAGGCTCCAGGATAAATCCACAAGTCACTGTTTTAAAAGTCAATAACACGGCCCATTCCTTGACATTATCTGCCAAGCCCTTTTATCTCCCTCTAAAAACAAAAACGCATGGCAACTATTTCCAGACTTATTATCGTGTTTTGTTAATAATCAATTTATGTATATAAAGTAACCTTATTGAGCGATTTAAGGGAAATTTATCGGATCAGGATCACACTAATTGAAATTATCTTTAATATTTTGAAACTTATTATTGAAAGCAGTCTACGGAATTTTAAAAATAGTCTGCCATTGACGATAAGCCTCGTTTAAAAATCGCTCAGGTGGCTTAGGAAATACCCAAATAAAATTATAAGGGTTAGTTAAGATGAAACTTAAATTAGTTGCAGTGGCAGTGACTTCCATGTTGGCGGCTGGCGTTGTTAACGCGGCTGAAGTTTTTAACAAAGACGGTAACAAACTGGATCTGTACGGCAAAGTTACTGGTCTGCACTATTTTTCTGATGATGCTGGTAGCGACGGCGACAAAACGTACGTTCGTCTGGGCTTCAAAGGTGAAACTCAGATCAACGATCAACTGACCGGATACGGCCAGTGGGAATATGAGTTCAAGGGCAACCGCTCTGAAGCTCAGGGTTCCGACGGCAACAAAACCCGTCTGGCCTTCGCTGGTCTGAAATTCGATGAATTCGGTTCCTTCGACTACGGTCGTAACTACGGTGTTGCTTATGACATCGGCGCATGGACTGACGTTCTGCCAGAGTTCGGTGGCGATACCTGGACGCAGACTGACGGCTTCATGACCGGTCGTACCACTGGCGTTGCCACCTACCGTAACACCGACTTCTTTGGTCTGGTTGACGGCCTGAACGTGGCTGCCCAGTACCAGGGTAAAAACGACCGTTCAGAGATCACCGAATCCAACGGTGACGGCTGGGGTCTGTCTTCTACCTATGAATTCGACGGCTTCGGTGTGGGTGCGACCTACGCGAAATCTGACCGTACTGACCGTCAGGTTCGTGCTGCAAGCAACCTGAACGCCGGTGGCGAAAACGCAGAAGTCTGGGCTGCTGGCCTGAAGTACGATGCGAACAACATCTACCTGGCAACCACCTACTCTGAAACCCGCAACATGACGGCGTTCGGTAGCGGTCACGTTGCCAACAAAGCACAGAACTTCGAAGTTGTGGCTCAGTACCAGTTTGACTTCGGTCTGCGTCCATCCATCGCTTACCTGAAATCCAAAGGTAAAGACATCGGTTCTTATGGCGACCAGGACCTGGTTGAATACGTTGACGTTGGCGCGAGCTACTACTTCAACAAAAACATGTCCACCTACGTTGATTACAAAATCAACCTCGTGGATGACAGCCAGTTCACCAAAGATGCCAAAGTGGCTACCGACAACATCGTGGCTGTAGGTCTGACCTACCAGTTCTAAGATGTGTTAGTTCAAAAGGCCAGCCCACGCGGCTGGCCTTTTTTTTACTGCTGCCCTCCGACCTTCGCCAGACTAAACCAGATCCCGATCGCCAGAATCATCAGCATGGCTCCCGCACTGCCCAGGGCCACGCTGTGCGAGGTGATGAACGCGGTTTTCGCCGCCGTCATCACCGGCTCGGCCAGTGACGGCGTCAGCTCCTGCGCGACCTTCATCGCTTCACCGATGGACGACGAGGCTTTATCGGTCAGCGACGCGCTCAGCCCCTGCGGCAGTACAATTGACGCCGAAAAGCTGCGGGTTAACAACAGACCGAAAATGGCGATCCCGAGACCAGCGCCCAGCTCGTAGGACATGGTTTCGATCGCGCCTGCCGCGGCCGCTTTCTCTTTCGGCGCGGCAGCCATGATCGCTGACGTCGATGCCAGCAGTGCGCTGGCGGCACTAAAGCCCAGCAGCACCATCAGGCTCCACGCCTGCCACTGTTGGGTGCTGAAATCGAGCGTCGACAGGCCGATAAAACTGATCGCGCTTAGCCCCATGCCTCCGGCCGCGACAATGCGCAGCCCCAGACGCCCGACCAGCACACCCGCGATCGGCCCGCTAAATCCGCTCGCCACCATCACCGGCAGCATAAATATCCCTGCTTCAAACGGCGTAAAACCATGCACGAACTGCAACTCCTGCGCCATCAGCAGTTCAAAGCCCACCAGCGCAATCATGGCGGTCATCGCCATGACCACGCCGCTTAAAATAATGCGATGGCAAAACAGACGCATGTCGATCATTGGCACGCGCGCGCGCAGCTGGATACGGACGAAGATAAACAGCATCATCGCCCCGGTAAGCAGCGTAGAGGCCACCATCCACGGCGACAGCACCCCTTTCAGGGCGGTTTTGGCGCTGTAGACCAGCAGTAAAATGGCGACAATCAGCATAATGGCATGGCTGATATTGAGCGGCTGCTCGGGCCGACCCTGCTGAGCAGGCACAAAGCGCGCAGCAAGCGAAACCACGATCAGCACGATCGGCACGTTAATCAGGAAGACCGAACCCCAGTAAAAGTGCTCCAGCAGCATGCCGCCAATCAGCGGGCCAAACGCCGCGCCGCCCGACCCAACGGCAGCCCAGACGCCAAGGGCGATGTTACGGTGCCGCACGTCAATAAACAGCGTGCGGATCCCTGCAAGCGTAGCCGGAATGATCATCGCCGCGCCAATCGCCAGCGACGCGCGGGCGGCAATCAGCCAGCCCGCGGACGGCGCAAAAGCCGCCGCTAACGATGACAGGCCAAACAGCACGCTGCCGATCATCAGCAGGCGCTTAAAACCTATACGATCGCCCAGCGCGCCCATCGGCAGCACCATCCCCGCCATCACCAGCGAGTAAATATCAATAATCCACAGCAATTCGTTGCCGCTGGCACCCAGCGTCATGCTCAATGTTGGCGCCGCCACGTGCAGCACCGTCGCGTCAATCGCCACCGGGATATACACCAGCACGATAATCACTAACGCTAACCACTGACGAAACATAAATTTCCTTTTCATTTAAAAACTGGACACATGTCCAGATTGCGATCCTACGTAAAGTTGAACACTTGTCCAGCTCTTTGTTACACTCGTTTCGTTGCCATTGAGAGTGAGAAATTATGCGTTATCTGAGCAAGGACGAGCGGCGGGAAGAGATCCTACAGGCCGCAATGCGCGTGGCGCTGACCGAAGGATTCGCTGCGATGACCGTGCGCCGAATCGCTACCGAAGCGGGCGTCGCCACCGGGCAGGTGCATCACCACTTTGCGTCGGCGGGCGAGCTTAAATCGCTGGCGTTTGTCAGGCTGATCCGCGATTTGCTGGATGCTGAAATCGTTGGCGAAAACGCAGGCTGGCGCGAGCGCCTGCATGCCATGCTCGGCAGCGATGACGGCGGGTTTGAGCCCTACATTCGGCTGTGGCGGGAGGCGCAAATTCTCGCCAGCCGGGATAGCGATATCAAAAGCGCCTACGTTTTGACCATGGAGATGTGGCACCAGGAAACGGTCGCAATTATCCGCGCCGGTACGGAGGCCAACGCCTTTACGCTTGCTGATCAGCCGGAAAATATCGCCTGGCGTTTAATTGGTCTGGTATGTGGCCTGGATGGCATATACGTCTTAAATATGCCTGAAATGGACGACGCGGCATTTAATAAGCATCTGGATAAACTTATCTCCCTCGAATTGTTTTAATACTCCCATCGGAGTATTAATTTCCGCAAAGAGTTACAATTAGTAACACATAAAGCGAACCCTGATTCCCATTCCAAACTCAGGGATTCGCTTTTTTATCTATCCTTTCAGATGTATCCCATAACATCCTATAAATTTCATACGCCACTGACAGGTATCTTTCTGTTTTTCCTTCTTTTTTCTCTCCACTTCGGTAAGCAAGAGGGTGATATGTCACATCAAAGCGAGAAGAGTAATCAGCATCTGTTGAGTAACTGGAAACCGGAAAACGCGCAATTTTGGGAGAATAAAGGGAAACATATCGCACGAAGAAACCTGTGGATTTCCGTGGCATGTTTGCTTCTGGCGTTTTGCGTCTGGATGTTGTTTAGCGCTATTGCGGTAAATCTTAATAAGGTCGGATTTAATTTCAGCACCGATCAGCTTTTTATGCTAACGGCATTACCTTCTCTCTCCGGCGCGATATTGCGTGTCCCCTACTCTTTTATGGTACCGATATTTGGCGGACGTTACTGGACCGTGTTAAGCACCGTTATCCTGGTCGTACCCTGTGTCTGGCTTGGGATCGCCATTCAGAATACCGCCACGCCCTATTGGATCTTCATCATCATCGCGCTGCTGTGCGGTTTTGCCGGTGCCAACTTCGCTTCCAGCATGGGAAACATCAGCTTCTTCTTCCCGAAAGCCAGACAGGGCAGCGCACTGGGCATTAACGGCGGGCTGGGTAACCTGGGCGTGAGTGTGATGCAGCTGGTTGCGCCGCTGGTGATTTTCCTGCCGATGTTTACCTTCCTCGGCGTGCACGGCGTACCGCAGGAGGATGGCTCGACGATGTGGCTGGCGAACGCGGCGTGGATCTGGGCGCCGCTGCTGATTCTGGCCACCATTGCGGCGTTTTTTGGCATGAATGACATCGCCAGCTCGAAAGCGTCCATTGCCAGCCAGCTTCCGGTGCTTAAGCGCTTTCATCTCTGGCTGCTGAGCCTGCTTTATCTGGCAACCTTCGGCTCGTTTATCGGTTTCTCGGCAGGCTTTGCCATGCTGTCGAAAACCCAGTTTCCGGACGTTAATATCCTCCACCTCGCCTTCTTTGGCCCACTGATCGGCGCCCTGGCGCGTTCGGCTGGCGGGATGATTTCAGACAGGCTGGGCGGCGTAAGGGTGACGCTGATCAACTTCGTCTTTATGGCCATCTTTAGCGCCCTGATTTTCCTGACGCTCCCCGGGTCTGGTTCAGGCAGCTTTATCGCCTTCTATCTGGTCTTTATGGGCCTGTTTCTGACCGCAGGCCTGGGTAGCGGCTCGACCTTCCAGATGATCGCGATTATCTTTCGCCAAATCACCCTCGACCGCGTGAAAAAACAGGGCGGGAGCGATGAACAGGCACAGCATGAAGCGGTGACCGAAACGGCTGCGGCGCTGGGCTTTATCTCTGCCATCGGTGCGGTGGGCGGGTTCTTTATTCCCAAAGCCTTTGGCACCTCCCTGGCGATGACCGGTTCCCCGGTGGGCGCCATGAAAGTCTTCCTCGTGTTTTACATCGTCTGCGTGCTCGTCACCTGGCTGGTGTACGGCCGCAAATCCTCACAAAAAAAATAACTACCTCTTCGCCGGAGCGTGATGCCTCACCCTCCGGCCATGCTATCGAAGCAGGAGAAATGTCATGAGCAAACTGTTGGACCGCTTCCGTTACTTCAAAACAAAAGGCGACAGTTTCGCCGATGGGCACGGCCAGGTGTACCACACCAACCGTGACTGGGAGGACAGTTACCGTCAGCGCTGGCAGTTCGACAAAATTGTGCGATCCACCCACGGCGTTAACTGCACCGGCTCCTGTAGCTGGAAGATTTATGTCAAAAATGGCCTGGTGACATGGGAAACCCAGCAGACCGACTACCCGCGTACCCGCCCTGACCTGCCTAACCACGAACCGCGCGGCTGCCCGCGTGGCGCAAGCTACTCCTGGTATCTCTACAGCGCCAACCGTCTCAAGTACCCGCTGGTACGCCGCAGGCTGATCGAGCTCTGGCGCGAGGCGCTGGCGCAGCATACCGATCCGGTGCTGGCCTGGGATGCCATTCAGAACGATCCACAGAAAGCGCAAAGCTACAGAAAGGCGCGCGGTAAAGGCGGGTTTATCCGCTCAAACTGGAAAGAGCTTAACCAACTGATTGCTGCCGCCAACGTCTGGACCATCAAAAACTACGGCCCGGATCGGGTAGCCGGTTTTTCCCCCATCCCGGCCATGTCGATGGTCTCTTATGCCGCCGGTACGCGCTATCTCTCCCTGCTCGGCGGCACCTGCCTGAGCTTCTATGACTGGTACTGCGATTTGCCTCCGGCATCGCCGATGACCTGGGGCGAGCAGACCGACGTGCCGGAATCGGCGGACTGGTACAACTCCAGCTATATCATTGCCTGGGGCTCGAACGTGCCGCAGACGCGTACCCCGGACGCCCACTTCTTTACCGAAGTACGTTACAAAGGCACCAAGACCGTCGCCATTACGCCGGACTTCTCGGAGGTGGCGAAGCTCAGCGACCAGTGGCTGGCCCCCAAACAGGGTACCGACAGCGCGCTCGCCATGGCGATGGGGCATGTGATCCTCAAAGAGTTCCACCTTGATAACCCGAGCGATTACTTCCTCAACTATTGCCGCCGCTACACCGACATGCCGATGCTGGTCCTGCTGGATGAACAGGCTGACGGTCGCGTGGTGCCGGGCCGCATGCTGCGCGCGTCGGATCTGGCCGACGGGCTGGGTGAAACCAATAATCCGGAGTGGAAAACCATCGCCTTTGACGTCGCCGGAAATCTGGTGGCGCCGAACGGCTCTATCGGTTTCCGCTGGGGCGAAAAAGGCAAATGGAACCTGGAGTCGCTGGCCGCGGGACAGGAGACCGAGCTGACGCTTTCCCTGCTCATCACCCACGACAGTGTGGCAGACGTGGCCTTCCCTTACTTCGGGGGCAACGAGAACCCGCATTTCCGCAGCGTGAAGCAGGAGCCGGTGCTGAAGCGCCGCGTACCGAGTAAAACCCTGACGCTGGCCGATGGCAGCCAGAGACGCGTGGTCAGCGTGTACGATCTGGTCCTCGCAAACTACGGCCTCGATCGCGGTCTGGAAGACAGTAACGCGGCGGCAAACTACGCCGAGATCAAAGCCTACACCCCGGCCTGGGGCGAACAAATTACCGGCGTCCCCGCTTACCTGATAGAAAAAATCGCCCGTGAATTTGCCGACACGGCGCACAAAACCCATGGTCGTTCGATGATCATCCTCGGGGCCGGTGTGAACCACTGGTACCACATGGACATGAACTACCGCGGGATGATCAACATGCTGGTCTTTTGCGGCTGCGTCGGGCAGAGCGGCGGCGGCTGGTCGCACTATGTCGGCCAGGAGAAACTGCGCCCGCAAACCGGCTGGCTGCCGCTGGCCTTCGCACTGGACTGGAACCGTCCGCCGCGCCAGATGAACAGCACCTCTTACTTCTACAACCACGCCAGCCAGTGGCGCTATGAGAAGCTCACCGCACAGGAGCTGCTTTCTCCTCTTGCAGACGCGTCGAAATTCACCGGACATCTGATTGATTTCAACGTCCGCGCCGAGCGCATGGGCTGGCTCCCTTCCGCGCCGCAGCTCAACCTCAACCCGCTGCACGTTAAGGCCCGTGCCGACGCCGCCGGAATGTCGCCGCAGGATTACACCGTGCAGGCGTTAAAATCGGGCGATATTCGCTTCGCCTGCGAACAGCCGGACAACGGCAAGAACCACCCGCGCAACCTGTTTGTCTGGCGTTCTAACCTGCTTGGCTCGTCCGGAAAAGGCCATGAGTACATGCTCAAATACCTGCTTGGCACCGAGAGCGGGATTCAGGGCGAGGATTTAGGCTCAACGGATGATGTCAAACCTGAAGAGGTGGAATGGCAAACCGCCGCCATTGAGGGCAAGCTGGATCTGCTGGTGACGCTCGATTTCCGTATGTCCAGCACCTGCCTGTTCTCCGATATCGTCCTGCCGACCGCCACCTGGTATGAAAAAGACGATATGAACACCTCGGACATGCATCCGTTTATTCACCCGCTCTCTGCCGCCGTTGACCCCGCGTGGGAGTCCCGCAGCGACTGGGAGATCTACAAAGGCATCGCCAAAGTCTTCTCTGAAGTGTGCGTCGGGCATCTCGGCACCGAAACTGACGTGGTGCTACAGCCGCTACAGCATGACTCCCCGGGGGAACTGTCGCAGCCTTTTGATATTCTGGACTGGCGCAAAGGCGAGTGCGATCTCATCCCCGGTAAAACCGCGCCAAACATTGCGGTCGTCGAGCGCAACTATCCGGAAACCTACGAGCGCTTCACTTCTCTCGGTCCGCTACTGGACAAGCTCGGCAACGGCGGAAAAGGCATATCGTGGAACACGCAAAACGAAGTCGATTTCCTCGGCAAGCTCAATTACGTCAAGCTCGACGGCCCGGCCAAAGGCCGACCACGCATTGAAACCGCCATTGATGCTTCAGAGGTGATCCTCGCTCTTGCGCCGGAAACCAACGGTCAGGTCGCGGTCAAAGCCTGGGAGGCCCTCGGCGAACTGACCGGGCGCGATCACACCCATCTGGCGCTGAACAAAGAAGACGAGAAAATTCGCTTCCGCGATATTCAGGCGCAGCCGCGCAAAATTATCTCCAGCCCAACGTGGTCCGGCCTTGAGAGCGAGCATGTCTCGTATAACGCAGGCTATACCAACGTTCACGAGCTGATCCCGTGGCGCACGATTTCCGGCCGCCAGCAGCTGTATCAGGATCACGCCTGGATGCGCGCCTTCGGTGAAAGTCTGGTGGCCTATCGTCCACCGATTGATACCCGCAGCGTCACCCATATGCGCGAGATCCCGCCGAATGGCTTCCCGGAAAAAGCGCTTAACTTCCTGACGCCGCACCAGAAATGGGGCATTCACTCCACCTACAGCGAAAACCTGCTGATGCAGACCCTGTCACGCGGGGGGCCAATCGTCTGGATCAGCGAAACCGACGCGCGCGAGCTGGGGATTGAGGACAACGACTGGATCGAAGCCTTCAACGCCAACGGCGCCCTCACCGCCCGCGCGGTGGTCAGCCAGCGCGTGCCGCCGGGCATGACCATGATGTACCACGCTCAGGAGCGCATTCTGAACATTCCGGGGTCAGAAGTGACCGGACGGCGCGGCGGGATCCACAACTCGGTCACGCGCGTCTGTCCGAAACCGACCCACATGATTGGCGGCTACGCGCAGCTGGCGTACAGCTTTAACTATTACGGCACCGTCGGCTCGAATCGCGACGAGTTCATTATGATCCGCAAAATGAAAAACATTAACTGGCTGGACGGCGAAGGTCGGGATCAGGTTCAGGAGGCGAAAAAATGAAAATACGCTCACAGGTTGGCATGGTACTGAATCTCGATAAATGCATTGGCTGCCACACCTGCTCGGTCACCTGTAAGAACGTCTGGACCGGGCGCGAAGGGATGGAGTATGCGTGGTTTAATAACGTCGAAACCAAACCGGGTATCGGCTATCCGAAAAACTGGGAAGATCAGGATGAGTGGCAAGGCGGATGGATCCGCAGTATTCACGGCAAGCTGACCCCGCGCCTCGGCGGAAAAATGGGCGTCCTGTCGAAAATTTTCGCCAACCCCGTGTTGCCGCAGATTGACGATTACTATGAACCTTTCACCTTCGATTACCAGGATCTGCACCGCGCCCCGGAGGGGGATCACCTCCCTACCGCCCGCCCCCGCTCGCTGATTGACGGTAAGCGGATGGATAAGATCGTCTGGGGACCAAACTGGGAGGAGCTGCTGGGTGGCGAGTTCGAAAAACGCGCCCGCGACCGAAACTTTCAGAAGATCCAGAAAGAGATGTACGGTCAGTTCGAAAACACCTTCATGATGTACCTGCCGCGCCTGTGCGAGCATTGCCTCAACCCGAGCTGCGTCGCCACCTGCCCGAGCGGTGCGATTTACAAACGCGAAGAGGACGGCATTGTGCTGATCGACCAGGACAAATGCCGCGGCTGGCGACTGTGCATCAGCGGCTGTCCGTACAAGAAAATCTACTTCAACTGGAAAAGCGGCAAGTCAGAGAAGTGCATCTTCTGCTATCCGCGCATCGAGTCCGGCCAGCCGACCGTCTGCTCAGAAACCTGCGTTGGACGCATCCGCTACCTTGGCGTGCTGTTGTATGACGCGGACCGTATTGAAGAGGCGGCCAGCACCGAGCATGAAACCGATCTGTATGAGCGCCAGTGCGACGTGTTCCTTAACCCGAACGATCCGGCGGTGATTGAAGAAGCCCTGAAGCAGGGCATCCCGCAGAACGTCATCGACGCAGCGCAGCGTTCCCCGGTTTACAAAATGGCGATGGACTGGAAGCTCGCCCTGCCGCTGCATCCGGAATACCGCACCCTGCCGATGGTCTGGTATGTGCCGCCGCTGTCACCGATTCAGTCCTACGCGGACGCGGGTGGTCTGCCGCAGAGCGACGGTGTACTGCCTGCGGTCGAAAGCCTGCGCATCCCGGTGCAATACCTGGCAAATATGCTCAGCGCGGGCGATACCGGCCCGGTGCTGCGCGCTCTGAAGCGCATGATGGCGATGCGCCACTACAAACGCTCCCAGACCGTGGAAGGCGTGACCGATACCCGCGCCATTGAGGAAGTGGGCCTGACCGAAGCGCAGGTTGAGGAGATGTACCGCTATCTGGCCATCGCTAACTACGAAGACCGCTTCGTGATCCCGACCAGCCACCGCGAAATGGCGCGCGACGCCTTCCCGGAGAAAAACGGCTGCGGCTTCACCTTCGGTGACGGCTGTCACGGCTCCGACACCAAATTCAACCTCTTCAACAGCAGCCGCATCGACGCGATCAACATTACCGAGGTGCGCGATCACGGGGAGGGAGAATAATGCAGATCCTTAAAATCATCGCGCTACTGATTGAGTATCCCGATGAGCTGCTTTGGGATAACCGTGAAGAAGCGCTTTCCCTGGTGGAACAGGATGCGCCCATGCTACTGCCGTTTGCGCAGCAGCACCTGAGCGCCCCGCTGCTGGATAAGCAGGCCGAATGGTGTGAAGTTTTCGAGCGGGGGCGCGCGACTTCACTACTGCTGTTCGAGCACGTTCACGCCGAGTCCCGCGATCGCGGTCAGGCGATGGTCGACCTGATGAGCCAGTATGAGAAAGCCGGGCTGGAGCTGGATTGCCGCGAGCTGCCGGACTATCTGCCGCTCTATCTGGAATATCTCAGTATCGTCAGCGACGACGAGGCGCGTGAAGGGCTGCAAAACGTCGCGCCTATACTGGCGCTGATTGGAGGCCGCCTGAAACAGCGCGAGGTAGCGCATTACAAGCTGTTTGACGCCCTGCTGTCGCTGGCGGAAACACGGCTTTCCAGCGACAGCGTGGCGAAACAGGTATCCGGTGAAAAACGTGATGATACCCGTCAGGCGCTGGACGCCGTGTGGGAAGAGGAACAGGTCAAGTTTATCGAAGACAACGCCACATCGTGCGACAGTTCGCCGATGCAGCAATATCAACGACGCTTTAGCCAGGACGTCGCGCCGCAGTACGTGGACGTCAGCGCCGGAGGCCCAAAATGACTCATTACCTGAACGTGTTTTTCTATGACATTTATCCGTACATCTGCGCCACCGTCTTCTTCCTCGGCAGTTGGTTGCGCTACGACTATGGGCAGTACACCTGGCGGGCGTCATCAAGCCAGATGCTCAGCAAGCGCGGGATGAACTGGGCTTCGAACCTGTTTCATATTGGGATTCTGGGGATCTTCTTCGGGCACCTGTTCGGCATGTTAACCCCGCACTGGATGTACGCCTGGTTTTTACCCGTCGCGGTTAAACAGCAGTTAGCCATGATTGCGGGAGGTATTTGCGGGGTGCTGACGCTGATCGGTGGGTCGATGCTTTTGATCCGACGCCTGTTCAACCAGCGGGTGCGCGCCACGTCCACCACGCCGGATATTATCATCATGAGTATCCTGCTGCTTCAGTGCATCCTTGGGCTGTCGACCATTCCTTTCTCCGCTCAGTACCCTGACGGAAGCGAGATGATGAAGCTGGTTGGCTGGGCGCAGGGGATCGTCACGTTTAAGGGCGGCTCGTCGGAAATGCTGAGCGGCGTCGCGCCGATCTTCCGCGTGCATCTGGTGCTGGGGATGACGATCTTCCTCATCTTCCCGTTCACCCGCCTGGTGCACGTGTGGAGCGCGCCGTTTGAGTACTTCACGCGTCGGTATCAGGTGGTAAGATCGCGCCGTTGATTTGTCGGGTGGCGGCTACGCCTTACCCGACCTACGTATACTCCCGTAGGCCCGGTAAGGCGTAGCCGCCACCGGGCTATTTCCCTGCCTGCGGATGCGTATCAAACCCTGCCATTACTGCCGTCAGCTCTGCCAGTGTAAAGCCGTGCTTCGGGTCATCAACGCCCAGGCCAAACCGGTCCTGCATCAGCTTATATAGCGCCTCCGCATCCGGCAAATGGATCTGCTCCTCCACATGACCGTTCTGCCAGTGGGTAAAATTAAAGTTGGTCAGCGTCAGCTTGCCCCCGTCCGGCAGGTGGCGACACATCAGCAGGTGATGACGAAAATGGGACTGAGGCCAGTGCGCCGACCAGAAGTTACCCATCACGTAATCGTTGAAGTACTGCGTCCCCAGGTCAAATTGGTACATCGACTGCCAGTGCTCGTGATGGCGGAATTGCAGTACCCAGTCGTTACCCTCGCTCAGCAAACGATAACTCCCGTGCGGGGTTTCCTGCTCCTCGTTAGCGATCAAACGAATCGGCGCCGTCAGCGTTTGTCCGCCAAATCCTACATCAGCGATCCAGCGCTCGCCGTTCAGCTCAACCAGCAGCAACCGGTGCGTGCGCGGCGGCATCTGCGACGGATTCGCCAGTACAACCCGCCCCAGCACGCTGCGTACCGTAAACCCAACTTCGCACAACACCCGCTCAAACAGGCCATTTTGCTCGAAGCAATATCCCCCCCGACGCGCGGTGACCAGTTTATCTACCAGACACCCGTCGTCCAGATGAATTTCCCGCGGCAAAACGACGTCAATATTTTCAAAAGGGATCGCGCAGTTATGGTGTAAATGGAGCCCCCGCAGGGTATCGATATTAACCTGTACGGGCTGCTGCCAGCCCGTGCGGGCAAAATAAGCACTCAGAAATGGGGACATGATTTGCTCCATGATGTGATATCCCCTGTTTATAAACTATTTTCCCTTATGCATATGCGCAAAAGTGCTTTTTCGGCATACTCATCGTGTACATGAGGAGATCCTATGAGCCACTTTCGTCCTGTTGAATTACGTCATGCCAGCCGTCTTCTGAATCACGGTCCAACCGTGCTCATCACCAGCCGGGATGAGACCATCGATCGTCGCAACGTCATGGCCGCCGCATGGTCTATGCCGGTGGAATTTGAACCCCCGCGTATCGCGATTGTGGTAGACAAAAGCGCGTGGTCACGGGAGTTGATCGAACGCAGCGGGAAATTCGGTATTGTGATCCCCGGCGTGGCGGCAGCCAACTGGACCTGGGCGGTCGGCAGCGTCAGCGGGCGCGACGAGGATAAATTTAACTGCTACGGGATCCCGGTTATTCATGGCCCTGAGCTTGGTCTGCCGGTTATAGAAGAGAAATGTCTGGCGTGGATGGAGTGTCGGTTATTACCTGTCACTTCTGCGGCCGAGAAATATGACACCCTGTTTGGCGAAGTGGTTTCCGCCGCGGCAGATGAACGCGCATTTGTCGCCGGACGCTGGCAGTTTGACGGGGATAAGCTGAATACGCTGCATCATCTGGGGGCCGGGATGTTTGTGACGAGTGGGAAGATGGTGAAGGCGCTGGATTGATTTTTTAATTATACCCATCTGAATTATATAAAATTTCTATGGCATTTTATGTTTATCATAACGATGTTAAACGGAGGATATTTCAGAAGCTGTTGCATAAACAATCTTTCGTAAAGGAACTATCCATGTCATGGAACAAAGATGGCGCAATATCATATGCGAAATCACACGCGCAACCCAGCAGCACGGGTTATTGTGCTCGTTACGTAACAGAAGCGATCAGAGCGGGTGGTCGATTAAAAATCCCCAACACGCGTCTGGCAAAAGATATGGGGCGCACATTAGTCAATGCAGGCTTACCGCAACATACAACCTCATTACGAACTGTTCAGGCATGATTAATGAAACCACACTACTTTTTACTTTTCGCCCTGTCTCCGCTCGCGGCCGCAGAAAACATTTATGCACCGGGTCAGGCGGCGCTTAAATTCAATCAATGGTATATAGCGCAGTTAGATCAGAACAAACCGCCCGTACTCAATCCAGACATTATGAACGAATACGTAGCCTCAGGGACCATTGCAGCAATTAAAGAAATGTACTCTGGCGACAGTAGCGACAAAGATATGCCCGATGCGGATATGTTTATCAAAGCGCAGGACTGGGATGATGACTGGAATCAGATAACCGTCTTACATTCTGATTTTGACGCCGTTTGCACAAACGTCTATGTCGCATTTGGTAAGAAGCAAGATCATGTTATTGCAGATTGTCTCGTTGAAGAGCAAGGAAAATGGAAAGTGCGATCGGCGACGCTAATTAAGTAACAGGCATAAACTCCCTGTCGTAATAATAAAGGCACATGGTAGCCAAATGACTACCATGTGCAATTAATTAACTCTTCACGCGCTTCGCAATAATCTCATCCGCCACATTCCGCGGAGCTTCCGCAAAATGATGGAACTCCATCGTATACGTCGCGCGCCCCTGGGACATCGAGCGCAGCGTGGTGGCGTAGCCAAACATTTCAGCCAGTGGGACGTCAGCGCGAATAATCTGGCTGCCGTACTGCTCTGCCATCCCCTGCACCATGCCGCGGCGGGAGGAGAGATCGCCCATAATGTTCCCGGCATACTCTTCCGGCGTTTCCACCTCAACGTGCATCACCGGCTCAAGAATAACCGGATCCGCCCGCCGCGCGCCCTCTTTGAAGCCGAGGATCGCCGCCATGCGGAAGGCCATCTCCGAGGAGTCAACGTCATGGTAGGAACCAAACGTCAGGGTCGCTTTCACATCGACAACCGGATAGCCCGCCAGCACACCCGTATTCATGGCTTCTCGCAAGCCTTTTTCCACCGACGGGATGTACTCCCGCGGCACTACCCCGCCTTTGGTGGCATCTTCAAACACAAAACCACTTCCGGCTGCTAACGGCTCCAGACTCAGGACCACATGACCGTACTGCCCTTTCCCGCCGGACTGTCGGACAAATTTACCTTCAATATCCTTCACCGCTTTACGCAGGGTTTCACGGTAGGTGACCTGTGGACGACCAATGTTTGCCTCAACGCCAAACTCACGCTTCATGCGGTCAACGATGATTTCGAGATGCAGTTCGCCCATCCCGGAGATAATGGTCTGACCGGACTCTTCGTCCGTGTGCAGACGGAAAGACGGATCCTCCGCCGCCAGGCGCTGTAGGGCGATCCCCATTTTCTCCTGATCGGCCTTGGTTTTCGGCTCAATCGCCAGCGAAATAACCGGGTCCGGGAACTCCATCCGTTCAAGGGTGATCACCGCATTCGGGTCGGTCAGCGTGTCACCGGTGGTGACGTCTTTCAGCCCGACACAGGCTGCGATATCCCCTGTGCGCAGCTCGTCCACCTCATGGCGGTCGTTGGCATGCATCAGCACGATGCGCCCGATTCGCTCTTTTTTGCCCTTTACCGGGTTATAAACCGCGTCGCCTTTGCGCAGTATGCCGGAATAGACACGAATAAAGGTCAACTGTCCGACGTATGGATCGCTCATCAGCTTGAAGGCCAGCGCAGAGAATGGTTCATCATCGCTTGGGTGGCGCTCGGCGTGCTGTCCGTCTTCGTCTACCCCATCAATAGCGGGCACGTCCAGTGGAGACGGCATCAATTCAATCACCGCGTCGAGCATGCGCTGCACACCCTTGTTCTTGAAAGCGCTGCCGCACAGCATGGGCTGTATTTCACCGGAGATCGTCCGGATCCGCAGCCCTTTGATGATTTCCGCCTCATCCAGTTCGCCCGTCTCAAGGTACTTATCCATAAGCTCATCGCTGGCTTCTGCCGCAGACGAGACCATTTTTTCTCGCCACGTCTGCGCGGTGCTCAGCAGATCGTCGGGCACCGGCGCGTAGGTGAACGCCATGCCCTGGGTCGCATCATCCCAAAGAATGGTGCGCATCTTGATGAGATCAACCACGCCGGTGAAGTGTTCCTCTGCGCCCACGGGGATCACAATCGGGACCGGATTAGCTTTCAGCCGCTCCTGCATCATCCGCACCACGCGGAAGAAATCCGCACCCGGGCGGTCCATTTTGTTGACGAATGCCAGACGCGGGACGTGATATTTATTCGCCTGACGCCAGACGGTTTCCGACTGCGGCTGCACGCCGCCGACGGAGTCATAAACCATCACCGCGCCGTCGAGCACACGCATGGAACGTTCCACCTCAATGGTGAAATCCACATGCCCGGGGGTGTCGATAATATTGATGCGGTGCGGTTCAAAGCCTCTGTCCATGCCGGGCCAAAAACAGCTCACCGCCGCCGACGTAATGGTGATCCCGCGCTCCTGCTCCTGCGCCATCCAGTCGGTGGTTGCCGCGCCATCGTGTACTTCACCCAGCTTGTGGCTCATCCCGGTGTAAAACAGGATGCGCTCAGTGGTGGTTGTTTTGCCCGCATCGATATGCGCGGAGATACCGATGTTGCGATAACGTTCGAGTGGAATGGGTCGGGGCATGATATTTCCTTACGTCTTCATGACGGGTTTGTGACGACCAGGATAGTCGCGTGTTTGTTCGTTTGTTATAATAGTCCTATTGTACGAGTATTATCGAACTATTTTTTAACGGTTGACCTATTGTTGATATAGCTCAATCTCACGCGAGACGCAGGAAAACGATGATCCCAAACCACCCGGAACCTGAACAAATACTGCTGGAAAATGTGCTGTTCGCCCTCGGCAATCCGCTGCGGCTGGCGATTATTCGACGGCTGGCCGACGGCAGTGAGCTGAGCTGCAACGCGCTGCGCCCGGACGAGGTGGTGAAATCAACCATGACTCACCACTGGCGTGTACTGCGCGACAGCGGCGTGATCTGGCAGCGCCCGCAGGGGCGCGAGAATATGATTTCACTGAGAAGAGAAGATCTGGACGCCCGCTTTCCGGGGCTGATGGCAATCCTGTTACAGTCGAAATCATAAGCGCACTGACTGTTGCCTTTCGGCCAGCGCGCGCAGCGTAGCTTTGAGCCAGTTCGTAACGCCTCGTTTCCCGCTGCGCTTGTGCGAATAAATTTTTACTTCAAACGGACTGATGTGGAACGGTAAATCAAAAATTTTAATACGGGTAGCTGGCAGCAGCTTTTCAGCGGCGAATCGCGGTAACGCCATCAGCAGATCGCTTTCTGCAATAACAAACGGGGCGCTGAGCATAGACGGGGTTTTGATCGCAATGTGTCGGGTATAACCCATGCGTTCCAGCTGCAAATCCAGCACCCCCTGCTTCTCATTCCACGGCGTAACCACAAGATGCCGGGCGGCGAGATAATCCTCCAGCGTGAGCGCGCTCCGGCTCGCATTGCTAATCACCACATATTCATCTTCGAACCAGCTGATCTCTTCCAGCTCCGGGTACCGGCGATCCTCAATGGTGCTGAATCCCAGGGCCAGATCCACCTCTCCTGCCAGTAATTCCGTCAACGCCGGGCTGTGCGGCAAATATCGTAATTCCAGACGCAAGTCAGGCGCCGCATGTTGAAGCGTATTCATGAGCGCAGGGAATATGCAGAACGCGGTAAAGTCCGTTATCGCGATCTGCAAACACGCTGTACTGACAGCAGGATCAAATTCCGGCTGCGGCGACAGCTCCTGGTCGAGATATTTCAGGGCCGATGCAATAACTGGCGCAAGCTGGGTGGCATAGACGCTGGGACACATTCGATGTCCTTCCCGGTAGAACAGCGGGTCGTTGAGCGAAACACGCAGCCGTGACAGGGCATGGCTGAGCGCCGAGGTGCTCATCTGCCGCAAGTCGAACGGAACTGTGGCGATAAATCGCGTCAAAAACCGGCAGAAGGTTTAAATCAAGGCGCCTTAAGGCTGGATGCATAATATTCATCATTTATTGATTTCATTGCACTTAATTCTTCTGACATTAGCCTTTATGCTTATCCCCATCAACTACAAACAAAGATAAAGGGAAAGGAATGAGCATTACGATTCGTCAGGCGCGACCTGAAGATGCAGCGGCAATATACGATATGATTTACGAACTCGCAGTCTATGAAAAAGCGCCAGAAGAAGTGGTCACCACGCCGGACGAAATCCGTAAAACGCTGTTTGGTGCAGACAGTAAAACCGAAGCGCTGGTTGCCGAATATGCAGGCCATGCTGTGGGGTATGCCGTTTTTTTCACCAGCTATTCCACCTGGCTTGGCCGCAACGGCATCTATATGGAAGATTTGTATGTCTCCCCGGAATACCGCAGCAAGGGTGCGGGAAAAGCACTGCTTAAAAATATCGCGCAATGCGCAGTGGAACGTCACTGCGGCCGGCTGGAATGGAGCGTGCTTGACTGGAACCAGTCTGCAATTGATTTTTATCTGAGCATCGGCGCGGTACCGCAGTCCGAATGGGTACGCTATCGTCTTGATGGCGAGGCATTGCGGGCATTTGCTGAGTAGCAATGCCATCGCGTGAAATGCCCCTCTTTCTAAGGGGCATAATGTCAATGAAAGCGTTGCTGAAGCACGGTATATCTGAGAAAGAGCTTACCGTCTTTTTTTGTCTTCTCTGAGACGTTCGACGATTCATCGACCGAGGCTCATTCCGGCTGCGTCAGGCTGTAGACGGGGATCCGCCGGGTTGTCATCGTTAGCGTATCAAACACCTCAGTCTCTGACGTCACAATCCTCGTGCCCGTTTTTCTTAGCCTCTGCACATCGGCCGCGATACGCTGAATGCCAAACCAGAAAAGCCCGTCGAGCGCCGTTACAGATAGTCCATTTTCGAGTGCTAGTTTGAGTCGTTCCCTGGGCGCTTTCACCTGCTGTGCAATTTGCCGGTAAGGTACTTCACTTCCGCCAGTGCTGTCGCTTCGCTGGATCCGCGTTTTCAGGTGATAGGTAAATTCGTCAGGAACACTTTCCAGGTCCTGTTTAAGGCTGTAAACGCAGCCAAACCGCTTGCCGTTGAACAGGACATTTTTTTGACTGAGCTGGAACTCATTTCTGATCCCATCAATCAACTGCGGGGCGCGGGTGAGGAGTAACCGGAAGGGAAGCTCAAAGCTGGTCACATAATCCACATTCAGCAGCGCGAGACGCAAACGCTCTTCCGCACCGGATTTTTGCTCGCGACACTCGCGCATCACTTCTGCCCACTGGCGGGTCAGACGTTCTGGCTCGGCGACTTCGGTGAGGAGATATTTTTCAAGGTGATAGTCGACTCTTCCGGTCATATTTTGCATCCCGACAAGGTGGATGCGGTAATTCTATCCAGCGGCGCAGATTTTATAAAGGGCGGAGCGCAACGGCATCCGCCCCCTGTGCTACTGCTGGATACTCGACCGATCCGACATATCGCTGGCAGAGAAAGTTCTGACTGAGGACTGGACCTGTTTTTTTCGCGCATACCGGTCCGGTTGCCCTTCAGGACGCGTTTTGAAGCGACGATGCAGCCACATATATTGCTCGGGTGCCATCATCACCGCACGCTCAATCGCCCTGTTCATCTGCGTAGCCACGGCCACTTTATCGCCTCCCTGCAAGGTATCGCTAATATCGTCCAGGATAATCAGCTCATACCCTGTGCCGTCTGCTTTTCTGCGTGGTACAAACGGGATCACGGCCGGTCTGGCACTTTTCACCAGCATATAGCTCCCGGCAGTTGTCGCGGCGTCCGGGACGGCAAAAAACGGCACAAACACGCTATTCGTTTTTCCATAGTCGTGATCCGGGGCATACCACAGGATCTCATTTTGCTTAAGCGCGCGGATCATGCCCTTCAAATCGTAACGGTCGAGCATGGTTTTATTGGAACGCAGACGACCGCGCGTCTGTAGCCAGTCGAGCAATGCATTGTTGTTGGGACGATAGACGCCAATACCCGCGTTGAGCATGCCAAAGATGCGTGCGCCTAATTCCAGCGTGAGAAAATGCATGCCAATGAGCACCACGCCCCTTCCTTGCGCCCGTGCCTGTTCCATATGTTCGTAGCCGGTCACGCTGAAGTGTTTGCGCACGCGCCAGTCAGGCCAGAACCACGCGATGCCCGTTTCGATGACGCCCATTCCAACCGATTCAAAATTACACTCAAGCAAACGCTCGCGCTCACCCTCTTTCATCTCCGGAAAGCAAAGCTCAAGATTTCGTCTGGCGATTTCCACGCGGCGTGGAAGCAGACGCATGGCCAGACGCCCGAGTCCGTGCCCTGCTTTTAACAGAAGCGAATATGGGAGCTGGACCGTACACCAGAGTGCGGCAATGCCTGCCCAACTGAGCCAGTAACGAGGATGAATAAAGGCGAGTGAAAACCGAGGTAATTTTGTCATGAAAAAATTATCCTTTTACTATCTGTACTTAATCTGGTGCAGTTGTAGTGCTTACCTGCTGATTTAACGAATATTGTTCGGAGGAGTGAATTGTAGCGGAAACGTTGTGCTGTTTATTATCGATTTTTGCGAAAGGAATGAAAGGCGGGGATCGCCGGGTGATACTGCACCACCCGGCAGGCGAGTTACATCGAATAGCCGGGCTTCTTAATCAGTTCATCCAGTTTAGGTCCAATCTCGGTATCCCAGACCTGCGCCTTCCAGTCAGCTTCCTGGACTTCGTGAAGCGCCACGGAGATTGAGCGATCTTTGCTGTTCAGATGACGGACTATCGTTTCGGCGATATCCGCCGCCAGGGCCGTTTTTTGTTCGTCAGTCAGATCGCGTGGAAAACATTTGATATCAACGTGAGGCATGGGCAGGGCTCCTTTTATAGGTTAGCGTTCCACGTTATCAGATTATGTCGTTAGCTTTTAGCACCTTGTGCAGTTCTGGCAACGCGCAGACGGCATCCGCGATGGCGGTGATATTAGGTGCGTTGGTGGTAAACCACTCATGACCTGGCCCCCAGGTACGCACGACGGCAATATAGACGTCAAGCAGCGTTAGCTGTTGGCCAAAGGCATAAGGCGAGGCGCTGAGCTGGCTGTCAAACCACAGATAGAGGGATTTCCGGTACTCAATACAGTTTTTCTTCAGCTGTTCCGGGGCATCAGGCACCCAGCGTTCCGGGTAATCTGCATACGTAAAGGTGGGATAGACGTTCGCCACAAACCAGATGAGCAGGCGCTGAAACTGCTGGCGCTCGGCCTGCCCAACGGGCGGCGCGAGGTCGGGTCGTCTGTCGAGCACCATCAGGGCGATCGCCGCGGTTTCCGTCACGATCGCCCCGTTTTCCAGCTCCAGCGTCGGCACCTGGCACAGCGGGTTCAGTTTCAACAGCAATTCGCGCTGCGGGCCGGGCTGGTCAAACCCGTCCACGTTGACGAACTGATACGGGATGTCTGCCAGAGTCAGCATCACCTCACTGATTGCCGATCCCCAGCCGGGTACGCCATAGAGTTTGATCATGTTGCCTCCTCAGGGATGAAAACCCTAAGTGTATACCCGTCATACTTCAAGTTGCAGGTGCGTTGGCTGCATTCACTCACCCCAGTCACGTACTTATGTACGCTCCCGGGGATTCGTTCCCTTGCCGCCTTCCTGCAACTCGAATTATTTAGGGTATAGAGCACCATTAGTAGGTTATCCCGGGCGGATTAACGTCTGAAGACGTCACCGCTTCGCCCGCTTCCCCCCAGCGCGCCAGCACCTTTTGATAATCCCCGCGCTTAATCGCACCGTCCAGCGCAGCCTGCAACGCATACACCAGCCCATTGCCTTTTTTGGTTGTGGTGGCGACATAGGCTTTCTTCGGGCCTAATCCCACGACGCGGGTTTTGCCGGTTAACGCGGCTTTGTAGGCCGAAACGGACTGCGGTCCAAAGAAGACATCCGCCCTGCCGGACTGAATATAGAGATTGCCTGAGGCGTCGTCGGTCAGATAAACCGGCAACGCAGGCTCGCGCCCGGCCTTTTTATTCTCTTCGTTCCAGCCCAGCAGAATACGTTCCTGATTGGTGCCTGACCCGACAATCACCTTTTTACCGGCCAGATCTTTCGCACTGGTGATCGACTGTACGTTGCTGGTGGATTTCACCGAGAAGGCCAGGGAATCGACGCGATAGGTTGCAAAATCGAACTTCTCCTTACGTTGCTCGGTGACGGCGATATTCACCAACGCCACGTCATAGCGCCCGGAAGTGATCCCCAGCGGCCAGTCTTCCCACGCCGTTGGCACCAGCTTCAGCTTCAGCCCCAGACTGCCCGCCAGTAACCGGGCGATATCCGGGTCGCTGCCAATACGGGTGCGGTTATCACTGGCCAGCAGCGCCAGCGGCGGAGAGTTCAGGGCTGAAATCGCCACCGTGAGGGTACCCGGCTCAACAAATTTATATTTCGCTGGGATTTTCGCCACTGCCTGTTGATCAACCGTCACTGGCAGCGGCTGTTCGTTGGCCTTTAAATCAATGCTGGCGTGGCTCGCTGTCGTGAAGACCAGCCCCGCCAGGAGTCCATATTTCATCTGCGCTCCTTACAGCACTTTTGAGAGGAACTGGCGCGTTCGCGGATGCGACGGTCGGTTTAACACGTCGTCGCTGCTGCCCTGCTCCACAATTTTACCGTCGACCATAAATACCACCTGGTCCGCCACTTCCCGTGCAAAGCCGATCTCATGGGTGACCACCACCAGCGTAGTGCCGGAGCGGGCGAGCTTTTTAATCACGTCCAGCACTTCGCCAACCAGTTCCGGATCCAGCGCCGAGGTTGGTTCATCAAACAGCATCACGCGCGGGCGCAGCGCCAGCGCGCGGGCAATGGCAATGCGCTGCTGTTGGCCGCCGGAGAGGTGACGCGACCAGGCATCGGCTTTATCGCGCAGACCTACCACATCCAGAAGGCTGTAGGCGTTTTCAATAGCCTCTTTTTTACTGAACTTTTTATGCGCGATGGGTGCTTCAACCAGGTTTTCCAGCACCGTAAGATGCGGAAAAAGATTGAAGTTCTGAAACACATACCCAACATTGACGCGCTGTTTGAGGATCTCTTTCTCTTTGAGCTCGTAGAGTTTGTCACCCTGACGGCGATAGCCGATGTAATCCCCGTCAATCTGGATAAAGCCTTCGTCTACGCGCTCCAGATGGTTAATAGTGCGCAGCAGCGTCGATTTTCACGATCCAGAGGGTCCGAGGATCACCGTCACGGAGCCCGGTGGGATCTCAAGCGTGACGTTATCGAGCGCTTTATGTCGGCCAAAAAACTTACTGACGCCGGTTATGGAAATGTGTCCTTCAGGAGAGGCTTGCATGAACGGGCTCCTGTGCTGACGAAGTGGTGACGGAACGCGCGCGGCTGGTCGCCCGGCTCTGGTTTACGGCGGAGCGGCGCTCGCTGCGGGCGAGTCCACGCTCAATAACATGCTGGATGGCAGACAGTACGGTGGTGATCACCAGATACCAGACGGCCCCCACCATCAACAGCGGGATCACCTCCTGGGTGCGGTTGTAGATCATCTGGATCGTGTAGAACAGTTCCGGCATCGCCAGCACGTAAACCATCGCCGTCCCTTTGGCGAGGCTGATGATTTCGTTAAACCCGGACGGCAGGATGGTGCGCAGCGCCTGGGGGAGAATTATGCGCACGGTGCGACGCCACGCCGGCAGACCCAGCGCAGCGGCCGCCTCATACTGACCGTGGTCGACCCCAAGGAAGCCCCCGCGAATGATCTCCGCCGTATAGGCGCTCTGCACCAGCGTCAGCCCCACGATGGCGGTAGAAAACTGCCCGAGAACGTTGATGGTTTCAAAGCTGCCCCAGGTAATGCCGGTAAAAGGTACGCCGAGAGAGAGCGTGTCATAGAGATAGGAGAAGTTATAGAGGATAATCAGCACCACGATCAGCGGCAGCGATCGGAACAGCCAGATGTAGCCCCACGCCAGGCTGCTCAACAGCCATGATGACGAGAGCCGAGCCAGCGCCAGCATGCCGCCAATCACCACGCTCAATACGGTGCTTATCAACGTCAGCAGCAGCGTCTGTCCGACGCCTTCGAGGATCACCGGGTCAAAGAACCAGCGGGCAAATACCGCCCACTCCCAGCGCGGATTAAAGGCCACGGACTGGATCACGACAGCCAGCACAAACAGCGCCACCACGGCGCCAGCAGCGCGCAGCGGATAACGTGCCGGGACCACTTTTATGGTTTCAACGTTGCTCATCGTCGCTCCTTATGCGGTTTTGCTGAGCGCTTCGCGGATCAGCGTCTTGGTGAAACGCAGCCGACCGTCGAACGGCGGCTGGCTATACTCTTCCGGGTCGCGGTTGAGATCGAACTGCGGCTGATACCCCTGACTGAGATAGAGCCGCACCGCCTCCGGCTGACGAAACCCCGTAGTCAGGTAGATGTGGCTGTAACCCGCCAGCACCGCCCGGCGCTCCAGCTCCTGTACCACGCGCGCGGCCAGTCCCTGCTGGCGCAGCGTTTTATTCGTCCAGATACGTTTGATCTCTGCGGTATGTTCGTCGAAGGGCTTGTACGCCCCGGTGGCGATGATCTCGCCATCGCGCTCCAGGACGATAAACAGCCCCTGCGGCGCCAGGTACCACTCTGTCAGCTCGACTTCCGCATCCTTTGAAAAGTAGTCGCCGTAACGAGCGGCGTACTCACCGAAAAGCCCCTCGATAATGGGCTGAAGATCGGCATCTTCCGGCGAAACGTCACGAAATTGTTCGCGCATAGCGCCTCCTTAATCGCCCAGACCCGCCGGGTTAACTTCGGAACTGGAGATACGCTCCACGCCTTCCCCCCAGCGGTTTAGCACTTTGTCGTAATCTCCGTTCTTGATCGCGCCGTTCAGCGCGGTTTGTACCGGTTCGACCAGGCCGCTGCCTTTTTTCAGCGTCACCGCGATATGCGCCGCCTTCGGCCAGCCGCCGTCGACGCTGCCGACAAGTTTGGTTTTACCGTTGAGCGCCGCTTTCCAGGCGCCGATCACGTTCGGGCCAAAGTAGGCGTCCGCGCGTCCGGACTGAAGCGCCAGCGTTTGGGCCGCGTCGTCTTTGGTGTAGATCGGCGTAAAGGGTTTAAGCCCTTTTTTGAGGTTCTCTTCGTTCCATGCCAGCAGAATGGCTTCCTGGTTGGTGCCGGAACCCACGATGATGCGCAGCCCGGCGATATCCTCTGCCTTCACAAGCGAGTTGATGGGACTGGTGGATTTCACGTAGAAGCCAAGTGAATCCTTGCGATAGGTGGCGAAGTCGAACTTCTCTTTGCGCGCTTTGGTGACGGTGATGTTGCTGATAGCCGCATCGTATTTCCCGGAGGCCACCCCCAGCGGCCAGTCCTCCCAGGAGGTGGGAACCACGTTCAGCTCCAGCCCAAGGCTGTCCGCCACCAGACGCGCAATGTCGACCTCACTTCCCAGCAGGGTCTTGTTGTCGTCGGAAAAGACCGTCAGCGGCGGTTGATTCAGTCCCGCCACCGCCACGGTAAATTTCCCGGGCACGGCAAAGCGATAGTCTTTCGGCAGTTGCGCGATCGCATCGCTGTTTTTGGCGGTATTGATCGGCGTTTTATTGGCCTCAATGCTCACGCCGGTGCCGTTAATATTGACGTTCTCTGCCCAGACGGCAGGGGTAAAAGCCAGCGCAAGCGCCAGAATAAGCGATGATTTCTGCATAGCGTTTTTCTCTTTTATTGTTGTGTGAACTGATTTTTGGGCTCGTCTAAGCCCAGACTTTCGCGCAGCGTGGTGCCGGGATAGTCGGTGCGGAACAGGCCGCGCGCCTGTAAAACGGGCACCACCTGGTCGACAAAGCGCGGGAAGGTGTCCGGCGTACCGCCCTGAATGATGAAGCCATCCGCCGCCTTCTCCTCGAACCAGGCCTGTAAACCATCGGCCACCTGCTCCGGTGTGCCGGAAAAACGCGGGCGCGGCGATGCGGCTTCCAGCGCGACCTGACGCAGAGTTAAGTTGCGCTCACGGGCGTTACGCTTGATTTCATCGGTGGTGCTGCGGAAGCTGTTTTTGCCCAAATCGCCAATATCCGGGAACGGCGCGTCGAGGGAATACTGGCTGAAGTCGTGATGCTCGAAATAACGTCCAAGGTAATTCAGCGCATCATTAATGGAGACCAGTGCCGCCGTGGTTTGATACTGGTTTTCTACGTCATCGGCGTCGTTTCCAACAATCACGCTGACGCCCTGGAATATATGTAAATCCCCTGCGCGGCGGCCGTGACTTTCCAGCTGCTGTTTAACATCGCGGTAAAAAGCCTGGGCTTCTTCCAGCGTGTCATGGTGGGTAAAAATCGCGTCAGCATGTTTTGCCGCCAGCTTTTTACCGTCGTCGGACGCACCAGCCTGAAAGACAATCGGACGTCCCTGCGGGGTGCGGCCAATATTCAGCGGGCCGGAAACCTGGAAGAAATCACCGTGGTGATCCAGAGTATGCAGTTTCGACGCATCAAAGAACTGTCCGCTCTCTTTATTCCGGATAAAGGCATCCCCTTCCCAGGAGTCCCACAGCCCTTTCACCACGTCGAGATACTCATCGGCAATGCGGTAGCGCAGCGCATGCTCCGGGTGTTTTTCGCGGGAGAAGTTCTTCGCTGACCCTTCCAGCGGCGACGTCACCACGTTCCAGCCTGCGCGTCCGTTGCTCAGGTGATCGAGGCTGGCGAACTGGCGTGCAGCGGTGAAAGGCTCGCTGTACGAGGTGGATAACGTGCCGACCAGCCCCAGGCGCGAGGTGATACTCGCCAGCGCGGACAACACCGTCAGCGGCTCAAAGCGGTTTAAAAAATGCGGAATGGATTTCTCGTTAATATAAAGGCCGTCGGCCACAAATATAAAGTCGAGCTTGCCCTCTTCTGCTTTTAAAGCCGTTTCTTTAACGAAATCAAAATTAATGCTGGCATCCGCGACCGCCGCCGGATGGCGCCAGGCAGACATATTTCCGGATGCACCATGCAAAATGGTCCCCAGCCGCAATTGACGATGTGCAGACATATTCACCTCAAATTAATTAAACGTGTTGCAGGGCTTTTTCCGCGAGCTGAGCAAAATAGCGGGCAGCGGGTTCGATTAATGCTTCGTCCGGGTTAAATGCCGGGTGATGTAACCCAAACGGACTGTTGCTGCCAATGCTGACAAACGCGCCGGGTATGTTTTGCAGATAGACCGCGAAATCCTCCCCGCCCATGTGCAGTTCCGCATGCCGGGTTTCATATCCCGCTTCGCGCGCGACCGAGGTGGCAAACCCGGCCCAGTGCTCATCGTTCACCAGCGCGGTGGGCCCGGCGTACCAGGTGATGTTGATTTGCGCGCTAAAGGCGCTGGCAAATCCGGCGGCGATTTCACCGACGCGCGCTTTCACGTTCTGCTGCACTTCCGTGCGGTGCGTGCGCAGCGTGCCCTCCAGCTCAACGCTTTCCGGCAGCACGTTCCAGGTATTCCCCCCGGCGATGCGCGTCACGCTCAGAACGACCGAATCCAGCGTATTGACGTTACGGCTGGCTACGCTTTGCAGCGCGGTCACCAGCTGGCTTGCCAGCACGATGGCGTCGTTGCCTTCATGGGGACGTGCGGCATGCGCGCCTTTGCCGGTAACATGAATAACGAAGCGATCGACGTTCGCATAGAATGGGCCGCCGCGCGTGGCAAACTCGCCGACCGGCAGTGAAGGCTCGTTATGCATTCCGAAAATCGCGCGTACGTCACGTAACGCCCCGGCCCGCACCATACTTTTTGCTCCGCCGAAATTCTCTTCCGCAGGCTGGAACAGGATCCGCACGCGACCGTTGAGCGAGGCTTCCCGCTCCTTTAGCTTTAACGCAGCGCCGAGGATCACGCTGGTGTGGATGTCATGGCCACAGGCATGCATCACCCCCGCACGCCGGGAGCTAAACGGCACCCCACTGCGCTCGTCGATGGGTAACGCGTCGATATCGGCGCGCAGCGCAACCAGTGCGTTGCCCGTGCCGATCTCCGCAACCAGCCCGGTCTGGAGATCGTAAGCCAGTGGTGCAATCCCGGCCGCCGTCAGCCACTCGCGCAGGCGCGCCGTTGTTTCGACCTCCTGACCGGAGAGTTCAGGGTTCTGGTGCAGCTCACGGCGCCAGGCAATCAATTGTTCGCTAAAGCTCATACGGTCACCTCCCTGTTAAATCGCGCCTCGGCCAGCAGTCGCAGTGACTGCACGCGCGTTGCGCCATCAGCGACCGGCGTGTCGATGATAAATTCGTCAATTCCCCATTGCTGATGCAGCGCGTTGAGCTGTTCAAGCACCGAATCCGCCGTTCCGGCCAGCAGAGACTGCGCCCGACGCGCGATGCGCACCGGGTCACTCCCCGCCTGCCGCGCAAAGGCGTAGGCCTGTTCTTCGCTGGCCACGGTGACGCGCTGTCCGTTTACCAGCTCCACGCCCCACACTTCAACCTTCTGCGCCAGCGCATCGGCCTCAGCCTGGGTTGGGGCAACAATGACCTGCACGGCCACAATCACCTCCCGGACGCTGTGTTGACGCCACGCTGTGACGACCTCGCGCAGCAGCTCAGGATCACCGTTCAGATGGGCGGCAAAGACAAAATGCCAGTCGAGGGAGGCCGCCAGTAGCGCGCTTTCGGTACTGGCGCCCAGCAGAAATCCCCGGGCAGGCACCGGCGGCAGCGGCGTGGCGCGAACGTCCTCCTCCGCTGACTGATTTTCAGGGCGGATCCAGCGATCAAGCTGCGTCAGTTGTTCAGTAAAGCTGCCTTTTTCCTGCGGATTTAGGCCGTACTGCAAGGCGCGGGTAGAAAGCGGCAGACCGCCGGGCGCTTTGCCAACGCCCAGATCAACCCGGCCCGGCGCAATGGCGGCCAGTACGTTAAAATTTTCGGCGACTTTATAGGGGCTGTAATGTTGCAGCATGACGCCGCCTGAGCCCACGCGAATACGTTTTGTTTGCCCCAGGATCCAGGCAATCAGCAGCTCCGGCGAGGGGCTGGCAAGCTGCGGGGTATTGTGGTGTTCGGCAATCCAGAAGCGGTGATAACCCAGCGTTTCTGCCTGTTGCGCCAGTGCTAAGGTTCGCGCCAGCGCATCGGCGGCTGTTTCGTGTTCTGCGACGGGGCTTTTATCCAGAATGCTGATTCGCCATGACATGTTGCGTTCTCGTTTGACTTAACATGTCGTCATTATTAAAGGCGGATTTCACCTCTGAGAAACAATTAATTTACATTTGGATTGCCGGAAAACGGCAATAGAGAGTCTGTCATCGGCGTGATTTGAGCGATGTAATGAGTCTTTCCGCATCCTGCCGTCGGGTAATGCGAAGAAAGCGAATGTGTGCGTACTGCGGGTTTTGCATATCCGCCTCATATCGTTTGCGGTTGCTGCGCCAGGTTTTGATCGACCAGATGATAATAGAGTCCTTGCTAAGGAACGACCGACGAAAGCTTTCGCGGTTCCCCGTGCCGGGCCAGAGCTCCTGTTTGTGCCAGGCGCGTCTGGAGGCCCGCGTCACCGCCTGCCAGAGCGTGCGGATAAACCCACGATCTATCCACACCACCAGATCGACGCCGCGCCACTTAACGTCGCGTGTGCGGTTGTAATTCCCGTCCAGGACCCAGTCAGGCGAGGCGGCGAGCGCTTTTTCCAGGGTTGCAAGAAACTCATCATCCGGTGTTCCCTGCCAGTTCGATCGCCAGTAAAGCCTGTCCATCTCAATGTAAGGGATAGCCAGCGCCTCCGCGATTCGTCTGCCAAACGTGCTTTTCCCACTTCCGCTGGTGCCTATGATATTGATTTTCACCGTTCCGCCTGCACATGCTGAAGAAAACGGATCGAATCATAACGTTAATAATTTGTTTACGAAACGCCAGACTACTCGTTCGGATACTGCTCGTCGGTGACCTTCTCCAGCCATGCCACCGGGCTCCCGTCGACAGCTTCTGCGATGGCGATATGGGTCATGGCCGTCTGCACGCTTGCACCGTGCCAGTGCTTCACGCCGGGTGGGATCCAGGCGATATCCCCCTGATTCAGCGGTTCCGCCTCTTTCCCCCACTCCTGTAACCAGCCGCGCCCCTGCGTCACGATCAGCGTTTGTCCAAGAGGATGCGTATGCCAGGCGGTACGTGCGCCGGGTTCAAAGGTGACGGTCGCGCCGCCGACTTTTGCCGGTTCAGTCGCCTGGAAAGGTGCGTCAATGCGCACGCTGCCGGTAAACCAGGCCTCTGGTCCATGAACGGAAGGTAGCGAACCGCTACGGATAATTTTCATGATTTACTCCTCGTTTGCTATTGCGTTAACAGTAGCGTAAAGCCATGGGGAGCATTAGAGTGCATAATCAGAAAGGAACTATGAGTTCAATTCATAAATAGGATAAGCCGCCATGTTAAAAGACAACTTCAACGATCTGCTCTCCTTTATGGTTGTCGCCCGGGAGCGCAGCTTTACCCGCGCCGCGGCGCAGCTTGGGGTATCTCAGTCGGCGCTCAGTCACGCGATGCGCAATCTGGAAGCGAGGCTGGAAGTCCGTCTGTTAACCCGCAACACCCGCAGCGTGGCCCCTACCGAGGCCGGCGAGCAACTCTTCATGCGCTTAAGCCCCCATCTGCTGGAGATCGAGCAGGAACTTACCGCGCTGCGTGATACCCGCGACAGACCTGCCGGGAATATTCGCCTAACCGCCGGGGAGCACGCCATGTCTGCCGTGCTATGGCCTGTGCTTAAACCCTTTATGGCGCAGTATCCTGACATCAACGTTGAAGTCACGGTGGACGATGGGCTGACAGATATTGTCGATGGCCGCTTTGACGCGGGGGTGCGTCTGGGTGAGCAGGTGGCGAAAGATATGATTGCGGTACGTATTGCGCCGGACATGCGCATGGCGGTCGTCGGGTCGGCAGACTATTTGCATCGTTTCGGGGTACCGGAAACGCCGGAGCAGCTTGATCAGCACCGCTGCATTAATATGCGCCTGCCCACACGCGGCGGATTATATGCCTGGGAATTTGAACGGGACGGACGTGAGCTGCGCGTGCGGGTTGACGGCCAATTGATCCTAAACAGCCTGCCGCAACGCATTGATGCCGCCGAAAACGGTCTGGGGCTGGCGTACGTCCCGGAAGATGCGGTTCAGGACGCCCTTGCTGAGAGCCGGTTAGTGCGTGTGCTTGAAGCCTGGTGCCCGGCTTTTACGGGATACCATCTGTACTATCCGAGCCGCCGCCAGCACACTACCGCGTTTGCATTACTTATTGCAGCCCTGCGGCATTCATAAGCTCTACCTATAAGTAACTATTAAGTAAACCTGATGATTAAATCAGCATTCGCAGACCTTTTTGCCTAAAAAAACGTCACGATTCAGCGCGTTGTGATCGCCGTCTGCTCTGACCACACGATTTCCTTCGACGAGCATCACTTTCGGCACGGTTATATTTTGCGTCGCTTATCAATTGCGGGTAGGATGCCTCGCCATGTTTTGCCTTATCCATACACAGAATGACTGGAAAGGCAGCATGTGTCTGCGCAGAAGCAATCGTTTGTTTCGGCTTCTGCCAGGCAGGACTATCACGTTAATGGTTCAGACAGGCAAACAGGTAACTCAATGAAAACAAGCAATAAAAGCGCAGCCGATCATCATGCTGCTAAACGTCGCTGGTTGAACTCTCATGAAGAGGGCTATCACAAGGCGATGGGCAACCGTCAGGTTCAGATGATCGCCATCGGCGGCGCTATCGGTACAGGTCTTTTTTTAGGTGCAGGCGCACGTCTGCAAATGGCTGGCCCCGCTCTCGCCCTGGTCTATCTGGTGTGCGGGATCTTCTCTTTCTTCATTCTTCGCGCCCTCGGCGAGCTGGTGCTCCACCGCCCTTCCAGCGGTAGCTTTGTCTCTTACGCCCGTGAATTTCTCGGTGAAAAGGCCGCGTATGTCGCGGGCTGGATGTACTTCGTTAACTGGGCAATGACCGGTATCGTCGATATCACCGCCGTTGCGCTGTACATGCACTACTGGGGCGCGTTTGGCGATGTGCCGCAGTGGGTATTCGCCCTCGGGGCGCTGGCAATCGTCGGGACCATGAACATGATCGGCGTGAAATGGTTCGCCGAGATGGAGTTCTGGTTCGCGCTGGTGAAGGTGCTGGCCATTGTGATTTTCCTGGTGGTCGGGACCGTATTCCTCGGCACCGGTAAACCGCTGGACGGCAACGCCACCGGCTTCCACCTGATTACCGATAACGGTGGTTTCTTCCCGCACGGCCTGCTGCCAGCGCTGGTTCTGGTCCAGGGCGTGGTATTCGCCTTTGCCTCCATCGAACTGGTCGGTACGGCGGCAGGTGAATGTAAAGATCCGCAGACGATGGTTCCAAAAGCCATCAACAGCGTGATCTGGCGTATCGGTCTGTTCTATGTGGGCTCCGTGGTATTGCTGGTACTGCTGCTGCCGTGGAATGCATACCAGGCGGGGCAAAGTCCGTTTGTGACCTTCTTCTCTAAGCTGGGCGTGCCGTACGTGGGCAGCATCATGAACATCGTGGTACTGACTGCCGCGCTCTCCAGCCTGAACTCCGGGCTCTATTCGACGGGCCGTATCCTGCGCTCCATGTCGATGGGGGGCTCTGCGCCGAAGTTTATGTCGAAGATGAGCAAGCAGCAGGTGCCTTACGCGGGTATTCTGGCTACGCTGGTGGTGTATATCTTTGGCGTGTTCCTGAACTATCTCGTGCCGTCTCAGGTGTTTGAGATCGTGCTGAACGTCGCTGCGCTGGGCATCATCGCCTCCTGGGCCTTTATCGTGGTGTGTCAGATGCGTCTGCGCAAAGCAATTAAAGAAGGGAAAGCGGCTGACGTCAGCTTCAAGCTGCCGGGCGCGCCGGTAACATCCTGGCTTACCCTGCTATTCCTGTTGAGCGTGCTGGTGCTGATGGCGTTCGACTACCCTAACGGCACCTACACCATCGCTACAATCCCGCTTCTGGCGGTGCTGTTGATTGCTGGCTGGTTTGGCGTGCGTAAACGCGTGAATGAAATCCACAGTACCGCCCCGGTTCATCCTGGAGATGACAAACAGGATGGTCCGCTGGTGGAAGAGACGTCGCGTTAATAAAAAAGCCGGGTGGCGGCTACGCCTTACCCGGCCTGCATTTCATTGTTTTCCAGGCCCGGTAAGCGCAGCGCCACCGGGCAATTCCCACCTTAAAGCGCGATACGAATCACATCGTCAGGCTGAGTGGCTTCCTGCTGACGGGTAGACTTCTGTTTCACCGTCACGTACAGCGTTTTACCGTCCGCAGACAGCGCCAGGCTGTTCGGGTAAACCGGCGTATCGAAGGTTTTGGTCACTTTGTAAGTTTTGGCGTCAATCACGCTCACCTTACCCGCCTCGCGGTGCGTCACATAGGCTTCGTTACGCGCCGGGTTAAACAGTACGGCCAGCGATTCTGGCGCGGCGATTTTCTGCATTACGCTGCCATCTTTCAAATTCACCACCAGCACTTCAGGCTGTTTTGAATCCGTCACAAACGCACGCTGGCCGGCAGTGTCCAGGCTCAGGTTCAGGTAGAAGTGCTCTTTTCCGTCTTCCTGTACTTTCTTACGGCTGAGGATTTTGTTGGTCGCGGTATCAATGGTCACCAGCTCACCGTCCGCATTGGTGGTATACAGGCGTTTTGCCTTCGCATCCAGCGCCAGTCCGGTGCTGAACGTGCCGGTGTTCGTGATGGTGTCCTTCAGCTTCAGCGTTGCGCCATCAACAACCCAGATCACGCTCTCCTTGCCGATGCCGGTAATGTATACCGTATTGGTCGTGTCATCGGCCACCAGCTGGCGCGGCTGAAGCGGCTTCACCGTGTCGCTACGTTTGCGATCGTCCAGCACCAGGCGCCCTTTCACCTCGCTCGTTTTGGCGTCAATCGCCGTCACGGCGCTGTTGACGGTGTTACCGAACCACAGCGTCTGGGTGGCGTTATCGATCGTGGCGCCAAACGGCTTGAGATCGTTATGAATCGCCTGCGTCACTTCCAGCGTGACCGGATCCAGACGATAGACCACGCCGCCCTTATCGGTTTTGCGGCTTTGTGACGTCGCAACCCACAGCGCGTTTTCCTGCTGGCTGACGGCCATTTCATACGCGCCCTTGCCGACCGCTTTGCGCAGCATCTCTTCAGCGGCATGAACCTGGAACGTACCGGCAAACAGTAAAGAGCCCAACAGCAGAGACCCACGCAGGCGCGGCGAGCACAGATGACGTAAAGACATAACAATTCCTTTTTAAATGAGGATATTTACCGCTGACATCGCTTCCGGCGGGCAAAGTCATCGCTTTGCCGTTATTTTAATGAGAATAGTAATCATTAATGAGTTGAATGTGGAGTATTTCTTTCCTGCAAAACCTTACATTCACGAAATGTGCGGTTATAGTTTTCATAACATTTACAAAGGATTTAACATATATACACAGGTTCCAGTTGATTTGGTTCGAAATTTTTCTTAACCGGCTTACTCCATGAAAATTATTACTGCCCATAAGGCATCACTACCCCTGTTGTTCGTTCCCGTCATTTTTGGCCCGCTGAGTGCGATGGCCGCGGATGAACAGACCATGATCGTCAGCGCCACGCCGCAAACCGTCTCAGAACTGGACACCCCGGCCGCCGTCAGCGTGGTGAGCGGCGAGGATATGCGACATGCCACACCGCGCATCAACCTTTCTGAATCCCTTGGGAGCGTACCTGGCCTGCAAATCCAGAACCGCCAGAACTATGCTCAGGATCTGCAACTTTCCGTTCGCGGATTCGGCGCGCGCTCAACCTTCGGCGTACGCGGGATCCGCATGTACGTGGACGGCATTCCGGCAACCATGCCCGATGGCCAGGGGCAGACATCAAACATTGACCTCAACAGCATAGAGAGCGTCGACGTGCTGCGCGGCCCCTTCTCTGCCCTGTACGGTAATGCCTCCGGCGGCGTGATCAACATCAACACCCAGACCGGACAACAGCCAGCCACCATTGAAGCCAGCAGCTATTACGGCAGCTACGGCACCTGGCGTTACGGTATGAAGGCCACCGGGGCGGAGGGTGATGGTACTCAGGCGGGCGATGTGGATTACGCCGTATCCACTACGCGTTTTACCACCCATGGCTATCGCGACCACAGCGGCGCGCGCAAAAACCTCGCCAACGCGAAACTGGGCGTGCGCATTGATGATGTCAGCAAGCTGACGCTGATTTTTAACAGCGTGGACATGAAAGCCAACGATCCGGGCGGACTGAGCTATCAGGAGTGGCAGAATAACCCGCGCCAGTCACCACGTGGCGATCAGTACAACACGCGTAAGACCATTAAGCAGACCCAGGCCGGGATCCGCTACGACCGTCAGCTGAGCGAACAGGACGACCTCAGCGTGATGATGTATGCCGGTGAGCGTGAAATGACTCAGTACCAGTCCATTCCGGCGTCCACTCAGCGCGAGAATCCTGCGCATTCGGGCGGTGTGATTGATATGCAGCGTCACTATCAGGGTATTGATACGCGCTGGACCCACCGCGGCGAACTGCTGGTTCCGGTGACATTTACCACCGGGTTGAACTACGAAAACATGAGCGAAAATCGTCGCGGGTATGAGAACTTCGTGATGGGCAACGGCGTGCCAGATTATGGCGTGAAGGGTAATAAACGCCGTGACGAACGCAATCTGATGTGGAACCTGGATCCCTACCTGCAAACCCAGTGGCAGCTAACGCAAAAACTGTCCTTAGAGGCGGGCGTACGTTATAGCTCCGTCTGGTTTGACTCCAACGATCGTTACATTACCCCGCAAAACGGTGATGACAGCGGCGACGCCAGCTACCACAAATGGCTCCCGGCAGGTGCGGTGAAATACGCCGTGACCGACGCATGGAACCTGTATGCCGCGGCAGGACGGGGATTTGAGACGCCGACAATCAACGAACTTTCCTACCGTTCTGATGGCAAAGGTGGCCTCAATATGAACCTGCAACCGTCCACCAACAACACCTATGAGATTGGCAGCAAAACCCGCGTCGGCAATGGCATCCTGACGGCGGCGCTGTTCCGCACGGATACCGACAACGAGATCGTGGTGGACGAAAGCAAGGATGGTCGCACGACTTATAAAAACGCGGGAAAAACGCGCCGTCAGGGTGTGGAAATTGCGCTCGACCAGCAGTTTGCCGAAAACTGGAAGCTGAAGATGGCGTGGACCTATCTTGATGCCACCTACCGCACCAACGTCTGTAGCAATGCAGACTGTAGCGGCAACCGGATGCCGGGGATCGCCCGTAACATGGGATATGCGTCGTTTGGCTGGGAGCCTGAGGAAGGCTGGTACGCAGGGGCAGATGCCCGCTACATGAGTGATGTCATGGCCAACGATACCAACACCGCTAAAGCGCCCTCTTATACCGTAGTGGGCCTGAATACCGGGTATAAACTCAACTACGGCAAATGGGGAATGGACGTCTTTGGTCGCGTCGATAACCTGTTCGATAAAGAGTACGCCGGTTCAGAGATTGTTAACGCTGGCTACAACCGCTATTACGAACCTGCCCCTGGTCGTAACTATGGCGTGGGCCTGTCGGTCTCTTATCGTTTTGAGTAAACCATTCTCCGGCAGCGCACGTTGCCGGTAAAAAATAAGCAAAATAACATCATTCCCGGTTGCCTGATGCGCCGGGAATATAATCAAGGACGTTTGATACAAATATACAAATAAGTGCGCCAGAGGGATCCTTAACTGTAGTATTGCCGTTGCAGAAGAATATTGGCTTCATCAATGGCTTTGTCGATCGCTTCCCGGCTGGCCGTCACATCCCTTTGCTCAAGCGCAGAAAGCAGATCGTCATAATGATAGGTCGCTGCGGGAACCTCGCTTAACTCTTCATGCAGATAGTGAATGCACGGACCAATCCGTACCCAGAGCTGCTCAATCAGCGAGTGAAGGGTCGGCATCTCGGCATACTGATAGAGCGTGAACCGGAACACGCGGTTGGCATGGATCGCTTTCTGTACATCGCCCTGATGCATGGCGGCACTGAAGTTATCTGACAGCGCGCGTAACGCATCCAGTTTGGTCTCGGTCATATTCTGGCACGCCGCCGCAACGGCCATCGGTTCAAGCTGCTTTCTGATGGCGTTAATTTCGTTATAGCGTTCCAGCGTCACTTCTGGCACCAAAAACGCCTGCGCTGGCGTGGCCTGTAATGCCCCCGCCGACACCAGGCGCAGCAGGGCTTCGCGCACCGGTGTGATACTGGTGCCCAATTTATCCGCAATCTCTTTTGTAACGAGTCGAGCCCCAGGTTTTAATGAGCCCGTAATTAATGCTCCCTTTAAACTGTTCTCTACTTGCAAAGTCAGACTGATTCTTTGTGCTTTTTCCATATGTTCCAGATCAAGCATGTTTAATTCCCGTAGCCAAACGAAATGCCATTTTCAGCGTCTGTTTAAAAAAACATCGCCGGTTAGATATATCCTGTATCGTCATGCCTGGTATGAGGGGCGCGCGTAATATTAAAATCGCTCAAATAATATTGCATTTTTCACTTCTGGCTCAGCTGGGCCGAGGCGCGCAAAGCTTATGGATTAATTAAAGACAATATATCGTATCTTCACAAATAATTATGGCGGACACTGCCCGCCATAACCGATGCTCTGTTTAGTCGGCCGCCACGCGGATCACAACCTTGCCGAAGTTTTTCCCCTCAAGCAGGCCAATCAGGGCGTCCGGCGCCGCGTCCAGCCCTTCCGTAACCTGCTCGCGATAGTGAATTTTGCCTTCCTGCACCCAGCGGCCCATTTCCTGCTGGAACTCGTCAATACGATGACCATAGTCCTGCGCGATAATAAAACCCTGCATACGGATGCGTTTTTTCAGGATGGTCCCCATCAGTAGCGGTAAGCGGTCCGGACCCTCCGGCAGGTTGGTCGCATTGTAGCCGCTGACCAGTCCGCAAACCGGCACGCGCGCGGAGGTATTCAAGAGCGGCAGCACGGCGTCAAAGACTTTACCGCCGACGTTTTCGTAATACACATCAATGCCCTGCGGGCAGGCTTTAGCCAGTTGTTCGTCAAAATCATCCGCATGGTGATCCAGACAGGCATCGAAACCGAGCACGTCGACCGCATGACGGCATTTCTCCTCCCCGCCAGCCACGCCGATGACCCGGCATCCTTTGATTTTACCGATCTGCCCCACCGTTGCGCCGACCGGCCCCGTGGCCGCCGCCACGACAAGGGTTTCCCCTGCCTGAGGCTGGCCGATATCGAGCAGCCCCATATACGCGGTGAAGCCCGGCATCCCCAGCACGCCGAGTGCCCATGAAGGATGCGACGGGTTTTCACCCAACTTAACCAGCCCCTGCCCGTCGGATAGTTCATACTCCTGCCAGCCGCTGTAACCCAGAACCCATTCTCCCTCTTTATAATCCGGATGACGGGAGGTCTCGACGCGGCTTACCGTGCCGCCCACCATCACCGCGCCAATCTCGACCGGAGGTGAATAGGATGGCGCATCGCTCATACGGCCTCGCATGTACGGATCAAGCGAGAGCCATACGGTGCGTAATAACACCTGCCCCTCTGCGGGCGCGGGGATCGGCTGCTCTTCCAGGCGGAAATTATCGGCAACCGGCGCGCCGTGTGGACGGGAAGCCAGTACCCAGCGTCGGTTTTGCGTAGTAGATTGACTCATTCATCGCTCCTTACTGCTGAAAATGTCATTCAAGTCTGGCACGTTATCCTGCGGATCGCCTGTGCATTATGAGCCGGACTGATTAAGCCGCACGACCAGATAAAGGCACGATTCATCCGTTTCGTTGATAAACCGGCAGTCGTTCGGCGGCCCGAGTTCCAGACAATCTCCGGCCTTCATTTCATGGCGAGTATCCCCCTCCAGAAAGACCAGTTCACCTGCCTGCAACCAAATCAGCTGTCGTGCCAGCGCATAAGAGGAGGCGGGCATCGGCACATCGCTACCTGCGGGTAGCTCCACCTGGACGAGGTCGATAGGCATATCGCTGCGCGGCGACACATGGCGACGCAAATAGTGGGTTTGCGGATCGCGCCAGACGGGCTGATTCGCCAGACGTAACAGTTTGCCCTCCTGCATTTCCGCGCGCGCAATAAGCGTAGACATGCTAATACCGAAGGCACCGGATAACCGCGCAAGCAGCGTCGCCGTTGGGCTACTGTCTCCCCGTTCAATCTTGTGGATCATGGCGCGTGAGATACCTGCCCGTTCGGCCAGTTCGCTTAATGACCAGCCCCGCGACTCGCGTTCAAGGCGTATGCGGGCGCTAATGCGTTGATTCATATTGTCTGTCATTGTATTCATGACGTCATACTATAGTGTACGGATGGTTTTTCGGGGCAGTTTTGTGACAAAAAAATAGGGATTTTGTCGTAGCGATGCAATACAAGAACTGTGTAATATTGTGAGTAAATCGTACTACTATAGTGAACACCACAGCCAGAGGTTACCCATGATTGTTCGTCATGCCTGCAAAGAAGATTGTGCCGCTATCGGTGAAATTTATAACCATGCGGTGCTGCACACCGCCGCCATCTGGAATGATAAAACTGTCGACACCGATAACCGTATCGCATGGTTTGAGGCGCGTACTCTGTCGGGTTATCCAGTGCTGGTCAGTGAAGAAGACGGAGTGGTGACGGGATACGCCTCATTTGGCGACTGGAGAGCGTTCGACGGATTTCGCCACACGGTGGAGCACTCGGTGTACGTTCATCCCGAACATCAGGGCAAAGGCATTGGCCGGCTGCTGATGACGGAGTTAATCAAGGAAGCCCGCCAGATCGGTAAACACGTGATGGTTGCCGGTATTGAGGCGCAGAACCAGGCGTCAATTCATCTGCACGAAACCCTGGGCTTTATTACCACCGGCAATATGCCGCAGGTGGGAACCAAATTCGGTCGCTGGCTGGATTTAACCTTTATGCAGCTCCAGCTTGATGAGCGCAGCGATCCGGATGCTCTGCCATGAATCAATCGTTGACGTTAGCGTTTCTGGTAGCCGCCGGGATTGGGCTGGTGGTGCAAAACACCCTGATGGTGCGCATTACGCAATCTACCTCCACCATTCTTATCGCCATGCTGCTGAACTCGCTGGTGGGGATTGTGCTGTTTGTCAGCATTTTGCTGGTGAAAAATGGCCTGGCGGGGTTTAACGAACTGGCGTCAACGGTGCGCTGGTGGACGTTGATCCCCGGCCTGCTGGGGTCTTTTTTTGTCTTTGCCAGTATTAGCGGCTATCAGAATGTGGGCGCGGCAACGACCATTGCCGTCTTGGTGGCAAGCCAGCTGATTGGCGGTCTGGTGATGGACATCCTCAAGAGCAACGGCGTTCCCCTGCGCGCGCTGGTTGGCCCGGTCTGCGGCGCAGTGATGCTGGTGGTCGGCGCCTGGCTGGTGGCACGGCGCCAGTTTTAACCCTTACAGAATAGTCCCACCCTGCGTAAGGTGGGCATGGCGTGCCTCCGCCTCTTCTTTATGCTGCTTACCATGATGCGCAATCGCGGTACGCAGGCGCTGCTGCTGGGTATAGCGATCTTCACGGCTGAGCTCTGCATCATCGCTTAATTCGATCAGCAGTTCGTTCATGTGAGTAATTACGCTCTCTTCGATGGTGGCATCGACGCGGGCGATAACATCATTTAAATGTGACATTGTCACTCCTTTTCACGTGCCCGGTGGCGCTACGCTTACCGGGCCTACATTTGACACCCGTAGGTCGGGTAAGGCATAGCCGCCACCCGGCAAAATACGATCAGTTCAGCTTCGCTTTCGAGAAATCGCTGCCCATCAGGCTTACGCTGTACCCGGTCACATTGCTGCGGGTCGCGTAGAACGTTTTGCCGTTAGCTAACGCAATCCACGGTGCCTGCTGGTAGAAAATCTCCTGTGCCTGGCCATACAGCTTCGCACGTTCGTCCGGGTTGCTGGTCAGTTTGGCCTTTTGCACCAGCTCATCATACCCCTTATCACACCAGCGCGCGGCGTTAGATCCGGTTTTGATGCTGTTACAACCCAGCAGCACATCGGCGAAGTTGTCCGGATCGCCGTTATCAGACATCCAGCCGAACAGCGCGGAATCATGCTCGCCTTTGCGCATGCCGGAGAGATATTCCCCCCACTCGTAAGAGACGATTTTCGCCTTCACGCCCACCTTCGCCCAGTCAGCCTGGATCATCTCTGCAATGCGTCGGGAGTTCGGGTTGTACGGACGCTGAACCGGCATGGACCAGAGGGTCACTTCCGCGCCTTTCTCCAGACCCGCCTGCTTCAGCAGCGCTTTTGCTTTTTCCGGATCGTAGCCGTAATCCTTCAGGTCTTTATTAAAGCCGAGCATGTTCGGCGGGATCGGCGATTTAGCGACCGTACCAGACCCCATAAAGACCGCGTTCACAATGGCCTTTTTGTCCGTTGCGTAATTCAGAGCCTGGCGCACCAGCACGTTATCAAACGGTTTTTTCTCCGTGTTGAACGCCAGGTACCCCACATTCAGCGCATCCACCGAGTGCAGCGTCAGGTCTTTGTTTTTCTTGATCGCTTCAAACTGCACCGGCGACGGCGCAGGAATGATCTGACACTCGTTCGTTTGCAGCTTCGCCAGACGCGTCTCAACGTTTGGCGTGATGGAGAAGATCAGGTGTTTGGTCGGCACCTCTCCCTCCCAGTAGTTCGGGTTGGCGACGTAGCGGATAAGCGAATCCACCTTGTACTGCTGAAGCACATACGGCCCGGTGCCGATTGGCCAGGTGTCCACATTTTCAGGCGTGCCCTTTTTCAGCATCGCGTCCGCGTACTCGGCAGAGAGGATCGAGGCGAAGTCCATTCCCCAGTCGGCCAGGAAAGCCGCGTTGGGTTCGCTCAGCGTGAACTGAACGTGATAATCGTCGATCTTTTTCACATCCTGAATGAGCTTGTCGAGGCCCACGTCATTAAAGTATTCGTAATTACCCTGGGAAACATTGTGATAGGGATGCTTAGGGTCTTTCTGACGCATAACGGAGAAAATAACGTCATCAGCGTTAAAATCACGGGTCGGTTTGAAGTATTTATTGCTGTTGAATTTCACCCCTTTACGCAGGGTAAACGTGTATGTTTTGCCGTCTGGTGAAATGGTCCACGACTCCGCAAGAGAAGGCACCGGCGTGTTTTTTACCGGGTCGAAGTTAATCAGACGGTTATACAGCGTTTGCGAGCTGGCGACAAACGAGGGGCCAGAGCTGGCGATCTGCGGGTTAAACGACTCCGGCGACGCCTCGGAGCAGTAGATAATGGTGTCTTTGTTTGCCGCCCATGCGGCGCTTGCCGGTAGCAGCGCGCTCAGCGCGAGGGCGAGCACGGTTTTCCCTGTAAACATAATTATACCCTTTCGGTTTTATTATAGTGAACAGTAATAACAGCACAGACGTTTTGGCCTGACAAATAACGAATCACTATCAGGTTATTCTAAAGCCGTACATTTCGCTGGTTTTAGCATCAGCCCGCAGAAACCGATTTGCCTTAAGGTCCATTATTCGTCAAGCACAACCGTTACGATCAATGCCGCAAGAAATCGTCCCTTTTGTCGTCTCCTCCGCCGTTTGCTTGCTTACCTGTTTCGTTAAAGTAATGGCGTGAAGAAGTCTACAGGACCAAATCGTGGCAAAAACACTTTTACGCAGCGGTAATCTGGATGATTTTCAGGCCGTTGGCGGCGGCGGACAGGCCGTTTTTGAATCAGCGCTGCAAATCCGCGAAGCGCTTCGGTTGCGCAAACAGCAGGCTATCGTCGATTGCCTGGCCATTCCTCAGGTCAATGACGGCGGCGATCGCGTTGACTGGTACTCCCCGGTTGAGGGAACCGTCTCCAGCTGGAAGGCGGCGGATGAAGACGATCGTTTTCGCGCCCTGCGCTATCTGGAAAACACGCTCGCCAGCATGGAGTCGGTGAGTAAAAAATGCCTTCAGTCACCGAAAACGGCGCAGCAACTGTTTGGATCTCTGCTCTCTAAAGCTTTCCAGTTTCCCGGTGAAAACTTTGTTTTCCTGGTGGATGGCAAACCGGTGATCTGCTTCTGGGGTTTCGTCAATCTTAACGAAAACGCGCGCGACGACGTGCTGGACTGCCTGCGCGAATCGTTGGTCCCTGAACCTGAACCCGTGATGATTAACGAACCTGAACCTGAGCCAGAACCGGCCCCGGTGGTGACCTTCGAGCAGGCCGACGCGCCGCTTATCACGCCTGTGGCTACCGTCCGTATCACCGAAGATGAGCTGTATACGCCAGAGCCGGTGCGCATGAACACCGTGCCGTCAGAGCCCGCACCATCGGTGGTGCAGAAAAAACGTCGCTCCCCCCTGTGGTTGCTGCCGGTTGCCGCCGTCATTATTGCAGCCATTGCCACGCCGCTGCTCTGGCCAAAACAGGCCCCGACCGCAGCGCCAGTTACCTCACCAGCGCCAGCACCTGTCGCCATTGCTCCGGCCCCCGTGGAGACGGTTGAGCCGCTTGAGCTGAAACTCCCGCTGCACCAGGCAGAAGTGGTAGAGCCGAAGGTGAAGACGCCTGCCCCGGCAGCCGAACCGGTGGTCATTACCGCTATCCCGAAAGATGCGATGGTGATGGAGGCAAACCAGGTCAAAGCGGGGTTAACGCGCTTCCTGAACGGCACCTGGCGCGCGTTTCTCGATGTGCAGGATCCGCTCACCGGCAAACCGCCGTCTCTGCGCTATCAGATCCAGAACAACAAAGGTTTCGCCCGGGTCGTGCATGGCGACAACATTGTCTGCCGGGTAGACGTCTTTTCCGGATTACACAGCAACGGCGAGCTGTTGATCAAAACGCGCGGAAACGCTCGTTGCACCGACGGTTCACGCTATCCGATGCCGGAAGTGACCTGTAAGGCAGGTGCCAGCGACGTGGCGGAATGCACCGCACGTTACGATGCCAACACCGTCGTTCCTCTGACGTTCAAGAAAGCAGGTGTCTGATCCTATGCTGGTTAATCTTTGCGACTATAAACAGAGCGTGACGCTGATTGCTAACAGCGGCGTACAGTTTCTCGATTTTGGCCTGACTCCGCAGGACACCGCCAGCAACGGGCGTTTCGTGCGTAAAACGGCAAATGGCCCGCTGCTGCGCCTGGATTTTGACCTGGTCAACGGCCGGTACACGCTGCCTGCCACCGATGGCGGGAAGCCGGAAGTGGTCAAGCCTGAAAGCACCATTCCACTGCATGACTCCCTGACCGTGCTGGACGGTGTCTGGCTGCCGCTTCCTTTCCTGCGCTTTAACCCGCCGCGGACGTTTGTTGATGGCCCGGATAACTGGGCGCGCGTCCAGGTACGGAAGCTTTCCACGCCCGACGCGGCTGGCAATACGCACCGGGTCACCGTCGCGCTCGACAGCCAGATTGCGGAGCATGCGACGTCTGCCCTGTCGCCGGTTGAAAACGACATTCTTAACGGCACGCGTTTCGCCCTCGCCTGGCGCGACAGTGAGGTTGAGAGTTTCCTCGACCAGACCTGGATTGACGGCTGGCTGCGTGAAGCCTTCACACAATATGCTGACGGGGTTGAAAAACGCGCCGAGCGCGAGCTGCATCAGGCCATGCGCAGCTTTGAATATCAGGCGCACTGGCTCAACCTGCTCTCCATGCTCGGTGAACAACTCACCGTGCCGGAAGTGAAGTTTGTCACCCATACCCTGAGCACCCCTGCCATTCCTGTCGATCTGATCCTTGACGTAGGCAACACCCACACCTGCGGCGTGATTATTGAAGATCATGGTGATGCCAACGACGGCCTGCGCCAGACGGCTGAACTCCAGGTGCGTTCCCTGAGTGAGCCGCAGTTTCTGAATGAGCCGCTGTTTACCAGCTGTCTTGAATTTTCCGAAGCGCGTTTTGGCAAGCAGCACTTCTCGGTGGAAAGCGGCCGGGAGGATGCGTTCGTCTGGCCATCCATTGTCCGCGTGGGTGATGAAGCGCGTAAGCTGGCGATGCAGCGTCTGGGCACGGAAGGCAACAGCGGTATCTCCAGCCCGCGTCGCTATCTGTGGGACGAGACGCCGGTGGTGCAGGACTGGCGCTTTAGCCAGATGAACAGCAAAACTCAGCGCGAACCGCTGGCAACCGCGTTTCCGCTGATGAACCTGATGAACGACGACGGGGAACCGCTCTTTACGCTGCCGCAGGATGAGCGCCTGCCGGTGTTCTCGCCGCAGTACAGCCGCAGCACCCTGATGACGCACATGCTCTGCGAGCTGCTGGCTCAGGCGCTTGGCCAGATTAACAGCGTAGCCACCCGATTGCGGCTCGGCTTCCCGGCCTCTCCCCGCCAGCTGCGAACGCTGATCCTCACCCTGCCTTCGGCGATGCCGAAACAGGAGCGCGAGATTTTCCGGCGCCGCATGTTCGAAGCCATCGCCATCGTCTGGAAAGCGATGGGCTGGCATCCGCAGGATGAAGATTTTGCCAGCCGTAAACAGCAGGAAAAAAGCGTGGTGCCGGTCCCTGAGATCCAGATGGAGTGGGACGAGGCCAGCTGCGGCCAGCTGGTGTGGCTGTATAACGAAGCCATTTCCCACTTCGGTGGCCAGACCGAGGCCTTTTTCGCCTCCCTTGCCCGTCCGGATCGCGCGCCTGAGCCTGGCGTCCAGCCGGGGCGCGCTCTGCGCGTGGCCTCGATTGATATCGGCGGCGGCACGACGGATATGGCCATCACGCACTATCAGCTAGACGATGGTACCGGTAATAACGTCAAAATCACCCCGCAACTGCTGTTCCGCGAAGGGTTCAAGGTCGCTGGCGACGACACACTGCTGGACGTGATCCAGCGCTACGTTCTGCCCGCCCTGCAAACCCAGCTTCAGAAATCCGGCATTGCCGATGCCTCCCAGCTGATGGCATCCCTGTTCGGCGACTCCGGGCGGATCGATACCCAGGCGGTCCTGCGCCAGCAGACGGCACTTCAGCTCTTTATGCCGATCGGCCACGCGATCCTGGCGGCGTGGGAATCGAGCGATGTTGACGATCCGCTGGCCGGGCTGCATGCCACCTTTGGCGATCTGCTTGCGCAAAAACCGACCCGCAACGTGATGAACTATCTCCGACAGGCGATCGACCATGCGTTGCCTGCCGGCTCAGAACACTTTGATCTGCTCAGCGTCCCGCTGCACGTCAGTTTCCGCGAGATGCAGGACGCGATGCTGGCGGGTCAGTTCACGCTTGCCGCCCCGCTGCATGCGGTATGTGAGGCGATCTCTCACTACAGCTGCGATATTCTGCTGATCACGGGACGGCCAGGCTGTCTGCCCGGCGTTCAGGCCTTGATTCGCCACCTGCAACCGGTGCCCGTCAACCGCATCGTCTGGCTGGATAAATACCAGGTTCATGAATGGTATCCGTTCAGCCAGCAGGGACGAATCGGCAACCCGAAATCCACAGCCGCCGTGGGAGCGATGCTCTGTAGCCTGGCGCTGGATCTTCGTCTGCCGCGCTTTAACTTTAAAGCAGCAGATATTGGCGCGTACTCTACGGTGCGCTATCTGGGCGTGCTGGATAACACCATCAATACCCTGCGGGACGAGAACGTCTGGTATCACGATATCGACCTCGATAAACCCGGCGCGAAACTGGACGCCCGTCTGCACTTCCCGCTGCGCGGCAACGTTACGCTGGGCTTCCGGCAACTGGCCAATGCCCGCTGGCCCGCGACGCCGCTCTATACCCTGAGCATCAACTCTGCCGAGCTGGCGAAAGCCATTGCGGGCGACGGCGTACTGAACGTGCGCCTGAAGCTGCGTGGCGGCAATAAGCAGGAGGGGCCGGAATCTTTCGAGCTGAGTGATGCCTGGCTACAGGACGGCACGCCAGTGCCGCCGGACGCCCTGACATTTAAACTGAATACTCTGGCCGATCGCCGACACAGCGGCAGCCACTACTGGATCGACAGCGGGAGCGTATACCTCAAATGACTGCGACGACTGCCACCACTCAGGCCTTAATCGGGTGGATCAACGAGACGCGACAGCACGCCCCGATGCTGGATAACGAAGCCGACGCCCTGCTTGCCCGCCTTAACGCTGCTCGCGCGCGTGAAGAGGCCCTCGAACGTGCCCTTGTCTGCCAGGGCAGCATCGGCTTATACGGCCACTCGCAGGCCGCGAAAGCGCATCTGCTGGCCTCCCTGTGCGGCAGCGGCGACGAACGGCTGAACGTTACGCCGGGTCAACGCACGTTTGATTACTTCTCGCATATTAACCCTGGGCATGCGCCGACCAACATGGCCGTGCGTTTCACCAGAGCGTCCAGCGAGGTCGCAGACGACGCGTTTCCCCTGCGCCTGAGCCTGGTAACGGAGGCCGAGCTGGTACAGCTGTTTATCGCCCGCACCACGTTGGATCCGCAGATCCGTGCGGTGGATAAATCGGTGATTGAAGCCCGGCTTGAGAAGTGGCGTACGCTGCGTCAGCCGCACAGCGTGCCGGGAATAACGGCGCAGGAAGTCGCGACCGTTGCCCGGTTCTGGCAAACCGTAGTACCCGGCGCTAAGCAGCATATTGATGATGCCCTGTGGCACCAGTTTGCCCTGCTGGTTCCGTCGCTTGATCTCAGCACCCGCGCCAGCATCTGGTCTCTGCTGTGGGGTGAGCAGCAGGAGTTAACCCAGCAGTGGCTTAAACTCGCCCAGGTGCTGCATCAAACCAGCCATGCCAGCGCGCTTGCGGCGCCGTTGAGTCTGCTGGTGGACAGTTTTGGTCTGCCGTGTGAAGGTTTCCTTACTCACGGGGCCTTTACCGTGCCGGAAGCGCAGGAAACATTGCTTCATCCGGTAAATAACGGCGAGTTGCTTAATGCCATTAGCCTGTCCGTCGATGTGCTGGCCTGCCTGACCCGCGAAGTGGTGCTGCCCGTTGAAAACTGCGTTCTGGATAACGTAGATATTATTGATATTCCGGCCATTTCTGAGGAAAACACGCCGCTGATGACGCAGGCAAAATGCCTGTGGTTGCTGGAGCATTATCGTCAGCACATACAGCCGGATGTCCTGGTTATCTGCAATGCGACGGCCCACCACCAGCAGACGGCAAAAACGGCCAGGCTCCTGCAAAACTGGGTCAAAGAGACGCAGCCGGTGGAAGAGTCCGCGTTGCCGGGCCTGGTCTGGGCCATTACCCCTCACGATGCGCGGTTTACCACAAAGCAGAATCTGGACGAAGCGGTGCAACAGTTGCTGGGCCAGCCGGGTCTGCGCTGGGGCACGCTCCAGGCGCTCGATACCCACAGCATGCAGCGGGTAATTGAATGGCTGTCGCAGGCTACCCTTCCAGCACAGCGCCAGAAGCGTCTCCACGCGCTGAAAAGGCTGTTGCAACAGTCTCTGACCACGCTGATGCGCGCATACGTCGCCCCACTCACTCAGGAGCCAGGCGCAGGGCGGGCAGAGGCCGAAAAAATGGTCCGAACGCTGCAAGGCAGCGCCGCTCGTCATGGTGAACTGCTTGAGGGGCTTCTGCCGCCGTTAAATGCGTTTGAGACGCTGCTGACGATTCACCAGCCCCGTGAGGAACAGGTCAACGGCCTGTTTAACGACGTTATCGATCTGTTTGCGGAAGAGACGCCGGAATATCCAGGCACGTTGCAGACCAAAGACAAGGCGCGACTGGCCCATAACGTGTGGGTTAACCATCTTCGTCAGTGGAGTCGCAACGACGCGGCCGCCGCCCGTCTGGGCCTGGACCCAGAGGTATTGCAGCAAATTGTGGATGTGCTGATCGTTACCAGCTACCGGCTGGATCTGCCGCTGCAACTGCAACGTATTGCAGAAACAGATAAAAGCAGTGCTGCGCAGCTGCATGCCGCGACAGGCAATTTCGTTAGCTGGCTTGGCTATGAACTGACGCCCGTTTCTGAACGGCCTGCAAGCCGGATCCGCAAAGGTCAGCCAATTTTTGTGACGCCAGTTGTGAGCTGCGCTTCACCCCGGCTTACCCGACTTGGCGAGCAGCCTGTTCATGCGGCGACAGCCTATGTTTATGACTGGCTGGTTGCGCTCTACACCCGCGCGATTGAGAATGTGGATTATCAGTGCCCGTATGACATTAAGCCTGCTGCGCGGAAAGCCTTGTCTGCCTTGCTGTCTTAATCATTGCAGCCCGCAGCAATGCGGGCTACCCCTTCATGATCCGTTTATGAAGCCAGACAAAGCCTGAGCCAACGCTGACGGGTTTTCCCAGGACATTGAATGGCCCGCATCAGGGATAATTTTTACAGCAACGCCTTTTTGTTGCAGGCGATTAAAATCTTCATCAGGCAGGGACCACTCACCAAAAACTAACATGACCGGGCAGCTCAATGACAAAAACAGGTGTTCCCAGTCGGGTTTAACGCCCTTGACCAGGCTCGTTGCGCCGCGCCAGACGGCCCAGGGGGCATTGCTTTGAAGGCTTCCAGACCACGCCGTCGTTTCCGCCCGCAGCATGTCATCATAGCCCTGTTCCAGAAAATGTTGTTCCGTTTGGGCCGCAATTGCCCGGCTGAACATCCCGCCACCCGCATGAAAATTGGGTTCAGACACTATCAGGCCTTTAACGCGTGACTTTAGCAGCGTTGCCGTTTCGATAGCGATACTCCCCCCCATGCTATGACCATAGAGCCAAAGACTATCCAGGCCGAGATGGTCTAACAGTTCAACCACCACCTGCGCCTGTTCACTTGTGCGATAACGGTAGTTGTCAGGTTTGTCACTGTAACCGCTACCGGGGAGATCGATCAGAATGGCTCTGCGCCCCCCGAAACGGGTATCACAGACAATACGAGGATATTCATACGACGATGCACAGCCCAACCCGTGGATAAACACAACCGGGTCACCGAAACCGGGAAGATCCTGCCAGCGCACCGTGCAGCCTGCTTGCTGTGAATAGAAACTGTTCATAAGCACTCCATGTATGACGGACTGTATATTTATACAGCCTCAATGTATGGAATGCTATGTCTGGATGCCGATTCTGGACGCGTGCTTCAGAAAAGAGAGATTAACAGGGCAACAGGAAAGCTCATCGGCCAGGTAGATCCCACCAGGAATGCGCTCAACAGGCGAATACGTTTACGATCTTTAGACAGGAACCAGGTAATTAATGCGCAGATGGAGGCCATGATTGCGTAGAAAACCAACATCTTTTGATACAACGTCATTCTGTTTACCTGAGCCGAAAAATAACCGCACGCAATATGCGTCATATGTTGACACAGATCAAGTTTTTTCGTTACACAATAACCACTTAATTATTAATGATAATAACAACTGAGTACCTTGTGTAACAACGCCGGGTAAAGCAAAACGGTTATTATTGATAAGATGCATATTAAATGCACTTTTTGATAAATCCATCCCCTCAGAAAGCAGTTTAATAACAGCAGGCTTTTAAGGGAGGAAACATGCTACGCATTCCGCAGAGTTGCATTCACACCCGTTCCACGCCTTTCTGGAACAAAGAAACGGCCCCAGCTGGCATTTTTAAACGTCACCTTGATACGGGCACGCGTCCGGGCGTTTACCCTCGCCTGTCGGTGATGCGTGGCGCAGTGCGTTATCTGGGCTATGCTGATGAATTTACACCTGAGCCTGACAGCGAGCTCGTCATTGAAGCGGGTCGTTTCGGCGTTTTCCCGCCAGAGAGATGGCACCACATTGAGGTGATGACCGACGACACCCTGTTCAATATTGAATTCTTTGTTGAACCTGAGGTGCTTAAGTCCCTTTAAGCACCCGCCAACATGAAGGAAACTATGATGTTACGTATTCCTGAAAACTTTGTTCATACCCGCTCGACGCCGTTCTGGAATAAAGAGAGCGCCCCAAAAGCGCTTTTTACCCATCACAACACCAAAGCCGGCGTGTACGGTCGGTTGTCCGTCATGCAGGGTGCGGTGCGTTACTTTGGCTTTGCCGATGGCGACGCCACCGAGCCCGATCTGGAATTGGTCATTGAGGCCGGTTCTTTTGGCATCTCCCCACCGCAAAAATGGCACCGCATTGAGCTTCTGACCGACGACACCTATTTTAATATCGACTTTTTCGCGGATCCTGCCGTCACGCTCAGCGGTGCGGGCATCGGTAAAGTGGTCAACACGCATAAGGAGTAAATAATGGGTAAGGCTACCTATACCGTGACCGTCACCAATAACAGCAACGGCGTGTCGGTGGATTATGAAACAGAAGCGCCAATGGAGCTGTTGATCCCGGACGTCGCGGCAGATGTCGTGAAGGATCTGGTGAACACCGTTCGCGCCTACGATACGGAAAATGAACACGAGGTATGTGGCTGGTAAGCTGAATCGCCCGGCACTGCGCCGGGCATGAGGGTTTAGTGTTTAAACATGACATGTCGGACTACCGTGTAATCCTCAAGTCCGTAGACCGACATATCTTTTCCGTAACCGGATAACTTCATCCCGCCGTGCGGCATTTCGCTCACCAGCATAAAATGGGTATTGACCCAGGTGCAGCCATACTGCAACCGTGCGCTGAGGCGATGGGCGCGTCCGACGTCTTTTGTCCAGACGGACGAGGCCAGGCCGTATTGCGAATCGTTAGCCCAGTTCAGCACCTGCGCTTCATCCTCAAATTCTGTCACGCTGACCACCGGGCCAAACACTTCGCGCTGGACGATCGCATCTTCCTGCTTCGCCCCGGCCAGCAGCGTTGGCTGGAAGTAATATCCTGCCCCCTCTTTTTTACTGCCACCGGTGACGACGCGGATATGTCCAAGGGTTTTGGCTTCGTCCACGGCAGCACAAACGCGGGAAAGATGCGCTGCGGAGCTGAGCGGGCCCAGCTCGGTTGAAGCATCGTCCGGCGCGCCCATTTTCAGGCTGGCAACAGCTGCGCCCAGCTTTTCGACCAGCGCGGGGTAAATCCCCTTCTGGGCATAGATACGACAGGCTGCGGTACAATCCTGACCAGCATTGTAGAAACCAAACGTACGCACGCCTTCAACCACGGCATCCAAATCTGCATCGTCAAAGACAATGACCGGGGCTTTTCCGCCCAATTCCATATGGGTACGTTTAACTGAAGATGCGGTATGCCCGATAATATGTTCTCCGGTAGCAATAGAGCCGGTGAGAGAAACCATACGGACTTTTTCGTGACCGGTCAGCGGATCTCCTACGGTTTTGCCGCGACCAAACAGCACGTTGAGCACGCCTGGCGGTAAGATATCTTTCGCCAGTTCCGCCAGCTTCAGCGCCGTCAACGGGGTGATTTCAGACGGCTTGATGACGACACAGTTTCCCGCCGCCAGCGCGGGCGCCAGCTTCCACGCCGCCATCATCAGAGGATAGTTCCAGGGCGCGATAGAGGCGACAACGCCAACCGGGTCGCGGCGAATCATTGAGGTATGTCCTTCGAGGTATTCTCCGGCAGCCAGCCCATTCAGGCAGCGGGCGGCTCCGGCAAAGAAGCGAAACACATCGACCACGGCCGGGATCTCATCTCCCTGGACACAGTGCAGCGGTTTCCCGCAATTTAGGGACTCCAGTTGTGCAAACGCGTCAGCGTTGGCTTCTATCACATCAGCCAGTTTCAACAAACTTTCGGCGCGCGTTTTGGGCGTCGTTTGCCCCCACTCAGTGAACGCACGATCGGCAGCCTGGACGGCAGCGTCCACCTGTGCTGCCGACGCTTCAGCAATCTCCAGCAATACTTCACCCGTGGCAGGATTGTAAACCGCCTGCTTCTCACCCTCGCCGGTCACCAGTTCACCATTAATCAGCAGTTGATTTTGCATAGCATCGTCCTGTTGAAATCGACATAGTTTTCGCTGTCAGCACACGTTCTGGCGGGTCGATGCGTGACAACGTCACGTCACCAATCCGCACTCCCTTACTAAAGGTAGACCGCGCATCATGTCGCTTCAGGAATTTTCATCAAGGTGTGACTGGGGGCAGCATCATTTCGCGAATTAACGCCGCCAGTTGGACGACCGCCTGCTCCTCCCGCTCGCCCCATCCCCATGAGGTATTGAAACGGAAAAACGGTGTCCAGATATTGGAGGTGGAAAACATCTTGCCGGGCGCAATGCTGATTTGATGGGTTAACGCCTTCTCACTCAACCGCCCCGCATCCAGCTGTTCAGGCAGTTCCAGCCATAAAAAGTAGCCGCTGTCGTTATGATGGATTTTGACGCCGGCAGGCATATGGCGCAAAAGCGATTGCCAGGCCTGCTGTTTGCGTTCAGCAAGCGTGCGTCGCAGGCGGCGAAGGTGGGCGTCGTAACGTTTGGTCGCCAGGTAATCCACCAGCGCCAGCTGCATGGGAGAACTGGTGGATAACGTACTCATCAGCTGCAACTGCTGAATACGGCGCGCATGTTTTCCCGCCGCCACCCAGCCAATACGGAAACCGGCCACCAGACACTTGGAGAATGAGGAGCAGTGCAACGTCATATCCTGCTTATCCCAGGCCTTTGCCGGAAGCGGCTTTTCGCGGCCAAAGTAGAGTTCGCTGTAAACATCGTCTTCAATCAGCGTGACGTTATGCCGGGTTAATAAGGCCACCAGCTGAGCTTTCTTCTCTGCACTCAGCGTGAAGCCGAGCGGGTTCTGACTGTTGGTCATCAGCCAGCAGGCTTTCACCGGATAATCATTTAACGCCTGCTCAAGGGCACTGAGATCGATGCCCTCACGCACGTCAGTAGCAACCGACAGCGCTTTCAGTTTCAGACGTTCAAGTGCCTGGAGTGCGCCATAAAAACAGGGGTTTTCAACGATAACCCAGTCACCTGGTTCAGTGACAGCCTGCAAACTAAGGTTGAGTGCTTCGAGCGCGCCCGCGGTGATCACAATTTCATCCGGGGAGATATTCATCCCCTGCTGAGCGTAGCGACGGGCAATGGCATGACGTAAGTCGACGTTACCCGGCGGCAGGTTTTCAATCACGCTCATGGCCGTGGCCGTTTTACTGACATTAGCCAGCGAGCGGTTGAGTTGCTGAAGCGGGAATAGGCGCGGATCGGGAAATGCCGAGGCAAAAGGGACAACGGAGGGGTCGCGGCTGGCCTGTAGCACGTCGAAGATATAGGTGTTGATGTCAACTACTTCATCGCGCATCACCTGCGCGGGCGGTGCTGGCTGGTGTGTGGTCGGACGGGCGGCAACGTAATAGCCTGACTGCGGTCTGGCAACAATGCGCCCCTGACTTTCCAGCATCTGATACGCGTGGCCCACGGTCATGAAACTCATGCCGCTGCTTGCCACCTGCTCTCGCAGAGAAGGCAGCTTATCGCCCGGCAACCATACGCCAAGCTCAATCTGCGAGATAATTTGTTGCGCCAGACGCTGGTATTTTTTCATCAGATTCTCCTTATTGCTGACAGTGTATATCAGCAGGAGAAAAAGAGAAGAATTTGCTAACTGTTATGGGAAACGCGGTAGATTACTTGCGGTACTCAGTAATATGATTCTGAGCAGAACGCGCTGCGGCCAGGTGGTCGAGCGTGATCATCGACGATTTGCAGAAAATGCATTTTGCGCCGAACGGATTTTTGTCAGACACATCAAAAGCTGAGGTGCGGTACTGCGAGCCATGACAGCATGGGCAGCGGAAATGGATATAAGAAGTCATAGGATTCTCCTGTAAACGTAAAAACGTAAATTACTCATGAGCCGATCAGGCAAAAGTTGGTTCGATACAAAACTAATCGGAATGTAGATAAAGACCCAAGAGAGGCTGCGGAGAGGCACAACGTGATGAGAACTGCTTTATAAAACTACGTCAGATATTTATTTGGATTCAAAACCAGAAATCCATTAACGCATGTTGCAGGCGACAAATCAAGCTGTTTAATGCGTAAAAATCATAAAAAGAAATTTTTTATTCTTCCTTGTTAGCTATATCAGCCAGATAAAGTTCACCTTTTCCCACAACTGTTATAGATAAATTATCAATTTCTGCTTCTGATATCTCATTTTCCCCCTCTTTATCATAACAGCACACCGTTTAACATTGAGGCAGTGCATGTTTGGTCCAGATGCGTTTCATCTTGCGCGAATACAGTTCGCCTTTACCGTATCCTTTCATATTATTTTTCCGGCGATAACCATTGGCCTGGCGAGCTATCTCGCCGTGCTGGAAGGGCTGTGGCTGAAAACAAAAAAACCCGTCTGGCGTTCGCTGTACCATTTCTGGTCGAAGATCTTCGCCGTCAACTTTGGGATGGGCGTGGTCTCCGGCCTGGTGATGGCTTATCAGTTTGGCACCAACTGGAGCGGGTTTTCGCAGTTTGCGGGCAGCATTACCGGCCCTCTGCTGACCTATGAAGTGCTCACCGCGTTCTTCCTTGAGGCGGGGTTCCTCGGGGTAATGTTGTTTGGCTGGAATAAGGTCGGGCCGGGGCTGCACTTCTTTTCGACCTGCATGGTGGCACTGGGGACCCTCATGTCTACGTTCTGGATCCTCTCGTCAAACAGCTGGATGCATACACCGCAAGGGTATGAAATCATCAACGGTCAGGTCGTTCCGGTGGACTGGTTTGCCGTGGTGTTTAACCCCTCCTTCCCTTACCGCCTGCTGCACATGTCGATAGCGGCATTTCTCAGCAGTGCACTGTTTGTCGGAGCCTCCGCGGCCTGGCATTTGCTGCGCGGAAACAACACCCCTGCCATTCGCACCATGTTCTCCATGGCGTTGTGGATGACGTTGATCGTAGCCCCTGTTCAGGCACTGGTGGGTGATATGCACGGGCTTAATACCTTAAAACACCAGCCCGCGAAAATAGCCGCCATTGAAGGCCACTGGGAGAATCCCCCGGGTGAGCCTACTCCGTTGCTGCTGTTTGGCTGGCCGGATATGGAGCAGGAACGGACCCGTTTTAGCCTTGAAATTCCCGCTCTCGGCAGCCTTATCCTGACCCACAGTTTCGATAAACAGGTTCCGGCATTGAAGGAGTTCCCAAAAGACGATCGCCCGAACGCCACCATTGTCTTTTGGTCTTTCCGCATCATGGCCGGTTTAGGGATGTTGATGCTCTTCCTGGGCATGGTGGCGGTCTGGCTGCGTTACAAACAGCGCCTCTACACCTCACGTTCCTTCCTGTGGTTTGCCCTGCTGATGGGACCGTCCGGGCTGATCGCGATCCTCGCCGGATGGGTAACAACGGAGGTCGGCCGCCAGCCGTGGGTCGTCTATGGACTACAGCGTACGAAGGATGCGGTTTCCGCGCATGGCGATCTGCACATGAGCATCAGCTTGCTGGCCTTCTTCGTGGTTTATACCGCGGTATTCGGCGTGGGTTACAGCTATATGGTGCGTCTGATTAAAAAAGGGCCGCAGCCCCATGAATCCTTCGCGACTGAATCCGATGGCCGCCCTGCTCGTCCGCTTTCTGCCGTCACCACTGAATTTAAGGAGTAACCGTAATGGGTATCGATCTTTCCATTATCTGGTTCGTGATTATCGTTTTCGCCACGTTGATGTATATCGTGATGGACGGTTTTGATCTGGGGATAGGCATCCTGTTTCCGGCAACGCCGAATGCGGACGACCGCGACGTGATGGTCAACAGCGTGGCTCCCGTCTGGGATGGCAACGAAACCTGGCTGGTGCTTGGCGGTGCGGCCCTGTTTGGCGCCTTTCCTCTCGCCTATGCGGTTATCATCGACGCGCTAACCATTCCACTGACAATAATGCTGATCGGGCTTATATTTCGTGGGGTCGCCTTCGAATTTCGCTTCAAGGCCACTCCGGCGCACCGCCCGTTCTGGGATAAGGCCTTTATTGGCGGGTCAATTGTGGCGACCTTCAGCCAGGGCATCACCGTCGGTGCGGTCATCCAGGGGTTCAGCGTCACCGGTCGCGCTTACAGCGGTGGTCCGTTTGACTGGTTTACCGCGTTCAATCTTTTCTGCGGTGCGGGTCTTGTAGTGGCTTACGCGCTGCTAGGCTCAACGTGGCTGGTAATGAAAAGCGAAAATGCCCTGCAAAAGCGGATGCGTCAGCTATCGAAAGTGCTTCTGCCCCTGCTTCTGGTATTCATTGCAGTAATCAGTATCTGGACCCCTCTCGCCCAACCAGCTATTGCTGCGCGCTGGTTTACGCTGCCGAATCTGTTTTATCTGCTGCCCGTTCCTGCGCTGGTTGCGATCCTGAGTCTGTGCCAGTGGCGCTGCCTGCACGATCCTGCGAGCCATACCCTGCCGTTTATCATGACGTTAGGGCTGGTTTTTCTTGGCTTTAGCGGGCTTGGGATCAGCATCTGGCCGCATATCATCCCGCCGGACATTACCCTGTGGCAGGCCGCTGCGCCAGCCCAAAGCCAGGGCTTTATGTTAGTGGGTGCACTGTTGATCATTCCCGTGATTCTGGTCTACACCTTCTGGAGTTATTACGTTTTTCGCGGAAAAGTACAGCATGGGGAGGGTTATCACTGATGCAACAACCAGTATGGAAACGTTTGATGTGGCTTGCCATCATCTGGGGCGGCAGCGTCCTGGCGCTGGCCTGCGTAAGTATGCTCTTTAAAATGCTGATGGCCGCAGCCGGATTTAAATCGCACTAACTCACTGACCGGGTGCGCCGCCGCCCGGTCCCTTCCCGCACTTTCAGATAAACCCCATTAACACCCAGGAGGGTATGGTTACACTGAAAAAATATTTACAGCATTGATAGTTTGAGAAGAAAAATGAAAAAGCTCGCGGCAGTAAGTTTAATCAGCCTTGCACTGGCTGGATGCGTTAATCCTGGTAAAGCCTCTGTTCAGACCGATCAGTTAGAGAATCACCGTTTCGTGCTGGAAAACGTTGATGGAAAAGCGGTTAAGGGCCTGAAAACGCAGCCTGAAATTCGGTTCAGCGCGCAGCCCAGTATCAGCCTGATTAACAACATTGCCGTCTCCGGCACAATGTGCAACGGCTTCAACGGCCAGGGAAAATTGTCCGAAGGAGAGTTGACGGTCAAAACGCTGGCAATCACGCGGAAACTCTGCACCGAGCCGCAGCTTAATGAACTGGATCAGACCCTCGCCGATATGCTACGCACAGGCGCTCAGGTAGACCTGACCGAAGACCAGTTAACGCTGGCGACAGCCAATAAGTCTTTAATGTTTAAGCGAGTTGAATAACTCAGTAACTCCCGCACGATCCTACGGCAAGCGACTGCTCACTACAGCGTTTGCCGTTTGGCAACGCGCACATGCCGATAGCGGAGCCGTCGAGCTGACGGGCAACGGAGAGTGACCCTCCGATCATTGCGCAGTTGGCCTGGCCTGAACTGGACATAGCCGCTCGCATACCTGGCGTAACGTGTGCCGCTGTCGCCTGCTGTACAGGTTCATTGCTGCATGCCGACAACAGTAACGCGGCACATCCGACCCAAAATGCAGAACGCATACCTTCCTCCCCATAGTTAAAGCGAAACCTATGCATAATAGGCATCACGCACCGCATCGTCGAGAGCGGATGTGCGTATTTATGCGCTCTGGTAACAATTTCTCGCAATTTTTTATCGCGAATAGCCATCCAGTCATTGATACAGCGCATCCCAAGGACACAAAAGCGAAAATCGTAAAACCTGAGCTTTGCTAAAATACACAGATAATATTCAGGGTCTGTCGTCGTTTTACAGGCCCTTCATTTTTGCGCAATGTAAGGGTGTTGTCCTATGCAAACTATTGACGGCAATGGTGCAGTCGCGTCTGTTGCGTTTCGCACCAGCGAAGTTATCGCCATCTACCCCATCACCCCAAGCTCCACGATGGCTGAACAGGCTGACGCCTGGGCTGGTAATGGGGTAAAAAACGTCTGGGGCGATGTCCCGCGGGTTGTTGAGATGCAGTCCGAAGCCGGCGCCATTGCCACCGTGCATGGTGCGTTGCAGACCGGTGCCCTGTCGACCTCGTTCACCTCGTCTCAGGGGCTGCTGTTGATGATCCCCACGCTTTACAAGCTGGCAGGACAATTAACGCCGTTTGTCCTGCACGTCGCCGCACGTACTGTAGCCACACACGCGCTCTCTATTTTTGGCGACCACTCAGACGTGATGGCCGTGCGTCAGACCGGCTGCGCTATGCTCTGCGCCAGCAGCGTGCAGGAAGCACAGGACTTCGCGCTGATTTCGCATATCGCCACGCTGAAAAGTCGAGTGCCATTTATTCATTTCTTCGATGGTTTTCGCACCTCTCACGAGATCAATAAAATCGTTCCGCTGCCGGATGACACCATACTGAACCTGCTGCCGCAGGCTGACATTGATGCCCATCGCGCTCGGGCCCTCAATCCGGAACATCCGGTGATCCGGGGTACCTCTGCCAACCCGGATACCTATTTCCAGTCCCGCGAGGCGACAAACCCGTGGTACAACGCGGTATATGAGCACGTCGAACAGGCGATGGACGATTTTGCCGCTGCGACGGGTCGCGAATATAAGCCGTTTGAATATTACGGTCATCCGCAGGCCGAGCGCGTGATCGTCCTGATGGGCTCCGCCATCGGCACCTGCGAAGAGGTGGTCGATGAGCTGCTTACGCGTGGTGAAAAAGTTGGCGTACTAAAAGTTCGCCTCTACCGTCCATTCTCTGCGAAACATCTGCTCGCAGCCCTGCCGGAAAGCGCACGTGCCGTGGCGGTACTTGACCGCACCAAAGAGCCTGGCGCGCAGGCTGAACCCCTTTACCTTGATGTAATGACCGCTCTGGCTGAGGCGTTTAATCACGGTGAACGCGAAACGCTGCCGCGCGTCATTGGCGGGCGTTATGGTTTGTCTTCCAAAGAGTTCGGGCCGGAGTGCGTCCTGGCCGTATTTGCTGAACTGCGCGAGGCAAAACCGAAGCCGCGCTTTACGGTTGGCATTTATGATGACGTGACTAACCTTTCTCTCCCTTTGCCGGAAAACACCCTGCCCTCGAATGCGAAACTGGAAGCGCTGTTCTACGGTCTGGGCAGCGACGGCAGCGTCTCGGCGACCAAGAACAACATCAAAATTATCGGTAACTCCACGCCGTGGTATGCGCAAGGGTATTTCGTTTACGATTCCAAAAAAGCGGGCGGGTTGACCGTCTCGCACCTGCGCGTCAGCGAACATCCAATCCGCTCGGCATACCTGATTTCTCAGGCGGATTTTGTTGGCTGTCATCAGCTCCAGTTTATCGATAAATACCAGATGGCCGAGCGCCTGAAGCCCGGCGGTATTTTCCTGATCAACACCCCGTATAGCGCCGATGAGGTCTGGGCACGACTGCCCCAGGAAGTCCAGGCGGTGCTAAACCAGAAACAGGCGCGCCTGTATGTCATTAACGCCGCGAAGATCGCCCGCGAGTGCGGCCTGGCCGCGCGTATCAATACGGTTATGCAGATGGCGTTCTTCCACCTGACCAATATTCTGCCGGGCGACAGCGCGCTGATGGAGCTACAGGGGGCGATAGCCAAAAGCTACAGCAGCAAAGGTCAGGAGCTGGTTGAGCGCAACTGGCAGGCGCTGGCGCTGGCCCGCGAGTCGCTGTTCGAGGTGCCGTTGCAGCCAGTCAATACCAGCAGCCCGAACCGGCCGCCAGTGGTGTCTGACGCTGCCCCGGATTTCGTCAAAACCGTTACGGCGGCGATGCTTGCCGGGTTGGGCGACACTCTTCCCGTCTCTGCGCTTCCGCCTGATGGCACCTGGCCGATGGGCACGACCCGCTGGGAAAAACGCAACATTGCCGAAGCGATCCCTATCTGGAAAGAAGAGCTGTGCACCCAGTGCAACCACTGCGTGGCGGCCTGCCCGCACTCGGCCATTCGCGCCAAAGTGGTGTCGCCAGAAGCGATGGCGGACGCACCGGAAAGTCTGCACTCGCTGGATGTAAAATCCCGTGATATGCGTGGCCAGAAATATGTTCTTCAGGTGGCACCAGAGGACTGTACCGGCTGTAACCTGTGCGTCGAGGTGTGCCCGGCGAAAGATCGTCAGGATCCCTCAATCAAAGCCATTAATATGATGTCGCGTCTGGAACATGTTGAAGAAGAGAAAGTGAATTATGACTTCTTCCTCGACCTGCCCGAAATCGATCGCAACAAGCTGGAACGCATTGACATTCGTACCTCGCAGCTTATCACCCCCCTCTTCGAGTACTCCGGGGCGTGTTCCGGATGCGGTGAAACGCCGTACATCAAACTGCTTACCCAGCTTTACGGCGACCGGATGCTGATTGCCAACGCGACAGGCTGCTCGTCAATCTATGGGGGGAACTTGCCGTCTACGCCTTATACCACCGACGCGTATGGCCGCGGCCCGGCTTGGGCAAACTCGCTATTTGAGGATAACGCAGAATTTGGTCTGGGATTCCGCCTGACGGTCGATCAGCACCGCGCCCGCGTAATGCGTCTGCTGGAACAGTTTGCCGATAAAATCCCGGCAGAGCTGAATGACGCCCTGCATGCGGAGGCCACGCCTGACGTTCGTCGCGCACAGGTTGCTGAACTGCGCCACGCGCTTCAGGGTGTTGAAGGGGCTGAACAACTGCTGACCGATGCTGACGCGCTGGTTGAAAAATCTATCTGGCTGATCGGTGGCGACGGATGGGCCTACGATATTGGTTTCGGTGGTCTTGATCACGTCCTGAGCCTCACCGAAAACGTTAACATTCTGGTGCTTGATACTCAGTGTTATTCCAACACCGGCGGACAGGCCTCGAAAGCAACGCCACTGGGTGCGGTCACGAAATTTGGTGAGCATGGCAAACGTAAGGCGCGTAAAGATTTGGGCGTCAGCATGATGATGTATGGACACGTCTACGTCGCTCAGATTTCGCTGGGCGCGCAGCTTAACCAGACGGTGAAAGCCATTCAGGAAGCGGAAGCGTATCCTGGCCCGTCGCTGATCATCGCCTATAGCCCGTGTGAGGAGCATGGCTACGATCTGGCGCTTAGCCACGACCAGATGCGTCAGCTTACCGCAACCGGCTTCTGGCCGCTGTACCGCTTTGACCCGCGCCGTGCCGATGAAGGAAAATTACCGCTGGCGCTGGATTCACGTCCGCCTTCAGACGCCCTTGCCGAAACCTTACTTCAGGAGCAGCGTTTCCGCAGGCTGAACGCTCAACAACCAGAAGTAGCAGAGCAGCTATGGAGGGACGCGGCAGCGGATCTTCAGAAGCGTTATGACTTCCTTGCACAGCTGGCGGGGAAAGCGGAAAAATCAACCAGCGAATAACCGTTATGCCCGGCTTGTCCGGGCATTTTTTGCCATAAAAAAGCCCGATGCACGTGCACCGGGCTAATCCAGAAGTTCGGTGAAAATTGCCTCAACGTTCTGAACAATATTCACGTGAATTATGGATGAAAAAATCTTAAAGGCATATAACGCCATGGAGAATACCTGCTTTACCACTTAATTAATAATTTTTATTTTGTATCGATTATAACGATTAATTCACGGCATCAATTGTTATTTCAAACGCATCATTTGCTTTAGATTTTACTCAACCCGTAACAATTATATTTTATTCATCAGCCCTCTGTGTGATTTAGCATGGGACAGCTTTCCAGCCCGGAAAGTTCACTAAGCAATAAAAAAATAACTGCAAAGGAATAATCAAAATGCAAAGAAAAGTACTGGCACTGATGATCCCCGCTTTGTTAATGGCTGGAGCCGCTCACGCAGCTGAAATTTATAATAAAGACGGCAATAAACTGGATCTGTATGGCAAAGTAGATGGTCTGCATTATTTCTCTGACGATGCGTCAAAAGATGGCGACCAAACCTATATGCGTCTGGGTTTCAAAGGTGAAACCCAAATCAACGACATGATGACCGGTTACGCGCAGTGGGAATACAACATTCAGGCAAACAACACCGAAGGCTCTGACAATCAGTCCTGGACGCGTCTGGCCTTCGCGGGTGTGAAGGTGGGCGACTACGGATCCTTCGATTACGGCCGTAACTATGGCGTCCTGTACGACGTAGAAGGCTGGACCGATATGCTGCCAGAATTTGGTGGCGACTCTTATACTTATGCCGATAACTTTATGACCGGTCGTGCAAACGGCGTGGCGACCTACCGTAACACCGACTTCTTTGGTCTGGTGCAGGGTCTGAACTTCGCGGTGCAGTATCAGGGTAATAATGAAGGTAATAACTGCGATGAGAATTTCTGCTCTACCAATGAAGGGACCAACAACGGTCGTGATACACGTCATGAAAATGGTGACGGTTACGGTATCTCCGCAACCTATGATTTCGGCATGGGCTTCAGCGCAGGCGCGGCATATGCTTCATCTGACCGTACTAACGATCAGGTAAATTACACTACTGCGGGAGGTGATACTGCGGATGCATGGACCGCAGGCCTCAAATACGATGCCAACAACATTTACCTGGCTGCAATGTATTCCGAAACCCGTAATATGACGCCGTACGGCGACAATGCAGATGCGGTTGCAAATAAAACCCAGAACTTTGAAGTGACCGCACAATATCAGTTTGACTTCGGCCTGCGTCCGGCTGTTTCCTATTTACAGTCCAAAGGTAAAGATCTGGGCAATGGTCAGGACGATAAAGACCTGGTGAAATACGCTGACGTCGGTGCTACCTACTATTTCAACAAAAACATGTCCACCTATGTTGATTATAAAATCAACCTGCTGGATGAAGATGATTCATTCTACAAAAACAATGGCATCGGTACGGATGACATCGTAGCGTTAGGTCTGGTTTACCAGTTCTAATCCCGTTAGCCCGCAGCGATCTGCGGGCTAATTTTATCTCTGTTTCGCCTGTTCTTTGCGAAAAGAGAGATAGCCAATTACCCCGCTGTCGCCATCCATAGGGTGATTTATCCCATCCATTACCGCCACTTCCGGGAAGTCGAATGGCGTAACATTTTCCAGACAGGCGACATTCACACCATATTCATTGGGATTGGAACGTCGTTGATGGAACGTGTAAATACCGCAAACCGAGCAGAAGAAATGGCGCGCCGTGCCGGTGTTGAAACGGTACTCTGTGAGCGTGTCCGCGCCCTGCGTCACCTTAATACCCGTCAACGGCGCGGAAACCACTACTGCCCCGCGCATCCTGCAAAACGAGCAGCTACATCGCCGTGCGGTATTCAGGCCGTCCGTCAGCTCAACAGTAAATTTCACCGCCCCACAATGACACTGTGCATGACGAATTTCAGCCATCGCTTATACCCCTTTTCTCACTAACTCAGCCGCTTTTAAAAAGACCTCATCTTCGACACCATCCCCCTTCTGCCTGCCGAGCCTCACCAGCTCATCGACAATACTTTCACGGTTGATGATCTTCTGCGCTGAAACCAGCCCGATAACGGCGGCACCAATCGCCAGCCCAACTAATCCTGTCTGTTCGTCTTTATTTTTCATAGAAGCGCTCCCTTGTCCCCCTCAAAAGCGTAGCAGGAGAACTGTAAAACGTGCTGGAACGCGGGGATGAGATCGGTGCTTTATCTCACCTTCTCGTCCGGCAAAACAGGGGGTTCTGAGCGGGTATCGGAATATCGTGAATAGCGTTGCGCATAGAGAGGCCGTAATGGGTGTTAAAACCGCCTTCGTAGAGGCGGCTGGTCATTACTCTGGATCTTTATCGCCTGATTCAGGCGCTGAGCCAGGATCATCTTTCGGTTTTCTTCCATCCTTTTCCGGGTTATCCGGGCTGGGATTATAATCAGGATGGTCACCATTAACGGGACGGTCAGACATTTTCACCTCCGTTTTTACTGCGTAAGCTGTAAGTGTAGACAACCCGTTAGTCTTAACCAAACTTCTTTGAGGGGCTCATTTGTAAATCGTGCTGGCATTCGGCGCTGCAATCCGTACCATACACGACACACTTTCGCATGCTGGTTTTTACCGGTAGCCGCAAACCCGTCTTTTATCGCTAACCAGATGGGGCACGTAAATGCGCAGATGGTGTATGAAATCTATGCTACATGGATAGAAGAGATGAACACGAAGCTGACGCTTTGAAATCGTTTTCTCACCCTGTGCCCCATTTGAGATCTGAGTAACGAATAGATGCAACAAAATCAAGAGATTAACAAGAAAGAACAGTACAACCTGAATAAACTGCAAAAGCGACTGCGCCGTAACGTGGGCGAAGCCATTGCAGACTTCAACATGATTGAAGAAGGCGATCGCATCATGGTCTGCCTGTCGGGCGGTAAAGACAGCTACACCATGCTGGAGATCCTGCGCAATCTACAGCAAAGCGCACCGGTGAACTTTTCCCTGGTCGCGGTTAACCTCGATCAGAAACAGCCAGGATTCCCGGAGCATATCCTGCCGGAGTACCTTGAGAACCTGGGCGTTGAGTACAAAATCGTAGAAGAGAATACCTACGGCATTGTAAAAGAGAAGATCCCAGAGGGCAAAACGACCTGCTCGCTTTGCTCACGTTTGCGTCGCGGCATTCTGTACCGCACCGCAACCGAACTGGGCGCCACCAAGATTGCGCTGGGTCATCACCGGGACGACATTCTGCAAACGCTGTTTCTGAATATGTTCTACGGCGGCAAAATGAAGGGAATGCCACCGAAGCTGATGAGTGACGACGGCAAACACATCGTGATCCGCCCGCTCGCCTACTGTCGCGAGAAAGACATTGAGCGTTTCTCTCAGGCCAAAGCCTTCCCTATCATTCCGTGCAATCTGTGCGGCTCACAGCCGAACCTGCAACGTCAGGTCATTGGCGACATGCTGCGTGACTGGGATAAACGCTATCCGGGCCGCATCGAAACCATGTTCAGCGCCATGCAGAACGTGGTGCCTTCGCACCTCGCCGATGTTGAACTTTTCGATTTCAAAGGGATTAACCACGGTTCAGAGGTGGTGAATGGCGGGGATCTGGCGTTTGACCGCGAAGAGATCCCGATGCAGCCTGCTGGCTGGCAGCCAGAGGAAGAGGATGCGCAATTCGATGAACTGCGCCTGAACGTGGTGGAAGTGAAATAACCTGACTGCGTCTCAGACAGTGCTTCTGAGACGCTTTTTTCCCTTACTTCAGCAGCCGAACACGGCAGGTTTTCCCTTTAATCTTCCCGCCCTGCAACTGTTTCCAGGCCTTATGCGCAACCGACTGGCGAACTGCTACGTAGACATGTGCAGGATGGACCGTGATCTTGCCAATATCTGCCCCGTCGAGACCGATATCCCCTGTTAACGCCCCCAGAACGTCACCGGGACGCATTTTGGCTTTTTTACCGCCGTCGATGCACAGGGTGGCCATTTCCGCCGCCAGCGGAGCGATGCTGATATTACCGGGGGCATTCACCCAGTTGAGTTTCAGTTGCAGCATTTCCGCAAGAATATTAGCGCGCTGCGCCTCTTCAGGCGCGCAGAAGCTGATGGCGAGACCACTGTTACCCGCACGCGCGGTACGCCCGATGCGGTGGACATGCACTTCCGGATCCCATGCCAGTTCGAAATTCACCACCAGTTCAAGCGATTTGATATCCAGGCCACGAGCCGCCACATCCGTTGCAACCAGCACGCGAGCGCTGCCGTTAGCGAAACGCACCAGCGTCTGATCGCGATCGCGCTGCTCCAGATCGCCATGCAGCGATAATGCGCTCTGTCCGGCATCATTCAGGGCATCGCACACCGCCTGACAATCTTTTTTGGTATTACAGAACACCACGCAGGACGCTGGCTGGTGTTGGCTAAGCAATTTTTGCAGCAGTGGAATTTTGCCCTGCTGCGACGTCTCGAAGAACTGCTGCTCAATCGCTGGCAATGCATCGACAGTATCGATTTCAATGGTCAGCGGGTTCTTCTGCACGCGCCCGCTGATCGCCGCAATCGCCTCTGGCCAGGTGGCAGAAAAAAGCAGCGTCTGACGCGTGGCTGGCGCAAAGCGGATCACGTCGTCAATCGCATCGCTGAAGCCCATATCCAGCATGCGGTCAGCTTCATCCATCACCAGCGTTTGCAGTGCATCGAGTGAAACGGTGCCTTTTTGCAGGTGATCAAGCAGACGGCCCGGCGTTGCCACAATGATATGCGGCGCGTGTTGCAGGGAATCGCGCTGCGCACCGAACGGTTGTCCGCCGCAGAGCGTTAAAATTTTAGTGTTAGGCAAAAAACGCGCCAGACGACGCAGCTCACCCGCGACCTGGTCGGCCAGCTCGCGCGTCGGGCAGAGTATCAGGGACTGGGTCTGAAACAGGGTTGCATCAATATGCTGCAACAGGCCGAGTCCAAATGCAGCCGTTTTTCCACTACCGGTTTTCGCCTGCACGCGCACATCCCGGCCTTCAAGGATAGCCGGCAGCGCGGCGGCCTGGACAGGGGTCATAGTGAGGTAACCCAACTCATTCAGGTTTGTCAGTTGGGCTTCAGGCAGAACGTTCAGCGTGGAAAAAGCGGTCACAATATACTCTCATGGTAATGATTGCAGTCAGATGGCGCGTATCCTCGCAGATCTCCGCTAACGATGCGACAATTTAATCGGTTCTTCGTCCGGTGGCGGATCCGGCATCGGCTGCGGACGCGGGATGGGATCGGGAATTGGGGTCGGATCGGTGGGCACCGGATCGGACTGCCATGTGTTCAGGCGTTGCAGGGCAAGTAGCATACTCATCTTTTCCTCCAGATTTGGGTGCTTACCCCTAAAGGGTAGACGCAGATAAAAAGGAGGCAAAAAAAAGCCGACTATGAAGTCGGCGTCGTACGAATCAATTGTGCTATGCAGTAATTCAAAAAAAGGAAGTAAGACAATATGGAGCGCAACGCCCATCGCTTGACGTTGCATTCACCTGCGGGAGTAATATTGCACCTAACATGGTGTAAGTTTATTGACTTCGCTCAATTAAAATGTCGTTTTGAAGCAGTCGCAGCATTAGAAAATGCGTAAATTTACAGCCATTTACTACGATGCAACCACCATGCAACACCCCCAATCAAAACCACTAACATGACGCAAAACGTGGTGAAGCCATAGTGATATTCACCGCCGGGGATCCCCCCAAGATTGACGCCAAACAACCCGGTTAAGAACGTACTCGGTAAAAAGACCATCGCCATCAGCGACATGGTATAGGTTCTCCTGGCTAATGACTCCTGCATTACCTGTGCTATCTCATCCGCCATGACCGCCGTTCTGGCGATACACGAATCAATTTCGTCCAGACCACGTCCCAGCCGGTCAGCAATATCCTGCATTCTGCGACGCTGATCGTCATTCATCCAGCTCATGCGTTCGCTGGCCAGTCTCGCATAGACGTCGCGCTGCGGGGTCATATAGCGGCGCATAACAATAAGCTGTTTTCGCAACAACGCCAGAAAACCACGTGGGGGAATTTGCTGATCGAGCAGGTTGTCTTCCAGATCGATGATTTTATCGTGGAGTTCTTCAATAAACTCGCTGGCATGATCGGTCAGCGCATCACATACATCCACCAGCCAGCTTCCGCAATCCGTAGGCCCCGTGCCCTCTTTCAGATCGTTAATGACGTCATCCAGCGCCAGCACTTTTCGCTGACGGGTGGAAACAATCAATCGTTCATTCATGTAGACACGCATTGCCACCAGCTGATCCGGACGCTCATCCGTACTGCCGTTTATGCAACGCAGTGTTATTAACGTCCCCTCACCCATCCGGCTGACGCGAGGTCTGAGACTTTCTCCCGCCAGCGCATCCCGAACGTTGTTGGGCAATAGCGGCGTGGACGCGAGCCACTCGGCGCTGTCCGGGTGCGTGTAGTTGAGGTGCAGCCAGCATGGGTGTTCGTTGTCGATGTGATCCTGATCTTCAAGCGGCCTTGCGCCCCCGCGCCCATCAAGTACCCATGCAAAAACCGCGTCAGGTACGTTAACTTCAGACCCTTTAATGCTCTCCACAGCGCCTCCACCGATTTATCTCTTTCGGTGTCAGTCTAGCTTTCGTCGAGGGTTAAGCAATAATTATGTGAGGCATCATCCTGAATATGCTCAGGAATTCACCACCCATTCGCGGCTTATTAACGCATTATCAGCCTGGTACTCGTTCTTCAGACGGAAATTACGTGTTCGTGTCTGAAGTTCAATCACCTGATTGCGCAACACATCTGACGAACCGTTCAGTTCTTCAACCATCGACACATTGCTCTGTGTTACGCGTTCCAGCTCTGACAATGCCAGCGTGATTTGTGAAATCCCTTTTTCTTGTTCCGATGTTGAGGCTGAAATTTCATCCATCAGACGGCTCACGTTGCCCGAGCCGGTAACGATGTCGTGCATGTTTTTTTCAGCTTCAGAGACTACGTTAACGCCCTGCGTCACGTTATGGCTGGTGACTTCAATCAATGACTTAATATTTTTTGCCGCTTCGGCGCTACGATGCGCCAGGCTTCTGACCTCACCAGCGACCACTGAAAATCCTTTTCCATGGTCGCCCGCTCTTGCCGCTTCAACGGCGGCGTTAAGCGCCAGAATATTGGTCTGAAAAGCGATACCGTCAATCAGCGAGATAATCTCTGTCATTTGCTGGGCGCAGTCGGTAATTGATTGCATATTGTTCGCGACCTGCCCCATTAACTCTCCGCCTTTACGCGCCTGCAACGTCGCGATATTCGCCTGTTCGCTGGCTAAACGGGTATTGTCGGCATTATTTTTTGTACTTGCAGCCATCTCTTCCATGCTGGCTGCCGTTTGCACCAGCGAAGCTGACTGCTGTTCTGTTTTAACGGAAAGCTGCGCGCTGCGTGAAGAAAGCTGATCTGACAGGGTCATCGCGGTTTGCGAGGAGGCGCGGATCTCACGGACCAGCGTTGCAATGTTGCTGGAGAGACTATTAATGCCCGGGATCAGTCGTCCCGCACAGTTGTTGCCGAATTCAGGGATCGACACGCCGAGATTGCCTGACGTCACTTCTTCAATACTTTTTTTCACAGTATTGATCGGCGTCACAAGATATTTTGTCATATACGCCCAGAGTAAAATTAAGGCGATACATTGTACGATAATGACTGCAATAAAAAGCGAAAAACTCCCTGAAAATAGCGCTATAACTCCATCACTTACCAAAAACACACATAAAAGGAAATAGACAATGAAGGTTCTGACACTAATATTTCTAAGCATAGTTTTTCCTACGACTTTATATTTTTGTGGGCACTAAGGTTTATAGCATTGCCACAGTATTTTGTCCTCACGTTCGTCGTTGGTTTGTTGTTTTGCAGTTTGATTTGAGCAGTTTCGCTTAAGGCAGATAAAAAGCATGATATACGGTAAATATCCAGCTTGTAGTTTGGTTACCGCCCCCCCCTTAAATATTAGCGCTTACCTATTTAAGAAGGAGTACCGTAGGGCAACATTGTTTAGTCATGCTTAATAAGTTAACGTAGTTAATATATATCAACTACGTTACCGTGACCTCCCACCAGGCTGGCTTACGTTCAGGCCAGACAGTCGACTGACTGGAAAAAATAGTCCTCCGTCATGAGAACATTCTCTTTCACACTTTGATGTCCGCGACGAATATACCAGCCTGTTTCAGGCGCCATGCTTAAATGGTATATCCTCTCCCCCGATATACTGCCGGGGGCATTAATGCACATTGTCATACACCCCTTCTCTGATCCCCTGATGATCTGTTCTGGTATAATGCTGACGCTGCGATCTCCATTTCGCAGAATGACAGTCGTGATGACATAACGACATATACTGCTACTGAGGCTGTAGCCGACTGTACTCAAATCGGTGATATGCTTTTGGGATAACAGGACTTCAATACCAGAACCCTCAAACCAAACAATAATTTGCTGTGCAAGATCATCCATCCGCTGACAAAAAACCCTGACTTCGGCTTCAGCCGAATTAATATGAATCGGTTTATTTACGTTATTCTGCTGCACTTTCTTAAAAAAACGCTCTCTTACTGACATGTTAACTCCGTGTTTTTCGCCAGTCTTATTGTTCTTTTTTGTGCTTCAGCAGGGCGTAGCTAACAATCAACTGCTGAAGATGTTGTTCGACCTTGTTTTGCTGCGCTGCTGACCGGGGTTGCCCGGCAGGTAGAGTGGAAAGCAGACGAAGCTGCTCCTCAAGCGGTATGGTTTGGCTAAATGACTGCGACATGGCAAACACGTCTGATTTCAGTTCACTCACCGTCATGTACTTCCCCTTCTGTTCATCCAGTGCGTTCAGCTTGTTCGTCAACTGCTGCAACTGCGCCATACCCTGATGCCATCCATTCAGATCTAAATCTGCTAGCGCAGCGATACTCATCTGTTTCTGCCAATGCTGCGCCAGGGGTTTGGCCTCTTCCGGCCACAGCATCAGCGCCTGCTGCACCAGACGGTCGCCGAAGCTCACTGCCCAGTCTGGTTTCAACTGTAAAAGCTGCGCTAACAGCTGTTGTGTCCTGCCAATCCCCGGTTCCGGTGACGGTGACGTTTGTTGCAGCGCCTCTAATTGCCCTGTAGATAGCCCTTGAGGTAGAGGAGCCAGAGCCGCGGCTAGCTGCGCTTGTGCCGAATCTGGCGCATGCAACATCTGCCATCCTCCTGCGACGACACTGGCTGCCACCAGCATGGTCAACATTCCAGCAGCAAATGGCTTCCAGGGTTTCATCGACACCGGAGGTTCTTTAACCACCCCAACGTTCAGCACCGGCTCGGGCTCAACCACATAAACCCATTTACTACGCTCAGTCGGTTCGACGAGGTGAATTTCCGTAGCACCCAATGCGTCACCGTGCAGACTCATGTCCGTATTTTCGCTGTTTTCCAGACGCACTGCTGCGTTCTGCATCATCGTGCGCAGAGCATCAAGCTGAGTAGCATGCTTGAGTTCCATACGCTGCAAGACGTCCCCCAAAGCGCTCAGATGCTCTTCAGACTGATACAGCTGCCCTAAGTCAGCGTACGTCAGCGATAGCGTTCGTACTACCTGTTGCAGGCGCTTGCTGAGTGCACTGAGGATTTCGATTCGCGCATGGACAGGCTGTGGCCAGAGGTTTCCCCACTGGCGGGCTACCAGTGCAGCAAGTACCGCAAGCCCCTCATTCATACCGTACAATCCGGCCAGATGTGTACGGGCGAGCGTATACCAGGCAGCCGTTTGTAGCTCCACACCGTTATGCCCGAACAGTGACAGACAGAGCGTTTCCGCGTGTTGCCAGTTCAAATCCGGGCGTGCCGGATGGGTGAGCTTGTTCATTTCTTCGCGCAAGGCAGCGTAATCCGCAAGCGTGCGCGGATCCCCGCCGGTTTTAAGTTGGCGTTCAGAATTTATTGTCATAACTGTTTTAACCTGAGTAATAACTAGATGGCGGCACGTGCATCGAGGTATTGCTGTTGTTTCAGATGACGGATTAATACCCTGCCCTCCGGCATAAATTCCGTACCATATCGAACTAACCCGACCCCCTTCAGCTCCGCGTCAATGGCGTAGCGAAGCTCACCGGCCTGAATCTGTTCCTGCATCACCACGTTAATTCGATTCAGGCGCGGCTCATATTTCAGCAACACGGCCGACAGTGTGGTGATCAGCTGATGGGCGGTTCCAGGCATCCCCTGGAGGATTTTTGTCATATCCGGCAGGCCGTAGTCTGGCAGGTGAGCCAGCGTACCAGCGCGGCAGTTGAGGGTGCGCTGCATGTTATCGAGTACTGATAAAATCACCTGATTCTGTTCGCTGACCTGGTTGAGGTTCAGGCCACCTGAGAAATTGCCGCTCAGCATTTCATACAGCGATGGCGTATTATGTCCCTTTGGCATCAGTCATCCTTCAATGGCTGTAACGTCAGGTGGTTATTCCCGGCCTCCAGAATGCGCGGCTTATCCGGATCGAGATCTTCACGTTTTAGAACCTGCTTCCAGGTATTGTTGTCCAGGTCCGGGTGACGAAACAGGCCGACTACCGCGACAAACTGCGTTTCTTCTTCCATTGGCATATCAAGATTTGTATCACCACCCGGTTTTACGACCACATCTCGGGTCGCCAGCAGGTCGGCTTTCAGGATGGTTTCGCCATCTTTCAGGAGTTGCTGGTAAACCGTTTTATCGAAGATTTTACGGTCTTTCAGTTGATAGACGCGGACTACCACCGGCTCGGAGAGTGAGTTATTTTCGCGGGAATCGGTGTTTAACGCTTCACGCGCCGTGAAATCCAGGTGCAGCATCTTAATTTTTTTGTAGAACACGGAGTTAAATGCCGATTTGGTGCCATCAGTGATGCCCTGCGTCACCCCGCACCCCGTCAGGCTGAATGCCAGCAGAGCAGGCAGCAAGCTCGCATGTTTAATTGAACTTGTACGTAACACGTCGGTTTCCTTGTTGTGATATTGCCGGCTTCAGGCCGGTGTAATAGCCCAGTTCCGTCGTAAAGGTCGGTGGGATATCGTCTGTAAACTCCCCCTCATCAGCCCCCAGCACGCCGTTCATCCCGAGCCAGAAAGGGCCTTCACCAAGCGGCGGAACGGCAAGAAGTCGGGTCCGGGTGGTCAGGGTGAGTTTTGCCTTAAAACGCCAACCGAGCCAGACACGAAGCATCACCATAAAGTCCTGATACAGCAGACCGTCCGGCTTCCAGCCCTGTGCCTCCTGTTCATTATCCGTCCTAAGCGCAACCAGCAGTTGGCTACCCGCATCCATCGCTTCGTCACCCAGTGGTGTGTTGCCGTCCAACAGAAAATCGTCATCACCGTAAAAGCCCAGTGGCTGACCAATTTCCACCGGCCGCAGGCAGTACGGGCTAACCTTAACGGTGGTTTCCGGGGCCAGCAAAGTCACCAGCGCCTGCATCCCCTCCTGCGTTTTGCCCGGTTGCTGTAGGACACCCAGCAAAGCCAGAAAACGGGATACCGGTGTGGCAATGTGGTCTGCTGTGCCGGGAATACCCAGCCCCACCAGGCCCAGCAGTGACTGCGAGATGCTGTCCGTACCACCGGGTTCAAAGGTGGCAGGATAAGAGTATTTACGCCAGATACGGTAAAACTGCGTCAGAATGCGATGACTGAAGATATCCAGAAAACCCTGTAGTGCATAATGCCCTTCCCGACGCTGAGCGATGTCATCGAGATACGCCGTCGGCAAGGGTGAGTCGACACCGTACATTCCCATAAAGGTCGTGCGGATGAGTGGTGGCCGGCTGTCATCCTCCTCATCATATTCCACGGCTTTCATCTCACTGGCCGGAAATCCCATCCCCGGATGTGGGGCAAAGCGTACCGGATCATCCCCCGGGTGACTGGTCGAGCCCATCAGCGGCCTGCCCGGGTTACGCTTCTCCAGTAACTGGCATAAACGGTAAAAGTTAATGCGATGCAGGTCGGCTTCCAGCCGTGGGCTCAGCCGGGAATACGGCGATTGTGCTTCTCTTCCCATTCCAGGCGCTCTCCGGTAGGTTGCAGGATGATAATCAGTCGGTTAAACAGATAAATGTCGGTGTAGAGCGCAAAGAAACGACTCAGCATCTCGCCAAACAGGCAGATGTCACCGCGCCCGGCAAAGCCATGGCTGTCCAGGGTCACCTCAATCTGCACGCCGCGCACCAGATAGCCCTGCTCAAAGCGTTCGGTTTCACTGTGCTTCACGTCAATGATGGCTTCCAGGCGGCGACGGTTCATCTCGCTGTCGGTCCATTCATACAGCGCCAGGGTACCGCGCAGCACGTCGGCATTATCCATCATCGACAGAAATCCGCTGCCAAGGTGACTCAGCACGCGCCAGTGGAAACGGTCCTGCGCCGGTGGGTAACAAGGTAGCGTCGGCGCGCACAGGTTGCGCACGGCAATGCTGACCGAAGTGGTTTTCATCACCGTATCAAGCACGGTGCTTTGCAGCGCACGTCGTGGCAGTTGACCGTTTGTGCCGGTGAGCGTCAGCGACAGGCTTTCGTCTTCCGGGACGGTATGATTATCAAATGCTTCGCCGCCAAGAATGAGCCAGGTGTTATGCAGGCCGGACGGACCGCGGCGCACGCGGGTGTGGTAGTAATATTCCGGTGCTTCATGACGCATCATTCCTCCCTTATGACGGAAGCTCGAAAACGGCACGTAGGTATGCTGACTCGACGACATCACCGAATCCACGGTATATATCTCGGTATGGCCATCCTGCACGCGCATCGGGCGCAGCATGTATTCGGTTTGCAGAGAATTGAGCGTCAGCGGATCGGATTCCAGCGGAAACAGGTTAATGACCGGCACGCAATTCAGGCGCAGGTGCTTTTCGGTAAAGCTGAAGTCATGCTCCCAGCGTTCCGCCAGCACCACGTCGATTTCAAACCAAGGAAGCTCAGAAGGAAAGATCACGGCCTCCAGCCCGCGCAGCCCCATGAACATAAATTTCTCGCGGAAGGTGAAGTACTCCAGCAGCAACTGGTAACCGCTGAAACTGCTGTCCCCCTTCGGCCACAGCCTGTCATCATCACCAAACCCCAGTGCGGTGAAATACCCGTCCATCGGCCTTCTGTCCGTGTCACCTGGCATGCGCAGCCACAGACGCGCCGTATTCATGGTAAAAGCTTCATGCATAGCGCAGGCCAGCGGTGCGTCAGCATTGAAATAGAACGGGATCTGGCTGAGATCGACACGGCTCCAGTCAGCAAGATGGCTACAACTGAAGCGCAGGCTGATGACAGAGCGCCCGTCAGGATCAGTCGACAGGCGGGCATGCTCCAACGCCAGTGGCTGAAGGGTTATCTCTTTAGTTGTGGTGTAGCGACAACGCGTGCCTTTTTCACCGATCGGCCGCGAATTGACCTCGAAACCTCTGGCGATACCCATCGGTTCTTTCATCTCACGCCAGACAGGAGTGAACTCCACCACCGACATCGAGGGAATGGTGCGCAGGTAATGCGGCCACAACAGGCTGACCAGCCCTTCGGTTAGTTCCGGCAGGTCGTCGTCAAGCTTCTCGCGCAGGCGGCCCATCAGGAAGGCAAAGCCCTCGAACAGGCGCTCCACGTACGGGTCGCGCGCGCCCGCTTTATCGAGATTGAGCATAGCCGCCTGCTCGGGGTGAGCACGGGCAAATTCTTCGCCGGCTTCCAGCAGATAGCGCATTTCAGCGTCGTAATAACGCAGGGTTAAATCATCCATAAGAACCTGAATAAATGTGTTTTAAAGGTATGTCAGTCGCTTTACCCGCAAAGCACCGCACAGCCTGCCGGGTCAAGCGCAATCAGGCCCGCCAGAAGCTGGTCCATCTCTGGCTGAAGCCGTGACTTATCGGTTTCGCTGCGGGCGGCTTTCATGCGCAGCAGCCTGAGGCGGCGCGATTTCACTTCAAACAACAATGCTGGCGTCCATTGCGTGAGGGTGATGGCCTGTGCTGCACCGTCAAGCTCACCCAGCAGATGCAGAGCCAGCTCATTCTTACCCTTCTGCTCCGCCACGCGGGCCATCAGCAGACGCACCAACCATTTGTCTTTTGTGGTGTCGGTGCCCGGGCGCGTTTGCAGCCAGTGGAGTGTGGCATCCAGACCATCCGTGTCAGCTTTCTCCAAAACTTCCGGTTCAAGGGCCAGAATATCGTTGCCCGTTTCACTCAAGGCATTGACAGGCTCATCCCGCCAGTTGGACATCTCGTCCTGCACGCTCTGGTTTATCCAGTTCAGCGTGACCTCATCAGCAAAGGGTGTGCCGTCATTGAAGGCCAGCGTTTCAAGTCCGGGAAGGCGCCGCAGCAGCCCTTTCAGGTCAGCGATAATGATATCGGCCAGCACATCCTGGCCTGATTTAATCAGGGCCTGATGGATGTACCACTGCAAATCCAGCCAGAGATGATTGGCGCCACGCGAGAAAGTGCTGTCCGCTTGTTCCAGTATCTCCAGCCAGCTCTGTTGCAAATACAGCCGTTTGAGCATTGCCCGCTGGTCAGCCCGCGGCGGTTCGATGCGCGTTTTCCCTTCGGCATCCGGTGCCGGGATCGATCGCAGCGTGTCGTGACGCAGACTTTTCATCAGCCGGTGCGCGGCAAGCCAGCCATCAGGTTGCTCACGCAGATATCCCGTCAGGGTTCGGGCCTGAGCCAGCAAATCCTGACCGGACGTGATGCGGCTCAGTACTGGCGCGTCCTGCTCTGCCGCATGAGATGCCCACTGCGCGCGCGTTTTACTGCTGGCGTTCTGGGGTATTACCGCATCCACGCCACCGGCTTTCATCAGGCGGGAACCCAGCGCGCTGTACAGGGCACTCAGATCTGGACGTGACGCTTCAGGCTCAGTTTCAAGACTGTCTCGGATGAGAAGCAACGCACCGGTCGTACGCTGGGCATCGTCGCGTACCACTTCTGGCCAGAGTAACAGGCTGTCAAGCAGACGAGAGCCTGCGAGCCACTCCAGTGCTGGTTTACGGCTTCGCTCTCGCTGCGGGTGAAGCTGCTTTCCATAGCGCGTTAGTAATCCCGCAAGTAGCTCAAGCCCTTCAGCAAACCCGGTTTCACCGTCCTGGTGCAAGCGCGCCCAACAATAGTAAGTAGCAACCCGGACATCTTTGGCCACAGTGTTCAACACCTTTTCAGCCAGCTGGCAAATCAGCCCGGTATCAATACTGGAAAGTTTATTGACCTCCTCCCGGATACGCTGGAAATCATCGTCATAACCCGGGTCTTCTCCTATAGGACTGTTCTCACTGATCGGGGTAAGCCAGCGCTGCCAGCTTTCGGAATGTGACTGCGCCTGCTGTCGCAGCAGGGTTTCATCTGCCTGGCAGGCAACAACCAGATTCTGCAAAGCGTCCATTATTCGACTCCGTCCATGTCACTGTTTTCTGTATTGGTCATCAGCGCCTGCGCCATAGCCGCGCTATCTACGCTAAATATTTGATCTGGCAGCGTGAAGCCCCGCAGTGCCAGTAACGCCAGCGGCCCACTGCCCAGTTGTGAACGCAGTACCCACTGTAGGGTACGACCATCCGGCGCGGTAAAACTCATCATCCACTGACTGCGGTCAAGCTGCTCTCGTTTACTCTCATCCAGCCAGCGAATAAAGCCCCAGGTTCCGCTGTAATCACCAAACAGACGTGCACCCGCATTGACGGTGGTCCATGTCAGCATGGTTCCGGGCTTGTAGGTGTCACCAGGCCAGCGGAAGCTCTGCCAGTCTGCCATCTGGTTGAAGTAGTGCAGCTTTTGTCCATCAATAGTCAGTTGCGTTTCTACCACCTGCGGTACCGGACGCGCCTGTAGTTCAAAGCTGATGCCCTGACTGCCGTCGGTAAACAAGATATCCGATAGCTGGCTGAGCTGATTAATCGCCCGCAGGAAGGCTGGGTTAAAGTTCAGTCCCTGGCTGTTGACCTTATCCGGTACCCACTGGCTGCCCTCCTTATGCAGGACACCGCCGAGTTCCGTGGTCAGGAAGCGCTCAATACGTCCGCTATCCTTACGCACAAACTCAGCCAGCATTGGCAGAGAGGAATCACTCTTGCTGACAGCAAATGGGAAACGTCCGTCAAATGCCGTATGCCAGTTCGCCACCACGGAACGACTCCATTTATCATTCAGGCTCGCTGCCGATGGCTGAAGCACAGTTTCCCAGGCCTGGGTCAGCGGCTGCACAAACATGGTGCTGCCAAAACCACTCCACTCTTCGCCCAGGCTTGCAGCAATCAGGCTGCCGTACTGCTGGGTGTCGGTCAGGTCCACGCTTTTGCCCTGGAATACGGTCTGCGCCAGGCTCTGCATCATTTCCTGAGGGTCAGAGGCGCTGGCGACCTGTTGCAGACGCAAACGCACACGGGTGATACGGGTAAGATACGTTTGCAGGCTCAGTGAATTGTCAGCCGACATAACGTTGCTGCCGTTGTTTTTACCCATAAGTGTTAGCAACGGTCCAAAGGTTTCATCCAGTGGGCCCTGCGGGCCTGAGGCTGACTGGTCAATTACCGGTTTGTCCTTCCCGCCTACCAGGTCTTTAGCCGATTTGATGATGGAGTCCGACAGGCCTTCACTCTTCTGGCCGGCCTGCCCCTGCCAGGCGAGGGTGTTCATCAGGGCAATCAGCGGTGACTGGCGAACATCACTCATCAGCGTCAGCTGGTCAGTGACGTCTGCAATATTGTTTGCCGGATTAAGTTGCAGGCTGTTGAGGAAGCTCAGCCAGCTACCGGCAAAGTCGGTGAAGTAGCGTTCCGTCAGACGTGCTTTCAGTGCTTCAGGCGACAGGTCTGAGGAAACGGTTTTCCGGCTGTCGCTCAGTACCCAGTCGATTTCATCGCGGCGGGAGTTTGCCGCTTTCTCAATGGCCTGCTGAATCCCTCCCTCCCAGGCCTGACGGGTGAACATGCCCGGCACCACCTCATCGGTGGTAAACAGGCGACGGGCATCGGTACCGCCAGTCATATCCTCCAGAGACACATCGGCAAAGTTACGACGTACGGATTTGAGCATGTTCTCGTACAGCGTACTTTCCGCGTTGCGCCGTCCTATCTGCTGCAACAACACCTGGCGGCTCTGGCTGACCAGTTGCGCATCCGGCGTGATTTTCCACTGTGGCTGCGCTGGCAGTTCGGTGATGTAGAAGGCCCACAAATCCGGTGACAGGCTTTGCCACAGGCCAGCTGAGATACCTAAACGCGTCGGCTGCACAGTTTTCATGGTTTGCGCGTAGAATGCACCATCAGCTTTATCCGGACGGGACATCATCAGCCAGGCTTTCAGCTGGTCATAACCTGGTTTCGCCATCTGTGTCCGCTGGTCGCTGTTGGGTACCGAATTGACCAGCGCAATGAGCTTCTGCTTAAGCGCTTCATTTGCCGGATCACGTATCAGACGGTTGTTCGCCACCCCGTACCAGGGCAGCATTGCGTCAAGCAATTGCTGATCATGGTTAAGACCAAAGCGCTGATACCATGGCGCGCCGTCCTGAATATGGTGCAGCAGGCGACCGGCATCATTACGCAAAGCATGCAGGGCCGTCAGCTGGTAATCCGATACAGAAGGGTGCTCAACCAGAGCATGAGCCTGCTGTGCAACAGAAACTATTTGTGACCGGTTGACCGCAAACGACAGCAGCATCCCTCCCCCCCAGACACTGATGATGGCCATCAGTGCCCAGGCCAGCGCCCGTTCCCACGGCATACCGACACGACGGCCACGTACGCGGGTGCAGTCGTCGACAATCCCCTGCCAGGTTGCTGGCAGAGTCAGGGCATGACGCTGTGATCCATAATTCTCAGCGTCGGCTGTTCCCGCTGACATTCCGGCAGGTTTCTTCTCCGACAGGCTGAACATCAGACCACGCAGCGGGACGCGCTGCTGAGAAACAAAGAGCCATGGCTGCAACTGCTGAGCCCAGCGGGCAATAGCACCGTCGTTCAGGTGCTGGCTCAGGCGCAGCAGGAAGTCGTGGCTGCTGTTTTCCGCGACCTGACTCATCCCCTGCGCCCGCAGGGCTGGCAGCATCAGTTCCAGCTGGCGGATTACATCGTCTTCTTTTGCGCGTGGTGGAAAGCTTGCACCTACCGCCTGCTCAGGACGCGTACCCTGCGACCAGTGACTGCTGCACAGTTGCCACAGCCAGACCGGAGCGGAATAACGCAGCAGTTCGCTGATTTTTTCCAGGCCGCGTAAATCGTTGTCACTGATTTGTGGGGTCAGATTAAGTGACTCAGGCAGTACACGGACAATCCCGTCCAGCGGACGCCCGCGGCGCAGTTTACGCAGCGCGATGTATTTTTCGCGGCCAGGCTCCGATGCCAGGCTGCCACCGTAAATCAGCACGGTGCGGTTGCCTTCAAGCCACTGCTGCTGTTGCAGGCCAGGTACCAGTTGCTCAATCGCGGCTTCATCGCCGGTGATCAACAGCAGGCGGATCTTGTTTTGCCACAAGAAGCTATAGCGTCGGCGTAAATGAGCTTTTACAGGATCCTTTTTACTGGACTTTTTATAGTTATTAAGAACATTAGCTGTGACGGACTTCCCTCCCGCGATATGCTGAAAGCGATACTCTTTTTGATGGAACCACACACCGAAGTTCATCAACATCAGGAACACAGAAATTAAAAACATGCATAAGAACCAAAGGCTCACTTTTTCTTTTGAGGATACCCATCCAAAGATATCCCCATAGTAGTAACATCCTATAAAAGTCAGCACACCAAAGATAATGAGACAGAATACAAGACCAATCACTCTCCATTTTGCCGAGGTGTTCAATTTAATGCTCCTTGCGATTATCAAATGGCTTAATGACATTTAAAAGGTATTCATCACCAACGCCAGTGACCATTAAAACCGGCTCATTATTTTTTTCTGATATGAAAAGCGCCAGAGTAAACACCAACCAAAAATGGTGCTCATTTAAATTACCCAGCATCAAATTTAAATGCATTATCTCACACTCCCATTCAACATTCATAGATAAAGATGAGAGTCTTAATATCTCCGAAACTTCTGAAGCTTCCTCTGCACTCATATTGCTAAAAAGTACTCTTGTCGTTTTAAGAATATCTGACTGGTAAGTCATCATGTGGATGACCTCTTGTTTGGTGAGATTTTTGTTGCATACCATTGGTCGCAAAGCCACACCATTATTGTTTTTTTCAGGGAGTTGTTCTCGATGAGTCACCAGCAATATTGAAGCGAACTCTGTTGAGTCAGGGGGGGTATTTTACAAAAGTTTCAATGTTTGCAGATATTATTATTGACACCCGATTTTTTGAGATGTTGGATAATGTATCAAATCCCTGTCCTAATGCTCTACTCCAACAGTAATAATTACGCAAGCAATTTTCATCAAACCCGATCGCAGCCCAACACTCTTGAAATATTGAGAAAGTAATATAATTACTATCATAGGTAAATATAACATCAAATATACATGATTCACTCAACCGTAACAGCCTTGTTCTGACAGACGACAACAGTTCGTAAATCAGTTGTTCTTCAGTATATAAATCATCGTTATGGCCCCGTAGTTTCAATCGCTGGTTATTATATATTTCAACCGAATGAGACATTGCTATATCGGTTTGCGATATTGCAGAAGGGAGAAATAGTTTATAAGCGGAAACATAAAACTTTTTACTTGCCCATTCAGTCCAGTCTTTCCTGACCAATGCTGCTTCGCGCTCTCTTGCTTCGAATGCCGACAAACACAAACCATGGTAATAGATTCTAACGGAAATTATGACAGAAAAAGCTAGGGGCACCGAAAAAAACAACAGGGTAAGCAATTTCAAAAGCTCATCATCTTCAGCAGGCAAAATAATTTTAGCCCCAACCCAACTAACCACCACAATCAACAAAATACTTATGAAAGAAAAAAACCATTTACTCCATTTAATTCCAGGAATCTTATCGACTGGAGGGATTATTTGCACAGGCCAATTCATATCATTCTCCATCATTGTTAACAGCACATTTTCTTTAAGAGAAAAAACTTCTTAACATGCCATACTGTCAATTATGGATTTAATATCTGAGTATGACTGAAGGTCTTTACTGCGATTACTAAATAAGATCTTCTTAAATACCTCATCCTGATAAAATAGCCGCTGCGCGCTCAACACATCAAGCCCAAAATCAATAACATCCTTATCGGATGTTGAGAAAGTTGAATAATAATAATCCAGCGCAGGATGCAATAATCCCATAACATCACGCTCACTAAATTTATGCGGCATTCTCATTTTCCGATATGCTCGCAAAATATAATTAACAACTAAAATTCGGCCCATTTCTAATGCATTTTGCTCTGTTAATCCAAGTGAGTAGTTTAATTTTTTTTTGCATTTACCATCACCATTCACCACCTGAGCTATTCCGCCTCCATCAATATAAGACCATGTATTAATATTGCTTAATAGCTGTTGTTTTTGCCATTTATCTAGCGTATACATTAACAAACCAAATACTGATGGGTCGTAATAGCGAAGTAATATATTACCAACTGATTGAATCGACTGTACGGCGGACAAAGCGACCTGTTCAGCAAGCTGCTCCCCAGTTAAATCCGTCGAAATCCACGCACAGACGCTGCGCCCTTCCCCGGACTCAAGTTTTTCTATTTTCAACTCATTCAATGAATGGTAAATACTATTCTTAAACAATTGACCATCTCTCTCGCTGGAGGCACTAAGAGGGAAAAGGTAAAGTGGTAAAGCCCCCTGAAGTTCTTCCTGGCGGAATGTAACAGGATAAGATTTATATTCTCTAAGAATACCGGGCAAAAAAAGTTCTGAATGATTCTGTTCTAAAGATGCATCTATCAGCAGAAAACATTTCCCATTTTTCCCAAAAGCAGCATTGGTAATTTCTTCATGTATATCGTTAAAAAATTTATCATCCATAATCAACCCTGCCAGAATAATATTAGAAACACATTTCAATTAATTTGTATTTATGATTTTCATAAAACATCATTATCTTATTCATATTTAGCCGCTCCCCCTCTCAGTAGCGATAACAATTTTCTCCTGAATAGGTAAATTTCAAACTTGGGCATGCTGGCTTACCTTGTTTCCTGTCGGGGGTAACCAAAATAACACTGTCTTTTTCTGTCTAGTAGTAAAACCAGCCTTCATCTGAATAAATGAATTTCCCACTGGGACAGGCAGGTTTACTTTTATCACCCGGCTCATACCACTTCCCATTATCTTTTAGTTGTTGCTCACGTTTTTTTGTTATTTTATTGAGATTGATTGTTGCAACTCTTCTCATCCCCAGCAACTGAAATATCTCCTCCGCCAGTTTGCAGCGTGTTGGAGCACAGGCTTTATAAGCAAAGAATGCAATTAATCCTGAAAGACCCCCTCCCCCAACAATGCTATAACATACAACCAAAAGTATGTGGTGATAAATGACTCAAGGCCCTTCCAGGTATCTTCAATCACTTCACTCAGAACTCCCGCAAAAAGCACCGAGAAGAAAAAAATCCCCGTGAGAATAAACATGTTTTTAATCCGCCACAGCATATGCGCAATATGCCCCATATCACATTTCAGACATACAGACACTATCCGCTCTTCCGGTAACGCAATGGCATAGACTTCATAATGATCATGCTGCCACTCAACAATCATGTCCACATTATCGCCAGTCTGAAGTCGGGTGATGCCCACCCAGCCGCGAAATGGTCTGCCATTAATATCTCCCTGCACATATTCCGCCGAATCATTTGATGATTCGCTCTCAGCCATAATGGCAGCCCCGACGCCAGGACTCCCTGCGACTATCGCGGCGGCGGCGGCAGCTCCGCGCTGGCCATCTGATATCTCCGGCAACGTGCTGGTCCGGTAGGCATCTGCATCAAAATACTCCCGAAAATAATCGCTACGGAAAGACTGCAGTTTCCCTGATATTTTATCCAGAGGACCATAAGGCGGCAATACCGGCGGCGGCGGAAGCTCACGTGTCCACGGCCTGCCGTTCATCACCTCAATCTCTCGCTTTGTACGCAGGTCTGCTAATTTTTCTGGCTTAACAAAACGGGAACATATCTGATATTGCTCTTCTGAATTCATGAAATATCCTTTATCGCCCCTTCTAGGGCTTTATTCTGGTCTGCCACACTGCGGTTGAACGGTGCTGTTCCAGATACGCATTTCCTGCACCATATCTGAAGCTCGTCGTCCGATATCCAGGTCACAACCACCTGTAACAAAGTTATCGCCACCATCACTGCCCAGGCCAGCAAAATCGCCAGAGATCTGACTCCAAAATATATTTCCACCGTTTATTTTTCAGCAATTAATTCCACACCAGAAGCATTCCACGACTAATAACACTAGCGAAAGTAGCTTGTTTCACTGCCGATTTAGTAGTAAAACCAGCCTTCATCTGAATAAATGAATCTCCCGCTGGGACAGGCAGGTTTGCTTTTATCACCCGGCTCATACCACTTCCCATTATCTTTTAGTTGTTGCTCACGTTTTTTTGTTATTTTATTGAGATTGATTGTTGCAACACGCCTCATCCGCAGCAACTGAAATATCTCCTCCGCCAGTTTGCAGCGTGTTGGCGCACAGGCTTTATATGCAAAGAATGCAATCAACCCCGAAATTACAGAGGACACCACAAAAGCCATTACCAGGAAAAGATAAAACCTCTCAAATAAAGAGACACCATTTGGATTTCCTTTTGAGATAGAGATAAATACACATACAGAAACAAAAGCCACCATCAATATGGTGATTAGAATGAACATATTTTTAATGCGCCACAGCATATGCGCAATATGCCCCATATCACATTTCGGACATACTGACACTATCCGCTCTTCCGGTAACGCAATGGCATAGACCTCATAATGGTCATGCTGCCACTCAACAATCATGTCCACATCATCGCCAGTCTGAAGCCGGGTGACACCCACCCAGCCGCGAAACGGCTGGCCATTAATCATCCCCTGCACATATTCCGCCGAATCATTCGAAGACTCGCTTTCAGCCATCATTACAGCCCCGACACCCGGGCTCCCTGCAACTATCGCTGCAGCGGCGGCAGCTCCGCGCTGGCCATCTGATATCTCCGGCAACGTGCTGGTCCGGTAGGCAACTGCATCAAAATACTCCCGAAAATATTCGCTACGGAAAGACTGCAGTTTCCCTGATATTTTCTCCAGAGGACCATAAGGCGGCAATACCGGCGGCGGCGGAAGCTCACGTGTCCACGGCCTGCCGTTCATCATCTCAATCTCTCGCTTTGTACGCAGGTCTGCTAATTTTTCTGGCTCAACAAAACGGGAGCATATCTGATGCTGCTCTTTTGAATTCATGAAATATCCTTTATCGCCCCTTCCAAGGCTTTATTCTGGTCTGCCACACTGCGGTTGAACGGTGCTGTTCCAAATACACATTTCCTGCACCATATCTGAAGCTCATCGTCCGATATCCAGGTCACAACCACCTGTAACAAAGTTATCGCTACCATCACTTCCCAGGTCATCAGTACTGCAAGTATTCGGATCCCTAAAATTTCCCAAGCCAAAAAACCTGTAATTTTCCCAGCTACTTTTTTAACTATCGGTTGACTAAACTGTTCCAGCAGAAGACCGACTGATTTTGTGACTGCCAGGACATCAACTGTTGTTTTAATAAGCAATACAGAGGAAAGTAAAAAACGATTGCTTTGCAACTCTTCGTAAGTACTTGCACCATCAGCAAACACCGAAATTAAAGACGCAGTTCCACCCGCTGCCGCCCCAACCCCCTTGACCCAGGCCACCGTAAGCTCACGCGCTTCCAGACCTTTTTCTATTGCCGGCAAAATAACCGACGTCCCCTGACTCACCATCGCCAGCCCGCTGGCCAGCAGGCTCGCCAGCGGCTTCTTCTCATCCCTTACCTGTCCGCACAGGTAGATAAAATCCATCGCATTCAGCACCAGCAACAGACTGTTTATTCCCGCCAGCCGATATTCGGCCTTGCCCTTTTCTGATGCAAAGTGCTCTTCCAGCCTGCTGCTCATTCTCTGTTTAATCTCGGCGACTTCATTCCCGCTCGCCATAAAACGTCCGCTGCGCCGTATACCTGCCAGCACCGTCTGACGTAACACCGGGGCATCTTTCAGATACGCATTCACTACCGAGTGAACTTTTTCTGAAGGTATTCCCGCCCTTATCATAAATATCAGCCTGAACGCCGTGGTCGCCAGCTTCTCGCCTGCCTTATCCACCCGCAGAATTCGGCTTACCCTGTCTCCCACCGTGACGATAAACGCATCCGTGTTGAAGAGCTGTACTTCCAGTTTGCTGGCATTTTCCCTCAGCCCCTTCACGACACTGTTCATCGATTTCTGGTAATACCCCTCCAGCTTTTTCATATTGCTGACCTGCTGCATCAGGGCTGCCGTCATGGCGGTCGCCGTCAGAGGCGTCACGTCCTCGTCCTTTTTCCCTTTCACCGTCGCCAGATACGGCTCCAGCTCACTGATTAGCTGCGGGTTATTGGCCGCCACATGCCGCCACAGCAGATTCCCGCGATTTTTAGTGCTGTACTCATTCCACCAGCCGTCTATCTTTGCCGCCCCTGCCGGACAGCTGTTGATCCCGTGCATGGACATCCCCACCGCTGACTGGTAGAACAGCCCTGCCCGCTGTGCCTCGCAGTGGAAATCATCCAGCGTTGCCAGCAGTACCGGTGCACTGAGCCAGTTCACCACGCTGACGATACGCTTCTGGAAGATAGCATTAACCGAATCAACCAGGCTCGTGTAGCAGGTATCAAAGTTCGCCTGTCGGGTTGCGTTGAGCTTTTTCTGATAGGGAGCCCAGCTCCGGGCCCGGACTCCACTGAAATCCTGCGAGGGTTCAGGCAGATTTAACGCCAGTTCCTTATCGACCTGAGCCTGTATCGCGGCAACCCGTCGCTGGTGAGCAGCCAGCGGTTCGGGTGGACTCATCAGCACACTCTCCGGGTATGATGCCGTCACGTTCTGCGCATGCCAATTTCTCACTAACCTGTCATCAGCCCTGATTTGTGCCAGCACATCAGGCTTACCCTGATACCTTTTCTCAAGCGCCTGCAGACGCGAATCCAGATATTCGTCTGTCAGCATGGGACCATCAGTTCTTCGTCTCCGCATCGCGTCCTCCAGAGATTCGGCATTGCTTTCCAGCAGCGTTCTGACTGCATCGAGGTTTGTTTTGGTGGCGAACTCAAGCTCACGCTCCTGCAGGAACTGCGCCTGGCGCCCCAGCACATCCTGGCTCCAGCCGTTAAGCTCATGAACAATCCCCACCGGATCCCAGAGTGGAAGCAGCAACGGCGTCATCCCCTCACTTCGGTTTTCCATGGCCGTGACCGTCGCGGCTGCCATGCCACTGCGGTTTTTTGCCCACGGATACAGACTGGACTGCAGTTTCACCACATCATTATTGACCCGCCAGGGATCATCCACTGTCGGATCCCAGAGTGACGATGCACGGCTGATGTTTACCACTTTCGCCTCATCCGGACCAGGCAGAAGACCAGAAACAGAAGGCACCTGATAGTCCAGTACCTGATTCAGGCTTACCCCGTTAACGTCGGTCCCTGTTTTTGTGCGCTGAGCTCCCGCCACCGAAGGCATCACTTTCTGCATTCTCTCACTGCGCTCTTCTGGCCTGATGCGATACCGATCGAGCGTTTCCTGCTCCCACGGATACTGACTGAACGCAAACCACACATTGCCGCACTTATCCGGGGATTCAATGCTCATGAACTCGACGTTTTGCGCGATATGCTCGCCCGTTTCGCACAGCGCTTTATCCACCGGTACAGGATTAGACGCCACCTGTTGCAGCCACAGTGAGCCGTCTGGCGCAACGCTGTAGCACTGCCAGTAATTGATGCCATGTTTTCCTTTTTCATAAAAAACGTAAAGGTAGCCCTGGCGAAGCGCGCGGAGTATGTACTTTTCATTACTGGCGAGCGTTACCCCTGTGATGTGCGGATCATTCGCCCATCCCGGTAAACTGGCATTAATATTTTCTGGCACAAAAGCATAGCGCACGGGCAGTACTGTCAGGCCTTTCGTTGTGCATAACCCCTGGCATGCCATATTCACATCCTTTTTTTAATTAAGCCTGTAAATAAAAAATTCTTATTTAGCCAGTGAAAAAATTAGAGCCTGCGATCACTTTATGGCCGGGACATAGACAAAGCACACGGTCCTGATCCTGTACCAGAAGTATGCCATTACTGACGATACCAATTGCAGTGGCCAGGATGGGAAATGTTCCCTTACAGACAGTACAGATGGCTTTGTCATTATTTTGTGCCACCTGTTTTCCATCACTAAAATAATTCGCAGTTGCAGAAATTATTTTCCCATTACTCGTCCTGTCACCTAAAACGGCTAATTTTGTAGTCATCTTTTTCCTCAAGTATTAGCTAAGCATCACCACAGCCCCTTGCTGTTGGGCTGCAGAAATTACCCCAGGTTTGCAGCCAGAAGGTAGCGAAAGCGTTGAATTTAACGTCGCCGCAGACTGCTGTTGAACCGCAATACATTTCAACGTGACGTTTTTGCCAGTACCAACTTCAACCCCCGCATCACTTAACCGTATAAATGTCCCCCCACAAACCAAAAGGATTTCTTTTTTGGCTGATATGACAACGCTGTTGTCTGAACTGGCGACCGAAAGCTTTTCTTTAGCAAATAAATTCAGCGCGTCCGACTGTGCCTGAATATCTACTTTGCCCTCCGAGGCATACATTTTTATTCCCAGTTTGTGTGCAAATAAGCTCAGAATATCGCCCACCGCCAGAGTTAATTTTTTGGCAATGCTAATGTCTGCATGTTGACCAGCAGTAACAATTAGATTTTCCCCCGCCGAAACTTGTACGCTCGCGGGGGTGACCTGCGCAATTCCTGAAGGGGCAGACAGAAGTAATGCTTGCTGCTTAAGATCGCTAAGCGTCTGATTCATTAATGTTGTTTGTTTCTCAAGATCGGCTAATTCCGCCTGGGCTGCTTGAGCAGCGTGACGTAATCCAGAAGTCACCTCTCTGGCAGCGTCAAGTTCTTTGAGCGCAGCTTGCATTTCACGCTGCAGTCCTTGCGCTTTCGCCTGCCCGTCCGCCGAGATGAATAGTCCTTTCTGCGCCCGGATGGCACCCCAGCTGTCGGTTCTGAGTTCAAAACCCTCCCCCCGCTGTTGTTTTTCGCTGTCGACCAGATGGCCGAGGTTCAGTTGGCTCTTGCCGCCGTACTCTGTGCTGACCTTGATATGCTCTTTTCCGCGTTCATCATCCAGGCGAATTTTGTTGTTCGCCGGGGTCCGCAGGACGTTGCGTTTGTAGTTCCGGATGGTAACGTGGTCGCCGTGCGCCGAGTCGTGCAGCACACCGGCAATGTACGGCCGGTCCGGGTTGCCGTCCTCAAAACCAATCGCCACCTCGGTGCCTGCCAGCAGCGGCAGGTGCAGGCCGTAGGTGTCCCCCGCATACGGGCGGGACTGACGGACCCACAGGCTCTCGAACCCCGTCTCCCAGTTCTCACGGTCAAACAGCATATTGACGCGGTAGCGACCGTCCTTGTCGATATGCCCGTAGGTGTCATTTTCGGTGGTGCTGGTGACGCGGGCCGGTAAGGTGCCGGCCATCAACGGGCGGCGGCCTGGCGCCGGGCGGAAGCAAAAGTCCGCACTGTCCGGGATACCGTCAAACCTGATGCAAAAGTCTGCATCACGCCGGGCATGGCTGTGCATCGCCGTGACCACCACGCCCTGGGTAAACACCTCCGCCACTTCGTACCCGCCGGTGACTTTCAGCCGCATACCCGGTGAAAGGGCCGGGCAGCTGGTGAAAGCAACGGTCTGCGTCTGGCCATTCAGGTAGCGCTCATGACGGATGCGGGCGTAAAACGCCCCGGACTCCGCTGCCGGGTTGCGGTCATACGCGCTGCCCGGCGTCAGGTAGTTATCCGCCCAGTGGTAGGCATCACCGTACGTGGTGGTATCCCCGCCGGTCGCGTCAACCCGGTTGTTCATGTCCTCCGTGGCCTGACGGTAGTTGTAATCGCGGGTGCTGACCTCCTTCTGGACCACCTTATGACGGCTCTCCATATCCCACACCGCGTCCACACCCTGCGAGTGCTGCCCTGACGGCGGTACCGACGGCAGCGTCAGGCCTTTCTCATACCCCTGCTGGCTGTCGTAAAACTCCACCACGTCAATGTTGAGGCGCGTGTCGGTGGTGAAGCGGAACCAGATACCGACCTCACCCAGCAGGCGGGTAATAAAGTGCAGGTCGTCCTCAGCGTACTGCATCACCTGCTCACGGCGTGGATACTCTTTACTCAGTGAGAACAGGAAGTCCTGGCCGCGCATGCCGTGACGTTCGCGCAGGATTTTTTCCACGATTTGCGGAACCGACATGTCCTGGTAAATCGCGTTCTGGTGCGAGCGGTCGAGCAGCGCCAGACGCGGCTCAAGCGTCAGGGCGTAGCGGGTTTCATCTTTTGACGTGCTGAGGCGTTCAAAACCGGTCACCACGCCCTGAATCACCCGCACCGGCTGCTGTATTTTGATACCGTAACCCTGGTCTACCGGGGCCTGTAGCGTCAGTGAACCGGGCTTCATCAGCATCATCTCTTTGCTGATGGCATGGTCCGCGCTGGTGAATTCAGTACGGTAGCTGAACGGCGTGCTCAGGGCTTCATCGCCCTCAAATGCCAGCACATCAAGCCCTGCATCGCAGCCCTTCACCGAAAGCAGGTGATGGCTGTGGCTGAATCGTAAGGGAAGATTACTGCTCATGCATGCTCACCTTCTGTCCGGTCAAACTCGAGCACTATGCCCTCTTCCTCATCCCAGCCAAGCGTCAGGGTATGCGGCTTATGCCCCGCAGCCATCTGGCTCAGCAGCTGCTGGCTCAGGACCGGCAAAATCTGCTGGTTCAGCAGGCTGTCAACATTGCGAGCCCCGGTGTCCGGCAGCAGGCAGGCATCGGTCAGCGCGTCGTACAGGCTTTCGCTGATATGGGTAGTTATTCCGTAGTGACGGTTGAGGCGTTTGCTCACCTGATTCAGCTTCATCCCCACAATGGTACGCATCGCTGCCTGTGCCAGCGGACGGTAAATCATCGTCTGGAAGCGCGCCAGCAGCGCGGGCTGGAAGTGGTCCCGCAGGACAGGACGCAGCAGTTCATGCAGGTCCGGCTCTGTCGCCTCCGGTTGTTCCTCCAGCATCTGCATGATGAGGTCGCTGCCGAGGTTCGAGGTCATCAGAATCACCGTGTTACGGAAGTCAATTTCCCGCCCCTCGCCGTCGCGCATGAAGCCCCGGTCAAACACCTGGTAGAACAGGTTCATCACGTCCCGGTGTGCCTTTTCCACTTCATCCAGCAACACCACGCTGTACGGACGCTTACGGACGGCTTCGGTCAGAATGCCGCCCTGACCGTAACCCACGTAGCCCGGCGGTGAGCCCTTGAGCTGCGAGACGGTGTGTGGCTCCTGGTATTCCGAGAGGTTGATAGTAATAAGGGACTTCTCGCCGCCGAACAGTTCATCGGCCAGCGCCAGGGCGGTTTCGGTCTTGCCGGTGCCGCTCGGGCCCACAAGCAGGAACACGCCCTGCGGGCCGTTCTCCGGTGCCAGACCAGTTTTGCTGGCGCGCAGGCGCTGCGCAATGGCATTCAGCGCACTGTCCTGACCGACAACGCGTTTCGCCAGACTGTGCTCAAGACTCAGCAGTTCCGTCTGCTCGTCCTTCATCAGGGAAGAGAGCGGTACGCCGGTCCAGTCGGCGATAACGGTGGCGACGGTACGCGCGTCCACATCCAGCCCCAGCAGCGGGGTATTCTGCTGCACGGCAGTAAGCTGCATCTGAAGGTCCGCAATTTCCCCCTGACGCGAGATATCCGTGCGGCAGGCAAGCAGTTCTTCCGTGAGTTTCAGCTCCTGGCCGTACCGGGTTTCCCGTTCGTCGAGCTGCAAAATGATGCCGACTTCTTCCTCTCCGATGGCGGCCAGACGTTCGCCATGGGCGGTATTGCCCACCGCGATATCCTCCAGCAGCGCCTGCTTCTCCATGGCAAGTGCCGTGAGCTGCGCCTTCATCCTGGTCAGTGGCTCCGGCACCGTATCGAGGCTCATGCGGACACGGGCCGAAGCGGTGTCCAGCAGGTCAACCGCCTTGTCCGGCAGCTGGCGTCCGGTCAGATAGCGTCTGGAGAGCGTGACGGCCGCCCTGACCGCCTCATCGGTAATATGCACACCGTGGTGCTGCGCGTAACGTGGCTTGAGTCCCCGCAGCATCAGGCACGCGGTGTCGTCGTCCGGCTCGTCAACTTTAACCATCTGGAAACGACGCTCCAGCGCGGCGTCGCGCTCAAAGTACTGTTTGTACTCGCTCCAGGTGGTGGCGGCGATGGTTCTGAGCTCACCGCGGGCGAGCGCCGGTTTCAGCAGGTTGGCCGCATCGGCGCCGCCCGCCTGGTTGCCGGCGCCGATAATGGTGTGCGCCTCGTCAATGAAGAGCAGAACCGGTAGGGGTGACTGCTGCACCGCGTCGATGATGTTTTTCAGGCGCTGTTCAAACTCACCCTTCACGCCTGCACCCGCCTGTAACAGGCCGAGGTCAAGGGTGCGCACGGAGACCGGCTTCAGCGCGTCCGGCACATTCCCTTCGGCGATGCGCAGCGCCAGTCCTTCAACCAGGGCGGTCTTGCCGACTCCCAGTTCGCCGACCAGAATCGGGTTGTTCTTGCGGCGCCGGGAAAGAATGTCCACCATCTGGCGGATTTCATTGTCGCGGCCATAGACCGGGTCGATTCTGCCCTCACGGGCGCGGGCGGTGACGTCGAGGGTGAACCTGTCCAGCGCATTCTGCCACGCCGGGTTCAGCTCTCCTTTTATATCCGCATTCACCGGACGGCCGACAAACTCCACCTCATCGCCCTGCGTAAGCTCCGCTTCCTGCTGCACCTCCGGGCGTTCATCCGACTGCGCATCCAGAAGCCCCCGCAGGCGCTCAAGCTGGCTCTGCGCCAGCGTCAGCAGCGGCCACAGGCCGTCGCAGCGCACCAGTTTCGGTTTGTCCACCAGGGCCATCAGGAGGTGAATGCTGCGGATGTGCTCTTCCCCCGACAGCGAGGCGTGCAGCCAGGCCTCCTGCATCAGAGCCCGGACACTGTCCGACAGCTGCGGACGGCTGCGCACCGAACGTGGCAGGCTGTCCAGAAAACCCAGCACATCCTGCCATATCGTATCCATATCCCATTCGTAGCGCCGCGCCAGCACCGTCAGGTCGCCCTCACCCTGCTCCAGCAGCTTCAGCAACCAGTGCTCGGGCAGGATTTCCGCATGGGCGCGGGTCTGGCACAGGGACGCGGCCCCTTCCATCGCGCGGGCACAGTAAGGGTTAAGACGGCGTAACAGGATGGCGGGATTTTCCATGAGACTCTCTCTTTATCAGTTCCGGACACGCTACCGCCCGTCGCTGTTCCCTGTTATTCAGGAATCCAAAGCGCATCAGGTCGGGCAGGCAGATTGTGTTTTTCTTTGCACAGCGTCCGTGCATACAGACGCTGTGCAAAAAACTGCGGACAGGGCCCTGTCCGCATGCGACTTACGCGGTGGCGCGTTCGTTCCAGGAATCGGAATGAATGATGTTGCCGTCCTTGTAGGTCCAGGTGATTTTTTCGTAGCGCAGTTCAATCTGCTCGAGGTGGTTGTGCTTCTCGAACGCCGGATCTTTGATGTCGTGCATCTTCGGATTCACTTTCACCAGCTTCACGTTCTCAAGCTTCGTGTTGAAGTACTCCACTTCCTGGCCCGCGTCGTTGATTCTGTACCACTTAAATTCCGCAGATTTCAGGGTCTGGCCGGTGGTCACCGCCTTGTACAGGTACGGGCTGGAGGAGTCGATTTCCTTGGTGAACAGGAACGGGGTGTGGATACGGGTACCGGTCAGCTTGCCGGTGTTATTGTCGGTCGGGATGTACAGGTTATGCTCCTGGGCCACCACCTCGATGCTGCCTTCACGATCCTGAACGTCCACAGACCCTTTGATGTCCGCGCCGCCGTCGTCCTTCAGCCACAGATAGACTGGTATTGCCATGTTAATTACTCCGTTAAGTTGTTATCAGCGCCATCATCCTGCGATGACGCGGGGGTGTTGCCCGGCAGCTGGCAGGCGTTCGCCTGCGGCACCAGACTGATTTCGACACGGCGGTTCAGCGCCCGGCCTTCCGCCGTGTCGTTGGTGGCGACAGGTCGGCTTTCACCGTAGCCCTGCACCGCAAAACAGCTCTCCGGCACGTCGCCGGTGTCCCGCATCCAGTCGCGCACCGACTCCGCACGCTTCAGGGACAGCACCTGGTTGGACTGGTCATCCCCGGTGCTGTCGGTATGGCCCGCGACCACAATCAGCCAGCCGGGCTTCGCCTTGATCCCCACCAGTGAGTTCACCAGCAGCTTTGTTGAGGCGGGTTTAAGCGCCCACTTTCCGGTATCGAACAGCGACATGCTGTCGAGGCGGATGATTTTCGGCGCGACCTTTTCCACAGGCTTTGGTGGAGGAGGTGGTGGCACATATGAGCGGATCGCTTCCAGCACCGGTATTCGCAGACGTTCCCCCCGATAAAGCCCCAGCCCCAGCCGGGCCGGTACACCATTGCGTGCATGCTCATCCAGCAGCGCCGCATCCTCGCGCAGCACCTGTACGGCGCTGGCTTTAGGACCGTAATCATCCATGGCGATGCTGTTGTAACGGACAATATCGAAGCTAACGCGTTGCAGCAGTTGGCGGTTGTTCCAGCTACTGCTGAGCAGTGCAGCAATGGTCGCCAGCGTGAAGATTCCGAGCGCACCGCGCGAGGTTCGTCCATGCGGTGTCAGGCCTCGTCCTTCTGGCAGTAAAGGGAGGACAAAATTCGGGAACAGGGAAATAACCGTACTGTCCGTTCCCGCCGGCTGCCAGCCAGACACCTGCTGCATCGCAGTATGGCGGGACAACCACGCTGTCCAGACAGAGGTGGCCATGCTTCCGGCCAGGATCGGGCCCAATCCCCACAGAACCGCAACAGGTTCAATGACAGGAATATCGGGGTTTTCATCCATAAGGACAGCGTGGACGTGCTGTTGGAACCAGCTCATCAGGCTGTTCATAAGCACCTGTTGATGCATCGCAGGCGTTCCGCCAGTATTAACCCATTCAGCAACTGAGCCAGGCGCTGAAGTCCCACTCCAGACCTTTACCCCTTCCCCCAGGATCGCCGTCTGCCAGAGCATGTCATTCATCATCGCACTGCCGACCTGTCCATTCAGAACCAGTGGCACAGAATGGCCGGTTGCTTTACGCAACCGACTAATCTGCCAGCGCAGGGCAAGCAAACGACTGGTAAGGCGTTCACTGTCAGGGTGCTGCTGCGGACAAACACTGACCATCACTGACAGCTGACGTCCCCAGTCGGGGCGCAACCACAGTACCTGACGGGCGGCCTGCTCCAGTTCCAGATGATCCTCCACACGGATCCAGCAGCCCTGCGTGACAGTAAGTACCGGTGACTGATGCGGCCAGGCAAGCGGCAGATCGCCACAGACCAGTACCACGGGCTGGCAATAACTGGTTTCAGGCAGGTCCTCCAGACACAGGGTGAAATCGTGCTGCACGCGACGGCAGGCGACAGCCCAGAACGCCATGATTAGCCCCAGTACCGCCAGCAGGACGAGAACGGAAACCAGCCGGGATGCTGGCAGAAACCACAGGCAGACCACTGCACTCAGCAGGGCAGCCCAGAGCGCAAGCCCGCGCTGTTGTGCAGGGCTCATTTCACGGCTCCCGGCAGCAGGGTAAGCAGTGTCTGATCCAGCCAGCAATCCAGTCCCCACCATAATGCGGTGACCACCACCACACTCAGGCCAATGCGCATGGGCCATGAAGCAAGCCAACCCCCTATCCCCCGTCCGGCATGGCTTTCCGCCAGAACGGGATGGGGTTGTGAATAGCTGAACGGCGCAACATGTTCATTAAGTGCATTCATGAGTTTCTGCCGCTCAGGATCGTTCAGGGAGCGGAAGTTGCCGAGGAATCCGAGCATCATGACCCGCTGGAAGCAGGTCACGACAGCGTGGTCAGGAGCCGGTTCACGCAGCACATCGCGCATCCGATCGCACAGCGTGTCACCGGCGTCCATGGTGCCAAGGAAGTGCCCCTGCAGGGGAATGTCATACCACTGCACGCAGGCATCATCCTCCACACCGCGACTCTTAACCGCCTCATCCAGCAGCGCACATTGTGCGGTGAGAATATGCCGGCAGCTGGCTTCATCAAGTTCGCCCGCTTTCAGCTCACGCTGCACACGTTCGACATTAGCAATGCAACGCTCCCACAGCGTGCGCCCTTCTCCATCCTGAAATTTCGGACCGTGACGCAGGCTGATCACCTGCAGCCAGGTATCCTGCAGCAGGGCATCAATATCAATGGCCGCGGCAGCGCCGCGTTTACGCTCACTCATGTTCTCAGCACCGCAAAGAGTTCAAGTTCAGGCTCGCCGAGCATGCCCGGAACGTAAAACATGCAGGTGCCGCCCTGGAGCATTTCAGTGGCCTGAGGATGAGAGACATCAAGACTGAAATACTGATTTTCCAGACGTAACGGAATGGCTGCCGGCACATGGCGCAGCGGGGTCAGCGGCACGCCCACCCGCGATGAATTGACGATACTTCTGACATGATCGGGGCTGCCAACCTTGCACTGGCGCGGGAACTGCTCCTGCAGCTGAGCCACCGGCACCATTGAACGAACGGAGAGGTAGTAATCCGCCCCTTCACGCAGACGCGGATCATGCAGACGGGCCTGCCAGAAGTGCAGCCGGGCATCGTGCTCAAGCTCAATCGCCACCACCCGCGATGGCAGACTGGCTTCCAGAAGGTCCCCCAGTAAATCAAACAGCGGCGGAAATACGTTATTCAGTTGCTCGTGCTGCCAGACCGGGATCGCACTCACCTGGTGCTCCAGCGAGAAGGTCAGCAGGCTGCCCGCCAGGCGGGCCAGCTCCGGATACAGGCGTTCAGGCGGACTTTGCGGATGGCGCTGAAACTGCCCCAGCACGGGCTCAGCGCTGTTGAGGGCATTCAGCAACCAGAACAGCGACACGTCGGCCACGGCAAAGTCTGCCATGCGCTCATTACTTTCCCGTCGCATGGCCATCAGTCGGCTCAGGCGTACACGTAGCTGGATCATCAGCTGTTCGAGCTGGGTTAACAGCCAGCGGCTGCCCTCGATGGCCAGGAGCGGGGGGAGAAACGTCTCATCAGGCTGCCATGCCCCCTGCAGATCCTGCTGCAGGCGGGCAACCGGACAGGTCAGGTAATCGCTGTTGTTCTGATGTGCAAACCGCAGCGTCAGCTCAGGACGCATTACCGCAATCTGGCGGGTATCGTCCCCGAAGGTATTGCGGATATCCTGCCAACGCTGGCGATAGCGAACAGGACGCCCGGCTACCTCATCGGGCTTAAGACAGTTGCCACCATTCGCGCGCAACAGCGGAAGCGCGAGCATCACTACCACCTCATTTGATTCACTCTCCAGCGCGAGAACCGGTGGCAGATCGTCAGCATTATCCGTGTCGATAAGCGTCCCGTCGGGGAAACGGATGTGCAGATGACGGGCCTGCAGGCGGCCCAGTTTCAGTGCATCCGGTTCGAAAGTGGCTTCAATCACTCCCCAGGGATGGGAGAGACCTAACCGGGCGATGCATTCCGCAGACCAGGCCGCATACGCGGCCTGTTGCTGGAAGTGCTGGGGAGAGACCATCTGGCCCCTGCCCCATAACGGTTGTTCCGTTTTCATGCTTCCTGCCTTACGTTACGCTTTCGCTTTCGGCATCTGGCTCACCAGAGACAGGTTCACATCCATGCCTTCCACCTGGAAGTGCGGCACCGCAAACAGCTTCACGCGGAAGAAGCCCGGGTTGTCTTCGATATCTTCCACCACCACCTTCGCGTCACGCAGCGGATGAGAAGCCTGCAACTCATCGCCCGGATCGGTCATTTCCGTCACCAGACTACGCACCCAGGTATTCAGCTCCAGCTCCAGCAGACGGCGGTCCTTGGTGGTGCCGATGTTCTCGCGCTGGATGAGCTTCAGATAGTGCGCAATACGCGACAGCAGGAAGATGTACGGCAGACGGGCATTGATGCGGCTGTTGGCCGTGGCATCTGCGGTGTCGTACAGCGCCGGTTTCTGCGCGGAGTTCGCCGAGAAGAAGCAGGCATAGTCGCGGTTTTTGTAATACGAGAGCGGAATAAAGCCGAGGTTGGCAAACTCAAACTCGCGGGTCTCCGGGATCATCACCTCAGACGGGATTTTCACCTGGTTGCCGGTACCCAAATCGTACAGATGAATAGGCAGATCTTTCACCGCCCCGCCCGCCTGCGGGCCACGGATCTGCACGCACCAGCCGTTATTGATGAAGCTCTTCACCATGTTTGACGCGAAGGAGAACGACGCGCTGGTCCACAGGTATTTCTCGTGATCCGGGCCTTTCACCTGCTCAACGTAGTTAAAGCTGCGCACCGGTACGGTGTCCGGGCCATACGGCAGACGCCCCAGCACGCGCGGCATCACGAGGCCGATGTAGCGGGCGTCGTCAGTATCGCGGAAGGATTTCCACTTGATGTATTCAGCGCGGTCGAAGTAGTTGCCGATATCCTTAATCGCAGCAACCTCTTCCATAGAGTCTTTCAGGAAGAATTTCGGGCCGACAGAGCCAATAAACGGCATGTGTGCGGCGGCAGACACTTTCGAGATGTTGCGCAGCAGCGCCACATCCTGCGGGCTGGCGTCAAATTCATAGGATGAAATCACGGAACCAATCGGCTCGCCGCCCGGGGTGTCGTATTCGGCGGTATAGGTGTGCCAGTAGAGGCCGCTCTGGATCAGTTCCGGTGCATCCTCAAAATCCTGGCGCAGGTCGTCCTTGGAGACGTCCAGCATCTCGGTTTTCACATTCTGGCGGTAGTCGGTGTTGTCCACCAGCTGCTTCAGGCCGCGCCACAGGGACTCCACCTTCTGGAACGCCTGGTGATGCATTACGGCATCCAGCTGACGGCTGATCTGGAAATCCAGTTCGGCGATATGGTGGTCAATCAGCGTTTTGTCGAGCTTCTCCACGGGCTGACCGGATTTGCGGATGCAGTCCATAAACACCTGCATCGCCGCCGTCAGGCGTTCACCCGCCGGCGCGTCAGAAAGCGCGGCATCATCCAGAAACGCATTGATATCACCCAGGCTGGAGGCCGGAGTCAGGTTGATTTTTTCAAACAGGGAGGCGTAAACGCCCTCTTTTTCCAGTACGATGGTCTGCCCCTGCGCGGAGGCGGTTTCACTATTCACAGACATCAGCATATTCCCGGTTAATCCATTAAATTACACATGCCGCTTATTTCGGGGCCAGTGCACTCATTTCGTCGCGTAATTCCTGAGACAGCGCCGGGTCCTTAAGAATTTCCTCGAGTTCTTTTCTGAAAGTGGCGTTATCAAGAAGATTGGATTTGAGGTCGCGTAATAAATTACGCATGGCCAGCATGGCGCGGAGCTGGGGGATCTGGCGGGCAACCTGTTCAGGTTCGAAATCCTTAATATCGGAGAAATTCAGTTTTATACTTTCCTCCGAACCATCGACAGCCATGGTGTTAGGCACCGTCAGATTAACCTCCGGGTTAAATTCCGAAAGTACGCTATTAAAGTTATTTTTGTTGACGTTGATTTTCTTCCTTTCGGACAATGGACGATTCTCTTTTCCATTACTGAAATCACCGACAGTGAGAAGTTTAAGCGGCAGTTCGACTTTCTTCTGCGCGCCGCCTGTATGCAGCGCCAGCTTTAAATTTATGCGTGCCTTGGGCACCTCATTCTGAAATGAATCGGCCATAGCAGTCCCTTTCTTTGCAAGAAATACGAGTTAAGTGAGTGACGGGTCTTTACAAAACCATATTAGAGCAAAAGCCCATTCATGATCAACTTTTCAGATCAAAGATCTGCATATGGATTTTTCTTAAGAATTTTCCACTAATCACTAGTATTTATAAATTCCAGATATAAGTGGCACGCAGAAAGTATTAACCATTTATTCACAATAGATTAGCAGGAACGTCTGCCTTGATAGAGAATATTGAATTCATTGCCACCTGTCGTTGAATAATTGATTTATATCAATGCTGATCTAAGCATCAGCTGCAAAATCGCAGAGACATATCATCTTATTCAATAAACCTCCTGAATATGGAAAAATCCTATATCGGACAAAAGTCAGGTTTTAAATAGCAGGAATTAAGCTATTACATGGAGGATGTATAAATGCTTGCACGCTTTTCAATAAACTGGAAAAGAGATGTCGCTCGAAGCATTCATCAAAAGAATAAATGATTTTTTATGAAAGGAATTTTGATAATAACTAGCCTGTAGGTACCATGAACCGTGTGTTCAGGCGCTTAAGCGATGTATAGCTATTTGCCAAAACCACTTAAGCGCCTTTCCTGTTTTTTTAATGCTTTACAATATACATTGTACGACTGTACGCAACATCCTCTGGGTTATTTATCGGATACCCTTTAACCCAGGGCTTAATGAGGCGGCCATTGGTGTATTGATAAATAGGGGCTATCGGCGCTTTCTCGGCGAGGATCTTCTCGGCCATGTTGTAGTCTGCATTACGCGCTTTTTCAGTGGTTTCGAGCGTCGCCTGATGAATAATCTTATCGTAAGCAGGGTCGTTGAACCGTGAGATGTTGCCGGTGTGAGAGGACGTCAGCAGCGACAGGAATGTCGACGGCTCATTGTAATCCCCTACCCACGACGCACGGATCACGTCGAAATTCCCGGTATTGCGGCTGTCGATGTAGGTCTTCCATTCCTGATTCTGCAACTTAACGTCAACACCCAGATTTTTCTTCCACATAGATGCGACGGCAATGGCGATTTTCTGGTGGTTTTCAGACGTGTTGTACAGCAGCGTTAATTTCAGCGGGCGCTGGGGACCATAGCCTGCCGCCTGTAATAACGTTTTCGCCTGAGCATTTAGCTCCTGCTGCGACATCTGCTCAAATGGCGAGATTTCCGGTGTAAAACCGGCAGTGACATCGGGAGTGAAATGCCAGGCCGGTTTCTCACCGGTTCCCAGGACTTTTTCCGCCATAATACGTCTGTCGATAGTCATGCTGAGCGCCAGACGTACGCGGGCATCCGCAGTTGGGCCTTTTTGTGTGTTAAACGCGTAGTAATAGGTCCCAAGCTGTGGCGGTGTATAAACCTGTCCCGGAATATCTTTAAGCAGCTTCTGGTACATGTTTTTCGGAAACGATTCTGTAATATCGATATCGCCCGCCAGGTAGCGTTTGGTCGCTGAGGACTCCTGGTTGATTGGCACAAAGGTGACTTTTTTAAGCACCGTGTTGGCGTTATCCCAGTAGTGAGTATTCGGCTCAACCACCAGTTTTTCATTCACCACGCGATCTTTCAGCACATACGCACCGTTGCCGATGAGCGCGCCAGGGCGCGTCCATTCTTTACCGCTTTCCACGTTTGCCTTTTGAACAGGATAGAACGCAAAGCTAGCCGTGAGGTTGCTGAACCATGGCAGCGGTTTATCCAGCTGCACGCGCAGCGTTTTAGCATCGACTGCCGTCACGCCGAGCGTTTCCGGTGCAGCTTTACCATCGATAATGGCCTGCGCATTATTAATACCCGCCAGCGCTGCAAACCAGGCGAAAGGTGACGTAGTTTTAGGATCAACCAGACGACGCCAGCTGTAGACAAAATCTTGTGCCGTCACCGGGGTACCGTCAGACCACTTCGCGTTATCCCGCAACGTAAACGTCCAGACACGGTTATCGTTGCTCTGCCAGCGCGTCGCCACGCCGGGAACCAGCTCCCCTTTTTCGTTCTGATTCACCAGCCCTTCATAAAGGTCGCGGATCACCTGTATCTCGGGTAAACCCACCGCTTTTGCCGGATCGAGCGAGGCGGGTTCATCTTTAATGTGTCGAACCAGCTCCTGCTTTTGCGCCAGCACCGTTCCCCTGGGAACCTCCGCGGCATATGAAAGTGAAGAAAACCCGCACAGCCACAGCGCAGTACAAAGAAGCGAAACAGGATGCTTCATACGATCCCCTTAATGATGTCAGGTAACAGGCAGATGCGTAATTATTTGTTTCGAAACGGAGAAATGCAAATGCTTCCTCAGGAAAGTTGATGTCAGGCAATTTTACACACAGACGGAAACTATTTGATTAAGCGCGGGTTTTGCACAACACTGCCAGAAGCGACTTCATCATCAGGGTTTATTATGGCAACCACCCGACCAAGAACGGAACGCGGCGCCTTCCCGCCCGGGACTGAACATTATGGCCGCTCATTTTTAGGCGCTCCACTGATCTGGTTTCCGGCTCCCGAGCCCGATCGCACTAGCGGCTTAATCATTGCGGGCACACATGGCGATGAAAACTCGTCCATCGTGACGCTTTCGTGCGCGCTACGTACGCTGGCCCCCGATTTACGACGACATCATGTGATTTTGACCGTCAACCCGGACGGATGCCAGCTTGGATTACGGGCGAATGCACGAGGCGTTGACCTTAACAGGAACTTTCCGGCAGCAAACTGGCGTGCCGGTGAAACGGTGTATCGCTGGAACAGTTCGGCGCAGGAACGAGATGTGGTCCTGCTTACGGGAGAAAAACCGGGTTCCGAGCCCGAAACCCAGGCGCTGTGTCAGCTTATTCATAAGATCCACCCGGCCTGGATTGTCTCTTTCCACGATCCCCTCGCCTGTATTGAAGATCCTCGTCATACAGCGCTCGGGCAGTGGCTGGCGGATGCGTTTGCTCTACCTCTGGTAACCAGCGTCGGGTATGAAACGCCCGGGTCGTTTGGCAGCTGGTGCGCGGACCTCAGTCTTCACTGTATCACTGCAGAGTTTCCGCCTATTTCCTCGGATGAAGCGAGTGAAAAATACCTCAGAGCGATGACAGATCTTCTGCGCTGGCAGCCTCAAAGATGAAGTACGCCGGAGGTAAAACTCAGGGCGGGTGAAACGTCAACCGCCAGCCAGGTTGGGCCATCCAGATCGGCAAAACGCACGCTGTTCACCAGCGGGAGTGCAGCACCGATCGCTCTGGACGTGCACAACATACAGCCCAGCATCAGGGAAAAGCCTTGCGCCTGCGCATCCTTTGCCAGTGACAGGGCCTCGGTTAACCCACCCGTTTTATCCAGCTTGATGTTCACCATCTCGTAGCGGCCCTTGAGGGCTGACAGGCTCTCACGGGTATGACAGCTTTCGTCTGCACAGACGGGAAGCGGATGAATAAAATTCGCCAGCGCGGCATCGTCTTCTGCCGGGAGAGGCTGCTCCAGCATGGCAACGCCCAGATCGGCAAGCAGCTGACAACGGGCTGCCAGCCCTTCGCTGTGCCATGATTCGTTCGCATCGACGATAAGGGTGGCATCAGGTACCGCCGCACGAATGGCGACCATGCGTTCGCTAATCAGACGATCGTCGAGCTTCAACTTTAATAAGGTTGCACCGGTGGCATACAACGCCTGAGCGCTGGCGGCCATTTGCTCTGGTTCACCAATGACCACCGTTTGCGCGGTGACGATCGATTGCGGCAGCGTAACGTCCAGCAGCGAAGGTAGCGGTTTTTGTTGTTTCGCCGCTTCCAGACTCCAGAGTGCGCAGTCAATCGCGTTACGTGCCGCGCCGGCCGGCAACCTCTGCTGAAGAGCCTCACGCGTCAGGCCCGCCTGCAACTCGGGCACCACCGTCATAATTTGCGCCATGACTGACGCCAGGCTTTCTCCGTAGCGAGGATAAGGGGTACATTCCCCGACGCCTTTTACGCCGTCCTCTTCACATTCAACCACGACCACGCAGGCCTCATTACGGCTGCCGCGCGAGATCACAAACGGGGTGTGCAATGGCCAGGCTTCTTCATAGACCTTAACGCTTCTCATCACTGACTCCTTGCAGGCCGGAAAGGCAGAAAATTGGTTTGCCGTGCTAACTGCGGATGACATACACTAGCCACGACGTTAACTATTTGTAAACAGGAAGATATCTATGTCACAACTCGTTCATTTCCAGGGCAACCCGGTTGCTGTTGCAGGTTCCATCCCACAGTCTGGCAGCAAAGCACAGCCTTTTACTCTGGTGGCTAAAGATCTGTCTGACGTCACGCTGAGCCAGTTTGCTGGCAAACGTAAAGTCCTGAACATTTTCCCAAGCATCGATACTGGCGTTTGTGCTGCATCAGTGCGTAAATTCAACCAGCTGGCGACCGAAATGGACAACACCGTAGTGCTGTGCATTTCTGCTGACCTGCCGTTTGCCCAGTCCCGCTTCTGCGGCGCTGAAGGCCTGAGCAACGTCATCACCCTTTCCACTCTGCGCAGCCCGGATTTCCTGGAAAAATACGGTGTTGCCATTTCCGAAGGCGCGCTGAAGGGTCTGGCTGCTCGTGCGGTGCTGGTGATCGACGAAAACGACAGCGTTGTTTTCAGTGAGCTGGTTAACGAAATCACTACCGAACCGGATTACACCGCTGCACTTGAGGCACTTAAAGCCTAAACGTAAAAAAGCCTCTGCAAAGAGGCTTTTTTATTTATTCGTCACCCTTCTTCTGATTTAACCCATACTCGCGCAGCTTATTCGCAATCGCGGTATGTGACACCCCAAGACGTTTAGCCAGCTTGCGCGTGCTCGGATAGCTGCGATAAAGCTGCGTTAACACCGAACGCTCGAAACGGCTGGTGATGTCATCCAGCGAGCCTTCCATTGCCTCTTCGCCTACCGAGACCGTCCCGGCATCGTAATCCGGCAAGAGAATATCCTGAGGACGCAGTTCATACCCTTCAAGCTGAGTTAATGCGCGATAGACCGCATTTTTTAGCTGACGAATATTGCCCGGCCAGCCGTAACGCGTCAGCACGGTACCCAGGTCGGCAGAGAGCTTCGGACGCGGCACGCCCTGCTCGTCGGCAAAACGGGCGACGAACAGTTCCGTCAACGGCATGATGTCCTGCGGGCAATCGCGCAGCGGCGGAATATTGAGCGTCAGAACGTTGAGACGATAGTAGAGATCTTCGCGGAATACTCCTTTCTGCACCAGCTCCACCAGGTTTTTCTGGGTGGCGCAGATGACGCGTACATCCACGTGCACTTCATGATCTTCCCCCACGCGGCGGAACGTGCCGTCATTGAGAAAACGCAGCAGTTTCGCCTGCATGCGTGGCGACATTTCGCCAATCTCGTCCAGCAGCACCGAACCGCCGTTTGCCTGTTCAAAGAAGCCTTTTTTGCCTTCCGGCGCATGCCCGAACAGCTCGCTTTCCACCGCATCTTCCGGAATCGATGCACAGTTCAGCGCCAGATACGGTTTTGCCGCTCGCGGGCTGGCCATGTGCACAGCATGCGCCAGCAGATCTTTCCCCGTGCCGGTATCACCGGTAATTAGCAGCGGCGCGGTCAGATTAGCCAGCTTGCGCGCCTGGTCGATCACGTGACGCATCTTCGGGCTTACCGCAATAATCTGGCTGAATGCGCCAACGTCCTGGCTGGAAAGGTTCTGTAACTGGCGGCCCATGCGCACCGTGGAGCGCAGCATGATTACCGCGCCGGTGAGCACCCGCGCGGCATTTTCCCCTTTCAGGTAGACCGGCGTGATCTCCATCAGGAAATTCTGTCCATTGATGACGACGTGCTCGCTATGGGTATTTTGCGGGTTGCTGTCCAGCCAGCGCTGGAAATTAAAACCTGGGATCAATTGCGTGGCGTGATGACCGATAAGCTTTTCCTGAGTCTGCGCAAACAGCTGGCAACTGGCCTGGTTAACGCGCTCGACTTTGTTTTTCAGATCGAGAGAGAGAAACGGCTCCGGCATTGCTTCCAGCAGTGCGCTCAGCGCAAGGTGTTCCCGCTCGGATGGCATCCAGGGGATGGTGCGTACATCCGTAACGCCAGCGATACGGCGGATTTCGGCCATCAGGCTACTGAAGGTATTAAATTCAATTTCGGCAAAATTGAGGTAAATTCGCCCGACAGGGTCGATCTCTATGCCACGTAAATCAATGCTACGTAAAACAAGAAGATCGAGTAACTCGCGGGTCAGACCGAGACGGTCCTCACAAAAGACTTCCAGACGCATGGGAAATTCACCGTTTAAGCCAATAACAGTAAAATGATATGTCAGATCACGGTATTCGGGAAGGTGGCTGTCAACAAATATTGACAGCCCGCACGATTAGTAAACGAAACCTCACTGAGCAGGTTTTTTATTGAGCGTCTCTTTAAGCTGACCAATCAATTCGCGGCGGAAATCCCCCAGCCGCGGCTTATCGCCATCGATCCAGGGGAGTGGACGACAAACCTCCATCGCTTTGATTCCTAAGCGTGCCGTCAGCAGACCGGCACCAATCCCCTGCGCCGCCCGGGCAGAGAGACGCGCCGCAAGATCCTGCGACATCCAGTCCATCCCGACCTCCCGCACCAGTTCGCTTGCCCCGGCGAAGGCGATATTCAGCAACACCAGTTTGAACAGGCGCAGTCGGCTGTAATAGCCAAGCTCAATGCCATACAGTCTGGCGATGCGGTTGATCAGGCGCAGGTTGCGCCAGGCGATAAAGGCCATGTCCACCATCGCCAGCGGACTGACGGCAATCATCAGGGTGGATTCCGCCGCCGAGCGGCTGATCTCACGACGAGCCTGCGCATCCAGTACCGGCTGAACAATGTGCGCATAGAGCGTGACCACTTCCTGGTCATTCTGGGTTTCGTGGATCGCCGCATACCAGCGCTGAAGCGCCGGGTGAGAGTGATCTATCCCGGCCTGAGCCGCAAGCTTTTCACAAAAAGCACGCCCTTTTCCGGTGCCGTGGCTGTGCAGCAGATCCCGCGCTTCATCGCGTTCGTGCGCACGCTGACGCAGACGCCAGAGGCGACGCCACTCGGTCACGACCGAGCCGACGCCCGCACCAACGATCAACGCCCCGGCGGCGCATCCCCCCAGCGCTACCCAGTCCTGGGTTTGCCAGGCATTGACGCCCCACTGCACGCCCTGACCAATTACGCTCACACCAAAAAGGGCTAACCCGGCGGTCACCATCTTACGCCACAGGCTGCGTTTCGGGCGCAGTGCCGCATCAACGACCGCTTCCGCCTGCCCCTCTTCAACCAACGGCTCCTCTGCCAGCACGGGAGCAAAGTTGTCGGCCTGCGGACCGCTGAAGGTTTGCGCTGTTTTAAACGCCTCATGCGGGGACTGCTCAAGCTGGCCGGTAAAATCAATGCGGGGTTTTAACGGTTCCGTCATCGCAATTTATCTCCAATTAAAAACTCCAGCGCGGCATCCAGACGAATATGCGGCAATGGCTGGTCAACGTTCATGCTCTGCGGACGGAAGTCTTCGAACTGAAAACCCTGGCTTTGCCAGAAAGCCTGGCCCGGCAAACGCGGGGGAACTTCGCCCGGATAGACCGTGAGCGGCTCACCGTCGCTGAGTCGGTTGCCCCGCAGGGCCGGAATTTTCTCGCCATTCACGTCAATCAACCCACTCTGTGTAGCCTGTACGGACGCCAGACCCAGACAATCCATACTAATCCCTTCGAACGCCGCGTTCTGCCAGGCATCCTGCACCAGCTGTTGCAGCAGGGATACCATGTTGGCGTGCTGATCGACCGTCACATGATCAGCTTTTGTGGCGGCAAACAGCAGCTTGTCGATGACCGGCGAGAATAAACGGCGAAACAGCGTACGCTGGCCATAATGAAAACTTTGCATCAGCTGCGTCAGCGCCAGCCGCATATCATTGAACGCCTGCGGCCCGCTGTTGAGGGGTTGCAGGCAGTCCACCAGCACGATCTGGCGGTCAAAGCGTAAAAAATGATTTTTATAAAAACCCTTAACCACCTTCTCACAGTAATAATTGTATCGCTCGCGGAGCATACCGGCGTTAGTGGTCTTGTCTGCCTGTGCCAGCTTCGATTCGCCGATGCGGTCAACGTCCGGCCACGGGAAAAACTGTAGCGCGGGAGCACCGGCTAGATCTCCCGGCAGAACAAAACGGCCAGGCTGAATAAAATGCAGCCCTTCCTGCTTGCACTGATGCAGGTAATCCGTCCAGGCCTGGGCTATCACGGCCAGACGGTTTTCATCCGCCGGCGCCAGCGGATCCAGCCCTTCGCAAAGCTGGCGCCATTTGGTCGACCACTCTGCCCGCTGCCCCTGCAACAGACCGGTCATCTGTCGGGACCAGCTCAGGTAATCCTGCGCCAGCATCGGTAAATCGAGCAGCCATTCTCCCGGATAATCCACAATTTCGAGATACAGCGTGGACGTTTCTTTAAAGTGACGCATCAGGGATTCATTCGAGCGAAAACGAAGCGCAAGGCGAATTTCGCTCACGCCACGCGTCGGGGTGGGCCAGGCGGGAGGCTCCCCGTATAACTGTGCCAGACCTTCATCATAGGTGAAACGGGGGATGCCAAAATCACGTTGCGGTACGCGTTTTACGCCTAACAATCGCTCCTCGCGCACCGCGCTAAGCAGTGGCAGGCGCGCCCCAGCATGCAGGTTCAACAGCTGATTGACCATCGCCGTAATGAATGCCGTCTTACCGCTGCGGCTCAGCCCGGTAACGGCAAGACGCAGATGGCGATCAACGCCACGGTTCACCAGAGAATTGAATTCGTTTTTAAGTCGCTTCATCGCCGTCCTTCATTGTCTGGAACCCTGAACAAAGTCACTTCAGAATACAGTAAATTGGGGCAGATCGTTGATTATCAATTCTTAATTATTGCTATTGCCGTTTTCTCTCCAGTAAGATGGACGCAATTGCTGTCCGTCTGGAGTGAGTAAGGTGTATGTCACCCACCATCTATGATATTGCCCGCGTTGCTGGCGTTTCGAAATCAACCGTGTCACGCGTTCTGAATAAACAAACGAATATTTCTCCTGAAGCGCGTGAAAAGGTGTTGAAGGCGATAGATGAGTTAAATTACCAACCTAATAAACTTGCCCGCGCACTCACCTCTTCTGGCTTCGACGCCATTATGGTTATTTCGACCCGCTCAACCAAGACCACTGCAGGAAATCCCTTTTTCTCAGATGTACTGCATGCCATAACGGCAAAAGCAGAAGAAGAAGGTTTTGATGTTATTTTACAAACGTCCAAAAGCAGTGAAGATGATCTGCAAAAATGCGTGGGTAAAATAAAGCAGAAGATGATCAAAGGCATCATCATGCTAAGCTCGCCGGCGAACGAGTCGTTTTTCTCGACGCTGGATGAATACGGTGTGCCTGTGGTCGTCATTGGTAAAGTGGAAGGAAATTACCAGAATATCTATTCTGTCGACACGGATAATTTCCGCGACAGCGCCATATTAACAGACTCGTTTATCACGCATGGCCGCACCAAAATTGCCTGCCTGCATGCCCCGCTCGATTATCACGTCTCTATCGATCGCCTGGCGGGTTATAAATTCAGCCTTGAGAAACACGGCATCGAAATTAACCCGACCTGGGTTATCGATGGCGGCTATACCCATGAAAGCGCGCTTCAGGCGGCCTGCCAGCTACTCTCCTCAGACAACCCGCCCGATGCGGTTTTTGCGACTGACAGCATGAAATTGCTGAGTCTTTATCGTGCCGCGGATGCGCTAAATCTGGCGATCCCGGAACAGGTCGCAATGGCAGGATACAGCGACCCGATGCTATCTCTCATTTTAACCCCTGCACCAGGCGGCTTTGATATCCCCACGAAAAAGCTGGGCGAAGAGAGCTGCGATTTGTTGTTCAGGTGCATTGCGGATAAACCTGCGCCGCATAAGGTATTGGTTGAAACACATTTTTCAGATGCAGCTTCGTTACGCTAAAAACCAGGGGCAAACGCCCCTGGTATAACGTCATCAGAACGCGTAATTGACGCCGACACCCGCATAGTGGAAGCGGTCGCTCTCGCCTTCGTCATGATTTTCCCATTCGTAGGCATACTCAAGCGTCATTGAAAGGCCATTCGCAAAGTCATAAGCATAGAGCAGACCCAGTCGATTGAAGTCATGCCCTTCACGAGTTGGATCGTCCTGCCAGTCCCAGTTTGACCAGCGATCGAGCCCCAGACGGGTGTAAGGTGTAAGCGTTGTCTGGCCTAATGAAACAGGCAGGTAGGCACGAATCTCCTGGGTGGAGAATTCACCGTTATTACGTGAACTGTCCATATTGAAGCCACGCTCTAAATAGTAGTTAACTTTTGCAGAGACGGTTTCGTTTATTGTCCAGGTAAATCCGGTTTCCGTTTCGACGCGGCTGTCAGAATAACCGGTTTTTCCCAGGTCATTCGCAAACTGGTACATGGCAAACCAACCGCCAAAACGCCAGTCATCTGTTAATTTCACATCCCAGTCAGGCTGAATTTTATAACGCTGCATATTAGCACTACCGTCTTTCGCACCGTGCTCATCTTTAAAATGATATCCATAATTACGGAAACCGCCCGTAAGACCCAGCGTAAAATCCTCTGTGCCAATGAAGCGATACCGTAATTCAAATTCAGGACGATCGAAATAGGTGCCGCGCGTCATGCTGCTGTAATCAACCGGGCCTTCCTGATACATCGCCAGTGAAATTGTCCACGCATCATACGTGGCGTTAAACCACACGGAAGGTTCATATAATCCATCTTTATCGTCGCCCTGACCTTCGACGTTTTCAATTTCATACATGGCACCAATATTAAATTCCCACTGTTTGGTTGACTCTGTTGCTTGCGCGCAGCTTACCCCTGCGCACAGAACGAGCGCAGCACTTCTTAGTAGAGTACTCATTAAAATATTCCTTTATAATTAACATACAAAAAAACCGGAAACTTTCATTTCCGGCGAATACCTTTCTTATCTAATAGCTGCTTCAGTATCAGCATCGAAGAAATGGCACTTACTCATATCGAACTGGATGCCGATATTATCTCCTGCAACGTAATCATCCGCCGCTCCCGCACGGACAACCAGTTCATGCCCGCCCACGTTGGCATAAAGCATAAATTCTGCTCCAGTCAGCTCAGCGACGCTGATCTTCGCCGCGATGTTTTCACCGCTGCGCTGTAGCGTGAGAATGTCTTCCGGACGGATCCCAAAGACGACCGCTTTGCGCTGGTAACCTTGCGCATTCAGTACGGCCAGCTTCTCCTCCGGGATCTCCAGACGCAGCGTTTCCGTCACGAAATATCGGTCGTCGATCGCGCCACGAATGAAGTTCATCGCAGGTGAACCAATAAAGCCTGCAACGAACATATTCGCCGGCTCGTTGTAAACCTGCTTCGGCGCGCCCACCTGCTGAATGATGCCGTCTTTTAAAATCACAATACGGGTCGCCATCGTCATGGCTTCCGTCTGATCGTGCGTCACGTAAATCATGGTGGTGTTGAGCTTCTGGTGCAGCTTGCTGATTTCAGCGCGCATCTGTACACGAAGCTTGGCATCGAGGTTTGACAGCGGTTCATCCATCAGGAAGACCCCTGCTTCACGCACTATCGCCCTGCCTAACGCCACGCGCTGACGCTGACCACCTGACAATGCGCCAGGTTTACGCTGGAGATAGTCGCGTAATCCCAGGATCTGGGCCGCCCAGCTAACACGTTCTTCGATGATGGAAGGTGCTATTTTTTGCATCTTCAGACCAAACGCCATGTTGTCGTAGACCGTCATATGCGGATAGAGCGCATAGTTCTGGAAGACCATTGCGATATCACGGGACTTGGCGGGAACATCATTCATGCAAACCCCGTCAATAATCAGTTCACCTGCGCTGATCTCCTCAAGGCCGGCAATCATTCGCAGCGTCGTGGATTTCCCACAGCCCGATGGACCGACGAAGACGATAAATTCTTTATCTTCAATCTCGAGATTGAAATCCTTAACCACGTGGACCTGGTTATCATAGATTTTCTGAATGTGTTTCAGAGACAGTTGAGCCATTATTAATTCCTTATCAATACGCCCGGGATGCCCAGAACGCCGTCAGGCGTTCCCAGGTCAGTTCCTGCGTTGAATGAAGTTGTAATCCCGCATGGTTCAGGCCAGGCCCAATCCCGACCGACAGCATTCCTGCGGCGTTGATCGCATCTACCCCTGCGGCGGCATCTTCGATACCAATGGCCTCTTCAGGACGCACGTTCAGTCCTTTACAGGCTGCAAGGAAGATCTCCGGGTCCGGCTTTGAGCGGCAAATGCGCGAAGCATCAGCGCAAAAATCGAAAGCCTGATGAATACCCAACGCGTGCAAAATCCCAGGGGCATTAAGCGATACGGATGCCAGCCCAATTTTGACCTTCGCGGCGCGAATATCCGCCAGCACGTCGCGAATACCCGGGAGCAGCGAATCCTGCGTCAGTGATGCCAGCGACTGGACGTAAAGCGCGTTTTTTTTCGTTGCCAGCGCCAGGCGCTGCTCGTCACTAAACATCCCCTCTTTCCCGCCATGTTTCAGAATGCGCTGGAGGGAGTCCATACGGCTTATTCCCTTCAGCTGTTCGTTAAATACTTCATCGAAGGTAATACCAATCTCCTCCGCCACGGCGCGCCAGGCCAGAAAGTGAAGATGCGCGGTATCGGTGATCACCCCGTCCAGATCGAATACAACAGCGTTAAGCGTCATGGCGCCCCTCCGTGGTAGCGGTCCCATTAACAGGTGCAAGAAAGTCCTTATGCGCGCAGACTTTTCGCCCTGATACATGCAGCGTTTTACCCCACAGCGTCAACGTGACAGGTGCGGTAGTCTCAATGGTTAACTGGTCATTTTCACAGGTAATGTGCATTGTTGCGTCCCGCCACCGCAGCGGGAAGGCGAGTTTCTGCCAGTGAACAGGCAGTTTCGGTGAAAGATGCAGCTCCCCTTCGCTAATGTGCAGGCCAGCAAACCCCTGAATAGCGCCCAACCAGATCGCACCGGTGGCGGCAGCATGAATACCGTCATCACTGCTGTGTGGGTCGTCCCCCAGGTCGATGGCGATACCGTCACGCCAGAAGGCATACGCCCCCTCGGTGTCACCGCAGCGTGCGAGCACAATGCCGTGAATCGCTTTACTCAGGGATGAATCATGAATCGTACGTGGCTCGTAGAACGCCAGATTGGCGGCACATTGCTGCGGCGTAAACCGTTCCGGCAGCAGGTAGTTAAGCATCACCACATCGGCCTGCTTCAGGATCTGCATCTCGTTCACTTCCGCGCGAGAGTAATCAAGCAGAATGGTTTGCTTACCCGCTTTGGCTTTATAGCGGCTCAGATCGAGGGCAGGTTTTGCCATGAAGGTATCATCCTGCGGGATCACACCGTCTGCGTCGGCCTCTGGCAGCCACAGGCGCGCCAGGAACTTCCCGGCATTCTCCGTAAAACGCGCATCTTCACGGCCAAACATCGCCATAAACTGACGCGCGCAGGCAACGTTGTGCCAGGCCAGATAGTTGGTGTAGGCGTTGTTGTTGACATGCTCGGTGTATTCATCCGGTCCGATCACGTCATGGATCTCAAGACGACCATTGATTTCCGTCGCGCGTCCCATCCAGAACGAAGCGGTTTCCATCAGTAGCGTCAGACCCTCATTCCGCATAAAGGCATCGTCGTGTGTTGCCTGCCAGTAAGCGACCACGGCCCAGGCGATATCAGCCACGATGTGATGTTCAGCGAGTGCGGAAGCCACCTTCTGGCGAACCCCGGTGCGGATGTTGATTGCCGCGAATTCTGGCGTCTCTTCCTGTCCGCTGGCCGCACTTTCCCACGGGAACAATGCACCCGGCCAACCGTTACGGCGCGCTTTTTCCCGTGCGCCTGCCAGATTAAGCCAGCGATAGCGTAGCAGGCTGCGGGCAATCTGCGGGCGGGTAAACAGATGGAACGGCAGCAGGAAAATTTCGGTATCCCAGAAGACGTGCCCCTTGTACCCCTCACCCGTCAGCCCTTTCGCCGCAATACTGCTTCGCTCATCATGAGCAGGCGTCATTGTCGTCAGATGCCAGACGGCGTAATCCAGCGCCAGCTGATCCTGTTGCTCTGTGGAAGTCACTTCCACACGTGCGTCGCGCCAGACATCTTTCCAGGCATACGCTGAGCTTTCAAGCAACGCCTCATAACCTCTTGCCGCACAGACTTTAAGATCGGCCAGCGCGTTGCGCGCGAATGACTCCTGCGACAGCGCTTTCTCGCTACGATGAGCCACCCAGAGGATCTTCTCAAGCGTGACAGTGTCACCTAGAGCAATCGTCAGCGAATGATGCACGCTGAGACGGCGGTTTTTGGCGGTGAAACAGCTGTCGCTTTTCGTCGAGAGCTGGCAATACGCCGAAACCACAACCTCAGATGCACGGTCCTGCGTTTCATACACGCCCTGCATGTAGTGCTGGTCAAAGATCCTGACCGAGATTTCATCCAGATGCTGTCTGCCGCTGTTCGTTTGTGTCGCATCTATGCCGGTTTTCAGCACGGCCTGAGCGTCGCCATCAAGCGGTGTGATCGAGAACTGCATTGCCACTAAGGGCAACTGGTCCAGCGAAACAAAACGACGGCTCTCCAGCCGATAACGTTTCCCGTCGGGTGCACGCCAGACAACGTTGCGATGCAGTTCGCCGTTAGCAAAAGCCAGCTCGCGCTGCCATTCAAGAATTTCGCCTGACAGGAGCGTGAAATTGACGCCATCAAGCTCAACATCAATACCGGTGATATCCGGCAGATTGACCAGCTCAGTAGTCTCGTTGCGACCCGCGCAATGATAAAGCCCCGCGAGATACATGCCTCTGGTCTGCTGGGTGTAATCTTCTTCATGCGTAGCGCGAATGCCCATGTATCCATTCCCGCATGTCATGACAGAGGCATATTTGTTCAGGCTGTGAGGACAAAAGCCCGGATCGTTTAATACAGACACGTTCAGCATAATGTCACGCTTTCCCCTGTTTCTGCTGATTCATAAAGCGCGGCAACAAGCTGTTGTATAACCAGACCCTGTTCTGCGTCAGCGATCATAACGTGCTCTCCCAGCACATGACGCACGAAGGCATCCATACTGCGCAGATGGCGCTGATCGTCCGCCTCTTCACGATGGATAAGGGTTTCTAAAACACCGGCTTCGTCGTTATAGATATGCGCCGGGAACAGCGTTGCGCCTGCCTTATCACCGCAGAAAGAGACGTTCATGATGGACTGCTCGCGGATGTTAAGCGCAAAGGAGGTGTCCAGACGCAGAACGCCGCCGTTGCAGAATTCAATCGTGCCAAACAGGGCATCTTCCACGGTAAACTGCGTAGGATCCCATTCGCCAAACTGACCGTTGTGTTTCCGGTTCCCCAGTCTCTGGAAGCTGTGCGCGGTTACCCGCTTCACAGCCGGGAAGCCCAACACGTACATCGCAGCATCCAGCATATGAATGCCGATATCGATAAGCGGCCCGCCACCCTGGAGCGATTTATTGGTGAAAACGCCCCACCCCGGCACACCGCAGCGACGCAGCGCCTGCGCGGAAGTGAAGTAAATTTCACCGAGTGTGCCGTTCATTACCGCATCGCGCAGGAGCTGGGTGTCCAGGGCAAAGCGATGATGAAAATCATACGCAAGGACTTTTCCTGCCTTGCGCGCCGCGATGCGCATCTGGTCGGCCTGTTCCGGCGTCATTGCCGGCGGCTTTTCACACATCACATGGCAACCCGCTTCGAGAGCCGTCATCACATGTTCAAAATGGAACCGGTTAGGCGAACAGACGCTCACCACATCCGGTTTTATTTTCTGCAACATCTCGTGAGCGTCCTGCCATGCCGATGGAATGGCATAACGTTCCGCGAACGCCTGTGCCTGCTCAAGGCGGCTGTCCATGACAGCCACCATTTGAACATCACTGCGCGTGGCGTAATACGAGGCATGCACTTTGTCTGCAACCTGCCCGGCGCCAATGATGGCGACGCGCAGAGGCAAAGGTGTAGAAGCACTCATCACGCTCGTCATCCTTAGCATTCACGCAGGTAATTGAGTGAGTCCTGATAGGCTTGAGCCGGATCGTCGGCACGAACCCGGCACTCGTACACCACATAACCCTGATAGTTATCAGCACGCAGCTGACCGAACAGGCTGGCGAAATCGAGGCTGCCGCTGCCCGGCTGATAGCGGTGGTTATCAGCAATGTGCACATGACCCAGCAGGTCGCGGTTGTGATGCAGCGCTTCCGTCAGTGAGTCTTCTTCAATGTTCATGTGGTAGAAATCACCGATGATCTGCACGTGCTTCAGGCCGTTCTCTTCGATATAACGACGCGCGTCGGCCAGGGTGTTGATCATATGATCCTGATAGCGGTTCAGCGGCTCCAGGTAGACGGTAGTACCGGTGCGCGCTGCTACCTCATCCAGCCAGCGCAGGGAAGCGCTGACCGCTTTGCGATCGCCATCCAGGCTACGTGGCGAAGTCATTGGCGGCAGACGGAAGGTAAACATCCCCCAGGCAGCCGGGACGATAATCCCTTTGCCGCCCACTTCTGCCAGCGCTTCCAGAATGCGTTCAATCTGCTGGAGACCGTTCAGGCGGCGTTCTTCGATGAAATCCCCGATCCAGCCATCGTATCCGCCACACGCCGTCGTAACCGGCAGACCGGTGGCTTTGATAGCGGCTTTCACTTCGTCGAGATGTTCAACCAGCAGCCGGCCATCTATTTCGTAGCCATCAAATCCCATCGCTTTGATGTATTTGAATTTTTCCATGATAGTGGACGGGAAAAAGGCCTGGTTTTGTGTTGCGATTTTCATGATTTGCTGTCCTTAGCTTAAAAAGTAACGCCCATTTTGATACTGAGTTCCGGGTGCTGATCGACATACTTCATGTAGCTTTCCGGGCTGGTGGTGAAGGTGACGACCGGGTCGATCAGATCTTCACAATTGAGATAACCGTTCATCAGCAATTCCCAGCAGGTCTCTTCAATACGCTTGCGACTCCAGCGTGGATAATCCGGGTTGGGTTCACTGCATGCGCGGGAGAAGACAATCTTCGCGTTGTTGAAGTGTGCTTCGCGGCCCAGGTTGAAGCCTGCCGCAAAAGGTTTGGCGAAAGCCACGTAAGAGATCGTGCCGCCGTAGGCGAGTCCGCGCAGCGCAGATTGCAGCGCATCTGCAAAGCCGCTGGTTTCGATGATCACATCCGCGCCCTGCTTGCCGGTCAGTTTCTTAATTTCAAGACCGACATCGGTACCGATTGGGTTCAGGCAGTGGTCTGCACCGTGACGGCGGGCGATCTCACAGCGATGTTCAATAGGATCGACACCAATAACCACTGACGCGCCAGCTTTTTTCGCCAGCTGAATCGCAATCTGGCCAATAGCGCCCAGCCCGACAACTACAACGAAATCCCCTACGCGGACGTTAGCATCACGCACGCCGCTCATGGCGAACTGAGCCGGATCGTAACAAACGGCGTTTTCCAGGATGCGCCCTGCGGCATTTTGCGCAGCTTATAGTTGTTCACCGCGTTGACGATGACCGTTTCCTGCAATGGACCGTAGCAGCAAACGCTGTCGCCGATCTGGTATTCCGTTACGTCCGCACCACATTCGATGATGTCGCCGACGATCATGTTTCCCAGCTGGAATTTACCAAATTCGATGCCGCGTGCTGCCCCCTCTTCACGTGGGGTAAACATCTGCCACTCGGCGTTAAACTCTTCATCAATGAACGGGCTTGCCGCGCGGAAATCCACAACTTCGGTGCCGTGTTTCGGGGCGCCATAACGGGCACGAATCTTCACTTCATGTGCTGCAACAGGACGATCTTCGTATTCCACCAGCGCCGCTACACGAGGCGCTGTCGCAACTAATTTTTTCATGACTCACTCCTTGTTAAAATCGGCCGCCTCAGCCCTTTACGCCGCCGGCGGTCAAACCACTTTTAATAAAACGTTCAGACAGGGCATACATAATGACAACGGGCAGTGCGGTCACCAGCGATGCCGCCATCATGCGACCCCAGATGTAATCTGGCGTACTGAAGAGCGTGTTCAGCCCCACCGGCAACGTGAAGTTGCTGGCGCTGGACAGGAAAATGGAGGCGAACAGGTAGTCATTCCACGCCACCATGAAGCAGTAAACGAAGACTGACACCAGACCCGAGATCGCCAGCGGCACGGTGATGCGGAAGATGATTTGCAGGCGGTTCAGGCCGTCCATCATCGCGGCTTCTTCTATCTCATCCGGGATAGTGTCGAAATAGCTGCGCAGCATAAAGACCGCAGTCGGCAACGTCTGCGTCACCATGGTGATGATCAGCGCCAGCTCGGTGTCATAAATGCCGAGCGCGGTGATGATTTTGAACAGCGGCACTACCAGCAGGATCCCGGAGAACATATAGACGGTGTAGAAGCTCGCATTGATCGTCGTGCGCCCTTTAAAGCGCAGTTTGGATAACGCATAAGCGCCCAGCGTACCGAGAAACACCGCAATGACCGAGGAGGTCAGCGACACCACCATGCTGTTACGGAAATAATCCACAAACGGGAAAATCAGCGGGTTAAAGATGTCGATGTAGTGCTGTAACGTCCACTCCTGCGGCAGGATAGTCGGGTGCAGTGAGATCGCCTCTTTCGCGCTTTTGAACGATGTCATCAGCATCACAAAAAACGGAAACAGCGTGATAATCAGGAATACCGCCAGTCCCAGATAAAAACCGATACGGCCCAGAACGCGTTTATTTGTTGCCATTGAGGTTTACCCTTTTTCTGGTCAGCAGAATGACAGCGAATATGATCACAAACAGCACAACGGAAATGGCGGCTGCTTTACCCAGGTCATTGAACGCAAAGGCGGTTTTGTAGAGATATACGCCCAGAATGTCGACCTTGGTGGTGAGCAGATAAACATCCGCAAACATGTAGAACATCCAGATGGTGCGCAGCGTGACCACCGTGGCCAGCACCGGCATGATGGCGGGCAACGTCACGATACGAAAACGCTGCCAGGCATTCGCCCCGTCCATCTCTGCCGCTTCGTACAAGGATTTATCAATGGTCTGTAGAATCGCGAGGAACGAGATAAAGGCATACGGGAAGTAACGCCAGATGGCGAACAGCACGACCAGGACAAAACTGCTGCCAGGGTTATCGAACCACAGCGGCGCCTGATCGTAGAGATGCAGCAGATCAACGCCAAGATAGTTCACAATTCCGTAGCCGTTGTTGAACATGTATTTCCAGGCAAATACCAGTGAAATAGACGGCGTCACATAGGACAGTATCACCAGTGAACGTGCCGTTTTCCGCATGCGGAATTCACGGTTAAAGAAGATCGCTACGGCCAGCCCCAGTCCGGTGCTGCCGATCACCACCAGCGCCGTATACCAGAACGTCATCCACAGGGAGTGCCAGAACGCAGCATCGCCCAGGATGCGAATGTAGTTATCCAGACCGACGAACACCGCATCAATACGCGGATTCAGCGGTAAACGTAAAAAACTGATTTCAATGTTAGAAATCATTGGCCAGGCCACTAGGCCCCCCAGCAAAATCAGGCTGGGGGCCAACAGCAGCATGGCGAAAGGCATATCTGAACGACCAGAAAACAACGTCTTCATAATTCCCTTCGCAAAGCGCTCCTATCGTTGTGATATCAGGTCAGTCAGTTTCTTCTGGCTGTTGCTTAACGTCGCATTGAGATCTTTTTGTCCCACCGTCACGTTATGCACCATGGAACTGATAATGCCGGACCCGGTAACATCTCCCATGCGGGTAAAGTTCTTGTCGCCCACGGCACCAAACACCTGGACGTTCGGGAACTGCGCAATCAGCTCGTAAGGCAGTTGACCAAAGGCCTTGATAACGTCGTTGTTTTTCCAGGAATCTGTGCCCACTACGAGTTTATTGACCGGTAGCGCGGCGCCCGGAGACATCATGACCCAATCAGAGGCGTTCTGAGCCTGCTCCATCCAGGTGACAAATTTCTCGGCGGCCTGCGTTTCCTCTTCGGTCTGGCCGGTAGTGATCGTCAACGAAGTGATCATGCCGTACACGGCTGATGATTTTTCCGTCGGGACCACGAACCCCAGGTTGGCCGGATTGCCATCTTTGAAGACCGCGGGCAGGATATAGGTAGAGTAAACGGCCATAGGCGCAGAACCGTTCATGAAGGCGTCTTTGATCTCCATGACATCATTCGAGCCCGGCATGGTGTTCGCGGCCAGTGCCCTATAAAACTCCAGCGCTTTCGACATCTCAGGGGTATCGATTTTCACGCTGCCGTTTGCATCAAAGACGTTAGCCCCTCCAGACAAAGCAAACTGCGAGAAAGCCTGCTCCGTCATGACGCTTTCTGCGGTTGGAAGCGCGATACCGTAATGTTTTTTAGCCGGATCGTTGAGCGCCTGACTGGCTTTCAGCAGTTGTTCCCAGTTGTGCGGTTCCTCGATCCCCGCTGCCGCGAGCGCATCTTTGTGATACCAGACGCCGGACAGCCAGGCGCTAACCGGCACCCCCGTCCATGCGTTGCCATCTTCCGTGCGAACCACGCGTAAAATGCCGTCGTAAAATGTCTCCTCGCCCACCGCCTTGATGGCGCGGCCGATGGCGTCACGATCCAGTAGCTGCTCTTTATCCATGACTTTGGCGTAGTCATGGCTGATCTCAATCACCTCCGGCAGCGCACCGGTACGAGCCAGGGTAATTACCTTGGTGTTGTAGGCATCTTCTTCAACGGGTACCTGCTTCACCGTAATCGACGGGTTCTCTTTCTCGAATTTTTCAATCAATTTCGTGATAACGGCCTGACGCTCCTGTTCTACCGACGAGTGCATAAACTCAATGGTGACCTGAGATGCTTTATCGTCCTTACAGCCTGATAACAGGGCGCACGAAACCAGTGCTGATAACAGCACAATTTTTGGCATTTTCATTTTAGAGTCCTTTTTAGTTTTCTTTAATCCACATTACCTGCCATGGATTGAGGATCAGCTCCGTACCGCTAATATCCTGTCCTGATAATAACTCCTTACCAGAAAGCGTTTGTTCATAAACGGTCTGCATTTTATTGCTAAAATTAAATAATGCTGTAATTCGCTCGCCATTTTCAGCAACACGAATAATTTTAAGAATTTGTTTACCCACTGCGTCGAAAGCAGCCTGACTATCCGGATGGAACGCCCTCTCGCCGCGACGAATAGCGATAAGCTCACTCAAACGAGAATAAATTTGATAACGAATACTCTTCTTATTATTCAGTTCGCTATCAAGCTGCCCCGCCGTGTATTTTTTCCGGTTAATCGCGCGGTTATATCCGAGGTGTTCGACGCCTTCATAATCGTTCCGCGAACCAAGAATGCTCTGAATATAAACAGCCGGGACGCCTGGGAAACTTAACAACACAGCATGCGCGAGGAGGAACCGTGCAATACGTTCCTCATCTGAACTGTCTTGTAAACTTAACGCATCAAGATAGGTGACATTAATTTCATAAGGGCTTCGCGTTCCGTCAGGATTATTTTTCCAGTTGACCAGCGCGCCTTCCTGCTGAAGATTTTCGACCAACGAGAGGATCTCTGATTCCGGAAGAATGCCGCGCAGCGGATTCAAACCGATACCATCATGCGAGGCCAGGAAATTAAACCATGTAGTGTGTGAAGAAGGCAGTGCCAGCGACCCCGCCCATTGGCGAAGTGCTTTCACATCCTGACGATGAACGGCATGCAGCACCAGCGGAGGTAAGGAAAACTGATAGACCATCTGGGCTTCGTTTTCACCATCACCGAAGTAAGAGATGTTGTCTTTGTGCGGAACATTTGTCTCAGTAATGATCACCGTTCCAGGTGCCACGGCGTCCGTAATGGCGCGGAACAGCTGAATAAGGCAATGGGTTTGTTCCAGATGGATGCAGGTTGTTCCCGGGATTTTCCACATAAACCCGACCGCATCCAGACGAATATAACGCGCCCCTTCCATGAGGTAATGGAGCAGAACGTCAACCATTGCAATCAGTACCTGCGGCGAGGCGAAATTGAGATCGATCTGGTCATCGCTGAATGTAGTCCATAAATGACGAACGCTACCATCATTAAGCGTAAACGGCGTCAACAGCGGTAAAGCGCGTGGGCGCGTCACCGCGGATAAATCGGTTTCCGGGTCGACAGAAATAAAGAAATCTTCATAACCAGGCTTCTGCGCCAGATAATTCTCAAACCATTCGCTTTTCGCTGACATATGATTGCAAACGAAATCAAACATTAAGCTGGCTGACTGTTTTAATTCCGCGACATCGCGCCAGTTTCCCGTTTCAGGTGCAACGGTATGATAATCAATAACGGAAAAACCATCATCTGATGACCAAGGATAGAAAGGTAAAAGATGGACATGAGAAAAAGTACGAGAAAGCCACTCATTATAGAACCGGGTAAATACCGGCAATGCTTTCTCCCCTTTCGCGGAGATCTGATCGGCATAGGTAATCAGAACAACATCTTTTTCATCCCAGCCTGACTTACGCTTCTCCGTAATATTAACCGCCGCCTGTTGAAGCTTAGTTAATAACACGTCAAGGTGTGCATCTGAAAATGATTCACCGTAAATATGATTGATAAGGTATTTAATTTTTGCGTTCACATTATTTTCCATGGTAGCGGTCCCACGGAGTGGCAATCTACTCCCATGAAAAATATCTGTCAACGGACCTGGGGGCTGAAAAAGGCATTCTCAAAGCAGCGCAATGCAGTAATGTGAGCTGCCGCAAAGAAAGAGAAAAAGCAGAGGGGGAATTCATGCCCTCTCTCAGCGCGAGAAAGGGCTTATATGAGCGGGATTAGCGTGAAAAGTAGCGACGTGAAACGCGTTTTGCCAGTTTTTGTAACAGCGGCTCCAGGGCGACCGCCAGCAACATTCTGACCGGCTTACGGGCAACAGACTTGATCGCCCAGCCCGCCACACCAGCCGGACCATAACGTAACGCCGTCATCAGAACCAGTTTACCTGCGATTTTCAGGCCGGGTTTTACCTTCTGACCGGCCTGTTGCCAGTTTTGTTTCATGTAAGTTCTCTCTTAAAGCTGACGGAAACGACTTCTCAGCGTAAAGGTATCGGAGGTGACATAACGTTCCATCTCGCGCAATCGCTTCTCCCCTGCGCTCAGCTGTTCATCCACCGCGTTAAGAAGATCGCTGCTGGTTGGCGTGTTTTCCGCATCCAGCTCACCTTCCGGCATCGGATCAAGTACAAACGACAGAATGATGTAAGCCACCAGTGTAATAAAGGCCAGGCCAAAGAAAATCGACAATACAGTGACCACACGTACCAGTTTTACCGGGACATCCAGATAGTGTGCCAGCCCGGCGCAAACGCCCCGAACCATGCCCTGCTGCGGGATGCGCCACAGTTTTTTATTCAGATTTAGTCCAGCCATTAACGCTCCCTCCAGTTCGGGTGTTCCGCATCCAGGATGGCTTCCAGCGCCTGAATACGTTCGCGCATTTTGTTTGCCTCAGAAGAGAGCTGCGCTAGCCGCTGTTGCTCGCTTTGCGACAGCTCCCCGCGAGAAGAGCGGTTGCTGTAGTGCAGCCATAACCAGATGGGCAGAACAAACAGCACGAAAATTGTCAGGGGTATTGCCAGAAAAAGCGCGCTCATGTGTACTCCTTGTCTTGCGATGCGGCACGCTCAGGTGCCGCAGGATTTATTATTGGTTGTCTTGCTTCATTTTGGCTTTCAGCGCCGCCAGCTGCTCGCTAATTTCATCATCGGCTTTCAGGTCAGCAAACTGCTGATCCAGGGTTTTCTGCTTACCGATGCTGTGGCTTTCGGCTTCCGCTTCCATGTGGTCGATACGACGTTCGAACGATTCGAAACGCGCCATCGCTTCATCCAGTTTGCCGCTGTCCAGCTGGCGACGCACGTCGCGGGACGAACTTGCAGCCTGGTGGCGCAGCGCCAGCGCCTGTTGACGTGCACGGGTTTCGCTGAGTTTGTTTTCAAGCTCACCAATCTCTTTCTTCATACGCGTCAGAGTATCATCCACCAGCGTCACTTCATGTTCCAGCGTGGCCACCATGTCGGTCAGCTTCTGCTTCTCAATCAGCGCAGCGCGGGCCAGATCTTCTTTATCTTTGCGCAGCGCCAGTTCAGCTTTTTCCTGCCACTCGTTAAGCTGGGCAGTCGCCTGCTCGATACGACGCGTTAACTGCTTCTTCTCTGCCAGCGCGCGGGCGGAGGTGGAGCGTACTTCAACCAGCGTGTCTTCCATCTCCTGAATCATCAGGCGCACCAGCTTCTGCGGATCTTCTGCTTTCTCCAGCAGCGAGTTGATGTTGGCGTTCACGATGTCGGCAAAACGAGAAAAAATACCCATAATTCAATCCTCATAGTTCTGTTATCGGGCGATGCCCTGCTGAGTAGTTAATACAAATCCCATGCCAACTTTTTATCTTATTGATTTTACTGGGTGTGATTGATATTTATCCATCCAGCGGCTATTCTCACCTGGTGAATATCACTAAGGAGTGGTTAATTTCATCATGGCTGAATATAAAGACAATTTGCTTGGCGAGGCAAACAGCTTCCTGGAAGTGCTTGAGCAGGTATCGCGCCTGGCGCCGCTGAATAAACCGGTGCTCATTATCGGTGAGCGCGGAACGGGTAAAGAACTTATCGCTAACCGTCTGCACTTTCTGTCTGGCCGCTGGGACGGGCCTTTTATTTCGCTCAACTGCGCGGCGCTGAATGAAAATCTGCTCGACACGGAGCTTTTCGGTCATGAAGCCGGCGCGTTTACTGGCGCACAAAAACGGCACCCCGGTCGTTTTGAACGTGCCGACGGCGGAACGCTCTTTCTCGACGAGCTGGCGACCGCGCCAATGCTGGTGCAGGAAAAGCTGCTGCGCGTCATTGAATATGGCGAACTGGAACGCGTTGGCGGAAGTCAGCCGCTTCAGGTTAACGTTCGCCTGGTGTGCGCCACTAACGCCGATCTGCCCGCGATGGTGGCAGAAGATAAATTCCGTGCCGACCTTCTGGACCGGCTGGCTTTCGATGTCGTCCAGTTGCCGCCGCTGCGTGAGCGGCGCAGCGATATCATGCTGCTGGCCGATCAATTTGCCATTCAGATGTGCCGGGAACTGGGCCTGCCGCTCTTTCCGGGCTTCAGCGAACAGGCCACCGAGACCCTGCTCGGTTACCACTGGCCGGGGAATATCCGTGAACTGAAAAACGTGGTGGAACGGTCTGTTTACCGTCATGGCAGCAGCGAGACCGAACTGGACAACATTATTCTCGATCCGTTTCGGCGCGAGGTTAAACAGCCCCTTGCTCCGGAGGCGCGCCAGCATGATCCGGCGTTGCCGCTCGATTTACGCCAGTTCCAGCATCAGCAGGAGCAGCAACTGCTGGAACGGAGCCTGAAAGAGGCGAAATATAACCAGAAACGGGCAGCTGAACTGCTGGGTCTGACCTACCATCAGTTAAGGGCATTGCTCAAAAAACATCAAATGCGCTGACATTATCAGCACTTACCCGCAGACATTTTTACGAAGCAGGCGTAAGTGCGATACACTTTGCAGATCGAATCTAAAAACCTTAAAAACTATGCGCCTGGTTTTATCATCCCTGTTTGCACTCGGTCTGTTCAGCAATCTGGCCTTTGCTGCGCCCGATCGCACTGCGCCTCCTGATATTCGTGATAGTGGTTTCGTCTATTGCGTCAGCGGGCAAGTTGATACCTTTAACCCGCAAAAGGCGGGGAGCGGCGTGATTGTTGATACGCTGGCCGCACAGATTTACGATCGCCTGCTCGACGTCGATCCTTATACCTATCGGCTGGTTCCAGAGCTTGCTGAAAGTTGGGAAGTGCTTGATAACGGCGCCACGTACCGCTTCCGTCTACGCGATGATGTGGCTTTTCAGCACACCCCGTGGTTTACCCCAACCCGAAAGCTCAACGCGGATGACGTGGTTTTCACCTTCCAGCGCATCTTTAACCGCAACCATCCGTGGCATAACGTCAACGGCGGAAACTTCCCCTACTTCGACAGTCTGCAATTCGCGGACACGGTCAAAAGCGTTCGTAAGCTGGATAACCGCACGGTTGAGTTTCGCCTGACGCGCCCGGACGCCTCATTCCTCTGGCACCTGGCGACGCACTACGCGTCCGTCATGTCAGCCGAATACGCGGATCAGCTGACGAAAAAGGATCGTCAGGAACGTCTCGATCGTGAGCCTGTGGGCACAGGACCCTTCCAGTTAGCTGAGTACCGCGCCGGACAATACATTCGCCTGCAACGACACGATCATTTCTGGCGCGGCAAACCGCTGATGCCGCAGGTTATTGTCGATCTGGGTTCAGGTGGAACAGGCCGCCTCTCCAAACTGCTGACCGGTGAGTGCGACGTCCTTGCGTGGCCTGCGGCCAGCCAGTTGACTATTTTGCGCGACGACCCCCGCCTGCGCCTGACCCTACGCCCGGGAATGAACATCGCCTATCTGGCGTTTAACACCGATAAGCCACCGCTGAATAATCCGGCCGTGCGCCATGCGCTGGCGTTAGCGATCAACAATCAGCGTCTGATGCAGTCGATTTATTACGGCACCGCGGAAACTGCCGCCTCTATTCTGCCCCGCGCCTCCTGGGCCTATGACGGCGAGGCGAAGATCACGGAATATAATCCGGCGAAAGCGCGCGAACAGCTTAAAGCACTGGGGGCAGAAAACCTGACGCTTCAGCTGTGGGTACCCACCAGCTCTCAGGCGTGGAACCCTAGCCCGCTGAAAACCGCCGAACTGTTGCAGGCAGATATGGCCCAGGTGGGCGTGAAGGTGATCATCGTTCCTGTCGAAGGCCGTTTCCAGGAGGCGCGTCTGATGGACATGAATCACGACTTAACGCTGGCTGGCTGGTCTACCGACAGTAACGACCCGGACAGCTTCTTCCGTCCGCTGCTGAGCTGTGCGGCGATCAACTCCCAGACCAACTACGCGCACTGGTGTAACCGGGAATTTGATGCTGTGCTGCAAAAAGCCCTCTCATCTCAACAGCTTGCTTCACGCATTGAGGCCTACGATGAAGCGCAAAATATTCTGGCCAGAGAGCTTCCCGTGTTGCCGCTTGCCTCTTCCCTGCGCCTTCAGGCCTACCGTTACGATATAAAAGGGCTGGTACTCAGCCCGTTTGGTAACGCCTCCTTCGCGGGCGTGACTCGTGAGAAAGAACAAGAGGTAAAAAAACCATGATTATATTTACCTTGCGGCGGCTGCTGTTACTGCTGGTCACCCTGTTCTTCCTGACCTTTGTCGGCTTTAGCCTTAGCTACTTTACGCCGCACGCCCCGCTTCAGGGCTCATCCCTCTGGGACGCCTGGCTGTTCTGGTTTAACGGCCTGTTGCACTGGGATTTTGGCGTGTCCAGCATCAACGGACAGCTCATCTCTGAGCAGCTGAAGATGGTTTTCCCGGCCACCATGGAGCTGTGTATACTCGCCTTTGGCTTTGCCCTCATGGTGGGGATCCCGGTGGGGATGCTGGCGGGAATTTATCGCAATAAATGGCAGGATAAATTCATCAGCGCGCTTGCCTTAATTGGCTTTTCCATCCCTGTTTTCTGGCTGGCGCTGCTGCTTACCCTCTTCTTCTCACTGACGTTAGGCTGGCTTCCGGTGTCTGGCCGTTTCGACCTGCTATATAACGTGCAAACGGTGAGCGGCTTCGCCATCGTTGACGCCTGGCTTTCCGATTCAGTCTGGCGCGACGAAATGATCGTGAGCGCCATGCGCCATATGGTGCTGCCAGTGCTCACGCTGGCCGTCGCACCGACGACCGAAGTGATCCGCCTGATGCGCATCAGCACTATCGAAGTCTTCGATCAAAACTATGTGAAAGCCGCCGCCACACGCGGACTGTCTCGCCTGACGATTCTACGTCGCCATGTGCTGCACAATGCGTTGCCGCCGGTAATCCCACGGCTTGGGCTGCAATTCTCAACCATGCTGACGCTAGCGATGATCACCGAGATGGTTTTCAGCTGGCCGGGCCTTGGACGCTGGATGATCAACGCCATTCGCCAGCAGGATTACGCTGCGATCTCCGCCGGAGTGATGGTGATTGGCTCGCTGGTTATTATTGTTAACGTTGTTTCCGATATTTTGGGTGCCATGGCCAACCCGTTGAAGCATAAGGAATGGTATGCCTTACGATAACGTCTACAGCGAAAAGCGCACGCCTGGTGCGCTACGCACCGTGTGGCGTAATTTCTACGGCGACACCACGGCGATGATCGGCTTTTACGGCTGCATTGGCCTCGTGTTGCTGTGTGTTTTGGGTTCGTGGTTTGCGCCGTATGGCATCGATCAGCAGTTCCTTGGTTATCAGCTTTTACCGCCATCGTGGTCGCGTTACGGGGAGGTTTCGTTCTTCCTGGGGACTGATGATCTCGGACGCGACGTGCTAAGTCGTTTACTGAGCGGCGCCGCACCTACGGTAGGCGGCGCGTTCGTGGTCACCCTGGCCGCCGCGATATGCGGCCTTGCGCTGGGCATTTTTGCCGGCTCAACCCACGGGCTGCGGTCTGCCGTGCTTAATCATATTCTTGATACCTTGCTCTCGATTCCTTCGCTGTTGCTGGCGATTATCGTCGTGGCCTTCGCGGGGCCGCACCTCACACATGCGATGTTCGCCGTCTGGCTGGCCATTCTGCCCCGCATGGTGCGATCGGTTTACAGCCTGGTTCACGACGAACTGGAGAAAGAGTATGTCGTTGCCGCCCGTCTGGATGGCGCCACCACGTTTAATATTTTGTGGTTTGCCGTGCTGCCTAACATTGCCGCCGGGCTGGTGACGGAGATCACCCGCGCCCTGTCGATGGCGATTCTGGATATCGCAGCGCTGGGCTTCCTGGACCTGGGCGCGCAGCTCCCCTCCCCGGAATGGGGCGCAATGCTCGGCGATGCGCTGGAGCTGATTTACGTTGCGCCGTGGACGGTCATGCTGCCGGGCGCGGCCATCATGGTGAGCGTTCTGCTCGTTAACCTGCTTGGCGACGGGATCCGCCGGGCAATCAATGCGGGGGTGCAATAATGCCGTTACTTGATATCCGCAACCTCACGATCGAAATTAAAACGGGCGAAGGCTGGGTTAAAGCGGTGGATCGCATCAGTATTACGCTCGCAGAGGGCGAAATACGCGGGCTGGTGGGCGAATCGGGTTCCGGTAAGAGTCTAATCGCCAAAGCCATTTGCGGCGTGGCGAAGGACAACTGGCGGGTGACCGCCGACCGTATGCGTTTCGACGACATCGATCTGTTGCGTCTCTCCCCGCGCGAACGCCGTAAACTGGTGGGCCATAACGTCTCGATGATTTTTCAGGAGCCGCAATCCTGTCTCGATCCGTCCGAGCGCGTCGGGAAACAGCTGATGCAGAATATCCCCGGCTGGACCTATAAAGGCCGCTGGTGGCAGCGTTTCGGCTGGCGTAAACGCCGTGCCATTGAGCTATTGCATCGTGTGGGGATCAAAGACCATAAAGACGCGATGCGCAGTTTCCCCTACGAACTGACCGACGGTGAATGCCAGAAAGTGATGATTGCTATCGCCCTGGCCAATCAGCCGCGTCTGCTGATTGCGGACGAACCGACGAACGCGATGGAGCCAACGACTCAGGCGCAGATTTTCCGCCTGCTCACGCGTCTGAACCAGAATAACAACACCACCATTTTGCTGATCAGCCATGACCTGCAAATGTTGAGCAAGTGGGCGGATAAAATTGACGTGATGTATTGCGGACAAACGGTAGAAACCGCGCCAAGTGAAGACCTGGTGACGACGCCGCATCATCCCTACACGCAGGCGCTGATCAGGGCGATCCCTGATTTTGGCAGCGCAATGCCACACAAGAGCCGTCTGAATACTCTGCCTGGCGCGATACCGCTGCTGGAATCGCTGCCCATTGGCTGCCGTCTGGGTCCGCGTTGCCCGTATGCTCAGCGTAAATGCATTGAAACACCGCGCCTGACAGGGCCGAAAAATCATCTGTTTGCCTGTCATTTCCCGCTGAACATGGAGAGAGAGTGAAATGGTCGAAACCTTACTGGAAGTGCGTAACCTGAGTAAGACCTTTCGCTATCGCACCGGCCTGTTTCACCGTCAGACCGTCGAGGCGGTTAAACCGCTGAGCTTTACGCTGCGCGAAAAGCAGACGCTGGCGATTATCGGTGAAAACGGCTCGGGCAAATCGACCCTGGCAAAAATGCTCACGGGTATGGTTGAGCCAAGCGGCGGTGAAATACTGATTGACGATCATCCTCTGGAATTTGGTGATTACTCTTTCCGCAGCCAGCGCATTCGGATGATTTTTCAGGATCCGTCAACGTCCCTCAACCCGCGCCAGCGTATTTCGCAGATCCTGGATTTCCCGCTGCGGTTGAATACCGACCTGGAGCCGGAAGCGCGTCGCAAACGGATTGTCGAAACCCTGCGTCTGGTAGGTCTCCTGCCCGACCATGTCAGCTATTACCCCCACATGCTGGCCCCGGGCCAAAAACAGCGTCTCGGACTGGCCCGCGCGCTGATCCTGCGCCCGAAGGTCATTATCGCCGACGAAGCGCTGGCGTCGCTGGACATGTCGATGCGTTCGCAACTCATCAACCTGATGCTGGAGCTACAGGAAAAGCAGGGGATATCGTATATCTACGTGACTCAGCACCTGGGCATGATGAAGCACATCAGCGATCAGGTGCTGGTGATGCACCAGGGTGAAGTCGTTGAGCGCGGCAGTACCGCTGACGTGCTGGCCTCCCCGCTCCACGACCTGACAAAACGCCTGATTGCCGGACACTTTGGTGAAGCATTGACGGCCGATGCGTGGCGGAAAGATCGTTAGCCGTTGCGTAACCCGCTTGCCAGCAGAGTAAACACCTCAATGGCATGCGGCAGCGTCTTCTGCGGCTCATCACTCGCGGCAATCATCAAGGCAGCATTCAGCGCAACGCCGTTCAACAGATGGGCTGCGACTTTCGCATCCATTTTTTTAAGCACGTTGCGTTCGATTAATTTTTCGATGGTCTGGCGGGTCGACTCAAGACAGCTGTTCTGGCTGGGCCATTGCGCCGGATCGCCCAGAACGGCCGGACCGTCAAGAAGCACGATACGCTGAACTTCCGGAACGAGCGCCATGTTGATGTAGGCGATGCCTTCCGCCAGCAGTCTCTCCCAATCATCGTCTGTGGCCGCGGCAACGGCTTTCGCGTTGCCCGCCATTTCGCTGTCTATCTGCGCGACCACCGCCGCCAGTAACCCTTTCTTATCTCTGAAATTATGATACAGCGCACCGCGCGTTAACCCCACGCTTGCCGTCAGTTCATCCATCGACGCTGCAGCAAAGCCTTTCTCAGCAAACGCCTTTCGCGCCGCATGAATCAATTTTTCGCGATTTTCCTGAGCTGTTTCAGCACGACGTTTTGTAGCCATAGAACTTCCTATAAAAGCGATATTTTTAATTTGACATACGCGGCGTATGTGAATTACATTTTTTTCACATACATTGCGTATGTTACTTCTCTTAAGTAACCACAACAACGCCTCTTACAGAAAAGGAAATGCCATGCATCCACGTAATCCTGTCTTCCCTGACAATCGACATGCCCTTTATGATGAGCATGGCTATTCGGCTGCCATTCGCTCTGGCGATCTGTTATTTGTTTCCGGTCAGGTCGGCAGCCGCAGCGATGGCACGCCTGAGCCTGATTTCGCCGCTCAGGTGCAGTTGGCATTCGATAATTTACAGGCGACTTTGACCGCCGCAGGATGCACTTTTGACGATCTGATTGATGTCACGACGTTTCATACCGATCCAGAAAACCAGTTCCCCGTCATCATGAAGGTGAAAAAACTGGTGTTTCCACAGCCACCTTACCCAAACTGGACGGCTATCGGCGTTAACTGGCTGGCCGGATTTGATTTTGAAATTAAGGTTATTGCCCGAATCCCCTCGCCAGCGAATTAATATCCGGCCGTCTTAGCGTGAAGCTTCTGGCCAACCTCTGGTTGGATGAGGCGAACCCAGCCCCCGGTGATATACTGCTGGAATACACACGAAATAGCCTGATAAAGAGTCAGTTCAACGTCTTTCGTGCGCCCAGTCACGGCACGTGAGCGAGAAATATCGTGACACAAGGGGCTGTGAGTGGGCTATAATTTCGAGCTAATTTCGAATGATTTTGAAATACTGCCTGTAACGCTATGAATTACAAGGCAAAATAAGCAATGAATATAAGGATTAAAGCTATGGGTTTTCTTTCCGGTAAGCGCATTCTGGTAACTGGCGTTGCCAGCAAACTGTCCATCGCATACGGCATCGCACAAGCAATGCATCGCGAAGGCGCTGAGCTGGCGTTCACCTACCAGAACGACAAGCTGAAAGGCCGTGTTGAAGAATTTGCCGCGCAGCTGGGTTCCAGCATTGTTCTGGAATGTGACGTTGCACAAGACGAAAGCATTGATGGCATGTTTGCTGAACTGGCTAAAGCATGGCCGAAATTCGACGGTTTCGTTCACTCCATCGGCTTCGCTCCGGGCGACCAGCTGGACGGCGATTACGTGAACGCGGTTACCCGTGATGGCTTCAAAATCGCCCATGACATCAGCTCCTACAGCTTCGTTGCGATGGCAAAATCCTGCCGCGCGATGCTGAACCCGGGCGCCGCCCTGCTGACCCTGTCCTACCTGGGCGCAGAACGCGCTATTCCTAACTACAACGTTATGGGTCTGGCGAAAGCGTCTCTGGAAGCCAACGTGCGCTATATGGCGAACGCAATGGGTCCTGAAGGCGTGCGTGTTAACGCAATTTCTGCGGGTCCAATCCGTACTCTGGCCGCTTCCGGTATCAAAGATTTCCGTAAAATGCTGGCACATTGCGAAGCGGTTACCCCGATTCGTCGTACCGTTACCATCGAAGATGTGGGTAACTCTGCGGCATTCCTGTGCTCTGACCTTTCCGCAGGTATCTCCGGCGAAGTGGTTCACGTGGACGGCGGCTTCAACATCGCTGCCATGAACGAGCTGGAAATCAAATAAGTCTGTTACTCTCTTCCCGCCTGGGAAGAGAGTTTTCTCCCCTCCCCGCACTTCGTTATTCCGTTCTGCTATTTGTTATCACCTAACAATATTTTTCCCCTCATCCGCCTTACGCCAGGATATTGATCGCCATTTTGAGATCAAGGAACGCCCATGGAACAACGCCGTTTTTCCGGCAAAGGCCACTGGTATCACGAAACCCAGTCGAATCATTCGCAGACGGACGTTCTGCCGCTGGTGCCTGAAGCCGCTAACGTCGACGATCGTTTTTTGCTCGATTTAGCCCTGCCTGACGACATTGCCGCAAGCTGTTGTGGGTGGCTTACGCCAGCCCGAACCTTGTGCCGCCTCTTATTCCCGCTCGATACTCCCGTAAACCGTCTGCACACGCTTAGCGCCTACGACAGACTGAGCACGGCGTTGACGGTTTCCCAGGCGTGTGGCGTCCAGCGGCTCTGTAACCACTACGCGGCGCTCCTCGCCCCCCTTCCGGGCCCCGACTCTTCCCGGGAAAGCAATCGACGCCTTGCAGAAATCACTCAGTATGCCCGCCAGCTGGCGAGCTCTCCGGACGTCATTGACGATAAAGCGCAAACTCAGCTTGATGAGGTGGGACTGACAACGTATGACATTGTGCTTATCAACCAGATCATCGGCTTTACTGGTTTTCAGGCGCGGGCGGTTGCAGTGTTTCAGGCGCTGCTTGGCCATCCGGTACGCTGGCTACCGGGACACCACATTCAGCCCCATACACTACCGCTGAGCTTTACCCGATGGACAGCCACCCAGCCCGTAGTCGAACTAAAATATGCCAGTGCGGTTCAACTTGAGGCGCTCTCACGCTGGCAGGCCGAACCTCCGCTTTCAGCGCTCACGCCGGTTCTCTGCCATGAGCCGATGCTGCTGAATCTGACGGGCGAGATACTGGTTAACCACCCACAAAGCGAAGCCCAGCCATCTGCATCGCTCTCAGCCGCCCATGCGCTGCTGCTTACGTCTCCCGATCGTTTTAGCGCCGCCCAGTTAACGCCTCTCACGGAGGCCGGTATCCCGCCGGGCAAGGCAATTAACCTGTTAACCCACGGCGCTTTTAATGGCTGGCTGGACCGTCTTCGCGTGGCGCTTGGCAAAGAGGAATAACCACACGCTTTACCTAAAGAGCGCTTGCTGTAGCAGTGAGAATCGCGTAAAACTGTCAGCCGCTCAATGGCTACGAAAATAGAACATTATGTTTCAGGACAACCCGCTGCTAGCGCAGCTTAAACAGCAACTACATTCCCAGACGCCCCGTGCAGAAGGGGTCGTAAAAGCCACGGAAAAGGGCTTTGGCTTTCTTGAAGTTGACGGACAGAAGAGCTACTTCATTCCGCCTCCTCAGATGAAGAAAGTGATGCATGGCGACCGCATTTCGGCCGTTATTCATACCGAAAAGGAACGAGAGTCTGCCGAGCCGGAAGCACTGATCGAACCTTTCCTGACCCGCTTTGTCGGGAAAGTGCATAAAAAAGACGATCGTCTTTCTATCGTACCGGATCATCCTCTCCTGAAAGATGCCATCCCTTGCCGCGCCGCGCGTGGCGTTGAGCATGACTTTGTCGAGGGTGACTGGGCGGTTGCCGAAATGCGCCGTCATCCTTTAAAAGGCGATCGCGGTTTCTACGCCGAGCTGACCCAGTTCATCACCTTTGGCGACGACCATTTCGTCCCATGGTGGGTGACGCTGGCGCGCCACAACCTCGAAAAAGAAGCGCCGGATGGCGTCGCGACCAAAATGCAGGACGAAGGTCTTGAGCGTCGCGATCTGACAGCGCTGGACTTTGTCACCATCGACAGCGCCAGCACCGAGGATATGGACGATGCGCTGTATGCCGAAGAGGCAGCGGATGGCAAAATGCATCTGACCGTTGCCATCGCCGACCCTACCGCATGGATTGTCGAAGGCAGCAAGCTGGACGAAATGGCCAAAGTGCGTTCGTTCACCAACTACCTGCCGGGCTTCAACATCCCGATGCTGCCGCGCGAGCTTTCCGACGATCTCTGCTCCCTGCGTCCCCATGAAGTGCGTCCGGTACTGGCCTGCCGCATGACCATCGCGGCTGACGGTACCATTGAAGAAGATATCGAATTCTTCGCCGCCACCATCGAATCCAAAGCTAAACTGGCTTATGACAACGTGTCCGACTGGCTGGAAAATACCGGCAGCTGGAAGCCTGAATCCGATAATATCGCTGCGCAAATTCGTCTGCTGCATCGCGTCTGCCAGAGCCGCAGTGAGTGGCGCCAGACCCACGCCCTGGTATTTAAGGACCGCCCGGACTACCGCTTTGTGCTGGGGGAAAAAGGCGAAGTGCTCAACATCGTCGCCGAGCCACGCCGTATTGCCAACCGTATCGTTGAAGAAGCGATGATCTCCGCCAACATTTGTGCTGCACGCGTGCTGCGCGACAAATTAGGCTTTGGCATTTACAACGTGCACACCGGGTTTGATCCGGCGAACACTGAAGCGCTGGCTGCCCTGCTGAAAACCCATGACGTACACGTCGATCCTGAGGAAGTGCTGACCCTGCAAGGTTTCTGCAAACTGCGCCGCGAGCTGGACGCACAGCCGTCAGGGTTCCTCGACAGCCGTATTCGCCGCTTCCAGTCCTTTGCGGAAATCAGCACCGAGCCAGGCCCGCACTTCGGCCTTGGCCTCGAGGCTTACGCGACCTGGACCTCCCCGATCCGTAAGTACGGCGACATGGTTAACCATCGTCTGCTGAAAGCGATCATCAAAGGGGAATCAGTTGCCCGCCCACAGGATGATACGACATTGCAGATGGCAGAACGTCGCCGTCTCAACCGTATGGCGGAGCGTGATGTCGGCGACTGGTTGTACGCGCGCTTCCTGAATGATAAGGCAGGGACTGACACCCGTTTCCCGGCTGAAATCATTGACATCAGCCGCGGCGGTATGCGCGTGCGTCTGGTGGATAATGGCGCCGTTGCCTTTATTCCTGCCCCGTTCCTGCATGCCGTTCGCGACGAACTGGTTTGTAGCCAGGAAAACGGAACCGTGCAAATTAAAGGCGAAACGGTTTACAAAGTCACTGACGTGATTGATGTAAACATCGCTGAAGTCCGCATGGAAACCCGCAGCATTATCGCGCGCCCTGTCGCCTGATAACCGCGTAGACTCCCGGCCGTTCCGTTCAGGGATGGCCGGGAGTTCTCCCCAGTATTATCTCTCGCAAAATCATCGTTTTTCCTCACACTTTTCTGTTTCCCACCGCCACATTTCGCCAGAATTATCTACAGTAAAAAGAGCCGTCATAGTCGACTGCAAATGAATAATTTGTGCGCTACTCAGCAGCCGCGGGAGAAAACGGGATGGACGATCTGGAGCAGAATTTGCTGTTTCGTTACATGGGTACGCATAGCCCCTGGTGGCGACTAACAGCAGACAGCAATGCTCTGCATCTTGCTGCCAGTGAAAGCGCTGACATCGTTCAGGTGGTTGCGCTGGACGATGAGCAGGCCGCTCTGATTCGCCAGCTCACCGTTATCACCGCCAGCATTGCCATGACCCTTCCCTTGTATGGTTTGGACGTTCCCGTCCATCTTGTCGGTCGTAAAATTAACAAAAATGAGTGGGCGGGAACGGCATCAGCATGGAACGACACGCCTTCCGTGGCGCGCGATCTGGCGCAGGGACTCTCCTTCGCCGAACAGGTGGTGTCCGAAGCTAATTCCGTAATTGTCATCCTCGACCAGAACGGGAATATTCAGCGCTTCAACCGTTTAAGTGAAGAATATACGGGCCTGAAGGAACAGGAAGTCATCGGGCAAAACGTGTTTAAACTGTTCATGAGCCGCAGCGAAGCCGCGGCCTCAAAACGCAACATCACCGGTTTTTTTCGTAACGGCAGCTCCTACGAAGTCGAACGCTGGATCAAGACCCGCAAGGGGCAACGCCTGTTTCTCTTCAGAAATAAATTCGTTCACAGCGGCAGCGGGAAAAATGAAATTTTCCTCATCTGTTCAGGTACCGACATCACGGAAGAGCGCCGGGCCCAGGAGCGCCTGCGCGTTCTCGCCAATACGGATACGATTACCGGTTTGCCTAACCGAAATGCCATCCATGAGCTGATCTCCGACGCCATCACCTCCCGGGGTGAAACGCAGGTGGGCGTGGTTTATCTCGATCTGGATAACTTTAAAAAAGTGAACGATGCCTATGGGCATATGTTTGGCGACCAGCTGCTACAGGCCGTTGCGCTAGCGATCCTGAGTTGCCTGGACGACGGACAAACCCTGGCGCGCCTGGGTGGGGATGAGTTTATCGTGATGGCCACCGATACCTCGCAGGGCGCGCTGGAAGCTATGGCGTCGCGCATTCTGACCCGACTGCGGCAGCCTTTCCGCATCGGGCTGATTGAGGTTTACACCGGCTGCTCCCTTGGTATCGCGCTTGCGCCCCAGCACGGTAACGATCGGGAAAGCGTCATTCGCAATGCCGACACCGCCATGTACACCGCCAAGGAAAATGGCCGGGGTAAATTCTGCGTCTTCTCGCCAGAGATGAACCAGCGCGTATTTGAATATCTGTGGCTGGATACCAACCTGCGTAAAGCGCTGGATAACGATCAGCTGTTAATTCACTACCAGCCAAAAATGACCTGGCGCGGCGAAGTCAGAAGTCTGGAGGCGCTGGTGCGCTGGCAGTCACCAGAGCGTGGCCTGATCCCGCCGATGGAATTTATCTCCTATGCGGAAGAGTCAGGGCTGATAGTGCCCCTTGGCCGCTGGGTTATGCTCGATGTGGTGCGCCAGGTGGCAAAATGGCGCGACAAAGGGATCAACCTGCGCGTCGCGGTCAACGTTTCCGCCCGTCAGCTGGCGGACCAGACCATCTTCAGTGACCTGAAGCAGGCGCTGAAAGACCTGAATTTTGAATACTGCCCGATTGACGTGGAATTGACCGAAAGCTGTCTCATCGAAAATGAAGAGCTGGCCCTGTCAGTGATCCAGCAATTTAGCCGCCTGGGGGCGCAAATTCACCTTGATGACTTTGGTACGGGGTACTCTTCCCTGTCGCAGCTGGCGCGCTTCCCTATCGACGCCATCAAGCTTGACCAGTCCTTCGTCCGGGATATCCATAAGCAGTCCATTTCACAGTCGCTCGTGCGCGCGATAGTCGCCGTGGCACAGGCGTTGAATCTGCAGGTCATTGCTGAAGGGGTAGAGAGTGCAAAAGAAGACGCCTTTCTGACGAAGAATGGCGTCAACGAACGGCAGGGTTATCTTTTTGCTAAGCCCATGCCCGCAGCCGCATTCGAGCGATGGCTAAAGCGCTATCAGGCCAGGAATGTCCGTTAGCTGGCTTTGCGTAAGCCCGTCGACTGATGGCGATTTTGCAGCATAACCAGCCGCTCCATGTAGGCGATATCCTTCGGTTCAAGGCAGAAGGCGGCATCCACCCAATCCTCTGTAATGTCCATCAACTCGCTTCGCGGAAGTGGCAGAACACGCGTACGCGCGCGCAGCATGGCCCTTACGCCGTTCAGCTTCGGCTGTAGCGTGTCGATAAACGTCCGTACCGAAACATAGCTCTGTAACGGCTCGAATAAGAGATCCACAAGACCGTGCTGTTCATACCATTCCGCCGTATGCGACTCACCTTTATAGATCAGCGCCTCTGCCATTTTCATGCCGGCACGACGCGCCACCAGTGAATAACCGCCCATGCCCGGGAACAGATTGAACGCGATTTCCGGAAAGCCTAATCGGGCATCGCGCTGGGCCAGAATGAAATGATGCGCGAGCGCGGCTTCAAACCCGCCCCCTAACGCGCTTCCTTCCACCATCGCCAGCGTGACAGCACCGGTATCGAACCCTCGTGAGGCGGCATGAACGCAGTCCACACAGGCCCGGGCATAGGCGCGTAACGCTTCGCGTCGGTTGTTTTTGATGCACTCAACGAAGAATTGTAAATCACCGCCGGTATTGTAGATGTCAGGGACCAGCGATCCGGTGACCCAAAAATCAACGACATATCCGGACTGGCGAACCAGCCAGGAGAGATTCATGATCTCATCGATCAGCGCATTATTGAAGCAAGGCCGTGGCGTGGCACGTAACATCATCCACACCGTGCGCCGTTCGGCCTCATAATAAGCCGCCAGTTGAGTGAATCGTTCAGCATCAGTAAACAATGTGCAGGTTGTCTGGTTGATAACTGTCATAGTCGAATTCCTCTTATAAAAAAGCGCGTTGCGCGCAGTTTTAGACTAATCCACCCCTACAACCCGCAACATACGGGGGTTAAATTTGTCACTTTCATTTATGAACTTTGGTTATTGCATTTTTACCTTCTCTTTTGAATCAATTTTCTGCATCATTGATAATATTAACTTTTCGCTTCAGGGTGAGCTTATGTCTAACATTGATGCAACAGCCGTGGCACAGCGTATTGATACTGTGCTGGATATTCTTGTCGCGGGCGATTATCACTCTGCTATCCGTAATCTTGAGATCCTCAAGTCTGAACTGCTGGCTGAGAACGGCACTGATAACGCATCAGAATCCACTCAACCAAAAGCCCCGTGGGAAGTGTAACCACGTCGTTTTCGCCCTTGCCTTTTAAATGGATGCTATGAATTCCCGACAACAAATCATTTTGCAGATGGTGATCGATCAGGGACGCGTAAGCGTAGTCGATCTCGCTAAAGCTACCGGCGTTTCTGAAGTCACCATTCGTCAGGATCTGAATCTTCTGGAAAAACAGAGCTACCTGCGGCGTGCGCACGGATATGCCGTTCCACTGGACAGTGACGACGTTGAAACCCGCATGATGAACAATTTTGCGCTCAAGCGGGAACTGGCGGAGTTTGCTGCATCCTTAGTGAATAACGGTGAGACCGTCTTTATTGAAAATGGCAGCAGTAACGCCCTTCTGGCGCGCACGCTTGCCGATCAAAAAGACGTTACCATCATTACCGTAAGCAGCTATATCGCCCATCTGTTGAAGGAAACTCGCTGCGAGGTCATTCTGCTGGGCGGCATTTACCAGAAGAAAAGCGAAAGCATGGTGGGGCCATTAACGCGTCAATATGTTCAGCAGGTTCACTTCAGTAAGGCATTCATTGGCATAGACGGCTGGCAGCCCGACACCGGCTTTACCGGTCGCGACATGATGCGTTCAGACGTGGTGAACGCCGTACTCGCCAAAGAGTGTGAAGCGATTGTGCTGACCGATAGCTCTAAGTTTGGCGCCGTACACCCTTATACGATGGGTCCGGCTTCGCGCTTCAGCCGTGTGATTACGGATGAGCGTTTACGCGATGAATATCGCCAGCAATTAGAACAAGACGGCCTGACTGTCGATATTGTGAAAAAAACGGCCTGATTATCCTGCTGCGCCCGAATAATGGGCGCACTTAAACCTTTCTCTGAGAGTATTCCGACCCTTCCTTTAAGAGTTTTTACCTGTTGAAACTGTTCTAAACACGTAAAATTAATATTAGCGATATAACAGGAAGTGACTATCACCTGCGTGATGATGTAACGCCTGCGCGACCAGCTTTCACGGGAACAGAATTTAAGTATGGATATTGTCTATACTTAAAGTGCATTCCTTTCCGTGAATCGATAATTCAGGAGAAAGTATTATGACCTTTACCAGCAAAAAATTAGCCGCCGCTGTTCTGGCAATCACTGTAGCAATGTCTCTGAGCGCTTGCTCTAACTGGTCTAAACGTGACCGTAACACCGCGATTGGTGCCGGTGCTGGTGCGCTTGGTGGTGCAGTATTAACGGATGGTAGTACGCTGGGTACATTAGGTGGTGCTGCCGTAGGTGGTATTATCGGTCACCAGGTGGGCAAATAATCACCATAACGGCTCTCACCGGTATAATAATATATTTTGTATTTTCAGGTCTGACTTACGCACGTAAAAAAAGAGCCACGGCAATGTCCGTGGCTCATTTATTTTAACCGCCCGCCAGTTTGACTTTCATACCTTTGACTTCCAGGAGCGTTTTAATTAAATCCCGCTTATCGCCCTGAATCTCAATTATGCCGTCTTTTACTGCCCCACCGCATCCGCACTTCTTTTTAAGCTCAGCGGCGAGCTTTACCAGCTCTGCATCATCCAGATCAATGCCGGTGATAAGGCAAACGCCTTTCCCTTTTCTGCCACTGGTCTGGCGCTGAATACGCACGATTCCATCACCTTTCGGACGTTCAACTTTCTCTTTTGGCTCTTCAATGCGCCCGGTATCTGTTGAATAGACCAGACGAGTGTTGGCATCACGCATTATGCCCCCTTTTTCAGTGATGCATTAATCGCTTTCAGAGTCTCTGCCGGATAAGCGGATTGCGTCACCGGGCGACCAATTACCATATAGTCTACCCCCGCGCTCAGCGCCTGCTCTGGCGTCATGATGCGTCGCTGATCCCCTGACTCGCTGCCTGCCGGACGGATACCTGGCGTCACCAGTTTAAATTCGCGGCCTAACTCAGATTTGAAGCGAACCGCCTCCTGAGCTGAACAGACCACGCCATCAAGCCCACACTGTTGCGTGAGGCGCGCCAGACGCTCCGCATGTTCGGCAGGTGACAACGTCACACCCAGGTCACGAAGGTCAGATTCATCCATACTGGTCAGCACGGTGACGGCGATAAGAAGCGGAGCGTCATTGCCAAACGGCACCAGCGCTTCGCGCGCAGCCGTCATCATACGTGCCCCACCGGAGGCATGAACGTTAACCATCCACACACCCAGTTCAGCCGCCGCAGCAACGGCGTGGGCAGTGGTATTCGGAATATCGTGGAATTTCAGGTCGAGGAAAACGTCGAAACCACGCTGGTGCAGATCGCGGACGATTTGCGGACCGAACAGCGTAAACATCTCTTTGCCTACTTTAAGACGGCAATCCCGGGGATCAATACCATCAACAAAGGCCAGTGCGGCGTCACGGTTATTGTAATCCAGAGCAACAACTACAGGAGAATCGGTAACTACGCGGGAAGTGGAGGAAGTAACAGACGTCATGACCAGCCCTTTTCGTCTATGGGCGCGCAGCGGCGCGGAACAGATAAACGGCGTGCATTCTACCTGCCCTCGGGGTAAATGAACAGAATCGAATGCTTTTCCTGCTGAACCACATACCGCACGGTGCTGAAAGAAATAATGCACTCTTTAGTATGTTGTAACTAAAATGGAGTGTTTTAAAAAATCACTGCCCGTCCAGACCACGAATTGGCTTGATGGTGGACCAGGCCCGGCAGGAAGGGCAATGCCAGTAGAGCGAATAGGCGGTGAAGCCGCATTTCTGGCAGCGATAGCGCGGCTTGCTCCGCACCTGTTCACCGACCATGTCTCGCAGCACCATCAGGCTCTCTTTAGCGCGCCCTTCTTCTGCATCGTTAAGATGATAATCCATCAGCTTGTGGAAGACGCGCATCGTCGGATGGCGCTGCAACTGACGGGTAATGTATACCTGGGCGGTATCACTCCCTTCGTGCTCTTCGACGACATCCGACAGCATCAGCTCGGCTGTGGCACCGGTGTTTTCTTCAACACAGCGGCGCAGGAATGCAACCCACTCGTCCTGCTTACCTAACTGCTGATAGCAGGTTTGCAGCATTTCCAGCGTTTCGCTGACCAGCTCTTTGTCCTGATCGATAACGCGAAGCAGGCTTTCCACGGCTTTGGCGTAATCACCATTAGCCATAAAGACCCGCCCCATCATTATCGAGATGCGGGCGCTGTTGCGATCGGCCGCGGCGCCTTTTTTTAGCAATGCCATGGCCTTATCCATGTCATCGCTACCCATTTGCTGAAGGGCCAGCTCGCAGTAAAAATGGGCAATTTCGACGCGCTGTTTATCTTTGCCGAGTTTGACCAGCCGTTCGGCGGTATCAATCGCTTTTTGCCAGTCGCTGGTTGCCTGGTAGATTTGCAGAAGTTGCTGAAGCGCACCGATACGGAAATCGGTCTCATCCACCAGCTGAGAGAACATATCTTCTGCGCGATCGTACAGGCCCGCCGCCATGTAATCTCTGCCCAACTGCTGCACGGCCAGCAACCGTTGCTCATAGGTCAACGATGCGCTTTCCATCAGGGTCTGGTGGATACGGATGGCACGGTCAACCTCTCCGCGCGAGCGGAACAGGTTTCCCAGGGTGAGATGCGCCTCTACGGTGCCGGTATCCTCTTTGAGCATGTCGAGGAACAGATCGACCGCTTTATCCTGCTGATTGCTCAGCAGGAAGTTCACCCCCGCAACGTAGTCACGGGAGAGTCGGTTTGCTTCATCCTGTTTTGTTTGTTGCGCGCTTCTGCGGCCCATATACCAGCCATAGGCTGCGGCGACAGGCAAAAGCAGAAACAACAACTCCAGCATATTCGATTATTCCTTGACTACCGGCACACCAGAGCTCGCCGGAATGTCAGTCGCAGGCGTAAGTTGATGTTCAAGTCGTTTAATTTTACGTTCAGCGCGAACAAGGGAAACACGAACCTTAAGCCAGAACAGGCCACATACAAGCCAGCCGATGACAAAACCCGCTGCGAATAACACAGCCAGCAGGCTCGACACCCGGTACTCGCCCTGCGCCAGCAGATAGTTGAAACTTACCTGTTGATCGTTTTGCGCGCCCAATGTGACTGAAATGACAAAAATCGCCAACACCAGTAAGAAAATGAGTAAATATTTCACATGACTTCCCGTTATGTGGTTCGAGCGTATAAAGCGTGTTCAACTCACTGCAATCAGCCTTATAAGCTACCATTTTAGTGGCGGGCGCGAAACGGAAAAAGTAATGCGCCCTTCATGGATTTATGGTCAAAATGCGGAATATCAAGCTTCAGGTTCCGCCTGACTCCCTTTCGGCTATTTCTTCCTTCTCTTCCTGCGGTGGCGTCAGAGGTCCACAGAAACGTTGTGCAAGCCAGGTCGCCAGCGTCACCAGTACCCACGAAATCATCGTAGCCACCACCAAATCACGCGGCCAGTGCATCCCCAGCAGCATCCGGCTGCCCATTACGCCTGTCGCCCAGACCAGCAAAATCGCAATCGTGAGGGTACGTCGACGTGGCCAAAGCAGCCCCACGCCGAGTAGCGCCCAGCTGGCAGCAAACATCGTATGTCCGGAAGGAAACGCAAAGCCGGTCTCTTTTTGCCAGTGTTTGCGTAAAAATGTCGGGATATCCTGCTGTTCCGCAAGCTGTTCTTTCACCAACGCCCCGCGATCCTTACGCTTTAAAGTGTAGAACTCATCTACCGGAATATGGTGCGTTTTTTCCAGCCAGATAACAAAGGGACGGGGTTCCTGCACGCGATCTTTCACCCACGACTTCACCCCCTGCCCGACAAGAATGGCACCTCCGAGAATGGCAAATAATACCAGCGCCGCGCGAAGACGAAAGCGCAGGCACCACAGGAACCAGGCACAGAGCAGCACGTGCGTAATAATCCCCCAGGGCTGGGTGACCGTCTCAGTTATCCAGTATAAGGCTTTCAGCCACGTCTCGTTTTGTCCGGGCTTCCACATCCAGCCGGAGAACCAAACGATCAGGGGTATAACAAGCAATACGGCGGCGCCTGCGGCCGTGCGTCTGGCAATTGAAAGCATGTCCTCTCCTTTTTCACTAAGCTCCACAATCATAACTGAATTTCAACCTTCTGGTGGATATGTCGGATCGTGCGTTTAACGTCCGTATAGCGTGGTGGTGATTAGGTGAAGTAGCCGGGCTTGTGGCAAAATAGTCCAATACAGAAAGCAAAATGGGGCAAAGGCACGAAACGTGTCAGCCTGGTATGGAGAATCACATGCAGCTTAAACGTGTGGCAGAAGCCAAACTGCCAACCCCATGGGGCGATTTCCTGATGGTGGGTTTTGAAGAACTGGCAACCGGACAAGATCACGTCGCCCTGGTATACGGTGACATTTCGGGGCAGACGCCGGTACTGTCCCGCGTTCATTCTGAGTGTCTGACCGGTGACGCGCTCTTCAGCCTGCGCTGTGACTGCGGTTTCCAGCTCGAAGCCGCTCTTTCTCATATCGCAGAGGAAGGACGTGGCGTGCTGCTGTATCACCGCCAGGAAGGACGCAATATCGGTCTGCTGAATAAAATCCGTGCCTACGCGTTGCAGGATCAGGGCTATGATACCGTCGAAGCAAACCATCAGCTCGGCTTTGCTGCTGACGAGCGCGATTTCACCCTCTGCGCAGATATGTTCAAGCTGCTGGGCGTGGACGAAGTGCGTCTGTTGACCAATAACCCGAAAAAAGTGGAGATCCTCACTGAAGCGGGCATCAATATCGTTGAACGCGTGCCGCTGATTGTTGGCCGCAATCCGAAAAACGCGCACTACCTCGATACCAAAGCTGCAAAGATGGGGCACCTGCTGAGCGAGTAAACGCAAAACGCCCGGCACTTCTGCCGGGCGAGATTTATCAGTCCAGCATTTTACGAATCACATAATGTAAAATGCCGTCATTCTGGTAATAGGTTAGCTCTGTTGCCGTATCAATACGACACCGACAATCCAGCACTTCTGTTGTACCATCTGCCCGCGTTAACTTCACCGGAACGGTTTTACCCGGTTGCAGATTTTGCAGACCGCTGATATCAATCTGCTCTTCCCCGGTCAGACCCAGCGTTTTACGCGTTATGCCCTGCGGGAACTCCAGCGGCAGGATCCCCATCCCGATCAGGTTTGAGCGGTGGATACGTTCAAAGGATTCGGCAATCACCACGCGAACCCCGAGCAGACGTGGACCTTTAGCCGCCCAGTCGCGACTGGAACCAGAGCCGTACTCTTTACCGGCAATAACGGCCAGCGGCGTACCCTCCTGCTGATACTTCATGGCTGCGTCATAAATTGAAATGACCTCTGTATCTGGCAGGTGGCGCGTCATGCCCCCTTCCACGCCCGGGACCATTTCATTACGAATGCGGATGTTGGCAAATGTCCCGCGCATCATCACTTCGTGGTTACCGCGGCGCGAACCGTAGGAGTTAAAATCGCGACGTTCCACGCCACGGCTTTGCAGATACCGACCTGCCGGACTGTCCGCTTTGATGCTCCCCGCTGGTGAGATATGGTCAGTGGTGACGGAATCGCCCAGCATCGCCAGAATGCGCGCGCCGTGAATATCTTTCAGCGGTGCAGGCTCCGCTAGCATCTCATCGAAGAAGGGCGACAGACGAATATAGGTGGAATCATCCTGCCAGTCATAGGTATCGGAACCCACCACGTCGATCGCTTTCCATTCCGCTGTACCTTCGAACACTTCCGCATACTCTTTGCGGAACATCTCGGTGGAAACTTTCTCTACCTCGCGCGCAATTTCACGCGATGATGGCCAGATGTCTTTCAGATAGACAGGTTCATTTTTGCGATCGTGACCAATCGGATCGGTCGCCAGGTTAATGTTCATGTTTCCGGCCAGAGCATAGGCTACAACCAGCGGCGGCGAGGCCAGCCAGTTGGTTTTCACCAGCGGATGAATACGCCCCTCAAAGTTTCGGTTACCGGAAAGTACCGCGCCAACGGTCAAATCACCCTGCTTGATCGCCACTTCAATAGGCTCAGGCAGTGGACCAGAGTTACCGATGCAGGTCGTACAGCCGTAGCCCACCAGGTTAAAGCCCAACTCGTCGAGGTACGGCGTGAGTCTGGCCTGCGCCAGGTAATCGGAAACCACTTTCGAACCAGGCGCCAGCGACGCCTTAACCCACGGCTGTGACTTGAGCCCCAGTTCTACCGCTTTTTTCGCTAGCAGCCCGGCTGCCATCAGCACACTCGGGTTGGACGTGTTGGTACAGGAGGTGATAGCGGCGATCACCACGGCGCCGTCAGGGAGCTGATACTGATGCCCGTTCAGAACATAGTCCACAGGACGGTGATCTTTTTGCGCGGCGTTAACCTCCAGCTCATTGCTGGCGGCAAAGGCTTTCGGAACGTTGCTCAGGGCGACGCGGTCCTGCGGTCGTTTCGGCCCTGCGAGGCTTGCCTCAACGGTGCCCATATCCAGTTCCAGCGTGCTGGTAAATACCGGCTCGTCACCCGGGTTACGCCACATGCCCTGCGCTTTGGTGTAGGCCTCTACGAGCGCCACCTGCTCCTCGCTGCGACCACTGAGGCGCATATACTCAAGCGTAACGCTATCAATCGGGAAAAAGCCGCAGGTCGCACCATATTCCGGCGCCATGTTGGCGATGGTGGCCCGGTCCGCCAGCGGCAGTGAATCCAGACCATCACCATAAAATTCAACGAATTTACCCACCACGCCATGCTTACGCAGCATCTGGGTGACCGTCAGAACCAGATCCGTGGCGGTAATGCCTTCGGACAATTTACCGGTCAGCTTAAAGCCCACCACATCGGGAATGAGCATCGATACCGGCTGGCCGAGCATGGCCGCTTCCGCTTCAATACCACCGACGCCCCAGCCCAGAACGCCAAGGCCGTTAATCATGGTCGTGTGTGAATCGGTGCCCACCAGCGTATCCGGGTAAGCCACCCATTCTTTATCCTGCAATTCACTCCAGACGGCTTTGCCGAGATATTCCAGGTTGACCTGGTGACAAATGCCGGTGCCTGGTGGAACAACGCTGAAGCGGCTGAACGCCTGCTGACCCCATTTGAGGAAGACATAGCGTTCATGGTTACGTTCCATCTCCAGACGGACGTTTTCACCGAAAGCATCGTCGTCACCAAAGTGATCGACGGTGACGGAGTGGTCGATGACGAGGTCTACCGGTGAGAGCGGGTTCACCTTAGCCGTATCGCCCCCGAGACGCTTAACAGCTTCACGCATGGCGGCCAAGTCCACAACCGCCGGCACGCCGGTGAAATCCTGCATCAATACCCTGGCCGGGCGGTAGGCAATTTCTTTGTCTGCGTGAGCATTTTTCAGCCACCCTGCCACAGCCTGGATATCCTCCTCGGTAACCGAGTCGCCATCTTGCCAGCGCAAGAGGTTTTCCAGTAGTACTTTCAACGACTTGGGTAACCGCGAAATGTCCCCAAGCGTCCTGGCAGCCAGCGGTAAGCTGTAGTAGCGCCAGGTTTTATTTTCCGCCTGTAATGTGTCCTTACTGGCTTCGCGTAGGGTTAACGACATAAGCTCCTCCTTAAAAACAGGGATGTCCTGACAATCATCAGGGCTGTAATTAAAGATAACACAAAGATGTCGTAACGTTTTGATAACAACCCAAATTGATAAATTTAGGAATGGTCCAACGCGAGGGATTAAACAAAAAACCCCGCCGTGGCGAGGTTTTACGATTTAGTGTAAGGCCAGCCAGAGGAGCTGACACCAGAAGAGGATCGACGCTGAAAATACGCCGAGCCATGACCAGTATTTTACGGTTGTCATGTTATTCATCATAGGGACACCAGACTTTAATTATTTAAGGATGCGAGGTCTGCCCTCGTTCTATATTGCTGATGTGTATTTATTAAGGAGTACAAAAGTGCACAGTCTTTATTCAGACTATTTGCATCATTACGCAAAAATCAAAATTATTGTTTTTTGGGTTCGTCTTCTGCGAACACATCAATAAAGGCCTGCTGCTGTGGCGTCAGTTGCCAGGAGGCTGGCACGCTGGTTGCTGGCGCCTTACGCGCTTTGTGAGCATTGTCACGAAGCTGACACATCTCTTTTCTCGCGTCAGTACGCACCGTCATGACCATATTCAACCCCAATATTTCCAGACGAGAAGAGCAACAACCACCCAGAACAGGGCAGAGCCGAGAAAGACCGCCAGCCAGGCTTTACGCTTAAGCGCGGGATCCCTTTGCGGTTCTTCACTTCCTGACGGCATTGCTAACCTCATACAATCGATATCGCTTATCATTTAGAGACCAAACAATTGGCACAAGTAATCATCTGATGAGATAAATCCTAAAGAAACTTTAGCCGAAAAGCCAGTGAATTTACGAATCTGAGCCTGGGAAAATTCAATCTTTTGACCAGAAATAAATAATTGAAAAGAATAATTTGCACACCTGTAAATTAGTTTCTACTTTTGTCGCAAATTTGCGACAGTAAAACCCTATTCATCAAATGGGTTATGACGATATATGACAGTAGGCGCAGATGAGGTTAATTCTAATTTAGATTTAAAGGGGGAAACCGGTATCTTTCCAGAAGAGAAAGATACCGGGTGTAATTATTTGGCAGGAAGTTTGATGTCTTTAAACATCTCTTCGATGTCTTCATTGGAGCGTAACGCCACGGCCGTGTCGACCACGTCACGCGTTAAATGCGGTGCGAAGCGCTGAATAAAATCATACATATAGCTGCGAAGGAACGTGCTGCGACGAAAACCTATCTTGGTGGTGCTGTGGCTGAAGATATCATGCGCGTCCAGGCGCACAAGATCCGGGTCTGATACAGGATCCACCGCCATGCTGGCAATAACGCCTACGCCCAGACCCAGACGCACGTACGTTTTAATGACGTCCGCATCCGTTGCAGTGAAGACGATCCGTGGCGTTAATCCGGCGCGGTTAAAGGCGGTGTCTAGCTCAGACCGGCCCGTAAAGCCGAACGTATAGGTAACCAGCGGGTATTGCGCCAGCTCTTCGATTGTCACTTCGCCCTTCCCCGCCAGCGGATGATCGGGGGTCACGACAATAGAGCGGTTCCAGTGGTAGCACGGGAGCATGACCAGATCATCGTACAGATGAAGAGCTTCCGTCGCGATGGCAAAATCGGCATTGCCTTTAGACACGGCCTCTGCGATTTGCGTCGGTGAGCCCTGATGCATATGCAGGGAAACGCGGGGATAGCGTTCGATGAAACCTTTGATCACCCCGGGAAGCGCATAACGCGCCTGTGTGTGCGTGGTGGCAATATAAAGGGAGCCTTTATCCGGCCAGGTATGTTCCCCGGCGACGGATTTAATGGCGTCGACTTTGGAAAGCACTTCTCGTGCGATGCGAATGATTTCCTGCCCTGCCGGGGTGACCTGAGTCAGGTGCTTACCGCTGCGGGCAAATATCTGAATACCTAATTCATCCTCCAGCATACGCACCTGCTTACTGATGCCAGGCTGCGAGGTATAAAGACCTTCTGCGGTGGAAGAGACATTGAGGTTATGATTGACGACCTCAACGATATAGCGAAGCTGCTGTAATTTCATGCCAGACCATCCGATTTAGCGCATGCGTCAATCGCTTAATACGATTTGATAATAAGAAACGGGTTAACTATAACCACTATATCATTTATAGCCAGGCTGTATAGTACGGAACAAAAAATAATAACAACGTAATAAAAAAGGGCCGGAAGTCCGGCCCTTTCAAAGGTAAGTTACGGTAAGTGAAGATTATTTTTTACCTTCAACCCATTTCCCGTCGACAAAGAAGGCTGACCAACCGGTCGCTTTACCCTCTTTCTCTGCCGCCACGTACTGCTGCTTCGTTTTACGGCTAAAGCGCACCACGGTTTTGTTGCCTTCTGGATCCTGCTGTGGCGCATCGGCCAGGTAACGCAGTTTCTCCGGCAGACGGTCGCGGAAGCGGTACAGCTCTTCTACCAGCGGCGCACGGGTTTCGCGCGATTTCGGGAAGGTGTTGGCCGCCAGGAATACCCCGGCAGCGCCGTCACGCAGCACGAAATACGCATCTGACTTCTCGCACGGCAGCTCAGGAAGCGGAACCGGATCTTCCTTCGGCGGCGCAACTTCACCGTTACGCAGGATCTTACGCGTGTTTTTACAGTCGTCGTTGGTACATGCCATGTACTTACCGAAGCGTCCCATTTTCAGGTGCATTTCGGAACCACATTTCTCACACTCAACGATCGGACCGTCATAGCCCTTAATGCGGAACTCACCTTCTTCGATCTCATAACCGTCGCAGGTTGGGTTATTACCGCAAACGTGCAGTTTACGTTTTGGATCGATCAGGTAGCTGTCCATCGCCGTGCCGCATTTCTTACAGCGGCGCTTGGCGCGCAGTGCGTTGGTCTCCGCATCGTCACCTTCCAGCACGTTGAGAACTTCGTTCTCCGGCACGAGGTTGATAGTGGTTTTGCAACGCTCTTTCGGCGACAGCGCATAACCAGAACAGCCGAGGAACACGCCCGTGGTTGCGGTACGGATCCCCATTTTACGGCCACAGGTTGGGCAGTCGATGCTGGTCAGTACCATCTGGTTAGGCAGCATGCCGCCTTCTTCAGGATCTTTCTCAGCTTTCTCAAGCTGGTTGGTAAAATCGCTGAAGAAGCTGTCGAGAACTTTCTTCCACTCGGCCTTATGGCTGGCAACCTCATCGAGACTGTCCTCCATCTGCGCGGTGAAGTCATAGTTCATCAACTCACGGAAGTTAGCTTCCAGACGGTCGGTAACAATCTCACCCATTTTTTCAGCATAGAAACGACGGTTCTCAACGCGAACGTATCCACGATCCTGAATGGTCGAAATGATTGACGCATAGGTAGACGGGCGACCGATGCCGCGTTTTTCCAGCTCTTTTACCAGCGACGCTTCGCTGAAACGCGCAGGCGGCTTGGTGAAGTGCTGGGCCGGTACCAGATCAACCAGCGACAGCTCGTCGCCTTTGTTGACGGAAGGCAGCGTTCTGTCTTCATCACCTTTACGCAGCGCAGGCATCACTTTTGTCCAGCCGTCGAAACGCAGAATGCGGCCGCGCGCTTTCAGGCGGAAATCACCCGCGCCAACGGTCAGCGTAGTGGAGTCGTATTTCGCTGGCGTCATCTGGCAGGCCACGAACTGGCGCCAGATCAGCTGATACAGCTTCTGGGCGTCCGCTTCCATATCTTTAAGAGATTCCGCCAGAACGGAAACGTCAGAAGGACGGATCGCTTCGTGCGCTTCCTGAGAATTCTCTTTGCTGGCGTACTGATTAGGACTGTCCGGCAGGTATTTCTTACCGAAGTTGTCCTCGATATAGCCACGCACCATGCTGACAGCGTCCTGGCTCAGGTTGGTGGAGTCAGTACGCATGTAGGTGATGTAACCCGCTTCATACAAACGCTGGGCCATCATCATGGTTTTCTTCACGCCGTAACCCAGACGCGTACTTGCCGCCTGCTGAAGCGTTGACGTGATAAACGGTGCGCCAGGCTTGCTGCTGGTCGGTTTGTCTTCACGATCCAGCACCTGATAACGCGCTTTTTCCAGCAGCGCTACGGCGGCCATGGTCTGATCGCGATTTTCAGGACGGAACGGTTTGTCGTTGTGGTGGCTCACCTGCAACGGCAGCGCATCGCCGCCCGGCGTGGTGACATTCGCATCCACTTCCCAGAACTCTTCCGGAACAAACGCTTTGATCTCGCGTTCACGTTCGACAACAAGACGAACAGCCACAGACTGCACACGCCCCGCAGACAGGCCGCGAGCGACCTTTTTCCACAGCAACGGCGAAACCATGTAGCCTACAACGCGGTCCATAAAGCGACGCGCCTGCTGAGCGTTAACACGGTCGATATTCAGTTCACCCGGCTTTTCAAACGCCTGACGAATCGCATTCTTTGTAATTTCGTTAAACACTACACGGCTGTAGCGTTTGTCATCACCCCCAATCACTTCCCGCAGGTGCCATGCGATGGCCTCCCCTTCGCGGTCAAGGTCGGTTGCGAGATAAATGTGGTCTGCTTTTTCAGCAAGCTGTTTCAGCTCGTTTACGACTTTTTCTTTGCCTGGCAGCACTTCGTATTGTGCATCCCAGTTGTGCCATGGGTTAACACCCATGCGGTTGACAAGCGCGCTACGTTCATCCTTTTTAGGCTTTTTAGCCCCTTTGGTGGAGGTAGAGTCTGCGCTCTTTTTGCTGGCTGAGCCACTTGTCGGCAAATCGCGAATGTGACCAACGCTGGACTTAACCACGTAGTCATTGCCCAGATATTTATTGATCGTTTTGGCTTTTGCCGGGGACTCAACGATGACGAGAGCTTTACCCATATTCACCTTTACCTAATTTAATTCTTCCAGGAATACGCCGCACGTTGATTTCCCTTCCGCTGACGACGAGCCATTGATATTGCGACGTCGTCAGGGGATATCAACCCCTTTGTCTTACCGAACGTCAGTATGGCGACATCCAGGTCATTGAGTTTTCGGGTATTTTTCTCACATCAAAGTTCATTCGTGACGAATTCCCGGTCGAATGTCAAGCAATTCTGTTGCCAGAATGACGAAAGCGCACACTGTACCTGATAAAATTCGTTACGCAACTTTATTAGCATGCAAAAGCAAATCCCGCCAGCCAGCCCCTGTTCCTTATACCCGTGGATAGCAGGGAAAATTTGCCCCCGAAGCGACCCAGGCGTAGACTATTGTCACTGTTTAAGGAGTGGAATATGCAGAATACGACCCAACCCATTGACCGAGCTTCACTGCTTATCGAAGCAAACAAACTCATTCGCGACCATGAAGACACCCTGGCGGGGATTGAAGCGACTGGCGTGGAACAACGTAATGGCGTGCTGGTGTTCAGCGGTGAATACTTCCTTGATGAACAAGGGTTACCAACCCCGAAAAGCACCGCCGTGTTTAACATGTTTAAATACCTGGCGCATACCCTCTCAGAGAAGTACCACCTGGTCGATTAAAACGAAAACGCGAGGCATCTGCCTCGCGTTTTTCTTTACAGCAGCGGCTTTTGTCCGCGCTGCAACCAGCGTAGCAGCAGGCGATCCGCGCTTTCTGCCGCACTATTGGTAAAACGGTCAAGCAGGCGCTTACGTCGGGTGAAGCGCACCCCCACCAGCTCACGGCCTTCCATCAGGTTGAGCAGGAGGTCGTCGCTGGTACCCACTTCATCCACCAGCCCTTTCTCCTGCGCCTGCGTGCCGTACCAGTGTTCGCCCGTAGCCACCTGCTCAATGTCCAGCGTTGGGCGCATGCGGTGCACGAAATCCTTGAACAGATGGTGGGTTTCGTTCAGATCTTCCCGGAACTTCTGCCGTCCCTCTTCGGTATTTTCGCCGAGCAGCGTCAGCGTACGTTTGTACTGACCCGCCGTATGCAATTCGATGTCGATCTCTTTATTTTTCAGGAAACGATTGAAGTTAGGGATCTGCGCAACCACCCCAATCGAGCCGATAATGGAGAACGGTGCTGCGACGATTTTATCCGCCACGCACGCCATCATATAGCCGCCACTCGCCGCGACCTTATCTACCGCCACGGTGAGCGGGATCTGTTTATCCCGCAGACGTTGTAACTGCGAAGCCGCCAGTCCATACCCATGCACTACGCCGCCCGGGCTTTCAAGGCGTACCACCACCTGATCCTGGGCTGTCGCCACGGCCAGCACCGCTGTCACTTCCTCACGCAGAGAGGAGACTTCATGCGCATCCATGCTACCTTTAAAATCGAGCACATAGACGCGCGGTTTTGCGTCAGCCTGTGGCGTGGCGAGCTTAGCTTTCGCCTTCGCGGCTTTGGCGTCCTGCTTATGTTTTTTCTTCTGGGCTTTTAGCCACAGCTTCTGTTGATGATCGTCAAGCAGCGCCAGAGACATCTCTTCCCGCATCTCTTTATACTGCTCGCTCAGGCGGGTAATGCGTAACTCACCACGCTGACGCTTACGCTGCGTCAGGTTGACAATCAGGACGGCAATCACCGCGACAGCAATAACCACCGTCGCGATTTTGGCCAAAAACAACCCATACTGAGAAAGTAATTCCACGCGTTCCACCTTGATTTAACCACGAATCTTTCACGCCAGTGTACAACAGCCCTACGCAGGCGTCTCGCTCTGGACATTAGCTCTGCGAGGCGGCTTCAGGAATCCCCCGTTTCTGGTTTAAATCTTTGCAAATTGTTAATTTCCCAGCGTTCTGTCCTGTAGACTGATTGAATTCTGACGCGGTTTCGGGCATAAAGCCGAAAAGTCATAAATAAAGGTGCAAGTCACGCCCAATGCGCCTGAGGAGCCACCGTGCATTATCAGCCACAAAAAAACCTTCTACAGAACCGCATCATTCTGGTTACCGGTGCCAGCGACGGGATTGGTCGCGAAGCGGCGCTGACTTATTCTGAATACGGTGCGAGCCTTATTCTGCTGGGACGTAATGAAGAAAAGCTCAAAGCCGTTGCCCGTGAAATCGAAAACGCAGGCGGTACCCCCACGCCCTGGTATACGCTCGATCTGCTGACCTGTACGCCAGCGTCATGTCAGGCCCTTGCCCAGCGCATTAGTACGCATTATTCGCGTCTGGACGGCGTACTGCACAACGCGGGGTTACTGGGCGAAGTGCGCCCGATGGATGAACAGGATCCGGAGATTTGGCAGCAGGTGATGCAGGTTAACGTCAACGGGACGTTTTTCCTGACCCAGGCCTTGCTTCCTTTATTACTTAACTCAGATTCCGGTTCGCTGGTGTTTACCTCCTCCAGCGTGGGGCGTCAGGGTCGTGCGAACTGGGGGGCTTACGCCGCCTCAAAATTTGCCACCGAAGGAATGATGCAGGTGCTGGCCGAAGAGTATCAAAACCGCCATCTGCGGGTTAACTGTATTAACCCTGGCGGTACGTGCACTAAAATGCGTGCCAGCGCGTTCCCGACAGAAGATCCGCAAAAGCTTAAAACCCCGGCCGATATTATGCCTCTTTACCTGTGGCTAATGGGTGACGACAGCCGTCGTAAAACCGGAATGACATTCGATGCTCAGCCAGGCCGCAAACCGGGGATATCGCAATGAGTGAAGACCGTCATCAGCAGCGCCAGCAGCGTCTCAAAGAACAGGTTGATGCACGCGTGGCGGCCGCTCAGGACGAGCGCGGGATCCTCATCGTGTTCACCGGCAACGGCAAAGGCAAAACCACCGCCGCATTTGGGACCGCCACCCGCGCAGTCGGGCACGGTCAGAAAGTGGGCGTGATCCAGTTTATCAAGGGTGAATGGCCCAACGGCGAGCGTAATCTGCTCGAACCGCATGGCGTTGAGTTTCAGGTGATGGCGACCGGTTTTACCTGGGATACCCAGAACCGGGAAACAGATACCGAAGCCTGCCTCGCCGTCTGGGAGCATGCCAAAAGAATGCTCTCTGACCCGTCGCTGAACATGGTGTTGCTGGATGAGATCACGTATATGGTGGCCTATGACTACCTGCCGCTGGAAGCCGTGCTGGAGGCCCTCAGGAACCGCCCTGCACACCAGACGGCGATCGTCACGGGGCGCGGGTGTCATCGGGACATTCTGGAGCTGGCCGATACCGTCAGCGAGCTGCGTCCGGTTAAGCATGCGTTCGATGCGGGTATCAAAGCGCAAATAGGGATTGATTACTGAAGAAAAAAGCCCGGAATATTCACCGGGCTTTTAGATTAACCGTTGTTATTACGGCTGCCAGAGCGGCGATTGCTGCTAACCTGGCTGTGACGTTTAACCGCACGGCGGATCTGATTCGCCTTCATACGACGACGATCTTTCTCTACCGCCACTTTCGATGTGGTTTCTGGCGTCAGGCCAACCAGATCGCGCAGGTAGTTAGTTTGCGTCAGATCCAGCTCGGTATAGCCGCCACGTGGCAGGCCTTTCGGCAGCAGGATGTCGCCATAGCGGACACGAATCAAACGGCTTACCTGGACACCGACCGCTTCCCACAGACGACGCACCTCGCGGTTACGTCCCTCTGTCAGGGTAACGTTGTACCACTGGTTAATGCCTTCACCACCGGTAAACTTGATGGTTTTGAACGCCGCTGGGCCGTCTTCCAGCTGAACGCCACGCGACAGATCGCGCAGTTTGTTCTCATCAACCTGGCCGAAGACGCGCACGGCGTATTCACGCTCCACTTCACGACTCGGGTGCATCAGGCGGTTTGCCAGTTCACCATCGGTGGTGAACAGCAGCAGGCCACAGGTATTCACGTCCAGACGCCCTACGGCAATCCAGCGGGCGCCACGCAGTTTTGGCAGACGGTCGAACACCGTCGGGCGGCCTTCCGGATCGTTGCGGGTACACAGTTCGCCTTCCGGCTTGTAGTAAGCCAGCACGCGGCAGATCTGTTCAGCGGACTCTTTCACGGAGATAAGATGGCCGTCAATGCGGATCTTCAGCCCCGGTACGATTTCAACGCGGTCACCGAGTGTGGCGATTTTACCGTCCACACTCACGCGACCTGCTTCAATAATGGCTTCGATTTCACGGCGCGAACCGTGGCCGGCGCGCGCCAGCACTTTCTGTAACTTCTCGCTCATTGAGCTTCCTCAGGTGTCGCCTTCACAGGCGTCTGGTATACTTTCTAAAACAACGAGTTAGCCAATAAATCGACTTAACTCACTGATCTGTAACTCTTTCATGGTACACAGCATGGCAAACAACGTGTCACACAAGCTGTCACACACAATGATTCGTGGGCGCACATACTACACTAACTTTAGACTAAATGATTCAACAAGTTTTGTGCGCTTAAGTCTCGGTACTGATAGCCGAAAGCAAGCGGAAGTGATCATGAATCAGATCCGTCCTTTCATTCCCCTTGTGCAGAATGGAACGATGAGCCTCGAAGAGTTCAAACAAAAAATGCAGGGTTACCGGAACGCCACAAAAAAGGATTTCGACGAGTACCTACTGAACTGGCTTAGGGGTGGTCTCGAAGAGGCTAAACGATTGCCAGAGTTAGGACGGTATCATAAAGAAATCACTGGTGATCCTGTATCCCCGCCAGATACAGCAAACGAAGCGCGAGGCTACGCTAACCACTATTTGGGCAAGATGTACAGTGGCGAAGATATGACGGCCCAAATGATGGTCGCAGCGCTGAAAATGAAAAAGTTAGATGTCAATGAATCCGACCTTGATCAGGTTCATCATATCGCCAGCCAGATAGATATGAATCAGGCCCTTATGTCACAGGCTTATGAAGCATTCTATTCTGGTGATTTGACACGATACCAGCAGATCATTGATTCGATGGGATCAGCTTTACAAAATGCAGCTCCGGCAGTTATCCCCGCACCAGTGCAGCAAAATACAGCGAAAATTGCCGAGACTGAACCAGCACACATCCCAAGATTGTTGGAAGCGTGGAATGACTATATAAAGGATAAGGGTCAAAAGTGGCGCAAGCAAACAGCAAATGAGAATCAGCGTTTCTTTGATGTCCTCTATCATGTTGTGGGTGATATCCCTGTTGATAGCGTTAAGAAACAGCATATAAGGGATTCTCTCAAGGTGGCAGAGAATCTGCCTACTCGAACTAAACTACCCTACTCCAGAATGAGTCTTGCCGAGTGCATTGATTACGATGTCCCTGAGGATGATTTGATCGCCAGTGAGCATGTCCACAAACATTTAAAGCTTTGGCGTTCCTTGTTCAAAACATATCTAGTCGATCAGAAAGATATTCTTACCAAGTCTCCAACCGATGGTATCACCTACGAGGTGAAGCCTAACCGAGGTGGGAGCTACACAGCCAGTGAACTGAGTCGAATCAAAAAGCATCTCTTCGCACTACCAGACAGTGATTATCGTAAATGGTACTTCCTGACCCTGATTTATACAGGTGCTAGACGTGGTGAAATAGCGGATATCCTTAAGCACCACATACGGAAAGATGAGGAGACCGAGCGCTGGTATATCTTTATTGAAGGTGGGAAAACCGAACACGCCCGGCGACAGGTTCCAATCCATAAGGTCATAGAGGCAGGGCTTTTGTCTTGTATAAAAAACATTAAGGATTCCGAGCATGTATTTGGTAATCTTCCGAACTATACAACAATCACATATGATTGGGTGGAGTTGCTAAGAGTCCTAGATATACCTGATTACAATGAGTTTGGATTAAAACGGCGCGTGCATTCATTGCGGCATACATTTATAAGCAATGCTATAGCATCCGTTGGAAACTCCTCACTGGTGCAGTTTGTCGTGGGTCACAGCAGAACGCAGTCATTAGGTATCACAGCCAGGTATACGCACACCCCAGACTTGGAAGATCTTATCCCTGTGGTTGATGCACTTTGAAAATAATCGATGCAGAGTGTATACACTCTGCATGAATAAATTATTTTATATGTCGATCCAAGAAACGAGTAAACTGATTCGTCGATCCAAAGAAGTTAGGATATGCTTTTTTCAGAGATTTCACGTTATCAGTTGCAAGCAAAACCGCAATATGTATGTTTGGATCTGAATCACTTTCTTTTAGCGCGGCCAGCGCAGCATCTGCTTCGCTTACTCGATAGGCTTTAACACTTACAGCCATCTTTCTTTGCTCAAGGTCTACGACACGCATTGTAACTAAATAATGTCCTTTATGATTTCTGGGTAGCCTTGCTTTTATCTTGTCATGGATAGTCATATTTATTGCTAAGGCGTATGTTCCAAGCTTGCGCCTAACTGCTAAAGTTTCCTCAAGGACTTTTAGTTCATCTTCATATACAGATACAGTTTCAGGTTTTAAAGGGCAAGCTCTTTCATCATGCGCGACCAAACAACCTGTGAGATAGAAGAAGCGCCGCCAATCATCATGCCCTTCACTCGAAGTTTTTAATTTTATATCTTCTAATGTATCTATTATTTCAAGACTTGTTGCCCATGCGTGCTGAAGCTCTGTTCGTAATTGAACCTCTATCTTAGTTTTTTTCCAGGGAAATTTATCATCAAGACCATCAAAGCAGCTATATACTAAATGGATACCCCCATAACCGCTTTCCTTCGGTGTTAAATAGTCGGATTCTTTAATGATTTTATGTACGGAGCGGCTTTTTAACAATTTTTCTCTTAATGCTTTTAGTTGCTCAAGATTTTTAACGATAGCACGGCAACCACCGATATCTTGCATCCGAGTAACCCTTATAGCATTTTGTGTTTTTCCATTATCTAAACTTGGTCGCTCTAATTTGTCGATGATTGTAGAAAGCCGTTTTAATCGTCTTGCTACAATTGTTTTCCTATCAACCTTGACTGCCGTTCGGGCAAGATGGTTTTTCATTAGCATCAACGGATAAAGATGCAATTCACGGAAATTTTGAATCATTGCAATTGCAAGTTCTTTCTCTTCACCATCACAACCGTGCCGGATATTTTGAGCTGATTTATCAATAAGGGTTTTTGAAAATTTTAAGATACACTTTTGACTCTCGTAAACTTCATTCCCCATTTTCGACATCTCTCCATAGGTTTTATTGCCGTGTTGACCTGCTCCCCGTTGATTAGTACACCCCGATGTTAGTAATGTCTTCATAAGCCACATGAGGACATCCCCATGAAGAAGCGTTTTTCCGATGAACAGATCATCAGTATTCTCCGCGAAGCCGAAGCTGGGGTACCCGCCCGTGAACTCTGCCGCAAGCATGCCATTTCCGATGCCACGTTTTACATCTGGCGTAAGAAGTATGGCGGTATGGAGGTGCCTGAAGTTAAGCGCCTGAAGTCGCTTGAGGAAGAGAACGCCAGACTCAAGAAGCTGCTTGCCGAAGCCATGCTGGATAAAGAGGCGCTTCAGGTGGCTCTTGGGCGAAAGTACTGACGACAGACCAGAAGCGGGAAGCCGTGATGTTGATGTGTGATGCGACCGGTCTGTCGCAACGTCGTGCCTGCAGGCTTACAGGTTTATCCCTGTCGACCTGCCGCTATGAGGCTCACCGTCCGGCTGCTGATGCGCATTTATCAGGGCGCATCACTGAGCTGGCACTGGAGCGCAGGCGTTTTGGCTACCGTCGTATTTGGCAGTTGCTGCGCCGTGAAGGGCTTCATGTTAATCATAAGCGCGTGTACCGGCTTTATCACCTCAGTGGCCTGGGCGTAAAACGCAGAAGACGTCGTAAAGGGCTGGCAACAGAACGTCTGCCGCTGCTCCGTCCGGCGGCGCCCAATCTGACCTGGTCGATGGATTTCGTCATGGACGCACTTTCCACCGGTCGCAGGATCAAGTGTCTTACCTGCGTCGATGATTTCACAAAGGAATGCCTGACGGTCACTGTTGCCTTTGGGATTTCAGGCGTTCAGGTCACGCGTATTCTGGACAGCATTGCACTGTTTCGAGGCTATCCGGCGACGATAAGAACTGACCAGGGGCCGGAGTTCACTTGCCGTGCACTGGATCAATGGGCCTTTGAGCATGGTGTTGAGTTGCGCTTAATCCAGCCGGGCAAGCCAACGCAGAACGGATTTATTGAGAGCTTTAACGGACGATTTCGCGATGAATGTTTGAATGAGCACTGGTTCAGCGATATCGTTCATGCCAGGAAAATTATTAATGACTGGCGGCAGGATTATAACGAATGCCGCCCGCACTCCACGCTGAATTATCAGACACCGTCTGAATTTGCAGCGGGCTGGAGAAAGGGTCATTCTGAGAATGAAGATTCCGACGTTACTAACTGAGTGTTGTATCTAATCGTGGGGGCAGGTCATTCCAGTTGGGTGGGAAAATATCTGGGAGTTTGGATATTGCAGCCAGGCACCACTAACAGGGGCGGGGGTGGGTCTTGATCATGTTTGTCAAATATCACTGGCTTGGTTCATGGTGCAAATCACTTGGTATCAACAATCGAACGTTTTACGATACCAATCTATCCGCCTCAAAACTGGTATCAATAAATTACCCTATTGACATAAAGATACCAATGTTCAATTATGATACCGTTAATTGATACCCCTTGAGAGGATGTTATGAGCCGCACTTTTGCATATTGCCGAGTGTCCACTAGCGAGCAGACAACCGAAAACCAAATCATGGCGATACGTCAGGCTGGCTATGATGTAATTGATAACCGCGTAGTGTCGGAAGTTGTCTCCGGTGGAGTGCAGGCGATGAAGCGTAAGGCTTTCTCTGACCTCGTTAACCATAAACTGGAAGCCGGAGATAAGTTAGTTGTGCTCAAGTTGGATCGCTTGGGGCGTGACAACATCGATGTGCAGCAAACAATCTCGATGCTTGTAGAAAAAGGAATTGATGTTGTTTCTATGGATCTGCCTGCGAGCAATCTTGCCAGTGCTGAAGGGAAGTTGATGCTGCAAATGTTCTCAGCGTTTGCGGAGTTTGAAAAATCCCGTATTACAGAGCGCACCAAGGAAGGGCTAGAGCGAGCGAAGAAAGAAGGCAAAAAGCTGGGTCGCCCGGTTGCTACAGTGACGTACAAACGTGTACAAGAGGCTAAAAATGATGGTCTGAGCCAGGCTAAAGCCGCCGCTGCTTTGGGGTTAGGGATTGCCACAGTAAAACGTCATTGGAACATCTGATATTATTGTATTGATAAAGTAGCTATCGTCATGTCAGTGAATTTTTCGTGCAGGCTACTCTTTTTAGGGTCTGAGGTAGATACAGGAGATAAGTGTGTCAAAAACTAGAGATAATCATTATGTACCTCAATGGCATCAAAAAGGATTTATGGAGGAACGGGAACAACAACTCTGTCACTTAACACGACGTGAAATCAATATTCGGCTTTGTTGAATAAATCAGATTTCGGGTAAGTCTCCCCCGTAGCGGGTTGTGTTTTCAGGCAATACGCACGCTTTCAGGCATACCTGCTTTCGTCATTTTGTTCAGCGCTCGTACCAGGGCCATAGCCTCCGCAACCTGACCATCGTAGTCACGCAGCGTCAGTGAACCCCCGAACAGCTGTTTTACCCGGTACATCGCCGTTTCCGCTATCGAGCGACGGTTGTAATCTGTTGTCCATTTCCACCGCGCATTACTCCCGGTCATTCGCTGATTAGCCACTGCACGGTTACGGTCTGCATATTCACCGGGCCAGTAACCCGCACCTTTTCGGGGAGGGATAAGCGCGCTGATTTTCTTACGCCGCAGTTCATCGTGACAGAGCCGGGTATCGTAAGCGCCATCGGCGGCGGCTGACCTGATTTTCCGGTGGGTTTGCCGGATTAACCCGGGGAAGGCCTCTGAGTCCGTAACGTTGTTCAGCGACAGGTCAGCGCAGATGATTTCATGTGTTTTACTGTCAACGGCGAGATGCAGCTTACGCCAGATACGGCGGCGTTCCTGGCCATGCTTTTTGACTTTCCACTTTCCTTCACCGAAGACCTTCAGCCCGGTGGAATCAATTACCAGGTGTGCGATTTCACCCCGGGTGGGCATTTTGAAACTGACGTTAACCGGCTTTGCCCGCCTGCTGACACAGCTGTAATCCGGGCAGCGTAGCGGAACGTTCATCAGAGAAAAAATGGAATCAATAAAGCCCTGCGCAGCGCGCAGGGTCAGCCTGAATACGCGTTTAATGACCAGCACAGTCGTGATGGCAAGGTCAGAATAGCGCTGAGGTCTGCCTCGTGAAGAAGGTGTTGCTGACTCATACCAGGCCTGAATAGCTTCATCATCCAGCCAGAAAGTTATGGAGCCACGGTTGATGAGGGCTTTATTGTAGGTGGGCCAGTTGGTGATTTTGAACTTTTGCTTTGCCACGGAACGGTCTGCGTTGTCGGGAAGATGCGTGATCTGATCCTTCAACTCAGCAAAAGTTCGATTTATTCAACAAAGCCTCAATATTCCCGGAGGAGAGACAAAGTTAGTCGAGTCAAAAAAATGGCAGACTCAACCCAGCGATTTTATGAGGTTGATTTATACTCAACTTTTTTTGGCTCTGAAATAAATGATGACATAGAACGACAATTATTTGGCCCTATAGATAACAATGGTTCAACATCTATTCGAGCTTTTCTCGGAGATGATCAAGCTCAGTGGCACAATAGTTTTCTTGATTTGTTTACGTACATTGACTCTCAGAAATTACGAACACCTAAAGGTTTGGATTGGATTAAAAGCAAATACTCTGAGTTAAATCAAAGTCAACTCATGATGGAAATGCAATCACTTAGAACAATGCATTGTACATTATGGGCCGAGGGAGTACGGGAGTTAGTTTCAGCATCAGAATCTGAAACCAAATTCATTCTTTCAGACCATCCAGTAACTGTTTACAACTATGCTTGCCCTCCCGATTCTGAACTTTGTGTTTATCCTAATGATCCAGACATTACGCTTAAAGGCTCACAAACAATATTTCCTCTAGACAAAAATCGCTGTTTGATTCTGACAAATCTTGAATATGCACAAGATCCAAAAAATACAAACCCAATTCAGCAACGAATTAATGCCACTCGACAAAGAAATAGTATGGTTAACACCATTAATTTCATTAATAGCCGAAAACTTACTGATGATGAAGTAAAAAAAATAAACTACATCATAAAAAGCAGATCTAACAAATCCATTGCCGCAGGTCGAGAAGATTGGCTTTATCCTGAAAAAGACATTAAGAATGATTGGGCTGAATTACGCCATGTGCTTTTACCATCATTGAATGGGATAATGGGTTTTGGAGGAGAAATGTATGTTAAATTTGAGGATGGCTCAGTACACTATCAAGATGCATTTGGTAGAACTTCTAGCGCACACGAATTCCTTCGGAAAAAGACAAGCAAAGAGCGAATAGGTCGTAACTCTATTTGTGGGTGTGGCAGTGGTAGAAAATACAAATATTGTTGCCTTAATCTTGCTGAAAATTTGCGTACATCATGGGATTTATTAAGTATTAGAGAAAGGAATCTCGCATTTTGCACTTGCATTAAAGATGTTTTGGGTCTAAACAAAGGTAAGACGTGGTCAGACGTCAGAAGAAATCTTTCCGAAGATGATATTATAAAGATATATGAATTCTATTCAGTCTTATGGCCTGCTGATACAGATATATATGCTCTGCTACCAAAATCGGATGGGAAATTACGAGGTTTATATTCCGGGCCTGTAGATATCCGAACCATAACTGAAAATGCTGTACCAATGGCATCATTATTTGATGAATTTTTGATTGAGACTCCAATATTTAACCCTAACATTATCAATCCAGAATTTAGCCCCATCAAATCCCCATCACAATATAAGTATCAATCACTCAAGGATTTTTTATTTTTCCTTCAGATGGAACCATTTATTGGACTTGGTTTGATAAACATCATTCCTGAACCGGTCGAATTTGATACTGAGCTCATGCGAGCAATGTTAGGCATGGCCAGGGATAGAGGCCAAAGAAATGAGCCTATACACAAACAAGATTTACAACGACATTTCATATTATCGACTCAGGACTTACTAAATTCAACGGCATTAATGCCTAGAGACATGAGAGTTAATTTCCTTGTAAGTCAGTTTGGTTTAAATGAAATGTCAGCAAGTGAGATAATTACTACATCTGAACTAAATGCAGAGTCATCACCTCTGACATTATTACAAAAAACATCAGTAGGTAGTGGCGGGCAATTAATGATATCGCGGAATGGGCCTAATTATGAAATGGCTTTATTTATAGCGCAAGTAACAGGCTCAGTTATTGTGACCGATAGTATTTCCAGATGGGAACAGTTATATTCAGCACAACATCGCGTTCAAGGAATATCTTCTTTCCCATGGGGTAACGCACTTGATGCTTTTAATATTGTACCTCTTGACCTTCAGTTTGAGGACACGTTCAAGAAGTCCCAAGGACCATTCTCCAAGGCAAGAAACTTGCTTAAAGAAGTTGACCAAACCATTTTGAGCAATAATCGTACACAAGCACATATACAGCTCCTAACTACTAACATCAATGACTTAATCAAACAACTAAATGCAGATAACAAGTCATTGGTCCTTAAAAATATGATGATATCTTCTCCGGAGGGTGGGTTTTATGATAGGAATGTTCAGCGATTGCTGGCCCGTTCAAGTTGTCTTAAATATGATGATAATGTTAGGTCAATCTTAGGCATTGACATTGCAACGATGTAATCGTAGCCACTTTAGTTTTTTTGAGAATGTTGCATGAGCTCATTTTTAATTCGGTTTAAAACTGAGAAATGCAAAAAGGGCTATGCCGATGAAAGCAGTAGCCCTGTGGTCATTCATTGCACAAAAATGAGAATAATGCTCAGTAATTTAAATACTGAGCTGAACGAAGGAATAAAGAGCCCGGTTAAACAGCCTGTATCACTCCCTGAGAGGTTTTTAGCATGTAGGTAATGCCACGACACCACTTGCTAAGTAAAGTTTGATACAGGGCTTCCTACGAAGGATTCTAGTGCAGCGTATTAGCCGTCTTAAATTGTACCCTCGACGCAGAGAATGTTTGCTGCCCTTTACCATTAGAATACTTCCCGCGATTCTTGGCAAGATATGAAATCCGTTTGACCATCTTAACAAGTGAATCGTGATCGCCTCTTTTGATTCTATATCCATCATCGGGAAGATGGACACGGGAAACTCCATTCGTGAGTTCTGACCAGATACGGCTTACCCTTCCAATAATCCCTTTATCTTCAAAGCCAGCAGTGTTTACCTGGAAATATGGTAAAGCTATCCAGCAGTGGTAATGAACTTGTTTAGCCCTTTCTTTCTCACGAACCCAGCCATATGCGAATTTTTTAATTGGCTGATTGTTCCAGGCTTTTGCAGTGAACTCACCTCGCAGACGAGTAAACAACTGGCTAATAAGTTTGTTGCTTTCATCAACAGACATCCCTTCAGGGACAGACAAGTCAAAGCGGAATCCATACAGTTCGTTATAGTGCGACAACATAGCGCGAAGCTGGTCAATAAACCTGTCGATAATTTCTTTTCGTATCGGACTGCTACGCTTATTTAACGGGTTATGGTTAAGCTTATAGGTCAAACCATCGTGGAGATAGGTTGAGGAATGGATCAGTGTGTAATGACCATTGTCACGGTGAGATGTCAGTACATCAGTAGGTTGTTGTACGGATAAGACAGATTGCTGCATACGCCTCCTTCAGTAGTGTTAGATAGATCCTCACGCAGGTTACAGGTTTACAGGTATTAATAAAAACCAGTAAAAACTGAAGCACAGAAAGCCCAGCAGACCCACACCACTGCTGGCGTTGGAATACAGGCATGATTGAAAATTTTTACTTAGAAAAGTTTCTGGTAAAAAAACCAGCGTCCTTATCAGATTACCACTGTGTTCTGTGTTCGGCAAGAGTTTCTAACTGTGGACCATGAATTCCTGATTGCAGCATGGACAAAAATTGACCTTTCCCTCGACTAACCAAAACCAACGAGATATCCCTGAGCGGTCAATGATGTTATTGGCTAAACCAGCATAGGCCAAGGATGAAAGATTACGGTGTGTTGTTGAAAGCGGGATGTTCAGGAGTTTTGAAAGTTCTAATGCTGAGCTAGGAATAGACGTTTGAGTAAGGTGGTGCGAAATATTTATACGTGAAGTTGTCAGTGTTAATCCTGCTGACTTCAGGATAATAGCCATCCGGTTATACTCATCCCTTAATGGGGGGGTAAACGAAGGCAAAATGGACCCTGTAAGCAATATTCACTCTCTCTGAGTCAATCTATCAAGAATGATATTTTATCATAAAACATCTCAATTGAGAATTGTTCTCAAATAATCATTGAGACAATAATGATTGATAGGCACAGATACCGGTATATGCCCGAGTAGATGTATATCTCCATTTAAGTTAAATCTGAATGGAGCAAGGGGGAAAACGATGTGCATAAAAAATGGGATTATGAGTGAAATTAAAGCTGTCACACAAAACGATGATTGCCCTTTATGCTAACAAGGCAATTCATTGATTTGTAATGATATTTATTTTTTCCTATGCGCCTTCACAGGCGTCGAATCAGGTCAAAAACAGGGCAGCGCCCTGCTTTGATGGCCGCGTAGTATATCTGCTTACACCCTTACAAGAAAGGCTTAACATCGCCCACGCCTTCACGAATCACTTCTGGCGCGTCTTCGGTGAGATCCACCACGGTGGTCGGTTGCTGGCCTAGATAGCCGCCATGAATAATCAGCTCCACCACTTTCTCCAGACGATCTTTGATCTCTTCCGGGTCGGACTCGGTAAACTCACTGCCCGGCAGCATCAGCGAGGTAGACAGCATCGGCTCGCCGAGGGTTTCCAGCAGCGCCTGGGCAATCGGGTTCGACGGCACGCGCATGCCGATGGTTTTACGTTTTTCTTGCAACAGACGACGCGGCACCTCTTTTGTCCCTTTCAGAATGAAGGTGTAGTTTCCCGGCGTGTTGTTTTTGATCAGGCGAAAGGCCACGTTGTCGACATACGCATAGGTCGACAGCTCAGAGAGATCGCGACACATTAGGGTGAAGTTGTGGCCGTCTGGCAGCTGGCGGATGCGACAGATGCGCTCCATCGCCCCTTTATCCTCGATTTTACAGCCCAGCGCGTAGCCAGAATCGGTTGGGTAGACAATAACGCCACCTTTACGGACGATTTCCACAGCCTGATTAATCAGACGTGGCTGTGGGTTATCCGGATGGATATAGAAAAACTGACTCATACTTCCCTCTCTTCAATTTGCTGTGGCTGTTCCCAGAGCTGCCAGACGGGCTCAACGCCAGCGGGTAACCAGAGCTTGCGCCCCAGTTCAATCCACGCGCAGGGCTGATGGAAATCTGAACCCTGTGACCCAAGCAGGCCAAACTGACGGGCGTAGGTCGCGAGCTGCGAACGCTCATTGGGTGCCTGCTGACACTGGGCAACTTCCATCGCCTCACCGCCGGATTCGGCAAAGTGGGCCAGCAGCCTTTTCAGCCATTTAGCAGAAAGATTATACCGCCCCGGATGGGCCAATACGGCCTTACCACCAGAATGATGAATCACATCAATAGCTTGTTTTATTGTACACCACTGGGGAGGAACGTATCCGGTTTTCCCGCGGGCCAGATACTTTTTAAACACATTCGCCATGGTCGTCGCTTTACCGGCGTCAACCAGAAAACGGGCGAAATGGCCGCGCGTGACCGCCCCACCGTTCGCCAGCTTGCGCGCGCCTTCCAGCGCACCGGGGATATGCGCCTTCTCAAAACGTTCGCCTATCAACTCCGCGCGTTGATTGCGTCGTGCTTTTTGTTCTTGCAAAAATGCGCACATTGCCGGATGTTCTGTATCAATATTCAGGCCAACGATATGAATTTCGTGGTTTTCCCAGAGCGTGGAGATCTCGACCCCGGGCACCAGATTTAGCGCCAGCCCGCTTCGGGCAATCTCGGCGCGCGCGGCGGGGATGGCGTCTGTTGTGTCGTGATCGGTTATTGCCAGCGTGCCGACACGCATTTCAACGGCGCGATGGACCAGGGCTTCGGGCGTCAGCAGGCCATCTGAAGCCTGCGTATGGCTGTGTAAATCATAAATTACGGCGTAGGTGGTATCGCTCAAAGCACTTCCCATAACAGTCTGGAGACATCCGAAGCACCTATGATACCGACTTACCGCGAAATACTGAAATCAGGGGTTGACAACACGCCATCGAACTAGTTAACTAGTACGCAAGTTCACACGAGAAAGGTATCTGAAATGACAGCACATTTCGCTCTGCACGGTTGGTGGCGTACTTCCTGATCTTCGGGCAGTGTCACGCGTCTGCGAAAAGCAAACAGATACCCGGCCCGCTCCCAAGCGGGCTTTTTTTTGAACAGAATATGAGAATAACAACATGCAAACAGCCAAACCCCACCTCGAACTGCTGACCTGCGAGGCGGCCTATCGCCATAACCCTACCGCGCTCTTTCATCAGGTGTGCGGTGCACGTCCTGCGACGCTGCTGCTGGAATCTGCTGATATCGACAGCAAGGACGATCTCAAAAGCCTGCTGCTGGTTGACAGCGCGCTGCGCATTACCGCATCGGGTGACACTGTCACTATTAAGGCGTTATCCGAGAATGGCGCGTCGCTGCTGCCGCTGCTGGATGCGGCTCTGCCTTCAGGCATTGAAAATGAGCGTCATCCGGACCTGCGAATTCTGCATTTCCCGCCGGTAAGCCAGTTGCTGGATGAAGATGCCCGCCTCTGCTCACTCTCCGTTTTCGACGCCTTCCGCCTGCTGCAAAATCTGGTCATTGTGCCGGAAGATGAGCGCGAAGCAATGTTCTTTGGCGGGCTGTTTGCTTACGACCTGGTTGCTGGCTTTGAAGATTTACCGGAAACCGAGCAGGGTAACCGCTGCCCGGACTACTGCTTCTACCTGGCCGAAACCCTGCTGGTGATCGACCATCAGAAAAAATACACCCGCATTCAGGCCAGCCTGTTCACGCCATCTGTGTCTGAGAAAAATCGCCTCGCGCAGCGCATCGGCCAACTGCAACAGCAGATGTCAGAAGCACCGCCCGCGCTCCCGGTGCAGCGTGTTGAAAAGATGACCTGCGAGGTGAGTCAGACCGACGATCAGTACGGCGCGGTGGTGCGTCAGATGCAAAAAGCGATTCGTGCCGGGGAGATTTTCCAGGTGGTGCCGTCCCGTCGCTTTTCACTGCCCTGCCCGTCGCCGCTGGCGGCTTACGATGTGCTGAAAAAGAGCAACCCAAGCCCGTACATGTTCTTTATGCAGGACAATGATTTCACTCTGTTCGGCGCGTCACCGGAAAGCTCCCTCAAGTACGACGCCACCAGCCGCCAGATTGAGATCTACCCGATAGCGGGAACCCGTCCACGCGGCCGTCGTGCCGATGGCTCCCTGGACCGCGATCTCGACAGCCGCATCGAACTGGAAATGCGTACCGACCACAAAGAGCTCTCCGAACACCTGATGCTGGTTGACCTGGCGCGTAACGACCTGGCGCGTATTTGTACGCCGGGCAGCCGCTATGTGGCAGACCTGACCAAAGTCGACCGCTACTCCTTCGTCATGCATCTGGTATCCCGCGTGGTGGGTGAGCTGCGCCACGACCTCGACGTCCTGCACGCCTACCGCGCCTGCATGAACATGGGCACGTTGAGCGGCGCGCCGAAAGTCCGCGCCATGCAGCTGATTGCCGAAGCTGAAGGCCGCCGTCGCGGCAGCTACGGTGGCGCGGTGGGCTATTTCACCGCTCACGGTGACCTCGATACCTGCATCGTGATTCGCTCCGCCTACGTTGAGGACGGCATTGCTACCGTCCAGGCCGGGGCCGGGATTGTGCTGGATTCTGTTCCGCAGTCGGAAGCCGACGAAACCCGCAGTAAAGCGCGCGCGGTACTGCGCGCCATTGCTACCGCACACCATGCACAGGAGATTTTCTGATGGCTGACATTCTGCTGCTCGATAATATCGACTCCTTTACCTACAACCTGGCAGATCAGCTGCGTGCGAATGGGCACAACGTCGTTATCTATCGCAACCACGTTCCGGCCCAGACGCTGATTGACCGTCTGGCGACCATGCAAAACCCGGTGCTGATGCTCTCCCCGGGGCCAGGCGCACCGAGCGAAGCGGGCTGTATGCCAGAGCTGTTGACCCGTATGCGCGGCAAGCTGCCGATTATCGGCATCTGCCTCGGCCACCAGGCGATTGTCGAAGCCTACGGTGGTTACGTGGGTCAGGCGGGGGAGATCCTGCATGGTAAAGCGTCAAGCATTGAACATGACGGTCAGGCGATGTTTGCCGGTCTGCCGAACCCGCTTCCGGTGGCGCGTTACCACTCACTGGTCGGCAGCAATATTCCGGCCGGGCTGACGATTAACGCCTCGTTTGAAGGGATGGTGATGGCGGTGCGTCACGATGCGGATCGCGTCTGCGGGATGCAGTTCCACCCGGAATCTATCCTGACGTCTAACGGCGCGCGCCTGCTGGAGCAAACGCTCAACTGGGCGCTGCAAAAGCTGGAGCAGACCAACACCCTGCAACCGATTCTGGAAAAACTGTATCAGGCCCAGACCCTGAGCCAGCAGGAGAGCCACCAGCTTTTCTCCGCCGTCGTGCGCGGCGAGCTGAAGCCTGAGCAGCTGGCCGCTGTGCTGGTGAGCATGAAAGTGCGCGGCGAAAGCCCGCAGGAGATCGCCGGTGCGGCAACCGCGCTGCTGGAAAATGCTGCCCCGTTCCCGCGCCCGGACTATCCGTTTGCCGATATCGTTGGGACCGGTGGCGACGGCAGCAACAGCATCAATATTTCGACCGCCAGCGCCTTTGTGGCGGCGGCATGCGGACTGAAAGTGGCGAAGCACGGCAACCGCAGCGTGTCCAGCCGTTCCGGATCGTCCGACCTGCTGGCGGCTTTCGGTATCAACCTGGACATGAACGCCGAGCGTTCCCGTGAAGCGCTGGATGACCTGGGCGTCTGTTTCCTGTTTGCGCCGAAGTATCACACCGGTTTCCGCCACGCGATGCCCGTTCGCCAGCAGCTTAAAACCCGGACGCTGTTTAATGTGCTCGGTCCACTCATTAACCCGGCGCACCCGCCGCTGGCGCTGATTGGCGTTTACAGTCCGGAGCTGGTCCTGCCGATTGCGGAGACGCTGCGCGTCCTCGGTTACCAACGCGCCGCCGTGGTCCACAGCGGCGGGATGGATGAAGTTTCCCTGCATGCGCCCACGCTGGTGGCCGAACTGAATAACGGCGAAGTGCTGAACTATCAGCTTGAGGCCGCTGATTTCGGGTTGACCCCGTACCATCAGGACGCCCTGGCGGGCGGCACGCCGGAAGAAAACCGTGACATTCTCACGCGCTTATTACAAGGTAAAGGTGAGGCCGCCCATGAGGCCGCCGTGGCGGCCAACGTAGCCATGCTGATGCGTTTACATGGCGAGGAAGATCTGAAAGCCAACGCCCAAAAAGTTCTGGACGTACTGCGCTCCGGTGCAGCTTACGACCGCGTTACCGCACTTGCGGCAAGAGGGTAAATAATGCAGACCGTTTTAGCGAAAATCGTCGCCGATAAGGCCATCTGGGTGGAAGCCCGTAAGCAACAGCAGCCGCTCGCCAGTTTTCAGAATGACGTCGTTCCGAGCAGCCGTCGTTTCTATGATGCCCTCCAGGGCGCGCGTACCGCGTTTATTCTGGAGTGTAAAAAAGCGTCTCCGTCCAAAGGCGTGATCCGTGACGATTTCGACCCGGCGCGTATTGCCGGTATCTACAAGCATCATGCGTCTGCCATTTCTGTGCTGACGGATGAGAAATATTTCCAGGGCAGCTTCGATTTTCTGCCCGTAGTCAGCGGCATCGCGCCGCAGCCGATTCTATGCAAAGACTTTATTATCGACCCGTATCAGATCTGGCTGGCGCGCTTTTACCAGGCCGATGCCTGCCTGCTGATGCTCTCCGTGCTGGATGACGAACAGTATCGCCAGCTCTCCGCCGTCGCGCACAGCCTGAATATGGGCGTGCTTACCGAAGTGAGCAACGAAGAGGAGCTGGAGCGCGCCATCGCGCTGGAAGCCAAAGTGGTCGGCATTAACAACCGCGACCTGCGCGACCTGTCGATTGACCTCAACCGTACGCGCCAGCTTGCGCCGCGTCTGGGTGCGGGCGTCACGGTGATCAGCGAATCCGGAATCAACAGCTACGCTCAGGTGCGCGAACTCAGCCACTTTGCCAACGGTTTCCTGATCGGTTCCGCGATGATGGAACACGACGATCTTAATGCGGCCGTGCGCCGCGTGCTGCTGGGTGAGAACAAAGTTTGCGGCCTGACCCGTGAACAGGATGCGCAGGCCGCGTATGAGGCGGGCGCAATCTATGGTGGTCTGATCTTTGTTGAGTCCTCTCCTCGCGCCGTTAATGAAGAACAGGCGCGCAAGGTGATTGCGGCTGCGCCACTGAGCTACGTGGGCGTGTTCCGCAATGCGGATATTAACGACGTTGCGGCAAAAGCAGACGCGTTATCCCTGAGCGCGGTTCAGCTACATGGCGATGAAGATCAGACATACATCGATGCTCTGCGACATGTTCTGGCACCTCAGGTTCAGATCTGGAAAGCGCAAAGTGTTGGCGCCATCCTGCCCGCGCGTAACCTTACGCATGTTGATAAATACGTGCTCGACAACGGCCAGGGCGGTACGGGGCAGCGTTTCGACTGGTCACTGCTGCGTGGCGAAGTGCTGGACAATGTCCTGCTGGCGGGGGGATTAAGCCCCGATAACTGTGTGGAAGCAGCCAAAACCGGCTGCGCCGGCCTCGATTTCAATTCAGGCGTAGAGTCCCAACCGGGCATAAAAGACGCCAGCAAGCTGGCATCGGTATTTAAAACTCTGCGTGCATATTAAGGAAGAGAAGATGACGACATTACTTAACCCGTATTTTGGTGAGTTTGGTGGGATGTACGTCCCACAAATCCTGATGCCCGCGCTGCGCCAGCTGGAAGAAGCGTTCGTGAGCGCGCAGAAAGATCCGGCGTTTCAGGCGGAGTTTACTGACCTGCTGAAAAACTACGCCGGTCGTCCGACGGCACTGACCAAATGCCGCAACCTGACCGAAGGCACCAGAACCACGCTCTACCTTAAACGTGAAGATCTGCTGCACGGCGGCGCGCATAAAACTAATCAGGTGCTTGGCCAGGCTCTGCTCGCCAAACGTATGGGTAAAACCGAAATTATCGCCGAAACCGGCGCGGGCCAGCACGGCGTGGCCTCTGCCCTCGCCAGCGCCCTGCTCGGCCTGAAGTGCCGCATCTATATGGGGGCGAAAGACGTTGAACGCCAGTCGCCTAACGTGTTCCGTATGCGTCTGATGGGGGCGGAAGTGATCCCTGTGCACAGCGGTTCTGCCACGCTGAAAGATGCCTGTAATGAAGCGCTGCGCGACTGGTCTGGCAGCTACGAAACCGCCCACTACATGCTCGGTACCGCGGCAGGCCCACACCCGTTCCCGACCATCGTGCGTGAATTCCAGCGCATGATCGGAGAAGAGACTAAAGCGCAGATCCTCGAAAAAGAGGGTCGCCTGCCGGATGCGGTGATCGCCTGCGTTGGCGGCGGATCTAACGCCATCGGCATGTTTGCCGATTTTATCGACGAAACCAGCGTTGGGCTGATTGGCGTTGAGCCTGCCGGCCACGGCATTGAAACGGGTGAGCACGGTGCGCCGCTGAAGCATGGCCGCGTGGGGATCTATTTCGGCATGAAGGCCCCGATGATGCAGACCGATGAAGGGCAGATTGAGGAGTCTTACTCAATTTCAGCCGGGCTGGATTTCCCGTCCGTAGGGCCGCAGCACGCGTTCCTCAACAGCACCGGCCGCGCGGATTATGTCTCCATCACTGATGACGAGGCGCTGGAGGCCTTCAAAACGCTGTGCCGCAATGAAGGGATCATCCCGGCGCTGGAGTCTTCCCACGCGCTGGCACACGCGCTGAAAATGATGAAGGAAAACCCGGAAAAAGAGCAGCTGCTGGTGGTAAACCTTTCCGGTCGCGGTGACAAAGATATTTTCACCGTTCACGATATTCTGAAAGCACGAGGGGAAATCTGATGGAACGCTACGACAACGCATTTGCACAACTGAAAGCCCGCCAGGAAGGCGCTTTCGTTCCCTTCGTGACGCTGGGCGACCCCGGTCCGGAGCTGTCGCTGAAGATTATCGATACCCTGATTGACGCTGGTGCCGACGCGCTGGAGTTGGGGATTCCGTTCTCCGATCCGCTGGCGGATGGCCCGACCATCCAGAACGCGACGCTTCGCGCGTTTGCTGCGGGCGTGACGCCGGGCCAGTGCTTCGAAATGCTGGCGGCGATTCGCCAGAAGCACCCGACCATTCCGATCGGCCTGCTGATGTACGCCAACCTGGTGTTCAGCCGCGGTATTGATGCGTTTTACGCAGAGTGCGCCCGCGTGGGCGTTGACTCCGTGCTGGTGGCTGACGTGCCCGTTGAAGAGTCTGCGCCGTTCCGTCAGGCGGCGATGCGCCACAACGTCGCGCCGATTTTCATCTGTCCACCGAATGCCGATGACGATCTGTTGCGCCAGATTGCCTCTTACGGACGGGGTTACACCTACCTGCTCTCCCGTGCGGGCGTCACCGGTGCGGAAAACAAAGCCGCGCTTCCGTTGCATCATCTGGTGGAGAAGCTGGCAGAATACCATGCTGCGCCGCCGCTTCAGGGCTTTGGGATTTCCTCTCCGGATCAGGTTACTGCGGCGATTGACGCGAAAGCCGCCGGGGCCATTTCCGGTTCGGCTATCGTGAAAATCATCGAGAAGAATGTGGATAAGCCAGAGCAGATGCTGGCTGAGTTACACGCATTCGTCACATCCATGAAAGCGGCCACACACAAGGCGTAACCGTTAACACCGTCTGGCCCCGGCGTCAGGCGGTTTTCCCTTCTCTCTTCCTGAAAGAAGCAGGTCAAAATTGATCCTGTCGATATTTTCGGTGTGAATGACTTTTCAAACTTTCGCGTAAGCGTATGATCTGGGCTCTTTTTAGCGTTACCCTTCTGAGTTCAGAGGTTATTCATGTCCTGGCATTCCTTCAAACAGACTTACCTGGTTAAGTTCTGGTCACCTGTTCCGGCCGTTATCGCGGCAGGCATTCTCTCTACCTATTATTTCGGTATTACCGGCACCTTCTGGGCTGTTACGGGCGAGTTTACCCGCTGGGGTGGGCAGCTATTACAGCTGGCAGGCGTCCATGCCGAAGAGTGGGGCTACTTCAAACTGATCCATCTTGAGGGCACACCGCTGACCCGCATCGACGGGATGATGATCATTGGCATGTTCGGCGGCTGTTTTGCGGCCGCGCTGTGGGCCAACAACGTTAAGTTGCGCATGCCGAAAAGCCGCATCCGCATTATGCAGGCCGTGGTCGGCGGCATCATTGCCGGGTTTGGCGCCCGCCTGGCGATGGGCTGTAATCTGGCCGCGTTCTTTACCGGTATTCCGCAGTTCTCGCTGCATGCCTGGTTCTTTGCCGTCGCCACCGCCATAGGCTCATATTTCGGTGCAAAGTTCACCCTGCTGCCACTGTTCCGCATTCCGGTGAAAATGACGAAAGTTAGCGCTGCATCTCCGTTAACGCAAAAACCCGATCAGGCGCGTCGTCGCTTCCGCCTCGGTATGCTGGTCTTTTTTGCTATGGTTGCCTGGGCGATTTGCACGGCGATGAATCAGCCCAAACTCGGTCTGGCCATGCTGTTCGGCATCGGCTTTGGTCTGCTGATTGAACGCGCGCAGATCTGCTTTACCTCCGCGTTTCGCGATATGTGGATCACCGGACGTACCATGATGGCGAAAGCCATTATTGCCGGGATGGCCGTGAGCGCAATTGGCATCTTCAGCTATGTTCAGCTCGGCGTGGAACCAAAAATCATGTGGGCGGGCCCAAATGCCGTCATTGGCGGACTGCTGTTTGGTTTTGGCATTGTGCTGGCGGGCGGGTGTGAAACCGGCTGGATGTATCGCGCCGTGGAAGGCCAGGTGCATTACTGGTGGGTGGGTCTGGGTAACGTGATTGGCTCTACCCTTCTGGCCTGCTACTGGGATGACGTCTCGCCGGTACTGGCAACAAACTGGGACAAGGTCAACCTGCTGAAAACCTTTGGTCCACTCGGGGGACTCCTGGTGACCTACGCCCTGCTGCTTATCGCCTTCTTACTGGTTATTGCGCAAGAAAAGCGCTTCTTCCGGCGTGCCACCGTCAAAACTGAAACTCAGGAGAATGCCGCATGAAAGAGATCGTGCCTGATTATCGTCTCGATATGGTGGGTGAACCCTGCCCTTACCCGGCTGTCGCCACGCTTGAGGCGTTACCGCAGCTTAAGAAAGGTGAAATTCTGGAAGTGGTGAGCGATTGCCCCCAGTCGATCAATAACATTCCGCTTGATGCCAAAAATCACGGCTATACCGTGCTGGATATCCAGCAGGACGGACCAACGATTCGTTATTTAATTCAGAAGTGATTTCACGATCGAAAAAGGCCTCTCAGAGGCCTTATCTAGTTTACTGGCTTTGGCCACCGTCGTCGTCTGAGTTTCGGCAGGCATGAATGAGTGGTGAGACGTGTTCCGCAAACGGAACAGATAGCACCGTGAGGTAGGCTATGTGCTGGGCTGAACGTCGTGAACTGAAACTGTTTACCTGCACAAACCGGACACTCAAATTTGATGTTGGGGATATCCCCTCCAGCCAGGTATGTGGAACAACCACCATACAGCAATCCCCGGCTGACCGGGGATATATCTTCTGTCAGAAACGATAACCCGCTGAGAACATAAATACCCACGGATCCAGACGGGTACTGATACTCTGCTGCTCACCGCTAGCTTTAAAGCGCACATCCGTATCAATGTCCATATACCAGACCGAGGCGTTGATCAGCCAGTCACGGTTAATCAGATAATCCAGACCAACCTGCCCCGCCATGCCCCATGAGTCTTTCAGGCTGAGATCGGATAGCCCAGCCTCTTTACCGGTATCGTTAAATTTCTCATCAAAGAAGGTGGTGTAGTTAACGCCTGCACCAATATAAGGGCGTAATTTGCTGCTGGAATCGCCGAAGTACCACTGCGCCATCAGGGTTGGTGGTAAATGGTGCACCGTAGCAATGTCCCCGGTCGGCCCTAAACCGACGCGGTGACGGAATGGCGTGGCGGCCAGAAGCTCAACGCCAATGTTATCCGTAGCCATATACGTGAATGTCAGGCCTAACTGGGTGTTATTGCTAACGTTAAACCCGCCCATACCCAGTACATTGTCGGAACCTTCCGTTGGACGCACCGTTGCCGAACCGGCACGAATAAAGAATTCACCTGCTTCATGCGCGTACGCGCCGCCAGAGAGACTGCTTAAGATAAGGGCTGCCACCGCTAATTTTTTCATATCCGCTCCATCGTTGTGGTTTTAATTGCGGAGGAGAATATACTCACAAATGAGTAATAAGTGATCTAACACAGATCACATTAAAACCAGTAAGTTAACATTCATTGATCTAGGTTAATTTTTGGTGACGCCTCATAAAGCAATAAGTTGTTACCGCGTCAATTTTTGGCATTTCATAGTTAAAAAATTTTCTGTTTTTCCTCTCTTGCGCTTCCTGTAGCGGCTGGATAATTTATCGCTCTCACAATCTGATTTGATGCGTTCTACTTTTGCAGGTGTGCCATGAGTGATCATAACCCGTGCATGACGTGCGGAGCCTGTTGTGCGTATTTTCGAGTCTCTTTCTACTGGGCTGAAGCCAGCGATGGCGGCGGCACCGTTCCGGTTGATCTCACTGAACCCTTGACCCCTTTCCTGCGTTGCATGCGCGGCACCAACCAAAAACAGAGCCGCTGTGTGGCACTGCAAGGTGAACCTGGGGTATCCACCCGCTGTTCCATTTACGCGGATCGCCCCAGCCCGTGCCGCACTTTCGCGATGTCGGGAGAGGATGGGCAGGTCAATGAGGCATGCAATCGCGCCCGCGCCCGCTATGGATTACCGCCGCTTTACAAAGATATGCTTTTCCATACAAGCCTTGATGCTGCCACCAGCGTGTTATCCGGTGTACAATTGCCGGCTAATTAACACCTGCAATACTCAAGGAGAGTGCATGTCTATCACGGCGAAGTCTGTCTACCGTGACACGGGAAATTTTTTCCGCAATCAGTTCGTTACTTTTTTACTGATCGCGTTGTTGTGCGCCTTCATTACGGTGGTGCTGGGTCATGCGTTCTCACCCAGTGATGAACAGATTGCCTCGCTGAGCCAGGGGGATCATCTTGCAGGCAGCGCAGGGTTATTTGACCTTGTGCAGAATATGACGCCAGAGCAACAGCAAATCTTGCTGCGTGCATCTGCGGCATCTACCTTCTCGGGGCTGATCGGCAACGCCATTCTGGCGGGTGGCGTGTTGCTGATGATCCAGCTGGTGTCTGCCGGCCAACGCGTCAGCGCGTTACGTGCCATCGGGGCCAGTGCTCCGGTGCTGCCGAAACTGTTTATCCTCATCTTCCTGACCACGCTGCTGGTCCAGATGGGGATAATGTTGGTTGTCGTTCCGGGCGTGCTGCTGGCTATCGTGCTTTCATTTGCGCCAGTAATGGTTGTGCAGGACAAAATGGGTATTTTCACCGCCATGCGCAGCAGCATAAGGCTCGCGTGGGCGAATATGCGTCTGGTCGCCCCGGCCGTTATCAGCTGGTTGCTGGCCAAGACTCTACTGTTGCTGTTTGCGCCGAATTTTGCGGTATTAACGCCAAACGTCGGCGCGGTTGTCGCCAATACGCTGAGCAATCTGATTTCAGCTGTACTGCTGGTCTATTTGTTCCGCCTGTACATGTTAATTCGTCAGTAACCGGGATCGCAGAATGAAGCAGTTTCTTGATTTTTTACCGCTGATCGTATTTTTCGCTTTTTATAAGTTGTACGACATCTATGCCGGCACGCTGGCGTTGATTGTGGCAACGGCTGTGGTGCTGATTTACAGCTGGGTTCGCTATCGCAAAGTTGAAAAGATGGCGCTCATCACTTTCCTGATGGTGGCGGTGTTTGGTGGTCTGACGTTGTTCTTCCACAATGATGAATTTATCAAATGGAAGGTCACAGTGATTTACGGCCTGTTTGCGGGCGCGCTGCTCATCAGCCAGTGGGTGATGAAGAAGCCGCTGATCCAGCGCATGCTGGGGAAAGAACTGACGCTGCCGCAGGCTGTGTGGGGGCGTCTGAATATCGCCTGGGCGCTATTTTTTATTCTGTGTGGTCTGGCGAATATCTATATCGCATTCTGGCTGCCGCAGAATATCTGGGTCAACTTCAAGGTGTTTGGCCTGACGGCGCTGACCCTTATCTTCACCCTGCTCAGCGGCGTTTATATTTATCGCCACATGCCGCAGGATGACAAGCATTGATCCTTCTGGCCAGATCGTCACGCGGTCTGGCCTCTTTTCCCGCCTTCTCTTTTCTCCACAATCTTCCTGCGAAAATGTCCGAATCATGAAGATTTTATGGAGATTGCTGTCGCTTTATTGTAATGAGAATCACTATCATTAATATTCTTCATCGCATTTTTAACAAATGGAAATGAGTTGATGAATAACATAATAAGATTTGCCCCGGCTACACTTACACTCGCCATTTTTTCAACGCTATACCAGAGCGCGCACGCAGCGGAAGATCCTCTCGCCGATGGTGAAACAATGGTCGTTCAGGCAACCGCTGAAGAGGCCCTAAAGCAACAGCCGGGGGTTTCCATCATCACGGCAAAGGACATAGAAAAGGATCCACCGGTTAACGATCTTTCGGAAATTATTCGCAAAATGCCCGGGGTTAACCTCACCGGAAACAGCGCGACAGGCAGTCGTGGTAACAACCGTCAGATCGACATCCGCGGTATGGGGCCAGAGAACACGCTGATTCTGATTGACGGTGTGCCGGTGACGTCACGTAACTCGGTGCGCTACAGCTGGCGCGGGGAGCGCGACACCCGCGGGGACACCAACTGGGTTCCGCCAGAGATGGTTGAGCGCATTGAAGTACTCCGGGGACCAGCTGCCGCCCGCTATGGTTCGGGGGCTGCCGGCGGCGTCGTCAACATCATTACCAAACGCCCGTCCAACGACTGGCACGGCTCCCTCTCCCTGTACACTAACCAGCCTGAAAATGATAAAGAGGGGGCGACGAAACGCGCTAATTTTGATCTGAGCGGCCCCCTCGCGGGCGATGCGTTAACGATGCGCCTGTACGGGAACATCAACAAAACCGACGCAGATGCTCAGGACATCAACACCGCGCAAAACGGCTCTTACGCCGCCGGGCGAGAGGGCGTACGTAACAAGGACATCAATGCCCTGCTCTCCTGGAAACTCACGCCACAGCAGATTATCGATTTCGACTACAGCTACAGCCGCCAGGGCAATATCTACGCGGGTGATACTCAATACAGCAACAGCAACGTCAGCCCTGACGGTCTGGTGTCGTCCCTGTATGGTCACGAAACCAACCGAATGTACCGCCAGTCTTATGGCATTACGCACAACGGCATCTGGGACTGGGGTCAGTCAAAGTTCGGGGTTTATTATGAAAAGACCAACAACACCCGACTGGAAGAAGGCTCTACGGGCAAAGTTGAAGGGATGATCAATAGCGATAAATACGATACCAGCCGGCTGGAATCATACCGTTCAACGGGTGAACTGAACATTCCTTTCTTCTGGCTGGTCGAACAGACGCTAACCGTGGGTGCAGAATGGAACCGTGATGAACTGAACGATCCGGCCTCAATGCAGTCGACAAATGTGTCGGGAGAAGTGATTAACGGCGTTCCCGGCACGGCTTCTGAGCGCAACAGCAAAAACAGCGCTGACCTCACCGGCATCTATCTTGAGGACAATATTGAAGCGCGTCAGGGCACCAACCTGATCCCAGGGCTCCGCTTTGATTATCACAATCAATTTGGCAGCAACTGGAGTCCGAGCCTGAACCTCTCTCAGGATTTGGGTGACATGTTCAAGGCTAAAGCGGGTATCGCTCGGGTATTTAAAGCGCCAAACTTGTATCAATCCAGCGAAGGCTATCTGCTTTCCACCCGCGGTAATGGCTGCCCGAATAACGTTTCCGAAGGAAGCTGTTACCTGTTAGGTAACCCGGATCTGGATCCGGAAATCAGCGTGAACAAAGAGATCGGCCTGGCCTTTGTCCTGGAAGGCTACGAGGCTGGAATTACCTGGTTCCGCAATGATTACAAAAACAAGATCGTTTCAGGAACGGACGTGCTGGGGCAGACAAGCAGCGACGCAAATATCCTGCAATGGGAGAACGGCGGTAAGGCCGTTGTTGAAGGGCTGGAAGGCAACCTCACCGTCCCTGTTATTCGCGACACGCTAACCTGGCGTACTAATGCGACGTATATGATTCAGTCTGAAAGTAAAGACACCGGTAATCCGTTGTCGATTATCCCCAAATATACCGTCAACACCATGCTGGACTGGGAGGTTAACAGCAAGCTTTCAGCCAACGTAAGCTGGACGATGTACGGCCGCCAGAAGCCCAGAGAAAACGCTGAAATCCGCAAAGAGGAAAATGCGATGTCCAACAGAGAGATCGGCGCGTATTCCATCGTGGGTATCGGCAGTAACTATCAGCTGACCAAAAACCTGCGCCTGAATGCCGGCATCAGCAACCTCTTTGACAAGCAGATTTACCGTGAAAATGACGGTGCATCTACCTATAACGAACCGGGCCGCGCCTATTACGCTGGCGTAACCATGTCCTTCTGACCTTCAGGCGCCCGCGCTGCGGGCGCTAACCCTATTCTCTCCAGCCAGAAATCATAGTAGCATCCCGCCTGAAGTCTTCAGTTACGAGTTTAAAAACAATGACAACAAATGACGCCCCACAGGGCGAACTGGTTTTACGCACACTGGCAATGCCTGCGGATACGAATGCCAATGGCGATATTTTTGGCGGCTGGTTAATGTCGCAGATGGATATGGGCGGTGCAATCCTGGCAAAAGAGATTGCACACGGGCGCGTGGTAACCGTCCGGGTCGATGGCATGACCTTCCTGCGCCCTGTCGCGGTGGGGGACGTGGTGTGCTGTTACGCACGCTGCGTAAAACGCGGCAATACGTCTATCTCCATTAACATTGAAGTATGGGTGAAAAAAGTCTCTTCTGAACCGATTGGTCAGCGCTATAAGGCGACGGAGGCCCTGTTCATCTACGTGGCAGTGGATAGCGACGGTAAGCCCCGCCAGCTCCCACGGAACTGATCCTCAGGTAAAAAAAAGCCTCCTTGCGGAGGCTTCTTTTATTCCATCTGTGCCCCGCCGTTCAGGCGGAAGACAATATTTACAATCAACCCATTGCCGGGTTTACCGGCTTCATAACGCCACCTGCGCATGGCCGATTTAACTTCGCGTTCAAACATATTCGCCGGCTGTGCGGACAGGATTTCCACGTTATCCACACGTCCATCAGCCGTAACGTCGAATTTCACCCGTACACGCCCTTCAATACGTAACGCCTGAGCACGTGCCGGATACTGCGGCTGGTTACGGCTCAGCGCGCGCGGGCCCGCTGGCGCCGTTACCGTCGGTTTTGTCGCGGTCGTGGTGTTACTCATCAGCGGACGTGACGGGGCGGCATTTTCAACCGGCTGCGTGGTGCGTGGCTCAACCGGACGCACTTCGCGTTTCGGACGCTCTTCCACCTTTTTGACCGGCTTGGGTTTTGGCTTCGGCTTAGGTTTCGGCTCTGGCTTATGGATCACCACCGGCGCTTCTTTTGGCGGTTCAGGAATCGGCTCGGGTTCCGGCTCGGGTTCAACAACGGGCTGTGGCGGCGGCGGCGCAACCTGCGGCGGTTCAAGATCCGCGGACGATACCATGGTCACAGAAATTGGCTGCGCTGGCGCTGGCATTTCAATAACCTGATGAACCGAGGTATAGAGCAGACCCGCCACGACAGCACCGTGAATAACGACGGAAAGCAGCGTCGGCCATGGAAAGCGGCGAGGTAAATCAAGGGTCATCGAAGTCATAATCATCAACGTTAAAAAACCGAACCTCGATTTTAAATGCAAATAGCAATCATATTCAATAAGACACTTTGTCCTGGCGCAATTTAAGCGTATAAGAGGGCAAAAAAGGGGCATCCAGATCAGGGTTTTAACATTGTTATTATCTTTACATTGCAGTCATTTGTGCTTTCACATAACGTAAATGTCACTTTTACCGGTTAAGGAGCTTTGCCGTGCTTTATGTGATTTACGCTGAAGATGTACCTGATTCTCTGGAAAAACGTCTTTCCGTTCGCCCTGCCCATCTGGCGCGTTTACAGCTGCTACAGGATGAAGGTCGGTTGCTGACCGCAGGCCCGATGCCTGCCGTTGACAGCAACGATCCGGGAGCAGCGGGTTTTACCGGCTCCACGGTGATTGCCGAGTTTGAATCTCTGGAAGCCGCGCAGGCCTGGGCAGAAGCAGACCCGTACGTCGCAGCCGGCGTGTACGAGAAAGTCGCGGTTCGCCCGTATAAAAAAGTGTTCTGAAATGAAAGGCTCCCTCGGGAGCCATTTTAAACACCTTAACACAATGAAATAAAATGGTTTATTACAGGCCGAGTCCACATATTGACCACATTGACACATCACTTCCCGCCCATGCGGGAAGTTTCATTTAAATCATTCTCTATTTAAAAGATTTCTCGGCAAGATTACTTAACAAGCTCACGCATTACGTTCCCATACTTAAATTTCAGATTTTGACTTGAGAGGAACATGCCACTGTTAGCTCTGAATCGCCACGGGTTTAACAGACACCTCAGAGTCATTTAAGATGACTTAAAGAGAGGTGCCCATGAGCGGTAAGCGTTATCCTGAAGAGTTTAAAATTGAAGCAGTCAAACAGGTTGTTGATCGTGGTCATTCTGTTTCCAGTGTTGCAACACGTCTCGATATCACCACTCACAGTCTTTACGCCTGGAGAAAGAAGTACGGTCCGGATTCTTCCACTCAAAATGAACAGTCAGATACTCAGGCCGAAATACACGAAGGCTGGCTGTATCTGGCCGTGGTGGTCGACCTGTTCTCACGCAAAGTTATCGGCTGGTCAATGCAACCCCGCATGACAAAAGAGATTGTCCTGAACGCATTACTTATGGCGGTGTTGAGGCGTAATCCTCAAAAGCAGGTACTGGTTCACTCTGATCAGGGCAGTCAGTACACGAGCCATGAGTGGCAGTCGTTCCTGAAATCACACGGTCTGGAAGGCAGCATGAGTCGTCGCTGTAACTGCCACGACAACGCGGTTGCGGAATGCTGTGCCAGCGCTGGCGCTGACTGGCAAATGCTGGAGAAAAAAACGGATGCAAACTCATGCACCTGATGCATGTAGAGCTTAAATACGAGAAAATCGCGAGTAAATGGCATAACAAGACCGGCATTCTGAGTGCCGGTCTTGTGGCTTGATGCAAGCATCAGTTTTGCCATGAAATGATGTCGTCCAGTCCAGAGAGCAGGTCGGGAAAGTAACTTTCATCAATATCGAAGGAATCATCAAGGGTAATACTGTCAGCATGGTTTTCAGGCTTAAGTACCATGCTAACGCCAACAGCCCCGGCAAAATGTGCCTGATGAAACTTAAGCACAACCTGCTCGAATGCCGAGGTTAAATTAATATCCTTAAATTTCGCCCCTGTCTTTAAGGCCAGATGGAAATCATGTGTATCATTCCTGAACTGCTCCAACTGACCGACAAAAAACTCTGCAGCAAACTCTGTTTTTAAGGCTGGGATTGAGAATTCAACCCAAACCATAATACGGCTATAGGCAGGCTCTTCGGGTTCAGCCAGCCTTTCATAAGGCGTTAATTTAAGGTGTCTGTCACCGCTTGTGATATCTATCATGATCCCCCCTTACGGCATGTACTGAAATGCATGATAGTCCAGTCAGCTTCCCTGACCAAAACCTCAAGACGGTAAGACTTGTAAATATAAGTGCCTTTATTTTGCCTGTCTTCCACAAGCTTATACATACGAGCCTCGTAACGGAAAAGCCCTGGCTTTTTGAGAGGATCCGGCGTTCTTATGCCATAACGAATGGCCTTTTCCTGAATCTATAAAGGCACATAACAACCTGGGGTCAGCATGTGTTTTGCCGATGATTCGCTCATCCTGAGCGCGCGAGCGGATAAGCCCATTTTAAGGCGGCCACGCAAGAGACTGATGGTAGCCTCACTGAGCCTCACAGTTACGCCGGCTTTGACACCACTTTTCAGTAACGCCTGACCTGCCCGTAAAAGACGAAATGCACCAAAAGCAATTAGAGCGAGGTCTGTTGGGTCAATCAGGGGGGCTTCTAATGGCGCTTCTTCCAGCCTAACAAACATGCCGTCTGCATCATAAATCTGCCATAAACCGGGAGCCTGAGCGACGGAATAACCAATACACATCCCGCTTTCGTCATCAACGATGGGTTTTGAGTTCAGTGGAGGATTGCGTGGGCGAAATTCGAAATATTCACCGGCTGGCAATGTAGACTGGAAGGTGTAGAAACGTCCTGGCTCGTCTGTAATTAATCCAACGCTCATTGTCATGATTTCCTTTTGGGCTAACCTTTGAGTCATCATAAAGGACGTTTTTACTTCAATCTACTTTTCCTGATTCTGATTTTATCGGCTTAGAAGTTAACGCCTCTCAGGGCTCGTTGTTCAACACCACCGACACTGAAAGCGAGTTTCAGCACCGGCGGCGTTGCTATCGTCGACGTGGCGGCGGAATTATCGAACCTATCACCGGTGTAAACCCCTCAATTTTCGTATCGCTGATCTCGCTATATTTGCGGTTATTTTCTCTTGCGATAATTAGCCATCTGAATAAATAATCTTTCATAAAGTCCACTCCATTTCAGTTGAATTTCCAGGCCACTCGTCAGCAGCCGGATATTTGAAACTTTTCTTGCCATAAATCACCGTGCCCCACGCGCCAGCGCGTCGAGCTCACACCGTTCCGGGGTAATGCCGTCCTGAGCTAAATCGAAACGAATTTTTGCGACGCGATCCCTTTCGGACTTTGTCATCCGGGCTGATGGCGCTTGCTCGCTGGTTTTGAGCGGCGCATTGTTTCTTTGATGCCGATGTTTGCGCGGTGCGCGAGCTTTTAACGCCTCGTTAAGCACCTACACAACGTCTGGCTCATTCCAACCGATAACCCCGCGCTCAATCAGATTTAACACCGCTGCAGCTTGCTCGGACGGTGTGGGGGTCATAACTGGATCGCCACCGCCTGTGAGCTTTCCACAGTTATTGACAGGACTCCGGGCGCGTCAGAGCCGCTTTTTATGGCTTTTGGCTGCTAGTAGTAAAACGTGAAGCCTTGTCTGGCGCGGCTTTCCAGCTACGCCAGACATTAAAAAGGCTCCCTCAGGAGCCTTTTCTTCATTCAGTGCAGCGACGCCAGCCTCGCCGCAAATCCAACAAACAGCAGGCCTATCAACCCGTTCCCTAGCTTCGCCAGTTTCTTTTTGGTTTTCAGGTAACGCGTGACAAACGCGCCTGAGAAAATCAGGAAGCTCATGTACATGAAGCTGATCAGCTCAAGCGTTGTGGCGAGGATCAGGAACGACGTGCCGGTATTCTTCGCATTGACATCAATGAACTGCACGAAGAACGATACGTAAAAGAGAATCGCTTTCGGGTTCGTCAGGCTCAGCACCAGCGAACGCTTAAGGATCGCGCTTGCCGGTTCGGCGCTACTTTCGTGCGCATTTTTTTGACGTGTCATAACGGACCAGAGCATTTTTCCGCCGAGCCACAGCAGATAAAACGCCCCAAGATAGCGGACAATATTAAATAATACCGGAGTGGTCTGGATCAACGCGGCAACGCCCGCCCAGGCCAGAAACATCAGCACGGCATCACCAATAAACACACCGGTGGCTGCCAGATAGCCTTTCTTAACGCCGTGGCCAATCCCTGTTTTCAGCACAAACAAGGTGTTCGGTCCTGGAACCAGCACGATAAAAAATGCGCCGACAACATAGGTCCAGAAATTCAGTACACCAAACTCCGCAAACACGTCTCACTCCTTTTGCTCAAAAACAGCGGGGATACCGGTAATAACGGTATCCCCTGAATCAGTTGCGCTATTGTACGCCGTTATAGCCATCAAGATAAGTCGCGGCCAGTTCGTTACCAAATAATATGGCGTCTTTACTGTCCATGTCCGAAGACCATTTATCCTTCGCGTTGCCTGCGTACAATTCCTGCGACTTCGCATTTTCTTTCAGCTGATCGCGAATGCTTTGCGCGTATTCACTGGCTTCAGCCTGAGTCCGCCCTTCCGCACGGTCAGCTTTGCCCCGGGCATAAAGCTCGCGGAACTGCGCTACGTTCAGGTGATAATTTTTCTGCACGCTGGAGGTGTAATTGCCGCCAGTAAAGCTGGACTGATGCGACACGAAATAAAACGCGTGCCGTTCGGGTGAGGTTTTGCTACTGGCACAACCGCTTAATACTGCAATCCCGAAGAGTGCTGCCATCACTTTTACGTTCATCCTTTTTTCCTTTAATAAAGCCAATGTATTCCCCACGCAAAAACATAATCTGCCAATGAGGAAAATGACGAAAGTCCTAAACCTTCCCTGAGCGCATCCAGCGCCAAAAGTGCAATAAAAATCCAGAGATAAGGATTCATCTTTTAATATCATGACGTTATGGGGACGTAGTATATCGTGGAAAGCAGACGTGAGGAGACTGCAAAGATTAATAGTCTGGATGTTTAATGGGCACCTTTACGGTGCCCCTCATGCTTTTCAGATATCCTGGACCGCGAACAGCAGCGCGTTACGGTGTCTGTTCAGGCCACATTTTCTGATGGCGTGGATACGCATATTGCGGCGGGATTGTGCTTCCAGCCAACGAGCCTTACGACGACTCACCTGTCGCAACATGCGCCAGCGCCCTACTTCAGTTCTACTGCGCTTCATGTCTACAACTCTTTCTCTAACAGAGATGCCATTATATGCCTAAGCAGGCGGCAAACCAGCGCTTTTATCTGCCGTTTTTATTTGCCAGATGAATCCTGATGCGTAAACTCATAACAATACGCTTTCAAAAGGATTTTTTATTTATGACAACCTTCTACACCGTGGTGAGTTGGCTGGTCATTTTAGGATACTGGCTGTTAATTGCCGGGGTGACGTTGCGCATTCTGATGAAACGCAGAGCGGTACCTTCCGCCATGGCCTGGCTTCTGATTATCTACATTCTGCCGCTGGTGGGCATCATCGCCTATCTCTCTTTCGGTGAACTTCATCTGGGTAAACGCCGGGCCGAACGCGCCCGTGCCATGTGGCCCTCCACGGCAAAATGGCTTGCCGACCTTAAAGCCTGCAAGCATATCTTCGCCGAAGAGAACAGCAGCGTGGCCGCATCTTTGTTCAAGCTGTGCGAACGCCGCCAGGGCATTGCTGGGGTAAAAGGCAATCAGCTGCAACTGATGACCTCTTCCGATGACGTGATGCAGGCGCTGATCCGTGATATCCAGCTCGCCCGGCATAATATCGAGATGGTGTTTTATATCTGGCAGCCGGGCGGCATGGCGGACCAGGTCGCCGAATCGCTGATGGCCGCTGCACGTCGCGGTATCCACTGCCGCCTGATGCTGGACTCCGCCGGCAGCGTGGCCTTTTTCCGTAGCCCGTGGGCAGGCATGATGCGCAACGCCGGTATCGAGGTGGTCGAGGCGCTGAAAGTGAATCTTATGCGCGTCTTTCTGCGCCGCATGGATCTTCGTCAGCACCGGAAAATGGTCCTGATCGATAACTATATCGCCTACACCGGCAGCATGAACATGGTCGACCCCCGCTTCTTTAAACAGGATTCTGGCGTGGGGCAATGGATCGATTTGATGGCTCGCATGGAAGGCCCGGTGGCAACCTCTATGGGCATCGTCTATTCGTGCGACTGGGAAATTGAAACCGGTAAACGCATTCTTCCCCCGCCGCCGGATGGCAATATCATGCCGTTTGAGGAAGCCAGCGGGCACACTATCCACACTATCGCCTCCGGTCCTGGCTTCCCGGAAGATCTGATCCATCAGGCACTGCTTACCGCCGCGTACTCCGCGCGGGAATATCTGATCATGACCACGCCCTATTTCGTCCCCAGCGACGACCTTCTGCACGCCATCTGTACAGCGGCACAGCGCGGAGTGGATGTGAGCATTATTATGCCGCGCAAGAACGATTCGCTGCTGGTCGGGTGGGCAAGTCGCGCGTTCTTTAGTGAGCTGCTGGCCGCGGGCGTTAAAATCTATCAGTTCGAAGGCGGTCTGTTACACACCAAGAGCGTGCTGGTAGACGGAGAGCTGAGCCTGGTGGGTACCGTCAACCTCGATATGCGCAGTCTGTGGCTAAATTTTGAAATTACGCTGGTCATTGATGACGCCGGTTTCGGCGGCGATCTGGCGGCGGTTCAGGATGATTATATCTCCCGCTCACGCCTGCTGGACGCCAGACTGTGGGCGAAACGTCCGCTGTGGCAGCGAATTGCCGAACGACTGTTTTACTTCTTTAGTCCGTTGCTGTAAAACGTGCCCAACGATGTTTAACAGGTAGTCATCATGGAAATGGATCTGAACAATCGCCTGACCGAAGACGAAACGCTCGAACAGGCCTACGATATTTTTCTCGAGCTGGCGGTCGATAATCTCGACCCTGCTGACGTCATTCTTTTCAACCTGCAATTTGAAGAGCGTGGCGGTGCTGAGCTGTTCGATCCGTCTGAAGACTGGGCCGAACACGTCGATTTTGATCTCAACCCGGACTTCTTCGCTGAGGTGGTAATTGGCCTGGCAGATGAAGACGGCGGAGAAATTAACGACATCTTTGCCCGCGTCCTGCTGTGCCGCGAGAAAGACCACAAGCTGTGCCATATTCTCTGGCGTGAATAATAAAAAAGGCTGCCCGCGCAGCCTTTTTTATTTAATCCGGCAAGGCATTTCCACAGCGGTGACAAAACCGCGCCCCGGGTTCATGATTTCCCTGCTGACAATTCGGACATTTGCGTTGCTGCTTGCTGTTCTGGAAGGCGCTGCTCATATGGGTGGTAATTAGCCCCGTCGGTATCGCTATCACCGAATAACCGATCAGGATAAGAACCGATGCCACAATACGTCCGAGCGGCGTATGCGGTGTAATATCGCCATAGCCCACGGTGGTCACCGTGACGATAGCCCAGTAAACCGACGCATTAAGCGTGGTAAACCCGTATTTTGGCCCTTCGATTAAATACATCAGGGAGCCAAAAACGATCATCACGATAGCAATAAACGAATAGAAGAGAATAAGCTGGTGGCGGGCGCTGACAATGGCGACCCAAAAAACCCTCAGCGACGGCATAAAGCGCAGCAGCTTCAGAATTCGTAACACACGAATCGCCCGCATTGCGCGCCAGGCAAACACATAATTCAGGCTGATCTCAGGCCACAGCCACATGACATACAGCGGCAGGATAGTGGCTAAATCAATAAATCCCCAGAAGCTGAAAACGTATTTCGCCGGATTTGGCCAGCTAATGACCCTCAGCACATACTCTGCGGTAAACACCAGCGTGACGATCAATTCCAGCCAGACAAAAACGTGCCACTCCTCATACGTCATGTGGTACTGCGTTCCGGCACCGGATTCGATAAAGATAATAATGACGCTAATCAGCGCAAATAAGCCACACAGACCCTCGAAACGGCGACCGGAAACCGTTTCTGGATCAAATAAAAGGTGATAAAGCCGCTGACGGGCCGACGTGAATAATCGCGACACATTAACCTCTAAAAAATAAGGGCTGACATCATGTCAGCCCTTGCGATTATAACGGGTCTACTTTCAGGCAGGAAACCGCATGTCGGAAACTGCCCTCCAGAACCGGCCGTGTTTTTGCACATTCCGGCCCGGCTATTGGGCATCGCGTACGGAATACGCAGCCTGAAGGCGGGTTGATTGGCGAAGGCAGTTCACCTTCCAGAAGCTGAATGGTTTTATTTTTTTCCAGATCGGGATCCGGAACGGGAACCGCAGACATCAGCGCTTTGGTATAAGGGTGCAGCGGATTATGGTACACCTCATCATACGTGCCCAGTTCCACGGCGTGGCCCAGATACATGACCAGCACACGGTCTGAAATGTGTTTTACCACCGCCAGATCGTGGGCGATGAAGATCAGCGACAGCCCCATTTCCCGTTGCAGTTTCTGTAGCAGGTTAACCACCTGGGCCTGGATGGAAACGTCCAGCGCCGAAACCGGCTCATCACAGATAATCAGTTTCGGTTCAAGGATCAACGCGCGTGCGATACCGATACGCTGGCACTGACCGCCGGAAAACTCGTGAGGGTAGCGGTTGATGAGGTTAGGCAACAGACCCACCTTCAGCATCATCGCTTTCACCCGATCGCGAACTTCCTGGCGCGGCATCTTCGGATGATAGGTGCGCAGCGGCTCGGCAATGATTTCGCCAATGGTCATACGCGGGTTCAGGGACGCCAGAGGATCCTGGAAAATCATCTGGATATCACTGCGCACATTGCGCCATTCATCCGGCTTCATCCCCAGCAGATCTTTGCCAAGCCAGGCCACTTTCCCGTCGGTGGCTTTCACCAGGCCGATGATCGCACGCGCAAATGTCGACTTGCCGCAGCCGGATTCGCCCACCACGCCCAGGGTCTCCCCTTCGTACAGGCGTAGCGTGACGCCATCCACCGCTTTCAGGGTTTTGGCTGGCTGCCAGAACCACTGTTTACCGTCTTTGATATCGAAATGGACCTTCAGGTCAGCGATTTCGAGCAGCACATTTCTTTTTTCGTCGATTGCGTTCATACCAGCTCCTCCAGCGGCTTAAAGCAGGCGCGTAGACGGCCTGGGGCAAACGCTTCCAGCGGCGGTGCGCTGTTACAGATTTCCATCGCATGCGGACAGCGTGGCTGGAACGGGCAGCCTTTTGGCAAACGCAGCAGGTTTGGCGGGTTGCCCGGGATAGTCAGCAGCGACTCCCCTTCCGCATCGAGGCGCGGTACGGCATTCAGCAGCCCGATAGAGTACGGGTGGGCTGGCTGGTAGAACACATCGCGGGCATTACCGTATTCCATCGTGCGGCCTGCATACATGACTAACACTTTGTCGCAGATCCCGGCAACGACGCCTAAATCGTGGGTGATCATGATGATGGCGGTGTTGAACTCACGCTTCAGCTCGTTCAGCAACGTCATGATCTGCGCCTGGACGGTCACGTCGAGAGCGGTGGTTGGTTCATCAGCGATCAGCAGTTTTGGCCGGCAAAGCAATGCCATCGCGATCATGACGCGCTGACGCATACCGCCGGAGAACTCGTGCGGATACATGCGCATGCGCTTGCGTGCTTCAGGCATTTTCACCGCATCCAGCATTTTGACGGACTCTTCAAACGCTTCGGCTTTGCCCAGCCCCTTGTGGAGCATCAGCACTTCCATCAGCTGTTCACCCACCCGCATATAGGGGTTCAGGGAGGTCATCGGATCCTGGAAAATCATTGAAATCTGCTCGGCGCGCAGTTTGTTCAGCTCATGTTCCGGCAAATTCAGGATCTCTTTCCCGTTAAACGTCGCCGAACCCCCTATCACGCCGTTTGATGCCAGCAGGCCCATCAGCGCGAATGCGGTCTGGGATTTACCGGAACCGGATTCGCCCACAATGCCCAGCGTTTCACCGGCACGCAGGTCGAAGTTGAGATCGTTAACGGCAGTCACATCACCGTCGGGGGTTTTAAACGTCACGCGGAGGTCTTTAACGTCCAGCAGTGCGCTGGTCCGCTGTTGCGCCTGTGGCGCGGTTGCCGTTTCAATAATGGTCATGACGGCGCTCCTTAGCGGTCTTTCGGGTCGAGGGCATCACGCAGGCCATCGCCGATAAAGTTGAAACAGAACAGGGTGACGACCAGGAAGCCCGCCGGATACAGCAGTAACCACGGTGACACTTCCATGGAGTTTGCGCCGTCACTTAACAGAGCGCCCCAGCTACTCAACGGCTCTTGCGTACCTAATCCCAGGAAGCTCAGGAAAGATTCAAACAAGATCATACTTGGCACCAGCAGGGAGGCGTATACCACCACCACGCCCAGCACGTTAGGAACGATATGACGCACCACAATATTGGCGGTAGAAACGCCACCAACCTGTGCGGCTTCGATAAACTCCTTACGTTTAAGGCTCAGCGTCTGGCCGCGCACAATACGCGCCATATCCAGCCAGGACACCATCCCGATCGCCACGAAGATCAGCAGGATATTTTGACCAAAGAAGGTCACCAGCAGAATGACGAAGAACATGAACGGGAAGGAGTTCAGGATTTCAAGCATACGCATCATCACGGAGTCCACTTTCCCGCCGAGGTAACCGGAAAGCGAACCGTAAAGCGTGCCGACAATTACCGCCACCAGCGCCGCTGCGATGCCAACCATCAGGGAGATACGGCCGCCAATCGCCACACGCACCAGCAAATCACGCCCGGAGGAGTCGGTACCGAAATAGTGCCCGGATTCCATATCCGGCGCGCTGGACATCATGCCCCAGTCCGTATCGAAATAGGTGAACTGAGAGAGCATTGGTGCCAGGGTTACGAACAGCGCGATAAGCACCAGCACGACCAGGCTGGCAACGGCGGCACGGTTATGCATAAAACGACGGCGGGCGTCTTGCCAAAGGCTACGACCTTCGACCTCCAGCTTTTCACTGAAGTTTTCCAGCGCCTCGCTGTTTTTCTTACTCAACATCATGGCGTGCTCCAGTTAGTAACGGATTTTCGGATCGATAACGGCATACAGCACATCGACAACGGCATTAAACAGAATGGTCAGCGCGCCCACGAGGATCGTCAGGCTCAGCACCAGCGAATAGTCTCGGTTAAGCGCCCCGTTAACAAACAACTGCCCGATGCCCGGCAGGCCATAAATGGTTTCAATCACCATTGAACCCGTAATAATGCCGACGAATGCAGGACCCATATAGGAGAGCACCGGTAACAGTGCAGGCTTGAGAGCGTGACGGAAAATAATCCGACGCATCGGCAACCCTTTCGCTCGGGCGGTACGGATAAAGTTCGAATGCAGGACTTCAATCATTGAACCACGCGTAATACGGGCGATACTGGCAATGTAGGCCAGAGATAATGCCACCATCGGCAATATCATGAACTTCAGCGCCCCGCCATTCCAGCCGCCCCCGGGCAGCCATTTAAGGGTTATCGCGAATATCATGACCAGCAACGGCGCGACAACGAAGCTGGGGATAACCACCCCGGTCATTGCGACCCCCATTACGGCGTAATCCCATCGGGTATTTTGTTTTAGTGCGGCGATAACGCCCGCAGTGACACCGAGAACAACGGCCAGGATAAATGCAGCAGCCCCTAATTTAGCCGATACCGGGAAGCTGGACGCCACCAGGTCGTTAACGGAATAGTCTTTATATTTGAATGACGGACCAAAATCACCGTGTGCAAGTTGCTTCAGATAGTTGAAGTACTGCGTGGTGATAGGATCGTTTAAATGGTATTTCGCTTCGATGTTGGCCATAACTTCTGGCGGAAGCGTGCGTTCACCGGTAAAAGGACTGCCCGGCGCAAGACGCATCATGAAGAAGGAAATTGTAATTAGAATAAATAACGTTGGAATCGCTTCAAGACAGCGACGCAGGATAAATTTCAACATTGCCCGTACCTTCTGGCGTGTGCCTGATGAATGTTACAAAATAGACACAGTGGGGCAAGCTCGCTCGCCCCACGTATTGCCATTAATGCTTGATAATATAAAGATTCTTAACGGAAATATTATCCAACGGGTCTTTACCGGTATAACCCCCTACCCATGGTTTCACCAGGCGGGCGTTAACGTAGTAGTAAACCGGAACGATCGCAGAGTCTTTATCGAGCTGTTGTTCTGATTTCGCGTACAGATCGGCGCGCTGGGCGTCATCTGCCACTTTCAGGGTATCGCCAATCAGCTTATCAAACGCCGGGCTCTTATAGTGTGCGGTATTGTTCGAACTGTCGCTGAGCATGGTGTTCAGGAATGAGGTCGGTTCGTTATAGTCCGCACACCATCCTGCACGTGCCACGTCAAAGGTTCCCTGATGGCGCGTATCGAGGAAGGTTTTCCATTCCTGATTTTCCAGCTTCACGTTCACGCCGAGATTTTTCTTCCAGATTGACGCGACGGCAATAGCCAGTTTTTTATGCAGATCGGAGGTGTTGTACAGCAGACTAAACGTCAGCGGCTTGTCGGCGGTATAGCCCGCTTCAGCCAGCAGCTTTTTCGCTTCTTCGTTACGTTTTTCCTGGGACCATTTGAACCATTCAGGTTCAACAAGCTTCATACCGTCGGTGTAAGGCGGGGTGTAGCTGTAAGCCGGCAGGTCGCCCTGATTCTTCACTTTATTCACGATAATGTCGCGATCCAGAGCCAGCTTCAGTGCGGTACGAACACGTACGTCGGTGAACGGTGCTTTCTGGTTGTTAATTTCATAATAGTAGGTGCACAGATACGGATCGACGTGAACTTCTTTCGGGATCTCTTTTTTCAGCTTCTGGAACAGTTCAATCGGCATGTTGTTATAGGTCATGTCGATTTCGCCGCTGCGGTAGCGGTTTACGTCCGTTACCTCAGAAGAGATTGGCAGGTAGGTGACCTGATTGATAACCGTCTTAGCATTATCCCAATACTGCGGGTTGCGCTCCAGCACCATACGCTCGTTAACGACCCAGTCCTTCAGCTTATATGCACCGCTGGTCACGATATTCGCAGGCTGCGTCCATTTTTCACCAAATTTTTCTACCGCGGATTTTGGTACCGGAGAAACGGACGGGTGAACCAGCAACTTATAGAAGTACGGAACAGGTTCGCTCAACGTCACTTCAAAAGTGTTGGCATCGATGGCTTTTACGCCCAGGTCGGTTACTGGCTTTTTACCCGTGATGATGTCATCAATATTGGCGATATGGCCATACTGGAGGTAACTCGCGTACGGGGAGGCGGTATTCGGATCCGCCAGACGCTGCCAGCTATAGACGAAATCTTCGGCGGTAACCGGCGTACCGTCAGACCATTTGGCATCTTTACGCAGATGGAAGGTCCAGACTTTAAAATCTTTGTTGTCCCATTTTTCCGCCACGCCCGGAGCCGGGTGGCCGTCTACGTCAGTCACCAGCAGACCTTCAAACAGATCGCGGTTAACGTTAGACTCTGGAACACCTTCAATTTTGTGCGGATCAAGAGACTGCACTTCCGCACCGTTATTACGTACCAGCGTTTGCTTCTCAGCCAGCTGAACACCAGCAGGAACGTCCGCAGCCATTGCAGCGTTGCCCGCGATTAGCGCAGTTAAAATCCCCGCCGCTACCAGACTTTTTTTTGTGATGATGGACATTGTGTTGATACTCCACTCATTATTATGACTGGCCTTCGCCAGTTGTGTAATCCCCTGTTGGGGCCTGTACAGCGCAGGAGTTTTTTTTGCTGCTGTCAGGTTCTTTTTTTACTTCTTGCTATCATCGACTTCATTATTACTGACCGCTCGTACGGCGATCTTGCGTCGATTCTTTACACCTCTCCCCTGTCAGTGAGGTGTGCTGGAAAGCTTAAGTGAGGTCTATATGAAAATAGTTCTCATCAACTTGTTTAATGCCGCAAAATATAAGGCCGGAAAGTACCAAATGGTGCCAACTCTCGCCAATACATTTTGCAAATTTGTTAAGCATTTCTCTTTTACGGAGTCAGGCGTAGCTATGCCGCCGACCACCTTTCACGCCAAAAACAAGTAAAACCCTTACAATACATTCAGTTGTAGAGTTCTCTCGTGACTGGTGCGATGACATGACAAATTCGGACGATTTTTCACGAAAATTTAACATCTGGTTATTATTTAGCACATTCGTCTGGGTCAGCGTCGAAATTACTAATATCATTTCGGTTATCTGTCAGCAAGCCCCAGAGTATCATGTGAGTAAAATAACAGAGCGTTTGAAGGATTTATGGGCAGAGAAGCAAACTGAAAATAAACAACCTCTTGAAAATCAACAAAAGAGGGTTATTAGTAGAACTTATTATGGCTGGTGCGTATTTCAACTTTATTTATATGATTTGCTGATATTCACGTAAAAAAACGGAGCCGCTGGCTCCGCTCTTTCAAAAGAAAGTCAGTGTACTAATCCGGGGAAGATACTTTTTATACCGGTAACGATAAATTCGATGCCTAACGCCATTAACAACAGACCCATGATACGGGTAATCACGTTGATGCCCGTTTGTCCCAGCAAGCGAACCAGCCATGGCGCCATACGAAATACGCCCCAGCAGCAAAGTGCGAACAGGGCAATGGCGACAGAGAAGCCAATCAGGTGCATCAGGCTGTGATAGCGTGTTCCCCATACAATGGTAGAGCTGATTGCCCCCGGGCCCGCCATCAGCGGCAGTGCCAGTGGCACCACGCCGATGCTCTCGCGGATAGCTGTCTCTGATTTTTCCTGCTTATTCTGTTTATCCTCCCCCAGCTTGCCGCTGATCATCGACATTGCAATCGTCACCACCAGGATCCCGCCTGCTATTCGGAACGAATCAATCGAGATGCCGAAGACCTGAAGAATGGCGTCCCCCAGATAAAGAGACGTAAGCAAGATAATCGCCACCGACAGGTTTGCCGTCAGGTTGGTTTTATTTCGCGCGGCAGCTGTCTGATAACTGGTCATACTGATGAAGACAGGGATAATCCCTACCGGGTTGACCAGGGCAAACAAGCCAATAAAAAACTTGAAATATGTAGGGAAATCAAAGAGCGTTTGAATCACATTAAGCTCCGCAATTGAGCATGGTCAGGGAGAGACAGCGTGTAATGATAAATCCGCGCTGAAGATACGCTTTTTAGCCGCACACTTCACCAGAAATCTGTTCTAAAACGTTATCAATTCATGATGTTAAACATTTGTATAATCAATGATAGCGCCACTTCCAATAGTTACTTAATTATTTAACACTGGAATAATTAGCACAAAATAACCCTGCTGAAAGGTATCAGCTTAGGACAAAATTGATCTTGATCATAATTTTCGTACTCAGAAGTGAGTAATCTTGGTTACGCCGCCAGGGAGATCACCTATCAAAAAGGTATGATGCTAAGGTAAGGCTCTTTTAGTAAATTAGTGAGCGGAAGCAGTGAGTAATCCTTTGTTTTACTGTGTGTTACGCAAGTGGGATCGGCTCTGACTATACTGTCAGACGTATCGAGCGCTGGTTTACTAAAAGAGTTTAAACATTATCAGGAGAGCATTATGGCTGTTACCAATATCGCTGAACTGAACGCCCTCGTCGAGCGCGTGAAAAAAGCCCAGCGTGAATATGCCAATTTCACCCAAGAACAGGTTGATAAAATCTTCCGCGCGGCCGCTCTGGCTGCTGCAGATGCTCGAATCCCTCTCGCTAAAATGGCCGTTGCCGAATCCGGTATGGGTATCGTTGAAGATAAAGTGATCAAAAACCACTTTGCTTCAGAGTATATCTACAACGCCTATAAAGATGAGAAAACCTGCGGTGTGCTGTCAGAAGACGACACTTTTGGCACCATCACTATCGCTGAACCCATCGGCATTATTTGCGGTATCGTTCCAACCACTAACCCAACCTCTACCGCCATCTTCAAATCTCTTATCAGTCTGAAAACACGTAATGCAATCATTTTCTCCCCGCATCCACGTGCGAAAGACGCCACCAACAAAGCAGCGGATATCGTGCTTCAGGCTGCCATTGCTGCGGGTGCGCCAAAAGATCTGATCGGTTGGATCGACCAACCTTCTGTTGAACTGTCCAATGCCCTGATGCATCACCCGGACATTAACCTAATCCTGGCGACCGGCGGTCCTGGTATGGTTAAAGCAGCATACAGCTCCGGTAAACCAGCCATCGGCGTAGGCGCAGGTAATACTCCTGTTGTGATCGACGAAACGGCAGATATCAAGCGTGCAGTTGCCTCTGTGCTGATGTCGAAAACCTTCGATAACGGCGTTATCTGTGCATCTGAACAGTCTGTTGTCGTGGTTGATTCGGTATACGACGCCGTTCGTGAACGTTTCGCCAGCCACGGCGGCTACCTGTTGCAAGGTAAAGAACTGAAAGCCGTTCAGGACGTGATTCTGAAAAATGGTGCACTGAACGCAGCTATCGTAGGTCAGCCGGCGTATAAAATCGCTGAACTCGCCGGCTTTAGCGTCCCTGCTACCACCAAGATTCTGATTGGTGAAGTGAAAGTCGTTGATGAAAGTGAGCCGTTTGCTCACGAAAAACTATCCCCGACACTGGCAATGTACCGTGCGAAAGATTTCGATGACGCGGTAGAAAAAGCAGAGAAGCTGGTGGCGATGGGCGGTATCGGCCACACCTCTTGCCTGTACACCGACCAGGATAACCAGCCAGAGCGTGTTGCTTACTTCGGTCAGAAGATGAAGACGGCACGTATCCTGATCAACACCCCTGCTTCTCAGGGTGGTATCGGTGACCTGTATAACTTCAAACTCGCACCTTCCCTGACTCTGGGTTGTGGTTCCTGGGGTGGTAACTCCATCTCTGAAAACGTTGGTCCAAAACACCTGATCAACAAGAAAACCGTTGCTAAGCGAGCTGAAAACATGTTGTGGCACAAACTTCCGAAATCTATCTACTTCCGCCGCGGCTCTCTGCCAATCGCGCTGGACGAAGTGATTACTGATGGCCACAAACGTGCGCTCATCGTGACTGACCGTTTCCTGTTCAACAATGGCTATGCAGACCAGATCACCTCTGTTCTGAAAGCGTCTGGCGTCGAAACTGAAGTCTTCTTTGAAGTTGAAGCTGACCCAACCCTGAGCGTTGTACGTAAAGGCGCTGAACTGGCTAACTCCTTCAAACCTGATGTGATCATCGCACTTGGTGGCGGTTCCCCAATGGACGCCGCGAAAATTATGTGGGTCATGTACGAGCATCCGGAAACCCACTTCGAAGAACTGGCGCTGCGCTTTATGGATATCCGTAAACGTATCTACAAGTTCCCGAAAATGGGCGTGAAAGCGAAAATGATCGCCGTCACCACCACTTCCGGTACCGGTTCAGAAGTGACGCCATTTGCTGTTGTGACTGATGACGCAACGGGTCAGAAATATCCGCTGGCTGACTACGCACTGACTCCAGATATGGCTATCGTTGACGCCAACCTGGTCATGGAAATGCCGAAATCACTGTGTGCGTTCGGTGGTCTGGATGCGGTAACTCACGCCCTGGAAGCTTACGTTTCCGTACTGGCTTCTGAGTTCTCTGACGGTCAGGCTTTACAGGCACTGAAACTGCTGAAAGAAAACCTGCCAGCTTCTTACAACGAAGGTTCGAAAAACCCTGTAGCTCGTGAACGTGTACACAGTGCGGCAACCATCGCGGGCATTGCATTTGCTAACGCCTTCCTGGGTGTCTGTCACTCCATGGCGCACAAGCTGGGTTCACAGTTCCACATTCCTCACGGTCTGGCGAACGCCCTGTTGATCAGCAACGTTATCCGCTATAACGCCAACGACAACCCAACCAAGCAGACTGCATTCAGCCAGTACGACCGTCCGCAAGCTCGTCGTCGCTACGCTGAAATCGCAGACCACCTGGGTCTGAGCGCACCGGGCGACCGTACTGCAGCGAAGATCGAGAAACTGCTGGCATGGCTGGAAAGCCTGAAGGCTGAACTGGGTATTCCTAAATCTATCCGCGAAGCAGGCGTTCAGGAAGCTGACTTCCTCGCTCACGTAGATAAGCTGTCTGAAGATGCATTCGATGACCAGTGTACTGGTGCTAACCCGCGCTACCCACTGATTTCCGAACTGAAACAGATCCTGCTGGATACCTATTACGGTCGTAACTTCACTGAAAGCGATGTCGCTGCCGTAAAAGTTGACATCCCCGCAGTTGTAAAGGCTGACAAGAAAGCGAAGAAAAATGCTTGATTGACAGTGTGAAAAAAAACCCGCCGCTGGCGGGTTTTTTTATATCTGAGGATCCGTAAGACATTTTTTTTATTTGCGATTGTCGCCCTGTAACGCCGTCAGCGAGCCTACAGCCAGCGCCTCTTTATAATGCTTGCGGCAGACCGAGACATAACGTTCATTGCCCCCTATCACCACCTGCTCGCCATCAGCATAAGGCTTGCCCGACTGGTCCAGGCGAAGAACCATACTTGCCTTGCGGCCACAAAAGCAGATAGTTTTCAGCTCAACCAGCTTATCCGACCAGGCGAGCAGATACTGGCTACCGGCAAATAACTCACCGCGAAAGTCAGTGCGTAATCCATAGCAAAGAACGGGAATATCCAGCTCATCAACGACCTCTGAAAGCGCATGGACCTGCTCGCGGGTCAGGAACTGGCTTTCATCTACCAGCACGCAATGGACAGGCTTAGAGGCATGCTGGGCACGAATGTCCTCAAGCAGGTCCGTTTCAGGGTTAAACAGCCTTGCAGGCGACGAGAGCCCTATTCTTGAGCTTACCTTCCCTGCCCCAAAGCGATCGTCGATTTCGGCGGTATAAACAACGGTACGCATCCCCCGCTCCTGATAATTGTATGAGGATTGCAGTAACGCCGTCGATTTCCCTGCATTCATTGCCGAATAGTAGAAATAAAGTTGTGCCATTGGCCGAAGAACCCTAATCAATGTGTAATATTCCCGATGGATCATTGTACCATATTTTGTATTGTCATCAGCGGCGGGCTGCGTGCTCCAGGCTGTTCTGCACCAATAAACTCTTCGTTGATAGCGCAAAATAATGCGTTAAAACAGACAGTAAAGGCTTTTAGCACGGACAATAAGGCGAGCTCGACACCGGAGATAACACTTCTTTTTATAGTGGCTTCTGCAATCTTTAAAATTCACTATTTATTAACTATTCTTCTGTTCGCTGCGCTTAGCCGGAGTAATACGAAAGGCTGATATTTATCAACCGCAACTATAATTCCTGAGGTAAAAGTCACAAAACAAACATGCAAATGACGCGCTTTTGCCGTTTGAAACGATATCTCATCGCCCCAGCAAACAATGAAATTTAAGTTAGCGTAATTAATAATAGCGTCATTAATTTTGTATTTTTTGAATTCCTTACATTCCAACCTATTGCACAAGTGAAATTAACGCTCTATTATTAGGACAACAAACCCACCCCCATTATAAGTTTGAGATTACTACAATGAGCGAAGCACTTAAAATTCTGAACAACATCCGTACTCTTCGTGCGCAGGCAAGAGAATGTACCCTTGAAACGCTTGAAGAGATGCTCGAAAAATTAGAAGTTGTCGTTAACGAACGTCGTGAAGAAGAAAGCGCAGCAGCGGCTGAAATCGAAGAACGTACACGTAAACTGCAACAGTATCGCGAAATGCTGATTGCCGATGGTATCGATCCAAACGAATTGCTGAACAGCATGGCTGCGGCTAAAATCGGTACCAAAGCAAAACGCGCAGCACGTCCTGCTAAATATAGCTACATCGACGAGAACGGCGAAGAGAAAACCTGGACCGGCCAGGGTCGTACTCCTGCTGTAATCAAGAAAGCTATGGACGAACAAGGTAAACAACTGGATGACTTCCTGATCAAGGATTAATCTGGAAAGATTCTGAAAAATCCCGCTTAATGCGGGATTTTTTATGCCCATAATATTCCCCAAACATCTCCTTACATTCTGTCATATTGCCTGGCTCACTATTTAACGTCCTTGACAATCTCCAGCCAATTACGGATCGACAGGCATAAAAAAACCGGTGGGCATCGCCACACCGGTCTTGTTCACTGGTCCGTGAGTTTATTACTTAATACCCACGCTACCTTTGAGCCAGGCTTTAAATTCTTCACCCAGGCTGTTATGGCGAATGCCATATTCGACGAATGCCTGCATATAACCGAGCTTATTACCGCAGTCATGGCTCTTACCTTTCATATGGTAGGCTTCCACGGTCTCTTTCTCGATCAGCATATCGATAGCATCCGTCAGCTGGATTTCATCGCCCGCACCCGGAGGCGTTTTGGCCAGCAGCGCCCAGATTTCAGCACTCAGTACGTAACGGCCAACGACAGCAAGGTTAGACGGCGCGACGTCCGCTTTAGGTTTTTCAACAACGCCAACCATTGGTACGCTTTCACCAGGTTGCAGGGCAACACCTTTGCAGTCAACCACACCGTAAGCAGTCACATCGTCGACTGGCTCAACCATAATCTGGCTGCTGCCGGTTTCGTCGAAGCGTTTAATCATTTCCGCCAGGTTTTCCTGGGAAAGATCGGACTCATACTCATCAAGGATCACGTCTGGCAGAATAACCGCGACCGGCTCATCACCCACTACCGGATGTGCACACAATACTGCGTGCCCCAGGCCCTTCGCCAGGCCCTGACGAACCTGCATAATGGTAACGTGTGGAGGGCAAATAGACTGCACTTCCTCCAGCAGCTGGCGCTTTACGCGTTTTTCCAGCATTGCTTCGAGTTCGAAACTGGTATCGAAATGGTTTTCGATAGAGTTTTTAGATGAATGCGTCACCAGTACAATTTCGGTGATACCTGCCGCAATACACTCATTCACGACATACTGGATTAATGGCTTATCAACCAGAGGCAGCATCTCTTTTGGGATTGCCTTCGTCGCTGGCAACATCCTGGTACCCAATCCCGCCACCGGGATAACGGCCTTTCTGACTTTCGAATTTAGGGCAGCCATTGAAATTCTCCTGAACTGTTCAAGTTTTGAACTTTTATGCATTGAATAACGCGTTGAGTATACAGTCTCAGCCACTAATACGGGTCTGAAAAGAACGCGTTGCCGATCAATTAAGACAAATACGCATGAAACTTGCAGCGATAGTAGCACTGCCAGCAAAAACACAGGTAAAGCAATCTGAAAAATAAAACCTGACTGCTTACTCCGTGGACAACATTAAGCGTAACCGCCCACCGGCACCCCAAATTTGGCACTGCCAGGAGGTGCAGCGATGGCTAATTTGATTAAGGTAAGTATTACCCAACGTTCCCAACGGCACACCGTTACTCACCTGTATATGGTGTTCGCCGGTATTCAGCGTGGCATTTAATCCAGCAGAGACCAGAATAAGGTTATTCAACCCGCTGTGATAATAGCCAACCAGAAGCGGGAACTGCCCCGGCAAATTGGCCTGGCGAAAAAGTTGGTTGACCTGTTTTAGTAAACTGCCTAACTCAGGAAGTCGTTGCCCCTGATGGGATAATTGTTCCTGTAGCAATCCATTAAACAGCGCACGGAGTAATAAGGCCGCCAGAACGCCGTTATCTCCCGCTCGGGTAACATCCAGGCAATAAAAAGCGAGGTCGGAATCTGATAGCGGCGCAATATCCAGCACCAGTCCAGGCTGGTCAGCCGCTACCAGCTGGCGATAATTTACTCTGCAATGAGAGATATTTTGCTGCACCGGCGGCTGAAGTTCCTGAAGCAGCTTCGCGGCCGCGAGCGGATTACTGACTAAAGCATCCCAGTCCTGGAAAAGACGTTCTTCTTCTTCCACCCGGGAATTAAACATATTGGGATACAGGCAGGCCAACACCGTTTCACGCAGTCGGTTTAAATCTTTAACCGGTTTGAGCAGGATATCCTGCACACCCAAACGCAACGCCTTAGCAATATCCGCCATATTTTCGGTCGCCGAGATCACCAGTATCGGTGTCTGATAACCTTCATTACGCAGGTTTTCCACCAGCATTAATCCGTCCATACGCGGCATCTCGAGATCGCAGATCATCAGATCAGGCGCCATGCTGGCCATTTTTTCCAGTGCCTCGACGCCATCTTCGGCAAGGGACGTGGTTGCACCCAGTGAGGATAACCACGAATCCAGTAGCGATCGGAGAACGGGCTCGTCTTCTACTATCAAAATATGTTTTCCGGCCAATGGCTGTGTCATGGTTCCTCCCCTGGCTGACAGTTACTCAATAGTGGCATGCTATTGGTACTATCGCCTGTCAGATTTTGCTGAAGTAATCAAAAAAGTGCTTAACGTGCTTTACGCACAAAAGGCAACAGTTCATCTATTTTCTTTTCGACGGCTAACGAGCCCGCTGCTATGGCGGCCTCAGCCCGGTGGAAATCAAGGGTAGAGATTTGTGGACAATAGGGCTGAATAAGAATATCCGGAGGATCGCCAGCCATACGGTTTCGTTTCAGGCGATTCTCAAGAATTTGAATGGAGGTCGTCATGATTTCAATGGCGTTCGGCGCGGTCACCGTGCGACGGGCAGTCAGGCGCCCTATTCTGCCGCGTAAACGCGCATGCCAGGCAAGTTTCTCTTCTTCCGCATCATCGCTCTGAAGATTAACCGGCATCAAATCCTGCTGCATAAGATGAGCGTCGTGTTGCAAATCCACTGCAATGACGATATCTGCCCCCATGGCGCGCGTCAGAGAGATGGGGACAGGATTCACCACGCCACCATCAACGAGCCAGTAGCCATTATGAGGCACAGGCGCCATTAACCCAGGCATGCTACAGGATGCGCGAACGGCGAGATGAATATCCCCTTCGGTGAGCCATAACTCCCTGCCCGTACTGAGGTTGGTTGCAACGGCGCCGAAAGGCACTTGGCAGTGGCTGAAGTCAGCGAGGGGCATTATCTTACGAAACTGATTGAATACGCGTTCGCCGCGCAGCAGGCCGCCACGCTGCCAGGAGAGATCCATCAGGCGCAGTACATCCCAGTAACTAAAGGAGCGCACCCAGCTTTCAAGCTGCGGGAGCTTACCGCAGGCGTACGCGGATCCGACCAGCGACCCGATAGAACATCCTGCGACAATATCAACGTCAATCCCCATCTGGTTTAAGGTATTGATAACGCCAATATGTGACCAACCCCGGGCTGCACCTGAGCCCAACGCCAGTCCAATTTTTACCTTTCTCATTAGCCCTGTTTTACTTCCCCTGGATTCCCGACATAGCGTCAACGCACCTGCTCAGTTAACATATTGCTACCTTAAGCGTTTAACGCCTTATTTTTTGTTCCAGGAAGAGAATCGTGTCTCAACTCTGCCCCTGTGGTAGCGCTCTGGAGTATAGCCTATGTTGCCAGCGATATCTTTCTGGCGAGCAGGTTGCACCAGACCCGTCACACCTTATGCGCTCGCGGTATACTGCTTTTGTGATCAAAAACGCAGACTACCTGATTAAAACCTGGCATCCGTCCTGTGATGCTGCCGATTTTCGGCAAGAGATTGAAGCCGGATTTGCCAACACCGTCTGGCTGGGCCTTACCATCTTTGATGCCGCTCCCGGCCGCGATGCCAACGAGGGCTATGTCAGTTTTGTCGCCCGCTTTAGCGAACAAAACAAACCCGGCGCCATCATTGAACGCTCACGGTTCTTAAAGGACTGAGGGCAATGGTATTATATTGACGGCACACGTCCGCAATTCGGTCGTAACGATCCCTGCCCCTGTGGTTCAGGAAAAAAATTTAAAAAGTGTTGCGGCAGTAATGCCTGACAACTCAGACTTCGCAAATACATAAACAGGATTTCCCGGCGATGCAATCATTACAACGTAAAGTTCTGCGCACTATCTGTCCCGATCAAAAAGGACTGATCGCACGAATTACCAACATTTGCTACAAGCATGAACTGAATATCGTGCAGAACAACGAGTTCGTTGACCACCGTACCGGTCGCTTCTTTATGCGTACCGAGCTGGAAGGTATTTTCAACGACACAACCCTGCTTGCCGATCTGGACAGCGCCCTGCCGGAAGGCTCGGTGCGCGAGCTAAACCCGGCGGGTCGTCGCCGCATTGTCATTCTGGTCACCAAAGAGGCGCACTGCCTGGGCGATCTGCTGATGAAAGCCAACTACGGTGGCCTGGACGTCGAAATTGCCGCCGTCATTGGCAACCACGAGACGCTGCGTACGCTGGTTGAACGTTTCGACATTCCGTTTGAACTGGTCAGCCATGAAGGTCATACCCGCGAAGAGCACGACAACCTGATGGCTGCTGCGATTGAAGCGCATAACCCGGACTACGTGGTGCTGGCAAAATACATGCGCGTGCTGACGCCATCCTTCGTGGCGCGCTTCCCGAACAAAATTATCAACATCCACCACTCCTTCCTGCCAGCCTTTATTGGCGCGCGTCCGTACCACCAGGCATACGAGCGTGGGGTGAAGATCATTGGCGCAACCGCGCACTACGTGAATGATAATCTGGACGAAGGCCCAATCATCATGCAGGACGTGATCCACGTGGATCACACCTACACGGCAGAAGATATGATGCGAGCTGGCCGTGACGTTGAGAAGAACGTACTGAGCCGTGCGCTTTATCAGGTACTTGCTCAGCGCGTCTTTGTGTACGGCAACAGAACGATTATTCTTTAATCCTTCGGAAAATGAATTGATTAGCTTTACGCCTTTACGGATAAAAAGCAGGCAAACAGCTTCATTTTCCTAAAGGAATGCTTTACAGGGGCGTCTCATTTGATATGATGCGCCCCGCTTCCAACAGGAAGCAGGCCAGTTAATAGCATTACCCCGTGGTGGGGTTCCCGAGCGGCCAAAGGGAGCAGACTGTAAATCTGCCGTCATCGACTTCGAAGGTTCGAATCCTTCCCCCACCACCATCTCCAGCTTTACCTCAAAATATGAATTACCCCTGGTGGGGTTCCCGAGCGGCCAAAGGGAGCAGACTGTAAATCTGCCGTCATCGACTTCGAAGGTTCGAATCCTTCCCCCACCACCATCACTTCCAGATTCTTTAGCACTCTCCAAAAGCACAATGCCCCATGGTTCTACCATGCGGGGAAAGATGAGAAGCTTCGACCAGGGTTCGATCCGAGAATAGTGAATTCCGTAGGCCGGGTAAGGCGCAGCCGCCACCCGGCATCCGCACGAAACCCTGGTTCCAGGACAAAAAAAACCCCGCAAATGCGGGGTTGTATCAATACAGCGAATCAGCGACGAGCACGCACGATCTGATATTTGCGCGTCAGGTACTCCACCGGCGCACTCCAGATGTGCACCAGGCGAGAGAACGGGAACAGCACAAATAGGGTCATACCCAGCACCAGGTGAACGCGGAAGATGAACGCCACGCCGTCCAGATGCTCAGAGGCACCACCGCGGAAGGTCACGACAGACTGCGCCCATCCCACCAGCTTCATCATCTCGCTGCCGTCCATATGCTGCGCAGAGAATGGAATGGTCAGCAGACCCAGCGCACACTGCACCATCAGCAGGGAGAGGATCAGGATGTCCGCTCCGGTCGTGGTAGCCCGCACGCGTGGGCTGAACAGACGACGTTTCAGCAGCAGCAGCCCACCCACCAGGGTCATCACGCCGCAGGCGCCACCGGCGAGCATCGCCATCTTCTGCTTCACTTCAATCGGCAGCCACGCTTCGTACATCCAGTGCGGCGTCAGCATCCCCAGGAAATGACCGGCGAAAATACCCAAAATCCCGATGTGGAACAGGTTTGACGCCAGGTTCATCCCTTTACGATCCAGCATCTGGCTGGAGGCAGCACGCCAGGTGTACTGGCCATAGTCATAACGCAGCCAGCTTCCCACCAGGAACACGGTGCCCGCGATATACGGGTAAATGTCAAAGAAGAACATATTCAGGAAGTGCATTAGTGCTGTCCTCCGTTAGAGATATTCAAATATTGCGGAGCCACCGCTCCGGCAAAACGACGCTGATGCGCGGAGATTTCAGATTCGCCACAGCTCTGGTCAGCAAAGAATTTCACCTGTTCTTCTTCCCAGACGGCATCCAGTGCTTGTGGGGTGTCGTCACGGGCTTCATCCGCAATTTTTTCCGCCACTTTTTGACTGTCAACCGAGGCGTTAGCCAGTTTCACCAGCAGATCGAACAGGACTGCATAATTGCTCTCACGTTGCTGGAGACGTGCGCCGAGCAACGCCAGAATGGGAGCGATGTCCTGCAACCCGCCCAGCGCTTCCTCTTTCGGCAGCTGCGCCAGATATTCCAGGTACAGAGGCAGGTGATCCGGCAGCTCGCGGCTGTCGAGTTGCAAACCGTGCTGCTCGTACTGGGCCATCAGATCCACCATCGCCTGACCACGGTCGCGGGATTCACCGTGAACGTGTTCGAACAGCAATAGAGACGTGGCACGACCACGGTCAAACAGCTGGCTGTAGTCCGCCTGCGCATCAAGAAGATCGCGCGCCAGCAGGTCGCGGAGGAAAATGCCCAGCGTCTGGGCATCCTCTTTATCCAGGTTTTCAGATGACGCGAGTGCATCAAAGAGTTCCTGCTGATGCTGCACAAGCGCAGCATCAGGGTACTCGAGCAGACGCGAAACAATGACGAGTTCAATCATTGGTGCGGCTCCGTTTTGCTGGTCACATCCATCGCGTCGATGCGACGGCTGTTGAACAGGTTGAATTTGCTGTCTGACCCGTGGCAACCGTCGCCAAAGGTAAAGCCACACCCACTTTTCTCCGGGAAGGCCTCGCGAGCCAGCTCGCGGTGACTGCTCGGCACCACGAAACGATCTTCGTAGTTAGCGATTGCCAGATAGCGGTACATCTCCTGCGCCTGCGCTTCGGTCAGGCCGACCTCTTCCAGCGCGCGGGTATCGTTAACGCCGTCAACGGTTTCCGCACGTTTGAAGTGACGCATCGCCAGCATACGTTTCAGCGCCAGCAGCACCGGCTGGGTATCCCCGGCCGTCAGCAGGTTGGCCAGATACTGAACCGGAATACGCAGGCTTTCCACGTCCGGCAGAATGCCGTTGCTGCCCAGTTCACCTGCGTCAGCCGCAGACTGAATCGGAGACAGCGGCGGCACGTACCAGACCATCGGCAACGTGCGGTATTCCGGGTGCAGCGGCAGCGCCAGCTTCCAGTCCATCGCCATTTTGTACACCGGGGACTGCTGTGCGGCGTCAATCACGCTCTGCGGAATACCGTCTTTCAGCGCCTGCTCGATCACCTTCGGATCGTTCGGATCGAGGAAGACGTCCAGCTGACGCTGATACAGATCTTTCTCGTTCTCGGTGCTTGCGGCATTTTCAATCGCATCCGCGTCGTACAGCAGCACGCCGAGGTAGCGGATACGCCCTACGCAGCTCTCAGAGCAGACGGTCGGCATACCGGCTTCGATGCGCGGATAGCAGAAGATGCACTTCTCTGACTTACCGCTCTTCCAGTTGAAGTAGATTTTTTTGTACGGGCAGCCTGTGATGCACATACGCCAGCCGCGGCACTTGTCCTGGTCGATCAGCACAATGCCATCTTCTTCACGCTTGTAGATGGCGCCGCTTGGGCAGGTCGCCACGCACGCCGGGTTAAGGCAGTGTTCGCACAGGCGCGGCAGATACATCATGAAAGTGTTTTCGAACTGGCCGTACATCGCCTTCTGCATGTTCTCGAAGTTCTGGTCTTTGGCGCGTTTTTCGAACTCGCCGCCCAGAATTTCCTCCCAGTTTGGACCGCTGGTAATTTTGTCCATGCGCTTACCGGTGATCAGCGAGCGAGGACGGGCGATCGGCTGGTGTTTGCTTTCCGGCGCGTTGTGCAGGTTCTGATAGTCGTAATCAAACGGCTCGTAGTAATCGTCGATGCCCGGCAGATGCGGGTTAGCAAAGATTTTACCGAGCAGCATCGCACGGTTACCCATGCGCGGTTGCAGTTTGCCGTTGATTTTACGGATCCAGCCACCCTTCCACTTCTCCTGGTTTTCCCAGTCGGTCGGGAAGCCGGTGCCCGGCTTACTTTCCACGTTGTTGAACCAGGCGTACTCCATACCTTCACGGCTGGTCCAGACGTTTTTACAGGTGACTGAGCAGGTATGACAGCCGATGCATTTATCCAGATTCAGCACCATGCCGACTTGTGAACGAATTTTCATTTTACGCTCTCCTGTACCTGGTCATTACCTTCGCCATCTAACCAGTTAATATTCTTCATCTTACGTACCACCACGAACTCATCGCGGTTTGATCCTACAGTGCCGTAGTAGTTAAAGCCGTAGGCCAGCTGGGCATAGCCGCCGATCATATGCGTCGGTTTCGGCGTAATACGGGTCACAGAGTTGTGAATACCGCCGCGCTGCTCGGTGATCTCTGAACCCGGCAGGTTAACGATACGTTCCTGCGCGTGGTACATCATGGTCATCCCGGCTGGTACACGCTGGCTCACCACCGCACGTGCCGTCAGGGCACCGTTGCTGTTGAACACTTCGATCCAGTCGTTATCTTCGATACCCAGATCTTTGGCGTCCGCTTCGCTCATCCAGACGATCGGCCCCCCGCGTGACAGCGTCAGCATCAGCAGGTTGTCGCTGTAGGTGGAGTGGATACCCCACTTCTGGTGGGGCGTCAGGAAGTTCAGCGCCTTCTCAGGGTTACCGTTTGATTTCGCCCCCATCACCGCTTTCACGGAGCGGGTATCGATTGGCGGACGGTAAACCAGCAGGCTTTCACCGAAGTCACGCATCCACTGGTGATCCTGATACAGAGACTGACGGCCAGAGAGCGTGCGCCATGGGATCAGTTCGTGAACGTTGGTGTATCCGGCGTTATAGGACACATGTTCATCTTCGAGGCCAGACCAGGTCGGGCTGGAGATAATCTTGCGCGGCTGAGCCTGAATATCGCGGAAGCGGATTTTCTCTTCTTCTTTATTCTTCGCCAGATGCGTATGGTCACGGCCGGTAAATTCACTCAGAGCCGCCCACGCTTTCACCGCCACGTGGCCATTGGTTTCCGGTGCCAGGGTCAGGATCATTTCCGCTGCATCAATTGCCGTGTTCAGCATTGGCTGGCCTTTGGCCGGGCCGTCTGCTTTGGTGTAATTGAGCTTGCGCAGCAGGTCCATTTCGCTCTGGGTGTTCCAGGCGATGCCTTTACCGCCGTTACCGACCTTCTCCATCAGCGGACCGATAGAGGTAAAGCGCTCGTACGTAGCCGGGTAATCACGTTCAACCGGAATAATGTGCGGCGCGGTCACGCCCGGGATCAGGTCGCATTCGCCTTTTTTCCAGTCCTTCACGTCAAGCGGCTGCGCCAGTTCGGCAGCGGAGTCGTGCTGGATTGGCAGCGTCACCACGTCGGTCTCTTTGCCCAGGTGCCCTACACAGACTTCGGAGAATTTCTTCGCGATGTCTTTATAGATTTCCCAGTCGCTTTTTGATTCCCACGCCGGGTCAACGGCCGCAGACAGCGGATGAATAAACGGATGCATATCCGACGTATTCATGTCGTCTTTTTCGTACCAGGTGGCGGTAGGCAGCACGATATCGGAGTACAGGCAGGTACTGGACAGACGGAAGTCCAGCGTTACCACCAGATCCAGCTTGCCGTCCAGACCGTTGTCTTTCCATTCAACTTCTTCTGGCTTCACGCCGCCCTGCTTGCCGAGATCCTTACCCTGAATACCGTTTTCGGTACCGAGCAGGTATTTCAGCATGTACTCATGGCCTTTACCGGACGAACCCAGCAGGTTGGAGCGCCAGATGAACAGGTTACGCGGATGGTTTTTGCCGTTCTCAGGCTGTTCTGCCGCAAAACGGATTGAGCCATCCTTCAGCGATTTCACGGTGTAGTCCACCGGTGACATGCCCGCTTTCTTCGCCGCTTCCGCAATGCGCAGCGGGTTAGTGCCCAACTGCGGTGCAGACGGCAGCCAGCCCATGCGTTCAGCGCGCACGTTGAAGTCAATCAGGTGGCCGCTGTAGCGGGATTTATCCGCCATCGGCGACAGCAACTCCTGCGCGGTCACCGTCTCGTAGCGCCACTGGCTGGAGTGGTTATAGAAGTAGGAGGTGCTGTTCATGTGACGAGCCGGACGCTGCCAGTCAAGGGCAAACGCCAGCGGCTGCCAGCCGGTCTGCGGACGCAGTTTTTCCTGGCCCACGTAGTGCGCCCAGCCGCCGCCGCTCTGACCGACGCAGCCGCAGAAGATCAGCATGTTGATCAGGCCGCGATAGTTCATATCGAGGTGATACCAGTGGTTCAGACCGGCACCGACGATGATCATGGAGCGACCGTGAGTTTTGTCTGCGTTTTCCGCAAATTCGCGGGCGATACGGGTGATTTGGGCGCGTGGCACACCGGTGATCTGCTCCGCCCAGGCTGGTGTATAAGCCATCACGTCGTCATAGCTGGTCGCGCAGTTTTCGTCGTTCAGACCGCGCTCCAGGCCATAGTTCGCCATGGTCAGATCGTAGACCGTAGTGACCAGAGCGGTAGAACCGTCCGCCAGTTGCAGGCGCTTAACCGGCAGTTTGTGCATCAGAACGTTTTGCAGCTCAACCTTGTTGAAGTGCTCGGAACCTTCACCACCAAAGTACGGGAAGCCGACATCGGCGATTTCGTCCTGGCTGCCCAGCATGCTGAGGCGAAGTTCTGTCTCTTCACCCGTGTTGCCGTTACGCTGTTCCAGGTTCCATTTGCCTTTTTCGCCCCAGCGGAAGCCGATAGAACCGTTTGGTGCCACCAGCTCGCCGTTGCTGTTGCAGGCGACCGTTTTCCACTCCGGGTTGTTTTCCTGACCCAGCGCGTCCACAAGATCCGCAGCACGCAGCATACGGCCAGCGGCGTAATAGCCGTCACGCTCTTCAAGCATCACCAGCATTGGCATGTCGGTGTAGCGACGCACGTAATCGGTGAAATACTGGCTTGGCTTGTCGAGGTGGAATTCACGCAACATGACGTGGCCCATCGCCAGCGCCATGGCGGCATCAGTACCCTGTTTCGGTGCCAGCCACAGGTCGCACAGTTTGGCGATTTCGGCGTAGTCCGGGGTCACCGCGACGGTTTTGGTCCCTTTGTAACGTACTTCGGTAAAGAAGTGCGCATCAGGGGTACGGGTCTGCGGAACGTTAGAGCCCCAGGCGATGATGTAGCTGGAGTTGTACCAGTCAGCGGACTCCGGCACGTCGGTCTGTTCGCCCCAGGTCTGCGGCGACGCTGGCGGCAGGTCGCAGTACCAGTCGTAGAAGCTCAGACAGGTACCGCCGATAAGTGAAAGGTAGCGCGCGCCGGAGGCGTAAGAGACCATCGACATTGCCGGGATTGGCGAGAAGCCTGCCACGCGGTCAGGACCGTAAGTTTTCACGGTATAGACGTTGGAGGCCGCAATCAGCTCGTTCACCTCTTTCCAGGAAGAACGAACGAAACCACCGCGACCACGCGCCTGTTTGAAGCTTTTCGCTTTGTCGGCGTCCTCGATGATGGATGCCCAGGCATCAACCGGATCGCTGTGCTGCACTTTCGCTTCACGCCACATTTTCATCAGGCGTTTACGCATCAGCGGGTATTTCAGACGGTTGGCACTGTAGAGATACCAGGAGTAGCTGGCCCCACGCGGGCAGCCGCGCGGTTCATGGTTCGGCATATCCGGACGGGTACGCGGATAGTCGGTCTGCTGCATTTCCCAGGTCACCAGACCGTTTTTAACGAAAATCTTCCAGCTACATGAGCCAGTGCAGTTTACACCGTGGGTAGAACGGACAACTTTGTCATGCTGCCAGCGTTGACGGTAACCGTCTTCCCAGTCCCGGTTGGTATCCAGAACCTGGCCGTGCCCATCGGCAAAAGTTTCACCCTTCTGTTTGAAGTAGCGAAACCGGTCCAAAAATTTGCTCATCGGGTATCTCCTGTGTGGAGCCTGTGGCTCTCTAAATCGACATTGCTGATTTGCAGCGAAGGTAACGCTATGAAAGATGGTGAGAATTGATAACGATCAAGACGGAGGGGGTCTCTGAGGGGGGGTATTAGATCAAATACCACCAAAGCGGTAGCTGTTAATATTTTTTAACTTAATGATTTATATGGATATATTTTATTTATCGTACAATAAGCGGAGCAAAATTTAACATCTTAGGTATTAAGGGGTAGAGACACCTGTAAAGCGATGGCGATCACAGCGTTACCTGTGTGCGATTACGGGAAACGCTATTAGTATGTTGTAACTATTAAGCGATTAAAAAAAGCGCGGCACTCAGGCCGCGCAAACGGATAATCAAGCTTACTTGTTTTTCTTGGTATTACGGCCATATACCAGCCAGGTGATGACCACACAGGCGATATAGAAGACGAGGAATACCTTCATCGCACCCGCCGGAGAGCCGGTCAGATCCAGTGAGATACCGAACGCTTTTGGAATAAAGAAGCCGCCAATCGCGCCAATCGCAGAGATAAACCCAAGCGCCGCAGCTGTATCGGTGGCGGCTTCACGCATCGCCTGCTCGTCGCTCCCGCCCTGCGCTTTCACGCGGTCCATGGTCAGCTTGCGGAAGATGACAGAGATCATCTGGAAAGTAGACGCACTGCCCAGCCCGGCGGTCAGGAACAGCACCATGAAGACGCCGAAGAAGGCAAAGAAGTTACCTCCCTCACCACCCGCAGGCAGCGTCAGGAACAGCAGCGCACAGAAGATGGCCATCAATACAAAGTTCACCAGCGTAACGCGCGTTCCGCCCAGACGGTCGGAGATCATCCCGCCCAGCGAACGTGCCAGCGCGCCAATAAACGGACCGAAGAAGGCAAACTGAAGGATCTGTACGTCCGGGAACTGGGTTTTCGACAGCATGGCAAAGCCTGCGGAGAAACCGATGAACGAGCCGAAGGTCGCCAGATACAGCAGTGCCATTACCCACAGGTGGCCACGTTTCAGAACCGGCAGCTGCTCGCTCAGGGACGCTTTGGACGCGGACAGGTCGTTCATGAAGAACCATGCCGCCAGGGTAAAGACCACCAGGAACGGTACCCAAATCCAGGAGGCATTTTGCAGGAACAGCACTGAACCGTCGGGCTGCGTCACACCGCCGCCGCCAAACGCCGCAAAGATGGAGACCGAGATCGCCAGCGGAGCAATCAGCTGCATCACGCTCACGCCCATGTTACCCAGACCGCCGTTAATGCCCAGCGCACCACCCTGCTTCGCTTTCGGGAAGAAGAAGCTGATGTTTGCCATACTGGACGCAAAGTTCGCCCCCGCAAAACCGCACAGCAGAGAGATAATCACGAACACGCTAAACGGTGTAGAGGTATCCTGCACCGCAAAACCGAGCCACACGCACGGCACGATCATGATCCCGGTACTGAAAGCCGTCCAGCGACGACCACCAAAGACCGGCACCATAAACGCGTAAGGAACGCGCAGCAGTGCGCCTGAAAGCGACGGCAACGCAGTCAACATAAACAGCTGATCGGTGGTAAAGGTAAAGCCCACTTTTGGCAGGTTAACCGCAACCGCACTGAACAACATCCAGACGCAAAACGCCAGTAACAGACATGGCACGGAAATCCACAGATTACGACTTGCTATACGGTGGCCGCGCTGTTGCCAGAACGCCGGATCCTCTGGACGCCAGTCTGTAATAACGGCACCAGTTTCCCTTTCGGGAGCGGAAGAGTGACTCATAGACACCTCTGATTCTCGAATGATGCTGCAAACATTAGGGCTTTAGGGCGGCGGTAAGTTGATATAAATCAAAGGAAAAGTGGGAGGTTTTGCGGCGAAAAAAAAGCCATCACTCTTAATGAGTAGATGAAAAACGTAAAAAAGGTGTGGTTTTTCACGGTGCTGACGCATCCCTGCTTCGTCCACCCACTAACCGTTACCTCCCTGGCAATTTAGAGGTAATCCTTTATTGGTATGGGTATACTCCAGGGTATGCACCAGAATAGCGCCATTCCTGCAATCAGGTCACGTCAGGAGCCCGGCAACTCTATGTTAAAAAGATGTTTATCTCCGCTGACGCTGGTTAACCAGCTGGCGCTTATTGTTCTGCTGTCCACCGCTATCGGTGTGACCGGCATGGCTATTTCTGGCTGGCTGGTACAGGGTGTGCAGGGTAATGCGCATGCCATCAACGAGGCAGGCTCGCTACGTATGCAGAGTTACCGGCTGCTGGCGTCGGTGCCGCTGACGCAGGCTGACCAACCGCTTATCGACGAAATGGAGCGTACCGCATTCAGCCCTGAACTGGAAAGAGCCGCCATCCGTGACGGCCAGCAATCTCAGCTTAAGGCGCTTCAGGGCTACTGGCATACCCAGCTGGAGCCCGGGTTAAAGCGGGCGGAAGACCGGGAAACGGTCGCCCAGGATGTCGCCGGGTTTGTGTCACGCATCGATCATCTCGTCTCCTCGTTCGATCGCACCACAGAGTTACGCATTGACCGCGTAGTGATGGTTCACCGCGCAATGGCGCTGTTTATGGGTTTGCTGCTGATTTTCACGGTTATCTGGCTGCGCGCGCGGTTGCTTAACCCCTGGAAGCAACTCCTGGCAATGGCCCGCGCCGTCACACAGCGCGATTTTACCCAACGCACGCACATCAGCGGGCGCAACGAAATGGCGATGCTCGGCGAGGCGCTCAACACCATGTCGGCGGAGCTATCTGAAAGCTACGCGGTACTGGAAAAACGCGTTCAGGAGAAAACCGCCGGGCTTGAGCAGAAAAACGAGATCCTCTCTTTCCTCTGGCAGGCGAACCGTCGCCTGCATATGCAGGTACCGCTTTGCGAGCGTCTCTCGCCGGTACTGAACGGCCTGCAAAACCTGACTCTGCTCCACGATCTTGAGCTACGGGTTTACGACGTTGAAGATGAGGAAAACCATCAGGAATTTACCTGTCAGTCGGACATCTCCTGCGACGATAAAGGGTGTCATCTTTGCCCGCGCGGCTTGCCGCCGCTTACCACCAGCGGCACGACCCTCAAGTGGCGGCTGATGGACAGCCATACCCAGTACGGTATTTTGCTGGCCACCTTGCCCGCCGGACGTCATCTGAGCCACGATCAGCAGCAGCTGGTCGATACTCTTGTAGAGCAGCTCACGGCCACGCTGGCGCTTGACCGTCACCAGGAAAAACAACAGCAGCTGATCGTGATGGAGGAGCGCGCCACCATCGCCCGCGAGCTGCACGACTCCATCGCCCAGTCCCTCTCCTGCATGAAGATGCAGGTGAGTTGCCTGCAAATGCAGGACGAAGGCATGCCCAAGAGCAGCAAACAGCTGCTCAGCCAGATCCGCAACGAGCTTAACACCTCGTGGATTCAGCTTCGCGAGCTGCTGACCACCTTCCGTTTACAGCTCACCGAGCCGGGGCTACGCCCTGCGCTGGAGTCCAGCTGTCAGGAATTTAGTGCCAGGCTGGGCTTCCCGGTGAAGCTGGATTACCAGTTGCCACCGCGTTTTGTCCCCTCTCACCAGGCGATCCATTTGCTGCAAATTGCCCGTGAAGCCCTGAGCAACGTGCTCAAGCATGCCGAGGCGACGGCCGTCACGGTCACCGTCAGCTGCCAGGATAATCAGGTGAAGCTCAGGGTTCAGGATAACGGCCGCGGCGTGCCGGAAAATGCCGAACGAACGAACCATTATGGTTTAATCATCATGCGAGACCGCGCGCAAAGCCTGCGCGGTGATTGCCAGGTTCGCCGGGGAGAGTCAGGTGGCACCGAAGTCGTGGTCACCTTTATACCCGAAAAGCCCCTCATAACTGCTCAAGGAGAAAACCATGACTAATCAGGAACCGGCATCTATCCTGTTGATTGACGATCATCCGATGCTGCGCACTGGCGTTAAACAGCTTGTCAGCATGGCGCCCGATATCACCGTCGTCGGGGAAGCCAGCAACGGCGAACAGGGTATTGAACTTGCCGAATCGCTCGATCCTGATTTGATCTTGCTCGATCTCAACATGCCGGGCATGAATGGCCTGGAAACCCTCGACAAGCTGCGGGAGAAATCCCTCTCTGGCCGGGTGGTGGTCTTCAGCGTCTCAAACCATGAAGAAGACGTGGTCACCGCCCTCAAGCGGGGGGCAGACGGCTATCTGCTGAAAGATATGGAGCCGGAAGATCTGCTCAAGGCGCTGCAACAGGCTGCCGCAGGCGAGATGGTGCTGAGTGAAGCGTTAACGCCGGTACTGGCCGCCAGCCTGCGTGCGAACCGCGCCACGTCTGACCGTGACGTCAGCCAGTTGACCCCGCGCGAGCGCGACATTCTGAAGCTGATTGCTCAGGGTCTGCCGAACAAAATGATCGCCCGCCGTCTGGACATCACCGAGAGCACGGTCAAAGTGCATGTCAAACACATGCTGAAGAAAATGAAGTTAAAATCCCGCGTCGAAGCCGCCGTCTGGGTGCATCAGGAGCGCATTTTTTAACTTACTCATCCGGCAGCAACTTCCACCGTGGATCGTCGGCAGGCATTGCGACGAGCGGTTGCACCACGGAAAGCGTGATCTCATTGGAGGAGACACGCTGCCCATCCTTATCTTCCACCACGGCCGTAAGCCGCCATTCGTTTTTCGTCCCTTCCGCGTCGTTCCAGGCGGGCATGATTATGCTCCAGCCATCGCTGCTGTTGCTGTTTGCCGGTGAGGTCAGGCTGAGCGCCTGGGTATCACCCAGCCAGTGGATCTGACGGATACCGTGCGTGCTGCGAATTTGCAGCTTCAGCATCACAGTTTCGCCTGGCTTAAGATCCCACGGCGGCGTGGCCAGATAGACCGAGAGGGTTTTACGCTGACGGAATTCCATCACGGGCAGATTATCACGCTCAGGTGAATCATAGCGGCTGCCCCGCAGCGAGCGCGTCGCCGCCACTTCCCCGGCGGAAAGCTGTTTCGCCAGTGGCACGCCAAAGCGATAGTTGAGCTTCAGCCCGAGGTTATTCTGGCTAACGCCGCTCTCCCCCTGCTTATGGACAGCCGTCAGGGTGACCAGCGGAACGGGGGTATAGTTCAGCCCCAGGTTGACCGCAACCGGGTTGTGATACCCCGTACCGCTGTTAAACAGATCGACGTTATCGCCAAAATACTGTTCAAAGCTGACGCTGGTGTTCAGGTGATGAAACCAGGGAAGCCAGGCTTTGGCCGTTACGTCGTACCCGCGCGCCATGCGCTGCTCCCGGATGTCGGAACGCGGCTGCCAGCCAGCGAACGGCTGGTAGTAATTGGCCGACAGGCGAAGGTTTTCGCCCCACGCCTCTGCGCCCAGTCCGGCACGTTGCAGGTTGTCTTCCAGCAGGTTGTCGTAAAAGGTGTTGTAGCCCAGCAGCCAGTTTCCGGCAACCCAGCGCTGCCCGATCCCGACGTTGCTCACCAGCCCGTCTGTCTGCTGCGTCAGGCCAAGCTGGCTCCAGCTCAGATAGCGGGTGTTGTCGCTCCAGGGGATAAACCAGCTTCCGCTGCTGCCGTTAAAGTTACCGTCGTCATCCACCAGTACATTGACATTGGCGTTACCCCAGGGGGAAAGCCAGGATTCGATCTGCTCGTTGACTTCCCCGCTGACGGCATCCCGCACCTTGCCAAACGCGAACTGTCGCGCCTGCTGCCCGGCCGTCAGGCCGTTATCGATCATACTGGCTTCACCGAAGGCCTTTGCCATTTCAGCCAGGTGCTTTTCGCCTTCGGTAGTCGGTTGCGCCATACCGAGATCCGGCAGACTATCGCCGTTGTTATCAAACGGATTTTGCGCCTGCTGCACGAAGGATTTCGGCGCACCGTGAACGGCTCCAGCCGTAAAAAGGGGGAGTAACAGCAAAAAACGGATGCGGGACGATACAGCCTTCAACGTCGTCAATCAGAACCTGTGTTTATGAACAAACACTTATTATGTTAACGCCATAAGCCCTGAAAACCAGTCTTAACAGAAATTTCAGGAATATCCTGAACAGAATTGTCGGGTGGCGGCTTCGCCTTACCCGACCTACAAATTCGTGCCGGTGCGAAGCCGCCACCTGACGCCTTTACACTATTATCCCAACAACCCTTTCAGCTCCGGCAGGCAGGAGCCGCAGTTCGTACCGCAACGCAGCTTCACGCCCAGCGCTGCGGCAGAATTACAGCCTCCGGCTATCGCCTTACGTATCGTATTTTCACCCACGCTAAAGCAGCTACAGATAATTCGCCCGGGATCGGCATCTTCGCCCGGCCGTTGTCCCTGCAGCAGCGCGTGGCGTTCAGCGAGTTGTACGGGCGCAGCAGCAAAGGCTTCTTCAATAAACGCATGCGCCAGCGCCGGCAGCGTCTGGCCCTCCCAGTAGCCCAGCATCAGCTCGCCGTGATGCCAGGCGAGCACGCTGCTGCGTTCTCCCGTCTGTGCCACCTGTAACTGCCAGCCCCGACCGCTGGCGTACGCCATGACCCACGACAGCAACGGCTGCTCCCCCGCCACCGTCAGACGTGAGGCTTTACGCCACCAGCAGACCGACAGCGGCAGCGCTGGCAACTCGCGGGCATACAGCTCCCCCTGCCAGGCGGGTAGCCAGGGCAGGATCCTCACCGCGGTTTGTTTACTCTCCGGCTGGCCGGACCAGGCATCAACCCGCCCTTCCACCAGCGCGTTGACCTTCCCCTGCCGGGCAAACTGCGCGTTCCAGTGCATCGGCGCAAACAGCTCGCCCGCACGCTGTGCGGTAGAGATACGTACTCTGGCAACCATGACCCCGCGCGGGGAACTTATCCGCGCCAGCTGGCCGTCAGTCAGCCCCGCGCGCGCCGCATCGGTTGCGTTCATCTCAATAAAAGGCTCATCGATATGCTGCATCAGGCGCGAAACATACCCCGTGCGCGTCATGGTGTGCCACTGATCGCGGATCCGCCCGGTATTCAGTATCAAGGGGTACAATTCGTCGACGCCTGCCCCATGTGAGGAAGGATCAACCGGTACAAGATTTCTTTGCGGGAAATCACCGGCATGCCACTGATAAGGCGCCAGCTCGTCCCACGCCTCTCGCGACAGCGACGCCAGTTCGCGCAGGTTTAGCGCCCGTTCGCCGTTATTTTCAAACGCCGTCAGCGCCGCATGTTCACAAAATATCTCATGAGGGTGTTCCCAGGCGAAGGCATCGCCATAACCGAGCTGCTCTGCGATCCGGGCGATGATCCACCAGTCCGGTCTGGCCTCGCCCGGCGCAGGCAGAAACGCGCGCTGGCGCGAAATACGCCGCTCGGAATTGGTCACCGTTCCGTCTTTTTCGCCCCAGCCCAGGGCGGGAAAACGGATATGAGCAAACCGGCTGGTGTCCGTCTCCTGCATCACCTCAGATACTATGACCAGCGGGCAGGCTGCCAGGGCCTGGCACACCGCGTGGCTGTCGGGAAGTGACACGGCAGGATTGGTGCCCATGATCCACACCGCCTTCACCTCGCCGCGGGCAATCGCGTCAAACAGCTCTACCGCCATCAGCCCCGGCGTTTGTGCCAGCCGCTCGGTTCCCCAGAAACGCGCCACACGCGAAAGATCGTCCGGCTCGAAGTTCATGTGCGCCGCCAGCTGGTTCGCCAGCCCACCCACTTCCCGCCCGCCCATGGCGTTTGGCTGTCCGGTCAGCGAAAACGGGCCGCAGCCCGAACGGTTGAACTTCCCGCTGGCAAGATGCACGTTAATGATGGCGTTACACTTGTCGCTGCCGCTGGAGGACTGGTTGATCCCCATGGTGTAGAGCGTGATCGCGCGTGGCGCAGTGACAAACCAGTCGTAGAAGGTGCCAATCTCGTCTGAAGGCAGATCGCAAAACGCGGCCACGTGAGGAATCGGCCACTCGCCGCTCCCCTGAATCAGATTGAGCAATCCCACAAACAGCCCGGCATCGCTGCCGGGCTTAAGCGCCAGATGCAGGTCAGCGACATCGCAGGTGGCGGTTTTGCGCGGATCTATCACGACCACTTTCATCTGCGGGTTGCTGCGTTTTGCCTGCACCAGCCGCTGATACAGCACCGGATGCGTCCAGGCCGCGTTTGAGCCAACGAGTACCACCAGATCGCTGTTTTCCACGTCCTCGTAGCTGCACGGCACAATGTCTTCACCGAAGGCGCGTTTGTAGCCCACCACCGCTGACGACATGCACAGCCGCGAGTTGGTATCAATGTTCGCCGCCCCGATAAAGCCTTTCATCAGCTTGTTGGCCGCATAGTAATCCTCGGTCAACAGCTGGCCGGAGGCATAAAACGCCACCGCCTGCGGCCCCCATTCGTTGATGATCTTCCGTAGCCGCTCGCCCGCTTCACCCAGCGCCTGCGGCCATGCCACCTCCATGCCGTCAACAACCGGGCGCAGCAGACGTCCCTGCAACCCCGTCGTTTCCCCGAGGGCAGATCCTTTTACGCACAGGCGACCAAAGTTCGCCGGATGAGTTTCATCCCCACGAACGCTTACCGCGCCATCTTCCACACTGGCGACCACGCCGCAGCCCACCCCGCAGTAAGGGCACGTTGTACGGGTTTCCGTCATGAGGCCTCCGCACGCATCACCAGCTCTTGGCTTCCAACCCAAACCTTGCCGTTTTCAATTTTTACCGGCCAGGCGCGCACCACGGGTTCGCCGTTCTCCACCTGACATCCATCGCGCAGACGTATGCGCTGCTTATAAAGCGGGGAAATCACCACCGGCTCGCCCGCTGCATCGCCAAGGATGCCGCGCGAAAGCACGTTCGCGCTGCTGCCCGGCTCCAGGTCGTCCAGGGCATAAACGGACGTTCCAAAGCGGAACAGCGCAATCGGTTTTCGGCCAAGCCGCGCGCCGATGCCCGCCTGCTCGGGGATATCATTGATGCCGCAAATTTCCTGCCAGCGCTTGCTCTCCGCCGCGGCAGGGACATTCACCGCGGTGCGGAACAGCGCCAGGCGATCAGGATCGTTGAGGGTGGTTTGCCATTCGCACTGATAGGTCTCCACCACCCGGGCCATCTCCTGCTCCAGCTCGTGGGCGATCCCCAGGCTGTCGTTAAGGATCACCTCGCGCAGATAGTCGAGGCCGCCTTCCAGGTTATCCATCCAGGTACTGGTGCGTTGCAGACGATCTGCCGTGCGAATGTAGAACATCAGGAAACGGTCAACGGTGCGGATCAGCGTTTCGTCGTCCAGATCGCTGGCAAAGAGATCCGCGTGGCGCGGCTTCATCCCGCCGTTGCCGCACAGATAAAGGTTCCAGCCCTTGTCCGTGGCAATCACCCCCACGTCTTTGCTCTGCGCCTCTGCGCACTCACGGGTACAGCCGGAGACCGCCATTTTGATTTTGTGCGGCGCACGTAACCCCTTGTAGCGATGCTCCAGTTTGACCGCAAGGCCGGTGGAGTCCTGCACGCCATAGCGACACCAGGTCGACCCGACGCAGGATTTCACCGTGCGCAGGGATTTCCCGTACGCATGACCGGTCTCAAATCCGGCCTCCACCAGCGCCTGCCAGATTTCCGGCAACTGTTCGAGCGTGGCGCCAAACAGGTCAATACGCTGTCCGCCGGTGATTTTGCTGTAAAGGCTATAGCGTTTCGCAATCTGGCCTATGGCGATCAGCCCGTCGGCCGTCACTTCCCCGGCAGGCATGCGCGGCACGATGGAATACGTTCCGTCCTTCTGAATATTGGCAAAGTAGCGGTCGTTGGTGTCCTGCAGCGGCAGATGCGCCGGTTTCAGCAGGTATTCGTTCCAGCAGGAGGCCAGCACTGATCCCACCAGCGGTTTACAGATCTCACAGCCGTGCCCTTGTCCGTAACGGCTGATAAGCTGGTCGAAAGTCCGGATATGGTTGACGCGCACCAGGTGGTATATCTCCTGACGCGAGTACGGGAAGTGCTCACAGATATCTTTTTTCACCTCCACGCCCTGCTCCGCAAGCTGGAACTCCATCACCTGCTTCACCAGCGCGCTACAACCTCCGCAGCCGGTCGCCGCTTTGGTGCACTGCTTAATGGCGCCGATATCCGTTGCGCCCGCGCTTACCGCCAGGCAGATATCCCCTTTGCTGACGTTATGACACGAACAGATCTGCGCGCTTTCCGGCAGCGCCGCCACGCCCAGCGCTTTTGGCGTGCAGCCTGACGACGCGGGTAAGATCAGCGTTTCCGGCTCTTTTGGCAGACTGATGCCGTTAAGCATCATCTGCACCAGCGTGGCGTATTCGCTGGCATCGCCCACCAGCACGCCACCCAGCAGGGTTTTGCTGTCGTGACTGACCACAATTTTTTTGTAGATTTGCTGCGGCCCGTGCGTCCACTGGTAGCTCAGCGCCCCCGGCGTGCGCCCGTGGGCATCGCCAAACGACGCCACATCCACCCCCAGCAACTTGAGTTTGGTACTCATATCCGCGCCGGTGAAGCGCTTCTCCTCACCCGCCAGCACAGCGGCGGCCACGCGCGCCATCTGGTAGCCCGGGGCCACCAGGCCAAAGATTTTCCCCTCCCACAGCGCGCATTCCCCGATGGCAAGCACGTCCGGGTCGGAGGTCCGGCAGCCGTCGTCAATACAGATCCCGCCGCGCTCGCCAATAGCCAGCCCGCTGCTGCGCGCCAGCGCGTCCTGCGGTCGAATACCGGCAGAGAAGACGACCATGTCCGTTTCCAGCTGTTCACCATCGGCAAAGCGCAGCACCAGCCCGTCGTCTGCGGTGGCAATCTCCGTCGTCGATTTACTGGTGTGTACCCCTACGCCCAGCGCCTCAATTTTCCTGCGCAGCATTGCCGCACCGTCGCTGTCGAGCTGCACCGCCATCAGATTCGGCGCAAACTCCACCACGTGGATTTCCAGCCCTAGCTGCTTAAGCGCATTCGCCGCCTCCAGCCCCAGCAGGCCGCCGCCAATTACCACACCGCGGCGAGAGCCTGCCGCATGGGCCGCAATATTGTCCAGATCGTCGAGGGTGCGGTAGACAAAACAACCCGGCAGATCGCTGCCCGGAACGGGCGGTACGAACGGGTACGAGCCGGTCGCCAGCACCAGCTTATCCCAGTGGGTTTCATGGCCGCTGGCGGTACGCACAACGTGTGCATCACGATCGATAGCGACAATCTGCTGCGAGAGGCGCAGCTCTATACCGTTATCGGCAAAGAACTCCCCCGCCACCAGCGAGAGCGAGTCCGCGCTGCGTCCGCCAAAATATTCCGACAGATGCACGCGGTCATAGGCCGCATAGCGCTCTTCGCCAAAAACAATAATCTGATACTGCTGATGCAAATTGCGGTTAACGCAGTCTTCGAGGAAATGATGGCCGACCATACCGTGCCCAACCACCACCAGAGTAGGTTTTGTCATAGCGTTCTGTCCTGCAACCTGCGGTTGCGTTGTGAAACGATCGAACAGCCAGTCCGCGTGGGCGGGCGCAGCCGTTGCCAGTAAATCGGTAAAGGTTGCCGCACTGCGGCAGTCACCCAGCAGCAGCACGCCAGCCAGCGCCCCCTGATGGATCAGTAAACGTCGATAGTGACGGGTCAGCGGATCCCATGAACTCCATACCACATCGTCCGCCTGCGCCGTCGCGCGTCCGAGGCTGAACAGCTCCACGCCGGGCACCTTAAGACGCACGCCGTTGTCGGTCCGGGTAAACGGCGCGGTGACCTCCCCGGCCAGCCGTGCGGCGAGAATATCCGCCTGCGCCAGACAGGGGGCGACCAGGCCAAATGTCTGGCCGTCAATTTCGCAGCACTCGCCGATGGCGTAGATATCCGGCACGGAGGTTTGCATCTGGTGATCCACCACGATGCCGCGCGCGCAGTGAATGCCGCTGGCTTTTGCCAGCGCAACGTTGGGTTGTACACCCGTGGCCAGCACCACGCGCGCGGCGGTGACGCTGTGCCCGTTGAGTAGCGTCACGCTCTTGCCGTTAATCGCCGCGATGCCAGAGGCGAATTCACAGCTAACACCCCGCGCCGCCAGCGCCTCTTCAAGCAGCAGTCCCGCCTGCTGATCCAGCTGCTGTTCCATCAGCCAAGGACCACGATGGATAAGCGTGACGTTGTCACCGTTGCGCGCCAGCGCTGCCGCTGCTTCCACGCCAAGTACGCCACCGCCCAGCACTACCGCCGGACCGGAGAGGTTCAGGATGGCGCGGGTCTCTGCCAGTGTGCGAAAGGTGAACACATGCGGCGCATCGCCGCCGGGGATCGGCGGCACTACAGGGGTAGACCCGGTGGCAAACACCAGCGCATCCCAGCCCAGCGTGCGAGCAGAGGTACGCACTTTACGCGCGTTAACGTCTACTGCGAGCACCGTTTCTCCTCGCAGCACCGTCACGCCTCGTGCCGTGTACCAGTCTTCATCGTGCAGACAGATGTGCTCCGCCTGCTTTTCACCACTCAGCACCGGCGAAAGCTGGATGCGGTTGTACGCCTGCTCCGGCTCGTCACCGATGACGGTGATAGCGAAACGACCGGGCACACGCCCGGTGAGCGATGCAATCAGCCGGGTTGCCGCCATACCATTACCGATAATGACCAGTCGCATCGTGCCCCCTCATTACGCCGCTTTCGGCTGTTTTTCGTAGAGGAAATGGAGGATCTGCTGGCGCATATGGTGATAGCGGCTATCGTCCGCCAGCTGCACCCGGTTGCGCGGGCGCGGCAGATCGACGCGCAGGATCTCACCCACGGTGGCCGCCGGGCCGTTGGTCATCATCATTACGCGGTCAGAGAGCAGTACCGCCTCGTCCACGTCGTGAGTGATGAGCACGATGGTGGTGTTCAGCGCCTGCTGGATCTGCATCACCGAGTCCTGAAGATGGGCACGCGTCAGCGCATCGAGCGCGCCAAACGGCTCATCCATCAGCAGCACTTTCGGCTTCATTGCCAGCGCCCGGGCAATACCGACGCGCTGCTTCATACCGCCGGAGATCTCCCCGGGGCGCTTATTCAGCGCGTGGCCCATCTGCACCCGGTCGAGATTGTGCTCAATCCACTCTTTTCGCTCGGCCTTACTCATGGTGCGACGGAAGACCTGATCCACCGCCAGCGCCACGTTGTCGAAGCAGGTTAACCACGGCAGCAGCGAATGGTTCTGGAACACTACCGCACGCTCAGGCCCCGGCCCGGCGATTTCGCGGTTGTCGCAAATCAGCCCGCCTTCCGTCGGCAGCGTGATCCCGGCGATCAGGTTTAACAGCGTCGACTTGCCGCAGCCGGAGTGACCAATCAGACTGACGGTTTCGCCCTCGTGGATATCAAAAGAGACGTTTTGCAGCGCCAGAAACTCGCCGCTGGCGGTGGAAAAACGCTGGCTCACGGCCTGGACCTGAATTAAAGGTTTCATCTTCACTCCTTATTTTTCCTGCCAGCTAAAGCGACGGGCGATCAGCATCAGCCCCTGCTCCAGCAGCAACCCGACCACGCCAATGATGACGATGGCGATGAGAATGTTTTCAACGTTGAGGTTGTTCCATTCATTCCAGATCCAGAAGCCAATGCCTAAACCTCCGGTGAGCATCTCGGCGGCGACAATCACCAGCCAGGCAATGCCAATGGAGAGACGTACCCCGGTCAACACCGCAGGCAGCACGGCGGGGAAAAGAATGCGGCGCATGATGGTCCACTCTGAGAGTTGCAGCACCCGGGCCACGTTGAGGTAGTCCTGCGGAATACGGCGCACCCCTTCGGCGGTGTTAATGACCATCGGCCAGATGGAGCAGATAAAAATGGTCCAGCTCGACGCGGGCTCCGCTTTCTGGAACAGCAGCAGGCCGATAGGCAGCCAGGCCAGCGGGCTGACCGGACGCAGGAGCGCGATCAGCGGGTTGAACATGCGGGAGAAAAAGGTGAAGCGCCCAATCAAAAAGCCCAGCGGAATGCCCGCCAGCGCCGCCAGACCGAAGCCGATGGCGACGCGCTGCAACGACGCCAGCACGTTCCAGCCAATGCCCATATCATTTGGCCCGTCGCGATAAAACGGATCGGCAAACAGGGTCATGGCCGAATCGAGCGTGCTGAGCGGCGTCGGGAAACCTTTACTGTTTATCGCCGCCAGCTGCCAGAGCACCACCAGCAGACCGAGACCGAGCAGCGCCGGGATGACGCGCTGTAAAAACTCATTCATCCGACGCGTAAACGCTGGCGCACGACGGCGAACCTGTAGCGGAGGCAGGACAATCACTTCCCCGCTCTCTGACTTCTCTTGTGGTTGCGTATTTTGCAGATGCTGCATACTCAGGCCCCTTTACGGTGAATGGCGAAGCGGTTGGCGTACCCTTCCGGATCGGTGCCGTTCCAGACGGTGCCGTCCATCAGGGTACTGCTGCGATACGGTGATGACGGTGTGGACATGCCGCCCACGGCGGTCGCGGCATCCTGCCAGACCGCGGTCTGGTTAATGCGCTGTGCGATGCCCGCATAATCCGGCGCGGCGTTGAGCAAACCCCAGCGTCGGAACTGGGTTAAGAACCACATGCCGTCGGAGAGATACGGGTAGCTCACGGCACCCTCATTGAAGAAACGGATCGGGTGCGCATCCTGCCAGCGCTGACCGAGCCCGTTGTCGTATTCGCCGAGCATGCGTCCGGTGAGGTACTGTTCCTTGCAGTTGAGCCATGCGCGGCGCGAGAGGATCTGCGCGGTTTCACGTTTGTTTTCCGCTGACGCCTCGATCCAGCGCGCGGCTTCCATCACGGCGCTCACCAGCGCCCGTGCGGTGTGCGGATTTTTCACCACCCAGTCGCGTCGGGTGCCGAGGATCTTTTCCGGGTGATCGGCCCAGATGGACTGTGACGTGGCGGCGGTAAACCCGATGCGGTCGTTAATCGCCCGCGCGTTCCACGGCTCGCCGACGCAGAACCCGACCATGTTGCCGATGCGCATGTTCATCACCATCTGTGGCGGCGGGACCACCACAGTGCGCACGTCGTCAAACGGGTTAATGCCCGCACTGGCCAGCCAGTAGTAGAGCCACATAGCGTGTGTCCCCGTCGGGAAGGTATGCGCGAAGGTGTAGGTTCCCGGTGCCTGCTGTGTAATCAGCTTTTTCAGCCCGTCGAGATCACGAACGCCCTTCTCCGCCAGATCGCTGGAGAGCGTAATGGCCTGACCGTTCTGGTTGAGAGTCATCAGGTTCGCCATCTGCTGCGGCTTGCCCGCGATACCCAGCTCCAGTCCGTACAGCAGGCCGTAAAGAATGTGTGCGGCGTCCAGCTCCCCTGCCACCAGCTTGTCGCGCACCGCCGCCCAGCTCGCCTCTTTAGTAGGTACAATGGTAATGCCGTGTTTTTTATCGAACCCTTTCAGGGCCGCGATAACCACTGGCGCGCAATCGGTCAGGGGGATAAACCCGATACGCACGGTATCCTGCTCCGGCTTATCTGACCCCGCCGCCCATGCGGCCTGCATGACACCCGGCAACAGCATCGCACCACTCGCCAGCATGCTGGCCTGCAATAACCGCCGTCTCGACAAATCCGCCATAATTGCTCCTGAAAAAAGGCAAAAAAAAGCGCCCGACGGTGCTGAAGCACCGCTGGACGCCTTTATCCCGAAGACGTATGCACCGCCGTTGGCGCATCGTCAAAAATAGTTAATCTGTTAATGCAAAGGTGATGCCAGCTTTTTAACCCCGGCGTTACGGGGTTTCTGCAAGGAGAGCGCTGTTTTACGCACCTCAATCAGGCATAAAATGCCCACTGACTGTGCAACTACTCCCCAGGGGGTATCTTCCACAGATTTTTCACCGTAAGGAGCGCACGGGCGATATCCACCATGCGTTGGTTTTTATCCATCGCCATTTTGCGCAGGGCTGTCCACGCCTGCTCCTCGCTCATGTTCTGATGCGTCATTAGCACGCTTTTGGCTTTGTCGATTGTCTTGCGCTCCTCAAGCGTGTCGCGCAGGGAAGCAAGCTGACGGGAGAGTTGCTCAATTTCACGCGCCTGCTGGCGCACCAGCGGCAGCAGTGGTCTATCCGGAAATCGCGCCAGGATATCGTCGTACTCATCGTCTACGTGCAGGTTTTCGCTATAACGACGCTCCTCAACTGCCGTCATCAGATCGGCAATGGCTACCTCCTCCAGCGTACGCAGATGCTCAAGACGCGCGGTTTGCAGGGCAAACCATTTGAGGGCGGTATCGCCATTATCTGCCGGAGGCTGGCGGGTGCACGCTTCACGCCTGAGTTTTTCAGTCTCCAGACCCGGCTGACAGTTGAGGGTAAACGTCTCCTGCACGTCTGGAGTGCAATGGGAGATAAAAACCTCAAAGCAGGCCTGCTGGCCATCAATGCGATCCACCAGCCGCTGGCGAGTTTCATCGTCAAAGAATCCCTGGGTGAAACCAATAGCCCCTAACGCCCGCTCTTGTCCCACAAGTTCTTTGCCCTGCATCAGGCTGTAAAGGGCCACAAATCGGCCCGCGATGTGCGGATCGTCAATGCTGTCGCTGAGTTGAGGTACGATATTGAGCAGATGCCGCAGTATGCGGCTGTAGTGTTCCATCGCCTGCGGCGCGGTGACGCGTTGACCTGTAACGCCATCACGCAGCACCATCAGCGTTTCAAGGCCGTGCAGTGCACTGGCGATACGTTCGCAGAGGGCGCTGCCCGGCAGCGGTTCGCTAAACAGGAGGTGCAATGCCGCAAGGTTTTCATCCACCAAAGCCCTGCTGGCCTTGCATTCAGGCCCGTACAATTTACCCTGCGAGCAGAGCCAGACATTTGACGCACCGCGTTCGCACTGTAGCATATGCACCAGTCGACTGATGCCGTTCACCAGTGCGCCCAGCTGCGCTAATCTGCCGAGCTGTTCCTCCCGCAGCATTCTTGCACGCTGGAACCATTCGGTCGCGCCAGGCGAACTGCCAGCCACTATTGTCATCGTTTCTCTCTCCGATACATATTCTTCGGTATGAGAAGCAATATTCGTGCCTTTTCAAAGAACAGGAGTCAACATGCAGAAGATTGTGATCGTCGCCAACGGTGCGGCCTACGGCAGTGAATCCCTTTTTAACAGTCTGCGCCTGGCAATCGCGCTGCGCGATAAGGAGAGTGAGCTGGAGCTGCGCCTCTTTTTGATGTCCGATGCCGTCACGGCCGCGCTGAAGGGGCAGAAACCCGCTGAGGGCTACAACATACAACACATGCTGGAGATCCTGACCGCGCAAAACGTTCCGGTCAAGCTGTGCAAAACCTGTACCGACGGTCGCGGCATTACCGGGCTGCCCCTGATTGATGGCGTGGAAATTGGCACGCTGGTTGAACTGGCTGAATGGACTCTTACCGCTGATAAAGTATTAACTTTTTAATAATAAATCGCTAAAAATATTATTTTCTTATGGACGCGGTTTCAGCATCAAGTTTACCTGCGCCATTGCCGATAGGCATGGAAACAACACAGCAGGTATTACACTTATGTTCAGATCCATTCGCGCCCGCATTATTGCGGCGACGACAGGCTGTATGGTCGTCGCCCTTCTTCTTAATACCATTATCAACTTTCAGGTCACGCGCCAGGATAATCAGCAGTCGCAGCGCGATATACTGACCAGCACCAGCGCCAGCCACAATATGGCGATTGCCGACTGGGTCAAAAGCAAAATGACGGTGATTGCCTCCGCGCAGAGTATCGCGCTGGCTGACGATCCGGTTCCGGTGTTTAAGCAATTAGCCCAGGCGGGCGGCTTCACCAACGTCTACGCAGGCTACGCCAGCAAGACGGCGAAATTCTCCGATCCTGCGGGGGTCCCGGCGGATTATGACCCAACCATTCGTCCCTGGTATCAGCAGGTGGTGAGCACGGATGGCCCGGTTGTGACGGCGCCCTACGTTGATGCCGGGACCGGGAAGCTGGTGGTGACGTTTGCCGTACCGGTGAAGGAGAATGGTACTCTGAAAGCGGTGGTAGCGGGCGATGTCGCCATGGATAGCGTGGTGGCGAACGTGCGCGGGATCCACCCAACGCCTGCCAGCAGCGGGTTGCTCCTGAACAGCGACGGCACGGTTATTGCCGCCAACGAGCCAACCCTGACGCTGAAGCCGTTTACCGGGACGATCAAAGGCATCGACCTTACGGCGCTGAAGAGCGGTAATCCGGTCGACGGGACGCTGAATGTTGAGGAAAAAACCTTTATCGCCTCAGCCGTGCCGGGCACGAACTGGCTGCTGGTCGTCGCCCTCGACAGCAGCGACGCTACCTCCGGCATGCGTTCCTTGCTGAAAGCGTCGGCAATCTCGCTGGTGATTCTGGCGCTTCTGAGCGGCGCCATTGTCCACCTCCTGATAGCCCGCCTGCTTAAGCGCCTGTCCGACATTCGCGACGCGATGCACAGCATTGCCAACGGCACCAACGATCTGTCCCAGCGTCTGCCGGATAGCGGCGATGACGAAGTGGCGCAAATTGCGCAGGCGTTTAACGCCTTCAGCAATAAACTCTCGGTGGTGATGGTCCAGCTTCGCGACGCCAGCGCCTCAGTGAAAAACGCCGCGCAGGAGATTGCGGCAGGCAATCAGGATCTCTCCGGACGAACCGAGCAGGCCGCGTCCAGCCTGCGTGAGACCGCCAGCGCCGTGGAAGAGATAACCGCCTCCGTTACCCAGTCGAATGAATCGGCCGAAGAAGCCAACGACCAGGCCAGTAAGGCCTCTGCGGCCGCAGCGCGCGGCGGCGAAGTTGTCTCGCAGGCAATCAGCACCATGCAGTCCATCGAAGTGGCTTCTGCAAAGATTGGCGATATCACCAGCGTGATTGACGGCATCGCCTTCCAGACCAACATTCTGGCGCTTAACGCCTCCGTCGAAGCGGCTCGTGCCGGTGAGCAGGGCCGTGGGTTCGCGGTCGTTGCGGGGGAAGTGCGTAATCTGGCCAGCCGCAGCGCTCAGGCGGCGAAAGAGATTAAATCCCTTATTGACTCCACTACCGAAAGCGTTGCAACCGGCTCCCGATTTGTGCACCTTGCGGGCGACAGCATGGATGAGATCCGCGCCAGCGTCGGGAGCGTGTCTGGCATTATGCGTGAAATATCTATTGCCACCCGCGAGCAGATGAAAGGCATCCATGAAATTAACCACGCGGTGACTCACCTGGATCGCATGGTGCAGCAGAACGCTGAACTCGTTGTACAGTCTGCTGCTGCGGCCAGCGCGCTGCAAAGCCAGGCGGGCGACCTTGCTGAGACCGCTGGCCATTTCCGCATATAATTTTTCCCGGACGCGCGTTAAGCAGGGAAAACGCGCGTCGGCTGAAAGGTTTCAGAAATTTTGTCATTTTTGTTTAATCGTTGCGCCATTTTTTGATCGAAATCAGCATCACCCACCTTCCCCTTTGGTGTTATGCAATGAGTAAATTGTGAACAACATCACGCTCGGGATGGGCAAAAACGACGGGGTATAAAAAATGGCACGAGTTAAAACGAGTCTGAAACTGTTTGGCGGGGATACGGTAGTGGTGCGTTGCTCAGAACGTTGCCGCATCCATCTGATGAGTACAAAAGGGCAAAAGCAATCGCAGGCAGATATCCTTACCGTCCAGGATGATAAGGCCTGGCTGACGGTGCCTTACACCGGCACCTGGGATGTGCTGATCGACAGCCACAGCCAGTCGCTCGAACATTCCGTAAGTTACGTGGCAGCATAACCATAAACGCTCGGCCAGCCGGGCGTATTATCAGGCAAAACCCGGGCGCAGCGTATTGCTGAGCGGGTTCCCTTCCAGCAGCGCTTTAACCTTCACCACCAGCTCACTCAGACAGTCGTCCTGCATACCGAGACGCGTCAGCTCCTGATCGAGCGAGAAAAGGTACTGGGCGTTAGTGCCCAGCGGTCCACTGGCGGCGGCAATCAGCGGGGCAATCACCTGGGTTCGGGTGTCGGCTTCATACAGCGGGTGGCGCGGATCCATAATGAACACCAGCGCGTTGACGGTGCGGCCGTCGTCCAGTTCCAGCTTGCACCAGCTGGGCATATAGCAGCCGGTGATCATCTCGCGCTTCCACAGCAGCGTCAGCTCATCTTCCAGCGTGGTATCCGGCAGCCGGTATGCCACGCCCGTGGTGCGCCCGCCCTCTTTTAGTGCAAGCATACGTCCAGGCTGACACGCGCTGCCGCGTCCGGCGGTCAGGCGCAAACAGAAGGCGCGGTGCCAGCCAGGCAGCGTTCCGGTTGCCGATTCAACAAACTCGAGCGCCGGGTTCCACATCAGAGAGCCGTAACCAAAAATCCAGACCGGGCCATCATCCGGGCGGCAGGCCAGCGTTGCCGCAAGCGACGCCGCACGTTGTTCAGCCGACCACAGAAGCGATTCCTCAATAGCACCAAATGCCGTCTTACAATCTGCCTTCATCAAGAAATCACGCGTTAACACATTCCACCTCCGCCACTGCATGCTTCCTTGCGACATGTTTAATGCGCCTTCCCGGCATTCTGTGCTGTTCATTTTAACAGCAGTTGAGCAACGATAAGCAATTCGCGGGCCAGATGCAATACAGCGGCAGTTCAACCGCCTGAAATGTCAAAATGGAGGCAGTGTATTATTCGGCAGCTATTTCTTTTTGTGCCATTTGTCATCATCCCCTTTCTCATAGTCATTTTTTACGGCGGCCCAGGCCACTTTATGCGCCGTCTCTTCACGGCTGGCATCGTCCCGGCGATCTTCTTCATCTTTGTATTGATCCCAGGCGCTGTTAAAGGCTTCTTTATAGATATCCTGAGCGTGGGCAGGCAGTACGTTTTGCACGTTATCCGGTAATTCGCTTTTCGATTTGTATGGCATCGCTAACCTCTCTTTTGGCTAAAAGATAAGTGTGGACGACGATACGCCAGGGTGCCAGCCGACAGCGAGAAATGAACTATTTAAGAGTGCAAGGCATTGTTATTAAATTATTATTTTGTGTAAATGAGGAATTATAAGCTTCAGGAAGAAAAATCCCATTAAAGGGTAAAATTAAGTAAAAAATACAGGGTATTTAACCGTTTTCTGTTAATTTAACACCCTCAAAATCTATCTATAATTACAAGCACCTGCACTGTTGGAGAAACACATGACAGCAACACACGAGGCGGTAAAGACCCGCCACAAGGAGACCTCTCTCATTTTCCCGGTTCTGGCACTGGCTGTGCTGCTCTTCTGGGGAAGCAGTCAGTCATTGCCAGTGGTTGTGGGGATCAATATTCTGGCTCTGGTGGGTATTTTAACCAGTGCATTTAGCGTGGTACGCCATGCGGATGTTTTAGCCCACCGTCTTGGAGAGCCGTATGGGTCATTAATTTTAAGCCTTTCGGTTGTGATTCTTGAGGTCAGTCTAATTTCCGCATTAATGGCCACCGGCGACGCCGCACCAACGTTAATGCGCGATACGCTCTACTCCATCATTATGATTGTTACCGGCGGCCTGGTCGGTTTTTCGCTTTTATTAGGTGGCCGCAAATTTGCCACCCAGTACATGAACCTTTTTGGCATTAAACAGTATCTGATCGCCCTGTTCCCGCTGGCGATTATCGTGCTGGTATTCCCGATGGCATTGCCGGGCGCAAACTTCACCACCGGCCAGGCGCTGCTGGTGGCGCTGATTTCCGCGGCGATGTACGGCGTGTTTTTGCTGATCCAGACCAAAACGCACCAGAGCCTGTTTGTTTACGAGCATGAAGACGACGGCGACGATGATGACCCGCATCACGGTAAGCCGTCAGCCCACAGCAGCGCGTGGCACACGGTTTGGCTGATCGTGCATCTGATTGCGGTAATTGCGGTCACCAAGATGAATGCTAACCCGCTGGAGGCGCTGTTAACTGAACTGAACGCGCCGGTCGCCTTTACCGGTTTCCTGGTAGCCCTGTTGATCCTGTCGCCAGAAGGCCTGGGAGCGCTGAAAGCGGTGCTCAATAATCAGGTGCAGCGTGCGATGAATCTGTTCTTTGGCTCCGTTCTGGCGACCATCTCCCTTACCGTTCCGGTGGTAACGCTTATTGCCTTTATGACGGGGAATGAATTGCAGTTTGCGCTGGGTGCCCCAGAGATGATTGTGATGGTAGCGTCGCTACTCCTGTGCCAGATTTCCTTCTCAACCGGTCGCACCAATGTGCTGAACGGCGCGGCGCATATGGCGCTGTTTATTGCGTATCTGATGACGATATTTGCGTAGTGTAATTGCCCAGCGGCGCTTCGCTTGCAGGGCCTATAGATTTTGTAGGCCGGGTAAGCGCAGCGCCGCCCGGCAATATGCCCCATAAAAAAACCCGCCGAAGCGGGTTTTTTATTAGTTGCTGGTATCCAGCTCGTCGAAGCTCTTCACCAGATCGTCAATCGCTTTAATCTGTTTCAGGAATGGCTCCAGCTTATCCAGCGGCAGCGCGGATGGACCGTCGCATTTCGCGTTAACCGGATCCGGGTGCGCTTCAATGAACAGACCCGCCAGGCCGGTTGCCATACCGGCGCGCGCCAGTTCGGTCACCTGCGCACGACGCCCGCCAGACGCGGCGCCAAACGGGTCGCGACATTGCAGGGAGTGGGTCACGTCGAAAATCACCGGAGACTGGTTAGAGACGTTCTTCATTACGCTGAAGCCCAGCATATCCACAACCAGGTTGTCATAACCGAAGTTTGAACCACGGTCGCACAGGATCACCTGGTCGTTACCACCTTCGATAAACTTATCGACGATGTTACCCATCTGGCCAGGGCTCACGAACTGCGGTTTTTTCACGTTAATCACGGCACCGGTTTTCGCCATCGCTTCTACCAGGTCAGTCTGGCGCGCCAGGAACGCCGGAAGCTGAATCACGTCTACCACATCAGCCACGGGCTGTGCCTGAGACGCTTCGTGCACGTCGGTGATCACTTTCACGCCAAACGTCTGTTTCAGCTCCTGGAAAATCTTCATCCCCTCTTCCAGGCCCGGGCCACGGTAGGAGTGAATGGAGGAGCGGTTGGCTTTGTCAAAAGAGGCTTTAAACACGTACGGGATGCCCAGCTTCTGGGTCACGGTCACGTAGTGTTCGCAGATGCGCATAGCGAGATCGCGGGATTCCAGAACGTTCATACCGCCAAACAGCACGAACGGCAGGTCGTTTGCCACGTTGATATCACCAATGCTAACCACTTTTTGTTTCATAGGATCGCCTTATTCAGGTGTGAATCGGAATTAAGATTAATGCAGTGTAATGTGTTTATGCGCGATCGCGTTGATCTGCGCGCGAATCATTTCGCTGATCGGATCTTCCGGACATTGCTCGACGAAATAATTCAAATCATTCAGCGCCACGTGCTCGCAGTCGAGCTGCGCATAAATCAGGCCGCGGTCGCGGATTTCGTACGGATCTTCCGGATTGAACTGCAACAGCACTTCGCTTGCGCGCAGGGCCAGCTCCATCTGACGCTCTTCCATCAGCGCAGACTTCAGCGTATCCAACAGCTTGCGGATCACTTCGGCGTTATCGGCTTCATCGAGATCTTCATTGAACAGCTCCGCTATCGGGCTGATGTTGCCTTTCAGCCAGACGTCCAGCGTATGCTCATCCAGCGTGTCGCCGTTAAACGGATTGATTAACCACATCTCACCGTCCAGCCACTCCGCCCGCAAAATCATCTGCGTCGGAAAAATGACCGGCACCAGTGGAATATCCAGTCGGTGCGCAACCCACAGTAAAATGGCGCCCAACGCGACGGCGCTACCCTGTCGATTTTTCAGCACCTGGTCCAGCCACAGTGCGTCAGACAGGCGATACACGCCTCGCGTGTCGCAGAAACCCCATTCGCCGTAGAAAAGCTCAATCAGCTTCTCTAATTGCCAGTCTTGCGGACGTGCCTGATTGATCTCTTCGCGCGCCAGGCTGACCAGATTTTCCAGTTCAGCGTAAACGTACTGTGATGTGAAATCGTCGCGGATCATCTCTGAAATCAGGATCATACCATCGCATAGCGGCACTTTGTTAAATTCGAAATCGGCTAAGGACCTCATGACTTACCCCAGTAACGGTATTCTTGTGGTGGCGAGTTTAATGATGATGTACAGCACCACCAGACCCAGCAGAAAGGCGATAAACCCTGTCTGCTGGCTGCGCGGACGATGACGCCCAAGCGCGATAAAACCCAAAACGATGTAGATGATAACGCCAAACAGCTTTTCAGTCAGCCATAGGCCTTTATCAGTAAATGGCAGATAGCCGGTCTTCCACATTAACCCGGCTCCGGAAAGGAACAGCACTGTGTCGATACCGTGTGGGGCGATACGTACCCAGCGGGCGTTAATCAGCGGATTATTGCTGTAGCGCCACCAGTAGCGGACAATGAAAAAGCCGATGGTCAGGGCAACGGAAACCAGGTGAACGGTGATTAGCAGCGTAAACAGGCTCATGACCACTGCCCCAGCGTCAGACGTTCATTGCCGCCGTAATCCCGGCAGGTTTCCACGGCGGCGTATCCGGCACGCGTAAACAGTGCTCGCACCGCCTCTCCCTGCGTCCACCCATGTTCCACCAGCAGCCAGCCACCGGGAAGCAAATGTTGCCGTGACGTTGTCACAATGTGATCGAGATCCGCAAGTCCCTGATTCGCAGCGACCAGCGCGGTCAACGGTTCAAAACGCACGTCGCCCTGCGCGAGATGCGGATCGTCTTCGTCGATGTAGGGCGGATTGCTGACAATCATTTCGAACGTGCGGCTTTCAAGCGCGGCAAACCAGCTGCTTCGCAGAACGGAAACATTGTTCAACCCCAGCCGTTCAACGTTGCGCCGCGCGAGGGCGACCGCATCAGGCATCACGTCTACCGCCGTCACGATACAGTCCGGCCGCTCGCTGGCAAGCGCCAGCGCAATCGCGCCGGTGCCGGTACCCAGATCGAGGATCTGACACGACTGCGCCGGTAACCGCGCCAGCGCCTGCTCCACCAGACACTCGGTGTCCGGGCGCGGGATCAGCGTCGCCGCTGAAACATACAGCGGAAGTGACCAGAACTCGCGCTCGCCAACCAGATGCGCCACCGGCTCGCCGGTTTTACGGCGGGCGAGCAGCGCCTCCAGCTGCGATAGCTGTTCAGCTGTCAGTTCGGTTTCGCCGAAAGCCAGCAGATACGTGCGGGCTTTACCCGTCACATGCTCAAGCAGAATTTCGGCGTCCCGCTTCGGGCTTTCACTTTCTGAAAGTTCACGGGCCGCCTCACGTAACCAGCGCTGAAAATCCATTAATCCTGCTCGGACAGCGCCGCCAGCTGGTCGGCCTGGTATTCCTGCACGATAGGCTCAATCAGCATATCGAGCTTGCCTTCCATTGCCTCATCCAGACGGTAGAGCGTCAGGTTAATGCGGTGGTCGGTTACGCGCCCCTGCGGGAAGTTATAGGTGCGGTTACGATCGCTACGGTCGCCGCTGCCCAGCAGGTTACGGCGGGTAGAGGCTTCCGCCTGCTGGCGTTTCGCCATTTCCGCCGCGTGGATACGGGCACCCAGCACGGATAACGCCTTAGCTTTGTTCTTGTGCTGGGATCGCTCGTCCTGACACTCAACCACAATCCCGGTGGGCAGGTGAGTAATACGGATAGCGGAGTCGGTGGTGTTAACGTGCTGACCACCCGCCCCTGAAGAGCGGAAGGTGTCGATGCGCAGATCCGCCGGGTTGATATCCGGCAGTTCCGCTTCCGGCAGCTCGGGCATGACCGCCACCGTACAGGCCGAGGTGTGAATGCGTCCCTGAGATTCTGTCGCAGGCACGCGCTGCACGCGGTGACCGCCGGATTCAAACTTCAGCCGACCATAAACGCCGTCGCCGCTGATTTTGGCGATAACCTCTTTGTAGCCGCCATGCTCGCCTTCGTTGGCGCTCATGATCTCTACGCGCCAGCGGCGTGATTCCGCATAACGGCTGTACATACGGAACAGATCTCCGGCGAACAGCGCCGCTTCGTCGCCGCCGGTACCGGCGCGGACTTCCACAAAAGCGTTACGCTCATCGTCCGGATCTTTTGGCAGCAGAAGGACCTGAAGCTGCTGCTCCATCTCTTCTGACCGCGCTTTAGCGTCCTGCAACTCTTCCTGGGCCATCTCGCGCATTTCAGGATCGTCGAGCATCATCTGCGCGGTTTCGATATCTTCCTGGACCTGTCGCCAGTCGGTAAAGCATTTTGAAACATCACTTAACTGCGCGTATTCACGCGACAGCGCGCGAAAACGTTCCTGGTCGGCAATGGTCCCGGCATCGCCGAGCAGCGCCTGGACTTCTTCATGGCGCTCGTGCAGAGCTTCCAGTTTAGCGACGATAGAAGGCTTCATAGGCGTAAATGCACCTTGTCTTAGAAAATGGGTATAGGGCGCTATTCCAGCCCGAGGCTGTTGCGCAGAATAGTCAGGCGTTCATCGTCCCCGTCACGGGCAGCCTGCTGAAGAGATTTGGTTGGGGCATGGATCAGGCGGTTGGTCAGTTTCCAGGCTAAATCCTGCATAATCGCCTGCGCGTCGCCGCCCTGTTCAAGGGCCGCTAACGCTTTGGCCGTCAGGTCATCACGCACCTGCTCCGCCTGACCGCGGTATTCGCGGATGGTCTCGCTGACGCTTTGCGCGCGCAGCCAGGCCATAAATTCGCTGGTTTCCTGTTCAACGATGGTTTCCGCCTGCACAGCCGCCGCCTTACGCTGGGCAAGGTTGTGCGAAATGATACTTTGCAGGTCATCCACGCTGTACAGGTAGGCGTTCGCCAGTTTGCCCACTTCCGGTTCGACATCACGCGGAACGGCGATATCCACCAGCAGCATCGGCTGATTGCGGCGGGATTTCAGCGCACGCTCGACCATCCCTTTCCCGATAATCGGCAGCGGGCTGGCGGTAGAACTGATAATAATGTCCGCCTCTTTCAGACGTTCATCGATGTCGCTCAGCGCAATCACCTCAGCGCCCACTTCATCTGCCAGCACCTGCGCACGTTCGCGGGTGCGGTTAGCGATGATCATCTTCTTCACCTTGTGTTCGCGAAGATGGCGCGCCACCAGCTCGATGGTTTCGCCCGCCCCCACCAGCAGTACGGTGACGGTCGACAGCGATTCAAAGATTTGACGGGCAAGAGTACAGGCCGCGAAAGCAACCGAAACCGCACTGGCGCCAATGTCGGTTTCGGTTCGCACACGCTTTGCCACGGAGAATGACTTCTGGAACATTCGCTCCAGTTCGCTGGCTTTCAGATGCCCTTTCTGGGAATCCGCGAAGGCTTTTTTCACCTGGCCGAGGATCTGCGGCTCGCCCAGCACCAGCGAATCCAGACCGCTGGCCACACGCATCAGATGGCTGACCGCATCGTTATCCTGATGCCAGTACAGGCTGTTGCGCAGCTCTTCTTCGTTGAGGTTGTGATAGTCACATAGCCAGCGGATCAGCGCCTCGTGCAGGTTGTCCTGCTCTTCCACGCTTAAATAGAGCTCGGTACGGTTGCACGTCGACAGCACCACGCCACCCTGCACCATCGGCTGTGCAAGCAGGCTATCCAGCGCCAGGTCGAGCGTATCCGGCGAAAACGTAACGCGTTCTCGCAGTGAAACCGGGGCCGTTTTGTGGTTAATACCGAGTGCTAATAGGGTCATGTTGAGCGGGAGTAGTACCAGCGTTAATAAGGTTAGCAGGACGCATCATACAGGATGCGCGAGATCAATAAAAGAGACTGCCCCCTTTCGGAGTAATAGCTTACGCCGCGCTTTGAGATAATTTGAACGTAGACGGTGGCACCCTTCAACGCTAGCATTAACAGTTATAACTGCAACGTATCTCAAGGATTTGTCATCATTATGACCCGAATGATTCGCCTGCTGCCTCTGGCGGCCCTGGTTCTGACCGCCTGTTCCGTTCATCAGCCGAAAGGCCCGGGCAAAAGCCCCGACTCACCGCAGTGGCGTCAGCACCAGCAGGATGTGCTGAAATTAAGCCAGTACCAGACCCGCGGTGCATTTGCATATCTCTCTGACGAACAAAAAGTTTATGCTCGCTTCTTCTGGCAGCAAACGGGGCAGGACAACTATCGCCTGCTGCTGCTCAACCCGCTGGGCAGCACCGAGCTGGAGCTTAACGCGAAGCCTGGCGAAGCGCAGATCACCGATAACAAAGGCCAGCACTACACCGCGACCGACGCCGAAGAGATGATTGGCAAACTGACCGGGATGCCGATTCCGCTCAATAGTCTGCGCCAGTGGATCCTTGGCCTGCCGGGTGACGCCACCGACTATACGCTTGATGACCAATACCGTCTGAGCCAGGTTAACTACACCCAGGGCGGTAAAACCTGGAAAGTGGTGTACAGCGCGTATGACAGCAAGACGCAACCATCGCTGCCGTCCAATATGGAGCTGACGCAGGGTAGCCAGCGTATCAAGCTGAAAATGGATAACTGGATCGTTAAATGATGACCCACTGGCCCTCTCCCGCAAAACTGAACCTGTTTCTCTACATTACCGGGCAGCGCGCTGACGGCTATCACACCCTGCAAACCCTGTTTCAGTTTGTCGACTACGGCGACACGATCTCAATCGAACCGCGTCAGGACGGGCAGATTTGCCTGCTGACGCCAGTCGACGGCGTGGCGCATGACGATAACCTGATCGTGCGCGCTGCCCGCCTGCTGATGAAAACGGCGTCGTCGTCGGGTCGTCTGCCAGCGGGAAGCGGTGCGGATATCCGTATCGACAAACGCTTGCCGATGGGCGGCGGTCTTGGCGGCGGTTCGTCAAATGCTGCAACCGTTTTGGTGGCGCTTAACCATCTGTGGGGCTGCGGTCTGACAACGGACGAGCTGGCAGCGTTAGGGTTGACGCTGGGCGCCGATGTACCCGTATTTGTGCGCGGCCACGCGGCGTTTGCTGAAGGGGTGGGCGAAATCCTCACGCCGGTCGATCCGCCGGAAAAATGGTATCTGATCGTTCACCCTGGCGTGAGCATTCCTACCCCGGTCATCTTTAAAGATCCTGACCTGAAAAGAAATACCCCGGTACGGTCAATAAAAACGTTATTAAATTGTGAATTCAGCAACGATTGCGAGGATATCGCAAGAAAACGTTTTCGCGAGGTTGATGCGGTGCTTTCCTGGCTGTTAGAATACGCGCCGTCGCGCCTGACCGGTACAGGGGCCTGTGTCTTTGCTGAATTTGACACCGAATCCGCCGCCCGTCAGGTGCTTGAGCAAGCGCCGGATTGGCTGCATGGTTTTGTAGCACGCGGGATGAACACCTCCCCCCTACAGCAGGCCATTCTGGCGCAGACTGAGTTTCGGTGACAACGTCACCCTGTTCCAGACGTTGCATCGCGCTCTTTAATACACCGCCTGGATAGCGTTTGCTTAGGCCCCGCAGTTTGCGGCGAACGCTATCCACCACTGGACGCATGCCTGAGGTTCTTCTCGTGCCTGATATGAAGCTTTTTGCTGGTAACGCCACCCCGGAACTAGCACAACGTATTGCCAACCGCCTGTACACTTCCCTCGGCGACGCCGCTGTAGGTCGCTTTAGCGACGGCGAAGTCAGCGTACAAATTAACGAAAATGTACGCGGTGGTGATATTTTCATCATCCAGTCCACCTGTGCTCCAACGAACGACAACCTGATGGAATTGGTTGTTATGGTCGACGCGCTGCGTCGCGCTTCTGCTGGCCGTATCACTGCTGTTATTCCTTACTTTGGCTATGCACGTCAGGACCGTCGCGTCCGTTCCGCGCGTGTGCCAATCACCGCTAAAGTTGTCGCAGACTTCCTGTCCAGCGTCGGCGTTGACCGCGTACTGACGGTCGACCTGCACGCAGAGCAGATCCAGGGCTTCTTCGACGTGCCGGTTGATAACGTTTTCGGCAGCCCAATCCTGCTGGAAGACATGCTGCAACTGAATCTGGACAACCCGATTGTGGTTTCTCCAGACATCGGCGGCGTGGTACGTGCTCGAGCTATCGCGAAGCTGCTGAACGATACCGACATGGCGATCATCGACAAACGCCGTCCGCGCGCTAACGTTTCTCAGGTGATGCACATCATCGGTGACGTGGCTGGCCGCGACTGCGTGTTGGTGGACGACATGATCGATACCGGCGGTACGCTGTGTAAAGCCGCTGAAGCGCTGAAAGAGCGTGGTGCGAAACGCGTATTCGCTTACGCGACTCACCCGATCTTCTCCGGCAATGCGGTAAACAACCTGCGTAACTCCGTCATCGACGAAGTTGTGGTGTGCGATACCATTCCACTGAGTGACGAGATCAAAGCGCTGCCAAACGTGCGTACGTTGACTCTGTCCGGGATGCTGGCCGAAGCGATTCGTCGTATCAGCAACGAAGAATCCATCTCTGCAATGTTCGAACACTGATCGAACACGGCCAAAAAACCCGCTACGGCGGGTTTTTTTGTTTATAGTATTTATTTGTATGACTTATGCCTCCTTCACCTGCCATTCATATGACAGATGATGCGCACACGGATGATAGATAATTGTGAAAAACGTAACCTCCTCACATGTTCTGCCCTTTCGCGCCCTCATCGACGCCTGCTGGAAAGAGAAATACACGTCGTCACGCTTCGTTCGTGACCTGATAGCCGGGATCACCGTCGGGATTATTGCCATCCCGCTGGCGATGGCACTGGCGATTGGTAGCGGCGTCGCGCCGCAGTACGGGCTGTACACCTCAGCCGTTGCGGGGATTGTGATTGCGCTGACGGGCGGGTCCCGCTTCAGCGTCTCCGGCCCAACTGCCGCCTTTGTGGTGATCCTCTACCCGGTTTCCCAACAGTTTGGTCTGGCAGGCCTGCTGGTTGCCACCCTGATGTCCGGCATCTTTTTAATTCTGTTCGGTCTGGCCCGCTTTGGTCGCCTGATTGAATATATTCCCCTTTCCGTGACGCTGGGGTTCACCTCGGGGATTGGGATTACCATCGGGACCATGCAGATTAAGGATTTCCTCGGCCTGCAAATGGCCCATGTTCCGGAGCACTACTTACAGAAAGTGGGCGCGCTGTTTATGGCGTTGCCGACGGCCAACCTGGGCGATGCAGCCATTGGCATCGTTACCCTCGGCACACTCATCGTCTGGCCTCGCTTAGGCATTCGTCTCCCGGGGCATCTCCCCGCTCTGCTGCTGGGCTGCGCGGTGATGGGCGTCGTCAACCTGCTCGGTGGACAGGTCGCCACCATTGGCTCCCAGTTCCACTATGTTCTGGCGGATGGCTCACAGGGTAACGGTATTCCGCAGCTGCTGCCGCAGCTGGTTCTGCCGTGGGACATGCCGGGCTCCAGCTTCACCCTGAGCTGGGATTCCCTTCGCGCTCTGTTGCCTGCCGCGTTCTCCATGGCAATGCTGGGCGCGATTGAATCCCTGCTCTGCGCCGTCGTGCTCGACGGCATGACCGGCACTAAGCACAAAGCCAACAGCGAACTGGTCGGTCAGGGCTTAGGGAACATCGTTGCACCGTTCTTCGGCGGTATTACGGCTACGGCTGCGATTGCCCGTTCCGCCGCGAACGTACGTGCGGGCGCGACATCACCGGTTTCCGCGGTCATTCACTCCCTGCTGGTGATCATGGCGCTGCTGATCCTTGCCCCACTGCTTTCATGGCTTCCGCTCTCTGCCATGGCTGCGCTGCTGCTGATGGTGGCCTGGAATATGAGTGAGGCGCATAAGGTGGTGAATCTGCTGCGCCGTGCGCCGAAAGACGACATCATCGTGATGCTGATCTGCATGTCGCTGACCGTGCTGTTTGATATGGTTATCGCTATCAGCGTCGGCATAGTGCTGGCCTCGCTGCTGTTTATGCGCCGCATCGCGCAGATGACGCGTCTCTCCCCGGTTAACGTTGAGGTGCCTGAAGATGTGCTGGTGTTGCGCGTGATTGGCCCGCTGTTCTTCGCCGCGGCGGAAGGTTTGTTCAGCGATCTGGCGTCCCGAATCGCGGGCAAACGGATTGTGGTGCTGAAGTGGGATGCCGTCCCGGTGCTGGATGCCGGCGGTCTGGATGCCTTCCAGCGCTTTATTGCCCGCCTGCCGGAAGGCTGCGAGCTGCGGATCAGTAACCTCGAATTCCAGCCCCTGCGCACCATGGCGCGCGCGGGCGTACAGCCGATCCCTGGCCGATTGTCCTTCTACCCTAACCGTGAAGCTGCATTAGCGGATCTGTGAGTCATCTGATGCAGAGATACGTCTTTGCATCATCACCCCGATCGCCTGCTGGAGCCATTCAAGCACGGCAGGCGTCATCCACGTGCCTTTCATCAGATGCGGCTCCTGCTGCATGGCAAGCCGAAATTTTTGCTGGGTCTGCGGGTTTGTTCCCGCATAGGACTGGAATAAAACCAGCCACTTTTCTGCCAGCTTTTGCGCATCGTCAGAAGCGGGACTGAGATTATCCCGCTGCGCCTGATGTAGCTTTGCCACCAGCGGCGGCCACTCCATCATCCGGTCAAAGTAGTGCGCCCGGGTAAAGGCCATCTCTTCGGCAGTGAGATATTTCTCCCAGATGCTGAGCTTTGATTCGGCAAACGCCCGCGTGATGTAATCCATAATCTCCGGTGTAATGCCGGTTTGCTCCTGCATCTGCGGCTCCACGCTGTGCATTTCGTTCAGACGGGTCAAAAATTCCGGTTTGCCTGCGGTATCCTGTTCCAGGCGTTCCATCCACCATGAAGCCAAATCGGTCGCCCGCGCGTCCGTGACGCTGACGTTCTGTTCCAGTAAATGTTTAACCTCCGTCACCAGACCCGACCAGATATCCGCCAGCGCCTCTTTCTCTACCGCAAACGGCAGTTGCTGCAACTCTTCTTTGCTAAACCAGCGATCGTACATATTCATTAACTCCAGAGTCTGTAGCCAGGATTCCAGATCCGGCGTCGCATCGTCGGTCAGCCCGGTACGCAATTCCACCAGCCGGTTGCGCAGCGTATGGATGCTACGCAGTTGCTTGTCCAGCAAAGTGATTTGCCCGTCGAGTAATTCCGCTAATGACAGCGAACGCTGTTCCAGAAAATCCCTGATTTCGGCAAGCTCCAGCCCGGCTTTTGCCAGCGTCTGGATCATATGCAGACGCTGCACATCCGCCAGGTTATAAAGCCGGTAGCCTGCCGCGCTTCTGGCAGAAGGTAACAACAGCCCTGTTTGCTCGTAGTGATGCAAAGTCCGCACGGTGATCCCAGCACGTTTCGCCAGTTCACCCACCTGAATCAACATAACGGCTCCTTTTGTTCTGCCAGTGTTGCTACTCTGAAGCTTTACGTTACGTGAGGGTCAATGCGTCATGCAAAAAAAAACGACTTCAGATGAAGTCGTTTCGGTGTTCTTTATGGGGCACTAGCTATGCTTGCGCTGGTCGCGGCGGCATCGTTTATCGTAATGGCGCACCCACCAGTATTTATCGCAGACTTCCTCATGTCCGCTCACGCGCGCCCCGGCGAGCCACAATACCGCACCGAGGAAGATACTCAGCACCGCGCCATGCGCAAAGTATTGTGGGAGGTCAAGCTGCGGTAATTGGTTTAAAATTGAATAACCGACACCGGCGACCATCACGAACAGTCCCAACCCCATTAGCACGTTACCGAGCATTGAAGCGTTTTTGCGTTTCATATGTCACCTCCGGAACTTTGGGTTGTCAGGGGAAAAACCCCTTCTCCTTGTGTGTAAAGTATAGACAACGCCACTTATATGAGTTGCGTGAATGATCACATTTACAGATAACTCCCGGACAAAAATTTACAAATAAGACATTGAACAGCTTGAAATTCTAATTGTTCAAAGAAGAAATTATTCGCATTTCGGTGTACAGCAGGCAGAACTTTGTCAAGCGGCGCGCCAGACAGTAAACTACGCGCCAGATCTGGAACCCATTAGGAAGTAAATCGTGACGATTAAACTGATTGTCGGCCTCGCCAATCCGGGCGCAGAGTATGCCGCTACCCGCCATAACGCCGGCGCCTGGTATGTTGATCTGCTGGCGGAACGTCTGCGCGCGCCCCTGCGTGAAGAACCCAAGTTTTACGGGTATACCTCACGCATCAATCTTGCGGGTGCCGACGTGCGGTTGCTGGTGCCAACCACCTTTATGAACCTGAGCGGCAAAGCCGTGTCGGCCATGGCAACGTTCTATCGCATCAATCCGGATGAGATCCTGGTGGCCCACGACGAACTGGATCTGCCGCCAGGCGTGGCGAAGTTCAAGCTGGGCGGCGGTCATGGCGGCCACAACGGCCTTAAAGACATCATCAGCAAACTGGGTAATAACCCTAATTTCCACCGTTTGCGCGTGGGAATCGGCCATCCGGGCGATAAAAACAAAGTTGTTGGTTTCGTACTGGGTAAACCACCGGTTTCTGAGCAGAAGTTGATTGACGAAGCGGTGGACGAAGCGGCCCGCTGCACCGAGATTTGGCTTCAGGACGGCCTGACGAAAGCCACCAATCGACTGCACGCTTTCAAAGCGCAATAATCGGCGCCATGGGGCTTTTTTACCGCGCGTCGCGCGGGTTACGTGTATAATAGGCGTAGTTATTTACTTTTCTTCAATCGGTTATCGTTAACGGATTGATTATCAAGATATTAAGGTGATTTAGAAATGGGATTCAAATGCGGTATCGTCGGTCTGCCAAACGTGGGCAAATCCACCCTGTTCAACGCGCTCACCAAGGCAGGTATTGAAGCGGCGAACTTCCCGTTCTGTACCATCGAGCCGAATACCGGTGTTGTTCCTATGCCCGATCCGCGTCTGGACCAGCTCGCGGAAATCGTGAAGCCGCAGCGCATTCTGCCAACTACCATGGAGTTCGTGGACATCGCGGGCCTGGTAAAAGGCGCATCCAAAGGTGAAGGCCTGGGCAACCAGTTCCTGACCAACATCCGTGAAACCGAAGCGATCGGCCACGTTGTGCGCTGCTTCGAGAACGACAACATTATCCACGTTAACAACAAAGTGGATCCGGCTGACGACATCGACGTCATCAACACCGAGCTGGCCCTCTCTGACCTCGACACCTGCGAGCGCGCCATTCACCGCGTGCAGAAGAAAGCCAAAGGCGGCGACAAAGACGCGAAAGCGGAACTGGCTGCCCTGGAAAAATGTCTGCCACAGCTGGAAAACGCGGGCATGCTGCGCGCGCTGAAAAACCTGACTGAAGAAGACAAAGCGGCGATCAAATACCTGAGCTTCCTGACCCTGAAGCCAACCATGTACATCGCCAACGTTAACGAAGACGGTTTCGAGAACAACCCGTACCTCGACAAAGTGCGTGAAATTGCCGCTGCTGAAGGTTCTGTGGTTGTTGCCGTGTGCGCGGCCGTTGAATCTGATATCGCCGAGCTGGACGATGCCGACCGTGAAGAGTTCATGGCCGAACTGGGTCTGGAAGAGCCGGGCCTGAACCGCGTGATCCGCGCGGGCTATGAGCTGTTGAACCTGCAAACCTACTTCACCGCTGGCGTGAAGGAAGTGCGTGCGTGGACCATCCCTGTGGGTGCAACTGCGCCTCAGGCGGCTGGTAAAATTCACACCGACTTCGAGAAAGGCTTTATTCGTGCGCAGACCATCGCGTTTGAAGACTTTATCACCTACAAGGGTGAGCAAGGCGCGAAAGAAGCTGGCAAGATGCGTGCGGAAGGGAAAGACTACATCGTTAAAGATGGCGATGTGATGAACTTCTTGTTTAACGTTTGATTTGTTTTGAATTAAAAAAATCCACGCTTTGGCGTGGATTTTTTTATAGAGTAACGAACTTATCCCCTTTTGCGCAGATAGAACTCTAGATATTTTTCAGGTCTATCCTGAAACGCACGCTCTTTGCTGTAGTTATAAGCATCGTTAAAATATTTATACGCTTCCTCGAATTGATTTAACTCATAACAGACCATGCCAAGATCGATTAAGGGTGCAGTGTCTATATCCGATCCACGTGTCCGTAATGTCGTCTTTCCCCATTTGTTTTCCTCAGCGTAATCCGCGAGATCAAAACATGCGCTGTATATGCAGGCAGCGATCCAGTTAGCAAGTTCCGATTCGAACTTTGGCTCATGAAGAGCTTGCCAGGCTTTTTGGTATTGCTCTAAAGCCTCGACGTATTTTTTATCATCGTGAAACTCGTTTCCTTCTCCAATAGTATATTATTATAGATATTATCATACTTAAGTTCTTGCCCTTTTAAATAAAAAGCCTTGCCTAAGAAACCGCCAGAAATACCATAATATATGGTTAAATTTTTATTTAAAATTATAAAGTTATTACATTGCAATCAATCATTTTATAGCAAATATTTTTTAGTATTAATGACTCTATGACATTCCAATCACCACCACCGAGGCCAGCTCCTATCCTTGGCATTTGTACAGAAAGGCGATTCACTAAAGCAAAGTCAGATAATTTTTCAAGACAAACTTCCAGAGAGTCATAACAAACGTATTGTTTTTTGTCGTTGATATTTTTCTTTATACCATCCTGCGCATACATATTAGCAATAAATATCTTCTCCTGAGCATCAACCATAACAAAATCAACCATCCCTAATTCTGGGAAGTTATTTTCTTTGAAGCTACTAAGATAGCTTTTTTTTGCCGCAGGATATTTATTTGAAAGGGACAGAACAAAACCTTTACCCCACTTCCCTTTATTATTCACAATATGAGCAATAACTGTGGATTTTTTCAAAGGTTCCACAGCATCTCCAGACAAGTATTTTATTCGCTTTTTTTCTTGCAATGAACCCGTTGATGTTTGCCAGAAAACTTCAAATTCCTCATTTGAAATTTCTTCGGCGTCACTTAAGTCCAGGTCGCTTTTCTTACCATCATACAGCAGGAAGCCAACTTTTTCTTTTTTATCTAGCAAAGAGGAAGAAGCATAATAATTTCCATCTATAATATTTATTTGTCGCGTGGCTACTTCTCCTATGAACTCATTGAGAATAGTCCCTTCACCTGCAATAAAATCAACACTTCCTTTATAATATTTTTTCACCTCAACCACAACTCCTCCCACTTTTAACAATTCTTTTAGAGACAACGAGATCTTTTGTGTTTAAGATCAAAAATGTATTTTTCCGGGGTTCAATTACATCTAAGCCAGTAACATCTATTTCGACAAAATGGCTTATACCTTTTAATTTCCTCGCATCACCATATATATCAGCTGCTAATTGACCCAGAGACATTTTTCCAGTTCCTCCAACATCTTTGAGTGTTCGTCCGCCAATCATTTCAGGTCTGATATTAGTGAAGTATTGTCCATCCCCGAAACGGGCGTGTATATCTCCTGATGAAGGTCTTATTACACCACTTTCCGTGATACCTTTCATCCCTTCTTCAGTCGTGTAGTGAATTAATGTTTTAGGAGTCAACCCCCACGGATCCACCCACCCCAGCGCATTCGGCGCATACTGGTATAGGTTTATCCCTCCCGCCAGCCCTATCGGGTCCTGCTGCGTAAACCTTCCGCAGTCCGGGTCGTAATACCGGAACAGATTGTAGTGCAGCCCTGTCTCACGATCCAGGTATTGCCCCTGCATACGCAGGTTCTGGGAATATCCTGATACCTGCGTCTCGCTTTCCCGCAGCAGTTTGCCCCAGGCGCTGTTCACCCCTTCCCAGCGCACCTGCCCTTCGCTATCCGTCATCCGCTCCGGCGTGCCGTTGGGCTGACAGTGGAACCAGAAGATCTCCGGGGCATCAACGCCGTCAATACGTGCCAGCGGATCGTAGCTGTCCTGATCGCTGTAGACGTAGGTCAGCGGCACATCCCCGTGTACTTCCTGCAACAGCCGGAACCCTTCCCAGACAAACCGGATGGTGACCGGTTTGCCGGTTGGCTGGCCGCCCAGCATCTGGCGGCGCGTTTTGCTGATGCGTCGCCCGAGCGGGTCATAGCGGAAGCTGACCTCCGTCTGCGGTCTGTTGCGGTTCCGTGGCTGGCTGTTGACCTCCGTCAGGCGGTGCTCGCCGTCGTAGCGGTAGTGCCAGCGGGTCTGGCCATTATCCTTCTCCACGGTGCGGCCATGGACGTCATAACGCCAGCGAATACCGTTGAGCTGCGTCAGACGGTTGTGCGTGACTTTCTCAGCAGCCCCCTCGAGCGGGTTACCGGCCGCATCCCAGCGCCACTGCTCCTGACCGGGCAGCGTGCCGTCCTGAACGAGCAGGCGCCCTGCGCTGTCGTACTGCCAGCGGTACCAGCTGAACGGGTTATCGTCCCGCTCTTCGCGGACAAGATTATTGCGATAGTCGTAATCCCAGCGGCGGGACCAGCGGCGCGGCGACGGGCGCTGGGCATTGCCGGTAAAAACGTCCCGGCGATGCAGTCGGCCAAGGCGGTCGTATTCGCTGCGGGTGGTCAGCAGCCTCTGGGTGCGGCTGGTCTCACGGTGGAGTTCGCCGCGGGTATACTGACAGCTTATTGAGGGTAGGATTCAGCAAGGAGCGTAAGAGGCAGCCCGAATATGAGCTGAAGGTAAAAATTACATCGTTAAAGATGGCGACGTGATGAGCTTCTTGTTTAACGTTTGATTTGTTTTGAATGAAAAAAATCCACGCTTTGGCATGGATTTTTTTCGATTTTCACCCTGAGCGTTGAAGATGGTCAAAACAGTTGGCAACGGCTTTGTCTCGCTTAACACAAACACTAATTGGCGTGTTGAATCGATCATTGCATTATCTCAAAATGGTATGCTGAAAATATATTTTATCCTTTAGCGATCAAAACGCTTCTATGATCAGTTTCATTTTTTATCCAGAACATTTCATCTTGAGGTAACGATCCATTACTGCAAAAATCAACAAGTTCACCGTGCCAACCATCAGGCACATATTCTTGATAATGCATACTCTCAACATATTCCGAATATAATTTTTTATTATCAAAGTCTATAAATAAATCCGGCATAAGTTCATATATACCCCACCAAGTTGTTTTTTGCGAAAGCCTATTATAAAACTCCTCAGCTATGTCATCCTTTTCGTATGAATAACCATCTTTAATTAAATCATCAATGAATATCTGCGCGTTTCCTTCATTTACTACTGGTATGTCATATCTTTCCTTATGGATATCCTGAAGGTTTATTTCCACCCCACTTTTCACAAAATCCTCTACCCATTTAACTCTGTCGAAGACCCACATTTCCTTGAACGCAACGAACCAATAAAATCTTCCTTCATACTTAACTATCACAAGGAGTTCGTCATCTTTATTGATATTCATATAGTAACCTATCTTACATTCCCGGAGCCTGGAATCGCTACTTCTTCAAGCCATTCTGGCCATATTGATGGTAATTCATGCGACCTACCTGGCGTAGTCGGATCCACGCGTTTAGGAGCTAATCCCCCTTGATTTAACGGATTAGTACGATAACCTGCCTGAGGTATTGCACTTTCTTCAATGAAATCCGCCATCCATTTAGGTACTTTAAAGAGACAACTTCAGCATTTCCACCTCTAATATTAAGGAAATGCTGAGCATGTGAGCTATCTCCAATATATCTGTCAACAAAAATAAAAGTAAATATCCCGTATTAAATCTCCATCAACTTCATCGACAGTTCTGGTTTTGATTTTATTAAAGTCAGCTAAAATACCTTTCACTGGCACAGTAGACTTTGATATATCATCATAAAATGCTTTTTGTTGACTTTCCGGAACATATTTTTTTATTAAAAAAACAAGATTCTTTCGTAACTCTTCATCTGTCATCACTTTTACTCCGGAATTATAGTAACACGTTCAAAAATAACAGGGTAATTTCGTTCGATTGGTAGCAACTGTAATGCCCCACCTTTACCATACTCAGGATATGCACTGGTGAAAAGCTCATATCCAGGCCCTCGACCACCATTGGCAAGAGGTACTTGCACTTGAGGTACTCCATTTTTATACAGTTGTAATGTATCAAACTCACCTAATAAACGTGCATCACTCCATGAATCAGGATTACCTTTCTCATAAAAAATTTGATAGGCGTCCCTGGCTTCATTTGCAGATTTATATTTCGTATACCCAAAATAACTTAACGGGGCTGATTTATTTTCTATTGTCTGTGGAGCATATTTGCTATCCATATAACGATATGCTGTAGAAGGCATAGTCGAACTAGGGCCACTTGGACCAACATAGAAATCAGGTTTTGTTTTACCACTACACTCACGGCTCAACCCCCACGGATCCACCCATCCCAGCGCATTCGGCGCATACTGGTAAAGATTTATCCCCCCCGCCAGCCCTATCGGGTCCTGCTGCGTAAACCGTCCGCAGTCCGGGTCGTAATACCGGAACAGATTGTAGTGCAGCCCTGTCTCGCGGTCCAGGTATTGCCCCTGCATGCGCAGGTTCTGGGAATATCCTGATATCTGCGTCTCGCTTTCCCGCAGCAGTTTTCCCCAGGCGCTGTTGACCCCTTCCCAGCGCACCTGCCCTTCAATATCCGTCATCCGCTCCGGCGTACCGTTGGGCTGACAGTGGAACCAGAAGATCTCCGGGGCATCAACCCCGTCAATACGTGCCAGCGGATCGTAGCTGTCCTGATCGCTGTAGACGTAGGTCAGCGGCTCATCCCCGTGCACTTCCTGCAACAGGCGGAACCCTTCCCAGACAAACCGCGTGGTGACAGGCTTACCGGTTGGCTGGCCGCCCAGCATCTGGCGACGCGTTTTGCTGATGCGTCGTCCGAGTGGGTCATAGCGGAAGCTGACCTGCGTCTGCGGTCTGTTGCGGTCCCGCGGCTGGCTGATGACCTCCGTCAGGCGGTGCTCGCCGTCGTAGCGGTAGTGCCAGCGGGTCTGGCCGTTATCTTTCTCCACGGTGCGTCCGTGGACGTCATAGCGCCAGCGAATGCCGTTGAGCTGCGTCAGACGGTTGTGCGTGACTTTCTCAGCAGCCCCCTCAAGCGGGTTACCGGCCGCATCCCAGCGCCACTGCTCCTGGCCGGGCAGCGTGCCGTCCTGAACGAGCAGGCGCCCTGCGCTGTCGTACTGCCAGCGGTACCAGCTGAACGGGTTATCGTCCCGCTCTTCGCGGACAAGATTATTGCGATAGTCGTAATCCCAGCGGCGGGACCAGCGGCGCGGCGACGGGCGCTGGGCATTGCCGGTAAAAACGTCCCGGCGATGCAGTCGGCCAAGGCGGTCGTATTCGCTGCGGGTGGTCAGCAGCCCCTGCGTACGGCTGGTTTCACGATGGAGTTCGTCGCGGGTAAAGTCGGAGACCGACAGCTTATCAAGGGCAATGCTGAGCAGATGCCCGCTACCGTAATAGAATTGTTTCAGCTCCCGGCCATCGGGCAGCGTGACGGAGGTGCGGTTACCGAGGGCGTCATACTCCCACGCCAGCTCGCCGTGTTCGCCCGTTTCGCGCGTGACGCGTCCAAGCGCGTCATACTCAAACACAAGCTCCTGCTCGGCTTCGGCGCTCCAGGCATCGGCTGAAAGCGCGGGATGCAGCCCAATCCGGCTCAGAAGGCCGGACGGGGTGTAGTGGTAGCGGGTCTGCCCTTCCGGCGTGGTGCGGGCGACCAGCTGGCCGCTCGCGCTCCAGGCAAAGGCATGGGTAATGGCCTCCGGATGTCCGGCGGCAAAGGTGCGCGCTATCGTACGCCCACAGGCGTCGTAGCGATACTGCGAGGCCACGCCATCCAGCCCCACCTCTTCCAGCAGCAGCGAGTCCGCACCCCAGCGGAACTGGTACGCTTCGCCGTTTTCGTTTTCCAGGGCAATCAGACGCCCGCGGCTGTCCCAGCGGCGACGCACCTCTTCACCCTGCGTATTACGGGTGGCGGTTAAGCGCCCTGCCTCGTCGTATATGAACTCGCTCTCTTTCCCGTCGGCGCCCGCATGTTTCACCGGCAGGCCACGTTCGTTCCATTTGAGAGATTCCGTCCAGCCTTCCGGGCGATCGAGTTGTACCGGACGCCCTGCGGCGTCGTAGCGGTAACGCGTCTCTTCGCCGTCGGCGCTTATCTCAGCCACCAGCCAGCCCAGCGGATGATAACGGTATTGTGTCACACGGCCCGAACAGTCCGTAACACTCACCATCTGCCCGGCCTCGTTGTACTCCTGGTAGCGGCTGTTGCCGGCGGCATCAACTTCTTCCACGACCTGACCAAACTCGTCCCGACGAAGCAGCGTGGTCTGCCCCATCGGATCCTCCACGCACTTCAGCCCGTGATGTTCGTCATACAGGAAACGGGTGGCGCTACCGTCGGCTTCGATGATGGAGGCCGGAAGCGCACGGTGCTCCAGCCAGGTGGTGGCGCGTGTATTGCCGTCGGCGTCGATCTCCTGCACCCGGTTGCCCATGTCGTCATAGACGAAGGTAACGGCATTACCGAGCGGATCGATGCGGCGCGTGAGGAGTTCGTTGTCATCCCACTCGTAGCGCCAGTTCTCACCGCGCTCGTCAACGTAGCGAACAATCAGGTTTTGCGCGTTCCAGTAATGCTTTCGCGTCTGACCGTCGTAGTGATCGACGGTCGTCAGCCCGGCGGCTAGATCATAGCTAAAGCGACAGCCGTCGCCGGTGCTGGTGCGGTTTTCCACCACGCGCCAGTGGTCGAATTTTTGCCAGCGGTATTCACTCTCCAGACCGCCCGGCAGACGGTGCCAGACCATCAGGCCATCATCGTTATAACGGTATTCACGGGTAACCACGCCGGAGGCATCCGTTGCGCTGGCCAGCTGGCCGCGCACGTCGTACCCCCACTGCATCAGCGGCCATGTCTGGTTGCCGTCGAAATGGCTCGCCGAGGTAACGCGCTGCGGGAAACGTTCATTTTCATAGCGCAGAGTGACGTCGATCGCCCGCGGCTCATCGTGCAGACCGACCAGCCGCCCGTGTTCATCCCACGCCGTCAGCAGTGCGTTGCCGTATTCGTCGCTGAGGGAGGCCAGGCGCAGGATTGAGGAGTTCGCCCGGGTTGGTTTATACAGACGCCACACCGCGCCGTCATCGTCGGCAATCGCCACGTCGCCGCTCTCATTGCGGCGGATGATAATGCCTTCGCTGATGCTGTAAAACGCGCGGTCGACCGGCGGCAGTTCAAAGCTCAGCTCGCGCCCGGTTTCATCGAACCAGGTGGCGTTGTTTTCTTCCAGCGTCAGATAGCTGTCAAAGGTGGTAGCCCAGCCCAGACCAAACAGCCCTTCGCGGGTGGTCAGGCTGTTGTAGCTGCGCTGCCAGCGCAGCGGGAAGCGCCCCGGCAGCGAGAAATCGAGTTCGTCGTCGTCATTCAGCACCTTCACACCGGTAGCGGCGTGAACCGGGTGCGAGGAGCCGAACACGGCGTTGACGGCCATATCGGCCAGCATCCCGCCACCGGCAGCAGCCAGCGCGCAGGGCATGTTTTTCAGGATCTTGCCCGGACGCCCGCGCAGCAGGGAGAGCGCAATCATCCCCAGCGCCAGGCCCGGCGTTTTGCCGCTTTTAATATCGCGAACCGTGAGGGTGTCGCCGCCGATGATCACGTTCGGGGAGACGTCGTCGGAAACGGTGCCTTCGCAGGTGGTGCGATCTTTTGCACGCACCGCGGGCTGCCCGTTGATAAAGACGCTTTTCGAGCCTTCCGCCAGATACTGCGGCCCGGAGTGTTTCTCGCACGCCACCTTGTCTTCTTCCAGCGGCGAGGTCCCGGCAGCGGCAGAGGCCACGCTCGGCTGCCACATTTCGCTGCCGAACTGTCCGGCAGCGGCAAGCAGCATGCCCGCGTAGTCGGCAAAGCTGCCCGGAGACTGCGGCTCAGGGGAAGGAGTATCGGCAGGCGTCAAGTTCCCGGCTGCGCGTGCAGCGGGGATCGCATTGGTAAGAACGTTACTGGAACCGGTAGTGATCTTACCCGCAGGCGACGGCGGGAAAAGCGCGTTGCCCAGCCCTTCAGCGGCGTTGCTGATATCGTCGGTGATCCCCGCAACGTTCGCCAGGACACCCCCAATAATGCCGCTCAGCAGACAGCTGGATCCGATCGCCGCCACGCCTGCGGCTGCCGCCCCGGCTCCCAGCAGTGGCGCCGCCACGGTAGCTGCTGCCCCCACAGCCGCGCCAATCACCGCATAGGCGGCACCTTCCGCCACAATGCTGGTTATATCAGCAAAAATGCTGGAGTGAATAATCTCGTCGCCCTTACGGGCCGCGTTGTTATCGCTCATGCCTTACACATTCCGGTTGTCGTTTAGCGTCAGACTTTGCTTCAGTGCGCTCCAGCGCGCCTCGTCCTCTTCCGTAAAGGCTTTTAAGGCCGAGAGGGTAAAAATCATCAGTACCGGTTTGCCCGGCGTCTGCACGGCCAGCTGTTTTTGCCACAGGCGCTGGCCGTTACGGTCAAAGGTGGTCTCAACTTCCAGTCCGCTAATGTTTCCGTCTGGCCCGGCTTTTACGTGCTGAAATTCGCTCTGGGCGATCTCCCCCATCTGAGGGCGCAGGACTTCCCACTGACGGTGGAACTCTTGTTCGTAATCGCTACCATCCGGGATGACGCCGCGGCTGACCACTACAGATAACCCGCTTTCGTCATCGCGAATAATGTTCATGCTGTTATCCTGCCAGGCAGCAGGGAAAAGGGAAAACGAACCTTCCTGGAGGGTGTATTTCATAAGTGAACTCGGGATGATATTAGAAAAATAAGATTAAAAGCGCTAAAGTTTATACAGCCAATATTAATTACTGCTTAGCGACTCAGAGGGACAAGATCATTACAACGTTAGCACTTTCTTTTTTTTCCGCAAAAACTTTAGGGGCAGCGATATTATTGGCCGTTTGATAATTATCTTCTTTCACAGCCCGTAAAGTTGCCTCGCAACTTAATGTTCGTAGCGTGACATAACTACCCTGCTCAGGCATTCCTGATTCAGAACTGGAAAGCTAAATGCCCATGCCAGCCCGCGTTCATCGGTAGGAGTGCGATATCCAACTGATTGTCCCGGCGTGTTTCCGCGAGGGATATTAGACAATTTCAGATCTGGAAAATGAGATTTGACTTGTTCAAGAGTAATACATGGATGATTAATTACGAAAGAAATCAAAGATACGCTGTTATCGCCATTTCCCCATAAACGAACATCCACATCGCTGATCCGTGTGCCATCAGTTAACGTAAAGGGAGCTGAAGTATAACGGTCTTCTTTCTCCTGTGTATTATTAATCAGCGGTTGGTTAAACAGTTTACTGACATCCTCAACTTGTTTACCCCACACTGATTTCATTTCTTTGATCATTTGCCACAACGAATCTTGATTCATTTTATTATGCCCTGCATAGGTAAATGCTGAAAATAGTGGAAGAACAATGAGGAATGTAGCTTTAATCATCCTACTTTCCATAGAATCCTCCATAGTAATCATTATAATTTAAATTAGTCCCTGAGGCTATTTCGCCTTTACCATACACTTTTCCTATTGCTTTGGCTGCATCAATGCGAGATAACTCACCGCTCACCATTTTATCATATGCAGAATTATATGCTTTTAGGTTTTCGGCACTTCCCGCTATATCAATATCAATACCGCCGTTTGCAAGGATCTCGCGTTGTATTTTAATGTTATTCAGCGTTGCTCCACCTTCATCCATAAGCTGGCTGTTGATGAAGTTTTCCTTACTCGAAGCATCTACCGCAACAGGATAAGTTGCATGCCCTGCCTCATGTGCCAGAGTTTGCACAGTTGTGGCTGTATCCTCCATATGTTCAGGGTCCATGACAATCAATTTATTATTAGTATCAGCGTAACTCCCCCCTCCTGCGGCTCCCGGCTGGATAGCCCACCCTTTATCTTTTAGATCTTTTAATTGTGTCTGAAGCGTTGGTGACTTATTGATTTCCTTAACTACATCTTCACTGAAGGGCATCACATCAGAGTTGTAGGAATTATTTTGATAAACGTAACTCCCTTTTAATGGTGGAGCTGCTGCAAATTTTGTTGTTGGTTTTGGTCTGGATGCTGCTGGCGCTGAAACTGCGGGAGCCGGATTCTTAGCACTTTTATTTGGAGAAAACTTCTCCTGCACCGCCGCATCAATATCCCCTTTATGCCCCGATCCCGGTGCCGTTGTGCCCGGCTTGGTTCCCGAGGTATTCAGATGCAGCTTACCACCCGTGGTGATATACCCATCTCCCTCAACGAAAAAGTTAAACTCTTTGCCAATCAGGTTAATCTTGCCGTTAGCGTTAAGCTCAATAGCACTCTCACCCGAGACCAGCCGCAGCTTCGTCCCGGAAGCAATGACATACTGCTCTACCGCTGCATCCAGCTTGCCTTTTCCCGTCAGGATCTCGGTTCCGCCTTTCACGGCCTGGATCTGGTTCGCTTCAACACGATGCAGCTCATTTTTCTTCACGTAATGGCTGCGCGCGCCGCCAACGCTGTGCGTTTCATCATTCTTGACGCTGGTGTCCATGTTGCGCTCGGCCTGGATCCACACCTGCTCTGCTCCCGCCTTGTCCTCAAAGCGCAGGGCGTTGGCGTTGTCCACTGAACCGTCTTTCGTACGGCTCATAAAGCCCATCTGCGTCGCCGCAGCCGGCAGCGCCCACGGCGGCATGCTCGCCTCGTTATACACGCGCCCGGTGATAATCGGTCGGTCCGGGTCACCGTTGATAAAGTCCACCACCACCTCATCGCCGACGCGCGGGATTTGCACCCCGCCGTAGCCCTGGCCCGCCCATGCGCTGGAGACACGCACCCAGCAGGAACTGGTGTCGTCACCCTTCGCCAGCCTGTCCCAGTGGAACTTCACCTTCACGCGGCCATATTTGTCCGTCCAGATACTCTCCCCCTGCGGCCCCACGACTTTCGCCGTCTGCGGGCCGTAGGTCCGCGGCCACGCCGTGCTCTGCGCCGGACGGTACGACACCGCCGCCGGGATAACGGTGAAATCGGTGCGGTGAATGGTTTCCCCCTCGCCGCTCGCGTAGCGGTTCTCCTCGAAGTGATACCCGGCCGCCGTCACCAGATACTCACCGTTATCGCTGAAGAATGGCGCGTTGGTCAGGGTAAAGATGTGGCCCGGCGCAATGCCCGCCGCCGTGGCCGTCGCCTGAATCTGCTGATGCTCCACCTGCCAGCGCTCCTGACGAATGCGGGCGTAGAACTCCGCATGGCCTGTCTCCACAAAGCGGCCCGGCCAGTCGTACACGTCGATGCTGCCCGGTTTCGGTGACGCCGGGTTCTGCTGCGCCTGGAACAGCCACGCGTTCGGCTTGCGGAAGTCGTAGTCGTCGAGGCTGTAAATCCCCGGCGTCACGCTGTCCTCCAGCGCCCACTGGCTGATGCCCTCTTCATCCGTACTGCCGCCGGACGGCGTCTGATGGTAAGGAATGACCTCATAGCCGCTGAACGGCTGATGCTGCGTCGCTGCGTCGGTCAGTACTAGGGTGTGCTTGTCCGCCTCGTGGCTGAAGTGATACGCAATCCCCTCCAGCTCCATCAGGCGGCTGATGAAGTCCAGGCTCGACTCCTGATACTGCACGCAGTAATCCCACACCCGGTAGCTGCCGGTGAGTTTGTCTTCGAGGTTAACCTGATGCTCACCCAGCAGGGTTTTCACAATCTGTGGTACCGTCTGGCCCTGGAAAATCCGCAGGTTACGGTCGCGCTTCATCGGCCACAGGTCCGGCTCTACAGTCAGCTGGTAGACCGCATAGCGGGTGCCCGTCAGCTCCACGGCACTCACCGCCACGCGCGTCACCTTACCGTTGATATAGCGGGGGGTGAGCAGGTTCTGCGTCGGAATGGTCACCGTGACCGGCTGGCCCAGCAGCCTGCTGCGGTCAAGGCGCGCATCCGTGCCGAGCAGGGTCAGCGTCAGCGCGTACGACTCGGACATCGCCTCGCGGCCGGAGAGTTTCCAGAAAAGCAGCCCCTCAACCGGGAGCTGAACGGTAATTCGGTTGAGCATAATCTTTATTCCGTAATGGTTTATGCTGAGAGTATTTTTAACGCAAGGTTTTTTTAAACGTGAATGTTCTGGTTGTTGGCCGTCTTACTCTTTAACCGGGGGCCATTCCCCTTCATATTTATAAATCCACAGGGAATAGATTTTCAGAAACTCTGACAAAAAGAACAAAAAGCCATTTAGCCAGACATTCATCACGCCCGTGAAACTTAACACCAGGGGAAAAAGGGAAACTGAGTAGCGAAATCCAACCAGACGCAGTATTTCCTGGTAGAGCGCCAGTCTTCTCGCGTATAAATTCCGGGCGAAGAAGCACCATGCTGAGGCAATAAAAGAGAGCAACAACAAGAAATCGAGAATAAAGAAAAGAATAACCAGAGCGCTATACCCACCAGCAGACAGCGTGTTCACAACCGTACTGAAGGCGTGTATATCGGAAATAAAAGGGATTCTGTCATGTCGCACGGACTGGGCACAATAGAGCACAATGGCCAGGGCATCCATGCATCCCCAGAAAACGAAAACCTTATCTCTGGCGTTCATGACAGTTGAGCAATCACTTAACCGGCGCGGGTGGCCATTCGCCCCCCTTCTGGATGAGCTTCTCTTTTATTTCGTTTAATTTCTCGTATTGCTCACTGCCTCGGTCAAGTCCATTCAGCGCGTCCGCGAGCGCATTGCTCATCGACCAGCCATTTTTGGCCTTAATTGACGGATCCGCTCCCCGATCGAGCAGCAACAAGACATGATCGTAAGCCTGGTTATCCAGCGCATCAAACACCAGCGTTTTACCCAGTGAGTTGGTTGAGTTGACGTCAGCACCGCGATCGAGCATGGCTTCCAGCGTCTCTGTATTTTTCGCTTTAAGCGACTGGAAGACGATCGGTTCGTGGAAAACCTTATCTTTCACGTTGGGTGAGAGGCCACCGTCCAACATCGCGTCGATCCAGTCCGCACTGTCTCCCTTTAGGGCAAATTCAGCAGGACTGCTTTTTCCCTGCGGTCGAGGCTGGAGCGGATCTGCGCCATCCTTAACTAGCAACGTAATCACCTTTAAATGGCTCGACGTTTTTTTATCATTAATTGCGTTGCCAAGGGCCCAGAAAAGCAGGGTCATATCCTGCTTTCCTGGTTGATTAAGGTCGCTGTCTGGCGCAAGCGTCTTCACCGCATCGACGTCGCCTTCCTCAATCGCTTTCGCCAGTTCAAGCTGCTGGCCGCTGAAGTAGTCCTGTGGATTAAGGTCCATATCCTGCTTACACCCCTGAATCATGAATAAAAAACATAACGCGACAAAAGCCATCAACCCTTTTTTCACAATCGACTCCCGATTATCGAAATATCCTCATCCTTCTGTTGCTCTATGCAATCAATCGCTTGATTAATTCCGTGGCGGTCCAGCGCGCTTCCGGTTCCACCGGGAAGATCATGGGATATTCCGGCAGCATTAGGGCTCAGCGCAGAGATTTCCTCTTTGAGGATCCACGAAGGGACATGCCCTTTCATCGTTTTCAGATCTTCCCAGGGGTTAACTTCCTGAATCTTCGTCAGCAGTTCACCTTCAACCCGATACGCCTGGATATTATCCGTACTGCCTAATATCTTACCGCCGTATTTTTCTACGGTTCCGGCATTGAGGCCGGCGGCGTTAAACGTCCACCCCGCTTTCCCGCTGCCCATAGAGGTTGCAGAGGCGAGACCACCGCCAAGGGAATGACCGGCAATATCAATATTCTGCCCTGACCTTGCCAGCTCCTTACCGATACTCACGGCCTTTTTATAATAATCTGAAGCCATACCCATGCCCTGTGAGAAGTTATTCGACCAGTCAGCCCCGTTTACCACCTGCGCCAGTTCCCCTTTGGTCAGTAGAGAGGAGACATTCTCAGACAGAGAGGCGAAACCAGGCTCGCGCGATCCCCTGAATACCAGCGTGGGGTTCATATCTGCACCAAACACTTCCGGCTTCGGTTGATAGACGCGCGCCAGAAAATTGGGGGACGTATCATCGTCAAAGAGCATGGATTTGTTCAGCCCGAACTTTCCTAACAGCGCATCGTCATTACTGATATCTGTCCATCCCTCCGGCACGTCCGGTGTGGTTTCGAGCGGGTTCACGGTCTTATAAATATTTTCCGCAAGCTTCGCTTTTTCCACCGCGATATTATTCGCTGCCAGACGTTTCGCGGCGATCTGGGCATCCGGATAAAGGCTATTGCTCCCCTTCGCAATCAGATCCTTACGCGCCTGCCAGCGTTCTGCTTTGGTCATCTTCTGAAGCTGCCCGGCATAGGTTTTACCGTCCTTGCCGGGAGTAGGTTCATCCGGCACCTGTGCCGTTTTAGATTTCACTACCTGTTTTGGCAGTACCGTTGGCGCAGGGCGAGATCCGTACGTTCTCACCATGGTTTCGTAGCGGTCAACAATCGTACTCACCGGATACCAGCCCAGGCCGACCAGCGAGGCAGCCTGGAGTTGCCCTTTGGCGTTGATATAAAAAATTTCCGTTACAGATGACCAGTCACGAAAACTTTCGTCAATAGCAACCACTCTGCCCATCTCTAAATCCTGCGCGATCAGCGTGCGGGTATCGCGCCCGGACTGATAAGGATTCGCACCGGTGATCGTGCGCAGCAGATCGTAGCGCGTGAAGAGCGAGCGCAGCGAATGGTCGGGAACCGACATAATCCACTGTCCGGCAACGGACGGGCGGATTATTTTCGCAAACAGCGCTGGCGAGACGTTCTCGTGGAACAGATAGACAAACTTGATGTTATACATTCGCTCCGTCCTGTTACCCGCAGGCTTACGGATTCACCAGCCAGGTGCCTGGCTTCGCAATATCCAGCGTCTGGGTACGCGTTCTTCCATTGCCTTCCAGTTCAATGCGGGTCTCGCCTGCAGGCAGTTTCAGCGATGCGTAACCGTTATTCCCCGGACGCAGCGCTTTCGGCTCGCCGTTCACCTTCAGCGTCTCGCCATCAAGCATGCGGATATAGACCAGCGCGACCGGGCTGGCGTCGACAGGCGACGCACTCTGCTGCGCCGTAGCAGGTGGCGCTACCGGCTCGCTCACGTCGGCCGTTGCCGGTCTGGTTTCCGCTGCGGCGGAGGTTTCAGCCGGAGGACTCACGGCAGGGGTTTGCGCCGTCTGCGCTGGCGTTTCCTGGCTGCCGCCGCCGAACAGCATCGCACCGGCAACCACCCCAACCAGCACGCCCGCGGCCACCAGCCCCGGAAGCTTGTAACGTCGCCAGTCCAGCGCGGAAGCAGATGTCTCCTCTTCCACCGGCACCAGCATCGTGCCGGTCTTCTTCGCGGTCAGCACCTCGTCGATACCGGCGACGGGCATCTCGATCAGCGCCGCAAACTCTTCGATGGATTGCGGACGGTCTTCCATATGCAGCGCCAGCGCCTTGTCGATGGCCTGAAGCAGCGGAATGGAATACCCCTGCGGCATCAGCTCCACCAGTGGTTTGCAGGTGTCCTGAATCGAACGCACCACGCTGACCGGTGGCGGAGAGCCGACGATGAGGGTGCGCAATACGGCGCCGAGCGCGTAGATATCCGTCCACGGCCCCTGCTCGCTTTCATTGTCGTCGGTATACTGCTCGATAGGCGCGAACCCCGGACGCAGCATGGTTTCCGTCTCATCCGAGAGATTACCGATGGTGCGGCGCGCCGATCCGAAATCAAGCAGCACCGGCAGGCCGTTATCCTGAATCTGAATGTTATCCAGCGAGATGTCGCGGTGCAGGTAGCCCTCATCGTGGATCGTTTTGATGGCGCCGAAGAGCATTGGCAGCATGCGGCGGATCCACGCCTCGTTAATCAGCTCCGGTTTCTCTTCGCGCAGACGCGACAGCGTGGTGCCGCTGTAAAACAGCGTCCCCATATAGGCCGTGTCGTTTTGCACCCAGAAGCGCAGCACGTGCAGCAGGTTCGGGTGGTTAAAGCGCGCCAGCAGGCGGGCTTCCTGGATGAAGCTGTTCAGACCGGCAGAAAACGCTTTGCCGAAGCGCTCGCTGCGCAGCACCAACGTCATATCCTCGCCGCGCACGGCGAGGGAGGAAGGCATAAACTCTTTGATAGCGATAGTGCGTTCGAGCTGGTGATCCCAGGCGCGATAGACGATGCCGAATCCGCCGCCGCCAATCACCTCTTTTATCTCAAACTCATTGAAACGGTACCCGACCGGGAGCGCGTTTGGGACAGTCCGATTGTTATCATTATCCGTCATCTTTTACAGTTCTCTTGATGATTATTACGCGGCAAACTGACAGTGGAACTCGCCCTGCTCGCAGGTGACATGCAGACGTCGGTACTGCTCGTCGCTGCGGCTGGCGGTAAGTAAAATCTGGCTCATCTGAGGCAGCAACGTATTGGTCAGAATCGCATCCACCATACGCCCGCCCGACTCAACCTCGGTACAGCGCTGAACAATCTGTTCGACCACGCTGTCGTCAAATTCAGAAATAATATTGTGATTCTCTTCCAGACGACGCTGAATGCGCCTGAGCTGAAGACGCACAATCTGCCCCAGCATCTCGTCGCTCAGAGGGTAATACGGCACCACCAGCAGGCGGCCCAGCAGCGCAGGCGGGAACACCTCCAGTAGCGGCTGGCGCAGGGCGCCACTTAACGCATCAGGATCCGGCATCAGTTCCGGGTCGGCGCACATGGCTGCGATCAGCTCGGTACCGACATTAGAGGTCAGAATAATAATGGTGTTACGGAAATCAATGTGACGCCCTTCGCCGTCCTCCATCCAGCCCTTGTCGAAGACCTGGAAGAAGATCTCGTGCACGTCCGAGTGCGCTTTTTCAATTTCGTCCAGCAGCACCACGCTGTAGGGACGGCGGCGCACGGCCTCGGTTAAGACGCCGCCTTCACCATAGCCCACATAGCCCGGAGGCGCACCTTTTAACGTCGAAACGGTGTGCGCTTCCTGGAATTCACTCATGTTGATGGTAATGACGTTCTGCTCGCCGCCGTAAAGCGACTCCGCCAGCGCCAGCGCGGTTTCGGTTTTGCCCACGCCGGACGGCCCGCAGAGCATAAATACGCCGACCGGTTTGTTCGGATCGTCAAGCTTCGCCCGCGAGGTTTTTACCCGACGGGCAATCAGATCCAGACCGTGACGCTGACCAATAACCCGCTGGTTCAGCGTATTAGCCAGGTTCAGCACCGCGTCGATCTCATTTTTCACCATCCGGCCCAGCGGGATCCCGGTCCAGTCCGAAACTACCGCAGCCACCACGTTTTCATCGACCGCGGCAAACAGCAGCGGTTCGTCACCCTGTAAGGTCTTCAGCGCCTGCTGCTGTTCTGTCAGCTGGCCGCGCAGTTCAGCCGTATCCTCATCACTCGCAGCAAACAGTGCGGCACGCAGACGGATAATTTCCTGCACCCGCGTGCGCTCTTCTTCCCAGCGACGAGCCAGGGCCTCGCGTTGGGTTTCGAACGCGTCACGTTCGGCGCTTAATGTCGCCACGCGCGCCGGATCGCCCGCCCCCACGCGCGCTTCACGTTCGGCAATCTCCAGCTCCACGTCCAGGGCCGCCAGATGACGCAGGCAGTCTTCCAGCTGGGCAGGCGGCGCGCTCTGGCTGACGGCCACGCGCGCGCAGGCGGTATCCAGCAGCGCCACCGCTTTATCCGGCAGCTGACGCGCAGGAATATAGCGATGCGACAGTTTCACCGCCGCGCTGACCGCTTCGTCGAGGAGTAAAACCTGATGATGAGTTTCCAGCGGCGACACGGTGCTGCGCAGCATCAATACAGCTTTCGCTTCATCCGGCTCGTGAACCTGTACGGTCTGGAAACGGCGGGTCAGCGCCGGATCTTTCTCAATGTATTTTTTGTATTCCGCCCAGGTGGTCGCGCCGATGGTGCGCAGTTGCCCACGCGCCAGGGCAGGCTTGAGCAGGTTAGCGGCATCACCGGTACCCTGCTGGCCGCCAGCGCCAATCAGGGTGTGGATCTCATCGATAAACAGAATAATCGGCGTGGCGCTGGACTGCACCTCGTTAATCAGCGCCTGGAGGCGCGCCTCAAATTCCCCTTTCATGCCCGCTCCGGCCTGAAGCATGCCGATATCCAGCAGCCACAGCTGAACGTTTTGCAGCGGCTCAGGCACGTCGCCGTCAGCGATACGCAGCGCCAGCCCTTCCACCACCGCCGTTTTCCCGACGCCAGCTTCCCCGGTCAGCAGGGGGTTGTTCTGGCGACGACGCATCAGAATATCGACCATCTGGCGGATCTCTTCATCGCGCCCCACCACCGGGTCAATTTTCCCATCCCGGGCGCGCGCCGTCAGATCCTGACCATACTGCGCCAGCGTGCCCTGCGCAGCCGGTACTGCCCCGGCAGCTGCGTCCGCAGCGGCGGCGGCCTGCTGGCTCTCTTTGCTGCTGGCGCAAATAGCGTCGAACTGCTCGATCAGCACCTCGACGTTAAGACGGGTGAACTGCGCCGAAATACTTTTCAGCACGTTAGCCAGATTCCACGTTTTCAGTATGCCGATCAACAAATGGCCGCCGCGGATGCGGCTGACGCCAAACTTCAGCGAGCCGTAGACCCAGGCGCGCTCGACGGCGCTGTCGATATGCTCGGAAAGATCAGAGACGGAACTCGCGCCACGCGGCAGGGCATCCAGCGCCGCCACGATATCGCGCGTCAGCTGCTGTTCATCAAGGGCGAAGTGACGGATGACCTGTTGCAGATCGCCATCCTGCTGCTGCATCAGCTGATGCAGCCAGTGCACCAGCTCAACGTACGGGTTGCCGCGCAGCTTACAGAAGGCAGTCGCGCTTTCCAGAGAGGTAAATAACAGCGTATCCAGTTTGCCGAAAAGCACGGCACGGCTAATTTCTGACATGTTAGTTTCCATTAACAATGATTCGGTATACGGAAGGATTATCGCTCTGCGCGATACACCAGATCGCCACGCGGAACAGGCTGAGGCTGAAGGCCCAGCCAGGTGTTGTACCCTAATCGCCCGGCGCTGCCGAGCGTGGCGCCCTGCACCGCATCGGCGCGCAGGATCACCCGTGTTTCCCATTCAAATTCCACCCCGGCGTACTGTCGCACCCAGTCGCGTAGCTCGGTGACCCACCCTTCGCCCGGCAGAAAACGGTTGTATTCGTCTGCGCTCAACGGGCCAATCTCAAGACGAAATTTATGCTGCACGTCGCGTACCGCAATGCCAAGAAAAGCGGAATCCCCCATGCGCGGCAGGCGACGCCCCTCACCCAGCTGTGCCTGCTCCCGCGTTGAGAGCGGCATCCACTGCGGTACATTGGCCACCAACCTGACCGGAATGTTGAAATAGTTGCGCAGGATCTTCTCCAGCCCTTCCGGGTCCCGCCCGTGGCGGGTCAGGTGCCCGGCGTGAGTAAAGCGGGCATGCGGGCTCAGGCTGCCTTTCGACATCTGGCCGGGCTGACCCATGCCAATCAGCGATGCAAGATACCCTTCGAAGCGCCTGTTGTCGTCGCGATCCAGTGAAACGGCAGGCTGCGCGTCCGCCCAGGCGCGGTAAAACAGCAGCGTCAGGCGGTGGTGAAAGAGGTCGGCAAACGCGCTGAGGCTGTGATCCTGATGATGATGAATACGCTCGCGGGCATACTCGGTCATGTGCACCGGCAGCGGGCCGTTAGGACCAAACAGGCCGAAGCTCAGAATGGAAACCTCATGCAGTCCGTTCTCTTCCCGCTGCCGGACCTCGGCAACCGTTGACGGCGCAAACCCCATTGAAGGCTGCTGACCAATACGCAGCGGCTCAAATTTAGGCAGCGGCGCGCGCCCCAGCGGGTAACGTTCACCGCCCTGGGCATCAATACGTCTTAACAGCTGAAACAGATCGTAGCGCCACGGCGTCTCGCGCACTCCGCGCCAGTACGCATCGGGCAGCGGCGTCAGGCGATGCACGCGCAGCGTTGCAGGGGCAACTTCACTCATACCAGCGCCCTTTTACCCATGCGCGGCGCCCAGTAGCCGATTTCGCCGCGCTGCTGGCTCTTGAGCGTGAACTCCGTAAAGCTGTTGATGGAGACCAGGCGGGCAAAAAGGCGTTCCAGCACGCTGCCGAAAAGCCACGGGCTGGCACCGGAAAAGGCGCGTTCGTCCACCGTCAGGGTGATGCCGATCCCGCGGGCGAACACCACCGGGCCGGGTTCCGGCACGCGGCGGTGCACCGGCTCCAGCACGCAGTGACGAACGCCATCCACCTGACGGGCAACCGGCGTCTCGGCGAGGTTAGCGTACAGCCCTAACAGCTGACGCAGCGCGGCAGCGCCCTCTTCGTTTTCGCTGTCCATCAGGCTGAGGTAGTTCATTTGCAGCTGGCTGATGAGCCGCCAGGTACTGAACCCTTCCGCCAGCGCCGGACGCGGCGGCGTCGGGCCTTTACGCAGGGTTAACGCCTTCACCGGCATGGAGTCTGCCATAATAAACTGCCCAAGCTCCTGCTGGAGCATCAGCGGCAGGTCGCGGCTGGTACACAGCACCTCGGCGGAAATGTAGCGCAAATTCTCCTGCCACGGCGCGTGCTGCGCATCCACCAGCGAGACGAAGACCTCCGAGCCGATATAGCCCGTGCGGGTGCCGTAGCGCAGCGCGTGTTCAGACAGGACGCGCTGTTCACGGCGCAGTGAAAAATAGGCGCCGTAGTTGCCCGCGTCTCCGCTCCAGGTACTCCAGAACGGACGAAACGTCTGGTCGTCCCGCTGACCATCCGCACTGGCATAGATTTTTTTCACAGCATAAATTTCATAATCCAGCGGGCGGATGTTATCCACCACCAGATGGTATTCATGCTGGCTTTCGCTCAGCTTCTGCCGGGCCGCCACTTTCGGGAACAGGTTGATCACCGGGGTACAGTGCAGCGCCATGTGGCTGGCATCCACCACGCGCTCCAGCTGATCGTCGCTCTTGTCGAGCAGAATGAAGATATCAAACGCTTTTTCGTCTTCGCAGCGCTGGATCAGCTTGCCCAGCCCGCTCAGGCTGATGAAGCGAAAACGCGCCGGGAACGCAAAGTACTCCTGCAACAGGCGATAGCCGTCGAAGTTACGCAGATCGTCCGGGAGCAGCGCCTGATCCGCATCAAAGCCTTCCTGACGCAGGGCGTCAGACGACAGCAGCTGGCGCTGGGGCTGCTTGCTGACCGTCTGGCAGACAATACCCGCGTGGTGCTCCATCACCAGCTCCAGCAGCTTCAGCGCCTCGATGTCCGGGCCGCTCAAGAAGAACTCCAGGCGGTCAAAATCCAGATGCCCGAGATGCTGCGGGCCATCGCAGGCAATGCGGATCCGTAAGGCGCTGCTGATCCCCCGCTGGCTCAGGCCGAGCTGGGCCAGCGGCAGATCGGCGGGAACGCCGCCCAGCTCGATCCGCTCAATTTTTAACGGCAGCAGGTTGACCTCGTGCGCCGTGGTATAGCTGCACGTAACGCCGGTTTTTTTCAGCGCCAGGCTGTCCATCATGGTGCCGCGCGGCACAATAAAGCCTTTGCTCAGGTCGCCCCGGCTGCTGTCGGGCTGAATTTCAGCGATCGCCATCGACGGCGTAGGCGCCAGATAATTTGGCGCAATCATCTCCAGCATACGCTGTGAAAAGCGTGGAAATTCGGCGTCCATTTTCATCTGCACGCGGGAGGTCAGGAAGGCGAAACCTTCCATCAGGCGCTCTATGTACGGATCCGCCACTTCGATGCCGCGCATGCCGAGCCGCCCCGCCACTTTTGGGTAGCGTTCGGCGAACTCCGCGCCCATCTCGCGCAGATAGGCCAGTTCACGGTTGTAATATTCGAGCAGTTTGCTTTCCATAATTACCCCGCATCCTTCAGTTCAAAATGGCCGTTCTCAAGATCGACGTCGGTGCGAAAGAGAAACTCCAGCGGATACGGTACGCACCACAGGCGGCCTTTGATTTCGATAGACAGCACGTTGTGCAGATCTAATGAGGAGGTATCGGACACGCAGCGAACCTGAAGCCCCTGCGGCAGGATCCGCGGTTCAAAGTTAATAATCGCTTCGGTGAGCTTGCGCTGAATGTCGTGCCATTCGATATCGGACATTCTTTTCCCCGCCAGCGGCGCCACGCCAAAGTTAACGACGGAACGGCTCACCTGCGTCAGACCACTCAGATCGCTGGAGGCATCGTGGTTAATGGTGTTAAACAACCACTGTAAATCCCGCAGGACGTTACGACGCAGCGCGGCGTGGGTAATCAGATTACTGTTGGCGGACTCGCGTTTTTTTTCCGGATCGTTATCCGTCAGGCGATCCAGCAGTGACGGCTGCATTTTGTCGCGTGCCCCCACTTTCTCCTGCCTGCTGCGGGCCTGCCAGCCGCTGCGCAGCAGATCGCCTTCGCCAGCGGGATTACTCATCCGCGCCATCCGCGGCGAACGTCACCAGGCTCAGGGGGAGCAGCGGGCTTTCGCTTTGCTCGCTCAGCCAGGCTTTCTGCCCCATGCCTTCATACAGGGTGCCGTCATCGTCGAGTGGAAGCCACTCGGTGGTGCGCCCCAGCTTAACGCTGTCTGGCGCTCCGTCAGCAAACGGATAACGCGCCGGGATCTGACACACCTGCTCGGTGCCGTCCGTGAGGCGGACCAGCGCATGACGCCACACCAGATCGGTCACGCTGTCCGGAGCCTGAAAACGGATCGTGTCGATGGCGCAGAACGGCACCCAGAAATAACGGCCATTGACCAGGGTTTCACACACCGGCCCCAGACGGGCATCGCCGTCCATCAGCCATTCAAAGGTGTGGCTCTCTTCATTCTCCAGCGTGACCTGCCCGCGGCTTGCCGGGGCCTGTTCGAGTGCTGCCAGGCGCAGCGTTTGCGCATGCCCTGCGCTTTCGCTCAGCGCCTGGGCTAACGTCGTCAGCCACGGCCACTGCGCCTCGGGCATTGCCGGTCGTACCTCTCCCGCGAACACGCGCGCCCGCTGCTGTTCACCCTGAATGGCCTGCTCCAGCAGCGTTACGGTTGGTTTTGCCTGCGGCTTCAGCGCCAGCCAGCTTTTCAGCTGGGTCAGGGCGCGCGCCCAGTTGCCGCTGAGGATCAGAAACTGCACAAACGCGGCGCGCAGATCGGCATCCGCCGGACGAGCTTTGATTTCGGCTTCCAGGCGAAGCAGCGCGTCGCTAATCGACTCACCCGCCAGACGTTGATAAAGCGTATTCATAGCCCCTCCTTAATTCGCCGCGCGCCAGGCGCCCACAGCCGGATCGCGTAGCTGCGGACGCAGCGTGTCAATCAGAACAACGTTCAGCTCCGCGCCCGGTGCAACCCATGCGCTCCAGATCTTCTTCACCTCTGCGATACGCGCCTGGAGTCTGGCGTCGTCGCTGGCGATCTCACGGGTGATTTCCACCGCCACCGTGCCGTTGCTCTTCCAGCCGTTCAGGGTGCTGTCGTACGGCAGGATCATCCAGCTCTGATCGCTGTTCGGGGTGCTGAAGACCATGCGCTCTTTGTTAACGGAGGTAATCAGCGCCTTTTCAGGATCGACCGCGTTGTTCAGTCCCATCACCGGGAAGCCGTGAATGTAGGTGACCGGAATCGCTTTCTGCGTCCCGTTACGATTCTGCGTCACCACGGTGTGGCCGCTGAGCCAGCTGCCGTTGCCGCAGCGAGTGGTGTCGGAATCGGGAATAAACATCGCTGGCGCGGAGGAACCGCCCTCCCAGAAGGTGCGCAGGTGGCAACCGTCCTGAAGGGTGAACTCCTGCCATGGCGTACGATCTGCCGCCACGGTGTGCGTCTCCGGATTCTGGTCAGGCGGTAGCAGCGCGCCTGAGGTGGTGGTCGTTGCCGCCGCCGTTTCCTGCTGTTTCACCACCAGCGCCCAGTCCTGAGCTTTAGCCGCTGTGCCCCGGGCAAGCGTCGTGCCTTCCGGATCGTTAAGCGTCCAGTTCAGGGTATTCAGCTTGCTGCACTGGTGCTCCAGCAGCGAGCCAAGGCGCGGCACGAAGTTTTCCAGCACCGAAACCTCTTTCTTGCCGTTCGCCACGATACGCAGCGCCACGTCCGCCTTACACCAGCTTTGCGGCGTATTGTCTTTAATGTTGTCGATCCAGATATCCAGCTTCTGCGCAGGAGACTGCACGATGCGGAAGTTTTCAGCCTGTGCGGTGGTCGCCACCGTCAGAAGAGCCAAACCCGATAGCCAAAGTTTCATATCAATCCTTGTGTGTCTAATCAGTTCCGCAGGGAAGAAATTGTGCTGCGTCAGAGAGCGTATGCAGCAAAGTGGTGTCCTGAGGGTTGCCCATCCACACCGCCACGGCGGTATAGTTATCCTGAGCTTTGCCCTCCTGTTCAGCATTCTTTTGAATGATTTGGTTCATCAAGGTCAGCCACTCCTGTGGCGTATTGACCATGTGCAGCGACTGTTTCATCTGCTCTTCGCTGACGCCGTGCCAGAAACCGTCGGTGCAGAGTAAAAACGCATCACCGTCTTCAACCTGCACGACATCGCTGTAGCTCGCTTCCGGTCCGCCATTCTCAATACCCAGCGCCAGATACAGGAGGTTGCTGTTGAGATCGTCGGTCTGATGCCCGGCATCTTTCATCTGCTGCACCAGGCTGTGGTCGGTGGTGACGTGCCAGAGCCAGCCGCGGCGAAACAGGTACAGGCGGCTGTCTCCAGCGTGCGCCCAGTAAGCCAGACGGTAATCCCTGTCGATAAACAGGCTGACCAGCGTGGTACCCATCCGGCGATAGTCCTGCATGGCCTGTTGTTCGCTGAGGATGGTGCGGTTCGCCGTTTGGACGTAGTCACGAATATGCTGCGCATTCAGGTGCTTGTCGCCGTCAAAGCGGGAAATAATGCTATTGCGGGCCAGCTCAGCGGCCACCTCGCCGCCCGGCAGGCCCGCAATGCCGTCACAGACGACAAAGCAGGCTGAACGTTCCCCGATGGTTTCTCCCGTCTGATCCTGGTTGCTGGCGCGCGTCCCCTGGCGGGAGAGAGAAGCCGTTGCGATATTCATTTTTCTTCCGATCCGCTTTGTGAGTCTTTGTACTGATTGACCTCCATGTCATAGGCATGGAGGAAGGCTTCGCCAAACAGGGTATGGAAGTCGTCCTCGATCTCGCCCGCCGTCTCGCCATAGCTGCGAACAAAATAATCCCACAGCGCGGCTTTACGGCTGCCCGGCAGCGCCAGGCGTGACGTCATTCCGTTCTGTTTCGCCTGCTCTTCCAGCTGTTCCGGGTTAAAGGATTGCAGCATGGCGGCGATAATGGCGCGGATACCGGAGATCATCCCCAGCTGGTGCGCCTGCAGATCGATCAGCGCATCACGCACCGATTTGGTCGGCGGCATAAAGCCCGGCATCGGCGTGCCGAACATCTGGATCAGGACCGTTTTACCGGTTGGCAGCAGCTTGAACGGGTTGTTGGCATCGTCGAGCACCATGGTCATATCAGCCTTCACCCCACGCTTGAGGATGGAGCGCGAGGAGAGCAGCGCCACGGTCCCCTGCGAGAACATGCCCAGGATCTGCCCCAGCTGACGCATATTTTCCCGGTCAAACTGCGGCACCGGCTGCATTTCGCTCAGGCCCATGCCCTCCAGCAGCGCCTCCAGCAGTTCGCCCTGAAGCACCTCGCCCCGCTCGCCGGTCTGCGCGGAGGCGGCAGGCGATGCAGCGTTTTTAACCGGGTCGATACGCAGGCGGCCTTTCGGCGCCTGCGCGTTGCTGCGCGCCACGGCCTGCGGTGTTGGCATGGTGAAGCCAGCGTAATCGGGACGCGCGGGCTCCTCTTCCGCGCGCGGCGCGTCCTGTGGTTCAGTCGGTTCCGGATCGAACAGCGGTGAGCTGGCAAGCGCATCCTCTTCCTGTGCGGCTTGCGCTTCAGGCTTTGGCTCCGGCTTATCTGCCACGATTTCATCCGGATGGGTTAACGGCGCGCCGCCCATCAGGCCGAGGGGGTCATCGTGACGCGCGGCAGGTGCGCTCGCCGACCCGCCAAACAGGGCTAACGGATCGAGTTCGTCCGACGCCTCTTCCTTTGGCTGGGCAGGTTTGCTTTCGTCCGGCTGTACCAGCGTTGAAGGGGTGACATCGTCAAAGATGCTCTCTTTTTTAAACAACGCTTCATCGCTGAACAGCGTGTCCGGGTCCACGTTTTTACGTTCAAGCGACGGATCGGCATCGTTGAACATCGCCAGCGGGTCTTCGGCATTCCGCTCCGGGGCCGCAGGCTGGGAGAACGGGTCGTGGGACGCGGCGGGTTGTGGCTTTGCCCGGTTGCTGGAGATGCTGTCGGAGATGGAGAACTCCTGCATCAGGCTGTCCCAGATTTCCGACGGCACGGCCGTAGGTTCAGCTTTTCCGCGCGGCGCGGCGCTGGCCGGTTTCGGTTGTGCCGCCGGAGCAGGTGTCGCCGCTGGGCGCGCCTGCTGCATGCTGGCCGCCATGCGGCTTACGGGCTGGGTGTCGTGAATGAGTTCGCTGACTTCAATGCGATAATCATCAATACCGAGAATATCCCCATCCTGAAGCTCAACCTGACGCCCACGCTCCAGCGGAATATCATTCAATACCACGCGGGTGACGCTGCCACGGTTCGTGACGCGACATTCGCCGCTGGCGTCGACGTGAACGATGGCCTGCAAACGCGAGATGGTGCGATCGTTGTCCGGCAGCACCAGATTGTTATCCGTACCGCGCCCAATGGTGCCGCCCGGGGCATAAAAATCACAGCTGCTTTGCGGCGGCTGATGACCGGGTTTCGTAGAAATAATCGTGAATCGCATGGCGTATTCCTGCTGGTATGATTAGCGCTCAAACGCTGCCGCTCTCGGGGATGAGAACGGCGGGGTTTGGGGGTTAAGCTTACAAAATCAATCATAAAGACAATGAAAAATTATATCTCATTAATACTGGTCAAAATTAAAAGCAGTATAAAAATAGCCATTGTGAATTTAAGTTTTTTGTCATATGAATAAACCCAGGATAGTTCAAAGCCGGACAAAACATCATGACATGTATGAGACTGAAGCCTTCGAGAGTCAGTTAACTTAACGCTCTTACCCCGTAATAACCTTGATAAAATTGTGACGCGTAAACCGAAGCCCCAGAACCCCAACCCTTCCCAAACTTGATAATCTCCTTCTCTTAATAAACCTGCTTGCGTTAATGAATTATATATTCCCGAAATTTCACTTGAGTATTTTCGATAATCAATATAAAAACTAACCATCAGGATTAAGAACAAGGCAAAAAGAAAAAATACAAGAATGGAGAAAGCATTATTAACAATCACATTACTCTCTATTGAATAAAATCAGCATTCAAATGCTGACACTATTGAGTCGATAATAATAGTTGGTAACAAAAGGTTGACAAAAGCTATTTAACGGCTTACTGAAAAAACAATACCTACAACAAGCCACAGCGTAAAAAGCATTGCCTGAATGATATAAAGTCGGTGCAGTTTTAACATCCAGCTAATTCGATCTTCCGGTAAAGACTGAACAAACTGATAGGCTTCACCCTTAACATTCCTGCCCTTGGTGAACTTCATCTTCACGCCTTTGCGAAGACGAATAAACCGGATTATTTTTTGATAATTCACCAGTGAACCAAAAAACGATGCATGATTTGCCATCAGGTCGATATCATAACCTTTTGGCGATATTCAGAGAGAAGTCGCTTATAATCCGACTCGTGTTTTTTAAAAAACCGAGAACTGTAAACACCCATGATTACAATGTTAATAAATAAAAGCACAAGAAGCTATAACGTTATATTTACCATGCATAAAGATGACATGCTTTTAGTGTCCTGTAGCAATCAATAAGAACAATAGAAGCATTAAAAAGACAACAAAAAGTGTCATCCTGTAAAACATTTTTATCCATGAGAAATCGTATATCGATGATACTAATGCCTCTGCCTCCGGAGGAGGATTTTTTTTTCTATTTTGCTTTGTGGCCTTTCCAGCCAAAATCCTTTTCATAAGGAACACTCGATGCGCAAATCCGGGAAGACCAAGTTGTTCATAAAAAAGATAATCGTTTACATCTAAATATTGCTTATCACTCAAAAGATGAAATGATTTTGATAGCTCCCGTGAATATTTACGATAAAAATAAAAATAGAAACACAAAGAAGTAAACAATCCTAAAAAAACTAATAAAAGCAATATTAAACGCAAATCTCCATACATTTATTCGTCCCCAGAAAAAATCAAGTTACTAATCCCTTCACCCAATTCAGCCCCTCCTTTAGTACCCATCCAGGCTCCCGCAGAAGTAGCGCCTAGTCCTACAACAATTCCACACACAAGGGCACCAGTACCCATCGTAGGTATTCCCATTGCACCGCAAAGAGCGCCAGTACCTAAAGACGCAGCCCAGGCTCCTCCCGCAGCACCAAGCGTACCTCCACCAAACTTACTATATTCAGTAACAGCAACTTTTCCACATTCATCTTCACGATCGACAGTACAGGCTTTATAAACATCATTAGAAGTATTCAAAAAAGAGAAACCTAGTGAGATCCAGCCCCCTGCTTTCATAATACTAGCCGCGCGAGAAGAGCGTACAATATAATCTGAATATCCAGGGATCGCGCCGATACCAACCGTACTCCATTCATGGACGATAGAGCGGCTTGATAAGTTCAATGCTTTTTTAATATTTTCGTAGGTTTGAATCTTAAGTGTTAGCTTGCTTACGTTATTTAATAAAGGTTTTAGCTGAGAGAATAACGCCCTTCTTTCCATATAAAACTGCTGACCAATTAAAGAACCTTGGGATATAAACTGATTCTGATAAGTCTTCTCAATTTTAATGAGTATATTTTCAATTTGCCTGAAATATTTCTCACCTAAATCACCAGCATTCCCAGCTAGTTTATCACCTAAAGAAGTCAATGCAGAAATATTGTCATAATTAGCGTGGAGATACTCTGCAACCGATGTGTTTAATGATGCCAGCGCATGGTTAATTTTCTGTTTTGCCCTGGAAAGAATACTCAGTTGCGATGACTGATTCGTGTTGTCTGGGTCAGCCACGATGAGTAACTGCCCTGGTTTCAACCAAGGTGTGTCATTGTTTATTTGCATAAAGTATCTAGCGGCTTCGCTATTGACATTATTAAACAATAATCGAGCTTGATAATCTAAAGTTCCAGGATGTTGGACCACACAGTAGCCCGGGCTAACGGTTGAACGATGTGTCATATTTAAACCCTTTAATCAACACACATAGTTGTCCAGAGTTTGCAGTGGTGAATTGTTTAATTATTTTATAATTAAATAAACATTCAAACGCCGATGCACTCTCGAAAACACCGAGGTTTGAAAATTATATCATTCACTTGCCGTTAAAAGTAACTCGCAACTTATACCTTTCTTTAATATTAACCGTGCAGCATATCGAATAGCAGTTTTTTCATTGACAATCTTCAATACAACATCATACTCACTTTTGCGCCAGTCAACCTCATTCAGACGAATACACTCCTCTGTAATCAAGATATGCATTGCTGGAAGTTGGTCATGAGAATTAATAGTTTTCCATTGATTACCAACGCGTTTCATTACAGATGGTGCGTAAACTGATACAGGCCCAATAAAATTTGAATCCAGCCTGATATCAAAACAAGGGATTTTGTTTTTTTAACGTAACAGAAAGTTTCTTATACTGTGCAGGTGGTGAAATGCAAGCACTACAGGCTAATGCGATTGATATTACGTTTAACTCTCTAATCATCATTCACCTGCAACATATTTGGAATCAATCATCATGACCGGGGAGGTTCCCCGGTCATGGATGAACAATTACGCTTCTTTGTTTTCTTTAATGTTCCAGCCAGCGCTGCTTTCAGCACCTTTACCACCGGCAGTGGTCTGCTCCCAGTACTGCTGTTTCACTTTCGCAGCCTGGAATGCATAGGTCACGCCAACGGTATCGCCGTTGTCGGCACCGGTGTACTGAACGGAAGTCACGAGAACGTCTTCCAGGGTGATGCGGGTATATTCAACCTGCTGACCACCCGCTTTGCAGACGGACAGTTCAACTTTGGTCAGGTGCTTACCGCTTGCGCAGTGTTTCAGGATTGCTGTAGTGGATTTGTCGATCAGAGCGTTAACGTGCAGATCGTTAAAGTTAACCTTACCGGCACCGCCGCCGCCACCAACGCTCATATTACCCGGCTGGGACGCGCCCCAGGAGAAGGAGGTAATATCAGTCCAGCCGGTGTGGTTAGAATCTTTAGATTCGCCCGTAACACCCTCGACCTTCAGAAACATATCAATAGCCATAATATCTACTCTTCGTGGATGAACAATATTGCTTTCGAAAAAGCCCTTATATGGCAAACAGGAAAGCATGGGGCTGAATAAAACCGTCCATATTTTACCTCTGCCTCATATCAAACGACCCGTGTCATTTGACAGTCTTACATTCCCCCTGAATGAACGGAAAGAATGTGAAGTCTTTTACTACGGCGGATTATCCTGAATCCAGGTACGATCAGGATCGCCAATGATGAGCTGCGGAACCAGTTTATTCAGTTCGTCGCTATGATAAAGACGTAGACAATTTAAGGTTACGCCTTTTACATCAGGTTTACGCTCCGAGTGGAAACCATTAATTTGGTTTTTATACTTCCCAATAATGGCGTTAACTTTGTCAGTACCGTTTTCAGCATCAAACGGCATCCACTCAATAAATGCACTCGCACTGCGGGCCGCATCAGCAGAAAATTGACTGCCTTTATCTGCAACCTGCGCAAGGCAGCGCGCCAGGACCAAATCTTTTACCACCTGCCGGTATGTTTGCTGCTGATAAAAATCAACGTAAGGGTTGTCACCGCGAGCAGAAAAAGATAAGCAAGTGAGCAAAAGAAATACGGTCTTTAAACACCTGAATATAATTATTTTAATTCCCAAAACCAGATTTCCTGACAGTACGGAAAGCAATCGGAGTTACATATAAACGAATTATTACTCAGAGGCTCGATAAGGTCGATATGACCACCGCCATACCCATCAATTTTATTGAAGAAAACAACACCTTTTCGGCCCAACATTGAGCGTGCACCAGCCTCGCGGTCTTTAAAGATTTCTGCCTTGCCAAACACATGGGATTTATAAAGCTGATCGGCAAGTAATTTTGCGCCAGGCTCGATTGTTTTTCCCTTATAGGGACCGGTCTTTATGGGTAAACGCCCTGTAAATTCAACATTGCATTTTAACAATGCCAGGCTCATTCTTACCGCACAGGTATTTTCGTATGCCGGTTGTTGCTTGATAATCGTCGAATAATCGTAGCCAATTTCTGAAAAAACCTGTTCACCCGAGGCAAAACCCGCGCGTGTGTGATTTGAAGAGTAATGCTGACGTTTAAGTTGTTCGTATAATGGTCTCATTTGTCACTCTCCTTTTTTGCACGGGCGTAATTCTTTCATGCCGTCAATGATGATTTTTGAAGCGCGCTCCTCGCCTTTCTGTTTCGATAAGTTCGCAAAACGAGAATAGAGAAACTCATGTATTGTATTTGGCAAAAAAGGCCTGCCCTTGCACCATGCAGTGCCCTCAGACGCGTCGACTACGCCGAGAAGATACATATTTGCCTTAATGCGTTCACGTTCATTCGTTTTCGACAGCCAGGCTTTAGCAAAACGCTCTGCACTCAGATTTAAATCGTACCCTGTTAACAGCGTCGGATCGCGTTGGAAGTTTGATGTGTCATCCTGAGGCAATGCTTCCGCTTGAGGGTATTTGTAATTTCCTGCCTCCGCGCTTGCGAGAGTAGAAACTGCCAGCAAACTGGTCGCGATCAAAAGTATATGTTTCACCGTCTATCCTTATTCACTGACAGAAACAAGCTAAGCTCTTCCGCTCAAATTGCCGGCCCCTTCGGGCCGGCAATCATCATTACGCGTCCTTCGTCTTCAGCGACGGCAGTTTAGATACCAGACGCAAGGAAACGGTCAGGCCTTCCAGCTGGTAGTGTGGACGCAGGAAGAACTTCGCGGCGTAGTAGCCCGGGTTGTCTTCAATTTCCTGCACCTGCACTTCCGCAGCCGCCAGCGGTTTGCGAGACTTGGTTTCCTGGGAGGAGTTAGCCGGGTCGCCGTCCACGTAGTTCATCACCCAGTCGTTCAGCCAGCGTTCCATCTCTTCGCGCTCGCGGAAGGAGCCGATTTTGTCGCGCACGATGCACTTCAGGTAGTGAGCAAAACGACAGCAGGCAAACAGGTAAGGCAGACGGGAGGCCAGGCGCGCGTTAGCGGTGGCATCCGGGTCGTGATACTCGGCCGGTTTTTGCAGGGACTGCGCGCCGATGAAGGCGGCGAAGTCGGAGTTTTTACGGTGAACCAGCGGCATAAAGCCGTTTTTCGCCAGCTCGGCTTCACGACGATCGCTGATGGCGATCTCGGTCGGGCATTTCATGTCCACGCCGCCGTCATCGCTCGGGAAGGTGTGGCACGGCAGGTTTTCCACCGCCCCGCCGGACTCCACGCCGCGAATCGAGGTGCACCAGCCGTACTCTTTGAAGGAACGGTTGATGTTGGCGGCCATCGCGTAAGCCGCGTTCGCCCAGGAGTAGCTGTTGTGGTTTGCGCCGTCGGTCTGCTCTTCAAAGTCAAAGCTGTCGACCGGATTGGTGCGAATGCCGTACGGCAGACGCGACAGGAAGCGCGGCATGACCAGGCCCAGATAACGGGCATCTTCCGATTCACGCAGTGAACGCCAGGCGGCGTATTCGGTGTTCTGAAAGATTTTTGTCAGGTCGCGTGGGTTAGCCAGCTCCTGCCAGGACTCCATCTGCATCACGCCCGGCGCGGTGCCGGTGATGAACGGACAGTGGGCCGCAGAGCCGATGCGCGCCATCTCGCCCAGCAGCTCAACGTCCTGCGGGCTGTGGTCGAAGTAGTAGTCGCCTACGATGCAGCCAAACGGCTCGCCACCGAACTGGCCGTACTCCTGCTCGTAGATTTTTTTGAAGATCGGGCTCTGGTCCCAGCCCACGCCCTTGTAGCGCTTCAGGGTGCGGCCCAGCTCCTGCTTGGAGATGCTCATAAAGCGGATCTTCAGCATCTCGTCGGTTTCGGTGTTGTTCACCAGATAGCTCAGCCCGCGCCAGGCGCTCTCCAGCTTCTGGAACTCCTCGTGGTGAATGATCTGGTTCACCTGCTGTGAAAGCTGCTCGTCAATACCGGCAATCAGGTTCTGAATGGTGCGGTAGGTATCGTTTGAGAAGGTCACGGTGTTTTCCAGCGCCTGCTGCGCCAGGGTTTTTACCGCGCTTTCTACGGCAGAGCGCGCCTGATCGGTTTTCGGGCGGAACTCTTTATTCAGCAGCGCGCTGAACTCGTCCTGGCTGAAGGCCTGGCCCGCCTGCTGATCGTGTTGTTGAGTCTGGTTGCTCATCGATTATTCCTCGCTACCTTTCGCACTTTCGTCATTTTTTGGCATCTGGCTTAGGGATTTGAGCAGCGTCGGATCCTGAAGGATTTTTGCAATCAGCTCTTCCGCGCCGTTTTTGCCGTCCATGTAGGTCAGCAGGTTAGAGAGCTGGGTGCGCGCTTCCAGCAGCTTGTTCAGCGGCTCAACCTTGCGGGCCACCGCGTCCGGCAGGAAGTCGTCCATACTGTCAAAGGTCAGATCGACGTTGAGCTTACCTTCGCCGGTCAGGGTGTTATCCACCTGGAACGCCACGCGCGGCTTCAGCGCCTTCATGCGTTCGTCGAAGTTGTCGATGTCGATTTCAAGGAACTTACGCTCGTCGACGGCTGGCAGGTTTTCCACCGGCTTGCCAACCAGATCGGCCATAACGCCCATCACAAACGGCAGCTGAATTTTGCGTTCTGCGCCGTAGATCTCTACGTCGTATTCGATCTGCACGCGGGGAGCACGGTTGCGTGCGATGAATTTCTGTCCACTGTTACTCATTGCCATGATGTTCTCCATCAAAGATGCGCGGTGAAGGTGAAACGGCAGACTCCATGCCTGTCGTCATAATGCCAGGACGCGTCATTCGCGGCGTCCAAAGATGTTTTCCAGTTGGTTAACGCCGTCTGGCGCCAGGTCGCGAATAATGTCCATAAAGTTGAGTTCAGACAGCCGCTGCACCCGTTCAATCATCAGCGGTGCGGGGTGGCTGGGTTCGTACTGCGCAAAATACTGTTTCGCTTTTTCCAGCATCAGCTGCGCGTCGGCGCGGCTGGTCACCTGCACGCTGCGCCAGTCCGTCACCTGCTGAACGGGCGACGCGGTCACCGGCTGCGGCTCGGCGTGCTGCTCAGCCTGCGCGTCACGGTTCGGCAGCAACTTGCTGATATCGGTCACCTGACAGGCGCTCGAAACCTGCCCGACGGTTTTCTGCAGCTGTTCCATCTCCGGTACGCCACTTTCCCCGAGATAGCCGGTAAGCAGTTCGCGGATGGCGAGCAGGCGTTCGTTGATCACGATTACCGCTTCGGTGCCGGGCTGATCGCCCCGGGCCAGCTCATCGATCAGTCGTGGACGACCGCCCGGATAATCCGGACACTCTGTTTTACTGCCGTCAAGCAGCGCCTGGGCGTCACGGAGCGAAATCTCATCGCCGTTAGAGCGGAGCAGTGAGGCGTTACGCACCGCAACCGTCAGGTCAGATTTATCGCTCAGCCCGGCGAGGGCGTTAATGCGGTAGAACGGATCGGTTTCGCCATACTCTTCCAGCAGCGGGTAAAGTCGCTCCCAGTAACGGGACAGGGCTTCCTGCACCAGCAGTAGCCCGTCGGCGTAACCTGCCAGCCCGCGACGACGCGTCCAGGCATGGGTTAACGCCAGCATGACGCGAAGATCTTTGGTGCGGCCCAGCAGGCTGGTGGCGAGTCTTTCCACCGTGTTCCAGTCGGCAGGCTCTGCCGGAATGATGGTGTCGCCAAACTGCTGTTCGGCTTTGCCCTGACTGGCCTGCCCCATGGCCTGGAAATCAGCGTCGTACTCCAGGTTTTCACCGCAGGGGTTATCGGGGCTTATCGGCGCGAGAAATTCATCGATATTCATAAGATCCCTGCTTATTCAAACATAGGCGGGTAAAGACCGTGGCGGCCCGGACGGGCGCCGCCTGCCGGATCGAACAGCAGCGTAAAGAGCTGCCCGGTGAAGTTTCCGCTGTGGACGTGGGTGTAAAGCGGATAGCCGTCGCAGCGGTTTGTCCACCAATAGCTGGTCTGGCGCAGCGGATCAAAACACTCCGCCGCCTGCGGCCAGCCCAGCGTGCTCTGACCCTCGTCGTCATAGCCAATCACGTCGAGAATGTCGGAACGCTTTTGCGGCTCAACCGGCTGGGGCGCCGGGATGGTCATCAGCATTTCATCCAGCTGGGAGGCAGAATAGCTGTTACGTACCGCGTGCAGCCCCAGACGGCCAAGCTGCTGGTACCAGCTTTCAGCCTGCCCGAGCAGACGGGATGACCACTCGGCCGGGGTGAAGCTCAGTTGCAGGCATACCGGATAGTGACGGCCTACGCTGTCACGGCCCGGTAGCAGGCAGCCCATCTGAATCATCTGGCTACCAAGCATCGGCGGGACGACAAAGTTCCACACCGGGGCTTTAGAAAACGGGCGCTCACCGCTGCGCTGCTCTTCCTGTTGCCAGGCCAGCAGGCCGACCTGAAACCAGTGCGACCACTGGCGTTGCAGGGTATCCGGAAAGCGACGCTGCAAAAAATCTCCGGCGCTGGGTAATTTGCCATACCAGCTATAACGGTTCATCGCAGGGGTATTCGTCATACGGCTGTCCTTGCGGTTATGGGCATGAGAAACGGGGAAGCTGGAACGGGTTACGGATGCTGTTCGGGGCAAACTCCAGCGTGACCTGATGTCCGTCGACGTTGAAGGTGGCCTGACGGCTCAGGCTACCCGCGCCAGGACTGGTGCGCGCCTTGTCGAAAAAGCGGTTGAGCGCCCAGGAACCGTTGGTCACCAGCGTTGCGGTGCTGCCATTGGCAAGACCGAGCTGCATACGCACCTGGTTCGTCCCGCCCGGCCCCGGCCAGGTCATGATCTGCACCGCCTGCGGACCGTGGCTGTAGCGCAGCAGTTGGCCGTCCACGTCCAGCGTCAGGTTCAGAATGGTATTGTCCATACGCACGGTGCGCACCGTCACCTTGAAGGATGGCGTGGTCGCGCCGTTTGCGAAGAAGGCATCGCGGACAGACTGCGCCTGCTGGAACGGACGCAGCAGCCCTTCACTGCCCGGCAGCGTTTTACCGTCGATGCCCGGCATAAAGCGCCAGTTCGCCTGGGTGGTGTCCACCTTGTTGGTCAGGTTGTCGCGGAAAAAGGTGTCCATCAGTCCGGTGCCCGGCGCGAACATGCGGGCGAGATCGTCCGGCGTCACCTCGGTGCTGGCGCTGCGCACCAGCGGATAACGCCCGGCAATCGCCTGACGGCAGAACCCACCCACTTCCATGTTAATGCGCTTACGCACGTTCTCCAGATCGCGACGCTGAGTGTCGCTGCTGGCGCCGACGGCCATATTGCTGAACATGGTTTGCAGCCCGCCCGGCAGACGTCCCGCGCTGGCTTGCAGGCGGCTGATTGCATCGCCGCCCGGCGCAGGCATACCGCTGTTTGCCGCATCCTGAACGGCGGTCAGGTAGCGATAAAGCTCGTCAACCTGCTTAAGAAAATCATCAAAGACGATGGTCTTGCCGCCCTTCTCCAGCGGCTGCGCCAGCTCAATCATCGGCGCATAGTGGTCGGTCACCAGTTGCTCAGGCGCCTGCGTCACAACCGCGCCCTGCGTCGGGGCATTGTCACCGTTGCTGAACAGTGCTTCCAGCGTGCGGGTGGCGCGGTTGCTTTGGTCTTCCGCTTTCTGCGCATCTTCCGGCGCAGGCGCAGTGCGCGACAGGGTCAGCACCTTGCTCAGGTTAAGTACCAGACGGCGCAGCGGCGAATTGGTGCCTGAAAGCAGGCGCGCGGTGTTTATACGCTGGGAAAGATCGGCGCTGTTGTTGAGCTGAATGTCAGCGAGAAAGCGATCCCAGTTAACGATAAAGTCGCGCATGTAGAGCTGACGCACGGCGTTGTCGATCTGCTGTTTATCTTCCTGGGCAGTGGTCGCTCCCAGTACCCAGACATCGTCCTCGTGCAGGGCAGTGGTCACGCTGTCGATCTGGTCGTTGAAGCTTTTCCAATAGCCGTCCGGCGTGTAGAGGCCCGGTACGCCCTCACTCACCGGCTTGCCGCTTTTGCGCGAAAACACCAGCTCGCTCTGCGGGCCGCCGAGATCAGAAAGCGAAACCGGCTTCAGGTTCTCATCATGCTCCAGCAGACGTTTCAGGCGGCCATATACACGTGTTGAGAGCGGCTGCTGGTTGATCAGCGCCCTCTCGCGGGCCACCAGATCCTCATCCTGCGCATACGGTGAAGCCTGAATTTTTGGCTCCAGCAGCTGGGTCAGGTGCCATTCCAGCTCCTGAAGCTGCGCCTGCGTCACGTTCTGCGGCAGGTTGCGTTGCAGGTTGAGCATTACCCACGAGTGCAGGAATTTACCGTCATAATGCTTAGGCTGGTAGAGCATCTGATAGGCTTTCAGCGCCTCATAGCTGTACTCCACGTCGCTGCCGTTGTCGTTGCGCAGCCAGGTGGTAATGTGCATCGCCACGGCAGGCAGCAGCATCTGATCCAGCGCCTTCTGATACAGAGACTGCGAGGCATCGCTGACGTCATCCCCGCGATAAAGCCCCATGCGGCGGGAAACCGGCGGGTTGTTAACGTCGAAGGCATCGCTTTTCGGCAGATCCACCAGTCTGTTAAGCAGCGGCAGAAGCGCAAACAGATCTCGCTGGGGCTGGTTTTGCAGCGCCTTGCTCTGCTGCTCCAGCATCGGCACTTTTGCATCTACCTCTTCCAGATAAGCTTTATTTTTGGCGTAGCTGGTCAGCCACAGACCACCCAGGATCACCAGCAGGGCCAGCAGCGCCGCGTAGCCGGACCACATCACGGCGCGGTTGCGCAGCTCCCACCAGCGGTTTTCCCCGGCGATGCCCGCTTCCTGGAAAATCACGTTTTGCAGCAGATTTTTAATGAAGAAGCTTTGGCCCTTCGCGCCCGGGATCGGCGCCTCTTTGCTTACCGAATCCCAGCGCGTGCTTTCCTCCCCTTCAGGTAAGGAGAGCGCGCGGTTCAGCTCGCCCATCACGCGGTCAAACGGCATCCCTTCCTGGGTGCCGCTGGCAAAGTAGATGCCGCGCGGCGAAAATTCGGTTTCGAAGTTTGAGCGGGCAAAGACCGTGCTCAGGTAGTCTGCCAGCAGCGGACGCAGCGCGGCGAACTCCTGCGGGAAGAGATAGGCTTCCGCACGGGTTTTGGCGTCATGCTCTTTAAGCATGGTTTCCGGCAGGCCAGCATCCAGACGCTGTTGCAGCAGTGAAAATTCCTGCTGGAAGTTGCCCATCAGGTCGTAATCGGCGTGTTTGGTCTGCTCCCACGGCAGCGTAAAGCCCCAGATCTGATCGCGCTGGGCTTTGTCGTAATCCGCAAACCAGGCGCGGAAGCCTTTAAGCAGATCCGCTTTGGTCACCATCACATACACCGGAAAGCGAATACCCAGCTGTTCATGCAGCTCGGAGAGACGCTGGCGCAGGTTGACCGCCTGCTGGCGGGAGGCCTCAGCGGACTGCGAAAGCAGGTCGGAAATGCTGATGGTGATAATCACGCCGTTGATGGGCTGGCGACGGCGGTATTTACGCAGCAGGTTGATAAATTCCAGCCACTCCCCGGCGTCCTGAACCTGCTCGCTCTCCTGAGTGGTGTAGCGCCCCGCGGTATCCAGCAGAACCGCCTCGTTGGTAAACCACCAGTCACAGTTGCGCGTGCCGCCAATGCCGCGCAGCGCGGTTTTACCGAAGCGGTCCGCCAGCGGGAATTGCAGCCCGGAGTTGGCCAGCGCGGTGGTTTTACCTGAACCCGGCGCGCCAATAATGACGTACCACGGCAGCTGATAGAGGTACTGCGTACTGAAGCGCTGCGTCCACTGCGCGCCATGTCCCGCTTTGCTGAAGTGGGCTTTTTTCAGCATCTGGGCGGCTTCATCGAAACGCCCGGCAAGGATCTGCTCCTCGCTGTTCAGACGTTTCTGCGGATCGGCCGCCTCCGGGCTGGTGGTATTTTCGTTAAGCTTGTCCATCAGCTTACGGTTCAGCCAGGCGTTATACAGCCGCGGCAGAATGTGGCTCTGGGCCCAAATCAGGTAGACCACCGCAATGCTGATGACGCGGTTCTGCTCTGATTCAAGGGGCCGGGTGTCCACGATGGACAACAGCGGGCCAATCATCCAGATGACCGCCGCGAGCGCCGTTACGCCCAGGAAGCTCCACAGAATGCGATTGGTCAGTATAGAAAGTAGAGTAGTCAGCATCCTTAGTTTCCTTGCGGCAATCCGTTCAGCTCGGCCTGGGTATTGTCAGGCGATACCAGCAGCGTAATCTCCACGCGGCGGTTACGGGCGCGATTTTCAGGCGTCGTGTTAGGCGCTACCGGGTTGATCTCGCCCCGCCCTTCGGCTTTGACGCGCTCAGGCTGCGAGAGGCTACCCTGGAGCTGTTTTTGCACCGAACGGGCGCGCTCAAGCGAGAGTTCATAGTTAGAGGCGAAGCGTGCGCTGCGGATCGGCACGTTGTCGCTGTACCCCACCACCAGAATTTTGCCGCTGACGTTATTCATCGCCTGGGCGATGCGGTCGATGACCGGCTCATAGCGATCGCGCACCACCGTTGAGGCCGAGGCAAAGAGTCCGTCCCCTTTCAGGATCACCACGCTGCGATCCGCCTCATCCTTAACGGCCACCAGACCGGCATCAATTTCCGGTTTCAGGAAGCCGCGCAGGTTCAGTACCGCCGGCAGCTGGCGCGCAGGTTGCTGGATCGTGGTTTCCGGCAGTTGGGACTGGTAAATTTTCGCCAGCACCGGGCTGGTGTTATCACCGAGACGCCAGTTCAGCACGATATAGAACAGACAGGCGATAAAGCCGACCAGCGCCACGCACGCCCAGAGTGGAATCATCGGCCGCCAGAGCTTGCGCAGAACGGGGCGATCTTCCGGGTGCGGCGAGAGCGGCGGCGGGTAGCTGCCGCGAACGCCACGGATCATCTGCCACAGGCGCTGTTTGATGGTTTCAAGCTGGGTCCGGCCATTGTCCAGTACGCGGTAGCGGCCTTCAAAGCCGAGCAGCAGACAGTAGTTGATCATCTCCAGCAGCAGAATGTGTTCGCGCGGATTCTGCGAAAGACGTGCCAGCAGCTGGAAAAACTTCTCGCCACCCCAGGTTTCGTTATGAAACGTCACCAGCAGACCATTGCTTGACCAGACGCCGCTGCTTCCCCAGGGGGTCAGAGCGGCGGCTTCGTCCAGCGCCGTGCAGAGGCAGTAGCGCGCGCCGACAATCACTTCATACGGTAAGCCCGCCTGCTGGCATCGCACCTCGAAACGGCGAATTTCGTCAATCAGGCGCTGGCGCAGCCCGACCTGATCGTCGTGGGAAACCGAATGACGGATTTGCGGAATCGCATTGAGCAGCGGATTGGCGGCCGCCACCAGCTGATTGTTCCCACTGGCTCCGGTAAACACGGCATCACTGCCGGTATCCTGTCGTTCCTGCATATTAAGCGCTCGCTTTATTATTCTGTCGGGCTACGGATGGCCCAGAACTCCATATCGAGACCCGGGAATTCCCCTGCGAGATGCAGCGCGAATGCCCCAGACTTGTCCATCTCGTGCCACAGTTCGCTGCCCCTCTCGAGCTCGAAATAGCTGTAGCCTGCATGCCACGGGATCTGCGGCGGCGCGACGGGCATTGCCCGAAGCATGATGCCCGGCAGCTGGAGCTGAACCAGATCGCGAATTTTCGAGACTGGCGCAACCTTCATCTGGGCAGGGAAATGGGTTTGCAGGTGTTCGCCGGGGACATTGGCTTTTACCGCCAGCACGAAGCCAAATTCGCGGACCATGCTGGTCTCCGGCACGGTGGCGATGTTAAGACCGTGAGAGCGTTCGTGCAGCGGCAGCTGGATGGCATGATCTTCCATGACCAGCGACAGCCCCTGACGCAGCATCAGCATCAGTTTGCCGAAGCAAAGGGCGAGATCGTCATGGTCGTATACCGGCAGTACGCTCTCTGCGGTACGCTGCGGCGTCCAGGTGGCGAGTTCCGTGGCAAACGGCAGCCAGCTTCGCCAGAGCGCTTCAGGGTGAAGCAGCGGCAGCGTTTTTAAATGTGAGATGTCGCCAAGGTGGCGGTTGATCAGCGAAAGAAGCGTGAACTCAACCATCTCGGACGTATTGAAACGCCCCGGCTGGCGCAGGCGGCCGCCGATCTGCTGGCTACGCTGCACCAGCAAGCCGTGCAGGTCATTGATCATGCCGTACAGCTGCGGGCTGTTATTGGCGTTCAGCATTGGCGGGATGTAGCTGTTATCCAGCCGCACGTGGTTGTCGTTGCGCTTTTCAGCGACGCACGCCACGCCGATGGCGGTCCATTCTGCCGTCAGATCTTTCTCCAGCATCAGGGTCAGACGCAGGCGGCCAAACTGAACCGTCGCTTCCCCGACCGACATGGCGTTGTCGTCTTCTACCTCTTGTTCAAACGTAATAAAACGCGCCAGAGAAGAGTGCTCCTCGCTGAAAATCACCTCTTCACGTCCACCGCGACGAACCGGCAGCGCAAGCACCACCTTTTCATTGGTAAGATTATCGGGGATTTTTAGCGGGGCCGGACCGTTGCGGTCGCTGCGCACCTGGAAAAAGGTGCCGTCAGGGAGCAAACCGCTACAGTAGCTCAGGGCAATACAGCCCTGGCGAAGCATCGCTTCATCCAGCTCAAGGTCGAGAAAGCCCCAGAGATACGAACGCTGCAAGGCCCCCCACTCACGAACGTGGTTGAGGAGGTAACTTTCTGTCCGCTGAAAATGGTGGGGACGCAGGAACATGCCCTCGGTCCAGACGACCTTTTCTGCTTTCGTCATGATGATCTCTTTCCTGTTATGAAGGGCGTTACTGGCTGATGACCCGGATACCATTTACGTCAAGGAAGACGCTGGCCTGGAGTTCATCTGCGGACCATTTCCAGAACTGGTAAATCGCGTTTTCGCCTGGAACAGGCAAAGGAAGTGAGACGCGCCATTTTTTGCCGTCCAGTGCCTGGTATTCCGCCATTACGCCGATATAGCGCGCTTCCGGTGAGCTTTGACCGCTCAGGGTTTTCGAAAGCTGGCCCGGCATCAGGAAGAACACATCGCTGTTCAGCAGATTCGCGCCAAGCGTGGCTGACGCGTTGTTCTGTAAGGAGTAGAAGTCGCTGGACATGAAATCCGCATCGGATTTCAGCAGCAATACTCTGACCTTAAGCGGTGCAGAATCATTGATTTGAGGATGAGCCTGAAACTGAAGATTGTAGCGGGAGGGGTCGCTGTGTGAAGACGACGTACAACCACCGATCAGCGCGAGAATCAGCGCAAAAAAAGGGAACCACATCCGATGGAAATTTTTATTATTCATAAAAATATGCTCGTGAAACCCGTTTAGTTCAGGATCCAGGTACCGTTCGCGCTGTCTTTGCAGGCTTTGCTGTTGCCATCGACATCAACACAGGTGGTTTTCTTGCGCGCTTTAGGGCGCAGTGCCTGTTTACGCACGGTGGCTTCGTACTGGTCGGCCTTGATCACGGCACGCATCGGCACGTAACCAATCAGCTGTTCACTCCCATCATCGGCCAGCGCCATCCAGAAATGTTCAACCTGCCCAAGCACGACGTAAGTTTTTCCGGTCTCAAGCGTACGGATCACTTTTCCACCGTAGTCAGGACGGCTCATCAGGGATGCCGGGTACATAGCACGATACGGTTCATTCACCTGAGTGAACTCCGCCGGAGGGGTAACAGCGTGACGGTGCGTCAGCGTGATGCCATTAACCTGGCTGGTCACAATCGTATCATCGGTGATCGCTGGTTTTTGCGGCGCCTTACAGCCCGCCACCGCCATAACAAACAGAAGTGATAACAATACACGCAGTTTCATATGCTTTTCCGTAGCGATATTTAGAGGATGAAGAGAGGGGATAAAATTTGACTTAGGTGCTATTGTTAAAAATAGTCAGGTTTTTCCGGGGCGTTACTATTATTTGGGCATAGCTACCGCACGAGCCTTCGAGAATAAGGCCCAGCGTAATCCTGACATATTTTGACAAACGGTAAACAAGTTTACATGAGCTTATCGCCTTTTCAATATTTCCTTTTTCGCTACTGCTGATTCATGAGGCATTCGCCTCATTCTGAGATTAATCTGAAAAATAGAGAAATCGCGCAATTAACTGATTTAAAGACAAAAAAACCCAAAAGAGAACCATTATCACTAACGTAATACCACTATTTCTGCCACTACCATAATTAGTAGAACGGAGAATTTTTCAGTTGCATATGAATATATCTCACACGAATTATTTGTTGTATCGATAGCTAATCGTCAATACTCAGGACGATGTCCCATCAAATTAAGAAAACACAGTAAGGATGAAAAAATTAATTTCACGCCGCAAATTAACTTTATGCTCTCCCCCCTTCTTAAGATAATTTTCTTTCGTCTGGGCCGTATGAATAATTAAGCCTGACTACAATCTTGCTCGCCAAAGCATTGCTCAAAATATAACCCACCCTTTCCAGGTAATGAATAAAGACGCTGCTTTCGACAGGCGAACTTCATTTGGCATTTTACCGTCACTACACTATTGCTTGCTTTCCACCACTCCGACGACTTATTACAAACATGATGAAAATTTGTTATGAGTTCTTTGCTTTCCCGCACCATAGCTTACAGGCCGAGCGGTAAAAACAGGTTAAGTGGGTATCAAAATATGTGCCGTTGCCGGCATCGGGGTTGACCAGAACCGTGCTCGGTAACGGTCAACGTCCTCCACTTGACTTATATTGTAAGAAAGGTACTTTTCATGACATGAAGAAGATCCTGATAATCGTTCCTGATGGTGGCATGTTGTTTGAAGCCGCCGGTATAGCCGACATTCTGATGCAGGCCAACCGTCTGCACCCTGACGGTCTGGCGCAGCCCCGCTACCGCATCATTATTGCCACTACCCAGCCTCACCTGGTGATCCATGGCCAGTCCGGCTTAAATCTGCTGGCGGACTATCGCCTGCCGGAGCTGGATCCGCGCGAGCCGCTGGACACGATTATCATCACCGGCCGTGGCATGAATGAGCAGGAAAGCACTGCGGTGGTGGACTGGCTGCACCTGGCCGCGCCGCATGCGCGACGAGTCGCCTCTGTCTGCGGCGGGGCCCTGCTGCTGGCACAGGCCGGACTTCTCGATGGGCGCCGGGCAACGACCCACTGGCGGCTTCTGGAAACGTTGAAAACCCGCTATCCTGCGGTCAACGTTGAGGGCGGCCCGCTCTATGTTCAGGATGGTCCCGTCTGGACATCCGGCGGCGTCAGTTCCGGGTTTGATCTGACGCTGGCGCTGGTGGAGGATGATTACGGCTTCACCCTCGCCCGCAACGTGGCGCAGGATATGGTGATGTACCTGCGCCGGCCTGGCGGCCAGCTACAGTTCAGCCGCTATAATCTGGAGCAGTCCGGCGCGACCGGACCGGTTAGCGAACTGCAAAGCTGGATCCTGCAAAACCTCACCGCAGATTTGTGCGTCGAAAGGCTGGCCGAACGGGTCGCCATGAGTCCGCGCAATTTCACCCGCGTGTTCACGCGTGACGTCGGTGTACCTCCGGCCCGTTATGTCACCGAAGCGCGCCTGGCCGCCGCACGACAGCTTCTGGAGCAGACCCCGTATCCGCTTGAGGTCATTGCCGAAAAAAGCGGGTTTGGGACTAGCATCAACCTGCGCCGCGTTTTTGAAAAGCAGCTTCATCTCACGCCGGGGGAATATCGCCAGCGCTTCCACTGCCGCAGAATGGCGTAATCTGATCCTTTTTTGTCATTTACGCCAACCGACCTGACACCTACAGTAACTCCAGACAACACAGATAAGGAGTGCATCATGGTTAAGGTCGGTATTAACGGTTTCGGCCGTATCGGACGTAATGTCCTGCGCGCGGCGCTGGGCAATCCGGATCTCCAGATTGTGGCCATTAACGATCTGACGGACAGTAAAACCCTCGCCCATCTGCTGAAATATGACTCTCTGCTCGGCATGCTACCGGTACCTGTGGAAGCGGCGGACGGCGCGCTACAGGTTGACGGGCAACGCATCACCGTATTCAGTGAACGCGACCCGGCAAACATTCCGTGGAAAGACGCTGACGTTGAGGTGGTAATTGAAGCCACCGGTTTCTTCACCGAACGTGATAAAGCGGCGGTGCATATCACGAGCGGCGGCGCAAAACGCGTCATTATTTCCGCCCCGGCTAAAAATGATGATCTTACGGTGGTAATGGGCGTGAACCACACGCTGTACGATCCGGCCCAGCATTTTGTGGTCAGTAACGGGAGTTGCACCACTAACGGTCTGGCGCCAGCGGCGCAGGTGCTGCACCAGCAGTTTGGCATTGAACACGGGCTGATGAACACCACGCATGCCTACACCAACAGCCAGGCGCTGCATGACCAGCCAGAAAAAGATCTGCGCGGCGCGCGTGCGGCAGCATTATCGATTGTGCCTTATTCCAGCGGCGCGGCAAAAGCGCTCGGGAAAGTAATCCCCGAACTGGACGGTAAACTCACCGGGTATTCCCTGCGCGTGCCGGTGCCAGTGGTGTCGATTGTCGATTTGACGGTGACGCTGAGCCGCAACGTGACCGCCGAAGAGGTGAATGACGCGTTCCGTCAGGCTGCCGGTAGCGGGCCGCTGAAAGGCATCCTGGGCTACAGCGATGAACCGCTTGTCTCCAGTGATTATCAGGGCGACCCGCGCTCATCCATTATCGACGGGCTTTCAACGCTGGTGATTGGCGGAAATATGGTGAAGATCCTGTCGTGGTATGACAACGAGTGGGGCTTCTCAAACCGTCTGGTGGATTTGGCGGTGCTGATGGATAAAAAAGGGTTGTAGGGCTTAAGCCGGGTGGCATGAAGCTTACCCGGCCTTTCCGTGGTGTGGTTAAAAATTAAGTAATCCAACCCTGGTGTAGTGAAAGCGCACCCGAATTATCTGGTTATGCGAAAAATGGGACATTCAACACGCGAAGTTATCGATATTCGTCTAAGGTTTTCAGGTAATTGACAACAGCGGTCACGCTGCTCAGCGAAGACAGGAGACGAACCGATGATAAGACCTCGCGCACGACGCCCCGCTTTTTTACCCCTTGCGTTGGCAGGCGCACTACTCGGTGTTACCGCATTTGGTTATGCTGAAGACCAGCCAACGAGCCAGCAAAGCTCACCTGATATTCTTCTTGGCCCCCTCTTTAATGACGTTCAGAGCGCCAAACTGTTCCCGGATCAGAAAACCTTCGCGGATGCCGTTCCCAAAAGCGACCCGCTGATGATCCTGGCGGATTACCGGATGCAGCATACCCAGTCCGGTTTTGACCTGCGTCACTTCGTGGAGATGAACTTTATCCTGCCGAAGGAGGGTGAGAAATATGTTCCCCCTGAGGGCCAGAGCCTGCGCGAACACATAGACGATCTGTGGCCTGTGCTGACCCGCACCACCGACAAAGCGAACAAATGGGACTCCCTCCTGCCTCTGCCAAAACCCTATGTCGTGCCGGGAGGACGATTCCGCGAAGTCTATTACTGGGACAGCTATTTCACCATGCTGGGGCTAGCCGAGAGCGGCCACTGGGATAAGATCGGCGACATGGTGGACAACTTCGCATACGAGCTTGATACCTGGGGCCATATCCCTAACGGTAACCGCAGTTACTACCTGAGCCGCTCTCAGCCGCCGTTCTTTTCTTTGATGGTGGAACTGTTGGCCACGCATGACAGCGACGCGTTGAAGAAATACCGTCCGCAGATGGAGAAGGAGTATGCCTACTGGATGGAGGGGGCTGATGGGCTCCAGCCTGGTCAGGCAAACAAACGCGTAGTGAAGCTGGATGACGGCTCCCTCCTCAACCGCTACTGGGACGATCTGGACACGCCACGCCCTGAGTCGTGGCTGGATGACGTGACCACCGCCAAAAATAACCCTAACCGTCCGGCCACCGAGATTTACCGTGATTTGCGCTCTGCCGCGGCCTCGGGCTGGGATTTCAGCTCCCGCTGGATGGACGATCCCCAGAAGCTGGGTACCATCCGCACCACCAGCATCGTGCCGGTGGATCTGAATGCGCTGATGTTTAAGATGGAAAAACTGCTGGCCCGTGCCAGCCAGGAAGACGGGGATACCGCAAGTGCAAGTAAATATGACGCGCTGGCCTCCGCACGTCAGAAAGCCATTGAGAGCCACCTGTGGAACGATAAAGAGGGCTGGTATGCGGATTACGATCTGAAAACCAGGAAGGTGCGTAATCAGCTGACTGCCGCGGCCCTCTTCCCGCTGTATGTGAAGGCCGCATCACAGGATCGCGCCGATAAAGTGGCCGCAGCCGCATCGTCGCGCCTGCTGAAACCGGGCGGTATTTCTACCACCACCATCAACAGCGGGCAGCAGTGGGATGCGCCGAACGGCTGGGCGCCGTTGCAGTGGGTAGCGGTGGAAGGATTGCAGAACTATGGTCAGCAGAAAGTGGCGATGGACGTGACCTGGCGTTTCCTGAAAAACGTTCAGCATACCTACGATCGCGAGAAGAAACTGGTTGAGAAGTACGATGTCTCTTCGACAGGTACCGGCGGTGGCGGCGGTGAGTATCCGTTGCAGGACGGTTTCGGCTGGAGTAACGGTGTGACGCTCAGGATGCTGGACATGGTCTGCCCGAAAGAGAAGCCGTGCGACAGCGTACCGGAGAATCAGTCTGCGGCAAACGATGATGTTGCACCTGCTAAACAGGCGGCGCAGTAGCGCCCCTCACCCTAACCCTCTCCCCAAAGGGGCGAGGGGACTGTTCAGTGCGGTAACGCCACCGGGCTTTTTTCAGAAGCTGTAGCTCGCCCCGACCTGGAAGGTGCGGTCGCGGCCTATCCAGCAGTTGGTCGCGTCATAGCAGGTGAGCGTCTCTTTGTTGGTGACGTTCTGCGCGCTCGCTTTCAGCGTCAGCCCCTCCAGCGATGGCGCCAGTTCGCCCATGCGGTAAGATGCCGCCAGATCGTACTGCGTCGTACCGCCCAGCTTGCCTGCATCATTGGCTGGCGAGATCTCCATCGGCCCGGTGTAGCGTGCACCAGCCCCCAGCGTTAACCCTCTCAGCGGCGTGCTGTCAAAGGTGTAATCTCCCCACAAATTAAAGGCGTTCTCAGGGACCTGCGTCGGTCGTTTGCCCTGGTACTTGTCATCTTCGGTATTGATGGCGTGGGTGTAGGCATAATTGGCAATCAGCGTCAGGTTATCCGTTGGACGACTAATAGCGGAAAGCTCCGCGCCTTTCGATTCCACTTCCCCGGTCTGTCGGTAGTTGAGGAAGCCCGGATCGCTGGTCACCACATTTTTCTGACGAATGTTAAACACCGAGGCGGTGAAGGTAGTTGCATATTCCGCCAGCAGATATTTCACCCCACCCTCCACCTGCTTACTGGTGGTGGGCTTAACGTCTTTCGCGGTCAGCGTACCCTGCGGCGATACCGGTGCGAAACCTTCCGAATAGCTGATAAACGGCGAGAGACCATTTTCGAAGGCATAAAGCGCCCCCAGTCGTTTGGTGAGGCGATCCTGCGATACCCAAGCTTTGTCACCGTTTTGCAGATAGTTGGTGGTGACGGAACGGTAGTCGTCAAAGCGCAGGCTGGCCAGCACGTTAAGCCCGCCAAACGCAATCTGATCCTGAAGGTAATAGCCATTCTGCTGATAGCCGAGACGGTTTTTCTGCGCGGTTTCAAGCCCCAGCGCATCGTTATCGATCTGCGAGTGATCCGGATTGCGCATATCGATACCCGGTGTGGACGAGGCGTAACGATAATGGAAGTGAGAGTTCAGCTTCTGGTAGTCAAAGCCCGCCAGCAGATGATGTTGCCAGTCCCCCAGCGCGACGGTTCGGGTAACCTGGTTATCAATGTTGAAGCTCTGCAAATCTTCATCCGTGGTATAGGCGAAGCGGTTAAGCTGGTAGACCTCGCTGCCCGTCCCGGTGGAATAGGCGCTGCGCTGGTGGGTATCCACGTCAAAGTAGCGCGCTTTCTGGTTAAAGCCCCAGCCACTGTCAAACTCATGCTCAAAGCTGTAGCCCAGCATCCACTGGCGCTGTTTGAAGCCGCTCCACTCATCCCCGGCATAGTCACGACGATCGGCGTATTTAGACCGCAGATAGCTTAGCGGCATCGGATCAGACGGCGTCAGGCTCGGCGTATTTTGCGCCAGCGCGTCAATGGTCAGGCGCGTTTTGTCATCCGGCTGCCAGGTCACGGAGGGGGCCACCAGATAGTTTTCATAGCGCGTGGTGTGCGCCTGTTCGTCACTTTCCGTCGCTTTGCCCAGCAGACGATAGTTCCAGTCGCTGTTCGCGATCTGCCCCGTGGAATCCAGGTACCCCTCTTTCAGATTGCGGTTTCCGGTATTAAAGCCCAGTTCCGTTTTCGCCTCTTTCTGCGGCTTTTTACTCTGAATATTGACCAGCCCACCCGGGGAGCCGCCGCCATACAGCACGGATGACGGCCCCTTCAGGATATCGACGCTCTCAATCAGCAGCGGATCGATTCGCGCTTTGGAGTTCCCGGTGACGTTAAAGGGAAGTTGCAGGCCGTTGTAGAACTCCTGATCGACGTTGAACCCGCGAATTTTATATTCGCTCATATAAGAAGTGCTGCCGCGAACCTCCGTGGAAACGCCCGGCGCATAGCGCAGGATCTCGTTTACCGAACTGGCGTGCCGCTGCTCAATCTCTTTAGCGGCGATGGTGTTGATCACCTGCGGCGTTTTACTTTCCGCGACGGCTGATTTCGTGGCGCTATTGGTCCAGGCAGGGAGCGCGCTGCCCTGCTCTGTACCGGTTACCACGATGGTGGGTTCTTCTGCGAAAGCCTGTGTCTGCAATGCCAGCGTAACGGCGCCTGCCAACGCGCATAACGCAAAACGTGAGGTGCTCATAGTGTCGTCTTATTATTAGATGATATTGGGAACGACAATTATTATCATTTTTATTACCGAATCAATATCAGCGGAGAAAAACAGATCGTTTGTATTAAGTTTCATGCCAGCGTGCCGATAACCCAGAGACAGTCTGTCATCTATCGAGGAGCCATCTGGCGTGAGTAGCTACAGTGAGCAGTTCCTGAAACAAAATCCGCTGGCTGTATTAGGGGTGTTACGCGACCTGAAAAAGGGCGAGGTGCCGCTGCGCATCAACTGGTCAACCAGCCAGTTTATCAGCAAGATCCTGGACGTGACGGCAGAACACCTGATCGTGGATCTGGGTAGCCAGAGCGATGAAAACCGTGCCGCGCTACAGGCAGAAAACCTCTCGGTGATGGCCGAAACGCAGGGGGCTAAAGTTGAGTTTATACTGCCTCACCTGACCACGATCGTGTACCAGGGTTTGCCTGCGTTTATCACCCCCCTGCCCGCTAATCTCTGGTTCGTGCAGCGCCGCGAGTTTTTTCGCATCAGCGCCCCGCTTCACCCGGCCTACTTCTGTAAGGCAAAAATGCCGGACAAGAAAGAGATCCGCTTTCGTCTCTTCGACCTGTCGCTGGGCGGCATGGGAGCGTTGATGGATATGCCGAAGCCGGAAGGGCTGGTGGAAGGTATGCGTTTTAGTCAGATCGAGCTGGATATGGGCGGATGGGGACGCTTCTGGTTTGACGCCCAGCTGATTGCCATCAGCGAGCGCAAGGTGGTGGACGGCAAAAACGAAACCATTACCACGCCGCGACTGAGTTTTCGCTTTCTGAATGTCGGGCCAGGCGCCGAGCGCGAACTACAGCGCATCATTTTTTCACTGGAGCGTGAAGCGCGGGAACGCGCGAATAAAGTGCGCTGAAAGGCGTCGGGCAGCGTGCTGCCGCCCGACAAAGACGTTACATGGCGTCCATTGCTTTCTGTACTTTCCAGATATAACGTGGAGCCTGTGCTGACGGATGATTCTTCACAACGTGTTCGAAGAATTCATCTTTATCCATATCGTTAATCTCTTCTATCGCCTCTTTGCGATCGGATGAGAAGGTTCGGAGCAGCGCGCCAGCTCCGTTAACGTACGACACCACCAGCGCATATTGCATCACTTCCGGATCGTCAATCCCCTTCAGAATGCCATGCTCCAGAATGCTCAGGTAAGCGGTTCCCATAGAGATATTACGTTCCGGGTTTTTCAGCTCGCTGGTGGATGGCTGTCCCTTCCAGCCCATGTAGCGATAGACCTCTCTTCCCGCCGTAGAGGCTTTTAACTGCATCAGCCCCACCGCATTCGATTTACTCACCAGCGTCGGGTTACCGCCGGACTCCACGGCGATGATCGCGGTGATCAGGCGCGGGCTCACGCCCCAGGCCTTCCCGGCTTGTTCGCTGATCGGCATCCACTGCATGGCCCGCTTTACCGGGACTTCAGGATTCCAGGGGGGATTTTTATAATCATGTTTTGAACTACAGCCAGCGAGCAACACAATCAAAAAAGCAAACCATCTCAATTTCACGTCATCTATCCTTATAGCCGGTCATCGCGGTACGTCGCCCCTTGAAGCAGGCGGCGTATAAGCGGCATGATATAGACAATTAGATTCTCATTCAGCAAGGAATTGCCATGCCTCAGTTTCATCTCATTGCACCGTCGGGCTACTGCATCAACCAGGAGGGGGCACAGCGGGGCGTTCAGCGCCTGCTGGAAATGGGCCATCAGGTAGAAAATCAGACAATTATCCCCCGCCGCATGCAGCGTTTTGCCGGTACGGAGGCGCAGAGACTGAGCGATATCAACAGCCTGGCGACGCTGGAAGGTGAAAACACTATTGTGCTGGCCGTGCGCGGTGGCTATGGCGCAAGCCGGCTGCTGGAGAGCATCGACTGGGCCGGGCTGGCCGCACGCCAGCAGCAGGATCCGCTGTTAATCTGCGGACACAGCGATTTCACGGCGATCCAGCTCGGCCTGCTGGCGTTGCATAACGTCATTACCTTTAGCGGCCCGATGCTGACCGGCAACTTTGGTGCGCCGGAGCTGGATGCGTTTACGCAGGACCATTTCTGGCGCGCCCTGCAAAACCCGACGTTTACCGTCGCGTGGCAAGGCAACGGACCGCACTGGGAATGTGAAGGGCAGCTGTGGGGCGGAAACCTCGCGATGTTGGTATCGCTGATTGGGACACCGTGGCTGCCGCAGATCGAGGACGGCATTCTGGTGCTGGAAGATATCAACGAACACCCGTTCCGCGTCGAACGCATGCTGTTACAGCTTTATCACGCCGGGATCCTGGATCGGCAGTCGGCCATTGTGCTGGGCAGTTTCAGCGGGTCAGCCCCCAACGATTACGACGCGGGCTACACGCTGGAGACGATGGTCGATTTCATTCGTTCCCGGCTGGATATCCCGGTGATCGCCGGTCTGAATTTCGGCCATGAGCAGCAAACCGTTACCTTGCCTCTGGGTGCCCGGGCGCACCTTGCACACGGTAATTCAGGCAGTCGGTTAACAATCAGCGGTCATCCGGTCTTAAAGGCATAAAAAAGCCGTTATTCCCCCTCAATAAAACGCAGATACAGTTGTTAATATGTTAGGGTTTTAATAACAGCGTTCACATTGAGGTGGGAGTAAGACGACATTGAGTGCCACAGCGATAATCAGTCTTTTCATTCTGGGTTCCATCCTGGTAACCTTCAGCATTTTATTAAGTTCATTTTCATCGCGCCTTGGCATACCTATTCTTGTCATTTTCCTGGCTATCGGCATGCTGGCGGGGGTTGACGGAATCGGCGGTATCCCCTTCGATAATTACCCTTTCGCCTATATGGTAAGTAACCTCGCGCTGGCGGTGATCTTGCTGGACGGCGGCATGCGCACCCAGGCAAGTTCGTTTCGCGTTGCCTTAGGCCCGGCGCTGTCTCTGGCTACCGTCGGCGTGCTAATCACCTCCGGCCTGACCGGTATGATGGCAGCCTGGCTGTTTAACCTCGATATGATGGAAGGCCTGCTTATTGGCGCGATTGTCGGCTCTACCGATGCGGCGGCGGTGTTCTCGCTGCTCGGCGGCAAGGGGCTGAACGAGCGCGTTGGCTCCACGCTTGAGATTGAATCCGGCAGCAACGATCCGATGGCGGTGTTCCTGACCATCACCCTGATTGAGATGATCCAGCAGCACGAAACTGGCCTGAGCTGGATGTTCGCCTGGCACATCCTCCAGCAGTTTGGCCTCGGGATTATCATTGGTCTCGGCGGCGGTTACCTGTTACAGCAGACAATCAACCGTATTACGCTGCCTTCCGGCCTTTACCCGCTGCTGGCCCTGAGCGGCGGGATCCTGATCTTTGCCGTCACCACCGCGCTGGACGGCAGCGGTATTCTGGCGGTTTACCTCTGTGGATTCCTGCTGGGCAACCGACCGATTCGTAACCGTTATGCGATACTGCAAAACTTTGACGGGCTGGCCTGGCTGGCACAGATCGCCATGTTCCTGGTGCTGGGCCTGCTGGTGACGCCTTCCGACCTGCTGCCTATCGTCGTGCCAGCGCTGCTTTTGTCGGCCTGGATGATCTTCATCGCCCGTCCGCTGTCGGTGTTTGCCGGGCTGCTGCCGTTCCGCGGGTTTAACCTGCGTGAGCGGATATTTATCAGTTGGGTGGGGCTCCGCGGCGCGGTGCCGATTATCCTGGCGGTTTTCCCGATGATGGCCGGGCTGGACAACGCTCGTCTGTTCTTCAACGTCGCCTTCTTCGTGGTGCTGGTATCGCTGCTGTTCCAGGGGACGTCGCTGGGCTGGGCGGCGAAAAAAGCCAAAGTGGTGGTACCGCCCGTTGGCTGGCCGGTCTCCCGCGTGGGGCTGGATATTCATCCAGACAACCCGTGGGAACAGTTTGTCTATCAGCTAAGCGCCGATAAGTGGTGCGTGGGTGCTTCGCTACGCGATCTGCATATGCCCGCTGAAACGCGCATTGCCGCCCTGTTCCGGGATAACGCCCTGCTTCACCCGACCGGCAGCACGCGGCTGCGAGAGAACGATATCCTCTGCGTGATTGGCCGCGAGCGCGACCTGCCTGCCCTTGGCAAGCTGTTCAGCCAGTCGCCCCCGGTGGCGCTGGATCAGCGTTTCTTCGGCGATTTTATCCTCGAAGCCAGCGCCCGCTTTGCGGATGTGGCGCTGATTTATGGGCTGGAGGGAGGAATGGAGAATCGCGATAACCAGCAAACACTGGGCGAGATTATTCAGCAATTATTAGGGGCTGCACCGGTCGTCGGTGACCAGGTGGAGTTTGCCGGGATGGTCTGGACAGTGGCCGAGAAAGAGGATAACGCGGTGCGCAAAGTCGGCGTAAGGCCGATGGAGGAGGAGGCGGAGTAGCTGCTTTTTTGCCGGGTGGCGCTAACGCTTACCCGGCCTACGTTCGGGCTTTTGTAGGCCGGGTAAGGCGAAGCCGCCACCCGGCACACACATGTTACACCGTCACAACAGGCACTCTTGACGCCAGCGCGCACATCAGTTCATACCCGACAGTGCCCGCCGCAGCGGCCACATCATCAATTTTAACCTCGTTGCCCCACAGCTCAACCGGTGAGCCGATCCCCGCCTGAGGACATGGCGTCAAATCAATAGCCAACATGTCCATTGAGACGGTGCCTACCGTGCCCGTACGCACGCCATCGACCCACACCGGCGTACCGCTCGGGGCGATGCGCGGATAACCATCTGCATAGCCCCCCGCCACGATACCGATACGCTGTTCGCCCGCTGCCCGATAGCGGCTGCCATAGCCCACCGTATCGCCCGCTTTCAGGGTTTGCACGCCGATAATTTCGCTTCGTAACGTCATCACCGGCTTCAGGCCGCTGTTGGCGATATCCTGCCACTGACCTGAGGGTGACGCGCCGTACAGAACGATCCCCGGGCGCACCCAGTTGTAATGCGCCTCGGGATGCCAGAGCGTTGCCGCTGAGTTCGACAGCGAGCGCGGACAGTCCAGCCCTTCTTCCGCCTGCTCAATGCGGACCATAGCATCGGCAATGCCGTCCGGCTTTTCCGCATCGGCAAAATGCGCCATCAGCGTCATCTCACCGACGTTTTTCAGCGCACGAAGCTGCTGCCAGACCGTGTGCACACGTTCAGGCTGGAAGCCCAGACGATTCATACCGCTGTTCACTTTGAGATAGATATCCAGCGGGGCATGCAGCTTCGCGTCCTGAATGGCCTTGATCTGCCAGTTACTGTGAACGCTGGTCGTCAGGCGGTACTTATCCAGCAGAGGCAGATCTTGCGCATGGAAGAATCCTTCCAGCAGCAGGATCGGTCCTTTCCAGCCGCGCTCACGCAGCAGGATGGCCTCTTCCAGATTCAGCAAGGCAAAACCGTCGGTGGCGCCGAGCGCACTCCAGATACGGTCGATACCATGACCGTAGGCGTTGGCTTTCACCACCGACCAGACACGAGAACCCGGCGCAGCACGGCGAACAATTTGCAGGTTATCCTTCAGCGCCTGCAAATCCAGCTGGGCCAGAATGGGACGGGACATGACGACTCCTTAATTATGCGCGCCGTGCAGGTGTTGTGGACGCGAGGGGGTAAACCCTGATTGATAGCGTGCGGCGCTTAAATCGTCAAACGGAATTGCCGGCGTCCGCCCGGAAATCAGGTCGCTAAGCAGCTGGCCCGAACCGCAGGCCATGGTCCAGCCAAGCGTACCGTGGCCGGTATTTGTCCACAGATTTTTGTAAGGCGTACGGCCCACAATCGGCGTGCCGTCCGGGGTCATTGGACGCAGGCCGGTCCAGAACGTCGCCTGCTCAATGAAACCGCCGCGCGGGAAGAGATCGCCGACGACCATCTCCAGCGTTTCACGACGTGGTTTGAGCAGTTCGGTATTGAAGCCCACGATTTCCGCCATGCCGCCGACGCGGATCCGGTTATCGAAACGGGTGATGGCGATTTTGTAAGTTTCATCAAGAATGGTTGATACTGGCGCGCCGCTGTCCTCTTTCACGGGAATGGTCAGGGAGTAGCCTTTCAGCGGATAGACCGGGATATCCAGGATCCCTTTCAGCATCGCGGTAGAATAGGATCCGAACGCCATCACGTAAGCATCGGCTTTGATCACCTCTTCTCCACACTTCACGCCGTAAATCTTCTCCCCTTCCGACAGCAGCTTGTCGACAGAGGTGTTGAAGCGGAATTTCACCCCGGCCTGCTCACACATGCGCGCCAGACGCTGGGTGAAAAGCTGGCAGTCGCCGGTTTCATCGTTCGGTAAACGCAGGCCGCCCGTCAGCTTGTGCGCGACCTCGGCAAGTGCTGGCTCCACCTGGGCAAGTTGGCTGGCTTCCAGCAGCTGATAGGGTACGCCCGCATCTTCAAGCACGGCGATATCGCGGGTCGCGTTTTCGTACTGTTGCGCGGTACGGAACAGCTGAAGTGTGCCGCCCTGGCGCCCTTCATATTCGATCCCCGTTGAGGAACGCAGCGCTTTCAGGCAATCGCGGCTGTATTCTGCGAGGCGCACCATGCGCCCTTTGTTTTCCATGTAGTGGCGGGTGTCGCAGTTGCGCAGCATCTGCCACATCCACTTAAGCTGGAACTGTGTGCCGTCAAGGCTTATCGCCAGCGGCGCATGTCGCTGAAACATCCATTTGATCGCCTTCAGCGGAACGCCCGGGGCCGCCCACGGCGCAGCGTAGCCCGGGGAGATCTGCCCCGCATTCGCCGCACTGGTTTCCAGCGCCGGACCGGATTCGCGATCGATAACGGTAACCTCATGTCCCGCCTGACTTAAATACCAGGCGCTGGTTACGCCAACGACACCACTTCCCAGTATGACAACACGCATAGCCACTCCATTATGAGCAAAAGAACAATCATCTAATTACAGATTGATAACCTAGCTGAAAATATTATTCAACATATGACTTTTTTATGGTGACTCAACTCACATATCCCGCTGTATCAGGGGATAGCGCTTATTTGGGATCTCCTGCTGCGCGTTATTTTTAACCAGTAGAAAATTCTGCGAGCACCGCTTTTTTTGCCGTATCGAAAACGGGAAATCGCAAAGAAAAAATTTCTGCGCCCCGCGTATTTGAATGGGGTGATCTATGCTTGAAAGGAGGCTCTCCAGTCAGAGAGAGCGACCAACAACGAGGGCGCGCTAATGGCTACACTAGATTCCATGTCAAGGGACAGCACCCGTCTGAGCGATGGACCCGACTGGACCTTCGAGTTGCTGGATGTCTACCTGGCGGAGATCGACCGGGTGGCCAAACTCTATCGTCTGGACACCTATCCCCATCAGATTGAAGTCATCACCTCGGAACAGATGATGGACGCTTACTCCAGCGTCGGGATGCCGATTAACTATCCGCACTGGTCGTTTGGTAAAAAATTCATTGAAACGGAGCGACTGTATAAGCACGGACAGCAGGGGCTGGCGTATGAAATCGTTATTAACTCTAACCCGTGTATTGCCTATCTGATGGAGGAGAACACCATTACCATGCAGGCGCTGGTGATGGCGCACGCCTGCTATGGACATAACTCGTTCTTCAAAAATAACTATCTGTTCCGCAGCTGGACGGACGCCAGCTCCATCGTCGATTACCTGATCTTCGCCCGCAAATACATTACCGACTGCGAAGAGCGCTACGGCGTGGACGAGGTAGAGAAGCTGCTGGACTCCTGCCACGCACTGATGAATTACGGCGTTGACCGCTATAAGCGTCCGCAGAAGATCTCATTGCAGGAAGAGAAAGCCCGGCAGAAGAGCCGCGAGGAGTATCTGCAAAGCCAGGTGAATATGCTGTGGCGCACCCTGCCGAAACGTGAGGAGGAGAAAACCGTCGCCGAGGCACGGCGTTACCCTTCCGAGCCGCAGGAAAACCTGCTCTACTTTATGGAGAAGAACGCCCCACTGCTGGAGCCGTGGCAGCGTGAGATCTTGCGCATCGTGCGCAAGGTGAGCCAGTATTTCTATCCTCAGAAGCAGACCCAGGTGATGAACGAAGGCTGGGCGACCTTCTGGCACTACACCATTCTTAACCACCTGTATGACGAAGGAAAAGTCACCGAGCGGTTTATGATGGAGTTTTTGCACAGCCACACCAACGTGGTATTCCAGCCAGCGTATAACAGCCCGTGGTACAGCGGCATTAACCCGTACGCACTCGGCTTTGCCATGTTCCAGGATATCAAGCGTATCTGCCAGTCGCCCACCGAAGAGGACAAATACTGGTTCCCGGATATTGCCGGTTCTGACTGGCTGGAAACGCTGCACTTCGCGATGCGTGATTTTAAGGATGAGAGCTTTATCAGCCAGTTCATGTCGCCGAAAATCATGCGTGATTTCCGCTTCTTCACCGTACTGGATGATGACCGCAACAACTACCTGGAGATCTCTGCGATCCACAACGAAGAGGGCTATCGTGAGATCCGCTCGCGCCTGTCGTCTCAGTACAACCTGAGCAATCTTGAACCGAACATTCAGGTCTGGAATGTGGATCTGCGCGGTGACCGCTCTTTGACGCTGCGCTATATCCCTCACAACCGCGCACCGCTGGATAAGGGGCGTAAGGAAGTGCTGAAGCATGTGCATCGCCTGTGGGGATTTGACGTGTCGCTGGAGCAGCAGAATGAAGATGGCAGTGTGGAGCTGCTGGAGCGGTGCCCGGCGCGGTTGAATACGTTGTAGATTTTTTACCCGGTAAGCGAAGCGCCACCGGGCGAAAAAAACCTCTCAATCGAGAGGTTTTTTATTTCAGCGACTCTGAATCGCTAAATCACCCGGCAGGGTTTTCTGCATTCGGTGCCAGATTTCACCGGAGTCGTGGCCATAACGACGCACCGTTTCATAGACCTGATCGTGCAGCCCTTCGGTGCAGAGCTTGCTCAGTTTATGGTAAAAGCCGAGCGCCAGGCTGCGGGCTTCAGGGTTGGCAAAGTAGTGACGACCAATGCGTGTATATAACCCTTTCATTCCATTCAGGATCAGACCGTAAACCGGATTGCCGGAAGCAAACGCCAGACCGCGGAACACGTTGTAGTCGAGGGTCGCAAAGGCGTCCGCGTGGTCTTCCACCTCATTGGCTGTGGCAAGCACCTTCAGCGCATCTTCAGGATGCTGACGAAACGCGGTGCGGATGAAAATGGTAGCGATGTTGGTGCGCACCGAAAGCAGATTGTCAATCAGCTGCGGAACGCTTTCGTGATCGAGACGCGCCAGCGTTTCCAGAATATTCAGCCCGGACGTTTCCCAGAAGTTATTCACCTTAGTGGGTTTGCCATGCTGTATCGTCAACCAGCCATCGCGCGCCAGACGCTGGAGCACTTCTCGCAGCGTGGTACGGGTGACGCCAATCAGTTCAGAGAGTTCGCGTTCAGCAGGTAGAATTGATCCCGCAGGGAAACGATTATTCCAGATGCTTTCAATGATGTACTCTTCCGCGAAACCCGCCGGGCTCTGCGCCTTAATGACCATAGTGAGATTTCCATTACACAGCTTTAGCAAATTGCACTCATCATACCAGAGGCGCGCAGAGGCAGATAGCGCAGCAGAGACAGAAAAGAGGGATCGCCGTTTCATTTTTATGAAATTTACAAAATGGCTTTATCCCCCTCTCCGCCGCCGTTTTTGCGTATACTGATGTCTTGTCTTATTTGACGGGGAAAGGACGTCTGTCGTGGAAATTTCATTTGGGCGCGCGCTGTGGCGCAACTTTTTAGGTCAGTCACCTGACTGGTACAAACTCACTCTACTGGTATTCCTGGTCGTTAATCCCGTTATCTTTTTGCTGGATCCCTTCGTTGCCGGGTGGATGTTGGTCGCCGAGTTTATCTTTACCCTGGCGATGGCATTGAAGTGCTATCCGCTGCTGCCCGGCGGGCTGCTGGCGCTGGAAGCCGTGGTCATTGGAATGACCAGCGCGGAGCATGTTAAAAACGAGATTGCGTCGAATCTTGAAGTCCTGCTACTGCTGATCTTCATGGTGGCGGGGATCTACTTTATGAAGCAGCTTCTGCTGTTTATCTTCACCCGTCTGCTGCTGAGCATTCCGTCGAAAACGCTGCTCTCGCTGGCGTTTTGCCTCGCCGCGGCTTTCCTCTCTGCCTTCCTGGATGCGCTGACGGTTGTGGCTGTGGTGATCAGCGTCGCCGTCGGCTTTTACGGTATTTACCACCGGGTCGCTTCGTCTCGTCCTGGCGATAACTTGCAGGACGACAGCCACGTTGAGGCGCACAACCGCGATGTGCTCGAGCAGTTCCGCGCGTTTCTGCGCAGCCTGATGATGCATGCGGGCGTGGGGACGGCGCTGGGCGGCGTGATGACAATGGTTGGAGAGCCGCAAAACCTGATTATCGCCAAAGCGGCTGAGTGGCATTTTGGCGAATTTTTCCTGCGCATGGCGCCGGTCAGCGTGCCCGTTTTGATCTGCGGCTTAGCGACCTGCGTGCTGGTCGAAAAATTCAACCTTTTTGGGTATGGCGCGAAGTTGCCCGATCAGGTCCGTCAGGAGCTGCATAAGTTTGACGAGCAGAGCCGCAAACAACGCACGCGCCAGGAGACGCTGCGCCTGATTGCACAGGGCATCATCGGCGTGTGGCTTATCGCTGCGCTGGCCTTCCACCTTGCCGAGGTGGGGCTGATTGGTCTGTCGGTAATTATTCTGGCAACCAGCCTGAGCGGCGTCACGGACGAACATGCTATCGGAAAAGCCTTTACCGAAGCGCTGCCGTTTACCGCCCTGCTGGCGGTGTTTTTCTCCGTCGTGGCGGTGATTATTGATCAACATCTGTTCGCGCCAATCATCGCGTTTGTGCTTCAGGCCACGCCAGATTCGCAGCTAACGCTGTTCTATTTGTTTAACGGTCTGTTGTCTTCTATATCCGATAACGTCTTTGTCGGGACGGTATACATCAATGAGGCCAAAGCCGCGATGGAGCAAGGGATTGTCAGCAGTGAACAGTTCGAGCTGCTGGCGGTGGCGATCAACACTGGAACCAACCTCCCCTCCGTGGCAACCCCGAACGGTCAGGCGGCCTTCCTCTTCCTGCTGACCTCGGCGCTGGCGCCACTCATACGACTTTCTTATGGAAGAATGGTCTGGATGGCGCTGCCGTACACGCTGGTGCTTACCCTTGTTGGTTTGCTGTGCATCAAAATTACTCTCGTTCCCTGTACGCAATGGTTATTGCAAGCAGGTATACTTGCGGCGCATTAAAATTCGTTTACACTGCGCTGTCTAAGCATGTTCCAGGGAAATGATTATGTTGCGATTTTTGAACCAGTGCTCACGCGGTCGCGGAGCGTGGTTGTTGATGGCCCTGACCGCCTTTGCGCTGGAAATGGTCGCGCTGTGGTTTCAGCATGTGATGGGGCTGAAACCTTGCGTCCTGTGTATTTATGAGCGTTGTGCGCTGTTCGGCATTATGGGCGCGGGTCTGGTAGGTGCGATTGCACCTAAAACACCGTTACGCTATGCCGCAATTGCCATCTGGCTGTACAGCGCCGGGAAAGGGATTGCGCTTGCCTGGGAGCACACCCAGATGCAGCTTCACCCGTCGCCGTTTATGACCTGCGACTTTGCGGCCCGCTTCCCGAGCTGGCTGCCGCTGGATAAATGGCTTCCGCAGGTATTTGTGGCCTCCGGTGACTGCTCTGTACGCCAGTGGGAGTTTCTGACGCTGGAGATGCCGCAGTGGCTGGTGGGCATTTTTGTCGCCTACTTCGTGGTAGCGCTGCTGGTGCTGATTGCCCAGCCGTTCAAGCCAAAGAAACGCGATCTTTTTGGAAGGTAAAAGCGAAACGGCAACGTCACTTTTGTAGGTCGGGTAAGCGCAGCGCCACCCGACAAAATTGCGCACAATAAAAAACCCGCCTCGGCGGGTTTTTTATTATCACCGATTAGGGTGATTCATAATGTGGTCTTCCCAGTCCTGCACCTCGGACTCTTTCACCGCAATGTGGCGCACGGAAATACGCTCGCCGTGCATCGCCGCTTTCGACCCCGTCAACAGCGGATGCCATGTGGGCAGATCTTTACCTTCCGCCAGCAGGCGATACGCGCAGGTATGCGGCAGCCACTCAAAGGTCGGCAGATTTTCACGGGTTAACTTGATGCAGTCCGGCTCATAGTCGAAACGGCGCTCGTAGTTGCGGCACTGGCAGGTTTTGATGTTTAACTGCTTGCAGGCTACGTTGGTGAAATAGATCTCATCCGAATCTTCATCCATCAGCTTATGCAGGCAGCACTGCCCACAGCCGTCACACAACGATTCCCACTCCGCGTCGGTCATGTCGTCGAGAGTTTTGCTTTGCCAGAAAGGAATGTCGTTCATCGGGATGTCCACACGTCAAAATAGAGCGCACCTTATAACGAGTCTGGCACGTTGATGCAAGTTTTGCCGCCCTTTTCAGGCGGCAAGGTGCTTTTACAGCACGCGGGTTTTCAGCGACAGGCCGTTAAAACTGACGTCCAGCTCGTCGCCACTGTGCAGCGGCCCCACACCTTCCGGAGTGCCGGTAAGGATCACGTCGCCGGGTTTCAGGGTGAAGAAGCGGCTCATGTAGGCAATCAGCGGAACGATCTTATGGATCATGTCAGCGGTCGTCCCCTGCTGGCGGATCTCGCCGTTGACCTTCAGGCTGAGGGGCGTATTCTGCGGATCGTCGGTAAATTCACTCACCGGAACGAAACCGGAAATCGGGCATGAATTATCAAAACCCTTGGCTTTTTCCCACGGCTGCCCCGCTTTCTTCATTTTGCCCTGGACGTCACGCAGCGTCAGGTCGAGCGCGACACCGTAACCCGCAATCGCCTTCTCTACATGCTCTTCAGTTGCCTGGCGCAGCGTCGCGCCGATCAGCACCGCCAGTTCCACTTCATGATGCACCGAACCCAGTCCCTGCGGCAGAACCAGCGGCTGGCGAATATCGCACAGTGCGGTTTCTGGCTTAATAAACAGAACCGGCTCTTCCGGCACGGCGCTGCCCATCTCCTGAATATGTTTTGCATAGTTGCTGCCCACGCAGACCACTTTGCTGACGGGATAATCCAGTAATGCACCTTGCCAGTTATGATGTTGATACATGGTCGACCCCTAATCGGTTGATGAGTTGTTCCCGGAGTGACCCGGGCTTATTTCTTTCCGCTCACCTCAAGATGCTGTTTTAATAAATTCTCCGGTGGCGGCGGAAGCTGTAAATAATAGCCCTGCTCGGTTAACGCCTTTTTGACTTTCTCCAGATCGGCGTTCACCAACTTCTTACGGCCGTCCAGCGGCAGCAGCATCGCCAGTTGCGGTCGGCCAAAGCTTTTCATTAATTCCTCAGGCACGCGGGAAAAATCGTCTTTCTTTTCGACATAAAGGTAGGTCTGGTCGCGGCTGGTACTTCTGTAGATCACACAAAACATGTTTTTACTCTGAATTAATGGGTGGTTGCTTGCCTCAATATACTCCTGACTATAACATGCCTGATACTCTTCGGAATATCGCGGCGATGTGTTGCGGTTAATAGCAAATTGAGTAAGGCCAGGATGTCAAATACGCCCATCGAGCTTAAAGGCAGTAGCTTCACCTTATCAGTGGTTCATTTGCATGATGCAAAACCCGAGGTTATTCGTCAGGCGTTAGAAGACAAAATCGCGCAGGCTCCCGCTTTTCTTAAGCATGCTCCTGTTGTCGTTAATGTAAGCGACCTTGAGGGGCCGGTTAACTGGAAGCGACTCCAGCAGGCCGTCGTCTCCACGGGGTTGCGCATCGTGGGTATAAGCGGCTGTAAAGACGCAGAGTTAAAAGCCGAAATTGAACGCGCGGGTTTGCCCTTGTTAAACGAGGGTAGAGAAAAATCCCCGCGCGCAACGCCTGCAACCGTTCCCGCTCCCCCGCCTTCGGCGCAAAATGTAGCCCCAGTCACAAAAACGCGATTGATTGATCTGCCGGTTCGTTCCGGTCAGCGCATTTATGCGCCAAACTGTGATCTGATTGTTACAAGCCACGTCAGTGCGGGCGCAGAACTGATTGCAGACGGCAATATTCACGTTTACGGTATGATGCGTGGGCGTGCGCTTGCGGGCGCCAGCGGCGATCGAGAAGCACAAATTTTTTGTACTCACCTGACGGCAGAATTGGTGTCTATCGCAGGTGAATATTGGCTGAGCGATAAAATCCCAGCCGAATTTTATGGCAAAGCGGCTCGTCTGCAGCTGGCAGATAACGCTTTGACCGTTCAACCGTTAAATTGATCCCTTTTAACAAGGAATTTCTATGGCACGCATTATTGTTGTGACTTCGGGTAAAGGAGGCGTTGGCAAGACCACCTCCAGCGCGGCCATCGCTACTGGTTTGGCCCAGAAGGGAAAGAAAACCGTCGTAATCGACTTCGATATCGGTCTGCGTAACCTGGACCTGATCATGGGTTGCGAGCGTCGCGTGGTGTATGACTTCGTGAACGTCATTCAGGGCGATGCCACGCTTAACCAGGCGCTAATTAAAGATAAGCGTACCGAGAACCTCTACATTCTCCCGGCGTCCCAGACCCGTGATAAAGACGCGCTGACCCGTGAAGGCGTGGAAAAGGTCCTCGACGATCTGAAAAAGATGGAGTTCGACTTCGTGGTCTGCGACTCCCCGGCCGGTATCGAAACCGGCGCGCTGATGGCGCTCTACTTCGCGGATGAAGCCATCATCACTACTAACCCGGAAGTCTCGTCAGTACGTGACTCCGACCGTATTCTCGGCATTCTGGCCTCGAAATCTCGTCGCGCGGAAAATGGCCAGGAGCCGATCAAAGAGCACCTTCTGCTGACCCGCTACAACCCGGGTCGGGTGAACAAAGGTGACATGCTGAGCATGGAAGACGTGCTGGAGATCCTGCGCATCAAACTGGTTGGCGTGATCCCGGAAGATCAGTCCGTATTGCGCGCCTCTAACCAGGGTGAGCCCGTGATCCTGGATACACAGGCAGACGCGGGTAAAGCGTATGCGGATACCGTTGACCGTCTGCTGGGAGAAGAACGTCCTTTCCGCTTCATTGAAGAAGAGAAGAAAGGTTTCCTCAAACGCCTGTTCGGAGGATAAGTTATGGCATTACTGGACTTTTTTCTCTCGCGGAAAAAAAGCACCGCCAACATCGCAAAAGAACGTCTGCAAATCATTGTGGCGGAACGTCGTCGTAGCGACGCCGAACCGCACTACCTGCCGCAGCTGCGCAAAGACATTCTGGAAGTGATCTGCAAATACGTGCAGATTGACCCGGAAATGGTCACCGTTCAGCTGGAGCAAAAAGACGGGGATATTTCGATTCTGGAGCTGAACGTGACGCTTCCGGAAGCGGAAGAGTCGCGTTAATCCGTTTGTGGTTTTGTAGGCCGGGCAAGCATCGTACCGCCCGGCAATTTCCCCGGTGGCGCGGCGCTTACCGGGGCTACAATTCTTTAGCGCGGATACCCTTCCAGCAGGGTATTCAGGCGTTCAGCCATCAGTTCCCCCCGCCATCCGGCGACCAGTTCAGGTAAACCATTTTGCGGTTTCAACTTCCAGTGCCAGTTCAGCAGCTGGTTAATCTGACGACGTGAAGCCAGCAGTTCGGCGCTCAGTTTGCTTTCCCCCGCCACCGTCTGCACCAGCGCTTTGATATCTTTGAACGCCTTGCGGTAGCCCGGCATATCCATCAGGTTAAGCAGTGGTTCTGGCAGTGCGTCCTCCGGCAGCTGCTGAGCTTTCTCTACCAGCGCGAGCAGCGTTTTACCGTGGAAACGGATCTCACTCCCGGAAAGGCCAATGCTGTCCAGTTCGCCAAGGCTACCCGGCATATAGCGCGCCACCGCCCACAGGTGTTCTTCACGCACCACGAAGTTAACCGCCAGATCGCGCTCACGCGCTTTACGCAGCCGCCAGTCAGCCAGCAGTTGCAGACAGGCCAGTTGACGGGTGCGCAGCTGCCAGGCGTTAGTGATGTCACGCCAGGCCTCTTTCGGATCAACCACTTCCTGACGACGCTGCTGCGTCATGCGGCACTCGTCCAGGGCGGCAGACAGCCAACCGGACGCCTCAGCCTCTTTCATAAGCTGGCCAGCAATCGGCAGCAGGTAGAATACATCTGCCGCGGCGTATTCAAGCTGACGCGCCGTCAGCGGGCGCGCGAGCCAGTCGGTACGCGATTCGCTCTTATCCAGCGTCAGACCGGTGTACTCTTCCACCATCGCCGCGAAGCCCCAGGAGAGCGGACGACCGCTGAACGCCGCGAGGATCTGGGTATCAATCAGCGGCTGCGGCATGATGCCAAAGGTGTTGAGAAAGACTTCCAGATCTTCACTGCCGGCGTGCAGATATTTGGTCACGGCGGTATCAAGCAACAGCTCGCGCATTGGCGCCCAGTCGGTAATGCCGAGGGGGTCAATCAACGACACGTGTTTGCCGTCATACATTTGGATCAGGCCCAGCTGCGGGTAGTACGTGCGGGTACGGACAAATTCCGTATCCAGGGCGATAGCGGGGAAATCACGCGTCACCTCGCACAGCGAAGCCAGCTCGTCGTTGGTAGTGATCATCTGGTAATTCAAATCGGACTCTCTTTTGTTTGCGCCCATAAAAAACGCCGGCTTAACCGGCGTCTGGGCGATTAACGTGAAGCTCAGGCCTTATTGTCCACTTTGGCACGGGCTTCGTCACGTAATTCTCGTCGTAATATCTTCCCGACGTTGGATTTCGGCAGCTCATCGCGGAATTCCACCAGCTTCGGCACTTTATAGCCCGTCAGCTGCCGGCGACAAAACGTTATCAGCGCTTCCTCGGTAAGAGAAGGATCTTTCTTGACCACAAATATCTTCACCGCTTCACCACTGCTGCCGGAAGGAACCCCCACCGCTGCCACTTCCAGCACGCCGCTGTGCTGCATCACCACGTCTTCGATTTCGTTCGGATAGACGTTGAAACCGGAAACGAGGATCATGTCTTTCTTGCGATCGACGATACGCAGAAAACCTTCGTCATCCATCACCGCGATGTCGCCGGTGTACAGCCAGCCGTCTTTGATGATCTCATCCGTGGCATCTGGACGCTGCCAGTAGCCCAGCATCACCTGCGGCCCTCTGACGCACAGCTCGCCCGGTTCGCCGTGAGGCACTTCGTTACCCTCATCGTCCACCAGTTTAGCTTCCGTCGACGGGACCGGCAGACCGATACTGCCGCTGTGGTAGTCGATGTCATGCGGGTTGACGCTGACCAGCGGGGCGCACTCCGTCAGACCATAGCCTTCCAGCAGATACTGTCCGGTGAGTTTTACCCAGCGCTCGGCAACCGCCTGCTGAACCGGCATCCCGCCGCCCGCAGAAAGATGCAGCGTGGAGAAATCGAGCTGCTGGAACTCTTTATTGTTAAGCAGCGCGTTAAACAGGGTGTTCACGCCGGTCATGGCGGTGAACGGGTATTTCGCCAGCTCTTTAACCAGCCCCGGAATGTCGCGCGGGTTGGTGATCAATACGTTTTGACCGCCAAGCTCGATAAACAGCAGGCAGTTCATGGTCAGCGCAAAAATGTGATACAGCGGAAGCGCGGTGATCACCAGCTCCTTGCCCGGGTGCAGTAGCGGCCCGTAGGTGGCGTTCACCTGTTCAAGGTTCGCCAGCATATTACGATGGGTCAGCATCGCCCCTTTAGCCACGCCGGTGGTACCGCCGGTGTATTGCAGGAACGCCAGATCTTCTGACACGATCTCCGGCTTAACGTACTGCATCCGATAGCCCGCATGCAGCGCGCGGCGGAAAGAGATGGCATCCGGCAGGTGGTATTTCGGCACCAGCCGCTTAACGTATTTCACGACAAAGTTGACCAGCGTACCTTTCGCGGTAGAGAGCTGGTCGCCCATGCGCGTCAGGATGACGTGCTTAACCTGGGTTCTTTCAGCGACTTTTTCCAGCGTGTGGGCAAAGTTGGAGACAATCACAATCGCCGCCGCACCGCTGTCATTCAACTGATGTTCCAGCTCGCGCGGGGTATAGAGCGGGTTAACGTTAACCACGATCATCCCCGCCCTGAGGATCCCGAACAGCGCCACCGGGTATTGCAGCAGGTTTGGCATCATCAGCGCGACGCGATCCCCTTTCTGCAAGCCCAATCCTTCCTGTAAATAGGCCGCAAAGGCCCGGCTGCGCTCTTCCAGCTTACGGAAAGTCATCACTTCGCCCATATTCACAAATGCGGGCTGGTCAGCGTAGCGCCGTACCGAGTGTTCAAATAATTCAATCAGGGATTGATAACGGTCAGGATTGATCTCCGCAGGGACATCCGCGGGATAACGGTTAAGCCAAACCTTTTTCAATGCATCACCTCTGAAATGAGTGTTCGTCATCATCACAGCCCCGATAATAAACAGTTTGTTAACATTATATTAACTCAGCGTACCAGTTTATTAATTGCTCAGATTGCAGGTTGCGAAGCGCGTCACTCTTTTTTTTCGTTTTGTCCGTAAAAAAACAGAGACAGCGGCTGAGCCGCTGTCTCTTTCCTAACAATAACAGTAAGTTACTCAGTTACGATTGTTTGAACCTGTGCAGGGCCTGGATTGTACCAACCCCAGCCACCGTAGCCGTAACGATACGGATGTGGACCCCACATCCACGGATCGATTGGCTGTGGCGGCATCACCACCTGCTGGGCGATACGCCAGCGTTTGTAGCCGTTCACCTGCATGGTCATAAATTTGTATGGCGTATTGCCGATTTTCCCCGCCACCGAACCGTTAATCGGCCCGACGACGGTCACCAGCTGCCCGCGGAAATCTACCGGATCGAGGAAGCCGCTGACGTCAGCGTAGATCCGCCCGCGCGAGGCTTCACCCAGAACAGGCCGTGCGCCGCTGTCCAGTGGAACGGTGGCAATCTCCAGCCGTGTTTTCCCCTGCTGGTTTAGCACTTCAACCACCTTGCCGCCAAAGCGCGCTTCCTGCCCGACATACAGCTCCGGAGCATTCATCACGCGTACCAGATCCTGCTGTGGCGTCGGGCTGGTGCCCTTGATCGCATCAGGAACGGTGACGCACCCGCTCAGTGCTATGGCAACCGCGCCTGCCATAAAAAAGCGTACAACTTTAGTCTGAACCGCCATGATGCGACTCCTTTTTCTCAGTTCCTGTTACTGAGATTCACTCGCGGCCAGGAAGTTTCTTCCATGCGACGGTGTTTCGTAAATAAACCGGCTCGGCGTGTTCAACGGCCACGGTTTTTCCTGCGGCAAGCTGCTGACAGGCAACAGGCAACATATCTTCGGCGGCAGGCAGGAGCATGTTACCATCCACCAGCGTAAGGCCGGTGTCCTTCGCCATCTCAGGCCATGCCGGCCAGCCGGTTCCGACCGTCGCCCACTCACCGGTGAGCTGTTTCAGGCGCTCGGTGACGGCTTCAGGTTTAAGCACGGCTTCCGACTCTTCGCCGTGCCAGACGCCGTTTTCGTCACGGGTGTACTCCGCCCAGTAGACTTCACCCATGCGGGCATCAATCGCGGCCAGCACGCGGCTGGCACCGGTCATGCGCCAGGCACCCTGAGCCATAGTCGCAAGCGTTGAAACGCCGATCATCGGCAGGTCAGCGCCCAGCGCCAGCCCCTGCGCAATGCCAATCCCGATACGTACGCCCGTAAAGCTGCCCGGGCCACGGCCATAGGCCAGCGCGTCGAGGTCAGTCAGGGCGGTGTTGCCCTCGGTTAAAATGGTTTTTACCAGGGGCAGAATACGTTGGGTGTGTTCCCGTGGGCACTCTTCGAAATGAGCAAAAGTCGTACCGTCGTTCCACAGGGCAACGGAACAGGCCTCTGTCGCGGTATCAATAGCCAGAATTCGCATCAGTCGTCGCGCTCTCGCAATGGTCAGTCACAAAATGGCGCGCATCTTAACACACTCCGGGAAGAATTACTCCGCCGTCGGGTTCGCCAGGAAGCGGACCGCGCGTTTAATATCCCGTGTGCGCGGCGCAGGCGGCAGGCTGGCGAGGAAGGTGGCGCCGTAGGGACGCATCACCAGGCGATTGTCGCAGATCACCAGCACTCCGCGGTCGGTGACGTCGCGTATCAGTCGCCCTACCCCCTGTTTAAGCGTGATAACCGCGTCCGGCAACTGGACGTCGTCGAACGGATCGCCCCCGCGCAGACGGCAGTCCTCCATGCGTGCTTTCAGGAGCGGATCGTCCGGCGATGTGAATGGCAGCTTATCGATAATCACCAGCGAGAGCGTATCGCCGCGCACGTCCACCCCTTCCCAGAAGCTGCTGGTCGCCACCAGCAGGGCATTACCGGCGCTGACAAACTGCTGGAGCAGCTGGCCTTTGCTGGTTTCCCCCTGCAACAGCACCGGCAACGTCATGGTCGCGCGGAACTGCTCGGCCAGATCGCGCATCATGGCGTGAGAGGTGCAGAGCATAAAGCAGCGTCCGTTGTTGGCCTCAATCATCGGCTTTAGCATGGCCGCCAGATGGCGCGCCGCCCCTGGCTGGTTAGGCAGCGGCAGATTGCGTGGCACGCACAGCAGCGCCTGTTTCTCATAGTCGAACGGGCTTGGGAGGAGTAAGGATTCAGCCTGCTCAATGCCGAGACGCTCGGTAAAGTGGTGCAGATCGTCGTTGACCGACAGCGTGGCCGAGGTAAAGACCCAGGTGCCGGGCTTTTGCGCCATCACCTCTTTGAATTTATCGGCAACGGTCAGCGGCGTGAGCGCCAGGGTAAAGTGGCGCGAGGTACATTCATACCAGTAGCTGTAGCCCGGCTGGTTGATCTCTTTCAGCCGCTTCAGCCGCCCACGGTAGAGCGTGGCCCGCTCGAAGGCGGCGTCCAGCAGCGCTGAACGTCCGAGGGATAGCTTCGCCACGTCGTAACAGAGTTCAAGGGCATCATCGAGCAGCAGCAGCGCGCGCTGGATATTTTTGTCCGCGAGCAGTTCGCGCAGGTTGCCGCGATAGCCCGGCTCGCCAAGCTGTAAGCGGAAATCCTGTGCGCATTGCGCCAGGCGGTCCGCGCACTTCTGCAACTGCTGGGTATCTTTGAGCTCGGTGCGATAGGCAATAGTAATATCTTTCGCCAGATCCTGAAGCTGACGGCTGGAGAGCGACTGGCCAAAATACTGGCTGGCGATGTCCGGTAGCTGATGGGCTTCATCGAAGATCATCACCTCCGCCTCCGGGATTAGCTCGCCGAAACCACTGTCCTTGACCACCATATCCGCAAGAAACAGGTGATGGTTCACCACCACCACGTCGGCGTCCATCGCCGTTTTACGCGCTTTCACCACAAAGCAGTCTTTATACAGCGGGCAGTCGCTGCCGAGGCAGTTGTCGTTGGTGCTGGTCACCAGCGGCCAGGCCGGGGAGTCTTCCGGCACGCTCGCGCAGGTGCTGATGTCCCCCTCCTCCGTCTGGTTGGCCCAGGCGCGCAGGACGATCACATCGCTGAGTGTTTGTACCGGCAGGTCACCGCCCGCCAGCGCCTGCTGTTCGAGACGCTCCAGACACAGATAGTTAGAACGCCCTTTCAGCAAGGCCAGACGCCCTTTGTATTTCAGCGCTTTCGCCACCGTGGGTAAATCGCGGCTGTAGAGCTGATCCTGGAGCGCTTTTGATCCCGTAGAGATGATCACTTTTTTTTTCGCCCGCAGCGCAGGAGCGAGGTAAGCGTAGGTTTTCCCCGTACCGGTGCCGGCCTCCACAACCAGCGGCTGCGCCTTGTCGATGGCGTGCGCGACGGCATGCGCCATCTGACGTTGGGGTTCGCGCGGTTTAAAACCGGGAATTGCCTGTGCTAACTGACCTTCAGGGGAAAAATCGTCTGCCACGGTGTTCTCTCACTGTATTTTTGCACAGGGATTATGTCAGCCCCTTCTCTCCGGTGCCACCCCAAATAGTGACGACGGCGGAACAATATGGCAGTCTTGCCGCCTGACGATGAAAGATAACGAGGATACGTTTATGACAATTACGCGCATTGATGCCGAAGCCCGCTGGTCTGATGTGGTGATCCACAACCAGACGCTGTACTACACCGGTGTCCCTGCCAATCTGGACGCCGACGCCTTCGAGCAAACCGCTAACACCCTGGCGCAGATCGACGCCGTACTGGAAAAACAGGGCAGCGATAAATCCCGCATTCTGGACGCGACGATTTTCCTGGCGAATAAAGACGACTTCGCGGAGATGAATAAAGCCTGGGATGCGTGGGTAGTGGCGGGTCACGCGCCTGTACGCTGCACCGTACAGGCCACGCTGATGAAACCGGAGTATAAGGTGGAGATTAAGATTATCGCGGCAGTTTAAGCCCGGTTATTCATCTTCATCTTCAAATCGCGCCACTATCCGCTCGCCGGTATGACTGGCGCGAATTTCCTGAGCGACGACGGTGATCGCTTCTCCGCTGCTCATACCCTGGCCCATCAGTTCCTGAATCCGCTCTACCGCTTTCTGCTGTTGGTCATGACTGAGAGAAGGTAAACCTGCAAACATCGTTAACTCCTGCTAAATTATTCGCGCTAATTATTTCACGCTACCCGGTAGTATGCCATACATGAACATGCGCTTCCCCACTGTTATTACCTTATCCTGGCGTGCAGACGCCGCCGAGTTCTGGTTTGCCCGTCTGAGCCACCTTCCTTTTGCCATGCTGCTGCACTCCGGGCATGCGGATCACCCCTACAGCCGCTTTGATATTCTGGTGGCCGATCCGGTTAAAACGCTGACGACCGATGCGCTGTCACCCACGGACGATCCGCTGATGCGGCTTCAGAACGAGATCCATGCTCTGGGCTTATCTGCCACACCGGATCCGGATCTGCCTTTCCAGGGGGGCGCGCTGGGCCTGTTTGGTTACGATCTGGGTCGCCGTTTCGAAAAGCTGCCCGAGCATGCGCAGGCGGATATTTCCCTGCCGGATATGGCGGTCGGGCTGTATGACTGGGCGCTAATCGTGGATCACCGTAAGCAGACGGTTTCCCTGCTTAGCCACCGAGACGTGCAGGCGCGTCTGGCCTGGCTTGAGGCGCAACGGCCCGCCACAGCGGAACACTTTATGCTGACCTCTGGCTGGCACTCGAACATGAGCGCGGCGGAATATGCGGAAAAATTCTCTCGCGTGCAGGCGTATCTTCACAGCGGCGACTGTTATCAGGTCAACCTTGCCCAGCGTTTCCAGGCGGCGTACCGGGGAGACGAATGGCAGGCATTTACCCGCCTCAATGCCAGCAATAAGGCCCCGTTTAGCGCATTTTTACGCCTTGAACACGGCGCCATCCTCAGCCTTTCGCCTGAGCGTTTTATTCATCTGGCTGACGGTATTATTCAGACCCGCCCGATCAAGGGCACCCTGCCGCGCCTTGCCGATGCTAACGCCGACCGCCAGCAGGCGGAGACGCTGGCGGCCTCGCCGAAAGATCGCGCTGAAAACCTGATGATTGTCGATCTGATGCGCAATGATATTGGCCGCGTCGCCGAGCCGGGCAGCGTGCGCGTGCCGGAGCTGTTCGTTGTGGAACCTTTCCCGGCGGTGCATCATCTGGTCAGTACTATCACTGCACGCCTGCCTGCCTCGCGAACCGCCTGCGATCTGCTCCGCGCCGCGTTTCCGGGCGGCTCCATCACCGGCGCGCCGAAGGTCCGCGCGATGGAGATTATCGACGAACTGGAACCGCATCGCCGCAACGCCTGGTGCGGCAGCATCGGCTATGTGAGCCTGTGCGGAACCATGGATACCAGCATCACTATTCGCACCCTGACGGCCTGCGACGGTAACCTTTACTGTTCCGCAGGCGGCGGCATTGTAGCCGACAGCCAGGCCGGGGCGGAATATCAGGAAACCTTTGATAAAGTGAATCGTATCCTGAAACAACTGGAGAACTCACGGTGAAGAAAGACAACCTGACGCTGGATGATTTTCTGTCGCGTTTTCAGCTTCTGCGGCCCCAGGTTAACCGCGCCGCGCTGAATCAACGTCAGGCGGCGGTACTGATCCCGGTCGTGCGTCGTGAACAGCCGGGTCTGTTGCTTACCCAGCGCTCACCGCATATGCGAAAACACGCCGGTCAGGTTGCGTTTCCGGGCGGCGCGGTGGACAGCACCGATGCTTCCCTGATTGCCGCCGCGCTGCGCGAAGCGCATGAGGAGGTGGCGATCCCCCCGGAGGCGGTCGAGGTAATTGGCGTGCTGCCGCCAGTGGACAGCGTAACCGGTTTTCAGGTCACGCCGGTCGTCGGCATTATTCCGCCCGATCTTCAGTATCACGCCAGCGTCGATGAAGTTTCAGCGGTGTTCGAAATGCCGCTTGAAGAGGCCCTTCGTCTGGGCCGCTATCATCCTCTGGATATTCACCGCCGCGGGCACGATCATCGGGTCTGGCTGTCGTGGTATCAGCATTATTTTGTCTGGGGCATGACGGCAGGCATCATTCGTGAGCTTGCGCTACAAATCGGCCTGAAGCCTTGACTATACTTTACATTCCACCCTTTTCTGGCAGGTTTGCGATCGGCGTCGCGCTATTAGCTAAACCATCGTTAACCATTAGTTTAATTCATGTGAATAGTTAAGCCGAGGTTAGTGTTCCCTCTTACACTATGCGCAGTTATAACATCGTTACTGGAACCCCAGTAACCCTGTCAGGAGTGTGAAAGTGATTAGTATATTCGACATGTTCAAAGTGGGGATTGGTCCATCTTCTTCCCACACTGTAGGGCCGATGAAGGCCGGTAAACAGTTCGTCGATGATCTGGTCGAAAAAGGATTACTGGAAAGCGTTACCCGAGTCGCCGTAGACGTTTACGGTTCACTGTCATTAACGGGTAAAGGCCACCACACCGATATCGCCATTATTATGGGTCTGGCGGGCAATATGCCGGACACAGTTGATATTGATGCCATTCCGGCATTTATCCGCGACGTGGAAACGCGCGGTCGTCTGCTGCTGGCTAACGGTCAGCACGAAGTGGACTTCCCGCAGGATGACGGGATGCGTTTTCGTAGCGACAACCTGCCGCTGCATGAAAACGGTATGACCATCCACGCCTGGAGCGGCGAAAAAGAGATCTACAGTAAAACCTACTACTCCATCGGCGGCGGCTTTATCGTTGACGAAGAACACTTTGGCAAAGAGAGCGCGGGCGATGTGAATGTGCCCTATCCGTTTAAATCTGCCACCGAGATGTTGGCCTATTGCAAAGAGACCGGTCTCTCCCTCTCCGGCATGGTGATGCAGAACGAACTGGCGCTGCACAGCAAGAAAGAGATCGAAGACTATTTTGCTAACGTGTGGCAAACCATGCGCGCCTGTATTGACCGCGGGATGAACACCGAGGGGGTTCTGCCTGGGCCACTGCGTGTGCCACGTCGTGCCTCTGCGCTTCGCCGTATGCTGGTCACCACCGACAAATTCTCCAATGATCCAGTGAATGTGGTTGACTGGGTGAACATGTTTGCGCTGGCGGTTAACGAAGAGAACGCAGCGGGTGGTCGCGTGGTGACGGCGCCAACCAACGGCGCGTGCGGTATCGTTCCGGCGGTACTGGCCTACTACGATCACTTTATTGAGCCCGTGACACCGGAGATCTATATCCGTTATTTCCTCGCGGCAGGCGCTATCGGCGCGCTGTACAAGATGAATGCCTCCATCTCCGGTGCCGAAGTAGGCTGTCAGGGTGAAGTGGGCGTGGCCTGCTCTATGGCGGCGGCCGGTCTGGCGGAACTGCTGGGCGCAAGCCCTGAGCAGGTGTGCGTGGCGGCGGAAATCGGCATGGAGCACAACCTCGGTCTGACCTGTGACCCGGTTGCCGGCCAGGTGCAGGTACCGTGCATTGAGCGTAACGCCATCGCCTCCGTCAAAGCGATCAACGCCTCACGTATGGCGATGCGCCGTACCAGCGAACCACGCGTGTCACTGGATAAGGTTATTGAAACCATGTACGAAACCGGCAAGGACATGAACGCGAAGTACCGTGAGACTTCGCGCGGCGGTCTGGCCATTAAGGTGCAGTGCGACTAAACCTTCCTTTTCGCCCATCTGCAACAGATGGGCGAATTTTCCCACCGCCTCTCGTCGCTTCACGTTTTCCCCACTACACTGTCACTGTTGCGTCTGGCTTTTCCGGCCGGTGCTTATCAGGCGACCGTTCATGCAAACTGCACAAACGATCATTAAAGACTATCGCCGAAAACGCGTTATCGTCTGTGTTACGGTTGCGCTCGTTACGCTCGTCCTGACGCTGGGCATTCGCTTTATTTCACAGCGCAACATTAATCAGGATCGGATCCACGACTTTACTCACCACACAGTGCGTGCGCTTGATAAGGTGCTTCTTGCGTTAGAAACCCAGCGTGAAACTCTACGTTTTCTGGTTGATATGCCCTGCGCTGAAGCGAATCCGATTCTGCGAAAACAGGCGGCGATCCTCCAGACCGTGCGCTCCATCGCCCTCGTCAAAGACGGAATACTGTATTGCTCGAGCGTATTTGGCAGCCGAAATATGCCCGTCAGTGACATTGAGCCGATGCTTCCGTCCAGTGAACCCAGGCTGATCTTGTTGACCGATCGGTGGCTGTTAAAGGGCAGTCCGGTACTGATTCAGTGGTCACCCCTTGCGGGCGACGGCAGTGACGGGTTGATGGAGGTAGTGAATATCGATCTCATCACCAAAATGATTCTGGAGCCACAGCGGCCACAAATCACCGACGTGGTCCTGAGAGTAGGCGATAATTTTCTCCGCGACGGGCAGCAGGTGACGAATACGCCGACCTTCGATGAACACGCCTCCCTGCTGGAACAGTCTTCACAGCACTACCCTTTCAGCGTCACGGTCAGCGGCCCGGGGGCAGGCCAAATGGCATTGAAAAATCTGCCCACCCAGCTACCGCTGGCGTTGATGCTCAGTTTACTGATGGGCTATATCGCCTGGCTTGCCACGGCGCGACGCATAAGTTTCACCTGGGAAATTAATATGGGGATTGCTGCCCGGGAGTTTGAACTCTTCTGCCAGCCGCTGGTAAACGCCCGCACCCGGGAATGCGTTGGCGTCGAGATCCTCCTGCGCTGGAACAACCCGCGTCAGGGCTGGATTTCTCCCGATGTCTTTATCCCCCTGGCTGAAGAACATAGCCTGATTGTTCCGCTTACCCGCTACGTCATCAGCGAAACGGTGCGGCAGATAGGCTTTTTCCCGGCCTCACGGGATTTCCATATTGGCATCAACGTGGCCGCCAGCCATTTTCGCCGCGCTGCGCTGATCCGGGATCTTAACCGCATCTGGTTTAAGGCGAACCCTGTTCAAAAGTTGATTGTAGAGTTAACCGAACGCGATGCGTTGCTCGATGTGGATTACCGCATCGTGCGGGAGCTGCATCGCAAAGGGGTGAAGCTTGCGATTGATGATTTTGGTACGGGCAATAGTTCTCTTTCGTGGCTTGAAAAACTTCACCCGGACGTGCTGAAAATTGATAAATCCTTCACCACCGCGATCGGCACCGACGCCGTGAACTCAACGGTAACGGATATTATTATTGCGCTGGGCCAGCGGTTGAATATTGAACTGGTTGCAGAAGGGGTTGAAACCGAGGAGCAGTCACGCTATTTGCGCCGCCACAGCGTACATATTTTACAGGGGTACTTGTATGCGCGGCCGATGCCGCTGCGGGAGTTTCCGAAATGGCTGGCGGAAAGTAACCCTCCGCCAGCCCGTCACAACGGACACATCGTGCCTTTATTGCCGTTACGCTAGATAGCGTTACTCTTCTTCGTCGTGTACAGAGTGCTCTTTAACAATACGAACCATATCAACGCGATAGTCGTTGGCTTCAACGATGGTAATTTGCAGCGGCGGCAGCTCAAGCACATCACCGATACGCGGGATCTGCCCGTTAACGGCAATCACCAGCCCCGCTACCGTGGCGATGTCTTCATCGTCATTGACCACGTTTTCGACGCCCAGCGTGTGCGAGAGCGCGTGCAGGTCGGTGGTGCCTTTCACCAGCCAGCCGTCACCGTCGGCAACGATTTCTGGCGTTTCATCCGCATCAGGGAATTCACCGGCAATGGCTTCCAGCACGTCCAGCGGCGTTACCAGACCTTGTACCACACCAAATTCGTTGGTGACGATAACAAAGCTCCCGCGAGCACGACGCAACACGCCCAGCAGGTTAATCGGATCCAGCGTTTCCGGCACCACGATGGCAGGCGACGCGGCCGCTACGGCCTCGACGTTGACGCCCTCTTCCAGCGCCACGAGCATCTCTTTCGCGCGCACCACACCGATGATCTCATCCAGCTCGCCCCGACAGACCGGGAACAGGCTGTGCGGCGAGGAGAGCAGCTGCTGGCGAATTTCGTCGACGCTCAGGTTGGCGTCCACCCAGCTGATTTCACCGCGCGGCGTCATAATGCCGCGCAGGGAGCGGGAGGCCAGCGAAAGCACGCCGTTGATCATGTAGCGTTCTTCTTCCACAAACGCGCCTTCCGGCACCGGAACCGGGTTACGGTTCTCGTTATCCGCCTGCACGTTCACCTGACGACGCCCGCCCATCAGGCGCAGGATCGCATCGGCGGTACGCGCGCGCAGCGGCTGATTCGACTGCTGCTTAATGAAGTTACGGCGCGCAATCTGGTTAAACAGCTCGATCAGAATCGAGAAGCCAATCGCGGCGTACAGGTAGCCTTTCGGTATATGGAAACCAAAACCTTCTGCCACCAGGCTCAGACCAATCATCAACAGGAAACTCAGACACAGCACGACGACCGTCGGATGTTGGTTGACGAAACGCGTCAGCGGTTTCGACGCCAGCAGCATTACCGCCATCGCAATCACAACCGCCGCCATCATCACCGGCAGATGGTTCACCATGCCAACCGCTGTAATCACCGCATCCAGTGAGAAGACCGCATCAAGCACCACAATCTGCAGGACCACCACCCAGAAGCTGGCATACCCCTTACCGTGGCCATCATCATGCTGCCGGTTCTCCAGCCGTTCATGCAGCTCTGTTGTAGCTTTGAACAGCAGGAAAAGCCCCCCCACCAGCATGATTAAATCACGGCCGGAGAAGGTGAAATCCATGACGGTGAACAGAGGCTTAGTCAGCGTAACCATCCACGAGATCACGGACAGCAGGCCCAGTCGCATGATCAGCGCCAGCGAGAGGCCGATCAGACGGGCTTTATCACGCTGTTTCGGCGGCAGCTTATCCGCAAGGATGGCAATAAACACCAGGTTATCAATACCGAGAACGATCTCCAGCACGACCAGCGTAAGCAAGCCTACCCAGATTGACGGGTCCATTAAGAATTCCATGACACGCTCCTGCTAAAGGAATGACAAAACGGTGCCCCGCTAATTTCGGGCATTTCAAAGGGAATGGGGGTCGATGCGTGGCGAAGGTCGCCGGTGAATAAGGCGCGGAATGGCCTGGAAGATGACTGACGTCGGTGACGGTCCATATAGTGGGCTGTAGCCCTATACTCCTGAATAATTAAACGGACGCTAAACATATCAGAGACAATGGGTTTTTAGCAAAGATTTACGTTCCTTTGCAAACTTCTATAACACACGTGGTTTATCTTACAGAAAAATCTGTAAGGCGTAGCTAAATTACGGATCTTCATCACATAAATTATTTTTTCACTATCTAAAATAATTCGCGGAAGTCTTGGTTTTTTAGAACTCTAACCCTTATCTGAATCGATTCGGTTCGCCAATACGATTCTCAGTACGCCTGCCTGGCAGACGTATAAATGATAATAATAGGAGGTAGCAAGTGACCATTGCTATTGTCATAGGCACACATGGTTGGGCTGCGGAGCAGTTACTCAAAACGGCAGAAATGCTGTTGGGCGAGCAGGAAAACGTCGGCTGGATCGATTTCGTTCCCGGTGAAAACGCCGAGACGCTGATTGAAAAGTACACTGCTCAGCTTGAGAAGCTGGATACCAGCAAAGGCGTGCTGTTTCTCGTGGATACATGGGGCGGCAGCCCGTTCAACGCTGCCAGCCGCATTGTCGTCGATAAAGAGCATTATGAAGTCGTCGCCGGGGTAAATATCCCAATGTTGGTGGAAACCTTCATGGCGCGTGACGACAACCCAGGCTTTGACGAGCTGGTGGCGCTGGCGGTGGAAACCGGTCGCGAAGGCGTGAAGGCGCTGAAAGCACAGCCGGTTGAAAAACCTGCCCCTGCCCCTGCTGCACCAAAAGCCGCGGCACCGGCGAAGCCAATGGGTCCGAACGATTACATGGTTATCGGCCTTGCGCGTATTGATGACCGTCTGATCCACGGCCAGGTGGCGACGCGCTGGACCAAAGAGACCAACGTACAACGCATCATCGTGGTCAGTGACGAAGTGGCCGCCGACACTGTCCGTAAAACCCTTCTTACCCAGGTTGCACCGCCGGGCGTCACCGCGCACGTCGTGGATGTCGCCAAAATGATCCGCGTTTACAACAACCCGAAATATGCGGGCGAACGCGTGATGCTTCTGTTCACCAACCCGACAGACGTTGAACGCATTGTTGAAGGCGGCGTGAAAATCACCTCCGTTAACATTGGCGGTATGGCTTTCCGTCAGGGCAAAACGCAGGTCAACAACGCGATTTCAGTGGATGCGAAAGATATCGAGGCCTTCAACAAGCTGAATGCACGCGGTATCGAGCTGGAAGCCCGTAAGGTTTCCACGGATCAGAAACTGAAAATGATGGATTTGATCGGCAAAGTGGGGAAATAAGCCCGGGCCGGTTTTTCATATAGAGCTTATGTAATAGGAGAAGTGCAATGGAGATTACTACTCTTCAGATTGTGCTGGTGTTCATCGTCGCGTGTATTGCGGGTATGGAGTCCGTACTTGATGAATTTCAGTTCCACCGCCCTCTGGTGGCCTGTACGTTGATTGGCGCCGTTCTCGGTGACATGAAAACCGGTATCATCATCGGTGGTACCCTTGAAATGATCGCCCTCGGCTGGATGAACATCGGTGCGGCAGTTGCGCCAGATGCCGCGCTGGCGTCCATTATTTCGACCGTTCTGGTCATCGCCGGTCATCAGAGTATCGGTGCTGGTATCGCGCTGGCCATTCCACTGGCCGCGGCAGGCCAGGTGCTGACCATCATTGTTCGTACCATCACCGTTGCCTTCCAGCACGCGGCGGATAAGGCGGCCGATAACGGCAACCTGACAGCGCTCTCCTGGATCCACGTCTCGTCCCTGTTCCTGCAGGCGATGCGTATCGCTATTCCGGCCGTTATCGTGGCGATTTCCGTTGGGACCAGTGAAGTTCAAAGTATGCTGAACGCCATACCAGAAGTGGTCACCGGCGGTCTGAATATCGCGGGCGGTATGATTGTGGTCGTAGGTTACGCGATGGTCATCAACATGATGCGCGCAGGCTATCTGATGCCGTTCTTCTACCTTGGCTTCGTTACCGCTGCATTCACCAACTTCAACCTGGTTGCGCTGGGTGTGATTGGTGCGGTGATGGCGATTCTTTATATCCAGCTCAGCCCGAAATACAACCGTGTCGCGGGTGCCCCTGCGCAGGCTGCTGGTAACAACGATCTCGATAACGAACTGGACTAACAGGTGAGCGAAATGGTTGATATGACAAAAACTACCACTGAGAAAAAACTCACTCCGGGTGATATTCGTGGCGTGTTCATCCGTTCTAACCTGTTTCAGGGTTCATGGAACTTCGAACGTATGCAGGCGCTCGGCTTCTGCTTCTCCATGGTGCCGGCAATCAAACGCCTGTATCCGGAAAACAACGAAGCACGCCGTCAGGCAATTAAGCGTCACCTGGAATTCTTCAACACTCACCCTTACGTAGCGGCGCCTGTTCTGGGCGTAACGCTGGCGATGGAAGAGCAGCGTGCAAACGGGGCTGAGATCGACGATGGTGCTATCAACGGTATTAAAGTCGGTCTGATGGGGCCGCTGGCAGGCGTGGGCGACCCGATCTTCTGGGGTACCGTGCGTCCGGTCTTTGCGGCACTGGGCGCCGGGATCGCCATGAGCGGCAGTCTGCTTGGTCCCCTGCTGTTCTTTATCCTGTTCAACGCGGTGCGTCTGCTGACCCGCTACTACGGCGTGGCATACGGTTACCGTAAAGGGGTGGATATCGTTAAGGATATGGGCGGCGGCTTCCTGCAAAAACTGACTGAGGGGGCGTCAATCCTCGGCCTGTTTGTAATGGGGGCTTTGGTTAACAAGTGGACGCACGTGAACATCCCGCTGGTGGTATCGACGATCACCGGTCAGGATGGTCAGACGCGCGTCACCACCGTGCAGACCATTCTGGACCAGCTGATGCCTGGCCTGGTACCGCTGCTGTTAACCTTCGCCTGTATGTGGCTGCTGCGTAAGAAAGTGAACCCGCTGTGGATCATCGTTGGCTTCTTCGTCATCGGTATCGCGGGCTACGCCGTCGGCCTGCTGGGTCTGTAATAAAATGCGTTACCGACCGGGGGCTTGCCCCCGGTCTTTTTATCTGGAGGATGAATGACTGTCACGGACACCGTACTGGTTTTATTTATTGTTGCCCTTCTGGCTTACGCGATCTATGACGAGTTCATTATGCCTCGCCGCCACGGCGAGACGCTGCTGACCCTTCCCCTCTTACGCCGTGGGCGCATTGATGCGTTTATCTTCGCCGGTCTGGTAGTCATCCTGATTTACAATAATGTGACCAGCCACGGCGCAATATTAACCACATGGTTATTATGTGCGCTGGCATTAATGGCGATTTACCTGTTCTGGATCCGCTCGCCAAAACTCATTTTTAAAAAACACGGATTCTTCTTCGCTAATGTCTGGATAGAATATAACCGCATTAAAGAGATGAATTTATCCGAAGACGGAGTTCTGGTGATGCAATTAGAACAACGCCGCCTGCTCATTCGGGTCAAAAATATTGACGACCTGGAAAAAATCTACAAATTACTCCTTAAAACTCAATGAATTAATTTTATAGCATCGGCTATGTATTGTATTATTCTCATACCAGAAATATAGCCGATGCTATATCTCCCCTGCGAATTAACTTATATTTATTAACGATACTTTTACGCATAAACCTAAATGAAAATCGTTATCAACATAGTGGCTTTATAAAGCCATCTTCGTTGTTGTTTTATATTCTCAAAATATGTTAAGGTTGCGCCCGTCGTTGGGGAGTAGCCGATTTCCTGCCTGCGGGAAATGTACGTGTCAACATACTCGTTGCAAAACGTGGCGCGTACGGATCGTATTCAGCACACTTACTGTGCCAAAAGCGATCAGGCGAGACCATAGATACATCAACTGCTGTTTACTGGGGGCAGTGATGTGTCATATGGATATCCCCGGTCTGGACGCACTTATGAATATCTCCGCTACGATCCTTCTGGCTTTTGGCATGTCCATGGACGCATTTGCCGCCTCTATCGGTAAAGGTGCCACCCTCCATAAACCTAAATTTTCCGAAGCCCTGCGCACCGGTCTCATCTTTGGCGCAATCGAAACGCTGACGCCGCTTATTGGCTGGGGTCTGGGGATGCTCGCCAGCCAGTTTGTGCTGGAGTGGAACCACTGGATCGCCTTCGTGCTGCTGGTGTTCCTCGGCGGACGCATGGTAATTGAAGGTTTTCGTGGCAACAGCGATGAAGATGATGCGCCGCTGCAACGCCATGGCTTCTGGCTTCTGGTGACAACCGCTATCGCAACCAGCCTGGACGCAATGGCCGTCGGTGTCGGTCTGGCGTTTTTGCAGGTCAATATTATCGCCACCGCGCTGGCGATTGGCTGCGCCACGCTGATTATGTCAACGCTGGGGATGATGGTGGGGCGGTTCATTGGCCCGCTGTTAGGCAAACGCGCCGAAATTCTGGGCGGTATCGTGTTGATCGGGATTGGTGCCCAAATACTCTGGGCACACTTCGCGGGTTAATCTTCGCGCTGCCAGCAATGGATGCTGAAATCCGTCTGGCAGCGAAATTCTGTCTGTGCTGCCAGCGTTTCCCACACCTCTGGTTTTGCCCGCCACGCAAACGGCGTCATTTGCAGTAACGCCACCGCTTCACTTCCCTGCAACGTCATCTCATACGCGACCGACTGCGCCTGCTTTAACGCAAAGCCCGCCAGCTGTTCAGAGTGCGGCGCATGCAGGTGAACTTCATCATAGATCAGCCCTTTTAGCTCCAGCAGATGACGCGGCCCTGGCGTGACGGTGATAACCCAGCCGCCGGGCTTAACGACGCGCGCCAGCTCCTCTGCCTTGCACGGCGCATAGATACGCACCACGGCGTCCATACTCGCTTCCTCAAACGGCAGGCGGTGGCTGGAGGCCACGCAGAACGTTACCGCTGAGTAGCGTTTTGCTGCCGCACGGATAGCCACTTTCGACACGTCCAGCCCGTAAGTTTCGGCGCCCTTCTCAGCCGCCACGTCAGCAAACGTGGCGGTGTAGTAACCTTCGCCGCAGCCGATATCCAGCATGGCGGATGCGCCTTCTGTCAGATATTGACGGAGTAAGGCGACAACGGCATCCCTGAGCGGTTGATAGTGCCCGGCATCGAGAAACGCCCGGCGCGCCTGCATCATCTCCGCGCTGTCACCCGGGTCCCGGGAGCGCTTGTGCTGTACCGGCAGAAGATTTACATAGCCCTCTTTCGCCCGGTCAAACTGATGTCCCTGTGGACAGATAAACGTTTTCTCCGCGCGCGTCAGCGGCGCGTGGCAAAGGGGACAACTGAAAGACATGACAGCTCCAGGGCGTAAACCAAAAGGCGAAGTGTACCGCTATTCGCCAGGGTTATAAACGGCTGGGTGACGCATCACGATCAGATGGTCAGAATCTGCCGGCAGCCCGTCTGGCTTCACGTTTTCCAGGCGCAAGACGTTACCCATAATTTCACTGAACACGGGCGCGGAAACGGCCCCGCCGTAGTAGGCTCCGTTTTTCGGATCGTTGATCACCACCACCAGTGCAAAACGGGGATCGCTGGCGGGCGCAACGCCTGCTGTGTAGGCGACGTATTTATCCACATACTTACCGTGTTCATCGATTTTTTTGGCCGTCCCGGTTTTAATCGCCACACGATAGTTACGCACCGCCGCTTTGATCCCGCCACCGCCGGGTAACGCGACGCTCTCCATCATGTGTTCCACCTCGTGAACAATCTCCCCGGGCATCACCCGTTTGCCAATCACGGGGGGATCGATACGGGTGATGGACAGAGGCCGTTCAATGCCATAGCTACCGATGGTGGCATACACATGCGCCAGCTGGAGGGGAGTAACCATCAGGCCATACCCAAAGGCAAAGGTCGCCCTGTCTAACTGACTCCAGAATTTTCGCTGCGGCAGTAAACCTGAGCTTTCTCCCGTTAAGCCAAGCCCGGTACTCTCGCCAAAACCAAAGTTTTTATAGGTATCAAGTAACCGTTGCACGGGCATCGCGAGAGAAAGACGGGATACGCCCGTGTCGCTGGATTTTTGCAGGATCCCGGTCATGGTCAGCTCGGGGTAGTAACCCACATCGCGAATACGATGACCATCAATGGTGTAGGGATGCGTGTCTATCACGCTGTCAGGCTGCACCAGCCCCTGCTGTAGCGCCGTCATCAGCACCAGAGGCTTAACGGTCGAACCCGGTTCAAAGGTGTCGCTGATCGCGCGATTACGAAAGTCATCCAGCGTTGCCCCTTCCCGATTGTTGGGGTTGAAGTCAGGGAAGCTCGCCATCGCCAGAATTTCGCCCGTCTGGATATTAATCAGCACCGACGCGCCTGACTCGGCTTTATTCCACGCCACGGCATTATCCAGCGCGTCTTCGGTGATAGTTTGCAGGCGTTCATCGATACTAAGCTGGATATTATGTGCCGGTACGGGCGCCACCTCCGTGAGGTTCTCAACCACATGCCCGTATCGATCTTTCCTGACCAGCCGCACGCCTGCCTTCCCGGTGAGCTGCGTGTTAAAGCTTTTCTCGACGCCCTCAATACCCTGACCATCAATATTAGTGAAGCCAATCAGGTTTGCCGCCACGTGTCCGGCAGGATAAAAGCGACGGGACTCATCGCGTAGGTTGATACCGGGAAGACGCAGCTTATCAATCCACTTTGCCTGGGAGGGATCAACCTGACGAGCTAGATAAATGAATCGCCCGTGCGGATTGCTGTTTATTCGCGATGCGAGCGTGCTCAGAGAAAGGTGTAAAGCATTTGCCAGGGCCTGCCAGCGCGAATCAAAGCCGATCCCCCCTTTATCAAGCACAGTTTTGGGATCGGCCCAGACGGCCTGGACAGGTACGCTTACCGCAAGGGGACGCCCTTCACGGTCAACAATCATCCCACGCGGGGCGTCTATCGCCACTTCGCGCAGAGAACGCATATCCTCCTGCTTCACCAGATTATCCGGTTTGATAATTTGTAGCCATGCCACGCGGCCTAACAGAAAAGCAAGGCTACAAAAGATGGCGAGACACAGAAGTGCAAAACGTGCCGGTGTAAAGTTTCCGTTGGCCGTTATTGTCTTTTTTTTCACTTTAACCCCAGGGCTGTTAATCAACGCCCTGATTTAACGGGAAAAAGGGATAATAAGGCGGGAAAACAATGCTAATAATCTCGCGGGTTTGCAACAAGATAATAACAGAGGAGGAATACGTAACATTTTGAAAAATAAGTGAATAAAAAAGCCCCGCATCGGCGAGGCTTATGTCTGAGATCGAAGCGCTAAGCGCTTCAGTCAGCAGTGATTCGATCAGATAGCAGTTACGTTAACCGCAGCTGGGCCTTTCTGGCCGTCCTGAATTTCGAACTCAACGTTCTGGCCTTCAGCCAGAGTTTTGAAGCCGTTACCCTGGATTGCAGAGAAGTGTACGAACACGTCTTTGCTGCCGTCAGCAGGAGTAATGAAACCAAAACCTTTAGACTCGTTGAACCACTTAACTTGACCTTTAATCTTTGCCATTTGCAAAATTCCTTAGAGTGTTTTCTTAGCCCGCAGGCTTTAACATAGATAAAACTGAGACATTACTGCTTGAGGCACTAATATAAGGTTCGGCAGAGAAGCGGTATTCAACGACAACGTGTTTACTCAGGACTTCTTTACTGAAAATGCCACACATAAACAGAACTGTACCTCGTTTGACCCAAAACGTGTTATCACACACAACGTTTAATATGGCAAGCCATTTTTAAACGTGTCTCGATCCGCCGCACAAATTCAGGCGTTACTCCATAACAATCTGCACAGTTATGCGAATTGTCAAATGAAGCGCCACCTGACCTCACCGCCCACAGGGTGCGCTGACGCGCCCTGTAATCAAAGACTTTTTAAACATAGCTCAATCATTTCAAAGCGTCCATCCCAATCCCTGAATTTCTTTAAAGGAATGACTGAGTTAGAACATTTTGTGAAAAGTTATGCTGAAAACATCGCAATGCACCAGAGTGAGACAGTGAATAAACGATGTTAAATACATTTTGCTAACTGTATTAAAATCCACCATTTAATAAGCGTTATTCTGCACCAAAATAATGAAATTTTTATGACTCTGCCTCAAAACAAGGCAAGCAAAACGTTTCGATAAAAATAAAACACTTCAGGAAAGTTAAAGCTCACAATTTATTCAACGAAACGGTACGACTTGTATAAGGATAAATATTCGCCAGTTTTCAGTATACTGAAACAGTAGTTAACTGCTGCTTAATTATATGTTGGGATGTTATGGGTCACATTTGATAAGGGAGGAGATTTACGCCGTACGTCAGGCCACCTCCCCGTTCCGGGCAGACTATCGTTCGGCCACCAGGCGAATGAACTCTTCCTCGTCTTGTTTTTGAGCATCAGCTTCCTTCGGCACCGCTTTCTCCTCCGGCTCGTTGGCTTCGCACAGACGACGCAGCAACGCAGTCTGCCGTTTCTGCTGATCGAGCAATGCTTCCAGCAGCTCAATCTGCTCGTTTGTGCGGGAGCTGGCGCGATTAACGAAGAACCACAGCACCAGTCCAACAACCAGCACCACTAAAGACATTACCAAGGATGCAATGCTCAGCAGCCCCGAATTCATTAACTCACCCATTTCACCACCTCAGTAAAAACAGTCATTTTACCACTGCAGCCACGTAAGGACATCGCTCAGTGCAAAAATAGCCACTACCAGGGGATAAACTTATTGATTGAACAAATGCCGCTAAAGAACTGTACATCCTGATCGCACATCACATTGATAGTCTGCGTCCACAGCACCACGCATGCTATCAGCACTATAATCAGAATTACCCAGCGTATTTTTTTCACTCCACACTCCGTCTTATGACCTGATGTAGCCAGGTTATCACGGCTATCTTAAACAGGGGCTAACTGTACCTTCAACAGACGCTTTTCGGAATCGTGCACTTGTTTCACTGCGTAAACCCGTTACGCTTACTCCATGACAACAAAGAAAAAAGAGGCATCGATGCGTTTACTCGTTCGTACGATAATTGTACTGGCACTTGTGTGGATCGGCCTGCTGTTAAGTGGGTATGGCATATTAATGGGAAGCAAAGAGAATGCCGCGGGTTTGGGTATTCAGTGTAAATATCTCACCGCCCAGGGGGTAAGCACGGCTCAGTACATCCATTCCGACAGCGGGATCATCGGGTTAACCAACTGTCCTGTGCTGCGTAAATCATCTGTTGTGGTTGATAACGGCTAATCAGAGCTAAATTTCGCTTACAAAAACGCCGCAAGAGTGCGGCGTTTTTATTGGAGGCATTGATCAGAACGGGTATTCGTTATAGCCCATCTGCTCTGAAATTTTGCGCGCTGCGGTATGCAGAATTGCCACATACTCATGAAGACGCTCTTCGGAGAAACGCAGCGTTGGGAAAGAGATGCTCAGTCCAGCAATGACAACGCCGAAGCGGTCAAACACCGGCACACCGATGCAGCGCAACCCTTCTTCCTGCTCTTCGTTATCTTCCCCATAACCCTGCTCACGCACTTTATCCAGCACGCTCAGCAGTTCATCCGTACTGGTAATCGTGCGATCGGTGCTGCGTTTGTATTCCACACCGTCAAGGATTTGCTTAACCTCTTCACGATCGCGCCAGGCCAGCAGGACTTTACCAATTGCGGTACTGTACAGCGGGTTACGACGACCGATGCGTGAATACATGCGCAGGTTGTACATGGAGTCAATTTTGTGGATGTAAACGATGCTGTCTTCATCCAGTGCGCCGAGGTGAATGGTCTCTTTCGTCAACCGTGAAAGTTCACGCATCTGAATGTCAGCGCTGCGGATCAGATCCACGTTCTGCAAGGCGCGGGCGCCCAATTCAAACAATTTCAGGGTCAGAGAATATTTTTCTGATTCTCCTTCCTGCGCGACATAACCCAATGATTTCATCGTCTGCAAAAAGCGATAAACGGTGCTTTTCGACATCATCACACGCTGCGACAACTCTGTAATACCAATTTCACGCTCTTCTCCGAGCGCCTGCAAGATGCCAAACACCTTCAGCACGGAAGAAACAGAATCTGGCTGCTTATCCAAATCTGCGATTGCCATTTATCACCTCATGGAGAGTGTTTTATAAAAATCAGAACCGGTTTTTATTATAAATTCGTGTGATGCGCGCTGCAATCTATCTGGGTTTACTTCGTTACAAATCTGCGACATAAAACCGAAATAACGATGCTAAAATAGTTACTCTGAAAATAATTTCACACTGAGTCATTCTTTTCCCATGCAAAAAAACGTTTCTGATGGCCTGCCCTTACCACAGCGGTACGGGGCAATTGCCACTATTGTCATCGGCATTTCGATGGCTGTCCTTGACGGTGCGATTGCCAATGTGGCTCTTCCTACCATTGCCAAAGACCTTAATGCTTCTCCGGCAAGCTCCATCTGGATTGTGAACGCGTACCAGATAGCGATTGTGATTTCCCTTTTGTCACTCTCTTTCCTGGGCGATATGTTTGGTTATCGCCGGGTTTATCAGTGCGGGCTGGTGGTCTTTACTCTCACCTCGCTCTTCTGTGCCCTTTCCGATTCACTGCACACCCTTACGCTTGCGCGTATCGCACAGGGTTTTGGCGGTGCGGCGCTAATGAGCGTGAACACGGCCCTGATACGGCTTATCTATCCTCATCGCCATCTGGGGCGCGGCATGGGCATTAACTCCTTTATTGTGGCCGTGTCGTCCGCCGCCGGGCCGACGATTGCCGCCGCCATTCTGTCCGTTGCCTCGTGGCAGTGGCTGTTTGCCATTAACGTGCCGCTGGGCATTGTGGCGATCTTCTTCGCCCTGCGCTATCTTCCGGAAAATGGTCCGAAAAACACCATGCCACGTTTTGACCTGCCCAGCGCTGTGATGAACGCGCTGACCTTTGGCCTGCTGATTACTGCGCTGAGCGGATTTGCGCAGGGACAGTCTTTGTCGCTCATTGCCGCAGAAATCGTTGCCCTGCTTATCATCGGCTTTTTCTTTGTACGACGCCAGCTGGCGCTGCCCGTGCCGTTACTGCCGGTCGATTTGCTGCGTATTCCGCTGTTTTCGCTATCAATTTGTACCTCCATTTGCTCGTTCTGCGCCCAGATGCTGGCGCTGGTTGCGCTGCCATTCTTTTTGCAGAGCGTGCTTGGCCGTTCGGAAGTGGAAACAGGCTTGCTGCTCACACCCTGGCCTTTGGCAACCATGGTGATGGCCCCGCTGGCCGGGTACCTTATTGAGCGCGTTCATGCCGGACTGCTGGGGGCTATCGGGCTGATCGTCATGGCAGCAGGACTGTTTGCGCTGTCGCTCCTGCCCTCCTCGCCGGGGGATCTGGATATTATCTGGCGCATGATCCTGTGCGGGGCAGGTTTTGGTCTGTTCCAGTCACCTAACAACCACACAATTATCACCTCTGCCCCACGTCATCGCAGCGGTGGTGCCAGCGGGATGCTGGGTACGGCAAGACTGTTAGGGCAAAGCACCGGGGCCGCAATGGTGGCGTTGATGTTTAACCTTGCCGGGCAAAATGCGACACACGTTGCGCTGATTACCGCAGGGACACTGGCGACCCTCGCGGCTATCATTAGCGGCCTTCGTGTGACCCAGCCAAAGGCGCAGGCATAAAAAAACCGGGCGGAGATTGTCTCCTGCCCGGTTTTTTTTCATCCGGCGGGTATTACTTCAGGTATTCGCCGCTTCGCAGCGCTTCAATACGTTTATCCAGCGGCGGGTGTGACATAAACAGCTCGCTCAGCGACTTTGATTTACCATTGATACAGAAGGCCATCATGCTGTTTGCTTCCTGCGGCTCGTAGCTGGTTTTCAGACGTTGCAGCGCAGCAATCATCTTCTCACGACCCACCAGTTTCGCAGAACCGGCATCCGCGTGGAACTCACGATGACGGGAGAACCACATGGTAATGATGCTTGCCAAGATACCGAACACCAGCTCCAGCACCATTGAAACAGCAAAATAGATCAGCGGGTTACCGTTGCTCTCTTCACCCTCATCACGGTTGCCACCCATAAATCCGGCAGCAATCTGCGCCAGAATACGGGAAATAAAGATAACGAAGGTGTTCACCACGCCCTGGATCAAGGTCATGGTGACCATATCGCCGTTAGCGATGTGGCTGATCTCGTGAGCAATAACCGCTTCCGCTTCGTCACGGCTCATGTTTTGCAGCAGACCGGTACTGACGGCCACCAGGGACGCGTCACGACGCGCACCGGTAGCAAACGCGTTGATATCCGGCGCGTGGTAGATCGCCACCTGCGGCATGGCTATGCCCGCCTGCTTTGACTGCTGAGCAACCGTGCTCATCAACCACTGTTCCATATCGTTACGCGGCTGCTCAATAACTTCACCGCCCACGGATTTCAGTGCCATCCACTTCGACATCAGCAGTGAAATGAAAGAGCCGCCGAAACCAAACAGCAGCGCCATAATCAACAGACCCTGAACGCTGCTCGACTGAATTCCCGTCAGGCTTAGCACCAGCCCGAATACCACCATCACCGCCAGGTTGGTGAGCAGGAAGAGCGCGATTCGCATCATAATATTCTTTTAACCTCAGTTTAACAAAACGCACTATGCGATTACCCACATCGTATGGGTATTGCGGCTATTTTCAAGCATCCAGACGGCGTAAGTCACCAGAAAGACACAACTTTACACAATTGGAAATCTGCCTGACGGAAGGATGAGGAACAAAAAGAAACAGGCACAATTTCTTGTGCCTGTTGGGGGATTATTTTGTCGGAGCAGGTTGTACGGCAGGTTTCTCTTTTTCCAGCTTCGCGAGATCAAGCGCGATATGCACCGTCTCGTCCAGATACGGATCGGGCTCCTGGTAATCCTTAGGCAGATCGTCCAGTTTTTTGAGCAGAGGCTTGCCTTCACGTTTGAAGCGATCGTTGATACGCGCCAGACGTGTCGCGTCATCTTCATTGTTCTCTTTCTCACGCTGGGCGTAGTTCAGAGAGACAATGTTCCGTTTCGCTTTCAGAGCGTTGAAACGCGCGATGTCCTTCATGATGTACTGGAATTCCGGATCCTTCCCGATGCGATCGTTGTGATTTTTCAGCAGTTCCGGTCCGAACTGTTTCATATCACCCGATTTCACGAATGTCGCGGCATCAATGCTATCCCACGGCAGCGCGTTATCTTCAAACTTCTCGCCCGTTTCCGTCTCTTCGGTACCTGTCGGCATCATAATATCCGGCGTCACGCCTTTGCGCTGCGTACTGCCGCCGTTGACGCGGTAGAACTTCTGAATGGTGTACTGTACTGAGCCCAGCGCCGGCCATTCAGGGCGCAGCATCTGGTCGTAAATACGGTTCAGAGAGCGGTACTGCTGAACGGTGCCCTTGCCAAACGTCGGTTCGCCGACGATTAACGCCCGGCCGTAATCCTGCATGGCAGCAGCGAAGATTTCAGATGCAGAGGCGCTGAAGCGATCGACAAGCACCACCAGCGGCCCCTTATAGTAGACCACACCATCGGTATCCGCATCTTCACGCACTTTACCGTTGTTATCGCGCACCTGTACCACCGGGCCAGACGGGATAAACAGCCCGGAAAGCGAGACGGCCTCGGTCAATGCCCCGCCGCCGTTGCTGCGCAGGTCAATGATCACGCTGCTGACATTCTGCTTTTCAAGCTTCTGAAGCTGCACTTTCACATCATCGGTCAGGCCGACGTAGAAACCAGGGATATCCAGAACGCCAACCTTCTCTTTACCCACGGTTTTCACCGACATTTTCACCGCGCGATCTTCCAGACGGATACGCTCACGGGTCAGAGTAACGATACGGGTTTTGGTCCCCTTACCGGCTGGCAGGATCTCCAGGCGAACTTTGCTGCCCTTCGGCCCTTTGATCAACGCAACTACGTCATCAAGTCGCCAGCCAATCACGTCCACCATGCTCTTTCCGGTTTGACCTACACCGACAATACGGTCGCCTACGCTGATCGCTTTGCTTTTCGATGCAGGGCCACCGGCCACCATGGAGTTGATTACGGTGTAGTCATCGTCCATCTGAAGCACAGCACCGATACCTTCCAGAGACAGGCTCATTTCGGTATTGAACTGTTCGGTGTTACGTGGAGAGAGATAATTAGTGTGCGGATCAATTTCGTGCGCAAACGCGGTCATCGCCAGCGAGAAAACATCTTCACTGTTGGTCTGCGCCAGACGGCGAATAGCAAACTTGTAGCGACGGTTTAACGTCTCACGGATCTCTTTCTCGTCTTTGCCTGTGAGCTTGAGGCTCAGTTCGTCATATTTGACTTTTCCATCCCACAGCGCATTCAGTTCAGCCTCGTCTTTCGGCCATGGCGCTTTGCTGCGGTCCAGATTAAAGGTGTCGTTGCCGGTGAAGTCCATAGGACGTTCCAGCACTTTCAGCGCGTATTGATAACGCTCAAAACGGCGCTTTTGCGATAAGTTGTACAGATCGTAGAACAGATCGAGTTTTCCGGAGCGCAGCTCATCACCCACTTCGGATTTGCGTTTAGCGAACTGTTCGACATCGCTGGCCAGCAGTACGTTATGGCTGTAATCCAGCAAGTTCAGATAACGGTCAAAGATTTTGGCCGAAAAGGCCTGATCGAGATCGAACTGACGATAGTGCGAACGAGTAAAGCGCGACGTCACGCGCTCACTCACCGTCGCGTGCTGAGTTTCTTCCTTAAGAACCGGAATTTGATCAACACGCGTAATATCGTCCACAGCGAAAGCGTGGCCTGTTATAGCAAACAGGCCAGCCAGCGCGGTGAGCTTAAAAAAAGTGTTCATGCCAGGCTCGGCCTCCGTTTCAGAACAACAAGTGTTCTGCGCGTACAATCATTGACATACCAGAAGTCAGCTGTACACGAACGCCATCTTTGGTGATTTCCAGTACGGTGGCATCCATCGCACTGTTACCCGCTTTAACCTTCAGAGACTGACCTACGCTCAGGGCGTTGATGTCCGAAACTGGGGTGTGGCGCGGCTCTTCGCGCGGCGCACGTGGGGCTTTAGCTGCTGGTTTGTCAGCACGCGGTTTGCGATCGTTATTTTCAGTACGACGCGGTGCCGGGCGCGGTTTACGCTCGCGACGAGGGGCGTCTTCCTGACCGTTTGCCGCTGCGGCTTCGCGTTTTTTGGCCTGCTGTTCAGCACGCTGTGCCTGAACGCGAGCTTTGGCTTCTTCAAGCTGCTTACGCGCATGTTCTACGTGCTGCTCGTCCAGCTCACCACACGGGTTGCCGTCAAGGTCGACACGGGTCGCACCCGGCTTGATACCGTACAGGTAACGCCAGCTCGAGGTATAAAGGCGCAAGGCAGAACGAAGCTGCGTTTTGCTGAGGTTCATCTCCCCCTCAACGCGCGCGACCAGATCCTGAAAGATACCGACTTTCAGAGGACGCGCTTCACCTTCAGCGCTGAAGCACTGCGGGAAACGCTCGGCCAGAAATGCGATAACTTCTTTACTGCTATTCAACTTAGGTTGATTTTCCATGAAATTTCCTGATTACAACGGACGTTGCCAACAAGCGCAGGCATGAACAGGCGACATTATAATGACGCTATCAGTAAATGCTACGTTATCCGTTGATTATCCTGCGACGCTCGCAAAGAATTTATGATAATCGGTCTCTGCCAGAACATTTTCCAGGTTTGCGGCCAACGCGCGCAGCCCCTGCTCATCCTCGGCAGTAAAGCGGCTGAAGACCGTGCTGTCGATATCCAGAACGCCAATAATCTGATTTTTAACCACCAGCGGCAGTACGATTTCAGAATTGCTGCTGGCATCGCAGGCAATGTGGCCGTCAAACGCATGTACATCTTCGACACGCTGAACCTGACGGGTCGCCACTGCGGTACCGCACACGCCGCGACCTACCGGGATGCGTACGCAGGCGAGTTTCCCCTGGAAAGGCCCCAGCACCAGCGTGTCGCCTTCCAGCAGATAAAAGCCCGCCCAGTTCACGTCAGAAAGGCGTTCGAACAGTAACGCACTGGTATTTGCCAGAGTGGCTAAGAAACTGGTTTCCCCTGCCATTAATGCCTTAAAATCGCGATTCAGATCCGCGTAGAATTCTGTTTTGTTCATTATTCAATCACTTAGTTATCTTACATAATTACCGCATAGCCTATTAAAATAAGCATTAAATGCGCTCATGCTCAAGATGAATCCGTTCATGAGTTATTATAACTTTCAACAATACTTATCTGTGTGCGACTGATGGCCCTAAAAACATCCCAAATTACGCCGACAAGAAAGATCGTTGTCCGTACGGTAAACCAGGCTCTGCCTCGTGCACATTATCAGCGTTGTCCCCAGTGCGATACGCTTTTTATGTTGCCGAAGATGAAATCGCACCAAAGTGCTTTTTGCCCTTGCTGCGATGCCAAAATTCGCGATGGCCGGGACTGGTCATTGACGCGTCTGGCGGCAATGGCGGTTACCATGCTGCTGCTGATGCCGTTCGCCTGGACCGAGCCGCTGTTAAAGCTCTACCTGCTTGGCGTGCGTATTGACGCTAACGTATTGCAGGGGATCTGGCAGATGACGCGCGAGGGCGATCCGCTCACCGGCGCTATGGTGCTGTTCTGCGTCGTCGGCGCACCGCTGGTGCTGGTCGCGGCAATTGCCTACCTGTGGTTTGGCAACATTCTGGGGATGAACCTGCGCCCTGTCCTGCTCATGCTGGAAAAGCTCAAGGAGTGGGTGATGCTGGACATCTATCTGGTGGGCGTCGGCGTGGCCTCCATTAAGGTGCAGGATTATGCGTTTTTACAACCCGGCATTGGCCTTTTTGCGTTTATTTCACTGGTCCTGCTGAGTATTTTGACCCTGATTCATCTGAATGTTGAACAGCTTTGGGAGCGATTTTACCCTCAGCGTCCCGCGACCCGGCCTGATGAAAACCTGCGCGTCTGCCTGGGGTGCCATTACACCGGTTTTCCGGATAAACGCGGGAGGTGTCCTCGCTGCCACATTCCGTTAAGATTGCGGCGCAACAACAGCCTGCAAAAATGCTGGGCGGCGCTTATCGCCTCACTGATATTTTTATTCCCGGCCAATATGCTGCCGATCTCCGTAATTTATGTGAACGGCGCCCGACAGGAAGATACTATCCTTTCGGGGATTATCTCTCTGGCGCACAGTAACGTGGGGGTTGCCGCCATTGTGTTCATCGCCAGTATTCTGGTGCCCTTTACCAAAGTGGTGGTGATGTTTACGCTACTTATCAGCATTCACTTTAAATGCGAACAAGGACTACGCACCCGCATCCTGCTTCTGCGATTCGTGACCTGGATTGGTCGCTGGTCGATGTTGGATCTGTTCGTGATTTCGCTGATGATGTCGCTCATCAATCGCGATCAGTTACTTGCTTTTACCATGGGACCCGCAGCTTTTTATTTCGGCTCTGCGGTGATATTGACTATTCTTGCAGTGGAATGGCTGGACAGCCGCTTACTTTGGGACGCACATGAGTCAGGAAACGCCCGCTTCGCCGACTGAAGCGAGAATTAAAACAAAACGCCGCATTTCGCCATTCTGGTTGCTGCCTGTCATCGCGCTGATGATCGCAGGCTGGCTTATCTGGACGAGCTATGAAGATCGCGGAAGTACCATCACGATTGATTTCCAGTCTGCGGACGGCATTGTCGCCGGACGTACCCCCGTTCGCTTCCAGGGGGTGGAAGTGGGTACCGTGCAGGATATTTCCCTCGGCAAAGGGCTGAACAAAATCCAGGTCCGGGCGAGCATTAAGTCTGACATGCAGGATGCCCTGCGCGCCGAAACGCAGTTCTGGCTGGTCACGCCTAAAGCCTCCCTGGCCGGCGTTTCCGGGCTGGATGCGCTTGTGGGCGGTAACTATATCGGCATGATGCCTGGCAAAGGTGAGCCACAGGATCACTTTGTTGCGCAGGATACCCAGCCGAAATATCGGCTGAATAACGGCGATCTGATGATCCACCTCCGCGCGCCGGATTTGGGCTCGCTGAACAGTGGTTCTCTGGTCTATTTCCGCAAAATTCCGGTTGGCCGCGTTTACGACTACGCCATTAACCCGAACAAAGATGGCGTGACCATTGATGTACTGATCGATCGCCGTTTTACCAACCTGGTAAAAAAAGGCAGCCGCTTCTGGAACGTCTCTGGCGTCGATGCTGACCTGAGCTTAAGCGGTGCGAAAGTGAAGCTTGAGAGCCTGGCGGCGCTGGTGAATGGCGCTATCGCCTTCGACTCACCTGCTGACTCCAGCCCTGCCGCCGCAGAGGATACCTTTGGTCTGTACGCCGACCTGGCACACAGCCAGCGCGGTGTCATCGTCAAGTTGACCCTGCCGGATGCCAAAGGCCTGAAAGCCGGTTCGACCCCGCTAATGTACCAGGGTTTAGAGGTCGGGCAATTGACAAAATTAACCCTCAACGCGGGCGGCTCCGTTACCGGCGAAATGACGGTGGATCCGAGCGTTGTGGACCTCCTGCGGGAAAAAACACGCATCGAGCTGCGTAATCCGAAGCTCTCCCTCAGCGACGCTAGCATCAGTTCCCTGCTGACGGGAAGCACCTTTGAGCTGATCCCCGGTGAAGGTGCGCCGAATAAAAACTTTGTCATCGCGCCGGCGGATAAAGCTCTGCTGCAAAAACCGGGCGTGTTGACGGTTAAGCTGAATGCGCCGGAAAGCTATGGTATCGAAGCCGGTCAACCGCTAATCCTGCACGGTGTGCAGGTGGGTCAGGTTCTGGAACGAAAGCTGACGGAAAAAGGGGTCTCCTTCTCCGCCGCCATCGATCCGCAGTACGGCAACCTTGTGCACGGCGACAGTAAATTTGTGGTGAACAGCCGGGTCGACGTGAAGGTGGGTCTGGACGGCGTTGAGTTCCTCGGCGCCAGCGCCAGCGAGTGGGTTAACGGCGGGATCCGCATTCTGCCGGGCAGCAAAGGCGCGCTGCGTGAGAGCTATCCACTGTTCGCCAATCTGGACAAAGCCATTGAAAACAGCCTCGGCGACCTGCCGACCACCACGCTGACCTTAAGCGCTGAAACGCTGCCGGATGTCCAGGCAGGCTCCGTCGTGCTTTATCGTAAGTTTGAGGTCGGAGAAGTGATCACCGTTCGTCCTCGTGCGGACGCGTTTGATATCGAACTGCATATCAAGCCGGAGTATCGCAAGCTGCTCACGCCAAACAGCGTGTTCTGGGCTGAAGGCGGCGCGAAAGTGCAGCTCAATGGCAACGGGCTGACCGTACAGGCGTCTCCCCTCTCCCGTGCCCTGCGCGGTGCGATCAGCTTCGATAACCTGAGCGGCGCGGGCGGCAACATGCGTAAAGGTGACAAGCGGATCCTCTTCCCGTCTGAAACCGCGGCGCGCGCCGTCGGGGGACAGATTACCCTGCACACCTTTGATGCCGGTAAACTGGCAGAAGGCATGCCTATCCGCTATCTCGGAATTGATATCGGGCAGGTTCAGAAGCTGACGCTGATCACCGCGCGCAATGAAGTTCAGGCTACCGCCGTGCTTTATCCGGAATATGTACAGACGTTCGCCCGGGCAGGCTCGCGCTTCTCGGTGGTTACGCCGCAAATTTCTGCCGCAGGGGTTGAGCATCTCGACACCATACTTCAGCCGTACATTAACGTTGAACCGGGTCGGGGCAACGCGCGTCGTGAGTTTGAGTTGCAGGAGGCGACCATCACCGATTCCCGTTATCTGGACGGTCTGAGCATTGTGGTTGAAGTACCGGAAGCCGGTTCGCTGGGCATCGGTACGCCGGTCCTGTTCCGCGGTATTGAAGTGGGGACAGTAACAAGCCTGACGCTGGGTAATCTGTCCGATCGCGTGATGGTTGGCCTGCGCATCAGCCAGCGTTATCAGCATCTGGTTCGCAACAACTCAGTGTTCTGGCTCGCTTCAGGCTACTCGCTGGACTTCGGCCTGACCGGTGGCGTGGTCAAAACGGGGACCTTTAACCAGTTCATTCGCGGCGGCATTGCCTTCGCGACGCCGCCTGGCACGCCTCTGGCGCCTAAGGCGCAGGGAGGAAAACACTTCCTGCTGCTGGAAAGTGAACCGAAAGAGTGGCGCGAATGGGGAACGGCGCTGCCGCGTTAATCTCGCAGGCTCCGGTGTCAACGCGCCGGAGCCTTTATGTTACACTGCGCGCCTGAATGTTTCCCTGTGGTGTGCCCGTGGCTCAAAACTCCGTATTTCTTCCTGAACAATTCCTCGCACAGATGCGCGAGGCGCTTCCTGCTCATCTCTCTTTCGACGATTTCGTCGCCGCCTGCCAGCGCCCTTTGCGTCGAAGTATTCGCGTCAATACGCTGAAAATCAGCGTCGGAGCGTTTCTGGATCTCGTCTCCTCCTACGGCTGGCAGCTGACGCCGGTGCCGTGGTGTGAGGAAGGGTTCTGGATCGAGCGGGATGACGAGGAGAGCCTGCCGCTCGGCAGCACCGCCGAGCACCTGAGCGGGCTGTTTTATATTCAGGAAGCCAGCTCCATGCTGCCGGTTGCCGCGCTGTTTGCCGACGGAAACCAGCCTGAGCGGGTGATGGATGTCGCGGCGGCGCCGGGCTCTAAAACCACGCAAATTGCCGCCCGGATGAACAACCGCGGCGCGATCCTCGCCAACGAATTTTCCGCCAGCCGCGTCAAAGTCCTGCACGCCAATATCAGCCGCTGCGGGATCCACAACGTCGCGTTAACACACTTCGACGGTCGCGTGTTTGGCGCTGCCTTGCCGGAAGCTTTTGATGCCATCCTGCTCGACGCGCCCTGCTCCGGCGAAGGCGTAGTGCGTAAAGATCCTGATGCGTTAAAAAACTGGTCCGTTGAAAGCAACCTGGAGATCGCCGCCACGCAGCGTGAACTGATCGACAGTGCGTTTCATGCCCTGCGCCCCGGTGGAACGCTGGTTTACTCCACCTGCACGCTGAATCGTGATGAAAACGAGGACGTCTGCCTGTGGCTCAGGCAACGCTATGCGGATGCCGTCGAGTTTCTGCCGCTGGACACCCTCTTCGATTCGGCCAGTCACGCGGCCACCCCTGAAGGCTTCCTGCACGTCTTCCCGCAGATTTACGATTGCGAGGGGTTCTTTGTCGCACGACTGCGTAAAACCCGCGCCGTTGATCCGCTGCCTGTCCCTAAGTTTAAGGTCGGCAACTTCCCGTTCGCGCCGGTCAAAGGCCGTGAGGCGGCACAGGCGCAAGCGGCTGCCGGCAAAGTGGGACTGCACTGGGATGAGAGCCTGCGCCTCTGGATGCGTGACAAAGAGCTGTGGCTGTTCCCGGTCAACATCGAACCGCTGATTGGTAAGGTGCGTTTCTCCCGCCTCGGTATTCGCCTGGCGGAGATCCACAACAAAGGCTATCGCTGGCAGCACGAAGCCGTCATTGCGCTGGCAGGCAATGAGAACACCTTCGCCCTGACGCATCATGAAGCGGAAGAGTGGTATCGCGGTCGTGACGTTTACCCGGAAGACGGCCCGTCACAGGATGAAGTCATCGTGACGTATCAGGGCTATCCGCTCGGGCTGGCGAAAAAAGTCGGCTCGCGGCTGAAAAACAGCTATCCGCGTGAACTGGTACGCGATGGTCGCCTGTTTACCGGTAACAGCCGCACTGACTGAAAAAACGCATTTTTTTACTGGCGATTTCGCTCTCCTTGTCTAGGATCAAAAATGGATGACTGCACTGGTCATACCAGATTTTGGGCAACAAACCGGAGAGCATTATGACGAAAACCAGCGTACGCATTGGCGCTTTTGAAATCGACGACGCTGAATTGCGTGGCGAAGCACAAGGCGAACGAACGTTAAGTATTCCCTGCAAATCCGATCCGGATTTGTGCATGCAACTGGACGCCTGGGATGCAGATACCAGCGTCCCGGCGATCCTTGATGGGGAACATTCCGTTCTGTACCGTGAACATTACGACAGTAAAACCGATGCCTGGGTCTTGCGTCTTGCATAACCCAAAGAGAACCCGCCCGAAGGCGGGTTATTTATTACTGAAGCTGCGTCAGCGTCAGAAAGCCCCCGAACACCGCTCCCGTATCAATGTAGTGCAGATTGTTGAAATCGTAGCGCTTGTCCACAGGCGTATGTCCGAACCAGAAGTGATCCGCGCCGCTAATGCCCTGCCCTCTACCCACCATAAAGCCCATTAACCGGTCGCGATCCCACAGCACCCGCTGGGCATCTACCGGCTTATGCCAGGCATATTCGGCGGCGGGATAATCCGCATGAGCAATCACGTTCAGACCGTTTTTGCAGGTTATTTCAATAATGTGCGGTAAGTCCCGACACGCGTCGAGTAAATCCTTCGCCTGCTTTTGTTGAGCGACCGTAAGCCCGGTAAACCAGTTACCGCCATTTATCTTCCAGAGACTAAAATCATTATTATCAAGCGCATCTAACGCCATTTGCTCGTGATTACCGCGTACCGCATAAAACCACTTTTCCTGCATCAGCTGTAAACATTTCATGCTGTCGGGACCGCGGTCGATAATATCCCCCACCGAGATAAGCAGATCCGCAGCAGGATTAAAATGCCGTCGTTTCAGCTCATCCATAAGCCACTGATAGCAACCATGAATATCGCTGACAACCCAGACATGACGCCAGTGTTCTCCCTCTATTTTCTGATACATAACGCCTCCTGTAAGAAGTATAGCTGCCACAGAAAATGTCATGAGCCGACGATGGATATCGCGAATCCAAACAAACCATAAACCAGCCGGAAATAAAGATCGCTGCGCTATTAATCCCTTATTCCCTGACCTTTAAAATAGTGCGGAATAAAAGAGGGATTTTCACGTGTCAAACATACACCTGCAAAACGATGTTTTTTATCCGCATCGCACAAATATTATTTCTGAACTGGTGAGAGGGAAACGCGTTCCCGGCCCAATCTGGCACAAACGTGATTACCGGTTAAAGTTCCTTCTGCGCTCGCTTTTATTCTGGTCCTCCACCCATCGCATGCTGGAGGCGCTATCCGGGCGCGATGATTTCGACAGGCTGCTCACCTCTCAAATTACCTTGCCGAGCAAAACTCACCGCCAGTATCTGATGCGTGGCCTGAACTCAAACGACCGGGCCGATGCTATCGTCAGCCACTATCAGTGGATTGATAGTCTGACAAATACCGCCCTCGCCCACGCGCTGACTAATCCGCAAGAGGTGCCGGTTGTCCGGTTCGAGGCAAAAAACGGCGAAATCTATACCGTCCACGCCTCGTCCGCAGGTAAGGCTGAACGTGAAGGCGAGAGCACGCTTTGGCTGCATGACAATGACAACACGCTGCTTGCCAGCCTGACGTTCTGTGTCGCACGCAGTAACGGCCGTATGGTGCTGGTAATCGGCGGCCTCCAGGGTCCACGTCGTCATGTTTCACGGGAGGTGATTAAGCAGGCTACCCGTGCCTGCCATGGGCTTTTCCCGAAACGCGTGCTGATGGAGGTGATCTTCCAGCTTGCCTCACGCTCGAACATCAGCGCGATTTTTGCCGTCAGCGATGAAGGCCATGTTTTCCGCGCGCTGCGCTACCGTCTGAGCAAAGGGCGTCATTTTCACGCCAGCTACGACGAGTTCTGGGAAGGCCTGAACGGAAAGAAACTCTCCCCCTTCTGCTGGCAGTTGCCGCTCCAGATGGAGCGTAAAGCACTGGAGGAGATTGCCAGCAAAAAACGCGCCGAATACCGTCGCCGCTTTGCGTTACTTGATGATATTGCGGCTTCCGTACATGCGCGCATTGATCCCGCAGTCGTCTCAGGCAAAATACAAACAAAAATTTAACAAAACAGCCAAAAAGGACTGGACTTACGCCTGCCGGGTTGTGGTATGTTTGAAGCAGGCGCACAGGAAGTGAACCTTCTGCTGAGACGAAAACCGGATTTTATCGTTTATTTTCATGCAGATAAAAAGAGACCGAATACGATTCCTGTATTCGGTCCAGGGAAATGGCTCTTGGGAGAGAGCCGTGCGCTAAAAGTTGGCATTAATGCAGGCTCATTCGCCTTGCCCTTTAAGAATAGATGACGACGTCAGGTTTTCCAGTCCACAGTAAAAGTGGTCTGAAAAAAAGCGTCAGAACATCACTAAATGTGAAAAACCGCAGAGCTTTTACAAGCACCTGCGGTTTTTTTTTACTGGAAACCTGACGGCTAGCAGAGCTTTTTAGCGCGCTCAATAAACGGTGCCAGACTCTTCTTCTGCCCGGGGTTTGCCGGGTCATCCACCTGGATCACGCTGACAGGCTGTCCGTTACTTTTCCCGCTGGCAACCTGCTGCTCCGCTACGTCATTTAACGGATACTGCACGAGCGTACTGGGATTGATGACATACAGCGCGTTACCGGCACGGCAGGTGAGCATGACCTCTTCACGATTAAATGCCCAGTTGTCCTTACCCACTTCAAACCGGCTGACGGTGATGACCTGCGGCGCGGCCAGCGCACTGCTGGCACAGGTGAGAAGTAAAAGAGAAAGCAGTGTCTTTTTCATAAGTTATTAAACCTTGTCAGAAGGGTTCCCAGGTCGCGAACAGGCTGACGGCCGCCAGTACCAGCGCGCCCAGCACCACTTCTGCCTGTGTCATCCTGATAAAAATCTGTTGTTCCCGCCCGGCATCAGGGCGAAAGCGTGGCACAAGAAAATACCGATTCGCCAGCGCAATTGCCACCATCATGATGACCAGCGCACTTTTGAACAACAACAGCCGTACATAAGGCGCTTCCCACGGCACGTCTATGCCCACAATAAAGAGCGTATTGATTATCCCGGTCAGCAGCACGCCCGCCACGGCATAATGCCCCACGCGGGAGAAGCGCATCATGGTAAAGATAGCGGCTGGCTGCCAGCGGCCTTTCGCCAGCCGCATACAGAACAGCAGCGGCAGTAGACCGCCCACCCAGGTGGCGGCGCAGAGCAGGTGAAGCGCATGGTTCAGACGATGCAACGCACCCGGCGCGCCACCGTTCATCGCGGCATGTCCCACGCCCGCCAGCAGCACCAGTTGCCCCATCGCGAGCAGTAACAGCCGTGAGCCCTTTTGCGGGGTAAGCCATGCAGCGCCCGCGGTCACAGCGGCCAGCACCATTTGCCACAGCCAGACGCCACCAAACTGCGTGCCCAGCACGCTGCGCCAGACCGCCGGGCGAATGACATCACCCCAGCCGTTACCCATTAACCCACTTTGCAGGCCGAACATCAGCAGAGCAGCCATCAGGCTGATTAAGGCCGCGATATTCTGCTGGCGCTGGAAACGCTGCGTCATGAGGCGCTGCAACGAAGACGGTACAAACCAGACACTGTATAGCGCGTTGCCGAAAAGTAGTATCAGCGCAACAAAATGGATAAAGCGAAACGCTACGTAGCTCAGGGCCAGCATACTATTTCACGCTAAAGTGATAGCTGCCCTTGGTTTTGTGGCCGTCCACGGAGACCACATGCCAGTCCACCGTATAGGTGCCGGTCGTCAACGGTTTCTCAAGAGGAACAATCAGCTTTGCGTTATCCTTCTCGTCACGCTTCACCGCGCCGGTCTGGATTTTGTGCTGCTGCGCGTCCGTCACCACGACGCCGCTGAAGGCAGGTTCAATGCCTTCCGAGAAATTCAGGGTAATGACGTCGGGTGCCGTCGCGACGGTATTTTCCTGCGGGGATTGTTGCTTAAGGTGCGCATGGGCCAGAGCTGATGGCGCGATTGCCGAAGAGAGCAGAAACACCAGCGCACACGCGACGCGGGAAGGGGTAAAGTGCATCACAATCATTCCTTTTCGTTATGCCTGAATGCTAAAGAATAACTCTGTATAATTAACGAGTCGAGGAACATCCTTTGCTCCCTTGTCATCGTTGAACAATCGCGGTAACGTTGCCGCCGCAGAAAAAGGAGAAGGAAATGAACGTTAACCTGGCCGCCCTTCCTCAGGACGAGATGGACAAAGTGAATGTCGATCTCGCCGCCGCGGGGGTCGCATTCAAAGAGCGTTACAACATGCCCGTCGTGGCTGAAGTGGTAGAGCGTGAACAACCCGCGCATCTGCGCGACTGGTTCCGCGAACGTCTTATTGCGCATCGCCTCGCCTCCGTTAATCTCTCGCGCCTGCCGTACGAACCTAAAGTTAAATAAGCTTAACGTCCCGTTACACTTCCTTACGCGTTATGTGGCAGGATAAGAAAACCCTGATAAATTTAGGTGTAATCTTAAAATCCCAGCGACTTAGTGTATAAGGAAGTCACGATGGACTATTGCCGCGGCTCAGTATGCTCCGCGGCACAACTGTGTTGATGAGCACGTAAAACATCACCTGCACTTTATTGCCGAGGCTGCCTCACATGGGTGCGATTTAGTCGTCTTTCCGGAGCTTTCGCTTACTGGCCCTGGCGGAACAACCTTACCCCCACCCCCTGACGATTTGCAGCTTGCCCCCCTCCTTCACGCGGCGCAGTCACGTTTCATCACGGTGATTGCCGGTATTACTCTCCAGCAACAGAAAGGACTCGCGCTATTCACCCCTAACCTGTCGACCATCCGGCGTTATCCGCAGGGTAACGGTGCGGGTGTTATTCCTGGCAATAAACGGTTAACCATCGTTGATAATCAGGCTGACGCCCCGGAACTGGACCCAGAGGCAACGCTGTTCACCAGCAGCCTGGCGGTGGGTGAGCAACGCTGGCGGCAATCCATCAGTTCGTTACAACGCTTCGCGCATAAGTACGCCATCGCGGTATTAATGGCGAACGCGCGCAGCGGTAGCGCGTTATGGGATGAAAAAGGTCAGCTGATCGTGCGTGCCGATAAGGGAGAGTTGCTGTTAACCGGTTCTTTGGGCCGACAGGGTTGGCAAGGGGATATCATTCCATTAGGCTAGGCATTTTAGGATCAGGAGCGATCAATGCTGCGCGTTATCGATACCGAAACCTGCGATTTGCAGGGTGGAATTGTGGAAGTCGCCTCTGTCGACGTGGTTGACGGAAAGATAGTCAATCCAATGAGCCACCTGGTGCGCCCGGACCGTCCTATCAGTGCGCAGGCGATGGCAATTCATCGCATTACGGAATCGATGGTGGCGGATAAGCCGTGGATTGAAGAGATCATCCCTCTTTACCACGGTAGCCAGTGGTATGTCGCCCATAACGCCAGCTTTGACCGCCGTGTGCTGCCGGAGATGCCCGGTGAATGGATTTGCACCATGAAGCTGGCGCGCCGTCTGTGGCCGGGGATCAAATACAGCAATATGGCGCTGTATAAGTCGCGCAAACTAAGCGTGCGGACGCCGGAAGGGCTGCATCATCACCGCGCCCTCTATGACTGCTACATCACCGCAGCGCTCCTGATTGATATCATGAATACTTCCGGCTGGACGCCGGACGATATGGCGACCATTACCGGCCGCCCCGCCCTACTGACCACCTTCACGTTCGGTAAATATCGTGGAAAACCGGTATCGGAAGTGGCGGACAACGATCCGGGCTATCTGCGCTGGCTGTACAACAACCTCGACAGAATGAGCCCGGAACTGCGCCTGACGCTGAAGCATTATTTAGGCGAAGCCTGAGTTCCCGCGCGGCCTGGCAGCGTATCCTGCGCCAGGCCAATCAAAAAGGCGTACTCCAGCGCCACCCCTTCATAGGATTTAAATCGCCCTGATTTCCCTCCGTGCCCCGAGTCCATATCGGTACACAGCAGCAGCAGATTATCGTCAGTTTTTAGCTCACGCAGCTTCGCCACCCATTTCGCGGGCTCCCAGTACTGCACCTGGGAATCGTGCAGGCCGGTGGTCACCAGCATATGCGGATAGGCTTTCGCCTCGACGTTATCGTACGGGCTGTACTCTTTCATGTAGCGGTAATAGGTTTCATCCTGCGGGTTCCCCCACTCCTCAAACTCCCCGGTGGTCAGCGGAATGGTTTCGTCCAGCATGGTCGTCACCACGTCCACAAACGGCACCTGAGCGATAACGCCTTTAAACAGTTCAGGCCGCTGGTTTACCACGGCTCCCATTAACATGCCTCCGGCGCTGCCCCCCATGCCAAAGCAGAGTTGCGGATCGCCATAACCCTGCGCGATCAGCGCATCGCAGACATCAAGGTAGTCATTGAAGGTATTTTTCTTTTTGAGAAATTTTCCGTCTTCATACCAGTGCTGACCCAGCTCGCCGCCGCCGCGAATATGGGCAATCGCATAAACAAAACCGCGGTCGAGCAGGCTCAGCCTGCTGCTGCTGAAATCGGCGTCCATGCTGGATCCGTAGGAGCCGTAACCGTAGACGAGGATGGGGTTTTTACCTTTGTTGAAGTGATCCTTGTGGTAGACGAGAGACACGGGGACTTCAACGCCGTCGCGCGCGGTCACCCACAGGTGTTCACTGCGATAATTTTCCGACTCAAATCCCCGGACCTCCGCCTGTTTAATCACCTGACGCTGCCCGGTGTCCATATCCAGCTCAAACAACGTGTCCGGGGTAGTCATTGACGAATAGCCGTACCGCAGGCGGGACGATTCCGGTTCCGGGTTAAAGCCGATCCACGTCACGTAAGCCGGGTCATCGAACGCAATGCCCACCACTTCGCGGGTTTTGCGGTTGATTTGGCGGATACTGGTCAGTCCGCGCTGACGCTCTTCCACCACCAGCCAGTCGGTAAACAGGGTGAACCCCTCCAGCATCACCTGATCGCGCGCAGGAATTAACACTTCCCACTTCCGTTCATCGCGCACTTTGGTTTTATAAAGGCCAAAGTTTTTACCCTCGCGGTTCGAACGCAGGTAAAAGCTGTGCTGGAAGTGATCCAGACTGTACTCATGATCTTTACGGCGCGGCAGGAAGCATAACGGCTGGGCATCCGGCAGTTCGGCATCCAGCAGCAGCACCTCAGAGGTGGTGGCGCTGGCAAGGAAGATAATCACGTAGTGGCGAGACGAGGTTTTATGCAGGCTGACGTAGAACGTCTCGTCTTTTTCTTCATACACAAGCTCATCGTCGGCGGAATCGGTCCCCACCGTATGACGCCAGACCTGATAAGGCAGCAGCGTTGAGGCATGCTTTTTAACGTAGTAGACCGTTTCTGAATCGTTACCCCAGACGAAATCGGGGGAGACATTATCCAGCATTTCGGGATACCAGTTTCCCGTTTCAAGATTGCGGAAACGCAAACCGTACTGGCGGCGGGAGAGGTAATCCTCAGCCAGCGCCATAATGGCGTTATCGGGGGAAATGGACATGCCGCCCAGCGTATAAAACTCACTGTGGGCAGCACGTTTGTTAGCATCCAGCAGGATCTCCCATTCGTCCCACTCGGCGCTTAGCACAGACTGGCGCTGGTAGATGGGATATTCGTTTCCCGGCTCATAAATATGGCGATAGCGATAACCGTTTTTGCACCACGGGGCAGAGACATCACGCTGGGGGATACGCTGCACCATTTCGTTCAGGAGCTGATCCTGAAGCGCCTGCTGGCTGGCCATGACCTGGCGGCCATAGTCGTTTTCCTCGTGCAGATAGTCGAGCACCTCTGGCCGGGAACGAGAATCGTCCCGCAGCCAGTAGTAGTTATCGATACGCGTATCGCCATGCGTGGTGATCGAATAAGGAGTACGTCGGGCTTTTGGAGGCATGGCATTCTTACTTTTTCGTTTTACATCCTATAAGGTTGGCAAAACACGCGTATGATGCAAGCGAAACATGGCCTTCTAGCCCGCGAGGGTCTGCTTCTGCTGCTGAATATCCTGCTCAATTCCCTCACGAACGTCCTGTGGGATCTTCAGCGCATCACCCAGGGCGTTCAGGTAGCTGCGCTCCATAAAGTGATCGATATCGATGGCGGCACAGCTCAGAAAATAGAGTTCCAGTGCCTCTTCTTCGTTTTTCACGCTTTGCGCCAGACGCTGCGGATCGAGCGGCTGTTCGATGGCCTGCGCCACCAGCGCCCTGCCCTGCTCCTCAACGCCCGCTTCCCGCATCTGCTGTTCAATTGCGGCACGTTCACTGGCATCAATATGCCCGTCGCTCTTGGCTGCAAAGACCAGGGCGAGGATCAGGCGCTCGGTGCGTAAATCTAACGGCGATACCTGCTTCCCGTACTGCGGTTCATCCTGATGCGCGTTGCGCACCTTGTCTTTGTATTTGTTCCATAAGACGGAGCCTGCAATAGCCCCTCCGCCCGCCAGCAGCGCGCCGGTACCGTATTTGGTAAGCAGTTTCCGCGATGATTTATTGGCAACCAGCAAACCGGCCAGCCCGCCGAGCGCACCCGGCACAAGCAGCTTGCTCAGACCCTGCTCGCCGGACGACGAGCCTTTTTGTCCCAACAGGGATTGCAGTTGATTCATCCAGCCTGACATATTTTTCCTCACGTAACAGTGCGTAACCTTCACAGCCTAAGCGAGCGGGTGTCAGGAAATGTCTGTCAGTGCTAAAGAAGCGCAAATTTCTCCCCTGTCCGGGTTATCCCTATACAAGACATACGCAAACGTTTTCGTTTATACTGCCCGCATCTTTTTCAGGGGGATTTTTATGACTTGTTTAGGAACTGCGCTGCGTCCTGCCGCGACGCGCGTCATGCTGTTGGGATCGGGTGAACTGGGTAAAGAAGTGGCCATTGAATGCCAGCGTTTGGGTGTGGAAGTGATTGCGGTGGACCGTTATGCGAATGCGCCCGCCATGCACGTCGCGCATCGCTCGCACGTCATCGATATGCTTGACGGTAATGCCCTGCGGGCGTTAATTGCCGACGAAAAACCGGATTTCGTGGTACCTGAAATTGAGGCCATTGCCACTGAGATGTTGGTTGCCCTTGAACAGGAAGGCCAGCGCGTGGTGCCCTGTGCCACAGCGGCAAAACTGACCATGAACCGGGAAGGCATTCGTCGCCTGGCGGCAGAAGAATTACAGCTCCCGACCTCCAGCTACCGTTTTGCCGGGGATAAAGCTGCGTTTCTCCAGGCCGTAGAGGAGATTGGCTACCCGTGCATCATTAAGCCGGTAATGAGCTCCTCCGGCAAAGGGCAGAGCTTTATCCGCGACAGCAGCACGCTGGACAAAGCCTGGGACTATGCCCAGCAGGGCGGCCGTGCCGGTGCCGGGCGCGTCATCGTAGAAGGCGTGGTGAAGTTTGATTTTGAAATTACCCTGCTCACCGTCAGCGCCGTGGACGGTGTTTATTTCTGCGACCCGATTGGTCATCGCCAGGAAGACGGCGATTATCGCGAATCCTGGCAGCCGCAGCGAATGAGCGCGCTGGCGCTGGCACGCGCGCAGGAGATCGCCCGCAAAACGGTGCTGGCGCTGGGCGGCTACGGCCTGTTCGGCGTGGAATTGTTTGTTTGCGGCGACGAGGTGATCTTCAGCGAAGTCTCCCCTCGCCCGCACGATACCGGGATGGTCACGCTGATTTCGCAGGATCTCTCTGAGTTCGCGCTGCACGTACGTGCTTTCCTCGGCCTGCCGGTTGGCGGCATCCGTCAGTACGGCCCGGCAGCCTCGGCGGTGATCCTGCCGCAGCTGACCAGCCAGAATGTCACCTTTGATAACGTCGAAGGTGCGGTAGGCGCAGGCTTGCAGGTTCGGCTGTTCGGCAAACCGGAGATCGACGGAAGCCGTCGTCTGGGCGTGGCATTAGCGACCGGGGAAAACGTGGACGAAGCCGTCGCGAGAGCGAAAAAAGCGGCCACTGCGGTGAAAGTGACAGGGTAAATAACTAAAGGCTGGTCAATTAAGCGACCAGCCACATAGCATGATTAACGTTGTTTCGTTTCTATCGCTTCCATTCGTATTCCATGTCCTCGTAGGCTTCATTCGTTTTCGAGATGAAAACAAAACTACCGAGGCCTATAAAAATAACGAAGGGAATGATTATGCTCGCAATCAGTTCCCAGATTGCTGGCGGATCGTTTTGCGCCAGGAAACTGATACGATAGGCAATGAGGGATAACACGCAGAATAAAGCCGCCATCCCCGCAGGATAAAGGGGATTACTCCAGTTACACCAGGTAAGTTTTTTTGGGATAGCTGTCTTCAGGGAGGAAAGCGCAGTAATACAAAATTTGTTTTTGTCTGAATAAGCTACCAGTTGCTCCCCCTGGGCATATTTTACCGCATCCGCCGCAAATGCCAGAGCCAGCCACCGATACCCGGCACTCTTTGCGCCCAGAGAGGCATCGATATCCAGCCGTTCCACCGTGAGCGCTTTTTTGTCCAGTGCCTGCATTAATGGATATTTTTCAATACGGGACAGCCCGGTATACCAGAGATTTTTCGGCGTAAGTACCGAACCCGTCTCAAGGAAGACCGCCATTTTGTCCTCTACATCGGTCACATCAGACATAGGCTGATATAAATATACCGGTTTTTCGCCCTCCTCCCGGACATAATGACTGGTCAGCAGGAATGCACATGCATTTTCCATGCTCTTTGATTCGCCGCTTTCTTCATGTAAATGAACGATAACAATCAGCCGGTTTTCAACTCTGTAATCAGATAAGTTCATCCATTGGCTAACGATCGCGTAGTCAGGGCATTCTGTGCTGTACTCAATTTTACACGTGCTGGCCGTTTCAATACCCAACCGCTCCAGAGTGCGTCTCAGTTCATCAATGCAGGATCCACTCCCTCCGCGAACCCAGACAACGGTTTCAAAAATACGGTAGTTATAGCCCTTCAATTTTTCTGCCATCGGGTCCAGTAAGCGGTAAAACATCTGTTCATTTCTGGTCTGGTCGAAGCGATCTTCCAGCTGAATATTAACCGGCGTTTTCGGTGCCAGCGGAAATTCGCCTTCCAGTTTCAACATATTCAGCGCGGGTTGCTCCAGGGGGGTTATTGAAGACCATGCTGCGATAGCCATATTTTTCCGCGCATACGCCTTTAAATTAATCTCCTGCTCTTTTGCTATGAATTTTCGGGTTTCAGCATAATGAATGTTGGCGTCATGAAATATGAAACTTGTAAAAACTAACAACGACACAACACAGATGGGCAGAATAACTGAAGGCACAAAAAAGAGAGCCGTAACGTGTTCCTGTTCAGGCCAGGTTAAAGCCCGGATCACGAGGCCCATTGCGACGGCTATTACATAGAGGAAAACAATCATGACGACTGGCACAGTGGAATTCGGGTCTGGCTGTTTTTTGTATAACCACCACGCGCGCATTACGAAGCTCCCGCCACAGGTAAGGTACTTTTGATTTCACATCCACACGCCGCGCGACAGCCATCTACCACAACCCCACGGCCATGCATGGTCCAGGTTGGGTGACATTCAGTGATTGGGAACGTCCCTTTATGGAGCGGACACTGCACAAGATCATCTTTCAAGGCCTTTTCCTCCGCTTATCAGCGGATCGTTTAACCTAATGACGCCTTTCATCACTTTATCTCCCTATTTTCCCGCATCCATGTTGCATTGCATATGATCCCAGCCGGTATAGCCCTTCACGTCGGGTACGCTGTCGGGTAAATCTTGCCAGTTTGCCTTAAGTTGCTGCGTGCTGCCCTCAAGCCCCTGTTTAGTCATGTAGACCATTCCCCAGGCCCAGCCAGGGGAACGGGATTCCAGCTTCCCGCTGACTTTATTTCCCATTCCGTCATCCACGGTATAGGCAATCCCCGGCCCACCGGGCAGAATGCGCGGGTCTTCAAATGGCTTTGATGACATATACAGCCGGTGCTTGGTTAGTAAAAAGCCCTGATCGTTGACGACGGTGAAAGAAATAATATCCTCATACGGCGCGTAGTCATCACCATTGGGTTCATTATGATTTGGTGAAAACGCTACTGAGCGCCACGTTTTCCCATAGTCCTTAGATACTATGAATCCACTCACTCCCCATCCCGTCAGTGCAATATATCGCTCTGATGGATGAATAAATTTACGGGTAAAGAGTCGATAAAACTGACTAACTGGTTCGGTGTGAATGCCTCGCTTAGTATCCGTGTACCAGAGTTCGCCTTCACAATCCCACCCTTTCAGTTCGAGATAACGATGATCATCGAATCGATAAACTACCTGCGTCGGCGGTTCTTTAGCCAGGCATCCGGTCACAAGCAAAACAGCTAAGGTCGTCAGGCCGATAATAAATATTTTCATGCTCTATCCTTTAGCCAGTTGACTATCACTCATGGGCTTTGGCATATCCCATTGCAAATTTGCCACATCCTGATTTCTGATGGACAGTTCGCGTGACGGCATGGCTGGCGAGGCATTATTAAAGTGGTTTTCCACACCGTACTCCCCTTTTGGAAGCACCTCATCAGGCTTATTCATAAACCATTTCGTACGCTGTTCATCTAGTATTCCGGTACGGTAATATTCTTTAGCGGCAGGATAACCGTTCTGCGGATCGCGCCAGTCTGCCCGATGTAGCAACCCTTCCCAAAATTTCCCCGCCTGATAATCGAATGATTTGCACTGCCCAATAGCCAAATCAAACGCCATAGCGTGCGATGGCACAAATTCACTCATCACAATAGAGGAGTGCTGGCTGTAGCCTACCGGGTCAATTTTCTGCCATTCCGCTTGCAGTTCTTCCGGTGTTTTCTTCCAGGTAAGGGTAACTAACTGAAAATCACGCGAACCTGACACCTCACCATAAATAACTTCATGCTTGCGTTCAAAACTCTCTTCTTTAAGCTCTGAAGCAGATAAAACGTGACCAGGCTGCCAGCCAATATTTTGATAGCGGTTCACAGCAAAGGTTGTCGTTACTGTGCGCTTAATGGCGCTGGCTTTGGCGGAATAGGAAATGTAGGCGTCCGGGCTGTCCGGATCGACATAATAGGTATACGGTTTATCACTGGTTTTAGGATCGTTATCCGGGTGATTATCCTCCCCCTGAAGTTTGAAAATAAAAGGTTCCGGTAACTCCTCACCATTTATCACCACATCGCGAGCGCTGTAACTGGCGTTCGTGAGAAAGGCATATTTTGCATCCCCCTCATTTCGCGGCTGTAACTCAAAGGGGTTAGCGTCAGGGATGTTTCCTACTTCACCATGCTGGTAAAACACACGCTGAAACAGATTCGGTATATCACTGGCAATATTCTGAGGAATGCCCCGCCAGCCAAACCCCTGCACATTCTCCAGCGACACGACGCCATCGTTCGGGCAAAAGTAGTTATACACTTTACCGTCGTTGCTTCGGCAATATCTGCCATCCGTTCGCAGCGGATTATCGGAAGGTTTACGCAGGGTACAGGAGGCCTCCAGAGCAAGTAATTCGCTCTCTGCCATTTTCCCACCCCCTTTCCATTGCGTATGCATCAGGCGACAGAAATTTTTAAATGTCTGCTGTCTGGCGTCGTCGGTCTGTTGATAGCCCGGCTGAATATTTTCAGCCACGCGCGACTCAAGAGAATATGGTGAGTGATTAAGAATCACACAATTTACCGGATCGTATCCGGCCTGTTTCACCAGCATATTTGCCAGCATAGTAATAATCGTGCCCTGACTGTGAGCGACGATATTGATAACATCGTTTTGAGTTACTAACGGCTGACGAATCTGAATAATCAAATCCGCCAGCCGTTGAGCGGCAAAAAACTGGTAAATGCGGTGCGGGTTTTCATAAATGGGATGGGTAAAATCGCCATCATTGAAGTGCAGCGAGGCAAATCCCGCAGCGGCAACGCCGAAGCCACCGGCGCCGGGCCCCAGCATATCCGGGATCGTCGTCGTCGCGTTGGCAAAGGTCCCGCCCCCCTTGGCAAAACTCTTATCAAGTGCGTTCTTAAAGTTATCGTTCTGGTACTGAAACGGCCCTTTTCCGTCATTACCCAGCGACTTTTTATTCGTCTCGTTATCTTCCTGGTACGCATCATAGGGAAGATGCGCTTTGTCACTCAGCTTCCCGACTTCCTCCCGGTAGCGCTTCTGGTCCGCCCGGTAGTCAGCATGCGTAACCGGTTTATATCCCCAGTAAAACGGGATGATGGGGGAACGCCCGGGAGTGATAATTCTGTAGTCTTTCCATTCGTGGGCGTAAAAATCCTGCCGGTTGAGTCGCTTACCCAGCCCGACAAGTATTCCTTTCTCTTGATTCTGGTAAGCTTCACCCACGTCGTTCACGCCATGGACGAGGATCACAATGCCGGGCATCGGACGCGGTATCCCGACGTTGCGCGTCTGGGCGACTTCGCCCAGGGTTTTGTGTACCGGAATATCGCCTTCTGATACCACCCGTGGAGCGTAGGGTTTTGTCTTCGCCTCCGTCATTCCATTATCTCCATTTTATAGCTGTCGAGGTCGTCAGCATCGAGCAGGGGTGAACGACCGCAGCTGTCCGTCACGCCTTCCACCACCTGTCCGGATGCACTGGTCAGCCTGAATTTTTTGTTTGCCAGAATTTGCTCCGGATCATCGCCGGCGTGCAGTTTGTAGCGAAGTTTAAAGGCGCCTTTGTCAAAGGATGGCGTCGGTACCGACACACTTTCCGGACCGTCGTATTTCAGGCTCGGCGCTTTGAGCTCAATGCCCGTCGGCGAGAAAATCGTGACCAGTCCGGTCGGGCTGATCCGGATCCCGCCGCCCCCGCAGACAAACTGCATTCCCTTTCTGGCACTGCCGTTCATTTTCCCGGCGGTGCTCGTCAGCGTGAAATCCTGCTGCGACAGCATGTGCATTTCGCCCCGCTGCGCCTGCGTCGTAATATCCCCCGCACCGGCAATCATCTGGATGCCGAGTTTGCGGGCAAACAGCGACAGTTTTTCCCCTACGGCCAGCGAGAATTTTTTCACCACATTCACGCTGGCATTCCCGCCCGCTGTGGCAATCAGGTCTTTCCCGGCTGACAATTGCAGGCTGTCCGGCGTAACCTGCGCAATTCCACTTTTTCCATATGCCAAAATACCGGGCTCCGCGAGATGACTCAGCGTCTGGCTGAGCGCATTTTGCCGATCGGTTTCCACATTACTCGCACCTGCCGTAAGCGCACTTTGTTGTAGGGTCATCGCCAGCGATAGCGCCTTTTCGAGTTGTGCAATAGCCGCTGTCATATCCAGTTGCTTACCCCCCGCGCGGGGCTGTGCTTCCGTGGTGATCATCACGCCTTTGGCAGCACGCAGCGCCATCCAGTCGTCGGTGCGAGCCTCCACACCTTCCCCGCGCTTTTTGCCCTCAGCATCAACCAGGTGGCCCACACTCACTTGCCCTTTGCCGTACTCGGTAGAGATTTTGATGTGTTCCTGCCCGCGACGATCTTCAAGACGGATCTTGTTCAACGCGGCCGTGCGGATCACGTTTCGGGTATCGTTACGGTTTGTGACTAAATCCGGGTGGCTGCCGTCGTGCATGACATGGGCGATAAAAGGTCTGTCCGGGTCGCCGCCTTCAAAACCTACGGCAACTTCAGTCCCCTCCAGCAACGGAAAGTGAATACCAAAAGTGTCACCGGCGTACGGCCTGCCGAGGCGTACCAGGGCGCTTTCAAATCCGACCCGTTTTTCATCAAGGTCAAAATCGAACTTAACCCGGTAGCGTCCAACCGCATCAAGTCCGGCATAGGTTTTATCTCCCCCGATAGCCTTCACTCTGGCGGGCACCGTTCCGGCTATCACCGGCCGGGATATGTATTCAGGACGGAAGCTATAGCCGTGGATATAGGGGATCCCAGAAAGTACGGCGCGATAGTGTTCAGCACGGCTGCCGCGGATAATCATCGCAGTTATCACAAACCCGGACTTAAACCCGTCAGGTAAAGGCCCTGAGGGATAAAACATAATGCCTGGCTGAAGCTCGGGATCGCTGGTTGTCGCCCCCAGAACACTTTGTCCGTTCAACAGGCGTTCATAACGCAGACGGGCGTAAAATGCGGCGGTTTCCGCCTCTTCACCGTGAAAATCCCCCGCAGCAAGATAGTGATCGGCATAGTGATAGTGTTGGCCTGTCGTTACACCTTCGGGAATATCGCTCGTTTTAATGGTCTTATCCGTCTGCGGCGATTGCGGGTCACGGTAGTTATAGGTGCGAACCAACACATTTTTTGGGATCAGGCCGTGCTGCTCCTCCAGATCGGTGATGTATTCGTTATAACTGGTCATGCCTGAATGTCGGACATAAGGCATCTGTTTGTCGCTGAAGTTGTAACGACGCGCAGAATCCCCAAAAATAACGACGGTTTCCGTTTTCACTTTGTTGTGATTCTCAAAACGGAACCAGATCCCTATCTCTGCCAGCAGCCGACGGATGAACCGCAAATCGGTTTCTTTCCACTGAACGATCATTTCCCGTCGTGGATAGCTGTGGCTCAGTTGCTCAAAATCAATGTTGTAGCCGTCAAAGTGACCACTGTCCTTCATCAGCTTTGTAACGAGCTCCGGGACTGTCATGTTCATGTAAACCGCAGAACGGTAATTTTGATCCAGCAGCGCCAGCTCATGCTCCAGCACGCATTCATACAGTGCTTCGTCACCTGAAGACATCAGCCGGGAAAATTGGGTGATCGTGCCATTAATCTGGCGAACCGGCAGCCAGGAGGTTTGCCCATGCCATGAGGCTTCCAGATTGGGTGCACGCAGAATAAACTCAGCCCTTTGATTAAGAACAGCATTAATGGCAATATTTTGATCCGGACTGGTAAAGCGAATGGTATAACGATAAGGCTCGCTTAATATCTCTTTTCCTGTAAAAGAATGAACATCAGAAATAACATTTTTGCTACGCGGGAAATACAATAAATATCTGTTTAATGTGTCCCGCCGTTGAGCCACCTCAGATTCCCCTGACATTATTATCTATCCTTTTAACAAACATTCCGTTTATTAAAAACAATACACCTATCGTTCTCCTATTAAAATACCCAACCTCAAGTTGAATTGACTCAAAGGAAGTAATATTATTCACAGAACAAATAAAAAGAGCCCAGGCAATCTCATCACAGATAAATTAAGAATGAATTATTCATCAAATATATAAGTGAGGGATTATTTAATAATGAAGAATGATACGCCTGGGGTTAGGGATATTAAAAATGTTTGTGGGAAGAAGAAGAAGAAGAACTTATACATGCTGGTCACATAAAGTGACCAGCATCAGGCCAGAGGGCCTGCTTTATGCATTGAGCATTTGTTACTGTTTCGCGCCTTCTACCGCTTCGCGAGCCAGTTTAGTAATGCGATCCCAGTCGCCTGCTTCCAGCGCATCCGCCGGAACCAGCCAGGAGCCACCGATGCACAGCACGCTTTTCAGCGCCAGGTAGTCGCGGTAGTTGGCCGGAGAGATGCCACCCGTTGGGCAGAAACGCACCTGGGAGAATGGGCCTGCAATCGCCTGCAACGCTTTGGTGCCGCCGTTCGCTTCAGCCGGGAAGAATTTAAACTCTTTCAGGCCGTAGTCCATGCCCAGCATCAGTTCAGAAACGGTGCTGATACCCGGGATCAGCGGAATAGTACCTTCGGTTGCGGCTTTCAGCAGCGGCTCGGTCAGGCCCGGGCTGATGGCAAACTGTGCGCCCGCTTCGGTCACTTCCGCCAGCTGCTGCGCATTCAGAACCGTACCAGCACCGATGATCGCTTCCGGCACTTCTTTGGCGATAGCGCGAATCGCATCCATCGCACAGGCAGTACGCAGGGTCACTTCCAGAACACGAACGCCACCCGCAACCAGCGCCTTCGCCATTGGGACAGCGTGCTCCAGTTTGTTTACCACAATAACCGGCACGACAGGGCCAGTAGTCAGGATTGCTTCTGCACTTGTTTTCCAGTTTTTCATCAGAGTTTTCTCTCGCCAGATCGTTAAAATCAAGTCGTCTTAAAACGTAATACAGGTTGCGCCCTGCTCCGCACCGGAGAGTTTCTCACGCAACGCACCAAACATCTCGCGTCCGGTACCCACGCGGGATGCGCTCAGGTCAGGAATATGTGGCTGACGCGCCGCCAGCTCTGCTTCGTCCACCAGCAGGGTTAACTCGCCTGTCTGACCGTTAACGCGGATCATGTCTCCATCATGGACTTTCGCCAGCAGGCCGCCGTCGTAGGCTTCCGGGGTGACATGAATCGCTGAAGGCACTTTACCGGATGCCCCCGAGAGGCGTCCATCGGTCACCAGCGCAATTTTGAAACGGCGGTCCAATAATACACCAAGCGGCGGCATAAGTTTATGTAATTCTGGCATCCCGTTCGCTTTTGGTCCCTGATGACGCACCACGACTACGCAGTCTTTATCAAGCAGACCCGCGTCGAAGGCAGGTAAAACGTCGTGCTGGCTTTCAAACACCACCGCCGGGGCTTCGATAACCTGATTCTCTTCCGGCACGGCAGAAGTTTTCATTACGGCACGCCCAAGGTTACCGCTCAGCACTTTGGTGCCGCCGTGAGGAGAGAACGGCTGTTCGTAGGTCGCGATAACCTGAGGATCGAGCGAGTTGCTCGCCCCCTCGCGCCAGTCCAGCTCACCATTGTTCAGCCACGGCTCAAGGGTATAGCGATGCAGGCCAAAGCCCGCCACCGTGTTGACATCCTCATGCAGCAGGCCGCCTTTCAGCAGCTCGCGCATCAGCACCGGCACGCCGCCCGCGGCCTGGAAGTGGTTAATGTCCGCCGGACCGTTCGGGTATAGACGCGCCATCAGCGGTACCACGGAGGAGATCTCGGAGAAGTCATCCCAGTTGATCAGAATGCCCGCCGCGCGCGCCATCGCGACAAGGTGCATGGTATGGTTGGTTGAACCGCCGGTCGCCAGCAGGGCGACAATCCCGTTGACGATGACTTTTTCATCCACCATTTTGCCCATTGGCATCCACTCGTTGCCGTTACCGGTCAGACGCGTCACCTGACGGGCTGCGGCTTCGGTCAGCGCTTTACGCAGTGGCGCATCCGGCTGGATGAACGACGAGCCCGGCAACTGCATCCCCATAAACTCCACCACCATCTGGTTGGTGTTGGCCGTACCGTAGAACGTACAGGTGCCCGGCGCGTGATAGGACGCGGCTTCCGCTTCCAGCAGCGCCTGACGGTCCGCTTTTCCTTCGGCATACAGCTGGCGGATACGGACTTTTTCCTTGTTTGGCAGACCGCTTGCCATCGGGCCTGACGGCACAAAAATCGCTGGCAGATGGCCAAACGACAGCGCGGCCATCACCAGCCCCGGGACGATTTTGTCGCATACGCCCAGGTAGAGCGCGCCATCAAACATATTGTGAGAGAGGCCCACTGCCGCCGACATGGCGATCACTTCGCGGCTCAACAGAGACAGCTCCATACCGTCCTGTCCCTGAGTCACGCCATCACACATGGCCGGCACGCCGCCTGCAACCTGGCCCACCGCGTTCACGCTGTGCAGCGCATTGCGGATGATAGACGGGTAAACCTCATACGGCTGGTGGGCTGAAAGCATGTCGTTATAGGAGGTAATGATGGCGATATTGTTACGCAGCATGCTTTTCAGCGCGTCTTTATCACCAGGCTGGCAGGCGGCAAAGCCGTGGGCCAGATTCCCGCAGGCCAGCTGTGAGCGATGGACCGTTTCACTCTTCGCCTGTTCGATGCGGGCAAGGTAGGCAGCACGGGTCTCTTTCGAGCGTTCAACGATGCGTTGTGTTACGCGTAACAATGTCGGATTCATAAAAGCTCCTCTAATTTATCTGTCCAGGCTCGGGAGTTTACACAGTTTCTGACGGTTGTTAACAACGCTGAAACGCCTGATATCCGGAGCACAGGGGCAAAATGTCTGAAGGGAGTGTAATAAAAAAAGCTCCGCGGGTGAATCCACGCGGAGCTTAAAAGATTAAAAATTATGCCACTTGCTGTGTTAGATCATGTTACCGGTAAAATAACACCTTTGGGCTAGAGATGGGGGTTATTCAAACTCGTTCCAGGAGCGGCCATCACGGGTGATCATCGCAACGGAGGCGACAGGTCCCCATGTTCCCGCCTGATACGGTTTTGGCGCGTCCTGGTCGGCTGCCCACGCTTCGGTGATTGAGTCGACCCACTTCCACGCCTCTTCCACTTCATCGCGGCGGACGAACAGCGCCTGAATACCACGCATGGTTTCCAGCAGCAGACGCTCGTAAGCATCGGCCAGATGCGTCTGGTTGAAAGTTTCAGAGTAACTCAGGTCGAGTTTGGTGGTTTGCAGGTTGTGTTTGTGATCAAGACCCGGCACTTTGTTCAGGATCTGAATATCCACACCCTCATCCGGTTGCAGACGAATAGTCAGTTTGTTCTGCGGCAGTTCCTGCCAGGATTCTTTGAACAGGTTCAGTTCCGGATTTTTGAAGTAGACCACCACTTCGGAGCATTTTGCCGGCAGACGTTTCCCGGTACGCAGGTAGAACGGCACGCCGGCCCAGCGCCAGTCGTCGATATCCACGCGGATCGCCACAAACGTTTCGGTGTTGCTGGACTTGTTCGCGCCCTCTTCTTCCAGATAGCCAGGGACTTTTTTCCCCTGGGCAAAACCTGCGGTGTACTGGCCGCGTACGGTTTTCTCACGCACGTTGGAGCGGTCAATACGGCGCAGTGATTTCAGCACTTTCACTTTGGCGTCACGAATGCTGTCGGCCGTCAGATCTGACGGTGGAGACATGGCAATCATGCACAGAATTTGCAGCAGGTGGTTCTGGATCATGTCACGCATCTGGCCGGCCTGGTCGAAGTAGCCCCAGCGGCCTTCGATGCCCACTTCTTCCGCCACGGTAATTTCCACGTGGTCGATAGTGCGGTTGTCCCAGTTGTTCACAAACAGGGAGTTGGCAAAACGCAGCGCCAGCAGGTTCAGAACCGTCTCTTTACCCAGATAGTGGTCAATACGGTAAACCTGACACTCCTCAAAGAACTCGCCCACCTGGTCGTTGATTTCACGCGAGGTTGCCAGCGACGTACCCAGCGGCTTCTCCATCACCACGCGCGCCGGTTTGGCGTTCAGCTTCGCTTCGCCCAGACCTTTGCAGATGGCGCCGAAGGTGCTTGGCGGCATGGCGAAATAGTTAATGGTGACGCGATTTTCCTGGTCCAGCATTTCACCCAGACGGGTAAAGGCGCTTACATCGTTGACGTCCAGATTACAGAAATCGAGACGCCCGCTCAGCTTATCCCAAAGGCTTTCATCGATTTTCTCTTTCATGAAGGTTTCGAGCGCCTCGCGTACGACTTTGGTATAAGCCTCCTTATCCCAGTCGGCGCGCCCTACCCCAAGGATTCGGGTATCGGGATGGATCTGGCCCGCTTTTTCGAGCTGATACAGGGAAGGCAGCAATTTTCGGCGTGCAAGATCGCCTTTCGCGCCGAAAATGACCAGGTCACATGCCTGGGCTGTTTGCGTTACCGCCATGTCATTCTCCTCAGTTAGATCTCCTGGTACTCTGCCAGGTATCGTTGTAATTTTATTACAATGCACTGTACTGCTTTTACGCGTTTCCTGAAACCATTAGCGCTTAACGACGCGTGCGATACGGTGATTTTTCGTCGCGCGGGCCATTACGCCCGTCTGGTGACGCAACAAACGTCGATTCTTTGCGCAACAGGGTCAGAGCAAAACCCGACGTCGATCAAGTAATGAAAAAAAACAACAACATTTCTTGTCGACGATTACCCTTTCGGGTGTCCCGGGGGTAATATCGGCTAAATCGAATCAAGGTTTCATCTCTATGAAATCGTTTATGCCCTCATGAGCGTCTTGTTAACAATGAACATGCTGGAAAAAATCCAGTTTCAACTGGAACACCTTAGCAAATCCGAGCGCAAAGTGGCCGAAGTTATTCTCGCCGCGCCCGCTCAGGCGATTCATTCAAGCATCGCCGCTCTGGCACAGGAATCGGGCGTCAGCGAACCGACGGTCAATCGATTCTGTCGTAGTCTGGACACCCGCGGCTTTCCTGATTTTAAACTGCATCTGGCACAAAGTCTGGCAAACGGTACCCCGTATGTTAATCGCAATGTAGATGAAGACGACAGTGTTGATGCTTACACCGCAAAAATATTTGAATCGGCAATGGCCACGCTCGACCATGTTCGCCAGTCTCTGGACATGAGTTCAGTGAATCGCGCGGTCGATCTTCTTACGCAGGCCAAACGGATTGCTTTCTTTGGCCTTGGCTCGTCCGCCGCCGTGGCGCATGACGCCATGAATAAGTTCTTTCGCTTTAACGTGCCGGTGATTTACTCCGATGACATTGTGCTGCAACGCATGAGCTGTATGAATTGTAGCGAAGATGATGTCGTGGTACTCATCTCCCATACGGGCCGCACCAAGAGCCAGGTGGAGCTGGCGCAACTCGCGCGTGACAACGATGCGATGGTCATCGCCCTGACGACGGCAGGTACGCCGCTGGCCCGGGAAGCAACGCTCGCCATTACCCTGGACGTACCGGAAGACACCGACATGTACATGCCGATGGTCTCCCGCCTGGCGCAGCTGACGGTCATCGACGTGCTGGCGACCGGTTTTACTTTACGCCGGGGCGCAAAATTCCGGGATAACTTGAAGCGGGTCAAGGAAGCCCTGAAAGAATCGCGTTTTGATAAAGAATTGCTTATAAAGAGCGATGTTCCCTAATAACGACGATGTACGATTTACGGCATTCGGTCCCCTCGCTACTGCCTTGCGATAGATGAAGGCCGATTCTATGTTCACGCAACACCAAAGTTGTTTCAGTCAACGGAGTATTACATGTCCAGAAGGCTTCGCAGAACCAAGATCGTCACCACCCTAGGCCCGGCCACCGACCGCGATAATAACCTCGAGAAGATTATCGCCGCGGGTGCCAACGTGGTGCGCATGAACTTCTCTCACGGTACGCCAGAAGACCATAAATTACGTGCCGACAAAGTGCGTGAAATCGCAGCTAAACTGGGCCGCCATGTTGCTATCCTCGGTGACCTGCAAGGTCCAAAAATCCGCGTATCGACCTTTAAAGAAGGCAAAGTCTTCCTCAACATCGGCGATAAATTCCTGCTGGATGCCAACCTGAGCAAAGGCGAAGGCGATAAGGAAAAAGTGGGTATCGACTACAAAGGTCTGCCTGCTGACGTTGTGCCTGGCGACATCCTGCTGCTGGACGACGGACGCGTACAGCTGAAAGTGCTGGAAGTTCAGGGTATGAAGGTGTTCACCGAAGTGACCGTCGGCGGCCCGCTCTCCAACAACAAAGGCATCAACAAACTCGGCGGTGGCCTGTCTGCCGAAGCGCTGACCGATAAAGACAAAGCGGATATCGTGACCGCAGCGCAGATCGGCGTGGATTATCTGGCCGTCTCCTTCCCCCGCTGCGGCGAAGATCTGAACTATGCTCGCCGCCTGGCGCGTGATGCAGGCTGCGATGCGAAAATCGTTGCGAAAGTGGAACGCGCTGAAGCGGTCTGCGATCAGGACGCGATGGACGACGTGATCCTGGCGTCTGACGTGGTGATGGTTGCCCGTGGTGATCTGGGCGTGGAAATTGGCGACCCTGAACTGGTCGGTATCCAGAAAGCGCTGATCCGTCGCGCGCGTCAGCTGAACCGCGCGGTGATCACCGCCACCCAGATGATGGAATCCATGATCACCAACCCAATGCCAACCCGTGCGGAAGTCATGGACGTGGCGAACGCCGTGCTGGATGGTACTGACGCGGTGATGCTGTCAGCCGAAACCGCTGCGGGTCAGTATCCGGCGGAAACCGTGGCCGCCATGGCGCGCGTCTGCCTGGGTGCGGAGAAGATCCCAAGCATTAACGTCTCCAAGCACCGCCTGGATATCCAGTTCGACAATGTGGAAGAAGCGATTGCGATGTCCGCGATGTACGCAGCCAACCACCTGAAAGGGGTCACGGCGATCATCACCATGACCGAATCTGGCCGTACCGCGCTAATGACGTCTCGCATCAGCTCCGGTCTGCCGATCTTCGCCATGTCCCGTCACGAGCGTACGCTGAACCTGACGGCGCTGTATCGCGGCGTGACGCCAGTCTACTTCGACAGCACCAATGACGGTGTGGCCGCCGCGCACGATGCTGTGAACCTGCTGCGCGACAAAGGTTATTTGGTATCCGGTGATATCGTTATCGTGACGCAGGGTGACGTGATGAGCACCATCGGCTCAACCAATACCACCCGCGTACTGACCGTAGAGTAAGCTCCGATCCCCTCTCCCCTAAGGGGAGAGGGGTGAAGGTTTTCTATTTCTTCGGGAAAAGCTCTTTACGCTTGTACGGCTCTGTTTCGCCAGGTTTACGCGTTTTGAGCAACTTCAGGATCCACGTATATTGCTCCTTATGTGGCCCCACCAGCACTTCCACCTCTTCATTCATGCGGCGTGCAATGGTGCGATCGTCCGCGGTCAGCAGATCGTCCATCGGCGGACGTACCTCAATGCTCAGGCGATGCGTTTTACCGTCATAAACCGGGAACAGCGGGATCACGCGGGCGCGGCAGACTTTCATCAGGCGACCAATCGCGGGTAGCGTAGCTTTATAGGTCGCGAAGAAATCGACAAACTCGCTGTGCTCAGGACCGTGATCCTGATCGGGCAGGTAGTAGCCCCAGTAACCCTGACGTACGGACTGAATGAAAGGCTTAATGCCATCGTTTCGGGCGTGCAGACGTCCGCCAAAGCGACGGCGCACGGTATTCCAGACGAAATCGTAGATTTTGTTTCCCTGATTATGGAACATCGCCGCCATTTTCTGGCCCTGCGACGCCATTAACATTGCCGGAATGTCGACCCCCCAACCGTGCGGCACCAGGAAAATCACTTTTTCATCATTGCGACGCATCTCGTCGATGATTTCCAGCCCTTTCCAGTCAACGCGGTCGACGATCTTTTCCGGCCCTTTTAGCGCCAGTTCCGCCATCATCGCCATGGCCTGTGGCGCGGTGGTATACATGTCATCAATGATTGCTTCGCGTTCGACGTCGGTTTTATCCGGGAAGCAGTACAGAAGGTTTATTTGCGCCCGGCGGCGTGCGCTTTTACCTAAGCGCCCTGCCAGGCGCCCCACATTGCCGAGCACCGGATCGCGGAGGGAAGCAGGTAGCAACGCCATGCCAGCAAACACGTATACGCCAAGCCAGGCGCCCCAGTTACGCGGGTGGCGAAAGGATTTTTCAAACTCGGGAATGTACTCAATATTGTTTTTTTTGGTTTCCATGCGGGTTCCAGGGTCTGGTGACGCAAAAATATATTCAGATAGTGTAGCGAGGCAGCCGTCCGCGTACAAAAGAAAAAGCCGGCGCACACTGACGCCGGCTTATTTTTGAGGGTGTTTGCTTAGTCGAAGCGCAGCTGTGGCATCACCTCTTTCACCTGCGCCAGGTAATCTTTGCGATCTTTCCCGGTCAGCCCTTCGGTGCGCGGCAGTTTCGCCGTCAGCGGGTTAACCGCCTGCTGGTTGATCCACACTTCGTAGTGCAGGTGCGGCCCCGTCGACCGGCCGGTGTTACCGGACAGCGCGATGCGATCGCCACGTTTCACTTTCTGGCCCGGTTTGACCAGCAGTTTACGCAGGTGCATGTAGCGGGTGGTGTATGTACGACCGTGACGAATAGCAACGTAATAGCCAGCAGCACCGCTGCGTTTCGCCATGACCACTTCACCATCCCCTACCGCCAGCACTGGCGTGCCCTGCGGCATGGCGAAGTCAACGCCACGGTGCGGCGCTACGCGGCCCGTTACCGGGTTCAGACGACGCGGGTTGAAGTTGGAGGAGACGCGGAACTGTTTCGCCGTTGGGAAACGCAGGAAGCCTTTTGCCAGGCCCGTACCGCTGCGGTCATAGAACTTACCGTCTTCCGCGCGAATGGCGTAGTAGTCTTTGCCGTCTGAACGCAGACGAACACCCACCAGCTGGCTCTGCTCGCGCTTACCGTCCAGCATTTCGCGGGACATCAGGACAGAGAACTGATCGCCTTTTTTCAGTTTGCGGAAATCCATCTGCCACTGCATGGCTTTGATCACCGAGCTGATTTCAGCGCTGGTCAGGCCAGCATCGCGGGCACTGGAAACAAAGCTGCCGCCGACGGTCCCTTTCATCACGCTGTTAACCCAGTCGCCCTGCTGCATTTCACTGGTCATTTTGAAACCGTTTGCGGTGCGATCGTAGGTGCGGGTTTCGCGACGGGACATCTCCCAGGTCAGACGTTGCAGATCGCCGTCGGGCGTTAAGGTCCAGGAAAGCTGCTGACCAATTTTCAGGTTACGCAGCTCTTTATCGGATGCGGCAAGCTGGCTAATGTTGCCCATGTCGATACCGTACTGGTTCAGGACGCTGCTCAGCGTATCGCCAGTAGAAACAACATATTCATGAATGCCGGTTTCATTCTGGATCTTGTCATCCAGCTCATCCTGGGGAATAGCTTCATCTTCCTGTGCGGCCTGATCGATAGGCTCGCTGGCCTCAGGCAGCAGAGAGCGGATCTCGCTCTTCTCCAGTTCGATGGTTTTAATAATAGGGGCAGAACTCGGGTGGTAAACATAGGGCCGCCAGACGGCGACCGCTAACGTGAGAACTGTAAGCGACCCCAGCATAACGCGGTGGGGTCGAGGCAGATTGTTAAATGCCAGGGCGACAGAGCGGGCTATCTGTTGCACGTATTCACTTCCTCGTTAATCTCCTTTCAGGCAGCTCGCATACTGATTCGCCAGTTGGCTGAGGAACTGCGAATAGCTCGCTTTGCTCAACTGGATGTTCGTACCTAGCGGGTCAAGGGTTCCCATGCGCACGGATGTTCCCCTGGCCACGGCTTCTACGACCGCTGGCCTGAACTGTGGCTCAGCAAAAACGCATGTCGCTTTTTGCTCAACCAACTGTGTTCTGATTTCATGTAAACGCTGCGCACCAGGCTGAATTTCAGGGTTGACGGTAAAATGCCCCAATGGGGTCAGACCGTAATGTTTCTCGTAATACCCGTAGGCATCATGAAAAACGAAGTACCCTTTTCCTTTAAGCGGTGCGAGCTCGTTACCTACCTGTTTGTCGGTTGCAGCTAATTGAGCCTCAAAATCCTTCAGGTTGGCGTCGAGTTTGATTCGACTTTGCGGCATAAGTTCCACTAATTTGTCGTGGATTGCAACCGCTGTAAGCCGCGCTATCTCTGGGGAGAGCCAGAGATGCATGTTGTATTCACCGTGATGGTGATGGTCGTCACCTTTTTCGCCATGAGCATGGTCGTGGTCGTGTTCGTCGCCCTCGTCCTCAGCCCCTTTCATCAGCAACGGTTTCACAGCGGACAGCTCACCAATCGTCACCTGTTTCTCCGCAGGGACCTGTTTAGCGGATTTATGCATGAACGCTTCCATCTCAGGACCAATCCAGACGACTAAGTCCGCGTTCTGTAAGCGTTTTACATCAGACGGACGCAGAGAATAATCATGCTCGGAGGCCCCGTCAGGCAGAAGAACCTCTGTGTCCGTCACACCGTCGGCGATGGCAGCGGCGATAAAGCCAAGTGGTTTAAGCGAAGCGACAACGGCAGCGTTAACATCTTGTGCTGTTGTCCCCCAAAGAGCAGCGGATAAAGCTGCGAAAAGAAGCGTATTTTTCTGTAACATAATGCGACTAATCATCGTAATGAATGCGTGGAATGTGATATTATAACATTCGATGACTTCTGCAAGCTTAAATTGACATGACGACTTTAGTTTCTCTTGAAAATGTTTCGGTCTCATTCGGCCAGCGCCGCGTCCTTTCTGACGTGTCGCTGAATCTGAAGCCCGGCAAAATACTCACGCTGCTCGGCCCTAACGGTGCAGGCAAATCGACGCTGGTGCGCGTCGTATTAGGCCTGGTAGCCCCTGACGCAGGTGTTATCGTCCGCGAGGACAAATTGCGTATCGGCTATGTGCCGCAAAAATTACATCTTGATGCCACCCTGCCCCTGACGGTGAGCCGCTTCCTGCGTCTCCGTCCCGGTACGCGTAAAGCGGATATCCTACCGGCGCTAAAACGCGTTCAGGCGGGACATCTTGTTGAGGCGCCTTTGCAAAAGCTGTCGGGCGGTGAAACCCAGCGCGTATTGCTTGCCCGCGCCCTGCTCAGCAGCCCTCAGCTGCTGGTCCTGGACGAGCCGACGCAGGGTGTCGACGTCAACGGTCAGGTTGCGCTGTACGATCTTATCGACCAGCTCCGTCGGGAGCTTAACTGCGCGGTGCTGATGGTCTCCCATGATCTGCATCTGGTAATGGCCAAAACCGACGAAGTGCTGTGCCTGAACCATCACATCTGTTGTTCCGGCACGCCGGAAGTGGTGTCAATGCATCCCGAATTTATCTCCATGTTTGGCCATCGTGGCGCCGAACAGCTGGGCATCTATCGCCATAATCACAATCACCGCCATGATTTACAGGGACGAATTGTCCTGCGTCGGGGAAATGGACACTCATGATTGAACTGTTACTGCCCGGCTGGCTGGCCGGGATTATGCTTGCCTGCGCTGCGGGTCCACTCGGCTCGTTTGTCGTCTGGCGCAGAATGTCCTATTTCGGCGATACGCTGGCCCATGCGTCATTGCTGGGTGTCGCGTTTGGTTTGTTGCTGGACGTGAACCCTTTTTATGCGGTGATTGTCGTCACGCTGCTGCTGGCCGCCGGTCTGGTCTGGCTGGAAAAACGCCCTCACCTGGCCATTGATACCCTGCTCGGCATTATGGCGCACAGCGCCCTGTCGCTGGGCCTGGTGGTGGTGAGCCTGATGTCAAACATCCGCGTGGACCTGATGGCTTATCTGTTCGGCGATCTGCTGGCCGTCACGCCCGAAGATCTGATTTCCATTGCCATTGGCGTGGTGGTGGTGCTCGGGATCCTGCTGTGGCAGTGGCGGAATTTACTGGCAATGACCGTCAGCCCCGATCTGGCCTTTGTCGACGGCGTGAAGCTTCAGCGCGTGAAGCTGCTCTTGATGCTGGTGACGGCGTTAACCATCGGGGTGGCGATGAAATTTGTTGGCGCGCTGATCATCACGTCGCTGTTGATAATCCCTGCCGCCACGGCGCGTCGTTTTGCGCGTACGCCGGAGCAAATGGCCGGTATCGCGGTGATAATCGGGATGATCGCAGTGACGGGCGGATTAACCTTCTCGGCGTTTTATGACACGCCAGCGGGGCCGTCGGTGGTATTGTGCGCGGCGGTGTTGTTTATTTTCAGTATGATGAAAAAAACCGCGCAGTAGTCAGCATGTCCCCGGTGGCGCTTCGCTTACCGGGGCTACCATTAATCGCTACTTACGGCATCGCGGGCGGCGTAATGCCGAAATGATTCCACGCCCGCACCGTCGCCATACGACCACGCGGGGTACGCTGCAAGAAGCCCTGCTGGATCAGATACGGCTCCAGCACGTCCTCGATAGTCTCACGCTCTTCGCCAATTGCCGCCGCCAGGTTATCCAACCCCACCGGCCCGCCAAAGAACTTATCCAGCACCGCCAGCAGCAGCTTACGGTCCATATAGTCAAAGCCTTCGGCATCAACGTTCAGCATATCCAGCGCCTGCGCAGCAATGTCAGCCGAAATGGTGCCATCGTGCTTCACCTCGGCAAAATCACGCACGCGACGCAGCAGGCGGTTGGCGATACGCGGCGTACCGCGGGAACGTTTTGCCACTTCAAACGCTCCCTCTTCGCTCATATCCAGCCCCATGTAGCGCGCGCTGCGCCCCACAATATGCTGAAGGTCGGGCACCTGATAAAACTCCAGACGCTGCACGATACCAAAACGGTCGCGTAGCGGTGAGGTCAGCGAGCCGGCGCGGGTCGTGGCACCAATCAGGGTAAACGGTGGCAGATCGATTTTGATCGAGCGCGCGGCCGGGCCTTCGCCGATCATGATATCCAGCTGGTAATCCTCCATCGCCGGATAGAGCACTTCCTCCACCACCGGGGACAGGCGGTGGATTTCATCGATAAACAGCACGTCATGCGGTTCGAGGTTGGTCAGCATCGCCGCCAGGTCCCCTGCTTTCTCCAGCACCGGGCCGGAGGTGGTACGCAGGTTAACGCCCATTTCGTTGGCGACGATATTCGCCAGAGTGGTTTTACCTAACCCCGGCGGACCAAAAATCAACAGGTGATCGAGCGCATCGCCGCGCAGCTTTGCCGCCTGGATGAAAATCTCCATCTGAGAACGAACCTGCGGCTGGCCAATGTACTCATCCAGCAGTTTTGGACGGATCGCGCGATCCACCACGTCATCTGGCTGAATGGTGCCTGCCGATACCAGGCGGTCTGCTTCAATCATCCTTTACCTCACAATGCAGCGCGCAGCGCTTCACGAATCAGAGTTTCACTGCTGGCATCCGGTTTGGCAACTTTACTCACCATACGGCTGGCCTCCTGAGGTTTATAGCCCAGCGCCACCAGCGCGGCAACCGCTTCCTGCTCGGCATCATCATCCGTCGCTGGCCCGCCCGGTGAAGTCAGCACCAGATCGGCCGCCGGAGTGAACAGATCGCCATGCAGACCTTTAAAGCGGTCCTTCATCTCGACAATCAGGCGCTCGGCGGTTTTCTTGCCGATGCCCGGAAGTTTAATTAACGCAGCCGGATCTTCGCGCTCAACGGCATTCACAAACTGTGGCGCTGACATACCGGACAGAATCGCCAGCGCCAGCTTGGGCCCGACGCCGTTGGTTTTGATTAATTCGCGGAACAGGGTGCGTTCCTGTTTGTTATTGAATCCGTACAGCAGCTGAGCGTCTTCACGCACCACAAACTGGGTAAAGACAACCGCCTCTTTGCCCGCCTCCGGCAACTCGTAGAAGCAGGTCATCGGCATATGGACTTCATAGCCCACGCCACCCACTTCCAGCAGCACTAACGGGGGTTGTTTTTCAATGATGATGCCTCTGAGTCTGCCTATCACGTGACGCTCCTGCGTTCTGGATGAAATTAACTGCCGACATAATAAAAAAAGGCTGGATAAACATCCAGCCTGATTTGTCATTATCGTAATCTGCCTCGCGCCAGATTGAGCCGCGACTCGCTCATTTGCATCGCGTTCTGGCTGACGTGGCAGTGGGTAATCGCAATGGCCAGCGCATCGGCGGCGTCGGCCTGCGGGTTCGCCGGGAGCTTCAGCAGGGTACGCACCATGTGCTGCACCTGGCTTTTCTCCGCGCTACCTATGCCCACCACCGTCTGCTTAACCTGACGGGCCGCGTATTCAAACACTGGCAGGTCCTGGTTCACGGCGGCAACTATCGCCACGCCGCGCGCCTGCCCGAGCTTTAACGCCGAGTCAGCGTTCTTCGCCATAAAGACCTGCTCGATGGCGAAAAAGTCCGGCTGAAACTGGGTGATGATCTCCGACACGCCCGCATAAATGAGCTTCAGGCGCGACGGCAGATCGTCCACTTTGGTACGAATACAGCCGCTGCCGAGGTAGGTTAGCTGGCGTCCCACCTGACGGATAACGCCATACCCGGTGACGCGTGAGCCGGGGTCAATCCCGAGGATAATCGACATCACGCGTCTCCCGTAAACGGTTTACAGGCTCTCATCAGAGAGTCGCTGCAACCTCATCAGAGATTTCACCGTTGTGATACACTTCCTGCACGTCGTCGCAGTCTTCGAGCATGTCGATCAGACGCAGCAGTTTCGGTGCGGTTTCTGCATCCATGTCCGCTTTTGTGGAAGGGATCATGGACACTTCAGCGTTATCCGCTTTCAGACCTGCCGCTTCCAGCGCATCGCGCACGGCACCCATCTCTTCCCATGCGGTGTAGACATCGATAGCGCCGTCGTCGTAGGTCACTACGTCTTCCGCACCGGCTTCCAGCGCCGCTTCCATGATCGCATCTTCGTCGCCTTTCTCGAAGGAGATGACGCCTTTTTTGCTGAACAGGTAAGCAACGGAACCGTCAGTGCCCAGATTACCACCGGTTTTGGTGAACGCGTGGCGCACTTCCGCAACGGTACGGTTACGGTTGTCGGACAGGCACTCTACCATCACCGCCGTACCGCCAGGACCGTAACCTTCATAAATGATGGTTTCCATGTTCGCGTCTTCATCACCGCCCACGCCACGTGCGATTGCACGGTTCAGGGTGTCTCGCGTCATGTTGTTGGACAGGGCTTTATCCACCGCCGCGCGCAGACGTGGGTTAGAGGCCGGATCGCCGCCACCCAGACGCGCCGCTGTTACCAGCTCACGAATGATTTTGGTAAAGATTTTACCGCGTTTGGCATCCTGTGCCGCTTTACGGTGTTTGGTGTTGGCCCACTTACTATGACCTGCCATAAAAAGTTCTCCAAAAATCGCGCCTTCTCAGGCAGCGTTAATTACAAATTCTTCTATCGCCTGCCGGTTGCTCCATGACTTGGTCAGTGCGGCGGCATCCGCCGCATCCACCCAGCGGTAGGTCAGGTGTTCCGTGAACACGATCTCCCGCTCATGGGGAAGCGCAAGGCAGAACCACGATTCCGTATTGCGCTCAATTCCCGGTGCATAGCGATGACGTAAATGGCTAAAAATTTCAAACTCCACCGTGCGCTGACAGTCCTTCAGGGTCAGTTGCTCGCGAGCAACGTCAATGGCGACCTCTTCCTTTACTTCACGCGCGGCGGCCTGCGGCGCGGACTCTCCCTCTTCCAGACTGCCGGTAACCGACTGCCAGAAATCAGGATCGTCGCGCCGCTGCAACATCAGCACCCGCTTCGAGTCTTCTGCATAAATGACCACCAGAACCGAAACGGGACGCTTATATGCCATATCAGTTTTTCTCTTCCTTCTTCACCACCTCAATGCCCAGCTCAGCCAGCGCGGCCGGGTTGGCAAAGCTTGGCGCTTCAGTCATCAGACACGCCGCTGCGGTGGTTTTCGGGAAGGCGATAACATCACGGATGTTGTCGGTGCCGGTCAGCAGCATGGTCAGACGGTCAAGACCAAAGGCCAGACCCGCGTGCGGAGGCGTACCGTATTTCAGGGCGTCCAGCAGGAAGCCAAACTTCTCGCGCTGCTCCTGCTCGTTAATGCCCAGAATGCCGAACACGGTCTGCTGCATTTCACCGCTGTGAATACGCACGGAGCCGCCGCCCACTTCGTAGCCGTTGATAACCATATCGTAGGCATTCGCTACCGCATCTTCCGGTGCAGCCTTCAGTTCCGCCGCCGTCATGTCTTTTGGCGAGGTGAACGGGTGGTGCATCGCGGTCAGGCCGCCTTCACCGTCGTCTTCAAACATCGGGAAGTCGATCACCCACAGCGGGGCCCATTTGCTTTCATCGGTCAGGTTCAGGTCTTTGCCGAGCTTCAGACGCAGCGCGCCCATCGCATCCGCAACGACTTTCTTGTTGTCTGCGCCGAAGAAGATCATGTCGCCGTCCTGCGCGCCGGTGCGCTCCAGAATAGCTTCCACGATGTCCGCATTCAGGAATTTCGCAACAGGGCTGGTAATGCCTTCCAGACCTTTAGCACGCTCGGTTACTTTAATATAGGCCAGACCTTTCGCACCGTAGATCTTGATGAAGTTGCCGTAGTCGTCAATCTGCTTACGGCTCAGGGCAGCACCGCCCGGTACGCGCAGGGCAGCCACGCGGCCTTTCGGATCGTTAGCCGGACCAGCAAAGACCGCAAACTCAACGGCTTTCACCAGGTCTGCCACGTCCACCAGCTCCATCGGGTTACGCAGGTCTGGTTTGTCGGAGCCGTAGCGACGCTCGGCTTCCGCGAAGGTCATGATTGGGAAATCGCCCAGCTCAACGCCTTTCACGTCGTTCCATAGGCTACGCACCAGGGCTTCCATCACCTCACGCACCTGCTCGGCGGTCATGAAGGAGGTTTCCACATCGATCTGGGTAAATTCTGGCTGACGGTCTGCACGCAGATCTTCATCGCGGAAGCATTTCACGATCTGATAGTAGCGGTCGAAGCCGGACATCATCAGCAGCTGCTTGAACAGCTGTGGTGACTGTGGCAGCGCGTAGAATTTGCCTTTATGGACGCGGGATGGCACCAGGTAGTCGCGCGCGCCTTCCGGCGTGGCTTTGGTCAGCATCGGAGTTTCAATATCGAGGAAACCGTGGTCATCCATAAAGCGACGCACCAGGCTGGTGATTTTCGCACGGGTTTTCAGGCGCTGAGCCATCTCCGGGCGACGCAGATCCAGGTAGCGGTATTTAAGACGCGCTTCTTCGGTGTTGACGTGGTTGGAGTCCAGCGGCAACGCTTCTGCGCGATTGATAATCACCAGATCGGACGCCAGCACTTCGATAGCACCGGTCGCCATATCGGCGTTGATGTTTTTCTCGTCACGCGCACGCACGGTGCCCGTCACCTGAATGCAGAACTCATTACGCAGCTCAGAGGCCAGCTTCAACGCATCAGCGCGATCCGGATCGAAGAACACCTGAACGATACCTTCGCGGTCACGCATATCAATAAAGATAAGGCTACCAAGATCGCGACGACGATTGACCCAACCACACAGGGTGACCTGCTGCCCGACGTGGGACTGACGCAGCTGCCCGCAATATTCTGTACGCATGAGATATCCCTTAATTAGCCGCAGGCTGATTGTCGCCTGTCTTACAGGCTACGATGTCGCAGCTTTCTGTATGTCACAACTGGATGAAAAAAGGCGGCTATTATACTGGAAATTCTGCCGCACGATAAGAGCGAAGCACGGCCTGACGCGTGTTTGCTGTGCTCTTATTGTCTATTCTCACAAAAATTAACAAAATTATCCGACCGATAACAGGCCATCCCGTCGTAAGGTGTAAAAAAGCAATTAATTTTACTGGAGTGACAATGTTAACGCTTGATGCCACCAAAACCGCCCTTGTGGTCATTGATTTACAGGAAGGGATCCTGCCTTTTGCCGGTGGTCCACACACCGCTGACGATGTTGTAAGCCGCGCTGCGCGTCTGGCGGAAAAATGCCGGGCCAGCGGTGCGCCTGTCGTCATGGTGCGCGTCGGCTGGTCCACTGATTTCGCCGAAGCGCTAAAGCAGCCGGTTGATGCTCAGGCCCCGGCGCATGCGCTGCCGGACAATTGGTGGACATACCCGGTCTCACTCGGTAAACGCGACAGCGATGTAGAAGTCACCAAACGCCAGTGGGGCGCATTCTATGGCACTGACCTGGAGCTCCAGCTGCGCCGTCGCGGGATAGACACTATTATTCTGTGCGGGATCTCCACCAACATCGGTGTGGAATCCACCGCCCGTAACGCCTGGGAGCTGGGCTTTAACCTGGTGATAGCGGAAGATGCGTGCAGCGCAGCCTCTGCGGATCAGCATCAGGGCAGCATGACCCATATCTTCCCGCGTATTGGTCGCGTGCGCAGCACGGATGAGATCCTCAGCGCACTATGATGTACGTGGGTTTGCCCCAGTGGTCGCACCCGAAATGGGTGCGCCTGGGTATTACTGGCCTTGAAGAGTATGCCCGACACTTTAACTGCGTGGAGGGCAATACCACGCTGTACGCTCTGCCACGCACGGAGATCGTCGAGCGCTGGCGCGAGCAAACCACCGACGATTTCCGCTTTTGCTTCAAATTTCCGGCAACCATCTCCCACAACGCCGCGCTGCGAAACTGCGATGATTTAACCCACGAGTTTTTCACCCGGATGTCGCCCCTGGCAAACCGTGTTGGCCAGTACTGGCTCCAGCTTCCCGCCACGTTCGGCCCGCGCGATCTACAAGCCCTCTGGCAGTTTCTCGACGGCCTGCCCCACGATTTCACGTACGGTGTGGAGGTGAGGCATCCAGATTTCTTTGCCAAAGGCGACGCGGAGAAAGCGCTGAATCGCGGCCTGCATAAACGATCGGTCAACCGCGTGATCCTCGACAGCCGCCCCGTGCACAGCGCAATCCCGCACAGCGAAGCCGTTGTTGATGCCCAGCGCAAAAAACCGAAAGTACCGGTTCACGCCATTGTTACCGCGCAGAACCCGATGGTCCGGTTTATCGGCAGCGATAACATGCAACAGAATGAGGAGATGTTCGCCGTCTGGCTGCAAACGCTCGCGAAATGGGAGCAAACCACCACTCCGTACCTGTTTTTACATACGCCGGATATTGCCCAGGTACCTGAGCTGGTCGATGCTCTCTGGCAGGCCTTGCAGCAGGCGGTTCCGTCGGTTGGCCCCGCGCCGTCCATCCCACAACAATCTTCTCTTTTCTGAAATCACCCCCTATCATAGAGACGTGCCATCTGCCAAAAACAGGGAGTTAGTATGGTCAGCGCGCTGTATGCGGTGTTAGGTGCATTACTGCTGATTAAATTTTCATTTGATGTTGTGCGCCTGAGAATGCAGTACCGCGTCTCCTACGGTGACGGGGGCTTTTCTGAGCTGCAAAGCGCAATCCGAATCCACGGCAACGCGGTCGAGTACATTCCCGTCGCGTTAATTTTACTGCTGTTAATGGAGATGGATGGCGCTGAAACCTGGATGGTGCACGTCTGTGGGCTGCTGCTGATTGCAGGGCGTTTGATGCATTATTATGGTTTTCAACACCGCCTGATCCGCTGGCGTCGTTCCGGCATGAGCGCGACCTGGTGCTCGCTTTTGCTGATGGTGCTGGCTAACCTTTGGTATATGCCGTGGGAGTTGGTTTTCTCCTTCCATTAGCGCACAATATGCCCCTTTATTTTTCCCGGATTTTTACGTTATGTCAGATCGCGACACGCTTTTTTCCGCGCCTATCGCCAGCCTGGGCGACTGGACCTTTGATGAACGGGTAGCCGAAGTCTTCCCGGATATGATCCAGCGCTCTGTTCCCGGTTATTCCAATATCATCTCCATGATCGGCATGCTGGCGGAGCGTTTCGTTCAACCCGGCACGCAGGTCTATGACCTGGGCTGTTCGCTGGGAGCGGCAACGCTGTCCATTCGTCGTAACGTTCATCACGATGGCTGCAAGATTGTGGCTGTCGATAACTCACCGGCCATGGTTGAACGCTGCCGTCGCCACATTGACGCGTATAAAGCCCCTACGCCTGTGGAGGTGGTGGAAGGCGATATCCGCGATATCGACATCCAGAACGCCTCGATGGTGGTCCTGAACTTTACCCTTCAGTTCCTGGTGCCGGACGATCGTCAGCGGTTGCTGGATAAAATTTATCAGGGTCTGAACCCGGGCGGCGCGCTGGTGTTGTCTGAGAAATTCAGCTTTGAAGACGCCAGCGTGGGCGAATTGCTGTTCAATATGCACCATGATTTCAAGCGTGCAAACGGCTACAGCGAGCTGGAGATCAGCCAGAAGCGCAGCATGCTTGAAAACGTCATGCTGACGGATTCCGTTGAAACACACAAAGCGCGCCTGCGCAAAGCTGGATTTGAACACAGCGAACTGTGGTTCCAGTGCTTTAATTTTGGTTCTCTGGTGGCGCTGAAAGCCGGAGACACAGCATGATCGAGTTCGGTAATTTCTATCAGCTGATTGCCAAAAACCACCTATCCCACTGGCTGGAAACCCTGCCTGCGCAAATTGCCACCTGGCAGCGCGATCAGCAGCATGGTCTGTTGAAGCAGTGGTCCAACGCCGTGGAGTTTCTGCCTGAACTGACGCCTCATCGTCTGGATTTACTGCACAGCGTGACGGCGGAGAGCGAAGAGCCGCTCCCGGCCGGGCAGATCAACCGCATCGAAACGCTGATGCGTAACCTGATGCCGTGGCGCAAAGGGCCGTTCTCGCTGTACGGCGTGAACATCAATACCGAATGGCGCTCAGACTGGAAGTGGGATCGCGTTCTGCCGCATTTATCCGACCTGACCGGGCGCACCATTCTGGACGTGGGCTGCGGTAGCGGCTATCACATGTGGCGCATGATCGGCGCAGGCGCGCATCTGGCCGTCGGTATCGATCCGATGCAGCTGTTCCTGTGCCAGTTTGAAGCGGTGCGAAAGCTGCTGGGTAACGACCAGCGCGCGCACCTGCTGCCGCTGGGTATCGAGCAACTCCCTGCTCTGAAAGCCTTTGATACCGTGTTCTCGATGGGCGTGCTGTACCACCGTCGTTCCCCGCTGGAGCATCTCTGGCAACTGAAAGATCAGCTGGTCAGCGGCGGTGAGCTGGTGCTGGAAACGCTGGTCATCGAAGGGGATGAACATGCCGTTCTGGTGCCAGGCGATCGCTATGCGCAGATGCGCAACGTTTACTTCATCCCTTCCGCGCTGGCGCTGAAGAACTGGCTGGAGAAATGTGGGTTTGTCGATGTACGCATCGCCGATGTGTGCGTGACGTCGGTTGAGGAACAGCGCCGCACCGACTGGATGATCACCGAATCGCTGGAGCAGTTCCTCGACCCGGACGATCACAGTAAAACCATCGAAGGCTATCCGGCCCCGATGCGTGCGGTGCTGATTGCAACGAAGCCGTAGTATTTATCCCCTCACCCCGGCCCTCTCCCCAAAGGGGCGAGGGTGAAAAGACCGCACCGTGCAGTCCCCTCTCCCCTGTGGGGAGAGGGTTAGGGTGAGGGGCAAGAATAAAAAAAGGCCCCTGTTGAAATTGCAGGGGCCTGGTACAAGCAAGCATCATATTGGGCGACATGATGCGCGGTAAAAATCGGTACGTTGCTACACGTGATGACGTTCAATCAGCGATTTCATTTCCGCAACCGACTCTCCATCCACACCGTAGCGCGAGTACTCATCCGCTTCAGCATCCGTCGACATTGACAACCCTGTATTGCGATAACGCATGGGTGAAGGTATCCATTTACCCGCCGAGCTGTGTAGCTCTTCCACCCCTGCGTTTAAAAACAGTTCCAGATTGCTGGCGCGTACTCCTGCGCCCGCCATGATTATTGGAACACCGGAATGTGCTTTTAGTTCCGTAATTAATTTCAGTCCTTTTTCAGCCGAGGGCTGCTGGCCCGACGTCAGAACGCGCGCCACGCCCAGTTCTGCCAGCGTATCAAAGGCTTGTATCGGATCCTGGCACATATCGAACGCACGATGAAAAGTGACCGCCATTCCCTGGGCTGCGCGCATGACCTGGCGCATACGCGAAAGATCGATGTTTCCGTCTTCGTCCAGCACACCGATCACCAGCCCCGGAAAACCGGAATCACGGACGAGGGCGATATCCTCAAGCATGGCACTGAACTCACCCGCCGTATAACAAAAATCACCGCCGCGCGGGCGAATAATCGGGTGCACCGGAATGGTGATGGCCTGAAGAGCTGATTTCAGCACGCCAAAGGACGGGGTTAATCCCCCTTCTTTCGGTGCCGCGCAAAGCTCGATGCGATCGGCCCCCTGCCGTTGCGCAGTGACGGCACACTCCACGCTGTAACAACAAATTTCCATCAGCGCCATGTCATCCTCCTTAAATTTCACTCAACGTACCATCGTGGCACGTTGCCCGATTCGTGTCTGGATCGACGCTCACAGTGCTTACGCTTCGCTGGCGACGATCTGCTCAATAGTCCAGGGATGGAATTTCACCGTCACGCTGCCGTCCGTTACGGCAAGCGTAGGGTTCGGTAGGCGTTCGCGCTCACCTTTTGGCGAGCTGGTTTTGACGAAAATACCCGGCTGGCTTAACCCCTCGTCGGACAGCAGCGCCAGCGCACGGGCGTTCAGCGTCTCGGGCTTCCCAGGCAGAACAATTTCGATATGCTCCCAGCCTTCGTGCGGATAACGCTTCTCTCCTGGCCAGGGCAGTTCCACAACGGTGAATTGCCAATGCGCCACCGTAACCGGCGCGTGAAGTTTGAACAGGCAAATCGGGCGACCGTTAATGATATTCTCTGACAGCAGTTCTCCGCACTGCTCAAAGCCACGCCGCCAGCGTTCTGCGGTGGCATTCTGGTGGCAGCGCAAAGAGATGTGATCTGCCTCAAGCGGCGCGATATCCAGCCCGAGACGGGTGGCAAGTTCTGTGAACGCCTGGGTGAAGCGCGGTAAATCTGCGGAAATATCATGCAGTTCGTCAATGGTGTGCCAGTTCGCCATAGGTCAGTCTCGTTTCGTGTCGCAAAGCCGCTAATTTACTCTGTTGCCCTCTGTCGACCAACCGCATAATCACGGTTTTTTCGACTGCATGATTATGCATACCGTCTTCGCCTGGATTCTGAGCGATCTTCGCCCCCCGCAGGGCTGACGCCCGAGGCCATTTGCAGTATACTCCCGCCCTAAATTCTTAAACTGGCGTGGGTGTTTTTTACCCGCATCAAAAACGTAAGGTATCCAGGTGAATATTCAGGCTCTTCTCTCAGAAAAAGTCAGTCAGGCACTGATTGCCGCAGGTGCGCCTGCGGATTGCGAACCACAGGTTCGTCAGTCAGCGAAAGTACAGTTTGGCGACTATCAGGCTAATGGCGTGATGGCAGTGGCTAAAAAACTGGGCATGCCGCCGCGACAGCTCGCTGAGCAGGTACTGACGCATCTGGATCTCAACGGCATCGCCAGCAAAACCGAAATCGCCGGTCCGGGCTTTATCAACATTTTCCTTGAGCCTGCGTTCCTGGCAAGCCACGTTGACGCGGCGCTGAAATCTGACCGTCTTGGCGTGGCTCAGCCAGAAGCGCAGACTGTGGTGGTTGACTACTCCGCGCCAAACGTGGCGAAGGAGATGCACGTCGGTCACCTGCGCTCCACCATTATCGGTGATGCGGCCGTGCGTACCCTGGAGTTCCTCGGTCACAAGGTGATCCGCGCTAACCACGTAGGCGACTGGGGCACGCAGTTCGGTATGCTGATCGCATATCTGGAAAAACAGCAGCAGGAAAACGCAGGCGAAATGGCGCTGGCAGACCTGGAAGGTTTCTACCGTGAAGCCAAAAAACACTACGACGAAGACGAAGCCTTTGCCGAGCGCGCGCGCAGCTACGTGGTGAAACTTCAAGGCGGCGATCCGTACTTCCTCGAGATGTGGCGCAAGCTGGTGGACATCACCATGTCCCAGAACCAGCTTACCTATAACCGTCTGAACGTGACCCTGACCCGCGACGACGTAATGGGTGAAAGCCTGTATAACCCGATGCTGCCGGGCATTGTGGCGGACCTGAAAGCCAAAAACCTGGCGGTGGAAAGCGAAGGCGCAACGGTAGTATTCCTTGATGAGTATAAAAACAAGGAAGGCGAACCGATGGGCGTGATCGTCCAGAAAAAGGATGGCGGCTATCTCTACACCACCACCGATATCGCCTGTGCGAAATACCGTTACGAAACCCTGCATGCGGACCGCGTGCTGTATTACATCGACTCCCGTCAGCACCAGCACCTGATGCAGGCGTGGACTATCGTGCGTAAAGCGGGTTATGTACCGGATTCCGTGCCGCTGGAACACCACATGTTCGGCATGATGCTGGGTAAAGACGGTAAGCCGTTCAAAACCCGTGCGGGCGGCACCGTGAAGCTCTCCGATCTGCTGGATGAAGCGCTGGAGCGCGCCCGTCGCCTGGTGGCCGAGAAGAACCCGGATATGCCTGCTGACGAGCTGGAGAAACTGGCTAACGCGGTTGGGATCGGTGCGGTAAAATACGCGGATCTCTCCAAGAACCGTACCACCGACTATATCTTCGACTGGGACAACATGCTGGCGTTTGAAGGCAACACGGCGCCGTACATGCAGTACGCTTACACCCGCGTACTCTCCGTCTTCCGTAAAGCCAGTATTGACGAAAGCGTGCTGGCGAACGCCACGGTGACCCTTACCGAAGACCGTGAAGCACAGCTGGCTGCCCGCCTGCTTCAGTTCGAAGAGACGCTCTCTGTGGTCGCGCGCGACGGTACGCCGCACGTTATGTGTGCATACCTTTACGATCTGGCCGGTCTGTTCTCTGGCTTCTACGAACACTGCCCTATCCTGACCGCCGAGAGCGAAGCGGTGCGTAACAGCCGCCTGAAGCTGGCGCAGCTGACGGCGAAGACCCTGAAACTGGGTCTGGATACCCTGGGTATCGAAACCATAGAACGTATGTAAAAAAGAAACCCGGCGGTTGCCGGGTTTTTTTATAAATGAACGCCATCAGTCGTGAACGAGTACCTGGAAGGTATCTAATTCATACTCTCTGCCGTTATAGCCGATGCAGCAACCTCTGCTGAGGTGACTTCCAGCTTTACCCACAAAGAGACCGTTATCGAATTTTGCACGGGCAACGTAGAGCTTAGTGCCATTGGCTTCATGTCCCGCCTCAACCATATTCGGTGGGAAATGTTTATCCTTAACGTCTACCCATTTTAAAGCGCCCACGTAAACTTCAAATTCATTACAAAAGTGCTCTCTTCCTCCCCATGGGACCCATGCCGTATTGCCGAACACCCATTTCCCCGGATGAATCCCACCATTCACTTTTGCGCGAATAATAAACAATGGAGATGGTCCTTTGATACCAGGAACACCTATTTCATAACCTGCTACAGGCGCGTCCAATGGGATAAACTCATCTCTTTTCGCTGATTTCCACATAATGATGTCCTTTTCAGTCTAAATAATTATCCGTAGTTAAAATCATTAAAACTCAGAAATTGAATGAATGGCAAAGTCATTATTCAGGCTTTGAAAAATAATCACCTTAACCAGTGATTTTTCCGGGCCTTCCGCATGGATAAAACGGCGAAGCGCAATAAAGGTATGGAACTGGCCAGCCACAAGCTGGCTTCCGACATACAGTAGTGGGAAATAACCCGCACCATCAATATCCTTGAAAACCGTGTCGAACATATTGATATGTTCTTCAGACATTTTATCAGCATGCATATTTACAGCAGGGTTAACGATAATACCGCCCATTGTATTTTCCATTGCATCACTCCTTGTATGAATATTAGAAGAATCTTAACGCAGATAAAAAATAGGATAAATACGGATTGTGTTTTGTGAAGAAAATCACGATTTAATACTAAGCGCAACGTATTTCCAGCCTAGTATTCACCCCATCAATATATAACACGCCTGATATTGATAGCGTAAGGTATTTTCCCGGTACCATTATTAAAAAAGCCTCTTCTAAAAGAGGCTTTGCAGTAATGAGATTATTATTCAGGTATTAAAAATATTTCCGTAAATATTCCGTCAGGCACAAAATCGCCATTGCCTGTCCATACGGCATCGAGGTCAGCGGTATCTGGCGGTAAAACGCCAGATCGCTGCCCATCCCCGTCCCGAAGGACGTTTGCAGCAGTTCCCCTTCCGGCGAGATGTTTTGCACGATACCGCGGATCGCTTTCTCCGCCACCTCTGCATACTCTGCGCCGACATACCGCTTGCGCACGGCTTTCAGAATGCCGTAGGCAAACCCTGCCGTGGCCGACGCCTCCAGATAAGAATCAGGATCGTCCAGCAGCGTATGCCACAATCCACTCTCATCCTGACATTTTGCCAGTGCGGCGATCTGCGCATTTAGCACCTGCACCAGATAGCGACGAACGGCGTTGTTTTCTGGCAGATCCACCAGTTCGAGGAAATCCGGGATCACGATGGTCAGCCAGCTGTTGCCGCGCGCCCAGCGGGCCCGGGCAAAGTTGTGATTGCCGTCGTAATTCCAGCCGTGGAACCACAGCCCCGTCTCACGATCCATCAGGTTCTGTACGTGGAGCAGGAATTGATAGATCGCCTCCTCGACGTACTCCGGCTTGTTAAGCAGTTTGCCGATTTTCGCCAGCGGCAGCACCGTCATCATCAGCGTGTCATCCCACATCTGCTGATGGTTCTCTTCCGCCAGTGTGATGTGCTGCATGCCGCCATGTTCGGTGCGCGGCATCTCATTCATCGCCCATTCCGCCCAGCTTTCCAGCCACGGCAGCCAGGCCGGGTTTTTGGTCTCTTCGTAGCGATACGCCAGCGTCAGGAACGGCGACATGGTATTCACGTTTTTGGTGGTTGCGCCTTCTGCGAAACGGTCATTAAACCAGCTGTCGATAATCTCGCGCATGCCTGCGTCACCGGTCTGGCAGTAATACTGCCAGATACCGTACAAACCAACGCCGTGCGTCCATTCCCATCCGGCCCAGCCTTTGGTGTCGATCACGCGCCCGTCGTCCAGCCGCAGCAAAAACTCACCCGTTTTGTCGTGGATATTGACCAGATTATGCGTCACCTTTTGAATCAGCGATTTCAGTTCATCCCTGGCGATAAAGCGCTCAGGCTGACGCAGTAACGGGCTATGTTTGACAGGCCAAACTTTCATCATCTTAACCTCTGTTGTATGTCGAATTCAGTACCGCACGATCCTTCAGTGAAGGGGCCGCCGGCTTGTTGCGATTCAGGTAACCGATATTGTTGTTGCCCCACAGGGATTCATACGGCATACCGGCCAGCATCTCCACGGTGGCGCGGGCCTGCGGGGTCGCCGCCTCCGGCATCGCATGGCCGGACTCGCGCATTTTCGCGGTCTCTTCACGCAGGGTGCTGTGGGTCTGCAAATTGAGTTTGAAGCGCAGGGAGACCAGGAAGCCGCAGAACAGTACCAGAATGGTGCCGACGCTCAGGATCATCAGGATAGTGTGGCTCACTTCCGCAGGCTGCACTTTTTGACCGCTGACAAAGCCAGACATCTGCATCACGATCCCCACCAGCATTACCGCACCGGCCTGGGACGCTTTACGGGTCAGCGTCATGATGCCCGCGAAGATCCCTTCGCGACGCTGACCGGTGATCACTTCGTCCACGTCAGCAATGTAGGTGTAGGTATTCCACGGTACGTAGTTGATACCCCCGCGGCCAAGACCGGCAACCGCAGAGATCAGCAGCAGCAGAGCGTAAACGTCGCTCAGGCCCGCGTAATAAAGCACCGCGTAAGAGAGCGAGGCCAGGCCAAACAGCACGACCACCATGCGGTAAGACGGCGCAGGTCCGAAGCGAATGCACAGCGGGATCATGCCAATCACGGCGAGGAACTGGAAGATGGCCATCGTGCCCAGCAGGTTGGACGCCATGGATGCTTCCTGCATCAGCACAAACACCACGTAATAGGTGAATACGGCGTTGAACACATCCTGGGCAATATAGCCGCCGAGATACATGCCCAGATGCTGGCGGAAAATCTTGATACGCAGCGTCGAACTTAATTCGACAAAAAGACGGTTCAGGCTCTGTCCCAGGGTCAGCTTTTTCTTCTCTTCTTCAGCGCGCAGGGCTGCTTCAGACCACTCTTCCCGCGGACGCTCCCAGGTGAAGAACCAGACGAAAGTAAGCATCAGCGCGCAGAGTACGGAGAAGACCAGGCTTGCATAGAAGAAGGAGATCGCGTTGTCTTTGCCGAAATGCGTGAGCAGGATCCCCGGCAGGAAGGAGGCCAGAATGGCGGACATCTGGGCCATGGAGATACGCGCCCCGGAGAATTTGGTTTTTTGTTTGAAATCGTCAGTCATTTCCGGCACCAGCGTTTCATACGGCACCAGAATCATGGTGTAAACAATATCAAAGATCAGATACGTCAGGAGGTAATACCAGAAACTCATGTCCCCTACCCACATCAGCGAGTAGCTGAAAACGCAGGGAATACCGAGCAGGATGAAGAACTTACGCCGGCCAAAACGCTTACCCAGCCAGGTGGTACCAAAATTATCGGTTAAAAAGCCCATTAACGGACTGACAACCGCATCCAGCACCCTTGCGGCGGCGAAGATAAAGGTTGCTTCAATCGGTGTGAGTCCACAGAAGGTCGTATAAAAATACAAAAGCCAGGCGGCCGTCAGGGCGGTAGTCCCCGCTCCGAGGAAGTCCCCTGAACCGTAAGCAAGATAATTTGCGAGTCCAATTTTACGTGTTTTCATTGCCGTCAACCCTAATCAGTTTTGGGAGACTCCCTGTAAGCAAACCTCGTCCGGGAGCTTTTACACGGCTACAGTAAAAGTATCGACCTGGTGAAACCTTTCTGTTTCTGCCATCACAGGGTGGTGAATGGCAAAAATGCAAAGAGTGTCAATACGCGTGTCACTGATTTATAAAACAGCGTTTCTTTTGTATCAAAAGGGAAGGTCAATTTTGCCAGCCAGCCTTCAGAAATGCCTGAAGACTGGCGAAAAGGCGGGCAGTTAGCGGTAGTTGACGAGCACCTCGTTGCGCTGAACCTTCAGCGCCGGGATCAGACGTCCACCGCCTGGCACTTCCCAGATAAAGCGTAAAGGTTCCTGAGCAGACACCCCGTTGAAGGCCTGGGTGATGCCACTTTGGCCCTCGATTTCCGCGCAGCGGGTCAGCGAGCACAGCCGCACCCGCAACCCGGCCGGTGTGGGTCCCGTCAGGGTGTAACTCCAGGCCACCAGCGTCATCTGCCCGGAGACGGGCTCAGAGGCTGACAGCGGACGGGAGGAGATCGACTCCCCCCGATGGTTGAGCGTTAAGCCGATACTGCTGGCCTGCCATGCCCCCTCGCCTGCGGCCTGCACCGCCAGCGGGAAAAATAAGATCCACAGCCACTTACGCATTATTTCCCTCCTATGGTCGCCGTCATGCGAATATTGCGGTTATCGGACAGCTCCATATTCGACAGCACCACCAGCTGGTTCAGGCTCCGGCGCAGGAAGCGCGACAGCAGCGGACGCAGCGCATGATTCACCAGCAGCACCGGCGGCGCGCCCAGCATCTCCTGACGCGCCAGCGCCTCCTGGGTTTGCGCCAGCAATCTGTCCGCCAGACCCGGCTCCAGCCCGCCACCGCCCTGTAGGGCCTGAAGCAGCAGACGTTCCAGCGGCGTGTCCAGGCCAATCACCTGCACTTCGCCGGTTCCCGGGAACCATTGCTGGGTTATGGCGCGCCCGAGCGCCACGCGCACCACCGCCGTCAGCTCATGTGGATCGCTCTGGAGCGGCGCATGCTCGGCCAGTGTTTCCAGAATGGTGCGCATATCGCGGATCGGCACCTTCTCATCAAGCAGATTTTGCAGCACTTTGTGCAGGGTGGTTAAGGTCAGCACGCCCGGCACCAAATCTTCGGTTAGCTTTGGCATCTCCTGCGTTACGCGGTCAAGCAGCTGCTGCGCCTCCTGACGTCCAAACAGTTCCGCGGAGAACTGGCCAATAAGATGGTTGAGGTGCGTCGCGACCACGGTACTGGCCTCAACAACCGTGTAACCCTGGATCTGCGCCTGCTCTTTCAGGGCGCTCTCAATCCAGATGGCCGCCAGACCAAAGGCCGGGTCGGTCGTCTGCTCACCCGGCAACGTGCCTGCGGCAGTGCCAGGGTTAATCGCCAGCCAGCGGCCGGGGTACGCATCACCGCTGCCGATTTCCACCCCTTTCATCAGGATGCGGTAGCGGGCGGGCGGGAGATCCATATTGTCCCGGATATGCACCACCGGCGGCAGGAAGCCCATGTCCTGGGCGAATTTTTTACGAATGCTGCGGATACGGCCAAGCAGTTCGCCATCCTGCTGGAAATCCACCATCGGGATCAGGCGGTACCCCACTTCCATCCCCAGCGAATCTTCGAGCTGAACGTCGTTCCAGGTGGCTTCCACCGCCTGGGTATTCTCAGGCATTTTGACCGGCGCTGGCTCTGCCTTAGGCTGCGTTTCGCGGCCACGCATCCACCAGGCAAGGCCCAGCAGCGCGGCAGTGAACAGCAGGAATACCAGGTTTGGCATGCCCGGCACCATACCGAGCAGGCCCAGTACCGCCGCGGAGAGCAGCATAACGCGCGGGTTGCTGAACAACTGCCCCACCATCTGCTCGCCTACATCCTGATCGGTGCTGACGCGGGTCACAATCACCCCCGCCGCGGTGGAGATCACCAGTGCCGGGATCTGCGCCACCAGACCATCACCAATGGTCAGCAGCGTATAGCTTTCCGCTGCGTGGCCCATGTCCATGCCGTGTTGCAGCACGCCGACGAGCAGGCCGCCGACGACGTTAATCACCATGATCAGAATGCCCGCGATGGCGTCACCGCGCACAAACTTACTCGCACCGTCCATGGAGCCGTAGAAATCTGCCTCCTGGGTCACTTCGGCACGGCGTTTTTTTGCTTCATCTTCCGCAATCAGCCCGGCATTCAGGTCGGCGTCGATTGCCATCTGCTTGCCCGGCATCCCGTCGAGCACGAAGCGCGCGCCCACTTCTGCGATACGCCCCGCCCCTTTAGTGATAACCATGAAGTTGATAATCACCAGAATGACGAACACCACGATACCGATGGCGAAGTTGCCGCCCACCAGGAAGTGACCGAAGGCTTCGACCACCTTGCCCGCCGCCGCCGCGCCGGTGTGCCCTTCCATCAGGATGATACGCGTGGAGGCAACGTTCAGCGCGAGGCGCAGCAGCGTGGTGAACAGCAGGATCGTTGGAAACGCGGCGAACTCCAGCGTGCGCTGGGTGAACATCGCCACCAGCAGCACCATGATGGACAACGCAATGTTGAAGGTGAAAAGCAGGTCGAGGATAAATGCCGGTAACGGCAGCACCATCATCGACAGAATTAGCAGGATCAGAATCGGTCCGGCAAGGATCTGCCATTGCGTCGATTTCAGGTTGCCGGGCAGGCGCAACATTGCCACCAGATTAGCCATCAGTGTCCTTCTCGTTCAAAAAATCCAGTGCTTCAGGCACCGGAAGGTTCTCAGGTTTTACAGGTCGTTGACCGCCCGCTAAACGCCAGCGTTTCAGTTGCCACACCCAGGCCAGCACCTCTGCGACAGCGGCGTAGAGCTGGCCCGGGATCTGTTGTCCAATTTCCGCGTGGCGATACAGCGCACGGGCTAATGGCGGTGCTTCAAGGATCGGTACGCGGTTTTCCGTCGCGATTTCACGAATGCGCAGCGCAATTAGCCCGGCCCCTTTCGCCACCACTTTCGGTGCGCTCATTTTGTTTTCGTCGTACTGAAGCGCCACGGAGTAGTGGGTCGGGTTAGTGACAATCACATCGGCTTTCGGCACATCTTCCATCATGCGACGACGCGCGGCAGCACGTTGCATCTGGCGGATACGGCCCTTGACGTGCGGGTCGCCTTCCATCTGTTTATATTCATCGCGAATATCCTGACGCGACATTCGCAGCTTCTTGATATGGGAAAAGATCTGGAAGATAACGTCGAACGCCACCATCGGAATAATGCTGAGAACCACCAGCAGCGAGCCTAATCCGACCAGGTTCAGGGCATTCTTCATCGCCGTCATGGGGGATTCACTGATCAGACGCATCATCTCCGGCCAGTGGTGCCACAGAAAAAACCCGGCAGCACTGCCCATAAGAAGCGATTTCAGGATCGCTTTAAGAAGCTCAGCCCCGGTTTGAGCTGAAAACATTTTCGCAATACCGGGTAGCGGGTTGAGCTTGGAGAATTTCGGTTGCAGCGATTTACCGCTGAACACCAGGCCACCGAGCATGACCGGCGAAACAAGAGCCACGATGACCACCCCGGCAATCAACGGCAGCAGAGCGATCATGGCGCTTTTTACCAGGTTGATGATCTGAATGAGGATCAGATTGGGGTCATTGACCATGCTGTGATCAAAACGTAAGCCAGCAGAGAGCATTCCCGCCAGTCTGCGGGCAAGCATCTCCCCGCCCCACCAGATTATGCAGACGCCCACCACCAGGATCAGCAGGGAGGTCAGCTCTCGGGATCGGGGGATCTGCCCATCCTCACGGGCTTTTTCAAGTCGGTGGGGTGTGGGGGCTTCTGTTTTGTCGTCGTTCTCTTCTGCCACTGTGCCTGCTCGCAGCCCATTAATTCACGGGTATCATGCCAGCGCAGAGAAAATCCAATGGCGGGAAAAGCCCGTTTATTCGGGCTCTTTTCGCTGTTTTTGTTCTGAACAACCTCAGGCCGCGTTCACAGCCTGAGGCAGAAGGGCAATCAGAAACCAAGACTGTCCAGCAGATCGTCCACCTGATCCTGGCTTGCCACCACGCCCGCTTTACTGGTGTCAAGCTGTGGACCATTGAGCAGGCTTTCGTTCTCGCGTTTCGGACGGGCAGCCGGTTCCGGAATATTTTCCAGCAGCACCATCAACAGCTGACGTTCAATCTCCTGAATCACATCCATCATGCGCTTGATCACCTGGCCGGTGAGGTCCTGGAAATCCTGCGCCATCATGATGTCCAGCAGTTGCGCATTGGTGAAGCTGGTGTGTCCTGGCACATCGCCCAGGAACTGACGGGTGTCCGTTACCAGTTCGCGGGCATCCGCCAGCTCAATGGGGTTCTCAAACCACTCATCCCAGCGTTGGGTCAGCGCTTTCGCCCCCTTCTCCATCGCATCCTGGTGCGGCTGTGACGCCTCAACGCTGTTCAGCGCTCGCTCGGCCGCCTGCGCGGTCATCTGCACCACGTAGTCCAGACGGTCGCGCGCGTCGGGGATGGCTTCCGCCGCTTCGGCGATAGCCTGGTCCAGCCCCAGCTCACGGAGGCTGTCGCGCAGCATGCGGGTCAGGCTACCAATACGGGCAATAATGTCGCTCGGCGAATGTTCTTCAACGGGTTTCATAGCAGGTTGCAACATTTCCATCACCTCACATGCCGAGTTTCTCGAAGATCTTCCCGAGCTTCTCTTCCAGAGTCGCCGCGGTGAATGGCTTCACCACGTAGCCGCTTGCGCCCGCCTGTGCAGCGGCAATAATGTTCTCTTTCTTCGCTTCTGCGGTCACCATCAGCACCGGCAGAGAGGCCATGCCTGCATCCGCGCGGATGGTTTTCAGCAGTTCGAGACCGTCCATGTTCGGCATGTTCCAGTCGGAAATCACAAAACCAAACCCGCCAGCCTGGAGTTTGTTCAGCGCATCCACCCCGTCTTCTGCTTCTTCAACGTTGTTGAAGCCTAGCTCTTTTAGCAGGTTGCGCACAATGCGACGCATGGTGGAAAAGTCATCCACAACCAAAAACTTAAGCTCTTTATCCGCCATAAAATAATACTCCTGAGTCAAATACGTATTGCCTGTCCGGCACTGATTTTCGCCAGCATCTGCTGGCTTACCTGGCTAAGATCGACCACTTCGCTTACGCCACCCATATTGATGGCCTCGCGCGGCATGCCGAACACCACACAACTTGCTTCATTCTGCGCAATCGTCCAGGCGCCAGCCTGGTGCATCGCGAGCATTCCGGCGGCGCCGTCGTTGCCCATCCCCGTCAGGATCACCCCCACGGCGTTGCGCCCCGCATGTTTCGCCACCGAATGAAACAGCACATCCACCGACGGACGGTGCCGGTTAACCGGCGGCCCGTCATGAATTTTGATTTGATAGTTCGCCCCGCTGCGCGCCAGCTCCATATGTTTGTCACCCGGGGCGATATACGCGTGACCTGGCAGCACGCGCTCGCCGTCTTCCGCCTCTTTCACGCTGATCTGGCACAGCTTATTCAGGCGCTCCGCGAATGAGCGGGTAAAGCCCGGCGGCATATGTTGCGTAATCAGGATACCCGGGCTTGAGAGCGGCAATGGCTGGAGTACATGGCGAATTGCCTCTGTTCCTCCGGTTGACGCCCCAATGACCAGCAGTTTTTCCGAGCTGAGTAACGGTCCGGCCTTCAGGGTTGCCGGCGCGGCCATCGGCTTGTGGGCCGCCAGTTTTGCGCGCGACGCGGTACGGATTTTCTCGGCGATCATCTCGCTGTACGCCAGCATCCCCTCGCGAATGCCGAGCTGCGGCTTGGTGACAAAATCCACCGCCCCCAGCTCCAGCGCGCGCAGGGTGATTTCTGAACCTTTACCGGTCAGAGATGACACCATCACCACCGGCATCGGGCGCAGGCGCATTAATTTTTCCAGGAAATCGATGCCATCCATGCGTGGCATTTCGACATCCAGCGTCAGCACGTCGGGGTTATATTTTTTGATTAAATCCCGCGCGACCAGCGGATCGGGCGCTGTTGCCACCATCTCCATATCGCTGTGGCTATTGATGATTTCGGTCATGATCTGACGCATCAGCGCCGAATCATCGACAGACAATACCCTGATTTTACTCATGCTTTTTCCTTACTCAGCGCATAAACCGTTTGCCCACGCAGGCTAAACTCACGCACGAGGTTGCTGAAGTTTTCCGAGTGCCCGGCAAACAGTAAACCGTCAGGCTTGAGCAACGGAACAAAGCGACGCAGAATGTCCTGTTGCGTCGTTTTATCAAAATAGATCATCACGTTACGGCAAAAAATGGCGTCGAATGGCCCCGGCACGTTGTACTGCTTATCCAGTAAATTAACGGGAGCAAATTCCACGCAGTTCGCCAGCTCCTGGCGTACGCGCACCAGTCCTTCATGCGGGCCGGTACCGCGCATGAAGTAACGCTGTAGCTGCTGAGGAGACAGCGTTTTTAGTTCATCCTGGCGATAAACGCCGTTACGGGCTTTTTCCAGCACTTCGGTGTCGATGTCGCTGGCGTACACTTTCCAGCGGCCCGGCGCCATTCCCAGGGTGTCTGCAAGGGTGATGGCCAGCGAGTACGGCTCTTCCCCGGTAGAGGCTGCCGCGCTCCAGACGCGATACTCTCCGCTACGGCGACGGGCGTGTTCCGCCAGCACCGGGAAGTGATGCGCCTCGCGGAAAAACGCGGTCAGGTTGGTGGTTAATGAGTTGATAAATGCCTGCCATTCGGCGCTGTTCTGGTTCGCTTCGAGCATGCTCAGATAGCGGCCAAAATCATCCAGCCCCAGCGTGCGCAAGCGCCGCACCAGCCGGTTGTAGACCATGTCTCGCTTATGGTCCGCAAGCACGATCCCCGCACGCTGGTAGATTAACTGACATATCCGACGAAAATGCGCGTCGGACAGCGCGAGGCGCTGTGTCATCTGCAACAATAATGACGTTTGCCCTGAGGGCATGGGTGATGTCATAGCGCCTTCTCAATCACATTCAGGATACAACGGGTACGGCCTGTGACCGTCCGACTTCTGTTACTGCTTCAACGTGCTCTTTCACATTAAATACGGCGACCAACCCGGTAAGGTGATCCGCCTGGTTTGCCAGCTGATCGGTAGCCGCCGCCGCCTCTTCCACCAGTGAGGCGTTCTGCTGCGTAACCTGATCCATCTGTGTAACGGCCTGCGCCACCTGCTCAATACCACGGCGTTGTTCATCAGACGCCGAGGCAATCTCGCCCATAATGTCGTTAACCCGCGTCACGGAGGTGACAATCTCGTGCATGGTCTGCGCGGCGGTATCCACCAGCGCGGAGCCCTGCTGAACGCGGGAGACCGACTCTTCTATCAGCCCTTTGATCTCTTTCGCCGCGTTGGCGCTGCGACTGGCGAGGTTTCGGACTTCACCGGCAACCACCGCGAACCCGCGCCCCTGCTCTCCGGCACGCGCCGCTTCAACGGCCGCGTTCAGCGCCAGAATATTGGTCTGGAACGCGATACCGTCGATGACGCTGATAATGTCGCCAATTTTCTGCGAGCTGGCGGCAATCTGCTGCATCGTGCTGGCGACGTGAGAAGCCTGGTCGCCCCCACGTTTCGCCGTCATCGCCGCCTGTTTTGACAAGTCGGACGCCTGACGCGCGTTATCGGCGTTCTGGCTTACCGTCGCGGTCAGTTGCTCCATGCTGGCCGCCGTCTGCGCCAGCGATGCCGCCTGCTGTTCGGTGCGGGATGAGAGGTCGTTATTGCCTGCCGCAATCTCGGAGATCCCGGTATGCATGGCGTAACTGCCCTGACGAACGTTGCTTACCGTTTCCCGCAGCGAACTCTGCATCGCCTTCAGGCTGGCGAAAATCGCTGATATTTCATTCCTGCCATACACGGCCACCGGACGCGCCAGGTCGCCCTTCGCCATACTGTCGAAGTGGCTGCTGACGATCGCCAGCGGCTGGACGATCATTTTGCGCGACCACCACAGCGAGCCGCCGGTCAGCAGGGCGGCCAGGATCACCATGGTCAGGAAAATCACCCCTGACATGCGGTAGCTGGTACGGCTGTCCGCACCGGCACGCGCCACAAACTGGTTAATATCCTGCTGCCATGCGTTAAAGCTGTCGTCAAATGCCGCCTGAGACGCCTGCACCGGCGCGGTCAGGAAGTCAGAGAGCTGGTTGTTCTCCAGCCACGTCGCCTGATGGTCGAGATCGCCGTACCACACATCAAAGGTCTTTTTCATGGCGACCTTCAGCGTTTTCTCTTTCTCACTCACCGCCTCCTGCGCCGTAAACGCCTTAAACTGCGCGTCGGCCTGCTTCAGGCTGCTGCGGGCCACGACCATCAGCGCCTTAATATCATCCGGCGGATAGCTCAGCGCGGTTAACGTCCCTGCTTTGTTCAGCGCAGTGCTTGCCTGTAACAGCACGGCACGCGTTTGTGCCAGTGCGGAGCGCTGCTGATTACTCGTCTCAACTTCCTGCAAATTCTGATAGCCATCGCGAAACGCCCAGAAAGACAACCCGTTACTGCCAACCTGCAAAACCCCACACAGGATCAGAATCAAAAACAGTGTGGTCGAGATACGAATACGATTTAACATCCACGCTCCCATCAAGCGGCAAGCAGCCGCGGTTTAATTGTCAGTCAAAATGTTTCCCAGTTTTCATCTTGTCCGGTCACCGCTGCGCGCGTAGGTGTTGTCACGGGCGCCGGGGTTGCTTCGCTGTACGCTGACCGCGAGCTGACCGTATTTGTTGTTTTTGAAGTAAGACGGAACGCCGAGACGGCCATTTTCAGGCGGCTCGCCTGCTCCTCAAGCGCAGCGGCCGCGGCAGCGGACTCCTGCACCAGGGCGGCGTTTTGCTGCGTCACACGATCCATTTCCGATACCGCCAGAGCGACCTGGTCAATACCACGACTCTGCTCATCCGATGCAGAGGCGATTTCACCCATGATGTCCGTCACGCGCGTCACGGCATTCACGATGTCATTCATGGTTTCACCCGCACTTTCCACCAGCACCGAGCCGGTATCCACGCGTGAAACAGAGTCTTCAATCAGGGCTTTGATCTCTTTCGCCGCATTGGCGCTGCGGCTGGCGAGGTTACGTACTTCGCCAGCGACCACGGCAAACCCACGTCCCTGCTCGCCCGCACGCGCCGCTTCAACGGCCGCGTTCAGCGCGAGAATGTTGGTCTGGAAGGCGATGCCGTCGATAACGCTGATGATATCGGCGATTTTCTTCGAGCTGTCGGCAATGTCATGCATGGTTTTCACCACGCCGTCGACCACCCGACCGCCGCGCTGGGCGGTGTCGGACGCGCTTTCTGCAAGCTGCGACGCCTGACGGGCGTTGTCGGCATTCTGCTTCACGGTCGCGGTGAGCTGCTCCATGCTGGCCGCCGTCTCTTCCAGAGCGGACGCCTGCTGTTCGGTACGGGACGAGAGATCGTTGTTGCCCATCGCGATTTCACTCGTGCCGGTATAGATGGCATCCGCCCCCTCGCGCACGTTGGCGACGGTATCAATCAGCGAACGCTGCATATGGTCGACGCTGGTCGCCAGCTCGGTGATCTCGTTGCGACCAGAAACGGTCAGCGTTTTCGTGAGATCGCCCCGGCCAATATCGCGGATATGGGCAATGACGCGGCCAAGCGGATTAAGAAGGATATGACGAATGCCGTACCACACGGCCACCAGCACGATGACCAGCGCGAGGGCGAGCACCGCCATCTGCCATTTCGCGAAACGGTAGTCGTTCTGGCTTTGCGTAAAGGCGGAGTGATAAAGCTCGCCGCTGGCTTTGGCGTACTCGCCGAGCGCCGCGCCGAGGGCGTTCTGCATGCCCTGGGTCGGCTGCGCGAAATAGGCGTCCATATTGCCCTTCTCCAGGAACTGCACCAGCTCCGTGAGGCCGGCGAAGTAGGCCAGATATTTTTCATCTATGTTCGCGCTCGCCTGCGCCATTGCGGGCTGAGGGGCGATTTTTTTGAAGGCCTCGTAATGTTTCGCCGCGTCTGCCAGCGTGGCGCGCGCATTCTTCAGCAGTTCCGTTTTTGCGCTGCTCTGCTGGTTGTTCGGATCCATCATCATGCGGGCAGACGAGCGGCTCAGATTGATACGCGTCTGCAACATCAGATCCCAGGTTGTGGTCAGTTCGCTTTGCTGCATCCGCAAATCGTTCGAGGCCGCGAAGCTGTCCTGGTTCTGTTTTAACGAGGAGAAAAAGAGGCCGCCAGAAATAAGCTGAAGAAGTGCGAAAATGACCAGCACCATCATAAGCATTGTGACAACGCGGATACGGTTCAACATACAACACCTTCTCATCGATTGATTAACGGTGTTATCGGCAGGGGCCACGGGAACTTTACATTTGCGAAAGGGAAAAGCGCGGGGTGTCAGAACGCGACGTCAACGATCAGCGTGTCGGTGTAGGTTCCGGCAGGCGGCGTGGCCTGGCTGGTCAGGACCTTAGCGCTGTAGTTATAGGTGCGTAAAAGCCCGTCGGTACTGACCTGGGATGAGCTGGCGCTGGCCCAGCGCTCGCTGCCACTGCCGCCCCAGCGGTTGCTGGTCGCCTCTTTATAGATGTCGTAACTCATAAAATTGCTGCCGCTAACCATACGACGAACGTTGTTCAGGGCGTTTGCTCCATTATTAATGCCTATGGTGTAGGTGCTGCCCTTGGTGCAGGTGACGGCGATCGACTGCGAAACGGTGGGAAAATTTTGCACCAGCGGCGCGCTGTTAAAATTCACGTCCGGCGTGGTCATCGTGCTGCAATCGTTGGTCACGGTCATGTTGAGGAGAATGGAGGTAGTTGCCGTGCCGGTTTGCGGGGTCAGGCATAGCCCGCCCGCGCCAACGGCGCACACGTTGTAGTTGATGCTGAACGTTAACAACACCTGGTACGGCCCGGCCGTGACGTTCTGCCCCGGCACAGTACGGAAATAAAGCGGAATGTTGTAGCGCCTTGACCCCAGCAGCCCGAGCAGGGTGTTGCCATTCCAGGTATAGGTTTTGCTGATTTGTACTTCACTGTTTCCGCCGCAGCCAGTGGCACCGCACAGGCGCGTGGGGATAACGTCCGCGATGGCCGCATTATCGGTACGCTTCATGGTGGCGCGGCTGTTGGCGGCTATCGACGCCGAGGTGTAGGTCAGCGTCACCGAGTCGTTGGTTAGCAGGTTGAGAACAGTATCGCAGGACACCACCAGCGTGCCGGTGGTTTGCACCTCCCCCGTACTGCTCAGGGCGAATGAGGTGACGCTGCCAAACGAGGCGTTCACCGTACTGACGGTGCAGGCCGCCCAGCCGCTGCCCGAGAACAGCAACAGTATGGCTATCAACAGGCGTTTCACGGCGCCTCCCGGCAGGTCAGCGGACCGTAGGTTTGCAGCTTATGCTCGGGATTTGCGCCCACGTTCAACGTTGCGATACAGCGTTTACCGTCCGGGGTGATGACCTCCAGAGGATTCACATCGTTGAGGTTTTCCAGCCAGGCGAGGCCGTCGTAGCCAACAACCGCGCTACTGCGGGACGCGCGTTTGACCTGGCTTCCCACCGGGATCGCATTGCCCTGCGCGTCATGCAGGATCACGCTGGCAACCCGCTCCTGCTCCATCGGGAAATCCACCAGATAACCGTTATGCCGACGAATCGCCACCCGACGCTCGGTCTCTTTCAGCCGGGTATCCGCAGGTAAGTTCAGGGTATCAATGCGGTAGCTCGCCGGGTAATAGGCGGAAACGCCGCTGACCAGCAGATAACCTTTGTTATTGGTTTTACCAACCGGCTGGTTCTCGTAGCTGACGGGTACGTCCGGATGTCCGTCGGTGCTGATCACCACAAACGCATCGTTGATTTTGTTCGCCGCAAACAGCTCACCGTCCATCAGGACGACAGAGCCCATCGCCTCGCCCCACCAGGTCATCATCCCCTTCTCACCGTAGCCGCCGCCCTGAAGCTCAACATTGTTATTCCGCCAGCCGAGCGTGGCCTGTTGATAGTTACTCGACCGCGACTGGTTGGCCCAGGCCATGTTCCAGCTAAAGCCGCCGTCAGACCGCATCGAGTGGTTGTAGTTAATGCGTTGAGTGCTGCCTGCGTCAGGCGTGTTTTCAAAGGTAACGGCGGCGCTGTCACGTTCGCCCAGAGGGACCTGCAACGACAGCGCAACCGTCCAGTCATCCCGCTGCTGGTCACGGCTGGCCGCCAGGTAAATACTGCTTGAGCGCCACAGATTTCGGCTCCAGGAGAGGTTGAGCAGCTCGGTTTTCCGGCTGTCAAAACTCTCCACGCCGATCCACGCCGCACCGATATTGCCGTAATCACCGAGGTTAAAGGTTAAGGAGTACTGGTCGGTATTGCGGCTCAGGCTGGCAACGGGGTTATCATATTCATCATAAACGGTGGGCTGATCGTACAGGGCGAGGTTGCCGAAGCCGCGGTCGCGTCGGGTATGCTGGGTCGCTACGCTAAACTCGCTGGTGCTGTACTGATAGCCCCAGTTCATCTGGCCCCCTTCGTCGCCGCGCATCCGGCTTTGGGTATAAGACGTGTTCACCACGCCAAAACGCCCGAGCTTCAGCACCGTGCCCGCGCCGCCGAGCGCCAGCGACTCCGCCCCTTCCGCATGCCCCTCCAGCGTCAGCCAGTCGGTCACCCCGTAGCGATACGATCCGCTGCCCGCCGCCGGGCCATAGTCAAAATTCTCTATACCGTAGTTGCGCCGCAGGCTGCCCAGCGTCACGGCGCCGTCGCTTAACCCCTGCTTCAGCAGATCGCTGCTGACATAAAACGGCAGCGTGGTGCTCACCTGACGTCCCAGCGCGTCGGTGGTGACCAGTACCGCATCCCCTGCGCCGTTGATGTACGGCAGATTAGTGAGGGTAAACGGCCCCGGCTGAAGGCGGGTGGAGCCGGAACGGTAGCCATTAATAAAGAGATCGACCGAGGTCGGGACGGCCGCCTCACCGGAAAACGCCGGCAGCGGCCAGGTCACCAGATCCGGACGCAGGGAGAAGTCGCGCCCGTAGCTGATCCCGCCCATCCGCACGCTGGTGCTCCAGCTCAGCGCATCGCTGATGACGTCCCCGACGGTCCAGGTGGTGGCATCCTCCTCGTTGGTGATCAGCAGGGTTGAGTCATAGCGCACGTATCCTTCCTGCTGCCCGCTGCTTCCGGCGAAATTCTGTCGGGCGTACCCTGTCGAAGAAAACGAATAGTCTTCGTTGAAATAGCGGAACTCATGCCACACCGACGCCTGGCCGCCCGTATGTTCGGTATGGTTGGTATAAACGTCGTAGTTGAGCAGCGCGCCCCGGCCATAATGCGGCTTGCTTTGCGCGCTCTGACCGCTAAACGACGTGATCCGTGCCGCAACCCAGTCCCGGGGGACCGTCAGCATGAGCCGCTGGGCGCTGCTGTCATACTCTACGCGTACCGATGAGAGCGTTGAAAGGTTCACCTCTCCGGCAGGCACATGCTCCTGCGGCAGTCCGGCGCGAAGCAAATCCGCTCCTGAAATAAACCAGGCGCCCTCGCGCTGCGTCACCGGCACCACCAGACCCGTGTCATAGTGGTTCAGCACCAGGGCGAGCTGGAATACAGCTTCGCCGTTCATCGTCCGAGCGTCCGGCGGCGGCGGTAAACTGTCGTCGCCGGTTTCGGCAAATGCGCTGGTACTGACGCAAAGCAGGATCATCATCGCCGGTTTCAGTTGACGGGCGTCGATTGCCATTGCGTATCCCTGGCATTAATTTGCGCGCTCATCCGATTCGGCTGATAAATCCCTGCCGGAAGCGGCCAGCTTCGGGTGCTGCCTGGCAGCACATAACCCAGCAGCCCCTCGGCAACCGTGCGTTTTTGCCCGCCCTGCTCAACCGCAACCTGGCTGAGCCTGACGTGAACGTTCCCCTGATTGCGGACCTCAAGCGCGGGTTTCCCCTCCTCCTGAATGACCCGCCAGTTGAGCTGCTGAGTGTTCGCCAGCGCGTGATGCTCTCCTTCGTTGAGGGTGGGGATCCCCTGTCCATAAACAAATAAGGGAATGGAATAGCGCATTTGCAGTTTGAGGCCCATAGACGGTTCCGCTTTTGCATCCGGCTGGGGAATCTCATCCACAATGATGCGGTAGGCTTGCTCGACGCCGGACGGGATCGTCCCCTGCTTAATCAGGCGAATAAGCTGTTTACTGCCTTTAGCGATAGTCACGATCGGCGGGCTGGCGACCACATCCTGCTGGGCGGTGTAACGCTCATATCCGCCCTCCTGTTTCCAGCGCACAATGCGTATCTGCATTGTCGTGGCGCTGTTGCCCTGATTCTGGATCCACAATTCAGTTGCTCTGGCGTCTGCCGAAAGCCACGGATCGATAGGCCAAAGAAGAATGGTTGCGGCTGCTTGCGCCTTAACCGCTGTAAGGGCCGTTATCCCCAACAGACTCAACAGGCCTGACCGCCTGAAAAATGGCTTCATCAATGCTCTCCCTTTCCTACCATGACAAGGTCACGGTGAGTTGATCTGAATACGTTCCTGACGGGCTAAACCCGGTCAAAAGCGCGACGCCAAAAAGAGGCAGCGCGATGTTATTGCTGTTGGTATAGGTAATCGGTATTGCCTGGTTAACCCCAATTTCACTGTTTGCGGCCAAAGAGCTGCTGCTGTAGAGCCGGTAACCGACCACCTCTGTCCCGCCTGAACGCGTCATCCGCCGCACAGAGCTATAATTCTGACCGCCATTAATGCTCATACTTAGCGCCACACCCGGTGTGCAGGCGATGGACAACGCGCCGTCGGCAACAAAGCTGGTGCTGACCGGTGCGCTCTCCACGCCGCTGCGGGTCCCGAAATTCAGCGTACCGAAACGCCCGCCGGTGCCGGTGCTCACCGAGCATCCAGGCACAACCGTCGCGCTCACCCTGAATGACTGAGACGTCACCGCCCCGGCGTCTGGGATCAACATCAGCCCGACCAACAGGGTTAAAAAAGGGTGCACGACGCCCTCTGCGCTGTCGCGCAGACATAACAATGCCTTCATGGCTGAATCAGTAGGTGACGCTGACGTTAATCGTGTCGGTATAGGTTCCCGGTACGACCGTTACGCTATTGCCGCCGCCCGTAATGCGTGCGTAGAGGGTGTAGCTATCCACCCCACCCGCAGTAGAGGCGACCGGCAACGCGGCATTGTTCGCAACCACGTTGTTGTAACCGCTATCGCTGAACAGGCTGTAGGCAACGCCCTGCGCCGCATTGGCGGTGTTGACCAGATAGCGGCCCGGCGTACCTGGGGTGCCGACAACGGTTCCGGGTGCGGTAGCGTTAGTGTTGCCGGTGATCGCCACCGTGTAACTGGCAGTGGTACATTGAATGGTAAAGGTGTTTCCTCCGCTGGCACCGGTTAACTGGGTTGTCAGGGTGGAGAATGTTGCAGGATGAGTGCCGAAATCCAGCGTCCCGAAGTTAATGCCGTTTTGCGTTGGCGAGCCGTTGATCAAGCAGCCGTTTGTCAGCGTCAACGTCGCGCCGATAGTGCCGCTACTGGTGACCGCGAGAGCCTGACCGACCGTTGCCGCCGTCAGCAGCGTGCCCGCGCAGATAAAAAGAAGTTTTCTTTTCATTTACCACCCTCCAGAAGAAATATAGGTTCGCTTGCCATATTTTATTCATACTGTTCAGTATGTTAGCCCCGCTTAAACATTCCCCGGCGCGGTTACTGAGAATTTAGTTTATGGTTAGCACTTCAACCACTTTCATCAAAAAGAGGGCAACCCCGCTCGAATTAACAGGTTATTAACAAACATTACAAAGGGTTAGCAAAAAAAAAAGGGCATTATTCTTGCTTAACTTGAGGATATATCGCCTGTAGGGTGATCTGAGTCACAATATATCGTCATGATAAAAACAACGAATTTCATAAAAATTAAAAACAAGTTGTAACTCACGCAGCTTTACTTCAATTTATGCCCCGAATATTTTCCTGCGCTTAAATAAAAATTTTGTATGCATTGACGCAGGAAACTCTTTTAGCGCATAGAGGATCTTTTTGTGGCAAGTGCAAACAAACTCACGCTCTTCATCGTGATTTTCATGCTGGCGGGCATTCTTTCCGGTGCGGCGATCCATGAGTATGCTTCGTCCGACGCGATACAGGCCTGGTCGGAGAACATCACCCTGCTGACCGATATTTTCCTGCGGCTGATCAAGATGGTGATAGCCCCGCTGGTGTTCAGCACCCTGACGGTGGGCATTATGAGGCTGGGTGAAACGTCTACGATTGGGCGCGTCGGGGGTAAAGCGATGGTGTGGTTTATCAGCTCATCCGTACTTTCCATTCTGGTGGGGCTGTTTATTGTTACCCTTGAACAACCCGGCAGCGGTCTGAACCTGAGCATTCCGACAGAGACGGTTGATACCGGCCTGGCCGTGAGCGGGATGTCGCTGAAAGCCTTCCTGTCACACACCATTCCAACCAGCATTGCCGGCGCGATGGCGAACAATGAGATCCTGCAAATTGTGGTCTTCTCGATGTTCTTCGGCATTGGCGGCGCGTCACTGGGCCAAAAATTCAACGCCCCGCTGGTCGCGGCGCTGGATGTGGTATCCCACATTATGCTGAAGGTGACGGGCTACGTGATGTACGTTGCGCCGCTGGCCATTTTCGCGGCGATTTCGTCCGTCATTGCCACCCAGGGGCTGGGCATTTTGCTGAACTATGCCTCGTTTATTGGCGGTTATTATGTGGCGATCCTCCTGACCTGTCTGGTATTGCTGGCCGTGGGTTACATGGTACTGAAGAAAGAGATTTTCCGTCTGGTGGCGATGCTGAAAGATCCGGTGCTGGTGGCGTTTACCACCAGCAGCTCAGAAGCGGCATACCCGAAAACGCTGGAGCAGTTAGCGCGCTTCGGCTGTTCACGTAATATCGCCTCTTTCGTCCTGCCGATCGGCTACTCGTTTAACCTGGTCGGCTCCATGGTGTACTGCTCGTTCGCCTCAATGTTTATCGCCCAGGCGTACAACATTCACCTGAGTTTCACCGAGGTGACGGTGCTGATGTTAACGCTGATGCTGGCCTCGAAAGGCATTGCGGGTGTACCGCGCTCGTCGCTGGTGGTGCTGGCGGCAACCATTCCGAGCTTTAATATTCCGGTGGCCGGGATCCTGCTGCTGATGGGGATTGATCATTTCCTGGATATGGGACGGTCCGCCATTAACGTGCTGGGGAACGGGATTGCGACGGCGATGCTGTCGCAGAATGAAGGGGCGCGGGAAGCGGAGGCAGAGCTGGTGGAGCAGGAGGCGTAAGGTTACAAAAGAGCCGGGTGGCGGCTTCGCCTTACCCGGCCTACGAATGGCTCGAACACGTAGGCCGGGTAAGCGTCAGCGCCACCCGGCTTTATTTTATGCCACGTGATTCGCCGCGATATCCAGCAGCGCCATCTCTTCGCTGTTCAGCAGCTTCTCAATATTCACCAGAATCAGCATACGCTCGCCGAGCGCACCCAGCCCTGTCAGGTATTCCGTCGACAGCGTGACCGCAAACTCCGGCGCAGGACGGATTTGATCGGCGGTCAGCGACAGCACATCTGACACGCCGTCCACCACAATCCCCACCACGCGCTGCCCCAGATTCAGAACAATCACCACCGTGTTATCGTTGTACTCCACATCGCCCTGGCTGAACTTCACGCGCAGATCCACGATAGGCACAATCACACCGCGCAGGTTGGTCACACCCTTGATAAACGCTGGCGTATTCGCGATGCGCGTTACCTGATCGTACCCGCGAATTTCCTGCACTTTCAGGATGTCGATACCGTACTCTTCATCACCTAAAGTGAAAACCAGGAATTCCTGCCCAGAGGGCTCGCCCGCCAGTTTCGTTACGTTACTCATACCGGTCATGTTATTACCTTTTACTTAATCAGGCGGCTGTGTTCGCCACACGTTGTTCACGATTTAATCCCTGAAGTGCCGATACATCGACGATCAGCGCGACGCTACCATCACCCAGGATGGTGGCAGCAGAGATCCCCGGCACTTTGCGGTAGTTACTTTCCAGGTTCTTAACCACCACCTGATGCTGACCAATCAGCTGATCGACCAGCAGCGCGTAGCGGCGTCCGGCGCTTTGCAGGATCACAACGATACCCTGCGTGGCCTCGGTTTTTGCCCCGTCCACTTCGAACAATTTCCACAGTTCCACCAGCGGCAGGTACTCGCCGCGCACTTCGAGCACGCGCTCGCCGCCCGCCAGCGGATGCAGATCTTCTTCGCGCGGCTGGAGGGATTCCATCACCGCGTTCAGCGGCAGAATAAAGACTTCGTCCGCCACTTTAACGGACATGCCGTCAAGAATGGCCAGCGTCAGCGGCAGCAGGATACGGATCGTGGTGCCCGCGCCCTGCTTAGACTGGATCTCAACGTGACCGCCCATCTCCTGAATGTTACGTTTCACCACGTCCATGCCCACGCCGCGGCCGGAAACGTCGGTGACCTGCTCTGCGGTTGAGAAGCCCGGGGCAAAAATCAGCATGCCCACTTCTTCGTCAGTCATGTTTTCGTTGACCGCCATGCCCTGCGAAATCGCCTTCGCCAGAATGCGCTCGCGGTTCAGGCCCGCGCCGTCATCGGTCACTTCGATGCAGATGTTGCCGCCCTGATGTTCTGCTGACAGGATCAGGTTGCCCACTGGCGATTTTCCGGCTGCCACGCGGTTTTCCGGCAGCTCAATGCCGTGGTCGAGGCTGTTACGCACCAGGTGCGTTAACGGGTCGATAATGCGTTCAATCAGGCTCTTATCCAGCTCGGTGGAGCTGCCCATCAGCGTGAGTTCGATCTGTTTGTTGAGCTTGCTGGCCAGGTCGCGCACCAGGCGCGGGAAGCGGCTGAAGACATATTCCATCGGCATCATGCGGATGGACATCACCGATTCCTGCAAATCGCGGGCGTTACGTTGTAACTGGCCCATGCTGGTGATGAGATCGCCGTGGGTCACCGGGTCCAGCTCGTTGGAGCGCTGGGCCAGCATCGACTGGGTGATCACCAGTTCACCCACCAGGTTAATCAGCTGATCCACTTTCTCCACCGCCACGCGAATGCTCGTTGACTCGCTGGAGCGCGCCGCCGGTTTTTCACCGCGGGCCGGGGCGGCCGTCTCTTTGGGCACGGCTTTCAGTGCAGGGGCAGCGGCAACTACCGCAGGGGCAATTTCTGCCGGCGCGGGCACTTCAACGGCCGCCGCCTCGGTTTCAAACGCAATTTGATCCGCTTCAATCACGAAGCACAGCACCGCCACAATGTCATCCTGACCGATCCCGCCGTCGAGCGTCGCGGCCAGGCTGTCTTTACCCTTCACCACGTTGCTGAGCGTCGCCAGGTTACCCAGCTCCTCTTCCAGCAGGTTGACCTCGTTCTCTTTCAGCCGTGACAGCACTACGCGCAATTTTCCTGCGGCTGCATCAGGCGCACTGTCTGGTTTGGCCGCGGCGTCAACAACGCTCAGTTTTGCCGCAGGGACAACGGGCGCAGACGCCTCACCTTTGGCTTCCAGCGCTAACTGACGCAGCGCGTTGCAGATGTATTCAAAGCTGGCGGCATCAGGCTCTGCCGAACTTTTATAGGCGTCGAGCTGTTCCTGCATAATATCTTTCGTTTCCAAAAACAGGTTGATAATGTCGGTATTGAGCTGCATCTCACCGCGTCGTGCTTCATCCAGCAGGTTTTCCATTAAATGGGTCGTTTCCTGCAAAATGGTAAATCCAAACGTTCCGGCTCCGCCTTTAATGGAATGCGCCGCACGGAAGATGGCGTTGAGCTGTTCTGAGTCCGGTGCCTCGGGCACCAGATCCAGCAAATGTTGCTCCATATCGGCCAACAATTCGTCGGCTTCATCAAAAAATGTCTGGTAAAAATCGGTAATATCCATGCTCACGCTATCACCTCGGATTGGCTGGTGGCGATGTTGGAACGGCAGCCGAAGGGACGGCCCCAGGCTGTTTTAAATCGTCCAGTGACTCATTCTGACTTTCGGCGTTTTCATGCAGGATGGCCTGCTCCGCCTGCTGGTTCAGCACTAAAAGACTGATACGACGGTTGATGGCGTCATCCGGTCCGCGGTCGGTCAGGCGCATGGTTGCAGCCATGCCGACCACGCGCAGGACCTTGCCATCATCAAGCCCACCCGCCACCAGCTCGCGACGCGAGGCGTTGGCGCGATCGGCAGAAAGCTCCCAGTTGCTGTATCCCTTCTCTCCCGTGGCGTACGGGAAATCATCCGTGTGACCGGAGAGGCTAACGCGGTTCGGAATGCCGTTCAGCACCGGTGCAATCGCGCGCAGAATATCGCGCATGTAGGGCTCCACGTCGGCACTGCCGGTTTTGAACATCGGTCGGTTCTGGCTGTCGATGATTTGAATACGCAGCCCTTCCTGCACCAGGTCAATTTTCAGATGCGGACGCAGCGCGCGCAATTTAGGGTCCGCCTCAATCAGCTGATCCAGGTCACCGCGCAGTTTTTTCAGGCGCGCCTGCTCCATCCGTTTTTTCAGCTCGTCGATGTTAGGCTGTTTTTTCACTTCGCCCTGCTGCTGGGTGTAATCGTCACCGCCGCCGGGGATCGGGCTGTCGCTGTTCGAAATGCGCGGCCCGCCGGTGACCGCCGTCGCCAGCGGCGTTCTGAAATATTCCGCAATCTGAATAAGCTCTTTCGGGCTGGAGATGGAGATCAGCCACATCACCAGAAAGAAGGCCATCATGGCGGTCATAAAGTCGGCGTACGCGATCTTCCATGAGCCGTGAGAACCGTGCCCGTGCCCCTTATGCTTGCGTTTTTTTACGATGACGATCGGATGGGACTGGTTTTTCATGCGTCCTCAGTTGTCGTCTGTTGGTTGGGGTTTTTCACCGCGCGCACATGCTCTTCCAGTTCGATAAACGACGGACGTTCGCTGGAGTAGAGCGTCTTACGGCCAAATTCGACGGCGATCGGTGGCGCATAACCGTTGAGGTTTGAGAGCAGCGTAATTTTCACGCACTGCATCATTTTGGTGGTTTCAGCGCTCTTCTGGCGCAGCACGCTCGCCAGCGGGGAGATAAAGCCGTATGCCAGTAAAATACCGAGGAACGTCCCCACCATTGCGTGGGCAATCAGGGCGCCCAGTTCAGCCGCCGGGCGATCCGCCGAGGCCAGGGCATGAACGACGCCCATGACCGCCGCCACGATACCGAACGCTGGAAGCGAGTCGCCCACCAGCGCCAGGCTGTTGGCCGGCACTTCGGATTCGCTCTCGTGGGTTTCGATCTCTTCGTCCATCAGGGCTTCAATTTCGAAGGTGTTCATGTTGCCGCTGATGATCAGCCGCAGGTAATCGACGATAAAATCGAGCATCATCGCGTCAGCCAGAATACGCGGGTAGCTGGCGAAAATTTCGCTCTCTTTCGGGTTTTCAATGTCCCGCTCCAGCGAGAACATTCCTTGCTGACGTGACTTCGCCATCAGGCGATAGAGCAGCGCCAGAAGATCCATATACATGCTTTTGGTGTATTTCGAGCGACGAAACAGCAGCGGAATCGCCTTCAGCGTGCCCTTGATCGATTTACCGTTGTTACCAACGATAAAAGCCCCTACCCCTGCACCGCCGATGATGACAAGTTCAGCCGGTTGATAGAGTGCTCCAAGGTGCCCGCCGGTCATCATGTAACCGCCGAAAACTGTACCGAGAACTACCAGGTAACCTAATAAGATAAGCACGACATCATCCTTCCGCTAGTGACTATGGCAGGACGTTCATTTCGAGCGCGTGACCTGAACGCAGGGTAAAAAAAAGCAGCGGTAATCGCTTACCGCTGCTGGAATCTTGCCCACAGGTTCGGGTTAAACAGCGTGTTCGATCTGTTCATCCAGCAGTTGTGGAATAATATCGGCAGCATCCCGGGAAAGTTTACGTCTTTTTACGGCTCGGGATGGAGGCTGGCATAAACTACAGGCGAAGCTGCCCGCAGGCTGGTGCGCGTGGGTAATAAAATTGCCGTCACAGCAGTTGCAGCGCGACAATTCAAGCATTCCGCTTTCAACAAAACGCACCAGCGTCCAGGCGCGGGTCAGCGCCAGCAGGGGTCCCTGTTCCTGCTGCGGGCATTGCTCAAGGTAAAGTTTGTAGGCTTTAATCACGGCATCCACGCCGCTGCATAAGCCCGTTTTAAGCAGGTACTGCCAGGCGTTACAGAACATGGAAGCATGGATGTTCTGCTCCCATGTCATGAACCAGTCAGTCGAAAACGGCAGCATGCCTTTTGGCGGTGGGCTACCACGCAATTCTTTGTACAGCTTGATCAAACGACCACGGCTCAGTTGCGTCTCGCTTTCCAGCATTTGTAAACGCGCACCCAGCGTGATGAGTTCCATTGCCAGCTGGATATCACGGGCTTCCTGAACAATGCTTTTTTCGCTCATTGTTAAGCCCTTTTCTTCCGGGCTACGTCGTCAGGCTGGCTGATTTCGTTGAGCAGGCGGGTGGAGAGAAGAATACCGGTGTGGATCTGTTGCAGATCGTCCACGCGGGATTCCTGAGTCAGACGCGTAATGGTCTGCGGGTTATCGAAACGGAACTGGCAGACAAGCTGATTGGTTTCAGCCAGCTTGACCATCTGCGGAAGTGTTAATCCCCCCAGCATGGTTGCCATCTCTTCGTTAACACCCAGACGAAACATCGCTGACGGTTTGTCCTGACTAATCAAACGCTGCGCGAGCAATAAATACGACAAATTGATGTCGTAAATATGTTTTAGCAACTCGGATGTATGCATTTTTCCCATCCCGAATAACCAACTATTATTTTTATGCGGAAAGACCGCACCCCGTGATGTCGCCGGGAAATCACCCGGTATAAAAAGAAAAGGCCAAATGCATAGTTGAATTTAGGTTTGTACGTCGTAAAGCGCGTGACCGGTTAACATGGCCAAAATGTCGGTTACACATTTTATCTTTTCTTACAAATAACTAAGATTTTTCCTAATTCGACGCAAACTCTACTCGTCAGTTTTGACACATACAATGCAGCCCCCCCTGGAATTTAAAAAAAATGTGATCTGCGTCACATAATTTACGCGAATGTAACCCATAAATCCATCAGCGTGACTTGTAATTTGGGTGTTTTTTATCCAACCCAAGCTTGTTTATATTCTTCAGGAACGAATACTCATGCATCCGGACGGGGGAATTGGGTCTGGGAAATGTAAAGACAGGGCAAATCCGCATTGATCTGCTATGGGGAAAACTTCACGCTGAAACTACCATTAATTAATAAAGTAAAAACAGTGGGTTAACGCTGGTAACACAAAAATCAGTTTCGTTGCGTAACGATCTACGCCGGGTTGATGATGAGTTAAGGCGTGTTAACCACCCGGAAGGGAAAATGTGTAATTTACGTTAAGCTGTTAATTTTTTTCATTTAGGCCATCTTTTCAGTTATTCTTCTTATAAGAATAATTAATGAATAATTATGATAAGCTTCACACTAATGACGCATTCACCTCTTGCAGTAATGACAGTTTCGCGGTAAAGCTGGGGAAACTTGTCATTCTGACATCAAAGGAGTGCGTGATGAGTTACTCCCATCTGCTTGTTTCAGTTGCTGTTTCTCCCGAAAGCCACCAGCTTGTCGCCCGAGCCGTATCCATCGCCCGCCCCGCCAATGCCCGCATCAGCCTGATCACGCTGGCCGCGGAACCCGAAATGTATAATCAGCTGGCTGCGCCGATGCTGGAAGATATACGTGAGGTATTGCAGGAGGAAACGCACCAATTCCTGCAAGAGTTGGTGGAGAGGGCAGACTATCCGATTCATCAGACCGTTATCGCGACCGGTGAATTAAGCGCGCATATACTCGACATCTGTCAGAAAGAGAATATTGACCTGGTTATTTGCGGAAATCATAACCAGAGTTTTTTTTCTCGTGCGGCATGCTCGGCAAAATCTATCGTTTCGTCAAGCCAGGTTGATGTCCTGCTGGTGCCTCTTGGGGGCAATTAATGCCCCCGGAGAAAATCAGGCGAGTTTAGGGAAGGTCGCGATCTTTTTTTGCAGATCACCTTCCTGACTTTGCGGCTGGATCGCGCGCAAATCGTCAATAAAACGCGCCTGCCAGCGGTTAATATCATTCTTCATGATGGTCTCCATCATTTCCGAATGGCGTGAAATACGTTCCGCAAGCGGCATAGTTAACGCACGGTTCAGGGCATTTGCCACGTCATCGCGATCGTAAGGGTTTACAATCAGCGCTGAGGTTAACTCGTTTGCCGCACCGGCAAATTGAGACAGCACCAGCACACCCGGGTCAGCAGGATCTTGTGCTGCAACATACTCTTTTGCCACCAGATTCATCCCGTCGCGCAGGGGCGTGACCAGCCCGACATCCGCATAGCGGAACACTTTCATCAGAATTTTGCGCTCAAAGTGCTGATTCAAATAGAAAAGTGGCGTCCAGCCAAGCTGCCCGTAGCGCCCGTTGATGCGCCCTGCTTCGGTCTCAAGCTGGTGACGGATATCCTGATAGGCCTGAACCTCACCGCGTGAGGTCGGCGCTATCTGGGTATAACGAATCTTGCCGTGATGCTGCGGGAATTTTTCCAGCAGGGTTTCGTACGCGAGGAATCGCTCCGGCAACCCTTTGGAATAATCAAGTCGTTCAACCGAAAAGATATTCTTAACGTGCTTGAGTTCATCCTTAAGCTGGGCAAGCTTCGGAGGCAATGGACCGGAGGCCTGCTCGGCAATTTCGTCTGGCTCAATACCAATCGGGTAGACCTCGGTATGGAAATTACGTCCCCACGCGGTGTGAGATTTGCCGCCGTGAGTGACCAGTCGGGTTTTACCGGACACGCTGTCGAGGAAGGCCAGCCTGTCGTTTTCCGTCTGGAAACCGAGCAGGTCGTAATCGGACAGCGCCTCAAGGATCTCTTCATGCTGCGGCAGTGCCGTGAAAATCTCCGGCGTCGGGAAAGGAATGTGCAGGAAAAAACCGATTCGGTTATTCACACCACGTTTTCGCAGCTCTCTGGCGAAAGGCAGCAAATGGTAATCGTGGATCCATAAAATATCGTCTTCTTCGATCAGCGGCAGCAGTTTATCTGCCAGCAGCGCATTAACGCGCATATAGCCTTCATAAGATTCACGCTGGAATTTCACCAGGTCCAGACGATAGTGAAACGCTGGCCACAGCACGGCGTTTGAGAACTCGGAATAATATTCATCATAGTCCTTCTCACTGAGTGCGAAGGAAGCCCACGTGATATTGCCCCGTGACACCTTTTTAAGCGGTTTCTCATCATTACTGATTTCCCCGCTCCAGCCAAACCAGAGACCACCCGCGGCTTTGAGGGCACCTAATACCCCGACCGCCAGGCCACCGGCACTGGCTTTTTTATCATCCGGCGGTGCGATGCGATTAGAGACGACGACTAAGCGACCCATAATGATTTCTCCCGTTGTTTTGCGCTATTTGTTGTTGTTGCTGGTTAGCGACATCAGATATCCACTGCCAGACGCTGGCGACGTTTTCCAGCCGCCATCCGGCAACGGTTTCACCCGGCCCTACCTTGACAGACATGCCACTGGCCTGGTTTACCACGCTGAACCCGGCCTCGTCGGTCAGGTCATCCCCAAAAAATACTGGCGTGCGCCCTTTAAACGGCGCTTCCGCCATAAACGCTGCAATGGCAGCGCCTTTATTAATTCCTGCTGGTTTAATCTCGACCACACATTTACCGGGCTGTAACGCCAGCTCCGGATGGGCTTCCGCCACGCTTCTTGCTACCGAAAAGATCGCCGCCTCATGGTGAGGCGCCTGACGGTAGTGCAGCGCAAAGGCCATGCCTTTGGCTTCCAGTTCCGTACCGGGAAGCAGTTCCAGAGCAGAAGAGAGTTGCGCATGCAGCGCCTGAACCAGCGTATCGGGGAGTGAAACTATATGCAGTTGATCATGGATATCGCGGCGCTCCGCTCCGTGCACACCGGCCAGCGGAAAGTGATAAGGACTGGCGAGCACATCCAGCTCGGCCATTGAGCGCCCTGAAATCAATGCCAGTGCCCCCTCGTTCTGTCGGGAGAGCTGCTGCAAATTCTCTAACACCAGATCCGGTACAACAACGTCGTCAGGATGCGGTTCAATCCCGGCGAGCGTCCCGTCGAGGTCAAAAAAGAAAGCAAATTTTCCGGGCAGTACAGGCGGTGCGGTTAACAAGTCAGCCACCCTAATCCTCCTTACAGTGAACAAAACAGCCATGTAAGTATAGACAGTGTGACGGCGCTCGCCATTTAGCAACCGGCCCGTCAGCATAACTGGCGGGCCGGTCAGGGAGTCAACTATGGTTAATAGTTGAGCAGATAAGTGGCTAAAAATAAATCAGACGGTACGCTTAGCTTTTTGCTTGTAACGGTCGAAGATCACTGCTGCCAGCAGGATCAGGCCGCGTACGACGTACTGAGAGAACGGAGAAATATTAAGCAGGTTCATGGCGTTCTCCACGGTCCCCAGAATCAGGATCCCCGCCACCACATATGAGATTTTTCCGATGCCGCCCTTGAGGGATACGCCCCCCAATACGCAGGCTGAAATGACAATCAGCTCATAACCGATAGAGGTCATTGGCTGGCCGCTGGTCATACGCGACGCCAGAATAATCCCCGCCGCTGCCGACACCAGCCCGGAAAGCACGAAGATAATGATCTTGGTCCGTACGACCGGGACACCCGCCAAACGCGCCGCTTCCTCGTTCCCGCCAATCGCCAGGGTATTACGACCAAAGGTGGTGCGGTTAAGCAGGAAACCAAACAGGATCAGACAGGCTACCGTCAGCCAGATAGGCGCAGGCAAGCCCAGCCAGTTGGCATAGCCCAGCGTAAAGAAGCGCTCGTCTTCAATCCCCACCGCCTTACCGTCGGAGATGATATAGGCCAGACCGCGCACGATTTGCATGGTCGCAAGCGTCGTGATCAGGGCGTTAATCTTCAGGCGCGCAATCACAAAGCCGTTCACCAGACCGCTCAGCACGCCGAGCATCAGCCCCGCCAGCACGCCGATCCACAGGCTTTCGGTCATATTGATCACCACGGCAGTGGTGACCCCGGCACAGGCAATCACCGAGGCGACCGACAGGTCAAAATCGCCGGAGGCCAGGCAGAATAGCATTCCGCAGGCCACCATGCCGGACATGGAGATGGCCAGCCCCAGCCCCTTCATGTTGATGAAGGTCGCGAAGTTTGGCACAAAAATCGCGCACGCAACGAACAGGGCGGCAAAAACCACCAACATGCCGTACTGGTCCCAGATGCGGCCAAAACTGAAAGCCGACTTCGGCGCTCCGGATGTAGTAACAGAGGACATCATTGACTCCTTACTCAGGCGACAGCCTGGCTAACTTTAGGCATGGCGAGACTCAACGCCTGTTGTTCATTCGCCTGTTCATGCAGCAATTCACCGGCAATTTCGCCTTCACGCATCACTACAATACGGTCGGCGACGCCCAGCACCTCGGGCAGATCGCTGGAGGCGAACAGCACCGCCACACCGCGTTTTGCCAGCTCATAGATGACGTTATAGATTTCGTGTTTCGCCCCCACGTCGATACCGCGCGTTGGTTCATCCAGCAAAATGACCTTCATGTCTTCCGACAGCCAGCGCCCCAGAATGGCTTTTTGCTGGTTGCCGCCGGACAAATTCATGATCAGCTGTTCAGCCCCGGGAGTTTTGATGTTCAGCGAACGGATATGGTGATCAGCGTTGCGCGCCTCCCAGCCGTCGTTAATCAGACATCCCGCGCGGATGAACTTGCGCCGGGCAGAGATGTTGATGTTGTCGCGCACCGAGTGCACTGGAATAATGCCTTCGGCCTTTCGATCCTCCGGACAGAGCATGATGCCCGCGTTAATCGCCTGCGCAGGCTTCTGTATATCGACTTTTTTCCCATCAACGAAGACCTGGCCCTGGGTAATGCGCGTACCGCCAAACAGCCCTTTCATCAGCTCGCTGCGCCCTGCCCCGACAAGGCCAAACAGCCCGACGATTTCGCCGCTGCGCACCGAGAGTGAAATAGGTGTGCGCACGCCTGGGGCTTTAACGCTATCCAGACGCAGACGCTCAGGGCCGTACTCGCGCGGCTTCCAGTGGTAAATATCCCCGAGATCGCGCCCAACCATCGCCTGCACCAGCTGGTCATGATTGACCTGCTGCATATCGGTGAAGGTGCGCACGTAGCGGCCATCCTTAAACACGGTGATGGCATCGCTTAAGGCAAAAATCTCTTCCATACGGTGGGAGACGTACAGAATGATGCGGCCCTCTTTGCGCAGCTCGCGGATCACGCGAAAGAGGTTTTCAATTTCACGCGCCGAGAGCGAGCTGGTTGGCTCGTCAAAAGCGATGATCTTGGCGTTACGCGCCAGCGCTTTGGCAATTTCCACCATCTGCCACTGGCCGATGGAGAGATACTTAAGGGGCGTTTGCGGATCGACATCCAGCCCAAGGTGCCTGAGCTGCAAGCCCGCTTCATAGTTGAGCAGCGAGCGGTTGACCACGCCGCTTTTATGCGGAAGCTGGCCCAGGTAGATGTTCTCCGCCACGGTCATTTCAGGAATGAGATGCAGCTCCTGATAGATGATGGCGACGCCCGCGTTTAACGCTGCCGTGGTATCGGCAAAGGCCACCTCTTCGCCGCGAATGGCCAGCGTGCCGGTGGTGGGCGTGTAGTTGCCGCTGAGAATTTTTAGCAGCGTGGATTTTCCCGCGCCGTTCTCCCCCATCAGGGCATGAACCTGACCTGCATAGCAGTCGAAGCTGATATCGGTCAGCGCGTTTACGCCGGGGAATGTTTTACCGATGCCGCGGAAAGAGAGATACGGATCAGACTGTTGCATAACGACTCCGTGATTCCTGTAGTGTGTACGTCAGGCCCCTCACGGCGTGTGAGGGGCGCAATCACAGCGTATTACTTACCGCCCAGTCCTTTTTTCGCCAGCTCCTCTTTGAAATTATCGCGGGTGATCAGCACCACATCGGTTACTTCGGTGAATTTCGGCGGCTCAACCCCCTTGGTCACCCAGTTGTAAAGCATTTCGCTGGATTTATAGCCGTGGACATCCGGGCTTGGCAGCAGAGAGCCGTAGAAGCCGGTCGCCTGCGCTTTAGACAGTTCGCTCACGGCGTCCACGCCGTTGATGCCGATCCCGATAATGTCCGGTGCTTTAAAGCCCTGGCCTTCCGTTGCACGCACGCCGCCCAGCACGGTGTTATCGTTCATCCCCACCACCAGCCAGTGTTTCACCTCCGGATGCTGGACGAGCATAGAGTTCGCCGCATCAAAGGCGCCCGGGATATCGTTGGATTTGGTCGGGACTTTGTAGATTTGTTTTTCCGGGAAGCCAGCCGCTTTTAGGGCGTCCATGGAGCCCGTGGTACGACGACGGGCGGTATCCAGCTCGTCAGCGGTAATCGCCATCACGGCGGTCTCTTTTACATCCCAGCCGCGTTTTTGCATCTCTTTATAGAGCTCCTGGCCCTGACGCTCGCCGATTTTGGTGGCCGCCATCATCACCAGCGGAACGGTATCCATCGGTTTGCCTTTGGCATTCACGAACTGATCGTCCACCGCAATCACTTTCATGTCATAACCGCGCGCTTTCGCGGCAATCGCTGAACCCAGCTTTGGATCCGGCGTACAGATAACGAAACCTTTCGCGCCGCTCGCCGCCAGGCTATCAATGGCGTTAAGCGTTTTCTCGCCGTCAGGTACGGCGATTTTAATTACCTCAAATCCCAAATCTTTTCCGGCTTTATCAGCAAATTTCCATTCGGTCTGGAACCACGGTTCTTCCGGCTGTTTAACCAGAAAACCGAGCTTTAAATTTTCAGCGATAGCGGATTGTGACATAACGGCAGCCAGGCCGATGGCCGCCAGCGCTTTAGTAAATTTGTGCATGGTAAACTCCAGCTTTAGCATTCTTATCTGTAGGGAATAATGGCGAACAACATATTTAATCGGACTTAAAACAAGGCATTAGCGCTTACCTCGTCATAAGCGTTATTGCTGGTGATAGTTTTAGCGGGAAATTAATCATCCATAAGAGAGCGACATCACACCGCAGAATTACAGTAATTGCGTACATAAATTCAGCGAAAAATGACATAAAAAAGGACGTAATTGTCCTACAAATGGAAAGGAGTTAAGCAGGATTATCCATAAGGTCAGCTAAGTAATCCCTGTAACCCGGACGCCTTAGCGTCCGGCAGAAAATTTACCAGCGGTAATAGATGTGTTCAGCATGATCGCGCACGGGGGCATCGTCGCCCAACAGACGCGCAGAGAGCGTCAGCGCAAAGTCAAAAGCGTGCCCCAGCCCCTTGCCGCTGATGAGGTTGTTATCCTCCACGACCGGCGCATCCACATATACTCCATCATCAACGGTCTGCCACAGATCGCCGGAACAGACGTAGCGCCGCCCCTTCAGTAGCCCGTTTGCGCCCAGCACCCGCGCAGCCGCAGAGCAGATCGGGCAGATGAGTTTGCCGTGCTCGTCATGCGCGGAAACAAAGCGGATCACCTCCTGGTTAGCCGCCAGATTGATACTCCCCTGCGGCCCACCGGGTAACACGACCGCGTCATACAGCCTATTAAAACGTTCCGTTAAGGTACTGTCAGCCACCATGGGGATATTGTGGTAACTCACTACCGCACGGGACTCCGCGCAGGCCAGCGTTTCCACCTCAATCTGCAAGCGACGCAGGATATCAACTGTGATAATCGCTTCTGCTTCTTCAAAACCAGGTGCCAGCAGCACCGCAACTTTTGTCATCATAAACCCCTACAAGTGAAAAGATATAAAACATCGTTTCATTTTCCAGATTTGTTAGATAACAATCTTACGACGCGATCACAGAACCGTATATTGCGGGAAAATTGATTTAGCTCAAATTTGCTACAGCAGGATATATTTGCAGTTATTATTTCTGATTTAACACTTTCACAGAATTTCCCGCCACAGAAGGTTTCCTGAAACGATAAAAATGGGAAGCACTGATTTTAATATCATTAAAAACATAAAGATAAAAAATATTTTATCTCGCCACCTGTTTTCTGTTCTGCGCTATATTTAAATTTGTAATGTATGGTAAACACAGCCCAACTAAGAGTTTTCTTAATTCAAAGAGAAGCGTATGCTTATTTAAATCGAACACAGGACGTGAATTTTCGAGTTTGTTTACCTTGCAGAAATCTTTTTCTGTTATTCAATTGTCAGTACCTGCCGGGTCAGGTTTCGTAGCGGACATCAAGTCCCACAGTCAATAAGGATATGAGTATGACTACCCAAACGATGATGCAAAAACTGAATGCCCAGATGAACCTGGAGTTTTATGCTTCAAATCTGCATCTGCATTTGAGCGCCTGGTGTTCCAGAAAAAGCCTCAACGGCACTGCCACCTTCTTTCGTACTCAGGCGCAAAGTAACGTCACGCACATGATGCGTGTCTTTAACTTTTTGAAAGCCATCGGCGCCAATCCCACAGTCAAAGAGCTTGAAACGATTGAAGATAATTACTCCTCTCTGGAGGAACTGTTCCAGAAAACGCTTGAAGAGTATGAGCAACGCTGTACGAAGCTGAACAAGCTGGCCGATGAAGCCAAAGCGCAACAGGACATCATTACCCTCAAGTTTTTACGTGATATGGACAGAGAACAGCAGCAGGATGGCATGCTGCTGAAAACGCTCGCAGACGAAATCCGCAACGCGAAACGCGCGGGGATCTGTCTGGAGCAGACGGACCGCCATCTTCTCGACATAGCTACCGTGCAACACCACTAAATTCCTTCACCCGCTCCCGTCAGGGCTGAGAGTTCCCCACAAAATAATGCCTGCACAGACGGCCCCCTCTCCCTTGAGGGAGAGGGCTGGGGTGAGGGGGAACATACGGCTCTGGTGGTCATTCCGTTCACTTTATGTTCCTTGCTACTCTGTCACGGCATAACCGGTGAACGTGCCAGGGTGGCTCAGTCGCCACCACCCTGGCGACCCGGGCTTCCGGCGGAAAATCGCCGCTTCGCGGTACCTTCGGCTTATTCCTTCCGGCTTATCGGGGACGGGCGGAGGTAACATCCCTGTAAAGCCCGCCCTCTCGGCGCATCCCTGCGCCTCGCCCCGGCCTACAGGAAACGCCTCAGCGATTTACAGCCGGACCGAGGCATCGCTGAAAGCCTTCAGTTATTCTGAAGGCAACGTTATCGCTTTTGCTTTCAAATTACTGGGGATCCCTCAGCCCGTCAGGGAGTGGGTGCCAACTCCCTGCTTTTGCTGACATTTAACAAATCAGATCTTGCTCCCAATGAATAACCACACATCGTGTAATGATTTGTTTAATTACATTCATTAACGAGGGAGCATCATGATCATCATTGAGTTTATTGTCATTATCCTCTGCCTGCTGGTAGGTACCCGCTTCGGCGGGATGGGCCTGGGGCTGATAAGCGGCATCGGCCTGTTTATTTTGAGTTTTGTCTTTGGTCTGCAACCCGGTAAACCGCCGGTTGACGTGATGCTCACGATCCTCGCCGTCATCGGCTGCGCGGCAACACTACAGACCGCCGGTGGCCTGAACGTGATGATGCAATTCGCAGAGCGCCTGCTGCGAAAACATCCCCAGCACATCACCCTTCTCGCGCCGTTTACCACCTGGATGTTGACCTTTCTCTGCGGGACCGGCCACGTCGTCTACACTATGTTTCCCATTATCGCGGATATCGCCCTGAAAAAAGGCATTCGCCCGGAACGGCCGATGGCGGTGGCCTCGGTGGCCTCACAGATGGCGATCACCGCCTCCCCCGTTTCCGTGGCCGTCGTTTCGCTGGTCTCAATTCTGGGTGCGCAGAACGGTATCGGCCACGCGTGGGGGATCCTCGAAATCCTCGCCGTTTCCGTACCGGCCTCACTGTCTGGCGTCGCCATTGCGGCACTGTGGAGCCTGCGCCGGGGAAAAAACCTCGCAGACGATCCTGAATTTCAGGAAAAGCTGAAAGATCCGAAACAGCGGGAGTTTATCTATGGGGGAACGGAGACGTTGATGGATCAGCGTTTCCCTAAACAGGCCTACTTGTCAACGTGGATCTTCTTCGCCGGGATTGCCGTTGTGGTCCTGCTGGGTGCGTTGCCCGAGTTGCGTCCGGCGTTTGAGATCAAAGGCAAAATGACGGCCCTGTCGATGAACCTTGTTATTCAAATGATGATGCTTATTGCCGGGGCCATCATGCTGATGACCTGTAAGGTTAATGCGTCGGCCATTTCAAACGGAGCGGTATTTAAGGCGGGGATGGTCGCCATCTTCTCGGTGTTTGGCGTGGCATGGATGAGCGATACCTTTTTCCAGGCGCATCTCGACGAACTGAAAATGGCACTGGAGGGGGTAGTGAAGAGTCATCCCTGGACGTATGCCATCGTGTTGTTTCTGGTGTCGAAACTGGTCAACAGCCAGGCCGCGGCCTTAACCGCAGTCGCCCCGATGGGGTTGATGTTAGGCATCGATCCGAAAATGCTGGTGGCCTTCTTCCCGGCCTCCTACGGCTACTTTGTGCTGCCCACCTATCCGAGCGATCTGGCCTGTATTGGATTCGATCGCTCCGGCACCACCCGCATCGGTAAATTCATCATCAACCACAGCTTTATTCTGCCGGGTCTGATTGGCGTCAGCTGTGCCTGCGTGGTGAGCTATCTGCTGGTGCAGACGTTCTTTTGAACCTTCTGCGGGCGACAGACTCTGTCGCCCTTCGACGTAAAATCAGAAAACGGTTTCTAATTTTAAAACATCGGTTTATTTTAATGTGACTCACCCTGCGGCGTGAAGCGCAGTTCAATCAGCGCGATCGCTTTCTGGATCGCGCGGAGCGTAACCGGATCCGCAGCAGCAGGATGATTGGTGAAATCGATGTTTTTTAGCTGGGTCGACATCTTTTCGCGTACCTCAACCGGCGCGATAACGTCAATCACATCAAGGATTTGTTTGATAACCAGCTGGCAGGCGACGACGTCAGATACCAGTTCCTGATCGGCGCTCAGGTTTTGTGACATGGGCTTCTCCTTATTCAAAGGCCGCCATAGTAGCAAAACAGACGCCCTTCCATCTCCCTCTCGTCGTCCGCAGACATAAAAAAACCTGCCGAAGCAGGTTTTTTTATCAGAACATCGCACCCGGTGGGACGTCTTTAAACGTTGTGCAGTAGTTAGCCCACATGCTTTTCAGGATTTTGCGCAGTTTCATTATGTTGCTCCAGTAACGTGTTATGCAGGTGTTATTATCAATACGCTTATAATATGACCGTCATCACAAAAATCAACCATTTTGTGACCTGCATCACGGTTAACAAACCCTCAGTGCTGCCGGTTTGTTAAAAAAAGGCACGATAAATCCGCACGTTACAGACTTATAAATTCCAGTAAATTTTTATAAAATTTTTTGAGCGGGCAGGAAGAGAATGAGTGAAAACGTATCCGGCAAAGAGAGCCATGGATTATCGCCTGCGGCACTGCTGGTGGCCGGTGCTTTCTTTATGGAGTTTCTGGACGGGACGGTGATCGCCACCGCATTGCCGGATATGTCAAAAAGCTTCGGCGTACAGGCCGTGGATCTGAATATCGGCATCAGCGCCTACCTGATCACCCTTGCCGTGCTGATCCCCGCCAGCGGCTGGATCGCCGACCGCTTCGGCGCGCGAAAAGTATTTGCCCTCGCGCTGGCGATCTTCACGCTGGCCTCGGTATTTTGCGGCCTGTCCACCACGCTCGAGGAGTTTGTCGCAATGCGCGTCTTCCAGGGCATGGGTGGCGCGCTGATGGTGCCTGTGGGTCGCCTGGCCGTGTTACGTACAACGCCAAAGCATCAGCTCATCACGGCAATCGCCACCCTGACGTGGCCTGCGCTGGTCGCGCCGATCATCGGCCCGCCGCTGGGCGGGTTCATTACAAGCTATGCCGACTGGCGCTGGATCTTCTTTATTAATGTGCCGCTGGGGATAATCGCCATTTTGCTGGCACTGCGAATCATTCCAGACCTGCATGAAGATACGCGCCGACCGTTTGATTTACCGGGTTTTGTGGTCACCACCCTTGCCATGGTGAGCCTGGTTTATGCGATGGAGTTGATGGGCGCAGAGCCTCTGCGGACAGGATTAACCGCCACGCTGTTTATCGTCGGTGTCGCCGCGTTGAGCCTGGCGCTGCGCCACTTTAAGCGGGCAACCTGGCCGATGATCAGGCTCGATGCGATGCAAGTGCCAACGTTTCGCGTCACCCTGTACGGCGGATCGCTGTTTCGCGCCTCCATCAGCGCGGTACCGTTCCTGTTACCGCTGATGTTCCAGGTCGGCTTTGGCATGGACGCGTTCCATTCTGGCCTGCTGGTGCTGGCCGTTTTCGTAGGCAATCTCACCATTAAACCGGCGACGACGCCCCTGATCCGCAGCCTGGGGTTTAAGCGGCTGTTGCTGATTAACGGTTCACTGAATGTCCTGGCGCTGCTGGCCTGCGCCTTTCTTACGCCGCAGACTCCTGTGTGGCTCGTCATGCTGATCCTCTATCTGGGTGGCGTTTTTCGTTCGATCCAGTTTACAGCCATCAGTACGCTGGCCTTTGCGGATGTACCCTCGGCGCAGATGAGCTATGCCAATACGCTGTTTTCAACCGCAACGCAGCTTGCCGTGGGACTTGGGATCACGCTCGGGGCAATTGGTATTCGTATCGGGGAAAAAGTCAGTGAGAAGATGGGGATTGCCGGCATGCCGGGAATGAGCTTCCGGCTGGCATTTGTGGCGATCGCGCTGATCTGCCTGGTGGGAATGGTTGACACGCTGCGTCTGACCAAAAATGCAGGCAGCGCGGTATCATCGAAAAAGTAAGGCTCTGTGCCGGGCGGGCAACGCACCGCCCGGCAAAGGAAATCAGCCAACAATACCGCGCACGAAGGCTTCGATCTCTTTGTCCTGGCAGTTCTCGAAGAAGCACTGCTGGAAGCGCTGGCCTGAGACGGCGGTTTTAACCAGCTCAGGATCGATTGCACGCAGGGTATCCAGATAGTTTTCTTTTACCACCGCCGCTTTCACCTGGTTCAGAATACCGGCGTTACGCACCTGCGGCTCCTTACGCTCTGGTGGATAGCCTTCGCCATTGCGTCCGGTAAACGCTTTCTCAAAGATAAAGCGTACGTTCAGTTCTGCTCCCCAGCCGAAGCCTTTCGCAAACGGCAGAGAAAGCGCGTTACCGTTGTTGATTTGCGCAAACAGGAAAGCATCCGCAGGATCGATGCAGTAACCGCAAATCACACCCGGATGGATGTTCAGGGACATTAACGCGCCCTGCCCGGTACCGCAGCCGGTGACAACAAAATCAACGGCTTTAGCGTTAAGCAGAATGCTCGCCATGATGCCCAGGTGAATATAAGTGAGATGATGATCGTTCTCATCACTCATACCGACGTTATAGACCGGGAAACCTTTCTCATCAGCAACGGCTTTTAGCTCATTAAGGATGATGGGATTCTTAGCGGCCTGGCTGTTTTCCATCATCAGTGCAATTTTCATCTTGTCTCTCCTGAATGCATGGCGGGCGATCCCGCTGTGGATACCTTTTCAACTTAACCTTACTATCAAACAAACGCACTTTCAAATTAAGTGAAAACTTGTTTTAAAAAACAAAGATGCGCTCACAATTTCGCGCGGTGGCCCGGCTCGTTGTACAGTGAAAGGGCAGATCCTCCGGCTATTCCGGCCATTGCGTCCCGTCGCGTTGGTTACAATGGCGTATTTCCCGTCACGCAGAGTGAAACATGAAACGTGTAATCATAGCCGGAACGATCCTGTTGCTCGCCGGGTGCAGCATCAACCGTCAGGCAGAAGTCAGTAGTACTGATGCCCCAAACGGAATTGTGCGCCTCGACTATGGCCAGACCATGCTCCAAAACGCCTGGTCTGATGACTATGTTAATAACGGTACGGCAACAAAGGCCTGCCAACGCATGGGCTACGCCTCCGCGTCAGCCTACGGGCAGCCGATTAAAACCTGCACCCTGATCAGCGGTTCACTCTGTCTGAACGAAAGTGTGACCATTCAGTATAAATGTCAGGGATATGCCGTTACCTCTTCCAGCCAGAATCCGTGGTATTAACCGCGACTGCCAGTCACGCTGGCAGTTTATTTAATAAGAACAAAAATAATTCTCATTAATAAATATAAATGGCGGCAATGCGTTTTATTCCCATTCGTATTTTTAATAAATAAATATTTATTTTACTTTTTGCAAATAATTAAATAACAAATTATAGTGTCGCTCATCGTGAACCAGAATTAATAAACCGGAGCTGCACCATGTTAAAAACTGAAATGATCGACAAGCTCAATGCGCAAATGAATCTTGAGCTATTTTCTTCCCTGCTTTATCAGCAGATGAGCGCCTGGTGCAGCTATCACAGCTTTGAAGGGGCTGCCGCCTTCCTGCGTCGTCATGCCCAGGAAGAGATGACGCACATGCAGCGTCTGTTTGATTACCTGACGGACACCGGCAGCCTGCCGCGCATTGATAACGTGGTATCGCCTTTCGCCGAGTACGGCTCTCTTGATGAACTGTTCCGTGCCACCTATGAGCACGAACAGCTGATCACCCAGAAAATAAATGAACTGGCTCATGCCGCCATGACCAGTCAGGATTATCCAACCTTTAATTTCCTTCAGTGGTATGTGGCTGAACAGCACGAAGAAGAGAAGCTGTTTAAATCCGTGCTGGATAAATTATCTCTGGCAGGTAAATCTGGGGAAGGTCTGTACTTCATTGATAAAGAGCTGTCGACGCTCGACACGCAGAATTAATAGAAAAGCGGTGCTGAGTTTTCAGCACCGCTTTATTCAATGACGGCAAATTTTACTTTCGTGCGTGGAAAATCCATCTGCTGCCGGAATGAATTTTCCGCGCGCCGCCAGAAACGCCACCAGCTCCGCGGCTGTCATTTCCGAAGCTGAACAGGTATGGAAACGCGCCGCTTCGCCAAAGCGGGCATGTATCGCCTCAACCAGACTCTCCTTCGTATAACGCTCACCTGACTCAATCATCATATTCAGCACGTCGTGTCCGTGAATTGACATCATTACCTCTCGCAAATAAAAAGCAGACTAAATGCTCCCTCCACGGCACGCTTTGCGCAGGCGCAGGTTCCCCCTTTCTTTTTGTAAATTAATCATTACACCCTATGTAACGGTGATTTGACGAGATGGTGCTTTTCCCTTACTCTGCGCCGCAGAATGAGTCGCGGTATGGAAGCGTTGTAGAGGAAAGCGTGAAGAACAGAACTCTGGGAAGTATTTTTATCGTCGCCGGAACGACAATTGGCGCAGGAATGTTGGCCATGCCGTTGGCTGCCGCCGGCGTCGGGTTTGGGGTTACCGTAGTGCTGCTGGGCGGTCTTTGGGCCCTGATGTGTTACACCGCGCTATTATTGCTGGAGGTATATCAACATGTCCCTGCCGATACCGGCTTAGGCTCCCTGGCTGCACGCTATCTTGGACGCTACGGGCAGTGGATCACCGGTTTCAGCATGATGTTCCTGATGTACGCGCTGACCGCCGCCTACATCAGCGGCGCCGGGGAGCTAATTGCGTCAAGTATCAATGACGGCTTCGGTGCGTCGCTTTCACCGGAAACAGGCGCCATTGTCTTTACGCTGATCGGTGGCGGTGTGGTTTGTGCGGGCACGTCGCTGGTCGATCTGTTTAACCGTTTTTTGTTCAGCGCCAAAATTCTCTTCCTTGTTGTGATGCTGGTGCTGCTGGCACCGCATGTGCACAAGGTTAACCTGCTCTCCCTCCCGCTGGAGAAAGGTCTGGCGCTTTCGGCCATCCCGGTGATTTTCACCTCTTTCGGTTTTCACGGCAGCGTGCCGAGCATCGTGAGTTATATGAACGGTGATATTCGCAAGCTGCGCCGCGTCTTTGTGATCGGCAGCGCCATTCCGTTGATTGCTTACCTGTTCTGGCAGCTGGTGACGCTGGGCAGTATTGATTCCACCACCTTTATCGGCCTGATGGCAGAGCATTCTGGTCTGAATGGATTCCTGGTTGCCCTGCGTAACGTAGTGGCCTCTTCACACGTGGAGCTGGCGGTACATCTGTTTGCAGACCTGGCGCTGGCAACCTCCTTCCTCGGCGTGGCGCTTGGCCTGTTTGACTATATGGCGGATCTGTTCCAGCGTCGCAATACCGTTGCCGGACGCTTACAGACGGGGGCGATGACCTTCCTGCCGCCGCTGGCCTTCGCGCTCTTTTATCCGCGCGGGTTTGTGATGGCGCTGGGGTATGCTGGCGTGGCGTTATCGGTACTGGCCCTGCTGCTGCCTTCCCTGCTGGCGTGGAAGAGCCGCCAGCAACATCCGCAGCAAGGATACCGCGTGGCGGGTGGTAAGCCGCTGCTGTGCGTGGTGTTTGGTTGTGGGGTGGTGATTATTCTGGTGCAGATTTTGATTGCAGCGGGGATGCTGCCGGAAGTGGGATAACTTATTTATACAGGTCCTGAGGTACTGTTCCGTTCACCTTAAGATCAACAGAATATGATTTTTTCACAGCATGTGAACGGGATAAGGGGGCCGCCGCGGCCCCCTTATCAATCCCCGCGGCCCCGCGGAAAATCGGTGCTTCGCACTGCGCTCACCTCCCGACCATCTGCCTGCGGTCGGCTCAACTCGACATCCTGTCTCGATTCGCCTCTGGCCGCCATCCATGGCGTCCAGCCCTTGTCATCTGGTCTCCGGTTCGCCGATTTTAGCGGGGACTCAACACCCGTGCCCCATTCAGGCCACAGTAATTAATGATTTAATGCAGGCAGCAACTCTTAAACTTCTTCCCGCTCCCGCACGGACACGGATCGTTACGTCCCACCTTCGACCCGTTCACGATCGGCTTTTTCGCTTCCGACTGCTGCGGATTAGCCACCCAGTAGTTGTACAAACGCAGCGCCGCAGGCTGAATGCTCTCGATGCTGGCCATATACTCCTCTTCGGTCAGCGCATCCAGCTTCTCGCTGTTCTCTTCCGTTCCGTGCAGGGCAATCACCGCCAGATCCGCTTCCAGCGCTTCCGGCAGGGATGACCAGTCCGTCAGCGCCACGCCGCGCATGTAGCCATAGCACCACTCTTCCACTACGGTATAGCTCTGACCGTCAACGTCGTTATAGCCAAACAGCGGTTCAAACTGATCCGGGTATTCGCTCAGGCGCTCGGCAATATCGTTCATGTGCTTAAAGCAGAGATCGATAAAACGGTTCATCTCACGATCGTTTTTCCAGCGCGGAATATACTTCTCACCACCCCATACCGCTACCAGCCAGGTGTCGGGCTCCACCACAACGGGACCGGAAAGTACTGCGGTAAGCATGCCGTCCAGTTCGGACACGTCAATCACGGATGCATCGTCGTGTCCGTAAGAGATTAATGTCTCTTCCAGCCACGCCATCTCGCTTTCATTTAATGGGCCTTCAGCCATTGCTGATACTCCTGATAAAAAAAACGATCCTGACATATATCGCCGCGCATGCCTATCTGAAGTTTAGGTCTTTATTGCTGCAAAAACGTGCAAATCGTGACCGTTGCACAACTTATGGGCTTTGTTGTTAAGGAGATGTGATCTCCGCTGTAAATTCATCTCATCCCGCAAAGGCGCATAAAACGGCGCTCTATACTCAACGTGTTGTGACCCGGTCAAGGGATTAACCATTCTGGCAACCTTTTTGCTTAATGTTCTGCGCGCTTCGCGGTGCGTGGGATCCTCGCCGTATTAAGCACGAGATTGCTTCTAAAGTGCATTTTGTTCTCGCTCTTGTTTTTGGATTTACGATGCCATCAGGCGTTCGGGTTTATACCTGGTGCAAAAACCTCTTTGCTAAGGAACATAATAATGTCGCTGAAATTTACCAAAACTCCCCTCTCCCTGTTGCTGGCCGGTTGTCTGGTGACGGCCTTTTCTGCACAGGCCGATATCGTGATCGGCGTGGCCGGGCCGTTCACAGGCCCGAACGCAACCTATGGCGATCAATACTGGCATGGCGCTACGCAGGCGGCGGAAGACATTAACGCCGCTGGCGGGATCAACGGTGAGAAAATCAAACTGGTTCAGGGCGATGACGCCTGCGAACCCAAACAGGCCGTTGCCGTCGCCAACCGCTTAGTCGATCAGGATAAAGTGAAAGCGGTCGTCGGCCACTTCTGCTCCTCGTCGACCATGCCCGCCTCCGAGGTCTATAGCGATGCCGGGATCCTCTCCATCACCCCCGGCTCAACGAACCCGCTTATTACCGAGCGGGGCATGAGCGATATGTTCCGCATGTGCGGACGTGACGACCAGCAGGGCCAGGTCGCCAGCGATTTTATTCTTGATAAGCTTAAAGCCAAACGGGTCGTCATCATCCACGATAAAGACACCTACGGTCAGGGGCTGGCGGACGCCACTAAAGCGGCGCTGGCGAAACGCGGCGTTAAGGAAGTGATGTACGAAGGGTTGTCCCGCGGGGAGAAAGACTTTAACGCGCTGGTGACCAAAATTGGCGCACAAAAACCAGACGTGGTGTTCTTCGGGGGCTGTCACCCGGAAGCGGGCCCGCTGGTTCGCCAGATGCGTGAACAGGGCGTGCAGGCGAAGTTCTTCTCGGGAGACTGTATCGTCAATGAAGAGATGGTCACCGCCGCCGGTGGGGCGCAGTACACCAACGGTATTTACATGACCTTCGGTAAAGACCCGCGCCTGATCCCGGACGGAAAAGCCGTCATCGAGAAATTCCGCGCCGGTAAATTTGAACCAGAAGGATACACCCTCTACGCCTACGCGTCTGTGCAGGCTATCGCAGCGGCATTCAAGGCCACGAAAGGGACGGATTCCGCAAAAGCCAGCGAGTGGCTGAAGGCCAATCCTGTCGACACGGTGATGGGTAAAAAAGCCTGGGACAGCAAAGGTGACCTCAAAGTGTCTGACTACGTGGTCTACCAGTGGGACGACAAAGGCAAATATAAAGAAGTGCCATAACGGGACGGAATCTGCTCAACGCCGGCAGGTCTGACTGTCGGCGTAACCCTTTATTCAGGTGCGCGACCATGAGTACATTCTTCCTGCAACAATTAATTAATGGCTTAACGCTGGGTTCGGTCTATGGTCTTATCGCCATCGGCTACACCATGGTGTACGGCATCATCGGTATGATCAATTTCGCCCACGGCGAAGTGTATATGATCTCCGCCTATCTCTCGGCCATTGGCCTGGCCCTGCTGGCGTTTTTTGGACTCCACTCCTTTCCGCTGCTGATCCTGGGAACCCTGGTTTTCACCATCGTGGTCACCGGCGTTTATGGCTGGACGATTGAGCGCATCGCCTATAAGCCGCTACGCAATTCGACGCGTCTGGCGCCACTGATTTCGGCCATCGGGATGTCGTTGATACTGCAAAACTACGTCCAGCTCAGCCAGGGCCCACGGCAGCAGGGCGTACCGACCATGCTGGATGGTGTGCTGCGTTTTCACCTCGGCGAAGGGTTTGTCCAGATAACCTATACCAAAGTCTTTATTCTCATCGCCTCGTTCGCGGGCATGCTGGTGCTGACCTGGATTATCAACCGTACCCGCTTAGGGCGCATGTGCCGTGCGGTGCAGCAGGATCGTAAGATGGCCTCCATTTTGGGTATCAACACCGACAGAATTATTTCGCTGGTGTTTGTTATCGGCGCAGCCATGGCCGGGCTGGCGGGCGTGCTGATCACCATGAATTACGGCACCTTTGATTTTTACGTCGGGTTCGTTATCGGCATCAAGGCCTTTACGGCGGCGGTGCTGGGCGGCATCGGCTCTCTGCCCGGTGCGATGCTTGGCGGGCTGATTCTGGGCGTCGCAGAAGCGCAATTCTCCGGGATGGTGAACTCGGATTATAAAGACGTGTTCTCGTTTGGATTGCTGGTATTAATCCTGATCTTCCGTCCTCAGGGGCTGCTGGGCCGCCCTGTCGTGGCTAAAGTGTAAGGAACAACGCGATGACCTCTGACGGCTTTTCCCTGAAGCGCTGCATTCTGGACGCGATTTTTTCCGGAATGATCGCCCTGATTATTTTCGGCCCGATTGCGGGCGTGATACTGGATGGTTACAGCTTTAACTTTGACGGCCAGCGGCTGGCGTGGATTGTAGGCACGGTGATGCTGGGACGCTTTTTGCTGAGCGCCTTTTCAGCTACGGCGGCCGGAAGACGTTTACAGGCGCGGTTTGAATCCGACAATGCGGGGGTGTATGTCCGGCCACCGGCGTATAAAAGCCGCATGCGCTGGATCATTCCGCTGATTGTCACGCTGGCGATCTGCTTCCCGTTTGTGGCCACAAAATACGTTCTGACGGTCGCTATACTCGGACTGATCTACGTCCTGCTCGGTCTTGGGCTGAACATTGTCGTTGGCCTGGCAGGGCTGCTGGATCTGGGTTATGTCGCCTTCTATGCCATCGGCGCTTACGGACTGGCGCTCGGGTATCAGTATCTGGGGCTTGGGTTCTGGAGCATGCTGCCGCTGGCGGCGCTAATGGCTGCGGGCGCGGGCGCCCTGCTCGGCTTTCCGGTGTTGCGCATGCACGGGGATTATCTCGCCATCGTCACGCTCGGGTTTGGCGAGATCATCCGCCTGGTGCTGAACAACTGGCTCACCTTCACCGGCGGGCCTAACGGCGTTTCAGCCCCTGCTCCGACCTTTTTTGGCCTGGAGTTTGGCCGACGCGCCAAAGAAGGTGGCATCCCCTTCCACGAGTTCTTCGGCCTGACCTATAACCCCAACATGAAGTTTATTTTCATCTATGCAGTACTGTTCCTGGTAGTCATGCTGGTGCTGTACATTAAACACCGGCTGACCCGAATGCCCATTGGACGCGCGTGGGAAGCGCTCCGTGAGGATGAGATTGCCTGCCGTTCCATGGGGCTCAACCACGTTCTGGTCAAACTCTCGGCCTTCACCCTGGGCGCATCGACGGCAGGTATCGCCGGGGTGTTTTTTGCCACCTGGCAGGGGTTTGTTAACCCCACCTCTTTCACCTTTTTTGAATCGGCCCTCATCCTCGCGATTGTGGTCCTGGGCGGGATGGGCTCCACCGTCGGCGTCGTACTGGCCGCCTTTGTGCTGACCGTCACGCCGGAACTGCTGCGCAGCTTTGCGGAATACCGTGTGCTGCTGTTTGGCATGCTGATGGTGGTGATGATGAGCTGGCGTCCTCGCGGTCTGATCCGCATCAACCGCAGCGGATTTGCCGTGCGTAAAGGAGTGGCGCCATGAACGCAACGATTTTGCGTGTAGAACATCTGATGATGCACTTCGGCGGGATCAAGGCCTTAAACGACGTCAATCTTGAGGTGCAGCGCGGCTCTATTACTGCACTCATTGGGCCTAACGGCGCGGGAAAAACAACCGTCTTTAACTGCCTGACCGGTTTCTACCGGGCCTCCGGCGGCAACATTCTGTTCAATGCACGAAATAAAACCACCAATGTCATTCAGGTGCTCGGCCAGAAACTCCAGCCGGGCGACTGGCTCAGCCCGGCGCAGCTTGGTCAACGCCTGTTCTATAAGATGTTTGGCGGCACGCATCTGGTGAACCGCGCGGGTCTTGCGCGCACGTTTCAGAACATCCGCCTGTTCCGCGAGATGTCCGTTGTGGAAAACCTGCTGGTGGCACAGCACATGCGCGTCAACCGCAATCTGCTGGCGGGGGTGCTGAACACCCCTGCGTATCGTCGGGCAGAGAACGAGGCGCTGGACCGGGCGTTTTACTGGCTGGAGGTGGTGGATCTGGTAGATTGCGCGAACCGTCTGGCCGGGGAAATGTCCTATGGCCAGCAACGACGCCTCGAAATCGCCCGCGCCATGTGCACCGGCCCGGAGATGATTTGTCTCGATGAACCTGCTGCCGGCCTGAACCCGGTGGAGACACACAAGCTGAGCGAGATCATCCGGTTCCTGCGCGACCACCACGACATCACGGTTTTGCTGATCGAGCATGATATGGGGATGGTGATGGGCATTTCAGATGACATCATTGTGCTCGATCACGGTGATGTGATTGCCAGAGGTAAACCGGCTGAGATCCAGCACAATGAAAAAGTGATTGCCGCGTATCTGGGCACCGACGAAACCGAGGTTAATCTGTGAGCGCACCGATGCTTCAATTTCATAATGTGGACGTTTTTTACGGGGTGATCCAGGCGTTGAAGCAGGTTTCACTTGAGGTAAATAAAGGGGAAACCGTGGCCCTGATTGGCGCTAACGGCGCGGGGAAGTCAACATTACTGATGTCTGTCTTTGGTCAGCCCCGGATCCGCAACGGGCAGATCCTCTTCTGCGGCGAGGATATCAGCCACAAATCCACCCACTATGTTGCCACCGGCGGCATCGCGCAGGCACCTGAGGGACGACGCATTTTCCCGGATATGTCTGTAGAAGAGAACCTGCTGATGGGGACAATCCCCGTCGGCAATCAGCATGCAGCTGAAGATATGCAAAGCATGTTCGACCTCTTCCCTCGCCTCAAGGAGCGGCGTAACCAGCGGGCGATGACGCTCTCCGGCGGTGAACAGCAGATGCTGGCTATTGCCCGGGCGCTGATGAGCCGTCCTAAACTTCTGCTGCTGGATGAACCCAGCCTCGGCCTCGCACCCATCGTGGTTAAACAGATCTTCCAGACGCTGCGCGAACTGGCCCGTAACGGAATGACGATTTTTCTGGTCGAGCAGAATGCCCACCACGCGCTGAAGTTGTCCGACCGCGGCTATGTGATGGTTAACGGCCAGATTCGGTTAAGCGGCAGCGGCGAGGCGTTGCTAAAGGATCCGGAGGTGAGGAAGGCGTACCTGGGCGGCGTGTGAAGCCTGGAGGCTATAGTGAGAAAAACTCACAGTGATTGCCATTATTAATCGTTTTTCTGATGCGACCGCATTCAAATATCATCTTCACGACCCGCCTTTACGCGGGTCGATAAAACGTTCAGCCGCAAACTGAATAATAATGATAAGAGGATCCGGGGCAAATATGACACTTGATGCGTTATATCAGTTATTGAAAACTGTATTACCACCTGACACAAATTCAGCCGATGATTTACAGGATTTTATGGCCATGCTTATGGCTAAGAAACATCACTCAGAGGCTCTGTCACCGTTTTCGCAGCGCGTATACATGCTGTCCGTTGCCCATCGCGACCCTAAGCAAGCGGCTGCGCTGATTTCAGCCTGTCATCCTGAAGCAGGAAAGCCCCTTCCGCTGCTCGACTTCTCCGGCTGGCCGGGCGTGCGTTACGCCACGTCGGGTGAATTACAGACGCCCGAGACTGAAGAATATTTTCACAGAATTTCGTCTGCCGCCACGATATTACGCGGTGCAATTATTGACGCTGAGCAACAGAAAAACACGCCGGCATTTTATATTCTGGATAAGGTACTCAGCCTGAACAGCGCTTTGCCAGAACGCTATAAAAAGATGGCAAACATCTCTTACTCATAACGGTATTAATAAACCCGGCTTTCATCGTATTCCAGGTAATCGATATCCAGAGCCGGAACGACCGGGGTATGGTTTTGCAGCCAGCCCAGAAGGTGCTGGATGCTCTCTCTTTTGAGCGAATTTTTTGGCCAGACGAGGTAGTAACCATCTCCCGTCGCGATAGCTTCCCTGAACGGCAGGCCCAGCAGGCCGCTTTTCAGGGCATCAAGCGTGAGATGCAGGTCGGCGATAGCGATGCCGTGCCCGTTCATCGCGGCGATACTTCCCTGTTCAAGGGTATCAAACACCATGCCGCTGCTCATATCGAGCCCCGGAAACAATCCTGTTCTTCGCAGCCAGCGCCGCCAGTCACGTCTGTCCGGTGAAGGATGGATCAAATCGCATTGCGAAAGCTGCTGCCGGGCCGGTTCGATAAGCGATGGGGTGCAAACCGGGATAAGCCATTCATGAAAAAGCAGCTGGCTTTCCGTTGTCTCACCAAAACGGCCATTACCGAGAAGGATGGCGCAGTCGTATGGCTCAAGATTGAAATCAACGGTGTCAATGTCCATCCAGACGCTGGCAATCTCCACCTGCGGTTTTGGATGGTTGTTGCGAAAAGATCGCAGCACGTCGAGAAGCCATCTCATGGTCAGGGTGCTGGGTGTTTTTAACCGCAGCAGATGGTTTTCACTGCGAAATGCCCGGCAGGCCCATTCAATGCTCGTGAAGCTTTCGTTCAGCTGTCCGGCAAGCACTCGCCCGGCTTCAGTGACCTCCACGCGAGGACCTTGCCTTTTGAAAAGCTCGCAGTCGAACCACAGTTCAAGGGTACGGACATGTCTGCTGACCGCGCCCGGCGTAATATTGAGCGTTTCAGCGGCTTTACTGAAGGAGTTCAACCGCGCAGCAACTTCAAACGCACGCAGTGCATACAATGGCGGTAAAGACATAGCGTCCCTTAAATGAAAAATTCATTATGCTAAAACTTGTTCCGGGGCAACGCCAGCAAGTAAATTATGGAGAAAAACAATGTTCCCCAATATACCGAGTCATAGCGATAGGGGTCAAAATCTATATGCAAAAAGCTGCTGACAAACTCGTAGCCATTGGCAAAGATGTTTATCTGAACGGCTGCAATAGCGATTACAAACACCCTATACGCGATAAATAGCGGGTATTTATGCAGCCTGTTAACTTTTAGTTTGCCGAGATAAAGCAAGAGAAAAATTGCAATAGATACAATGGAATAGGCCACGGCAGGCCAAACAGGTGGATGAAGCGAAAATTCTAACTCTTGAGACATAATCAAATCTCTTTTGCTATCTGGTACATCTGCCAACCCGGAATGCTCCCACTGGTCAAATCCAGCGCCATTGCGGTTTTAAAAGCCTCTTGCCAACCTCTGATATAATCGTGGAATAAACTCCAGGACTTCTCTCTGGGACCCAAAACTTTTCTGCCCGCACCATATGCCGATAAAGAGAGATCAACGACGCCATAGACTAACTCAGCCTGGTTATTACCATAACCTAACTTCGTAGCAGCAAATCTAAAGGGATATGGATCTGGAAGGCACGCTTAACGAAAAACAGGGAATCGCTGGTCATAAAAACGCGTCACAGACAGCACGTTATGATAGAAAAATTCCTATAGTTCCGGTAGTCGAAGGGGCAGTAATGCCCTCTTTTTGTGGTGAAGCTGAATGGCGAAAGAATGGCGAATGGCGAAAATTAGGCAATAAAAAACCACCTTTCGGTGGTTTACACGACACTGCTTATCATTGATTTTATTCTACTTTTCCCATGGTAGCCGGAGTGGGACTTGAACCCACACAGCGCGAACGCCGAGGGATTTTAAATCCCTTGTGTCTACCGATTCCACCATCCGGCCAGGGAAGAAAGTGGAGGCGCGTTCCGGAGTCGAACCGGACTAGACGGATTTGCAATCCGCTACATAACCGCTTTGCTAACGCGCCTTAAATCTTTTGTCTTTCGACCTGCACCCGCAAACTGCCGATGCATTAATCTGGAGCGGGAAACGAGACTCGAACTCGCGACCCCGACCTTGGCAAGGTCGTGCTCTACCAACTGAGCTATTCCCGCATGTTATCAAGTAACTATTTAACGCCTTGCTAAGCACTTGATTTCATTATCGTCCGGCTTACTGTGCCGCCGTTCGATGCGTTGCATTCTACTGATATGACGTTATGAGTCAACGTTATTTTTTGCATCTCAGGATCGTTTGCTGAAAATTAAGCCGAAACGATCACTGTTCAAGCAAATCACCGCGCGCAGCGTTCAAATATTGCAGCATTGACCACAATGTCAGCACCGCCGCAACCCACAGCAGACCAATGCCGGCCCACTCTACCCAGGCATTCGGACGCCACAGCATCCACACCAGCGCCGCCATCTGCGCAGTGGTTTTAACTTTACCGATCCAGGACACCGCCACGCTGCTGCGTTTACCCAGCTCCGCCATCCACTCGCGCAGGGCAGAGATAATAATCTCACGGCCAATCATGGTCGCGGCAGGCAGCGTCACCCACCAGGTATGATAATGTTCCGCCACAAGCACCATCGCGATTGCCACCATCACCTTATCCGCAACCGGATCGAGGAACGCGCCAAAGCGGGTACTCTGGTTCCAACGACGCGCCAGATAACCGTCAAACCAGTCCGTCACGGCGGCAATCAGGAAAATAAGCGCACAGGCAAAAGGCGCCCAGACGACCGGCAGGTAAAATGCCAGGACGAAGAACGGAATGAGCACAACGCGAAAGAGAGTAAGCAACGTAGGGATATTAAATCGCATGATGACGGTAACTGTCTGTTGTCAGTAAAATTTAGCTCTATGTTGCTACAGAGCCCTCAATGTTTCAACGAGTAGTAGATCTTTTCTGCCAGCCCTTGCGAAATACCCGGCACTTTTGCAATTTCTTCCATACTGGCGTTGAGTAATCCTTGCAATCCGCCCATATACTTCAACAGCATCTGGCGACGTTTTGGCCCGACGCCTTCAATCGTCTCAAGGGTACTGGTATTTTTCACTTTCGCCCGTTTTTTGCGGTGTCCGCTAATGGCATGATCGTGCGACTCATCTCGGATGTGCTGGATCACGTGCAGTGCAGGGGAATCTGGCGGCAGGCTAAAGCCCTCGCCTTCCGGCTCAAAGAACAGCGTTTCCAGGCCAGCCTTACGATCTGCCCCTTTCGCTACCCCTAGCAGCAACGGATGGTTCTTATCCCACTCCACGTCGAGCGATTCGAATACCGCCTTCGCCTGCCCCAACTGCCCTTTCCCGCCGTCGATAAGGATAACGTCCGGGATTTTGCTCTCTTCAATCGCTTTACCATAGCGACGACGCAGCACCTGATTCATGGCGGCATAATCGTCACCGGGCGTAATGCCGGTGATGTTATAGCGACGATACTCTGCCCGCAGTGGGCCATTGGCATCAAAGACCACACACGACGCCACGGTCTGCTCACCCATCGTATGGCTGATGTCGAAGCATTCCATGCGTTTCACTTCCGGCAGCTTGAGCAGCGTAGCAAGGGCGGTTAAACGTTGGCTGACGGTCGATTGCTGGGAAAGTTTGGTGGTCAGCGCCGTGGCGGCATTGGTTCGCGCCAGCTTCAGATAACGCGCACGATCGCCGCGCGGTTTCGTCTGGACATTCACCCGGCGACCTGCCAGCTCTGAAAGTGAGTCCGCCAGCAGGGTTTTATCGTCCAGCGTGAAGTCGAGCAGGATCTCCGAGGGCAGCGTACGCATCTGGCTGCCCTGCAAATAAAACTGGCCGACAAAGGTCTCCACCACTTCACCCATCTCAGTCCCGCCCGGCACTTTCGGGAAGTAACTGCGGCTGCCGAGCACTTTGCCCTGACGAATAAACAGCACGTGAACGCAGGCCAGGCCGGCGTCAAAGGCAACGCCGATGACATCGAGGTCGTCGCCCGTATTGGAAACAAACTGCTTCTCGGTCACCCTGCGCACCGCCTGGATCTGGTCGCGGATGCGTGCGGCCTCCTCAAATTCCAGCGCCGCGCTGGCTTTTTCCATGCGGGTAATCAGTTGCGTCAGCACCTGATCGTCTTTCCCGGCTAAAAACAGGCGGACATATTCCACCTGCTGCGCGTACTCTTCTTCGCTCACCAGCCCTTCAACGCATGGTCCCAGGCAGCGGCCAATCTGATATTGCAGGCATGGCCGGGAGCGGTTGCGATAAACGCTGTTTTCGCACTGGCGAACAGGGAAGATTTTTTGCAAAAGCGCCAGCGTTTCCCGCACGGCATAACCGTTCGGGAAGGGGCCGAAATATTCTCCTTTCGCATGCTTAGCGCCACGATGCATCGCCAGCCGCGGGTGCGTGTCGCCGCTCAGGAAGATAAACGGATAGGACTTGTCATCACGCAGCAGAACGTTGTAGCGCGGCTGATACAACTTAATGTAGTTGTGCTCAAGGAGCAGCGCTTCCGTTTCCGTGTGCGTTACGGTGACATCAATGTTGTGTATAAGTGCGACCAGCGCTTCGGTTTTACGGGAGGCAAGGTTGCTGCGGAAATAACTTGAAAGGCGTTTCTTCAGATCTTTCGCCTTACCGACATAGATAACCGTACCGCCAGCATCATACATCCGGTAGACGCCTGGCTGGCTGGTGACGGTTTTCAGAAATGCTTTTGAATCGAACGCTTCACTCACTGACTTATTAACGACTCCGCATTGCACAAACCATGGCGAATGGCCAGGTGAGTCAGTTCGACATCACCGTGGATGTTCAGTTTACTGAACATCCGATAGCGATAGCTGTTGACCGTTTTCGGGCTGAGATTCAACTGCTCAGAAATCTCATTCACCTTCTGACCTTTAGTGATCATCAGCATAATCTGCAATTCGCGCTCAGACAAACTGGCAAACGGAGATTCCGTTTTTTCCGGTTCAATCTGACTCAACGCCATCTGCTGAGCAATATCAGAAGCGATATAGCGCTGCCCTGCGTGAACGGTGCGGATCGCATTGACCACTTCCTGCGGTGCAGCACCTTTACTGAGATACCCCGCAGCCCCCGCCTGCATGACCCTGGCGGGCAGCGGATTTTCGGTATGGACGGTCAGCATGATGACTTTGGTATCAACGAACATGCGCGCGATTTTGCGCGTGGCTTCAAGCCCGCCAATACCGGGCATGTTCATATCCATCAGCACCACGTCTGCGGAGTTCGCGCGACACCATTTGACGGCATCTTCGCCACAGCACGCCTCGCCGGCAACTTTAATACCCTTTATATCTTCAAGAATGCGTCGTATCCCTGCGCGCACCAGTTCGTGGTCATCAACAAGAAGGACGTTGATCAAAGGAAATGTCTCCAGAATAGGGATAACGCTACTGACTGCTAATTGGGTTTATATTAACGGTTTTCCATGCAAGATTAAAACGCTAAAAAATCGTCTATACGATTCGGGTCTCGTTTTTGGAAATTAGGCTGTACAGTAAGTGGAAAGAAAACCCATGTGTACTGGGCTTTACCGCTATTTTTTAGCACCAGCATTCAAAAAGCCACCAAAACATTTGTTAACGTAAACTAAAAAATGCTCTCATTTTTTTGTAACAACAATTAACGGATGGCGTACCGGCGATAAACATTTAATTGTCGCTAACATATTGGGCAGATTACCTTCATAATCCGCACCAGCCAATAATCAATACGCGTAAAAGTATAAAAAACAACCACTGCATTTTTTGCCGCAGCTTGTGGTATACTCCGCCGCCTTAACTTTCATCGTCGCGCTCATGCGCTGTTTTATAATGAGGAAAATAAATGAGCACACCTGAATTTGCCACTGCCGAGAATAACCAGGAACTGGCACAGGAAGTAAACTGCCTGAAGTCGCTGCTGACGCTTATGCTACAGGCGATGGGCCAGGCTGATGCTGGACGTGTGATCATTAAAATGGAAAAACAGATCGCGCAGATGGAAGATCAGGCGGAATCCGCTGTTTTTGCCAATACAGTTAAGCAAATTAAACAAGCCTACCGCCAGTAACAAAAAAGGCTGGATGCAGTGCATTCAGCCTTTTCCTCGTCTGACACGCAGAACGTGATATCAGTCAAATAAGCCCAGTCGCCGCGGCATAACACGCTATCTGGATCTTATTCGGCGCGTTGAATTTCTTCTGCATATTCTTCTGATGGAAGTTGACGGTATTTTCCGAGATGGAAAGAATGATGGCAATTTCTGCCGACGTCTTCCCTTCTGCGGTCCACTTCAGAATTTCCCGTTCACGCTTGCTGAATTTCATTTCCGGCGGCATCACCGTCTCATGTTCAAAGCGCAACAGTGTAGTGAGCGCCATCTGAACCAGCATTTGTAAACGCAGCTCAATTTCTTCACTGGATATCGAGTGTGCCTGTAAGCTAGTACATGACACGGAGAGGAAGCCGAGCGCATGATTTGGCAGCATCAGACACTGGGTAATTCCCTTACGTAAACCGTGGTCCCGCGCGCCATCCCATAATTGCTGGGCATCCGTGAATAATTCATCCGTCCAGGGCAAATGACCCTGAATGAAATTCTCCGGCTTCAGTACCGGGTCAATGGCGAAATAATTCTCGGATTGATATTGCGCCATCCATTGTTGCGGATAACTGGAATGGACGGATGTTCGCGGGCGGGTAAATGGCACAGGGTGTCGAACACAAAGCGCATAATAATCGAATTCAAGCGCCTGCGTTTGTCGCTGAAGTTCCTGATATACCTCGTCAGCACAGGTCATTTCCTGAAACCGGAGGACGCATTCCCGTCGCCAGGTGAAAAAGTCTATATCCCTCATACTTGCCGAATGAAGCCTCTGATAAAGATAATCATTATTATGGTGAATATAACCTAACACATAAAGCAGGATCATTTATATAAAATATCGACCACAGACGGATTATCTTTAATTTGGCGATGGCTTATCCACATCGGGCGGAATAAAAAATCAACAAAATTGAAGTTATGGGAGGATAATTTGCTCCAGAAGCGACATCTGGAGCAAATTGAGCGTGAAAATGCTACTGCATTAAGAATTTTTCAAGGAACTGGCGGGTTCGAGGCTGCTGAGGATTGGCAAACAGCGCCTTAGCTGGCCCCTGCTCTACTATTCGCCCCTGATCCATGAAAATTGCCCGATCGGCAACGTCGCGAGCGAAGCTCATTTCATGCGTCACAATCACCATCGTGCGTTTTTCCTGCGCCAGCTGTCGGATAGTGTTAAGCACTTCCCCGACCAGCTCAGGATCGAGTGCGGATGTGGGTTCGTCGAACAGGATCACATCCGGGCGCATCGCCAACGCGCGCGCAATAGCGACACGCTGCTGCTGCCCGCCAGATAACCGACGCGGATAGCTCGTCTCCTTCCCGGCCAGGCCAACCTTTGCCAGCAGCTCGCGGGCGCGGGCCGTCGCGTCTTCCTTTGGTTCACCCTTTACGATGACCGGACCTTCGATAATATTTTCCAGCACCGTACGGTGCGGAAAGAGATTAAAGCTCTGGAATACGAAGCCAACATGCTGACGCAGGCGGCGAATCAGCCCTTTTTGCTGGCTGATGGGTTTCCCGGTATCAATGGTGATATCGCCCACGCGGATCGTCCCACCTTCGGGCTGCTCAAGCAAATTAATGCTGCGCAACAGCGTGGTTTTCCCTGACCCACTCGGGCCGATAATTGCCACCACTTCGCCCTGCTCAACCTCAAGGTCGATGCCGTGCAGCACCGTTTGCCCGTGGAATTTTTTCACCAGGTTTTTGACGTCAATTGCACTCATTTTGGATCTCGCTCCTGGCGGTTAAGCTGGTTTTCAAAATAGTTTTGCAGGGCGGACAGCACCGTCGCCATCACCCAGTAAATCAGCGAGGCCGCCAGATACATGGTAAACACTTCCAGCGTGCGCGAGGTGATCAGCTGCGCCTGACGGAACAGCTCCGGCACCTGAATGGTCGCCGCAAGCGAGGTGTCTTTCACCAGGCTGATAAAGCTGTTGCTCAGCGGAGGTAGCGCCACGCGCGCCGCCTGGGGCAGGATCGCCCGGCGCAGCGTCTGCCACGGGGTCATCCCGATACTGGCCGCTGCTTCCCACTGTCCTTTATCGATGGACGAGATCGCCGCACGCAGCGTTTCAGAGGTGTACGCCGCCGTATTCAGCGACAGGCCAATCATCGCCGCCGGGATCGGATCCAGCTCGATACCGAACTGGGGCAGCCCGTAGTAAATCATAAACAGCTGGGCGATAAGCGGCGTTCCGCGAAACACGGAGATGTAAAACCGCGCCAGCCACCGCACCGGCCAGACGTTCGACATGCGCATCAGTGCCAGCACAAACCCGAGCACCAGCCCGAAGAACATCCCGCCGATACTGAGCTGTAAAGTAAACACTGCGCCTTTAAGCAAGAACGGCAGCGAATCAATAACCAGTTGAATACTTTCTTGCATTATTATTTATCTACCTGATTTTTAGACATGGGGATGATAGGCAAACAGCGCAGGCGCCCCGCCAGTATGAACAAACAAAATGGGTCCTTCATCCTTAAAGCGCTTGCGGGCGATACCGTCGATAAGGCCCGCCATCGCCTTACCGGTATAGACAGGGTCAAGCAGAATACCTTCGAGGCGAGCCAGCAGCTTAACGGCCTCCATCCCTTCATCATTGGGGGTGCCATAACCCGGCGAGAAGTAGTCATCCCACAGCAATATTTCCACCTTCGCCTGAAGCGCAAGCTGTTCTGCCACCGCCTGTTGCAGGGTGACGACTTTCGGCTTTTGATCTGCAACGCTTCTGGAGACCGTCACGCCAATCAACTCTACGTCCGGCATCAGTTGCTCAAGCCCGACCGCTAAACCGGCATGGGTACCCGCGCTGCCGGACGCCACTACCACCGAGGACAAACTCACCGCGCCTTCGCACTGCTGGGCGATTTCCAGCGCGCTCTCAACATAGCCGAGAGCACCCAGCACATTCGAGCCGCCAACCGGGATGACGTACGGACGAAAGCCCTGCGCTTCCAGGCGCGTCGCCAGTTCATCAAGCTGTGCAGCCGGGTCGGTCAACGCGTCAACCATTTCAACCTGCACGTTGAACAGATCCAGCATCAGGCGGTTACCGTTAGTCAGGTAATTCTCTGCCTGCGTGCCAATCGGGTTCTCCAGCAGGGCTACGCAGTGAAGGCCCAGCTTCGCCGCCACTGCCGCCGTCTGGCGAACGTGGTTAGACTGAATTGCCCCGGCGGTGATCAGCGTATCCGCGCCCTCGCGCAGGGCATCGGCGGCGAGAAATTCCAGCTTGCGCAGCTTATTCCCGCCCATCGCCATGGGCGTCACATCGTCACGCTTAATGAAAATATCGCGCCCCAGATAGTCAGAAAATCGCGGCAGATACTCCAGCGGCGTGGGTGCGCCGATAAATTCCAGACGGGGAAAGCGCGTTAAATTCTGTAGTGACATGGTTCCTCCGGTCACGCAAACAATTGTTATTTCATTATGCACGCAGACGCGCGAGAAATAAAAAAGGCGCTTTTAAAAGCGCCTTTTTTTGTCGGTCAGAGACTTATTTCGTCACGTCTGCGCCGAACCACTTCTCAGAAAGCGCCTTCAGGCTGCCGTCTTTCTGCATTTCAGCAATGGCAGCATCAATGGCTTTCAGCAGATCTTCGTTACCTTTACGCACCGCCACGCCGGACTCCTGACGGGAGAATGCATCGCCCGCGACGGCCAGGGTATTATTGGTTTTCTTCACCAGATCCAGCGCTGCCAGGCGGTCAACCAGAATGGCGTCTATACGGCCTACGCGCAGATCCTGGTATTTCGTCGGGTCATCATCATAGGTGCGGATGTCCACGCCCTGCACGTTCTGGCGCAGCCACTCTTCGTAGTTGGTGCCCAGACCGACGCCGACTTTCTTACCTTTCAGATCCGCGGCGGATTTGATGCTGCCTTCGTTACCTTTCTTCACCAGCGCCTGGATACCGGACACGGTGTACGGCGTAGAGAAGTCATACTTCTTCTTACGCTCGTCAGAAATGGTCACCTGGTTAATCACCACGTCGATACGTTTGGAATCCAGTGACGCCAGCATACCATCCCATTTGGTCGGTTTCAGGGAGGCTTTGACGCCGAGATGCTTGGCCAGCTCTTGCGCAAACTCCACTTCAAAACCGGTCAGCTTACCGTCGTCGCCCTGGAAGCTGAACGGAGGATAGGTTCCTTCCAGCCCAACCAGCAGCGTGCCGCGCTCTTTGACTTTGTTGAGCAGATTATCTGCCGCGAACGTTTTCACGCTCATCCCCGCGACCAGCGCAACGGCCATCATCCCCATCAGCGCCTGACGACCCAGAACTGCTAATTTCATAAGTACTCCGATACAGTGGAATTTTTGAGTAGTGTAGAGAAATCGCCTGCAACGTCAAAGGCGGCTGCGCTACATCTTATTCTTTTTTAATATATATCAGAAGTTGTTCCGGCGTGGACTTTCTGCTTTATGACGCCCGGCATCTGGACTTTATATTGCGCGTACTTTCGCAGCGCGATGCGGTAATTGTTGGTACTGGTGGCGGGCAGCCAGGGCTCCAGATTTTCATCCAGGTATCCGGTCGTCAGCAGATCGCGGGAGATATTTTGCATGGTCAAATGCTGACCCAGGCGGCGCAGGCGAACCACGTATTCACGCACGGTGCCGTGACTCATCTCCGTTTGTTCAAACAGGAATTGCTTGAAGCCGATAATATCGAAGAAGTCGCTTTGCTCTTTGCAGTGGAGATCGCCACAGAAACGGCAAAGCGCTACCCACTCTTTTTGCTCTTCAAGCCAGGCGGCTTCATCCATCAGCGTGTCGAGGCGGGAAATCGCAATCTTATTCACGATTTCACCGCGACGAACCAGCGTGATGCGGTCGAGTAATTTTTTACAGTGGGCGCAATGCGTCTGGCTGTGTTTAAAGTCTTTCAGGTAGCGGCTTAAAGGCCGTCTTTTAGATTGCTGCACCGTCATGATAACTCCTGGTTGTCAATACGTTGTGCGGCATTTCCAAGGCGAATGACTCACCTATAACTTACCCAGTTTTGTGCGCAGGCGTTTAATGGCCTGGCTGTGCAGCTGGCTCACCCGTGACTCGCCCACCTCCAGCACGGCGCCAATCTCTTTGAGATTGAGCTCTTCCTGGTAATAGAGGGTTAACACCAGTTGCTCACGTTCCGGTAAAGCTTCAATCGCTTCCATCACGCGCTGGCGTAAATTCCCTTCCAGTAAGTGGTGTAACGGGTTTTCTTGCTGATGTTCATCCGTCACCAGCTCGATGCTATCGCCATGCTCTTCGCGCCACTCATCATAAGAGAAGAGTTGGCTGTTATTGGTATCGAGCAACATCTGGCGATACTCTTCAACCGGAATGCCCAGACGCTCCGCCACTTCGGTTTCCGTCGCGTTGCGCCCCAGTTCCTGTTCCAGCTGCCCCATCGCATGCGCCACTTCGCGCGCGTTGCGGCGAACGCTGCGCGGCACCCAGTCGCGGCTGCGCAGCTCGTCCAGCATCGCACCACGAATACGCTGCACTGCGTAAGTCGTAAATGCCGTTCCTTGCAGAGCGTCGTACCGGTCAACTGCATTTAATAACCCGATACCGCCCGCCTGTAGCAGATCGTCCAGTTCCACGCTCGCTGGCAAACGCACCTGGAGGCGCAATGCTTCGTGACGCACCAGCGGAACATAACGCTGCCACAGCGAGTGTTTATCCATTACACCTTCAGCGGTATAGAGTGAATTCACGATAAACAGCCCTGCGTTAGTTGAGTTATCGGCATGATTATCCGATTCTGGAGGGGTTTTAATCGGGTGAATAGTGGGTGAAATGAGGGGTTATTTGGGGGGTTACGCTTGTGCATGGATAGAAAAAACCCCGCCGAAGCGGGGTTTGAGCTTAATCAGGCGATTAGCCTTGCAGCAGAGACAGAACCTGCTGAGGAACCTGGTTAGCTTTGGACAGCACGGAGTTACCGGCCTGCTGAACGATCTGCGCTTTAGACATGTTGGACACTTCGGTCGCATAGTCGGCGTCCTGAATACGGGACTGCGCTTCAGACAGGTTGGTGGTGGTGTTGTTCAGGTTGGTTACGGCAGAGCTCAGACGGTTCTGAACCGCACCCAGTGAAGAACGGAATTTGTCTACGGACGCGATAGCTTTGTCCAGCAGAGCCAGTGGATCGTTCGTAGCAGTGCCAGCAAATTCAGCTGTAGCAGAAGTGGCTGGGAACTGTGGGTTTGCAGCTGTACCAGTGCCAATCACTGCAGCTTTATCACTGAGTTGAAGCGTTACTTTATTAGTAGTCGCAGCGGTACCTTGTGCTGCTGTAGTTGCATCCCCTGTATCAACAAGTGAAGCTGCTTTTGCCGCGTAATTCTTACCTTGGAAAGTAACAAAGGCCGTTGCGTTTCCATCTTTATCAGCTGAAACTTTAACAAACTGACCTGCTTGTGTAGCAGCAGTAGTAAGACCATTTGCAGGATCTGTATACTCAACATCGGCCTTGTTAAGCGCAACTTTACCAGTTGCACGGTCTACAGACGCTGCGAAGTAATCGTTTCCTGACTTCACAACATAGTTTTTGGTTGCGTTACCGTCTTTGTCTAAAACGTTACTCAACGTTAAGGACGACGCATCAACGCCTAAATCTGTAGCTACAGCGCTGAGGTCAACCTTCAGAGGTGCGGTATTTGCGGCGTTATTAATTTGAGTAACAGGCTCGCTAACATTCAACGAGTTTTTAGATACCGACAAACCATTAAGACCTAAGGTTGAGGAATCAATCTTCTGTAGATCAATGGCAATTGTCTGACCATCATTAGCACCTACTTGAATTTTCATGGTGCCGTTTTTAGCCAGCACGTTCACGCCGTTGAACTGAGTCTGACCGGATACGCGGTCGATTTCGTCCAGACGGGATTTGATTTCGTCCTGGATTGAAGACAGGTCAGAATCAGAGTTAGTACCGGTCGTTGCCTGAACGGTCAGTTCACGAACACGCTGAAGGTTGTTGTTGATTTCAGACAGTGCGCCTTCAGTGGTCTGCGCCAGAGAGATACCGTCGTTAGCGTTACGTGCAGCCTGAGTCAGGCCTTTGATGTTAGAGGTGAAGCGGTTAGCGATAGCCTGGCCCGCAGCGTCATCTTTCGCGCTGTTGATACGCAGACCAGAAGACAGACGCTCGATAGAAGAAGACAGAGCGGACTGGTTCTTGTTGATGTTGTTCTGAGTGATCAGCGAGAGGCTGTTGGTATTAATGACTTGTGCCATGATTTCGATTCCTGTTGTTCATCAAATCTGTTTGGTTAGATTTGGGTTTCCACCCTTCGGCTTCATCGCCGTCAAAGGTGTTATCGTCTGGTCCAAACCAACCTTTAGATTTTTTTTCAGGATCGCGTTAATTTTTTTAGCCACGGAAAAGCTCTTCTCTATTACCGTTATTCCCGCCATTAAAAAAAAGAAATTAACCGTAAACTTTCCCCCATAAAAGCCGATAACCCCACTATTCGTTCTACGTGTCGATAGATTAAGGAATAAATATGGCAAGTATTTCATCATTGGGGATCGGTTCGGGTCTTAAGTTAGCAGACATTCTGGATAGTCTGACCACGGCCGAAAAAGCACAGTTGACGCCGATAACCAAACAACAGTCATCTTATACCGCCAAGCTTAGCGCTTACGGCACGTTGAAGAGTTCGCTGGAAGCGTTTCAGACTGCAAACACCGCGCTGAATAAAGCCGACCTGTTTACGGCGACCAGCACGTCGAGCAGCTCCACGGCATTCAGCGCCACCACTACCGGCAGCGCGATTGCCGGTAAATACACCATCAGCGTGTCGCAGCTGGCGCAGGCGCAAACCCTGACGACCAAAAACGCACAGCCGGATACCAAAACGGCCATTGCCACGGCTGACAGCAAGATCACCTTTACCGCCGGAAACGGTAAAGATCCGGTGACCATCGATATCAGCGCGGCAAATTCCTCGCTGACCGGCATTCGCGATGCGATTAACAAAGCTGACGCCGGCGTGACCGCCAGTATTATTAACGTCGGTAATGGTCAATATCGTCTGTCCATCACCTCCACCGAAACCGGAGCGGACAACGCGGTCAGCATCAGCGTAAGCGGCGATAGCGCCCTGCAATCCTTTATGGGTTACAACGGCACCAGCACCGATGCCAGCAACGGTATGATGGAAAGCGTTACCGCGCAAAACGCGAAGCTGAAGGTGAATAACGTAGATATCGAAAACAGCAGCAACACCATTAGCGATGCGCTGGAAGATATCACCCTGAACCTGAACGACGTCACCACCGGTAACCAGACGCTGACGATTACTAAAGATACGTCTAAAGCGGAAACGGCGATGAAAGCCTGGGTGGATGCCTACAACACCCTTCAGGACAGCTTTGCATCGTTAACCAAATATACGGCGGTTGATGCGGGCACAGATGCGCAGGATTCCAGCAACGGCGCCCTGCTCGGAGACACTACGCTGCGTACTATCCAGACGCAGCTGAAAACCATGCTGAGCAACACCGTCGGCGGAACCGCCTATAAAACGCTGTCTCAGGTCGGCATTACCTCAGATCCAAGCACGGGCAAGCTGGAGCTGAGCAGCGAAAAGCTGAAAAAAGCGCTGACGGATAACCCGTCTGCGGTGAAAGATCTGGTTGTAGGTGACGGAAAAACCACCGGGATCACCACCACCATGGCCACCCATCTGACTGACTGGCTTTCCAGTAAAGGCATTATCCAGGCGGCCAAAGATGGCGTCAGCAAAACGCTGAACAAGTTAACGGATCAATATAACGCCGTGAGCGAACGTATTGATGCAAGAGTGGCGCAGTACAAAGCCCAGTTTACCCAGCTGGACGTACTGATGACCTCGCTGAACAACACCAGCAGCTACCTGACGCAGCAGTTCGAAAATACGTCCAGCAACAAGTAGTCAACGCTAATCAGACCCGAGGGGGATAACATGTACGGCGCAAAAGGCACGCAGGCCTACGCAAAGATAGAAGTTGAAAGCGCGGTGATGAGCGCCAGCCAGCAGCAGCTGGTAATCATGCTATTTGATGGAGCCCTCAGCGCGCTGGTACGCGCGCGTCTGTTCCTGGCAGACGGTAATATTCCTGCTAAAGGGCTGGCGCTCTCAAAAGCCATCAACATTATCGAAAACGGGCTGAAGGTTGGCCTGGTGGAAAATAACGGTGATGAGCTTACGCAAAACCTGATTGCCCTTTATGCCTATATGGTACGTCGCCTCCTGCACGCCAACGTGAATAACGACGCCAGCGCCATCGAAGAGGTGGAAAACCTGCTGCGCAATATCGCTGACGGGTGGAAGGAGGTTGCCGGTACGCCACAACTGATGCAGGACGCCGTCTAATGAGTAACGCACCGCAACTTTATGCCCTTTATCAGCAACTCCTTGAGCAGAGCCAGTTGATGTTGCGACTGGCGCGGCAGGGACTATGGGATGATCTAATCATCTGTGAAACCGACTATGTTAATGCGGTGCACTCACTGGCTCGTCTCACTCAGGAAAGTGAACCTTCGATGCAGATTCAGGAGCAGCTTCGCCCGACGCTGCGGGTGATCCTGGACAACGAAGGCCAGGTAAAAACATTGCTGCAAGCCAGAATGGATGAGCTGGCGAAGCTGGTTGGGCAATCCTCCATCCAGAAAACCGTTCTCTCCACCTACGGTAATCAGGGCGGTCATGTCCTGGTTCCGCAAAGTAATAGCGATATTAATTAGCCACTTAGCTGGCGGGCAAGCGTTAACCGTTTCGTTCGCCAGGCATTTCTGCCAAACCTGCTCCATACTTGAGTTTCGCGACCTCATGGAGATGGTGCATGCGCAACCCAACACTTTTACAATGTTTTCACTGGTACTACCCCACCGGCGGTGAATTGTGGCGAGAAGTCACGGCATTAGCCCCCAACCTGAACGAAATCGGCATCAATATGGTCTGGTTACCCCCGGCCTACAAAGGCGCATCCGGCGGCTATTCCGTCGGGTATGACTCTTATGACCTTTTCGACCTCGGTGAGTTTGACCAGAAAGGCAGCGTCGCCACCAAATACGGCGATAAAGCCCAGCTGCTGGAGGCCATCAACGCCTTAAAAAGCAACCAGATTGCGGTGCTTCTGGACGTGGTGGTCAACCACAAAATGGGCGCCGATGAAAAGGAACCCGTCCGCGTGCAACGCGTGGATGCTCAGGATCGCACCCAAATCAGCGATGAGATCATCGAATGTGAAGCCTGGACGCGCTACACCTTCCCCGTTCGGGCCGGGCAGTATTCGCAGTTCATCTGGGATTACAAATGCTTTAGCGGTATCGACCACATTGAAAATCCCAGTGAGGACGGTATCTTCAAAATCGTTAACGACTACACCGGCGAAGGCTGGAACGATCAGGTCGACGACGAGATGGGCAATTTCGATTACCTGATGGGTGAAAATATTGATTTTCGCAACCACGCGGTGACGGAGGAGATCAAATACTGGGCGCGCTGGGTGATGGAGCAAACGCACTGCGACGGCTTCCGCCTGGACGCGGTAAAACACATTCCAGCCTGGTTCTATAAAGAGTGGATTGAACATGTCCAGGAGGTGGCCCCGCAGCCGCTGTTTATTGTGGCGGAATACTGGTCTCACGAAGTGGATAAATTGCAGCACTACATCAATCAGGTAGACGGCAAAACCATGCTGTTTGATGCGCCACTGCAAATGAAATTTCACGAAGCCTCACGCCAGGGACGCGACTACGATATGAGCCAGATTTTCACCGGTACGCTGGTGGAAGCCGATCCGTTCCATGCCGTAACGCTGGTGGCCAACCATGACACCCAGCCCTTGCAGGCGCTGGAAGCCCCGGTTGAAGCCTGGTTCAAACCGCTGGCCTACGCGCTCATCCTGCTGCGTGAAAACGGCGTGCCGAGCGTGTTCTACCCGGATCTTTTTGGCGCCAGCTATGACGACACTGGCGGGGATGGTGAGACGTATCACATTGATATGCCGGTGATTGAACAGCTCCACGAGCTGATCCTCGCCCGGCAGCGTTTTGCCCACGGCGTGCAAACCCTTTTTTTCGATCATCCAAACTGCATTGCGTTTAGCCGCAGCGGGACAGAGGAGAACCCGGGCTGTGTGGTGGTGCTGTCGAATGGTGATGACGGTGAGAAGACGATCTGCCTCGGCGAGAATTATGGCAATAAGACCTGGCGGGATTTTTTAGGCAACCGCGAGGAAACCGTGACCACGGCGGCGGATGGCGAAGGGACGTTCTTCTGTAACGGGGGAAGCGTCAGCGTCTGGGTGATTGAAGACGCGCTGTAGTACGGGAAAGGTGCGGCCTGATGCCCTCACCCCGACCCTTTCCCACAGGGAGAGATATCCCCAGTAATTTGAAAGCAGAAGCAATAACGTTGCCTTCATAATAACTGAGGACTTTCAGCAATGCCCTGGTCCGGCTGTAAATCGCCGAAGCGTTTCCGTAAGGCCGGGGCGAGGCGCAGGGAAGCGCCGAGAGGGCGTGGCCTGCATGGATGCAGGCTCATGCCCGTCCCGATAGCCTGAAGGAAAAAGCTGAGGGTACCGCGAAGCGGCGATTTTCCGCCGGGAGCCCGGGTCGCCAGGGTGGTGGCGACTGAGCCACCCTGGCACGTTCACCGCTCATGTCGCTACAGAGTAGCAAGGAACATAAAGTGAACGGAATGACCACCAGAGCCGTATGTTCCCCCTCACCCCCAGCCCTCTCCCTCCAGGGAGAGGGGGCCGACGGTGAAGGCATTATTTTGTGGAGATCCCTCAGACCACGGGTAGAGGGCGCAAACTCCAAAACGGTTACGGAAGCTTACTCTCCAGCGGATTCTTGCTCAGGTAATCTGCGCATTCCACCGTTGGGCGGTCAACCTTGTACAGTTCCATGCCGTCATACTCCAGCGCCGCCCCATCACGATCGAGCGGATAGACGTCTCGTTTTTCGGTCACGTTATAATAATCATCTGAACGCAGCATGATCTTACCCGGCACCGCGATAACGCGCTGCCACTGACGGCAGTCCAGGGTATCACCCTCTGGCGTCACCACCAGCGTGGCAATCGCCTCCGGGCTCACCATCGCGCTCTGCGGCCCTTTCGACTGCCAGTAACCTGCCAGATGCGAAGGTGCCGGATGCTTAACCACTTCCTGATAGTTTTCGACCTGAACGCATCCCGCTAACGTCAGCATTGCAGCCACAATTGCTACTTTTTTCATCATCTTTCCTGCATGCGAAGAAAAAAATATTGTGGCATTAAAGCCATCAGGCTGCCAGCGTAAGATTGGAAGGTTTACACCTGCATGCCCATGACTTCCTGGTATGCCGACACCAGCTTGTTACGCACCTGCAACCCCATCTGCAATGACACCGACGCTTTTTGCAGATCGGCCATCACATCGTTGAGCGCCACGCCGGGTTCACCGAGGGTAAATCTCTCAGCCTGGGTACGGGCCGCGTTTTGCTTATCGCTGATCCGGTCCAGCGCCGCATGCAGTTGACCGGCGAAGCTAATGCCCTGCGGCTGGTCAGCCACGCTCTGATTACGGGCGGTCATCGCCGTCGCCTGTAACTGACTGAGTACCCCTTCAATGCCCTGTATAGCCATGACTCTCCCCTGGATGGTTTTTTACGAGGTCAAGACTAACAGCTTGTCAATAAGATAATGGCGGTAAATAGCGTTAAAAAACCAGGTTATTTGACGCATAGAAAATCCCGAATCATCAAATAATGGCAGGGCCATCAGTATGGAACTTTTGTCGTGTTTGCCGACCCGGGAGTCAGTTTTGTTTCTCTACACGAATAACGTAAACCACCAGGATTTAAGAGGTGCGCAATGAGTGCGACAGCAGCATCGACAGCGCCGCAGAATAAATCACTCGAGTGGATGAACCGCCTTCGCGCCAACCCTAAGATCCCGTTGATTGTGGCAGGCGCTGCCGCCATTGCGATCGTTGTCGCGATGGTCTTATGGGCAAAAAGCCCGGATTACCGCACGCTCTACAGCAACCTTTCCGACCAGGATGGCGGTGCCATCGTCACCCAGCTGACCCAGATGAACATCCCGTATCGCTTTGCCGATAACGGCGGTGCGCTTGAAGTGCCGGCAGATAAAGTGCACGAGCTTCGCCTGCGTCTCGCCCAGCAGGGGCTGCCGAAAGGCGGCGCGGTTGGGTTTGAACTGCTGGATCAGGAAAAATTCGGCATCAGCCAGTTCAGCGAGCAGGTTAACTACCAGCGCGCGCTGGAAGGTGAGCTGGCCCGTACGATTGAAACCTTAGGCCCGGTGAAAAGTGCCCGCGTGCACCTGGCGATGCCTAAGCCGTCCCTGTTTGTCCGCGAACAAAAGTCCCCTTCTGCCTCTGTGACGGTTAACCTCGAACCTGGCCGTGCGCTGGATGAAGGGCAGATCAGCGCCGTCACGCACCTGGTCTCCAGTGCGGTAGCCGGTCTGCCGCCGGGTAACGTTACGCTGGTGGATCAGAGCGGTCACCTGCTGACGCAGTCCAACACCGCCGGGCGCGATCTCAACGACGCCCAGCTGAAATACGCTGCCGACGTGGAAGGCCGTCTCCAGCGTCGCATCGAAGCGATTCTGGGCCCGGTGGTGGGCAACAGCAACGTGCATGCGCAGGTCACCGCGCAGATTGATTTCTCGAATAAAGAACAGACCGAAGAGCAGTACGCCCCGAACGGGGATGCTTCTCGCGCCGTGTTACGCTCGCGTCAGATCAATGAGACGGAACAGGTCGGTGGCCAGTATCCTGGCGGTGTGCCGGGTGCGCTCTCTAACCAGCCTGCGCCTGCCAACGCCGCGCCAATCTCCACGCCGCCGGCCAACCCGCAGAACGGTCAGCAAACGAATCAGCAGACGACCTCGACCGCGAACAGTGCCGGCCCGCGTAACAGCAGCCGTAACGAAACGACCAACTACGAAGTCGACCGGACTATCCGCCATACCAAACTGAACACGGGCGATATTCAGCGTCTCTCTGTTGCCGTGGTGGTGAACTACAAAACGCTGCCGGACGGTAAACCGCTGCCGCTCACGGCGGAGCAGATGAAGCAGATCGAAGATTTGACCCGCGAAGCGATGGGCTTCTCTGAAAAACGTGGCGATACCCTCAACGTTGTGAACTCACCGTTCAACCCGGTGGATGAGACCGGTGGCGAACTGCCGTTCTGGCAACAGCAGGCGTTCTTCGATCAGCTGATGTCCGCAGGCCGCTGGCTGCTGGTGCTGATTGTCGCGTGGCTGCTGTGGCGTAAGGGTGTCCGTCCTCAGCTTCAGCGTCGCGCTGAAGCCGAAAAAGCTGCGCTGGAACAGAAGAACGCGCGTCCGGACGAGGAAGAAGCGGTTGAAGTTCGTCTCAGCAAAGATGAACAGATGCAGCAGCGCCGTGCTAACCAGCGTATGGGCGCAGAGGTGATGAGCCAGCGCATTCGCGAAATGTCAGATAACGATCCGCGCGTCGTCGCGCTGGTCATCCGCGGTTGGATGGGTAACGAACATGAGTAATACGCTTACAGGCACCGATAAGAGCGTCATCCTGCTGATGACCATTGGCGAAGATCGCGCGGCGGAGGTGTTTAAACACCTCTCTCAGCGAGAAGTGCAGATCCTCAGCGCGGCGATGGCCAACGTGCGCCAGATCTCCAACAAGCAACTGACCGAAGTGCTGGCGGAGTTTGAGCAGGAAGCCGAGCAGTTTGCTGCGCTCAACGTCAACGCCAACGAATACCTGCGCTCCGTGCTGGTTAAGGCGCTGGGCGAAGAGCGCGCCGCCAGCCTGCTGGAAGATATTCTCGAAACGCGCGACACCGCCAGCGGGATCGAAACGCTCAACTTTATGGAGCCGCAAAGCGCCGCCGATCTTATTCGCGACGAGCACCCGCAGATTATCGCCACCATTCTGGTCCACCTCAAACGGGGCCAGGCGGCCGATATTCTGGCGCTGTTCGACGAGCGCCTGCGCCACGACGTGATGCTGCGTATCGCCACCTTCGGCGGCGTCCAGCCAGCCGCGCTGGCGGAGCTGACCGAAGTGCTGAACAACCTGCTCGACGGCCAGAACCTCAAGCGCAGCAAAATGGGCGGCGTGAGAACGGCAGCGGAAATCATCAACCTGATGAAAACGCAGCAGGAAGAGGCGGTTATTACGGCGGTGCGCGAGTTCGACGGCGAACTGGCGCAGAAAATTATCGACGAGATGTTCCTGTTCGAAAACCTGGTCGAAGTGGACGATCGCAGCATCCAGCGCCTGCTTCAGGAAGTGGATTCGGAGTCCCTGCTTATCGCCCTCAAAGGCGCCGAGCAGCCGCTGCGCGAGAAGTTCCTGCGCAACATGTCCCAGCGTGCGGCCGATATCCTGCGCGACGACCTGGCCAACCGTGGCCCGGTGCGTTTGTCTCAGGTGGAGAACGAACAGAAAGCGATCCTGCTTATTGTTCGTCGTCTGGCAGAAACCGGCGAGATGGTGATTGGCAGCGGAGACGACACCTATGTCTGATGAACTGTCGTGGAAGCGCTGGACGCCTGACGACCTCTCCCCTCCCACCGCAGAGTTCACCCCTGCCATAGTGTCGTCCGATGAGGGCGACGCCGGGGCGGGCGTGCCCGAGCTGAGTGAAGAGGAACAGCGCGCCCAGATGCTGTCCCAGATGCAAATGCAGGCGCACGAGCAGGGCTTCAACGCCGGGATGAACGAAGGCCGTCAGACCGGGCACGCACAGGGTTATCAGGAAGGGCTGGCGAAAGGTTTAGAGCAGGGCATTGAGCAGGCGCGCCAGCAGCAGGCGCCGCTGCATGCCCGCATGCAGCAGCTGGTGAGCGAGTTTCAGCACACGCTGGATGCGCTGGACAGCGTGATTGCCTCGCGCCTGATGCAGATGGCGCTGGAGGCGGCCCGTCAGGTGATCGGCCAGACGCCGGTCGTGGATAACGCCGCGCTGATTAAGCAGATCCAGGGGCTGCTCCAGCAGGAGCCGCTGTTCAGCGGCAAACCGCAGCTGCGCGTGCATCCTGATGATTTGCAGCGCGTGGAAGAGAGCCTCGGCGCGACGCTGAGCCTGCACGGCTGGCGGCTGCGCGGCGATCCGTCGCTCCATCACGGAGGCTGTAAGGTCTCGGCGGATGAGGGCGATCTGGATGCCAGCGTCGCGACCCGCTGGCAGGAACTGTGCCGCCTGGCGGCACCGGGAGTCGTCTGATGACCGCTCGCCTTACGCGCTGGCTTAACACGCTCGATAATTTTGAAACGAAGATGGCGCAGCTGCCATCCGTTCGTCGTTATGGACGCCTGACGCGTGCCACCGGTCTGGTCCTGGAAGCCACGGGTCTGCAACTTCCGCTCGGCGCCACCTGCGTGATTGAGCGTCAGGACGGGAGTGAGACGCGTGAAGTGGAAAGTGAAGTGGTCGGGTTTAACGGCCAGCGACTGTTCCTCATGCCCCTTGAGGAAGTGGAAGGGATTTTGCCCGGCGCCCGCGTCTACGCGAAAAACATCAGCGGTGACGGCCTGCAAAGCGGCAAACAGCTCCCGCTCGGTCCGGCGCTGCTGGGCCGCGTGCTGGACGGGAGCGGCAAACCGCTCGATGGCCTGCCCTCCCCTGATACCACCGAAACCGGCGCGCTGATCACCCAACCCTTTAACCCACTGCAACGCACGCCAATCGAGCACGTACTGGATACCGGCGTGCGGCCAATTAACGCCCTGCTCACCGTGGGACGCGGCCAGCGTATGGGGCTGTTTGCCGGCTCCGGCGTGGGTAAATCGGTCCTGCTCGGCATGATGGCGCGTTATACCCAGGCGGACGTTATCGTCGTCGGCCTGATTGGTGAGCGTGGTCGCGAAGTCAAAGATTTCATCGAAAACATTCTTGGTGCGGAGGGTCGCGCCCGCTCGGTGGTGATCGCCGCCCCGGCGGACGTGTCGCCGCTGCTGCGTATGCAGGGTGCCGCCTACGCCACGCGTATCGCGGAAGATTTCCGCGACCGGGGCCAGCACGTGCTGCTGATTATGGACTCCCTGACCCGCTACGCGATGGCGCAGCGTGAGATTGCGCTGGCCATCGGCGAGCCGCCCGCGACCAAAGGTTACCCGCCGTCGGTCTTCGCCAAGCTCCCGGCGTTGGTTGAGCGTGCGGGGAACGGCATCAGCGGCGGAGGCTCCATCACCGCGTTCTATACGGTACTGACCGAAGGCGATGACCAGCAGGACCCGATTGCCGACTCCGCGCGCGCGATCCTCGACGGCCATATCGTGCTGTCGCGCCGTCTGGCCGAAGCCGGGCACTACCCGGCGATTGATATTGAAGCCTCGATCAGCCGTGCGATGACGGCCCTGATCACTGAGCAACACTACGCCCGCGTGCGTAACTTCAAACAACTGCTCTCCAGCTTCCAGCGCAACCGCGATCTGGTAAGCGTCGGGGCGTACGCCAAAGGCAGCGATCCGATGCTCGATAAAGCGATTGCCCTGTGGCCGCAGCTGGAGGCATTTCTGCAACAGGGTATTTTTGAACGCGCCGACTGGGAAGATTCCCTCCAGGCACTGGAGCTGATTTTCCCGCAGGTGTAACACAGGTGGAGGGCGAAGGTCATGGCGCAGAACAGCGCGTTATCAACGCTGAAAGATCTGGCTGAAAAAGAAGTTGATGATGCCGCATTGCAACTTGGCGCAATGCGACGCGGGTGCCAGCAGGCTGAAGAACAGTTGAAGATGTTAATCGACTATCAGCATGAATATCGCACCAACCTTAACACCGACATGACGCAGGGCATTGGTAGCCAGCGCTGGATTAACTATCAGCAGTTTATCCAGACGCTGGAAAAGGCGATTGAGCAGCATCGCCAGCAGCTTAACCAGTGGACGCAAAAAGTCGATACCGCGCTGAATTTCTGGCGCGAGAAAAAACAGCGGTTGCAGGCCTGGCAAACCTTACAGGACCGGCAGATTGCAGCCTCGACCCTGGCGGAAAACCGTCTGGATCAGAAAAAAATGGATGAGTTTGCCCAGCGCGCATCAATGAGGAAACCAGAATGATCACACTGCAACAACTGCTGATGACCGACAGCGACCCGTCCGGCGGCACGCTGACCGGAAAAGGCGCTGAGGGCGCGCAAGATTTTCTCTCTCTGCTGGCGGGCGCGCTGACCGAGACCACCGGCAAAGGCAAAGATGCTCCGCTGACGCTGGCCGATCTGAAAGCGGCGGGAAGCAAGCTGTCGACAGCGGCACAGGAAAAAAACGGTGATACCACGCTCCAGTCCAAAATCGCCGAGCTGCTCTCCCGCCAGGAGACGCTGACCGGTGAAGATACCGCCGTCTCCCTGCAAAGCCTTGTCTCCGGTCTGAAACCCGCAGCGAATACGGATGCGCTGAAGGCGCTGACCCGGATGGACGCGAAAGCAAACAGCGAGACCACGACTGAAGAAGAGGAGCTGGCCGGGTTAAGCGCGCTGATGGCAATGTTACCGCACCAGCAGACTACCACCCTAATGGCGACGCAGCCAGCAAGCACCGGGGAGGTCGCCCCTCGTGCCGCCCTACCCTCTGCGCTAGCCCAGACGGACAACGGCCAGCATCAGCCGCTTAGCCATGCGTTAACGGGTCAGGAAAAAACGTCGGTTCAGGACAGCGACACGTCGCTGCCCGCCACGGCAGCCGTTACGCCAGCTGTTGCCGCCGTCGCGGAGAAGCAGGACGTAGTGAGCACGGCGTCGTCTGCCGCCAGCCCAACCGCGACGCTGGCCCCGATCGTTAGTCACCTGGCAACTCCCCAGTCTGCCGCTACCGTTGCGACCGCGCCGGTGTTAAGCCAGCCGCTGGGCACGCACGAATGGCAGCAGAATCTAAGCCAGCACATCACCCTGTTCACCAGACAGGGCCAACAGACCGCAGAGCTACGCCTGCACCCGGAAGATCTCGGTCAGGTGCAAATTTCGCTTAAGCTGGATGACAACCAGGCGCAGTTGCAGATGGTTTCGCCCCACAGCCACGTTCGTGCGGCGCTGGAAGCGGCCCTGCCGATCCTGCGCACGCAGCTTGCGGAAAACGGCATACAGCTTTCCCAAAGCAGCGTCAGCAGCGAAGGCTTTGCCGGGCAGCAGCAATCTTCATCCGGGCAACAACAGCACGCTTCGCGTTCAGGCCAGCATGGCGGGTTTAACGAGGAGAGCGAAGAGTTATTGCCAACCCCTGCCGCCCTGCAATCCGCCGCGCGCGGCAGCCGTGCCGTAGACATCTTTGCCTAAACGCCAGAGGTAACGTGATTATCCCCGTCTTTTCCACGCTTTGACCTAAGCCGGACACGGGATAATCACCGTATTAAGCTGTACCGAAACAGGAAGCTCGTATCAGATGACAGACTCCGCTATCACCAAAAAAAGCAAGCGTTCCATCTGGATCCCGCTGCTGGTGTTGATTACCCTCGCGGCCTGCGCCACCGCAGGCTACAGTTACTGGCGTATGCAGCAGGAACCCTCCAGCGCAGCCGCCAAAGCTGAAGCGCCGCCTCCACCGGCGCCGGTCTTCTACCCGCTGGATACGTTCACCGTGAACCTCGGCGATGCGGATCGCGTGCTTTACGTGGGCATTACGCTGCGTCTGAAAGATGAAGCGACCCGTGCACGTCTGAACGACTACCTGCCAGAAGTGCGTAGCCGTCTGCTGCTGCTGTTTTCTCGTCAGGATGCCTCCGCGCTCGCCACCGATGTGGGCAAGCAAAAGCTGGTCGATGCGATCAAACAGACGCTGGCGACCCCGCTGGTCAATGGCCAACCTAAGCAGGAAGTCACTGACGTTCTGTATACAGCCTTCATTCTGCGGTAACGACATGGGCGACAGTATTCTTTCTCAGGCAGAAATCGATGCGCTGCTCAATGGCGACAGCGATAAGAGTGACGATCCGAAGCCGGGTCTGACCGGCGACGATAATATTCGTCCCTACGATCCCAATACCCAGCGTCGCGTGGTGCGCGAGCGTTTACAGGCGCTGGAGATCATCAATGAACGTTTCGCACGTCAGTTCCGAATGGGGCTGTTTAACCTGCTGCGTCGTAGCCCGGATATCACCGTCGGTGCGATCCGCATTCAGCCGTATCATGAGTTTGCCCGCAACCTGCCGGTGCCAACCAACCTTAACCTGATCCATCTGAAACCGCTGCGCGGTACCGGCCTGGTGGTGTTCTCGCCAAGCCTGGTATTCATCGCAGTGGACAACCTGTTCGGTGGCGATGGCCGTTTCCCGACCAAAGTGGAAGGCCGCGAGTTTACCCATACCGAACAGCGCGTTATCAACCGCATGCTGAAGCTGGCGCTGGAATCCTACAGCGACGCGTGGAAAGCGATTAACCCGCTGGAAGTGGAGTACGTGCGTTCCGAGATGCAGGTGAAGTTTACCAACATCACCACTTCACCGAATGACATCGTGGTGAACACCCCGTTCCACGTCGAGATCGGCAACCTGACGGGCGAGTTCAACATCTGCCTGCCGTTCAGCATGATTGAACCGCTGCGCGAACTGCTGGTGAACCCGCCGCTGGAGAACTCACGCCATGAAGATCAGAACTGGCGTGAGAACCTGGTGCGCCAGGTTCAGCACTCGCAGCTGGAGCTGGTGGCTAACTTTGCCGACATCTCCATGCGGTTATCGCAGATCCTGAAATTACAACCCGGCGACGTTTTGCCGATAGATAAACCCGACCGCATTATTGCCCATGTGGATGGCGTACCCGTGCTGACAAGCCAGTACGGCACGATTAACGGCCAGTATGCGTTACGCGTTGAGCACTTGATCAACCCGATTTTGAATTCGCTGAATGAGGAACAGCCCAAATGAGTGACATGAACAATCCGTCCGATGAAAACAGCGGAGCACTGGACGATCTGTGGGCTGACGCGTTAAACGAGCAAAAAACGACGCCGACGAAAAGCGCGGCAGACGCGGTCTTCCAGCAGTTAGGCGGCGGCGACGTCAGCGGGACGTTACAGGACATCGACCTGATTATGGACATTCCGGTCAAGCTGACCGTTGAGCTGGGCCGCACCCGCATGACTATTAAAGAGCTGCTGCGCCTGACGCAGGGTTCCGTTGTAGCCCTGGACGGTTTAGCGGGTGAGCCACTGGATATTCTGATCAACGGCTACCTGATTGCACAGGGCGAAGTTGTGGTGGTGGCCGATAAATACGGCGTACGTATCACCGACATCATTACCCCTTCCGAACGTATGCGTCGCCTGAGCCGTTAAGTATGAAAACCCAGGCAACACTGTCCGCGCCCTCCGCCGTACCCGGCTCCCCGCTGCTTCAGGTGAGCGGCGCGCTGTTCGGTATTATTGCCTTTATCCTTATCGCCGCCTGGCTGGCAAAGCGTTTTGGGCTGGCGGGGAAAACGGCCGGCACGCGCGGACTGAAGGTCAGCGCCAGCACCACACTCGGCCCACGCGAGCGCGTGGTCATTGTGGAAGTGGAAGATGCGCGACTGGTGCTGGGCGTGACCGCCTCCAGCATTAACGTTCTTCACACGCTGCCCCCTGCGCCTGTCACGGTGGAGGCTAACGCCCAGGCCCCTGCGGATTTTCAGTCCGTTATGAAGAGTTTGCTCAAGCGTTCCGGGAGATCCTGATGCGCCGTTTGTTATTGCTTACGCTGGCAGGTCTGGGCCTGTTCGCGCCTTCTGTGTATGCGCAGCTGCCGGGGCTGGTTTCCACGCCGCTGGCGAACGGGGGACAAAGCTGGTCCCTCTCCGTGCAGACGCTGGTGTTCATCACCTCACTGACCTTTATCCCGGCGATCCTGCTGATGATGACCAGTTTCACCCGCATCATCATTGTGTTTGGTCTGCTGCGAAATGCGCTCGGCACGCCGTCCGCGCCGCCCAATCAGGTGCTGCTGGGTTTAGCCCTGTTCCTGACCTTTTTCATTATGTCGCCGGTGATCGACAAGATTTACACCGAGGCGTACCAGCCGTTCAGCGAAGATAAAATTTCCATGCAGGTTGCCCTGGAAAAGGGGGCTCAGCCATTACGTGAATTTATGCTTCGCCAGACGCGCGAAGCGGATTTGGCCCTGTTTGCCCGTCTCGCTAACACGGGCGAGTTACAGGGACCGGAAGCGGTGCCGATGCGCATTCTGCTGCCAGCGTATGTGACCAGTGAGCTGAAAACGGCGTTCCAGATTGGCTTCACCATTTTCATTCCGTTCCTGATTATTGACCTGGTGATCGCCAGCGTCCTGATGGCGCTCGGGATGATGATGGTCCCGCCCGCAACTATTGCCCTGCCCTTTAAGATCATGCTGTTCGTGCTGGTCGACGGCTGGCAGCTGCTGGTCAGCTCGCTGGCGCAGAGTTTCTACAGTTGAGGAGCGCGCAATGACGCCTGAGTCGGTCATGATGATGGGCACGGAAGCGATGAAAGTCGCGATTGCCGTCGCCGCGCCCCTGCTTCTGGTTGCGCTGGTAACCGGTCTGATTATCAGTATTCTTCAGGCCGCCACGCAGATTAACGAAATGACCCTGTCGTTCATCCCGAAGATCATCGCCGTCTTCGTGGCGATTATCGTTGCCGGGCCCTGGATGCTCAATTTGCTGCTGGATTACATGCGCAACCTGTTCACCAATCTGCCTTACATCATCGGCTGACGGACGATGCTGCAATTCACCAGCGATCAGTTTGTTCAGTGGCTCGGGATCTATTTCTGGCCGATGCTGCGCATCATGGCGCTGATCTCCACCGCCCCCATACTCAGTGAAAAGTCGGTGCCTAAACGCATCAAAATTGGGTTGGGCATGGTTATCACCATTATCGTTGCCCCTTCCCTGCCGGCGGTGGATATTCCGATTTTTTCCCCGAATGCGATCTGGATTGCCCTGCAACAGGTGATGATTGGCGTGGCGGTCGGATTTACGATGCAGCTCGCCTTCGCCGCGGTACGAACGGCGGGCGAACTGATCGGTTTGCAGATGGGTCTGTCTTTCGCGACGTTCGTTGACCCGGGCAGCCATCTGAATATGCCCGTGCTGGCGCGTATTATCGACCTGCTGGCGATGCTGTTGTTTCTCTCGTTCAACGGCCACCTGTGGCTCATCTCTATGCTGGTGGACACCTTCCACACGCTGCCGATTGGCGACAACCCGGTGAACAGTAACGCTTTTCTGGCGCTGGTGCGGGCTGCCGGGCTGATCTTCCTCAACGGGCTGATGCTGGCGCTGCCTGTCATAACCCTGCTGCTCACCGTTAACCTCGCATTGGGTTTACTCAACCGAATGGCCCCGCAGCTGTCGGTATTCGTCATCGGCTTTCCGGTGACGTTGACGGTTGGCCTTTTATTAATGTCATTATTGATGCCACTTATCGCCCCCTTCTGCGAGCATTTATTCAGCGAGATATTCAATCTCTTAGCGGATATTGTCAGCGAACTTCCACGCAAATAATAACCCGCAGTGTTTGCAATGTCTTTCTGAGGATATTCCTAAAAATAATCTTGAAAAACATCTACCAGGATATATCTGACGCGGTTTAAATGTTTCTAACCACCTCACAATACTTAATATTTACTTTACTTTAAGATGATTCCTGGCAAATTATACGTAACTTTACGGGATAGTGAGTTCGCCTGAAAGTCTTTGTCATGCTCACAGGTTTTATTAGATTTTTTCCATCCCGTATGGCTGTTTATGAGCTCTCAGGCAGGTGGTGAATTATCGTTACGCATTGAGTGAGGGTATGCCATGTCAACGATCATTATGGATTTATGCAGCTACACCCGGCTAGGGTTAACCGGGTACTTAGCAAGCAGAGGGGTAAGAAAGAGAGACATCAACGATGCACACACCGTTGAAGAACTCGCAGCCGCTTGTGAGACTCACAAGCCCGGCGTGGTGTTTATTAATGAGGACTGTTTCATTCACGACCCCGCTAACAGTCAGCACATTAAGCAGATCATTAATCAGCATCCCAGAACCCTGTTTATTGTTTTTATGGCGATCGCCAATATTCATTTCGATGAGTATTTGTTGGTGCGTAAAAACTTATTAATCAGTTCGAAATCGATTAAACCAGAGTCGCTTGATGACATTCTGGGCGATTATTTGAATAAAGAAGTTAAGAATGTAGGGGCGGTTAACTTACCCACCCTATCATTAAGCAGAACTGAATCAAGTATGCTAAGAATGTGGATGGCTGGACAAGGGACAATTCAGATCTCAGACCAGATGAATATCAAGGCAAAAACAGTATCGTCACACAAAGGAAATATTAAAAGGAAAATTAAAACGCATAATAAGCAAGTGATATACCATGTCGTACGCCTGACAGATAATGTGACGAATGGGATTTTCGTTAATATGCGCTAATTTGCACGGCCATGTTGTACCCTACCTTGATCTCTGGCCTGGCCAGAGATTTTGCTTTTCAGCAGCCGGGCCGGGGAGAAGACGCCCCCGACGCCGCCCTATTCCGCCGTTTCCACAAAGATCCCATCCGGGTGCCCCAGTTCGTTGAAGAACCAGATGCCGAGCGGGTAATCTTCCAGCGACACCAGATACATTGTGCCTTCATTAAACTCTTCTATTGCCAGCACCACGCCCGGGCGGCGCGGCCCACCGTCCGTTTTGACGGTTACCCGATCGTTGACCTTCATACATTCCTCCTGTGGTTTTGAGCCAGTGTAGAACAAATTACCTTGGCTGGCATCGCCGCCTGACGCGAATGGCGTTTTTGTGTGCGGTCTATACTTAGCTGTTGAGACGGTTAAATGAGGAGCCCGCCATGAAGACTGACAAAGAGTACAGCGACACCATTAAGCGTGAGGTGGAAGTGGATGTCGATGCCCTGCTTGCCGCCATTAATGAAATCAGTGAGTCCGAAGTTCATCGCGCGGAGGATAATTCAGACCGTGTCGTGGTCAATGGTCGTGATTACCATACCTACCGTGAACTGGCTGAAGCATTCGAGCTGGATATCCATGACTTTAGCGTCTCGGAAACGAACCGCTAAGGCGAAAAAAATCCCGGTCATGGGGATGACCGGGATCAAACTTGCTTATGCAAGAAGCACTTGTAAATTCGTTACACCAGGAAATCTGATGCAGGTAAGACATTATCCCCAACAGATTTCTCTTACAAGCATATATTCTCTTAGCGAATATTATATTTTATACATGTGAATTTTGGTTATGAGTATAAACATGCGCCGCGTGTGGGTTTATCGGGATCGTTTCCACTTCAACGGGACATCAATGCTGAGTTTTTTTAAGACTTTTCTTAGATGAACATCATTATTCAGGAGACGTTATGCCTTCGCTAAAGGAGACTCTGCTCGTCTTTACCGATCTCGACGGTACGCTGCTGGATTTTCACACTCTCGACTGGCAGCCTGCCGCTTCCTGGCTGAAGAGATTACAGGATGAACAGGTACCAGTCATTCTGTGCAGCAGCAAAACCGCGTCCGAAATGCGTGACATCCAGCAGGAACTTGGCCTTGGCGGGCTGCCCTACATTGCGGAAAACGGCGCGGTGATCCAGCCTGACGTACGGTGGGAAAACGCCGCACGGTTCATCTCAGAAAAGAAGCATGACGATATCTGGCAGTTTATTGCCCGGGTACGCCAGAAGATGCATCTGAAATTCACCACCTTCGACGATGTGGATGAGCGCGTGGTCGCCGAATGGACCGGGCTAAGCCGTCCCCGTGCGGCGCTTGCACGTAAACACGAGGCTTCCGTGACGCTGATCTGGCGTGACAGTGATGAACAAATGAAACGCTTCGCAGCCGAACTGGCCCGGCAGGGGCTGAAGATCGTCCCGGGTGCTCGCTTCTGGCATATTCTGGACACGAGCTGTGGCAAAGACGTGGCGGTGCACTGGCTTGTGGAACAGTATCACCTGCACGACGGATTTGACCCGACAACGCTGGGCCTGGGCGACGGCCCCAATGATGCCCCTCTGCTGGACAGCGTAGCCTTCGCCGTGGTGGTGAAAGGCTTCAACCGGGAGGGGGTCAGCCTTAAGAACAACGATCCCACACGGGTTTATCGCACTCAGCACACCGGACCGGCCGGCTGGCGCGAGGGGCTTGATTACTTTTTAACGTGATCCTGCCAGATGACCCGGTTACGCCCGCGCTGTTTCGCCTCATACAGACGCGCATCGGCGGTGGATTGCAGATTTTCGAAGTGATAATTGCCCTTCTCCTGCGCGCCAGAGACGCCAAACGACGCGCTCACGCGCAGGGTAGTACTTTTCTTAATCAGGATCTCTTTGCTGTCGATACGCTCACGGATCTGCTCTGCAACTTCCGCTGCCTCTTCAAGCGTCATGCCGGGCAGCACTACACAGAACTCTTCGCCGCCGACGCGCCCAGCAATATCTTTAGTGCGCAGGGTACTGGCAATCAGCCCCGCAGCATGGGACAACACCTTATCACCCGCCTGGTGCCCGAACCGGTCATTAATACTCTTAAAGCAGTCAAGATCGATCTGGATGACAGAGAAAGGCAGCGCCTGCTGTTCACACTGCTTCGCCAGTATTTTCGCCCGCTCAAACAGCGCCCCACGATTATTCAACCGGGTCAGAGGGTCGTGCCAGGCCTGCCATTGCAGCGAATTCTGCAACGAATACATATTACTGACCATGCGCCGGATCACCAGCCATGAGATGAGCAGCATCGCGGTGAACAGCGCCCAAAGCAATGCCAGCACAATACTGATGCTGCCGAAATCGCCGCGCACCCCTTCTTCCAGGGTGTGCACGCGCAGGACGATGCCATCAAAGTGGTCGAGACGCTCCCAGCTGACAAAACGACTCCCCAGGCGAATGCCGCCTTCGGAATCCGATTCTATTGCGTGCGCTATCTGCGCTAGTTCGGGCGCGTCAAAATGATTAACGTCCGCAGCAGATGATCCACACGTCGCAAGCAGGGTGAGACGACTGTCATACAGCTGGTATTCCCCTTCCGGGTTATCGCCTACGGCCTCCACCAGCAGACGACGCAGGGTGGCAAAGGTGAAATCCATCGCCACCACGCCATACCAGACGTGATTGTAATAAACAGGCCCACTGGCGGTGATCAGCGGCTTTTTGCCCACAAAGGAGGAAGGAGGCGAGATAAACCAGCGCACGGCACGCGCACGGTTCTCACGCTCGGACTGTTGGGTAAACCAGGGCTGAGTGACCAGATAGTAGTAACGCTGCACGATATCGCTTGCATTTTCCGGCGTATCCGTTTCCAGAAAGAATCCGGCGCGAGAGACATAAATCACGCGCTCTTCGTTGCCGGAAGAACTGGATGCCAGACGCAATAAATACCCCACTTCAAGCGCGGCGGACAGTTCATTATCAAGAAACTCATCATCGCGATTCAGAAGGGTGGTCTTTTCAACGAAGGCATCAGACACACCGTTGATCGGCAATGTGCGCTGTTTATCAACCTCAATTTGCCATGTGGGGGATGCGCGCAAACGGGCAAAACGCTTTACCGCATCATGTAGCACGCCAAACGCCAGCGGCGTTTCCAGCGCATCACGCATGCTGTGGCGAAAAAACAGCATTTTATCGACGCTGAACTGGAGTTGTCTGTCCAGCGCACTGGCAACCGTTTCCAGATGGTTACGCTGACTGGAGATATAGACATCTTCCAGTACCACAACTTCGCGCCAGGTCAGGAGGGTGGAAAAGATCAGGACAACGATAAAACAGAGGTTAACAACCAAACGGGGATTGCTACGCTTATGCAGCCACTGCAAAAAAGATTGTTTTACAACAAAGGTATTGTGCTGCACACGCACTCCCTGAGTGTCGCTCACCATCCGATATGATAAGTCTTCTGCCAGTAAAAACGCCCGACAAGGCCGGGCGTTGTGTGATTAAGCCTTATCGCGTTTTTGCCTTTTATCACCAGGCTGAAGCTCATCTTCACGAAAAGCCTCCCGCTTAATGCCGTATCCGTCATGCCACCGACACTCCACCATTCCACTGGAATAACCGGTGACAATCATGCATGGACCACCATTCTTTGGCTTAACTTCATCACTGACCAAAAAGACCATACCTGCCTCCTGTATCAGGGTGAAACGTTTTCAATTTAGACGAGGAATGGTCTTTTTGCATCCGGGGTCAGCAAAAATTAATGCGATTTTCCGCGTACTTTTTCTACCAGCTTGACCACTGCCACCACAATGACACCTACGATAAAGCCCAACACAAGGTTAAGCAGCGTCGGCAGAATGGCGGCGATCACCGAACCATGTCCCGACGCCAGATGTTCAATTGCATGATGCAGCGAAGCAACGCCGTGCACGATAATACCGCCGCCGACCAGGAACATCGCCAGAGTTCCCACTATCGACAAACTTTTCATCAGCCACGGCGCCAGCACCAGCAGGCTTTTGCCGATAACGCGGGCAATGGCGCTGGATTTTTTTTCCAGCCAGAAGCCGATATCATCCAGCTTGACGATCAGACCGACCAGCCCATACACCCCAACCGTTACAAGAATGGCAATCAACGAAAGCACCATGACCTGATTCATCAGCGGTGCTTCGGATACGATCCCAAGCGTAATCGCCACAATCTCGGCCGAAAGGATGAAGTCAGTACGGATCGCACCTTTGACCTTATCGCGCTCGAACGTTTTTGGATCCTGCGCGGCCAGCGCTTCCAGACGCTGCTGGCGCATTTCCGGGGTGTCTTTCTCTTTGCGTGCGGCAAACATATGCAACACTTTTTCGGCACCCTCGAAGCACAGGAACGCCCCGCCAATCATCAGCAATGGCGTAATGGCCCAGGGTATAAAGGCGCTAATGAGAAGCGCCAGCGGAACAAGGATCACCTTGTTAATAAAGGACCCTTTCGCTACGCCCCACACCACCGGCAGCTCACGGTTCGCCCGCACGCCGCTGACCTGCTGCGCGTTAAGTGACAAGTCATCCCCCAGTACCCCGGCGGTTTTTTTCGCCGCCAGTTTCCCCATGACTGAAATGTCATCCAGCAAGGTGGCGATATCGTCCAGTAATGTTAATAAGCTACTTCCTGCCAAAATCTCTATCCTTCTTTTTTTGCTAATTAAGTGAATAGTATGGAACAAAACTCACCGCCCGGAAACAGGCACCTCACGTCAACAAAAATTTCACATTAACAACACAATTAAAGCACTCGCCAGCCCGATAGTTTTGGCGTTAACTATGAGCGAACTTTTTATTTCGTCGTGAGGGACTATGCGTTTTCGGCATTTATTACCGCTCATTGGAGCACTTTTTTCCCTGTATATCATCTGGGGATCCACCTACTTTGTCATTCGTATTGGCGTGGAAAGCTGGCCCCCGCTGATGATGGCCGGTATTCGTTTCCTTATGGCTGGCGTGCTGCTGATGGCGTTTTTATTGCTGCGCGGCCACAGGCTACCGCCGCTGCGTCCCTTGCTTAACGCCGCCCTGATTGGCCTGCTGCTGCTGGCGGTGGGCAATGGCGCAGTAACCGTCGCCGAACACCAGAGCGTGCCGTCGGGCATCGCCGCCGTGGTCGTCGCGACCGTGCCGCTGTTTACGCTCTGCTTTAGTCGTCTGTTCGGGATCCGCACCCGTAAGCTCGAATGGCTGGGCATCGCGATTGGGCTTGTAGGTATTATCATGCTGAACAGCGGCGGTAACCTGAGCGGAAACCCCTGGGCTGCCGTTATGATCATGATCGGCTCGATGAGCTGGGCCTTCGGCTCAGTCTACGGCTCCCGCATTGAACTGCCCTCCGGGATGATGGCGGGTGCCATTGAAATGCTCGCGGCAGGCATCGTGCTGCTGATTGCCTCGGCGTTGACGGGTGAAAAACTGACGGCAATGCCAGATCTCTCAGGTTTCCTGGCCGTCGGGTATCTGGCCCTGTTTGGCTCGATTATTGCCATCAACGCCTATATGTACCTGATCCGCAACGTCTCACCGGCGGTTGCCACCAGCTACGCCTACGTTAACCCGGTGGTTGCCGTGCTGCTGGGTACCGGTTTTGCGGGCGAAGTGCTGTCGACGATTGAATGGCTGGCGCTGGGCGTGATTGTCTTTGCCGTGGTGCTGGTCACGCTGGGTAAATATTTACTGCCCGCGAAACCCATTGTCACGGCGTGTGAGGTGGAGAAACCGTGATCGGGTGAATGCCCTGGGTATCGATCTGCGCGGCCTGACCGCCGCCGCAGATCCACTCTTCCAGCCGCTCCGTCAGTTCCACGTCATTCAGCTTCATTCTTCCGCGCAGTGCGCACTCCCAGACAATCAGCACCCGCCAGCCCTGGGCGTAAAGCTGCGAAACATCGCGTTTATCACGCTCGACGTTCCTGCCAATCTTCTCCAGCCAGAAGTCGGTGCGTGTCGCCGGGACTTTAAACAGATAGCAGTCGTGATGATGCCAGAAACAGCCGTGGGTAAAGATGATGCATTGATACGCATCGATCACGAAATCAGGACGCCCGGCAAGCGTGGCATCCTGAACCCTGAATTCAAACCCGATAGAGGTCAGGAGGCCAGCGATCCGTTTTTCGATCGCGGTATCACGCGTGCCGATGGCACGCATGTTTTTACTGCGCGTGGCCTTATTGTGAACGTCCGCCATTGACGGCCTCACTCTGACGCAGCTGAACGGCCTTGCTGATGCGTGAGGCCAGCAGTTTTGCGACGGCGGCAAAGGCTGGCACCACCACCGAGTTGCCAAACTGACGATAGGCTTGTGTATCCGACACCGGAATGCGAAAACTGTAGCCCTGCGGCGCCTCAAAGCCCATTAAGCGGGCGCACTCGCGCGGCGTTAAGCGCCGCGGTCGGTGCTGTTGATTCTGAGGGTCGTCGAAATCTTTTTCGCCCAGCGCCTTATCCCAGCCCCGATCGATAAGAATTTCCGCGCCATCTTTGTAATAGCGCGCCGACAGCGTACGCGTCACGCTGTCAGGATTAAGCGGATTGACCATGCCAAACCCAAAGCCATTGCCTTTGGCCTGATGCTTTTTGGCATAGCGATAGAGGTATTTCCACAGCACTGGCGTCAGAATGAATTTCGCATCGACGGCGGGCTCCAGCAGATCGGCCACTGTCGGACGGCGCGCCGGATACAGCGAGGGCAAATCGCGCAGCGTAAAATCGCCTTTCAGATTGAGATCGCGGCGGAATCCCACCAGCACGATGCGCTCGCGGTGCTGTGGCAGGAAGTGTTTGCCGTCGATAATTTTCGGATCGTCAGGCCCCATGTCCTCTGCATCCGCCACGTCGTAACCCAGTTCATCCAGCGTTTGCATGATAATGCGGAAGGTTTTGCCGCCGTCATGGCTCTTTAAATTCTTGACGTTCTCCAGCACAAAAATTGCCGGGCGGCGGGCATCAATAATCCGGGCAACATCAAAGAACAGTGTGCCCTGCGTATCACAGGCAAAGCCGTGCGCACGTCCCAGCGCGTTCTTTTTCGACACGCCAGCCAGTGAGAACGGCTGACACGGAAAGCCTGCCAGCAGCACATCGTGCGCCGGAATGGTGTTGCGAATGTGCTCAGCGGCTTCTTCGTCGCTGACGCCGGTTTTGTGGCTCAGGGTGACGTCGCGGATGTCGGCATTAAACTGGTGCTCGTCGGGGTCGCAGTACCAGTTCGCCTTATAGGTGCGGACGGCATGTTTGTTCCATTCACTGGTGAACACGCACTGCCCGCCAATAGCTTCAAAACCATGGCGAATGCCGCCAATACCGGCAAAGAGATCGATAAAGCGAAAGGCATAATTCGGATGCGCAGCAGGCGGGTGCGGCAGCAGGTTACGCAGATAACAGAACTCGCCGTCGCTCAGGCGGTGCCCTGCCCTGTCGCTTATCAGCAGCCGCTTGAGTATTGCCGGGCTCCAGTGGCTCTCGCCATGTGCCACCAGCTGGTTTGCCAGCGTTTTAGCATCGTACATTTCCAGCAGCTGACGCAGGAGTGCCTGCACGGCTGCCGTTGATTTCTCAACCCGCTCAGGCGCGGGCACAGTCACTGATCGATTTTCCTGCATTCTCTTAACCGGACAATAAAGACAGAAAACAGAGTACCACAGTTCAGGATCGCACACTGCGACGGAAATGGGTCAATATCTGGCTGTCGGTTCCGAGGTAATCGCCCTGTAATTCGGCACTCAGCTTCGCCATAAACTGGATCAGAAAATCGGCATTGTGACGCGCAAATTCACGTCCCCGTGCGGTTTGCATGGTGTCCGGCAGGCGCAGGAGTTTGGTCTGAAAGTGATCGAGCGCGAAAGCTTTATCATCCAGCGCACGCGCCCCGGCAAACGGGTCGTCGGCATCAAACAACGCGGTGCCCAGCGCACCGGACACGGCAAAGACGCGCGCAAGGCCGATGGCGCCTAACGCCTCCAGCCGGTCGGCATCCTGGACCGTTTTTGCCTCCGGGCTTTGCGGCGCGATACCGGCACTGAAGCTGTGCGCTTCAATGGCATGCTCAACGGCCGCATACCGATCGGGCGGAAAATCAGGAAAATCTCGGCTCAGGATCTGGCGCGTTTCTCGCGCTGCCAGCCGCGAGGAGTGACTACGCTGCGGGTGATTTTTCGGCAGGCTGACAATGTCATGGAAGTAGCATGCGGTCAGCACAACCAGCGGATCGCAATCCCCGTCAGCCATAATGGCCTGCGCCGTCATCCAGACGCGGCGAAAATGGGCGATATCGTGCGCCGCATCATCAGTAAAATGATTTTCGTCGAGCCAGCGCTCAAAACGGTGCTGCCACTGCGCAAGTTCCATCATCCCATCCCGTTGCTCAAAAGAGAGTGAATTATAATACACCCAAATCAAAATCCTTAATAAATAGAATTTCGAAATACTTAATAATAATTACCCACTATATTTTCAATGAATTAATTCATGCGAAAAATAAAGAGATAAAAAGAAATATTTTGTAATGTTTTTACCACTTTAATTACATTTATTTTTGAACCTAAATAATAATCCATAGAATAGTATCAGCCATGTAGTTACGGAGGGTAATTACATATATTCAGAAAATTTATATTTAAAGGGAATATATAATGAAAAGAAAAGTTCTGGCAATTCTCGTACCCGCGTTATTAATGGCTGGCGCAGCAAATGCGGCGGAAATGTATAACAAAGACGGCAACAAAGTTGACCTGTACGGTAAAGTTGATGCACGTCATACCTTCTCCGACAACCCAGGCGACGACGGCGATGAAACCTATGTCCAGATTGGTTTCAAAGGCGAAACACAAATTAATAACGATCTTATTGGTTACGGCCAGTGGGAATATAAAACCTACGCTAACGATACCGAGGGCGCAGGCGACACCTCTTTTAACCGTCTGGCCTTTGCTGGCCTGAAATACGGCGAATATGGCTCATTCGATTATGGCCGTAATTACGGCGTCGTGTATGACGTTGAAGCCTGGACCGATATGCTGCCAGTATTTGGTGGTGACTCCTATACCTGGACCGACAACTATATGGTTGGCCGTACTAACGGTGTGGCGACCTACCGTAATAATGACTTCTTCGGTCTGGTTAACGGCCTGAACTTTGCACTGCAATATCAGGGTGCTAATGAAGGTGCTAACGCAAACGAAAATCAGGAAGGCACCAAAAACGGCCATGATGATGTTCGTTTCCAGAACGGCGACGGCTTCGGTATGTCAACTACCTATGACTTCGATTTCGGTCTGTCGCTGGGTGCCGCTTATTCATCGTCTGACCGTACCAACGACCAGGTTGCTTACGGCGCAGGTACCTATAATCGCTTCAGCAAATATGCCGGCGGTGAACGTGCGGAAGCGTGGACAATCGGTGCAAAATACGATGCGAATGATGTCTACCTGGCAATGATGTATGCGGAAACTCGCAACATGACTCCGTACGGCAACGATGGCATCGCCAACAAAACTCAGAACTTTGAAGCCGTAGCGCAGTACCAGTTTGACTTCGGTCTGCGTCCATCCCTGGCGTGGGTCTATTCAAAAGGCATCGATTTGGGTGGTAACGATTATCATCCAGGCAATGGTTATGACTATGTAGACCAGGATCTGGTTAACTACATCGACGTGGGCATGACCTACAGCTTCAACAAGAACTTCTCCACCTACGTTGATTATAAAATCAACCTGCTGGACGAAGATGATGCCTTCTACAGTGACAACGGTATTGCAACCGATGACATCGTTGGCATCGGTATGATCTACCAGTTCTGATCCCCATAAATAGCAAAGCCCGCAACGCGGGCTTTTTTTATTTGACGCTGAAATATTACGGCGCTTCCTGCAAGGCCAGGCGAACAAACCCGTTATTCTGCGCCAGTAATTCATGCGCTTTCCAGGCATCCATACCCGTCAGCACCATAAGCACCGCCGTTTTACACTGATGGTTACAGCTTTCCAGCGCCGCCTTCGCCTGCGCCCGGGAGCATCCCCCCGCTTCCATTACAATGGCAATTTGTCGCTCGGCCCATCTGGTATTGCTTGCCTCCAGATCAACACGCAGGTTGCTGTACACCCGTCCTGTCCGTATCGCCAGACCGGTGGTGACCATATGCATTATCATGCTTTGCGCAATGCCCGCTTTGGCGTTGGTATACCCGGCAACCACATCCGCGCCCAGATCGGGGGCAATAACCATGCTCGCCAGCTGCGCCGCTTCACTTTGCGCATCCTCCGTAATGAGCGCGACCGTTGAGCCCAGAGACCACGCATGACGCATCGCGCCCCAAACCCATGGCGTTTTGCCGCTGACGGACAGCGCCAGCATCATGTCGTGCTCGCCGAATTTTATCGTCTGAAGGTCTGCAACGCCGCGCGCGTAGCTTCCGGCGTTATCGCCTGCTGTCATCGCAATGACCGGATGTTTTCCCGGCGCGAACGCTTCTGCCGCCTGCTTCGCCACGCCTCCGGACGCGCCTGCGCCGATCAGCACCAGACGTCCGCCGTGACTAAGCGTCGCCGCCGCGTTATCCACCACGCGAGCCAGCATACTTAAGTGAGGGGTAAGTGCAGAAGAGATTTGTGCGTCATCCTGGTGTATGACATTAAGCATATCCAGCGTAGATAATCTGTCGATGTTCATCGTGCTGGCGTGCCGTCTTTCCCTGGCCGTACCGGTAAGCATAATGCTCATAAACTGCCTCCTTATTATGAGTACCCCCACACTATAAAGTGTTTTATACAGGTCACATGAGAGAAGGCTCACGAAACGCCTCTCTTTACATGGCTTTATGAAATGCCCGTCATCAGCGATAATTAGCCCTTTCTTTTTCATCGCGGAGTGTTAATGAGCGATTTGCAGCCCTTCCCCCCGACGCGCAAGCGCCCTATGAAGCTGAATACGCTGGTTACGCTGATGGTGTGCGCCATTATCGGCTCTGTGCTGCTGGTGGTCTTCGCGCTCTACTCTGTACAGATCACCCGTGCCACGCGCGATGACGTGAAAGATACTGCGCTGGGTATCGCCCGAACGCTGGCCGACAGCCCGGAGATCAAGCGTGGTCTGATGGAATCGCCGCAGGCCGGCATCATCCAGCCGATTGCCCAGGCGGTGACGAAGCGCAACGACCTGCTGTTTACCGTGGTTACCGACCTGCGTGGGATCCGCTATTCCCATCCAAACGAAGCGCTGTTAGGTTTGCATTTTATTGGCGACGATCTGACGCCCGCCCTCGAAGGGAAAGAGAATGTCTCCGTGAACCGCGGCGCACTCGCGGAAGCACTGCGCGTCTTTACGCCCGTTTATGACGATCGGCACGACCAGATCGGCGTGGTCGTGGTGGGTATTTCGCTGAATAAAGTTGAAGATCAGATTGCCCGCGGTCGGCTCAATGCCGTGTGGACCATCTTATTCAGCGTTCTGATGAGCTCAGTGGCGATATGGGGTCTGGTCCGGGTTCTGAAACGTATTCTCTTCGGGCTGGAGCCTTACGAGATCTCTGCCCTCTTTGAGCAGCGCCAGGCCATGTTGCAGTCCCTGCGCGAAGGCGTGATGGCTGTTGATATGCACGGGCGCGTGACGATGATTAACCACACCGCCAGAGAAATTTTGCTCCTGAGCTCGGGTGAGCACTCCGAGAGCAGCGGCGAACCATTGCTGGTCAGCCTGCGGGAAGTGGCGAAAACCGGCATTGCTCGTCAGGATCAGGAGATCGGCTGTAACGGACGGCTACTGCTGTGCAACATGGTCCCCGTGAAAAGCCAGAATCAGGTGATCGGGGCAATCAGCACCTTCCGCGATAAGACCGAAATCAGCCAGTTAATGCAGCGTATCGATGGTATGGTCAACTATGTTGATGCCCTGCGCTCACATACGCATGAGTTTATGAACAAGCTACACGTGATCCTCGGCCTGCTGCACATGAAGCGCTACGATAAGCTGGAAGAGTACATCATCCAGACCGCACAGAATTATCAGACGGATATCGGCGCGATACAGCGCAAGGTTAAATCGCCGGTCATTGCGGGTTTCCTGCTGGGTAAAATCAACCGCGCCAAAGAGGCGGGAGTGACCCTGACGCTGGCCGAGGAGAGTCAGCTTCCTGACACCAGCAATGAAGAGCAGGTTGCGGTTCTGATCACCGTGCTGGGCAATTTAATCGAAAATGCCCTGGATGCGATGGAAGGTCAGCCGGAAGGCGAGATCGGCCTGCTGCTGCATTATCAGAACGGCTGGCTGAGCGGTGAGGTCAGCGATGACGGTCCCGGCATTGATCCCGAGCGGCTGGAGGCTATTTTTACAAAGGGCTACTCAACAAAAGGTGAAAACCGTGGCGTTGGGCTGTTCCTTGCACGTCAGCAGATCCAGAACCTGGGCGGAGATATTACCGTCGAGTCGGAGCCTGGCGTATTTACCCAATTTTTTGTTCAGATCCCCTGGGATAGCGAGAGGAATATCGCGTGATAAATGTATTAATTGTCGATGATGACGCCATGGTAGCCGACCTCAACCGTCTGTATGTTAACCGCGTTGAGGGTTTTAACTGCTGCGGCGTCGCTTCCACGCTCAACCAGGCCGAAGCATTGATCGCAAACCCAGGCCAGCCGATCGATCTGGTGCTGCTGGATGTCTATATGCAGCAGGATAACGGGCTGGATCTATTGCCCATCATCCGCGCATCGGGCCGCCCGATTGACGTTATCATGATTTCGTCAGCCTCCGACGCCGCAACGATCCAGACGTCGATGCACTATGGCGTGGTGGATTACCTGATTAAACCGTTCCAGTTCCCGCGTTTTGAAGAGGCGTTGAACGGCTGGAAGGCAAAGCGCAGTCTGATGGGCTCGCATCAGTATTATGAACAGGCCGACGTCGACAGGCTGATCCACGGCGGCGCGCCGGAGCTGGCCGACAGCAAAAAATTACCGAAAGGCTTAACGCCGCAGACGCTGCGCACCATTTGCCAGTGGATCGACAGCCATCCGGAGATAGAATTTTCCACCGACGATCTGGCGAATGCGGTCAACATTTCCCGCGTCTCCTGCCGCAAATACCTGATCTGGCTGGCGCAAATCAATATCCTGTTCACCAGCATTCACTACGGTGCCACCGGTCGACCGGTATATCGCTATCGTTTGCAGCCGGAACAGGTCGGCCTGCTCAAACAGTACTGCCAGTAATTCGGTAGCTGTCGTCCAGAAGGGTAAAACGGAAGTGGTGCATCGAGGAGATCACCACTTCTTTTGTTTTGGTGACAAAAATGGCTTCAATATCGGGGCGCGAACGCAGCGCGGCGCAGCCCTGCTCCACGCCCATGCCGTAGATCAGCGTGGTCCAGATATCGCCGTCGAGGGAGTCTTGCGAAATAATCGTCACGCTGTCCAGTTCGTTATCCAGCGGGTAGCCGGTACGCGGGTCAAGTATGTGATGATAACGTTTGCCGTTCTGCTCGAAGTAGCGCTCATAGGTGCCTGACGTCACAACCGACCGGTTTTCTACCGTTATGGCGCCAATCAGCGCATCACCGGCGAACGGTTTTTTCAGGCCGACGTGCCAGCCGTCCTCCGGCGAGCCTAACGTCTGGACGTTGCCGCCAAGGTTGATCAACCCGAGTTCGGCGCCCTCTTTGTGCAAGTAATCCCGCACCCTGTCGGCGATATAACCTTTGGCGATAGCCCCCAGATCGATCTCCATTCCCTGGCGTGTAAGAAACACGCTGCTGTTGGCGTCATCCAGTACCACGTTCGCAGGATCCGTGATACTCAGCAAGGCGGCGATCTCGTCCGCGGGCGGTACAGCGTCCCCCTTAAAGCCAATTTTCCAGCGTTTGACCAGCGGGCCTATCGCCAGGTTGAACGCACTGTCTGTAGGCAGGCTGGCCGCTTTCGCGCAGCGGATCAGGTCAAACACCGGGCGACTGACGACAACCGGATGCTGACCGGCAGCATGGTTGACATCCATCACCTGCGAATCCGCACGGTTGACGGTGAGGAGATCTTCGTACTGTTTGATCAGGCGAAACACGCGGGACGCGAGGGCTTCGTCATGGGAGAAGAGTTTCAGGAGGATGGGCGAGCCCATCAGAACGGCGTTGTAGCTGTAAACGCGATGGCTATCAGGCATTACATAAGTCCTCAGATGTAGCCCCGGCAAGCACCGCGCCGCCGGGGAAACAGGAGCCTTACCGTGTTTTCGAACGCATAGCCGCCTGATGTCCGGCAAGCGTACCAAAAATAATGATATCTGCCACCGCATTACCACCGATGCGGTTACCGCCGTGGATACCCCCGACAACCTCACCCGCAGCAAAGGCTCCCGGCAATACGTTGTGGTTGCTGTCCAGCACGCAGGTTTCTGTATTGATGGTCACACCGCCCATGGTGTGGTGCACGCCCGGCGCAATCTGAATGGCATAGAACGGCCCTTCGTTGATAGGCGCACGCAGCGCGGTGGTGCGGCCAAAATCATCGTCATGCTGTTTTTCCACAAAGCCGTTGTAGCGTTCCAGCGTTGCCAGGAACTGGTGGTGATCCATCCCCAGCGCTTCCGCCAGGGCTTTTGGCGAGCTGGCGCTGGTGACAAACCCTTTCGCGATGTACTCATCCGCGGCTTTGTTTTTGGCGCGAACATGCTCGTCAAAGACGATGTAAGCGTATTTCTCCGGCAGCGCGATGATTTGCGCCGAAACTTTGTCGCGGGTCGACATTTCGTTATAGAAGCGGTTGCCCTGCTGGTTTACCAGAATCGCCCCGCCGCCGCGGATGGATTCGGAAATCAGGTACGACGTTTTCTGCTCAACGGTTGGGTGGATCTGGATTTCGCCCATATCGACGGTGCCTGCGCCAATACGCTCCAGCAGCGCGATACCGCCGCCGGTTGCGCCTTTGTGGTTAGTCGTCACGAACCCTTCCAGGTCCGGACGGTATTTCACCACCATCTGGCTGTTGGCGCTGAAGCCGCCCGTCGCGACAATTACGCTTTTAGTTGCCACGGTGAGGGTTTCGTTCTCTTCGGTGGTCAGACGCACGCCGGTCACTTCGCCGTTTTCGAAGATGATGTCGCTCACGGAGGTATCCAGCATCACCTCGATGTTGCGTTTGTTGACATTGCGCACCAGGCCGCTAATCAGATATCCGCCCACCGCGGAACCATCTTTCGGACGGTGCGTACGGTCGATGCTCATCCCGCCGGTGGTGGTGATGTCGTTGAGCATAATGCCGCGCGTTGCCAGCCATTCGATGGCCTGCGGCGCGTTCTCGACAAAGCGACGCAGCAGTTCAGGGTTGTTCTTATTGCCACCGCCTTTCAGGCTTTCCTGGTAGAACAGCTCTTTGCTGTCCTGAATGCCCTTCACGCGCTGGAAGCGGGTCTCAGCCGCGTTCATCCCGGCAGAGGCTTTAATGGTGTTCCCGCCAATAGTCGGCATTTTCTCAACGATCAGCACGCTCGCGCCTTCGTCGTGCGCCTGAATCGCCGCCGCCAGACCGGCGCCGCCGCTGCCGACCACCACCACGTCCACGCTTTTAGTCTCATTCGGGTCAGCGCCCTCTTCTGCCGCCAGCGCTTTGCTGGATTTGAGCATCGCCTTCGAGACCGCTTTTTTCACCGCCTCGCTTTGGCTGGTCGCGCCGGTGATAGCATCCACGTGCGGAGTGTTGGCATCCAGAATTCGGGTACGGATCTCTTCGAAGCTGGTCACAAACGCCACGTCTTCACTCGGGCCGGAGGCCAGTTCGATATCGGCAATACGATCGGTTTCGAGGCTGACGTTAATCACCAGTTCGTTAGCATCGTCCTGCACTTTTTCAATAAAGGTGCCCGGTTTGAATTTAGATTCGCCCATGCTCATGTCGCGGATCATCGCTTCCACCAGCGAGAAGCGCCACAGCGGTTCCGGGATGCTCAGTTCTTCGCGTCGGGTACTGTCCATAAACAGCTCCAGGCTTTCGCCCGCCGCGATGCGATCGGTCCAGTCCGGATAGGCGATGGTGGCGCGGCCAACGGCTATCAGGTCGTAACCGTGATCCAGCGCTTCATTCACATCCGTGGCATTCACCACGCCGCCAACGCCCATCACCGGTACCTGCGCCAGCGTGTCAGAGCGCATGGCGCAGTATTTTTCGATAAGTGGCGTCGGGTCCTGAGTATCGACGATAGAAGGACGCAGGGCGGCGCCAAGGGAGAAGTGCAGATAATCCACCCCACGAACGGCCAGTTTTTCCAGCAGATACAGGGTGTCTTCGAAGCGAATGCCGGGGACTTCCAGCTCTTCCGGTGAGAAGCGGTAGCCAACGATGAACGCGTCGTCCGCATACTGGCGCACCATCTTGTGGGTAATGTCCAGCACCGCCAGCGGGAATTTCGCGCGGTTATCGCGGCTGCCACCCCACTCGTCGTCGCGCTGATTAGAGTTCGGGGAGTAGAACTGCTGGATCAGATAGGTATTCGCCCCGTGGATTTCGACGCCATCGAAGCCGGCCTGAATTGCGCGGCGTACGGCTTCGCCGAACTTGCCGATCATGCCTTCCACTTCTTCTGAAGTCAGAGCAACCGGCGTCGCGGCACCGTCACGCGGCGCGGCAACCGCGCTTGGGCCAACCGGCGTGCGGCCGCCGATCAGTTTTGGGTCGACCATACGGCCGCCGTGGTAAATTTGCAGAAGGGCTTTGGAACCTTTGGACTTAATGGCGTCAGCGATTTTTGCCAGTCCGGCGATTTTTTCGTCGTTATCAATACCAATTGCGCCCGGGAACGCAAGGCCGAGATCGTCAACAAAACAGCATTCAACGATAATGGTGCCGATGCTGCCAGCGCGGGCGCGGTAGTACTCCACCAGCTCGCTGGTCACGGTGCCATCGAAATACCCCGTACAGGTTGTCATCGGGGCCATTAACAAACGGTTTTTCAGTTCAGTACCATTCGGTAATGTGAAGGGGCTTAAAATACGTTCGTTAGTGCTCATAATAGAAACTCCAAACTTTAAAAATTAAGAATTCGTTATCGGTATGGATTTTTTATTTCGTGTTTTCGCCGATGTCATGACATTAATATAAAGCTTTTTTTAGTTTCTAAAGCCATTACGTTAGTTAATAAACTATTTAATCCCTGCGATAACATTAATAACACATTGGTGTTAGCTCGAATGTTTTATACGTTCACATTAATTTAAAAAAAGTTAAATCAACAATGGTAAAGCCAATACACCATACACATCAAAAACCCTTTAAAATCAAAACCTAAAACACAACCCAAATTAATAATGTTATAAAATTGATAAATAAAATGCTTAAAAATAGCGAATAACCACACTACTCAGAGTGGTTATTATAAAAAGTATAAAATTACGCCCTCAATTCTGTTTTTTTGATCGCGATCAATAGTAATGGCATCCAAAGGCGCAATATAAAAACATCATCATTTTTTATTTAGCGCAAACAATAATGCGTTAAATCGCTATTACTGAAAACACAATAACGCACCTTAAATAACTAAAAAAAGCAAAATGAATAAAGCAATCGAATTTGTGTTTTCGCTGTACGACGAATTTTTGACAACTTAAGACGTGAAACTATGAAAACAAAAACTGCTGTAACGCCTCCTGCGGCGAATCTGGCATCAAATGGAACAGCAAAACGCCTGCTGATGATGGCCCTGCCCGTCATTGTCGCCGTCCTGCTGTTGTTTGTCCCCGTTCCGGAAGGGCTGCCGCCATATGCGTGGCACTACTTCGCCATCTTTGTCGGCGTCATCGTCGGGTTGATTTTCGAACCGCTGCCGGGCGCCGTGATCGGTCTTACCGGCGTCGTGGCGATTGCGCTGTGCAGCCAGTGGGTGCTCTTTAGCCCCGAACAGCTGGCTGACCCGAAATTCAAGCTGGCGGGCGCCTCCTTTAAATGGGCGGTGAGCGGGTTTGGTAACTCCACCGTGTGGCTGATCTTCGGTGCCTTTATGTTTGCCGCAGGCTACGACAAAACCCGCTTCGGCCGCCGTCTGGCGCTGATTCTGGTGAAGTACCTGGGCCGTCGCAGCCTGACGCTCGGTTACGCCATTACCTTCGCGGACCTGCTGCTGGCCCCGTTCACCCCGTCCAATACCGCGCGCAGCGGTGGGACCATCTACCCGATTATCGCTAACCTGCCGCCGTTGTACGGTTCAAAACCCAACGACCCAAGCGCGCGCAAAATCGGTTCCTATCTGATGTGGGTGGCAATCACCGCGGCTTGTATCACCAGCTCGATGTTCCTTTCCGCTCTGGCACCTAACCTGCTGGCACTGGCGCTGGTGAAAAGCACCGTTGGAATTGATATCTCCTGGGGGACCTGGTTCCTCGCCTTCCTGCCGCTGGGTATCCTGCTGATCCTGACCATGCCGCTGCTGGCCTACTGGTTCTACCCGCCAGAAGTGAAGGTAAACAATGAAGTACCACTGTGGGCGACCCGCGAACTGGAAAAACTGGGCAAACTGTCGCGCAATGAGATCCTGCTGCTGGTGTTCGTGTGCTGCGCGCTTCTGATGTGGATCTTCGCCGCGGCGTGGATTGAACCGGCCATGGCTGCCCTGCTGATCGTTGGCCTGATGCTGTGGACCGGCGTGCTGGAGTGGAACGACATCACCGGCAACAAAGCCGCGTGGAATACCTTCGTCTGGTTCGCCACCCTGGTGGCACTGGCGGATGGTCTCTCCTCCACCGGCTTTATCAGCTGGCTGGGTAAAGAAGGCGGCATGCTGATGAGCGGTATCTCTCCGGGTGTCGCCACCATCGTCCTGCTGCTGGCGTTCTACCTGCTGCACTACCTGTTCGCCAGCACCACCGCGCACACCACGGCGCTGCTGCCTGCGATGCTGACCATCGCCTCCACCATTCCGGGCATGAATATGGAAGTGTTCGTCCTGCTGATGGTGACCTCGCTGGGCGTGATGGGGATCATCACCCCGTACGGTACTGGCCCAAGCCCGATTTACTACGGTAGCGGCTACCTGCCAACCAAAGACTACTGGCGCCTCGGCACCATCTTCGGTGCCATTTTCCTGGCAGCTCTGCTGCTGATTGGTTACCCGTGGATGTCCATGATGTTCTGATTTCTGACCGCCGGACATTTCCTCCGGCGGTTAAATTTTTGTGGAGCAAGCTATGTCAAACAAACCCTTTATCTACCAGAACCCCTTCCCACTCGCGCATGACGACACCGAATATTATCTGCTGACCAAAGAGCACGTTTCCGTTGCCGAGTTCGACGGTCAGGAAGTGCTGAAAGTCGAACCAGAGGCGTTGACCCTGCTGGCCCAGCAGGCCTTCCACGACGCGGCGTTTATGCTGCGCACCTCTCACCAGAAGCAGGTTGCGGCTATTCTGAGCGACCCGGAAGCCAGCGAGAACGATAAGTACGTCGCCCTGCAATTCCTGCGCAACTCCGAGATTGCGGCGAAAGGCGTGCTGCCCACCTGTCAGGATACCGGCACGGCAATCATTATGGGTAAGAAAGGCCAACGCGTCTGGACCGGCGGCGGTGACGAAGCAGCGCTGAGCCAGGGCGTGTATAACACCTATATTGAAGACAACCTGCGCTACTCGCAGAATGCGGCGCTGGATATGTATAAAGAGGTGAATACTGGCACCAACCTGCCCGCGCAGATCGACCTCTACAGCGTGGATGGTGACGAGTACAAATTCCTCTGCATGGCGAAAGGCGGCGGTTCCGCCAACAAAACCTATCTGTATCAGGAAACCAAAGCGTTGATCACCCCGGCGAAGCTGAAAAATTATCTGGTTGAGAAGATGCGGACCCTCGGCACCGCGGCCTGCCCGCCTTACCATATCGCCTTCGTTATCGGCGGCACCTCAGCGGAAGCCACGCTGAAAACCGTCAAGCTCGCCTCTGCGCGCTACTACGATAGCCTGCCAACCGAAGGCAACGCGCACGGCCAGGCGTTCCGCGACGTCCAGCTCGAGCAGGAACTGCTTCAGGAAGCGCAAAACCTCGGCCTTGGCGCGCAGTTTGGCGGGAAATACTTCGCCCACGATATTCGCGTGATCCGTCTGCCGCGCCACGGTGCCTCCTGCCCGATCGGCATGGGTGTTTCGTGCTCCGCCGACCGCAACATCAAGGCGAAGATTAACCGCGAGGGGATCTGGATTGAGAAGCTGGAGCACAATCCGGGCCAGTATATTCCTGAATCCCTGCGCCAGCAGGGGGAAGGCGATGTAGTAAGCATTGATCTGAACAAGCCGATGCCCGATATCCTGGCGCAGCTTTCCGCGCACCCGGTCTCCACCCGCCTGTCGCTGAATGGCACCATTATTGTGGCGCGCGACATCGCCCATGCGAAGCTGAAAGAGCTGCTCGACAACGGGGAAGAACTGCCGCAGTACGTCAAAGATCACCCGATTTACTATGCAGGCCCGGCCAAAACGCCAGAAGGTTACGCGTCTGGCTCACTCGGCCCGACCACTGCGGGACGTATGGACTCCTACGTGGACTTATTGCAATCCCACGGTGCGAGCATGATCATGCTGGCGAAAGGTAACCGCAGCCAGCAGGTGACGGACGCCTGCCATAAGCACGGCGGCTTCTACCTCGGCAGCATTGGCGGCCCGGCGGCGGTGCTGGCGCAAAACAGCATCAAGAGTCTGGAGTGCGTGGCGTATCCGGAACTGGGAATGGAAGCGATCTGGAAAATTGAAGTGGAGAACTTCCCGGCGTTTATCCTGGTGGATGACAAAGGCAACGACTTCTTCCAGCAGATCCAGAACAAGCAGTGCAAAGGCTGTTCACAGCGCTGAGTCTTTCCACAATGATGGCAGCAGCGACAGCGTTTCATTAATTAACCGGCGCTTGTCGCTGCCCGGTTTCCAGATCGTCACCATCGTTTGACCGATCCCCTGGCTGCCCACTTCGGTGTGCAGCCTTTTTACGTTTTGCCATCGCGCCGCCTGAAGATGCGTCGGCAAAAACCCCCAGCCGCACCCTTTCTCCAGCAGGCCGCGCAGCATCTCCAGTTCGTTAGTGAAAAGCGTGTGCCCTGAAATTTGCAGGCGACGGGCAACCGGCTCGTCTGACGCGGCATGCATAATCACCTGCGGAACCAGAGAGAGATCGAGCAGCGACACCGGCGACGCAACCTCCGCAAAAAGCGTCGTTGCGGCGTAAAAATCCATTTCGATCGCCCCCAGCGCCCGCCACTCCATCTCATTGCCCACGCTGCGGTTGCGCGCCTGGCAGATCCCCAGATCGGCCTGACCGTTCGCCAGCATGGCTTCCGCCTCATCGCGCGATGCGCTGGTCAGGCTCAGGCGGATCTTTTTCGCCGCCAGTGTGGCAATCAGCGCCTGTAAAAAAGCTCTGGGGGTGAACGGATCGTAAACGAGTGCAATGTCCTGCGTGGCGCTGTCCGGCACCGATCGGGCAAACGCCTCAAATGCTTTGACCTGCCGCATCAGCAGGTGCGCCTGCCGCTGAAGCTGCTCCCCCTCCGGCGTCAGGCGCAGGCTGCGCCCCTCCCGCAGGAACAGAGCGTAGCCCAGCCCATCCTCAAGAAAATCGATCAGATCCCGCAGGGTTGTACGATCTTTGCCGAGTTTACTGGCCGCCTTCATCAGGCTGCCGTGCTCAGCGACGGCGGTGAACGCCTCAAGTTGGGCAAAGGAATAGATCAGTGATGCCACGTCATTCTCCATACGTTTTTTCCGGGGGATTTTCCCCCATAACGCGTTTTTTATTATAGGCCGCAGGTTCTTAAACTGAAGTCCTTCCTGAGCCAAACGAGATAAATATGAAAATCAAAACAAACCGCACGCTGCTCGCGGCGCTGGTTGTCAGCAGCCTGCTCTCGCCCGCCGTCATGGCGGCCTGCAACGGTACCGACCTTACGACCTGTCCGGCGCCTTTCGATGCCAGACTCCCGGACGCACATACCATGCTCACCTGGAGCCAGGCCGATCGCGTGGTGGGCTTTCGCAATGACTACCGCAACTACGCGGGCGATGTGTTCCGCCACGGCAACGCAACGCCGCTGCTGCCCGCAGAAAAACCGCTCACCGATGCCCGCTATCAGGTGAAGGGTAAGATTTACAATCTTCAGGATTACCTGAAGCGCCAGAACGTCAGCGGCATGCTGGTGCTGAAAAATGGCAAAGTGGCCTATAAATACCTGGGAGAAGGCAATACCAACACAACGCTCTGGACGTCGCGTTCCGTGGGCAAATCTGTGGTTTCCGCGCTGGTGGGCGTTGCGATAAAAGAGGGTAAAATCCACTCCCTGGACGACCTCATCACCCAGTACGAACCGGATTTAAAAGGCACCGCCTGGGAGGGCGTAACGCTAAAACAGCTCATCACCCACACCTCGGGCGTGGCGTGGAACGAAGATTACACTAACCCGCAGTCAGACTTCGCCCGGCTTACCGAATGCGAAGCGAAACCGGGCACCTACGACTGCGTGCGCACCCTGGTGAAAGGATTACACCGTGAACACCCGGCGGGTGAAAACTGGTCCTATTCCTCGGGTGGCGCCTGGCTGTTAGGCGATGTGCTTGAGCGCGCCACCGGCATGACGCTCGCGGCGTATCTGGAGAAAAGCATCTGGCAGCCGTACGGCATGGCGAGCGACGGCGTGTGGCATGCCTACAGCAAAGGCCAGCACGACGTGGGTGCGCATGGATTTAACGCCACGCTGGAAGACTGGGGGCGTTTCGGGGAGTTTATCCTGCATAACGGTACACTGCCGGACGGAAAGCAGATCCTCCCCGAGGGCTGGGTGAAACAGTCCTCAGCCTGGACACAGGCCAAAGGATCGGTGTCCGAGGCGCATCCGAAGGGGTTGTACGGCTACCAGTGGTGGAACAACGAAGTGCCGGCCACCGCCACAAACGTGGAGCCGAAAGTCGAAAATTCGCTGAAGGATTCCCTGTGGGCGCTGGGTATTTTTGGTCAGATGATCGTGGTTAATCAGAAAGAAAATCTGGTTATCGTCCAGTGGTCCACCTGGCCGCAGGCAGAGCCGTCATTCAGCGCCCAGCCGCTGGAAGCGTCGCTGATGTTTAGCGCGATTGCGAACGCGCTGCGCTGATAATCCCAAGCCAGGCCCCGCCTGGCTTCTCACCTGCGCGGTGTCACAAAACTGATATATCAGCAACTTAGCGAAATGTGGTAAATAACAGATTAATGAAATGTTAAGTTATTGTTGAATATGTAAATAATGGTCAACGCTTTGTCATTAATGCACCACACGCATCAGTCCATGCGCGATTTGCGCTTATCAATTTCCACTTCCTGATCCAGTTTTCAGAAACAGACGAGCATATCGTCACTATAAAACTGGAGATAATCATGGTTTCCTCAACCTCACCTGCAACGGTTCGTTCGAAAGCGGGCGCGATTTTCCGCGTCACGTCGGGCAACTTTCTTGAGCAATTCGACTTCTTTCTGTTCGGCTTTTATGCCACCTACATCGCCCACACGTTCTTCCCGGCAAGCAGTGAATTTGCGTCGCTGATGATGACCTTCGCCGTCTTTGGCGCGGGCTTTCTGATGCGTCCGATCGGGGCCATTGTGCTGGGGGCTTACATTGATAAAGTGGGTCGCCGTAAAGGACTGATCGTCACCCTGTCGATTATGGCCGCCGGAACCTTTCTGATTGTGCTGATCCCTTCTTATCAGAGCATTGGCCTGTGGGCGCCGCTGCTGGTGCTGACCGGCCGCCTGTTGCAGGGCTTTTCGGCAGGCGCCGAGCTGGGCGGGGTTTCGGTTTATCTGGCGGAGATCGCCACGCCGGGCCGCAAGGGTTTCTACACCAGCTGGCAGTCGGGTAGCCAGCAGGTCGCCATTATGATCGCGGCGGCGATGGGCTTTGCGCTGAATATGGTGCTGGAAGAGAGTGCCATTCGCGAATGGGGGTGGCGTATTCCGTTCCTGTTTGGCTGTCTGATTGTGCCGTTCATCTTTTTCCTGCGCCGCAAGCTGGAGGAGACCGAGGAATTCAGCGCCCGTCGCCACCATCTGGCGATGCGTCAGGTCTTCACAACGCTGCTCGCCAACTGGCCAGTAGTCATCGCGGGCATGCTGATGGTGGCGATGACCACCACCGCGTTTTACCTGATCACCGTTTACGCACCGACCTTCGGTAAAAAAGTCCTGATGCTCAGCGCCTCGGACAGTCTTTTGGTCACGCTGCTGGTAGCCATTTCTAACTTCATTTGGCTACCGATTGGCGGTGCGCTGTCGGACCGCTTCGGACGCAAACCGGTGCTGATCGCCATGACGCTGCTGGCGCTGGCGACCAGCTATCCGGCACTGACGATGCTGGCGGCAGCCCCGAGTTTCTCCATGATGCTGACCGTGCTGCTGTGGCTCTCTTTCCTCTACGGCCTGTATAACGGCGCGATGATCCCGGCCCTGACGGAGATCATGCCAGCAGAGGTGCGCGTGGCGGGCTTCTCGCTGGCTTATAGCCTGGCAACGGCGGTCTTTGGCGGTTTTACGCCGGTGATTTCTACCGCCTTAATTGAGTACACCGGCGACAAAGCCTCACCGGGGTACTGGATGAGCTTTGCCGCCGTTTGCGCCCTGCTGGCAACGCTTTATCTCTATCGTCGTCGCACGTTAATTCTGCAAACCACCGTTAAGGAGTGATCCCTCATGCTTACATTCAGAACGGTGATTGCCGCCCTGACCTTCACCACCCTCAGCGCGGGCGCGCTTGCGCAGGAGGTGACGGTGATGATTTCTGGCGGCTTCAAAGCGGCGCTGGAGAAGCTGACGCCGCAGTACGAAGCGCAAAGCGGCGACAGGCTCATTGTGGTCTCCGGCCCGTCGATGGGCAAGACACCGCAGGCCATTCCGGCCCGGCTCGCCCGGGGCGAAAAAGCGGACGTGGTGATTATGGTTGGAGATGCGCTGGCGAAACTGGAACAGGATCGCAGGACGGCGGCGGGCTCCCGCGTGGAGCTGGCGGATTCGCCCGTCGGGATGGTCGTCAAAGCGGGCGCGCCGGTGCCGGATATCAGTACGGTACCCGCCCTGCGGCAAACGCTGCTGAAGGCGCATTCCATGGCTTATTCCGACAGCGCCAGCGGCCGGTATGTTGAGAGCCAGTTGTTCCGTAAGCTGGGCATCGACGGCCAGGTCCAAAATAAAGCGCACCGGGTTGAGCGCATCCCGGTGGCGTCTGAAGTGGCAAAAGGGAAATACGATCTCGGCTTTCAGCAGGTGAGCGAGCTTCTGCCGGTCCCGGGCGTGACGTTTGTGGGTAAGTTGCCTGACGACATGCAGTACATTACCCGTTTCGCCGGAGCCGTAACGCAGAAGGCCGACCATCCCGAACAGGGAAAAGCGCTGCTGGCCTTTCTCTCCTCGCCACAGGCGGCCAGCGTCATTACGGCAACGGGCTTAACGCCCGTCAGTGCACCTCGCGATACTGCTCGGTGATCAGCGTTTCGAGTTCGGCAGCAATGTAGGACTGGATCCGCCCGCGGCGGCGAATCAACCCCACGGTTCGCCTGACCTCTGGCTCTGTTAAAGGCACCGACGTCAGCAGCGAATGCTCTGCGCTGGGCATTGACATGGCGGGAACGGCCGCAATGCCGATCCCGGCTTCAACCATCCCGAGCATAGTCGTCACGTGCCGCGTTTCGCAGATGCTGGGGCGCTCAGGCCGAATATGTCCGACCCGCTGGTCGAGAAGATTGCGGTTGCCGGAGGTCTTATCCAGACCGATATAATCCTGCTGATAAAAAGCCTGCCACGTCAGGCTTTTTCTTTTTGCAAGCGGGCTGTCTCGTCGGCAGGCGGCCACGTAGACGTCCTCCACCAGCGGGACAAACTCGATGTCGGGCTGTAAACTCCGGGCAAAGCAGATACCAAAATCCGCCTGTCCGCGGGTGACGGCCTCGATAACATTTCCGGCGCTGCTGTCGATAAGTTTAATGCGCACGCGGGGGTAACGGGACTGAAAGCGGCGGATCACATCCGGCATAAAGTAACAGGCGGCTGACGGCACCGTCGCCACGGTGATTAATCCCGTGCGCTCCTCGCTGGCCTTATCGATATCCGAAAGCATGGACTCCACGTCGACAAGCAGTTGCCCGCACCGGTCGGCAAAGGTCTGTCCATACAGGGTCAGCGTGACGCGCCGGGTAGTTCTGTCGAACAGTTTTGTCCCCAGTGCCGCCTCCAGCTTTTCAATTCTGCGACTCAACGCCGACTGGGAAAGGCAAATAGACTCCGCCGCAAGACGGAAATTGCCGTATTCCAGTAAAGCGCGGAAGGCGTAGAGATCGTTGAGGTCAAAATTGACGGGCATACTGACGGGATCCTTAAGCACGGTAGGGTAAGAAGAGATTTATCATAGCCGCGTACGACATACTTCACAAAATGAAGGGGATACCCCTAAAGCGCTATCAACCTTACGGCACATAGTGATAGTTTATGCGGGCTGGATTCCTCTTAAACAGGCTGCCAGTCTGCATGCCGCCGAAGAGGAGTGTCATACTGCTTAACAGAGTATGTTGGCATGCTAACAGCCCCTGACCTTTCCATTTTGTTCACGTGCGAGTAACGAGCAAAGCGATGATTAAGTGGCCCTGGAAAACGAACGACGCTGGTCGAAATATGGCGCTGCCCTGGGATGAGGCTCTGGCGATCCCCGTGCTGGCGAATCTCTTGCCTGAAGAGCAATCAAAGCTGATTCAGCTGGCCGAGCGTTTTTTACAGCAAAAACGGCTGGTGCCGCTACAGGGCTTCGAACTGGATCCGCTTAAAAATTCGCGCATCGCCCTGCTCTTCTGCTTACCGGTACTGGAGCTGGGTATCGAATGGCTGGATGGCTTCCATGAAGTGCTGATCTACCCGGCGCCGTTTATCGTCGATGATGAGTGGGAGGATGACATCGGGCTGGTGCACAACCAGCGTATGGTGCAGTCCGGGCAGAGCTGGCAGCAAGGGCCGATCATCCTCAACTGGCTGGATATTCAGGACTCGTTCGATGCCTCGGGCTTCAACCTGATCATTCACGAAGTAGCGCATAAGCTGGATACCCGCAACGGCGATCGCGCCAGCGGCGTGCCGCTGATCCCGCTGCGTGAAGTCGCGGGATGGGAGCACGACCTGCACGCGGCGATGGAAAACATTCAGGATGAGATAGACCTGGTGGGTGAAAGCGCGGCCAGCATTGATGCCTATGCCGCGACCGATCCCGCCGAGTGCTTCGCGGTGCTGTCCGAGTATTTCTTTAGCGCACCTGAGCTTTTCGCCCCACGCTTCCCGGCGCTGTGGCAGCGTTTCTGCCAGTTTTACCAGCAGGATCCGCTCCAGCGTCTGCGGCAAAGTGAGGACGCAGCCAGCACCTCCTCTCATCCGTTCCACTAATGTTCAGCAGGGGTACGATCGGTCGATCGTACCCATACGCTCACCGCAAGAAACAGCAGCGCCATTCCCCATGCGGCAGTAATCAAAAACTGCTCACCGTAAAAGCGCGTCACCACGGGTACCAGCAGCGCACTGGCCCCGTACCCCAGCGTATGGCTGGTGGCGATCACCCCTGCCCCTTTGCCCGTCGTCAGCCGATCGTTGAGCAAAAGCTGGTATCCCGGCGTGGCCATGGCGGCACCCAGCGAGGTGATGACAATGCCCACGTAGAACAGGGCTAAACTGGCGAGACACATCAGCCCAAGCCCCGCCACCATCAAGACCGCGGCAATTAAGAGTAAAACCCTCGGGCTAAAATGCTGCGGGCGTACCACCAGAAACTGCGCCGCCAGGGTCGCCAGCGCGGCCAGGCTCAGCAGCAGGGCGACATGATGGCTGATTTGCACGGCATCGCCATTAAATAACGGATGAAGATGCGGCGATAAACCAAGCTGCATCAGGCTGACCAACGCCGCCAGCAGCAGCGCCAGCAGCAGGAAAGGCATCATAGAGGCCTGTAACCGCGTCGACTGGTGCGCCACCGGCGGCAGCGGGGGATCGGCGGCTTCGCGCAGCACCAGAAGCAGCGCGATAAACGGCGCCAGCGCCATCAGCCAGAGCGGTGCGACCGGGCTGACGCTGAGCATCAGCGCGGCCAGAGGCGGTCCCAGCAGACGCCCGCAGCTAAGGCCAGAGCTTATCGTTGCCAGCGCCGCCATTCTTTTATCCAGCCCCGCGCGTTGAATGGCCCACGTCTGGGCCGCAGGCACCAGCCCCGATACCGTCAGGCCGTACAGCATGCGCGACAGAACCAGGCCCGCCATTCCCCAGAGGGCATTCAGCGCGCCGTTGGCCATCGCCCAGACCACCAGCGCCATCACGACGAAGCTCGCCAGATAGCCGCCTAACGAGGCCAGCATCACGACCTTACAGCCGTGCCGCTCGCTCTGGCGTCCCCACCAGGGCGATGCGGGTAAAAAGAGCATCGAGCCGAACATCAGCAGCCCGGCCCAGACGGAGAGCGACAGTCCGGTCAGGGAGACCAGCTGCGGCAGCATGACCAGCAAACCGTTTTGTCCGATACCCAATAAACCGGCGCCCAGTGCAAGGGGCCAGTTTGCCTTCGGGGCCATATTGTCAGTGATGTTCTCAGTACAGGCGCGCATAGAATTGTGAAGATAATGTCAATAAATGTGTGGAAATTATGAAGTTTATGAAAACAAATATTGCAAAAATAGTTGCGGCTGTAAACAGAATGAATATCATAACGAGAATTATTATCAGTCATGGAATGAGGTACATCTATGCGTGCTCTGCCCCGCTCCGCCGGTACAGATGTTGCGGCCCAGTGTTTTTTGAACGCGCTGCTGCGCGAAACGAAGGACTGGCACTATCTTCCCGCAACCCGTGCGGATGAGTTATCGCAGATACATATCCCGCTCTCCCCAACCCAGGCCATCCGGGTTCCGGTACGCTATTTCTCCCCCACGCAGCATCACCAGTATTGTTTCCCGGCCACGCTGATTCAGGCCGACAGCGACGGCGGTGACACGGTCACATTCCATCAACTGATTGATTTCATACTTGAAAAAGAGACAGTAAAAGGCGCTCTGGACGCCGATACGCTGGCGCGCTTTAAGCAGCGCGTCCTGGAGAGTCATACGCACACCTGGCAGGCCATTGATTTACGCCACAACTGGGCAAACCTGCGCGATAAGCCGCTGACCTTTGCCGAAGCGGAACAGGCGCTGCTGGTCGGCCATGCTTTTCATCCTGCCCCAAAATCGCACGAGCCGTTTAACGAGGCCGAGGCGCGCCGCTATCTGCCGGATTTCGCCTCGCGCTTCCCGCTGCGCTGGTTTGCGGTTGAGCATGAACTGATTGCCGGGGACAGTCTGAACGTCTCCCTGCGTGAACGTCTGCTGCGCTTCGCGGCCCAGAGTGCGCCGGATCTTCTCGGCCACTTCACCGACACCCGCTGGCTACTGCCGATGCATCCGTGGCAGGCTGCCTATTTGCTGGAGCAGCCGTGGTGCCAGCGTCTGGTTGAAAAAGGCGCCCTGCGGGATCTTGGCGAGGCGGGCGCACAGTGGCTGCCTACCAGCTCTTCCCGCTCGCTGTACAGCGAAACCAATAGCGACATGATTAAGTTTTCCCTCAGCGTGCGGCTGACCAACTCCGTGCGCACGCTGTCGGTCAAAGAAGTTAAGCGCGGCATGCGCCTGGCGCGGCTGGCGAAAACGGCACGCTGGCAGGAACTCCAGGCGCGCTACCCGACCATGCGCGTGATGCAGGAAGACGGCTGGGCCGGGCTGCGCGATGAAAGCGGCGTCATTCAGGAAGAGAGCCTGATGGCCCTGCGCGTCAACCTGCTGTTTGATACGCCAGATACCCAAACCAACGTGCTGGTGAGCCTGACCCAGGCGGCACCGGACGGCGGCGACAGCCTGCTGGCGGCAGCGGTGCGCCGTCTGAGCCAGCGTCTGGATCTCCCGCTCGCCCAGGCCGCGCGCTGCTGGCTGGACGCCTACTGCGACCGCGTATTGCTTCCGCTGTTCAGCGCCGAGGCGGACTACGGTCTGGTCCTGCTGGCCCACCAGCAAAATATCCTCGTTGAGATGCAGCAGGATTTCCCCGTTGGGCTGATCTACCGCGATTGTCAGGGCAGCGCCTGGACCGAAGGGGCCGACGCGTGGCTGAAAGAGGCAGGCGAAACCGAGGTGGAAAACCGCTTCGGTGATAGCCAGCTGCTGCGCTACTTCCCTTATTACCTGCTGCTGAACTCTACCCTTGCCGTCACCGCCGCGCTCGCCGCTGCCGGCTTCGACAGCGAAGAGAACCTGATGCCCCGCGTGCGTGACGCGCTGGCCAAACTGCGCACGACGGCGAAGCAGACCCGCTGCCTTGATTATGTGCTCGACAGCCCGACCTGGAACTGCAAAGGCAACTTCTTCTGCTACCTGCACGATCGCAACGAAAACACCATCGTCGATCCGGCGGTGATCTATTTCGACTTTAGCAACCCGTTTTATAAGGAGAAGGCGTGATGGCAAACGCGAATATCGTCCATTCCGGCTACGGCTTTCGCTGTACGGCCACGGAACAAAACCTGCCGCTGACGCTGGGTCTTGACGGCAGCGCGGTCCTTGCGCGTCTGGCCGGGCTCCCGGACGGCTGGCTGGTGGACGCCCTCGACCAGCTGTTTGTAGCCTCCCCCGCCCTGACCGGCATTACCCTGCCGTGGGCCGCCTGGCAGGATGAACCTCAGGCGCAGGCGCTGTTTAGCCTCGCAAACGGGGATTATCTGGCGCGCGAAATATTCTGGCAGCTGCCGCTGTGGCTGAAAGGCGAACGTCCGCAGGTGAGCGGCGGAATGCAGTTTGATGAAAGCCGTCAGCTGTACTTCCCGCTGCGCCCTCATCGTCCGCAGGGCGAAGTGTATCGCCGTTACGATCCGCAGATTAAGCGCACCCTGAGCTTCCGCGTAGCGGACGTGGCGCTGGACGGCGAGCGTTTTACCCGCTGGATGAACACCCCACGCGTGAACGCCTTCTGGGAGATGGCGGGCCCGCAGGCCGAGCAGGAAAACTACCTGCGCCGTCAGCTCGACTCGACCTATTGTTACCCGGTGATCGGCTGCTTTGACGATCAGCCATTCGGCTATTTTGAACTCTACTGGGCGGCGGAAGACCGCATTGGCCGCCACTATCGCTGGCAGCCGTTTGACCGCGGGCTACATATGCTGGTGGGTGAAGAGAACTGGCGCGGGGCGCAGTATATCCGCAGCTGGCTACGCGGCCTCAGCCACTATCTGTATCTCGATGAACCGCGTACGGCGCGCATTGTGGCGGAACCGCGCTTCGACAACCAGCGTCTGTTCCGCCATCTGGCATCCGCCGGTTTTGACACGTTGAAAGAGTTCGACTTCCCGCACAAACGTTCCCGTCTCATCATGAGCGAGCGTCACCGCTTCTTCCATGAGGTGGAACTGTGAACGCGCTCTGGCAGAAAGTGAACCGCGAGATGGTGGCGAAGATCCTCGCTGAACTGGAATATGAACGCACCCTGCGCGCCGAGCCGGTTTCGGCGGACTACTGGCGCATCAGTATGGGCAACGCGACCTGGCAGTTTAGCGCCACGCGTGGGATCTGGGGCTGGCTGCATATTGACCCTGATACCCTGACCACCGCCAGTGGCGCGGCGGTCGAAGCGGAAAACGCGCTGCTGCAACTGGCCACCGTGCTGGAGATGAGCGACGCGCAAACGGCGGAGCACATGGAAGATCTCTACGCCACGCTGCGGGGCGACATGCAGCTGTTGCAGGCGCGTGACACGCTGGATGCCGATGCGCTGATCCACCTCGACCCGGACGAATTACAGTGCCTTATGCGCGGTCACCCGAAGTTTATTTTTAACAAGGGACGCCGCGGCTGGGGGCTGGATGCCCTGCGCCTTTACGCGCCGGAATATCGCGGGCGTTTTCGTCTGCACTGGGTCGCCGTGCAACGCGATCGTCTGGTCTGGAGCAGTGACGCCGATTGCGATATCAACACCTTGCTCGCCAGCGCCATGGACGATGCCGAGCGCAACCGATTCGACGCCCGCTGGCAGGAACTGGATCTGGACGACAGCTGGCTGCCGGTGCCGCTGCATCCGTGGCAGTGGCAGCAAAAAATTGCCATTCATTTCCTGGCACAGCTCGCGCGCGGTGAGATGGTGGAGCTGGGAGAGTTCGGCGATGAGTATCTGGCGCAGCAGTCCCTGCGCACGCTGACCAACGCCAGCCGTCGCGCGCCGTATGACATCAAGCTGCCGCTGACCATCTACAACACTTCCTGCTACCGCGGTATTCCGGGCAAGTATATTGCCGCCGGTCCGCTGGCCTCGCGCTGGCTACAGCAGCAGTTCGCCAGCGATGCCACGCTGATTCACTCCGGGGCGCAGGTGCTTGGCGAACCCGCAGCCGGATATCTGTCGCATCCGGGTTATGCCGCATTGCCTGAGGCGCCGTACCGCTATCAGGAGATGCTGGGGGTGATCTGGCGCGAGAACCCATCCTGCTATTTACAGGATGGCGAACAGGCGGTGCTGATGGCCGCGCTGATGGAAACCGATAACGACGAGCGCCCGCTGATTGACGCATGGATCAAACGCTCGGGGTTAACCGCAGACGCATGGCTGGAAAAGCTGTTTGAGGCGACGGTGATTCCCTTCTATCACCTGCTCTGCCGCTACGGGGTGGCGCTCATCGCCCACGGCCAGAACGTCACGCTGGTGATGAAAGATTACGTCCCACAGCGCATTCTGCTGAAGGATTTCCAGGGCGACATGCGCCTGGTGGACGAGGATTTCCCGCAGGCGCAGAGCCTGCCGGAGCAGGTAAAAGCCGTCACCGCACGCCTCAGTGCGGATTACATCATCCACGACCTGCAAACCGGCAACTTTGTCACGGTGCTGCGCTTTATTTCCCGTCTCACCCTGCAAACCGGCGTGAGCGAAACCCGCTTCTATCAGATCCTGGCGCAGGTGTTACGTCGCTATATGGCCGCCCATCCGGATCTTGCGGCACGCTTCGCGAAGTTCGACCTGTTTAAGCCGCAGATTATTCGCGTGATCCTCAACCCGGTCAAACTGACCTTCTCTGAACACGATGGCGGCAGCCGCATGCTGCCGAACTACGTCTGCGATCTTGATAACCCTCTTTTTCTGGTCTCCCAGGAGTCAGCGCAATGAAAACCTATGATTTCATCGGCATTGGTATCGGTCCGTTCAACCTCAGTATTGCCGCGCTGGCAGAGGGGCTGGACGGTTTTAGCTCGCTGTTTCTTGAACGCAAGCCGCACTTCTCCTGGCACCCGGGAATGATGGTACCGGACTGCCACATGCAGACCAGCTTCCTGAAGGATCTGGTCAGCGCCGTGGAGCCAACCAACCGCCACAGCTTCCTGAACTACCTGGTACAGCGCAAAAAGTTCTACCGTTTCCTCACTACCGAGCAGCGCACTGTCTCGCGCGAGGAGTTTGCCGACTACCTGTGCTGGGCGGCGGATAACCTGACTAATCTGGCCTTCAGCCAGCAGGTGCAGCAGGTCAGCTTTGATGAGCAAAACGGTCTGTTTGAGGTCGTGACCCAGCGGGATCGCTTCCTGGCGCGCCACGTCTGCGTGGGGATTGGGAAGCAGATCAATCTGCCAGACTGCGTCACCGCGCAGGACGACACCTGCTTCCACGCCAGCGAAATGATGCTGCGCACGCCGGATTTAGCAGGCAAGCGCGTCACCGTCGTCGGCGGCGGCCAGAGCGGTGCGGATCTGTTTTTGAATATCTTCCGTGGGGAATGGGGCCAGCCGCTGAGCCTCAACTGGATCTCGCGTCGCAACAACTACAACGCGCTGGATGAAGCCGCGTTTGCTAACGAGTATTTCACGCCGGAGTATGTGGACAGCTTCTCCACCCTCGGTGACGACGCCCGTCGCCAGATGTTGCAGGAGCAGAAGATGACCTCCGACGGGATCACCACGGAGTCGCTGCTGGCCATCTATCGTGCTATGTATCACCGCTTCGAAGTGCTGCGCGAAAAACCCTGGGCGCACCTGATGCCGTCCCGCTCGGTGACGGCGCTGACGCGCCAGGAGAACGGGCAGCGCCTGAGCATCCAGCATCACCTGGATGGCGGTCGCGAACAGCTGGAGAGCGACGTGGTGATTTTCGCCACCGGCTACCGCGCCGTGCAGCCTGCTTTCCTCGCTCCGCTCTCTTCCCGACTGCGTCTGGATGAGGATGAAGCCTTCTGCATCAACAACGATTTTACCCTTGAATGGGACGGCCCGCAGAGCAACCGCCTGTTTGCCGTCAATGCCGGGATGCACCGTCTCGGTATTGCCGAACCCCAGCTCAGCCTGATGGCCTGGCGCGCGGCGCGAATTCTGAATCGCGCTCACGATGACGAGCCGTTTGAACTGGCAACCACCCCCGGCGTGATCCACTGGCGGAGCACCACCAGCCCGGAGAGCAGCCAGGTTTTTAAATCATTAATGAAGACCACCGAGTACTGACACACACATTCAGGATCAACATAACAATGAAACGTTCTCATCTTTGGGTTTTAAATCCGTGCTTGCTTGCCATGCTTTCTACCTCTGCGTGGGCGGAAGAACAAAAGGAAGAAGATATTGTGGTTTCTGCCAGCCGGGCACATCGCAGCGTGGCAGAGATGGCGCAAACCACCTGGGTTATAGAGCGGGCGGAAATTGAGCAGCAGGTTCAGGGCGGGAAAGAGATTAAAGAGGTGCTGGCCCAGCTGATCCCCGGCATGGACGTCAGCAGCCAGGGACGTACCAACTACGGCATGAACCTGCGCGGTCGCTCCATGATGGTGATGGTGGACGGCGTGCGCCTGAACTCGTCCCGCAGCGACAGCCGCCAGCTCGACTCTATCGATCCGTTCAACATTGACCGTATCGAAGTCATTTCCGGCGCCACCTCGCTGTACGGCGGCGGCAGTACCGGCGGTCTGGTGAACATCGTCACCAAAAAAGGCCAGCCGGAGACCGAAGTGGAGTTCCAGACCGGGGCAAAAAGCGGGTTTAACAGCCATAACGACCATGATGAGAACGTCTCAGCAGCCGTGAGCGGCGGCAACGACAACGCCTCTGGACGTCTGTCGGTCTCCTATCAGCGCTACGGCGGCTGGTATGACGGCAACGGCGACGAGGTGATTATCGATAACACCCAGACCGGCTTGCAGTATTCCGACCGTATCGACGTGATGGGAACGGGCACCATCAACATCGACGATCATCAGCAGCTCCAGTTAACCACCCAGTACTACAAGAGCGAATCCGACGGCAAACACGGGCTGTTCCTCGGAGAGAATTTCGCTGCGGTCACGGGCGATGCCAAAGCCTATAACAAAGATAACCTGGACTCTGACCGTATCCCGGGCACAGAGCGTCACCTGATCAACCTGCAGTACTCGAACACCGACTTCTGGGGGCAAGATCTGGTTGCGCAGATTTACTACCGTGATGAGAGCCTGACCTACTACCCGTTCCCGACGCTGAGCAAAGGCGCGGTGACCAGCATTGGCGCGTCCCAGCAGAAAACCGATTTTTACGGCGGCAAGCTGACGCTGAACAGCAAGCCGATGGACGACCTGACCCTCACCTGGGGTGTGGATGCCGATCACGAAACGTTCGACGCCAACCAGCAGTTCTTCGACTTAAGCAAAGCAGCGGCGAGCGGCGGCATGGAGCTGGACAACGCCTACAACGTGGGCCGTTACCCGGGATACAGCATTACCAACCTCGCGCCGTTCCTGCAAGCCAGCTATGACATTGACGCTATCACCCTGAGCGGCGGCGTGCGCTACCAGTACACCGAAAACAAGGTGGACGATTTTGTCGGTTACGCCCAGCAGCAGGCAATCGCCACGGGCAAAGCCACCTCCGCTGACGCGGTGCCGGGCGGGAAAACCGACTACAACAACTTCCTGTTTAACGCCGGGATCCTTGGACGTCTGACCGAACAGCAACAGCTGTGGTTTAACTTCTCCCAGGGCTTCGAAATTCCGTACCTGGCGAAGTACTACGGCTCCGGCACCTATCAGCTGGTCGATGGTCACTATCGCCTGCAAAACAGCGTGAACGTGAACGACTCAACGCTGGACGGTATTAAGGTCAATGCTTACGAGCTGGGCTGGCGCTTCACCGGCGATAACCTGCGTACCCAGGTGGCGGCCTACTACTCGCTCTCGGATAAAACCATCACCATCAACAAGAGCGACATGACCATCAACCTGGAAGACGACAAACGTCGTATCTACGGGATTGAAGGCCAGGTGGATTATTTCTTCACCGACAGCGACTGGAGCACCGGGGCGAACTTTAACGCCATCAAGTCCGAAACGCGTGAAAACGGGAAATGGGAGAAGCTGACGGTCGACAGCGCCAGCCCGTCGAAAGCCAGCGCATGGGTGAACTGGGCGCCGGGCGACTGGGCCCTGCGCGTGCAGAGCACACAAACCTTCGACGTGTCTGACGCCGACGGTAAGAAGATCGATGGCTATAACACCGTTGATTTCCTGGGTAGCTACGCCCTGCCGGTGGGCAAAGTCAGCTTCAGCGTGGAGAACCTGCTGGACACAGACTACACCACCGCCTGGGGCCAGCGCGCACCGGGGCTGTATAGTCCAACCTACGGTGCACCGGGTCTTTATACTTATAAAGGCCGTGGCCGTACGTTTGGTCTGAACTACTCCGTTCTGTTCTGATCCTGCGCGCCGCCTGTCTGCGGGCGGCGCGATTTGCTGTGCAATTTGAAAGCAAATTTGCTATTAAATCATCGGTTTGCTGAAATTGTCGGCAAACGAACAAAAACGGTGTTTTCCCCTTTGACAAGGCGCACGCAGGTCGATAATATGCGCCTCGTTCACACGATTCCTCTGTAGTTCAGTCGGTAGAACGGCGGACTGTTAATCCGTATGTCACTGGTTCGAGTCCAGTCAGAGGAGCCAAATTTGAAAAGCCTGCTTTTAAAGCAGGCTTTTTGCTTTTGTGGGTTCGGTAAATTTGCCGGGTGGCGGCTGCGCCTTACCCGGCCTACTGATTAGCGACTAAATCTGATAATCAATCGCCACCTCTTCCGGCTCCATCACCTGGCGTTTGATCTCATCCACCGACAGCCCCGCGTTGCATAGCTCAATAAAACGCCACACGTAGTTGCGCTGAAGCTGCCCGCGCTTTAGCCCCAGCCAGACGGTATTCGCGTCGAACAGGTGACGCGTATCCAGACGCACCAGATTTCCGGCCTCATATTCTCCGCCAGACTGCTCGGCCACCAGGCCAATCCCCAGCCCTAACTCGACGTAGGTTTTGATCACATCGGAATCCTGCGCGCTCAGCACCACGTCCGGTGTGAGACCTTTACGCTTGAACGCTTCATCAATGCGCGAGCGTCCGGTAATGCCCTGCCGGTAGGTAATCAGCGGCCATTTGACGATCTCTTCCAGCGTCAAGGGCGAAACCTGATTCAGCGGGTGATCGGCGGGTAACAGCAGGCTGTGATGCCAGCGGAACCACGGGAACGCCACCAGCAGCGGGTCGTTGCTCAGCCGTTCACTGGCGATACCAATATCTGCCCCACCGTTATGCAGCAGCACTTCGATTTCCTGCGGCGTGCCCTGGATCAGTTCCAGACGTACGTCCGGGAAGATCTCACGAAATGCTTTGATAACGGTCGGAAGACTGTAGCGCGCCTGCGTATGGGTGGTGGCGATTGTCAGCACACCTGACGCGTCGTTGGTAAAGAGATCTGCCAGCCGACGAACGTTGCTGGCCTCGTTGAGAATGCGCTCAGCGATGGTCAGCAATGCCTTGCCTGGCTCCGTCATGCCCAGCAGGCGCTTGCCGCGACGGATAAAAATCTCAATGCCTAACTCCTCCTCAAGCTCGCGGATATGTCGGCTGACACCCGACTGAGAGGTGTAAAGCATGTTAGCGACCTCGGTCAGGTTGTAATCCCGCCTGGCCGCCTCACGAATAATTTTAAGTTGCTGGAAATTCACGATTCACTCCGGCGCATCTGACATAAGGCTATTGTTAGAGTCAGCCGGGCTGGAGAACAAATAATAAAAACCAGCATCTTATGCTTATTTGGAATATCAGCTGACCAGTTGCAGCTCGCGATTTTCCAGCGACGGCTTACTGACCAGAGACATCAGGATCTCTTTCACCGCCTGCGCCTGCGGTGACAGGGAGCCGCGCGCGGACATATTCAACGACAGCGGTAAGCTCATGGATGGCGTGGTGATGCGGGCCATCCAGCCATTCGCCGCGCTGCACAGTGAACGTGCGGCAGACTCGGGCAGTACCGTTACCCCCATGCCGCTGGCAATGGCGGCAGTCAGCGTGGAGATGGAATCAATCTCCCCGATAATCTTCGCCGTCAGACGGCGCAGCGAGAACGCTTCGTCAACGCGAACGCGCACGGCGCTGTAGTCGCGCGGCAGGAACAGGTTCATCTCTGCCACGGCGGTTAAATCAATGCTCTGGCCGGGGCAATCACGGGTCCCGACCAGATAAAGATCTTCCTTAAGCAGCGGCTGGCTGGTGATCCCGGCAACCGGTGAGCGATCGTACAGCACCGCCATATCCAGCTGACCGTTGAGCAGTTTGTCATTGAGCACGGAACCACTGTTCTCATGCAGATAAACCAGCACTTCCGGTAGCTCCGCGCGCACCGCCTGAAGCAGCGGCATGGTTACCGACGATGCGGCCGTTCCCGGCGCCAGGCCGATGGAGACATTCCCGCTCAGGGTCTGACCTACGTTGTGCACGGCCAGTTGCGCCTGTTCGCACTGACGCAGGATCGTACGGGCATGGGTATATAAAATTTTTCCCGCTTCGGTAGGCGTTACGCCGCGCTTGGTGCGGATCAACAGTTGCTGGTCCATTTCGCCTTCCAGAGTCGCGACCTGCTGGCTCAGCGCAGGCTGCGCGATATGCAGCACTTCAGCCGCCTGGGTCAGGCTGCCGATATCGACGATTTTTACGAAGTATTTCAGTCGTCTTAAGTTCATGTTGCCCCCTGTTCGAAAATAGCGTGCCGGTAACGGCTGTGTTGTTAAACAGGTTTTGCAATATGGATGCCAGGTTTTGGCAGCGAATAAATATCTTTGCTAAGCGGCTGAAAATAAGGAAAGCCAATCGCTGGTGCCTGTTTTCAGACAGTGACAACGGATTCCGATCTGCCCCATTCGGGGTATATCTGCACAATAATGGTGCATTCCGTTGGCAAAAACGTCAGTTTGCTGTTTTTGTCAGCAAACAGTCTAAAGTCGGCGATCCATCCTTTGACAAGGCGTACGCAGGTCGATAATATGCGCCCCGTTCACACGATTCCTCTGTAGTTCAGTCGGTAGAACGGCGGACTGTTAATCCGTATGTCACTGGTTCGAGTCCAGTCAGAGGAGCCAAATTTGAAAAGCCTGCTTTTAAAGCAGGCTTTTTGCTTTTCTGCGTTTGGTAAGTTTGTCGGGTGGCGCTCTGCTTATTCGACCTACGGTCCTGTAGGCCCGGAAAGCGCAACGCCACCGGGCATTGCAAGCCTCACCGGCATCCCCGACCGCCGTTCCAGCTCAGCGCCCGCCCCTTCACTTATCAGCTGCGTCCTTTGCGCGGCCGAAATGGGCAGCGGCACTTTTCGGGTTGATTCAAATTCCGCGCGATTGCGTGAAAGCGGCTCGTGAACCTCTACCCAGCGGCTACCATCCGGCTCGGTGGTCACTTTTACGGGCTGATCGATAAGCTGTACCCGCGTCCCCACCGAAACGTTATCGAACAGGTATTCGATATCGTTATTACGCAGGCGAATGCAGCCCTGGCTGACGCGCAGACCAATGCCGAAATTTGAGTTGGTACCGTGGATCGCGTACAGCCTGCCGATATAAAGGGCATACAGCCCCATCGGGTTATCCGGCCCGGCGGGCACGAACGCGGGCAACGTTTTCCCCTCTTTCGCGTAAGCGCGTCGCGTGTTTGGTGTGGGTGACCAGGTTGGGCCTTCCTGCTTGCGTTCAACGGCGGTTACCCAGTTACGCGGCGTTTCGCGCCCGGCCTGACCGATGCCAATAGGCAGCACCTCAACCGTGTTGCTGCCGGGTGGATAATAGTAAAGACGCATTTCCGCGACGTTCACCACAATCCCTTCACGCACCGTTGGCGGCAGAATAAGCTGCTGCGGCACCACCAGCGCTGTACCGGCACGTGGTAAAAACGGATCTACCCCCGGGTTAGCTTCCAGCATATTGCTTAACCCTTGCCCGTGCTGCGCTGCAAACGCTTCGAGCGGCAGGGTATTGCCTTCAGGAACGGTGACAGTTATCGGCGCTCCCACCAGGCGGCTCCCCTCGGGTGGGAGTGGGTAGGTTACAGCAGATGCAGCGGGAACCAGTATACAAAGCGTAAAAACAAACGCGGCAAATCGAATCATAGTGTTCTGTACTCGGTCAAAGAGAAAGCCTGCCGGTGGGCAGGCTTAGCCTACTCATTCAGTTAACCTTTCGTCGTGCGCCATCTCCGGGTAAGGACTTTTTCCGCTTCCACAATCATGAACATTGCGAACCCGATCAGGAAGGTAATGATCCAGTAGCGGAACGGCAGCGCTTCGGTACCGAACAACATTTGCATAAACGGCGCATAGACGATCAGAAGCTGAAGGGCCAGAAGTACGCCGCTCACGATCCATATGCCCTTGTTAGCCAGCAGACCTTTACTCAGGGAGAAGCCGTCGGTGACGCGGCAGTTGAGCATGTAAAACCACTGGGCAGTGACCAGCGTTTGCAGCAACACGGTGCGGATGAACTCCGCCGAGTAACCGCGCGGTTGCAGCCAGGCCTCCAGCACAAAGGCGCTGATGGCAATCATCAGGCCGACAAACACCACGCGCCAGATGGCGTAACCGTCCATCACGTGCAGGTTAGACTTACGCGGCGGCCGGTTCATGATGTCCTTCTCACCCGCTTCAAACGCCAGACCAAACGACAGCGTTGCCGAGGTTGCCATGTTCATCCACAGGATCAGTACCGGTGTTAACGGGATCAGGTTCCCCGCCAGCAGGGCAATAATGATCAGCAGGGCCTGGGCGATGTTGCTCGGGATAACGAACAGAATGGTCTTTTTCAGGTTGTCGTAGACCCGACGCCCTTCATGGACCGCCCGGGCAATGGTGGCAAAGTTATCATCCGTTAACACCATATCGGCGGCTTCTTTGGTGACTTCAGTACCTTTGATCCCCATCGCGATGCCGACATCCGCCCGCTTCAGCGCAGGCGCATCGTTCACGCCGTCCCCGGTCATCCCGACCACTTCCTGCTTACTTTGCAGCGCCTGCACCAGACGGAATTTATCTTCCGGGCTGGTTCGGGCAAAGATATCGTATTTTTGCGCCGCCTCGCTCAGCTGGTGGTCGTCCATCGCCTCCAGTTCGCGCCCGGTAATGGCGCTCGCCGCGTTGCCAATACCCAGCATCTGACCAATGCTCATCGCCGTTTGTGGATGATCCCCGGTAATCATTTTCACGCGAATGCCCGCCTGCAAGCAGTCGGCAATGGCCGAAATGGCTTCCGGGCGCGGGGGATCCATCATGCCCGCAATGCCGAGCAGTATGACCCCCTCTTGCAGATCCGCATGCGTCAGCTCGCGCTGCCCGCTGGCGGCCGGTTTCCAGGCCGCAGCCACCATGCGCAATCCTTCGCGCGCATACTCTTCAATCTTCTCTTCCCAATAGTGCAGGTTGAACGGCTCCAGCCCGTTTTGAGTCTGCTGGTGCTGGCAAAGACGGAAAAGGACGTCCGGCGCACCGGTGATTAACATCACCTCTTCGTCGCCCAGGCGATACAGGGTGGACATGTATTTATATTGCGAATCGAATGGGATTTTACTGCGCAATTCGGCGTCAATTGCCGGAAGCGGGATTTTTGCCGCCAGCACCTTCAGCGCGCCTTCGGTGGGCCCGCCGGTGATTTTCCATAGCCCCTGCTCATCTTTGATCAGCTGGCTGTCATTACAGAGATCGACGGTGCGCAGATAGCGCTCCAGCACAGACCCCTGGGTCACGGTTACCGGTGTTGGATCGTCAACAGGGTGAATATTGCCCACCGGCTCGTAGCTGTCTCCCTCCACGCGGTAGGTGGTGTCCGCAGTAATCACCGCTTTTACCGTCATCTCATTCATGGTCAGGGTGCCGGTTTTATCCGAGCAGATCACCGTCATCGCCCCCAGCGTTTCCACGGTAGGCAGCTTGCGAATAATCGCCTTGCGACGCGCCATCGCCTGCACGCCCAGCGAGAGGATGATAGAGATAATGGCCGGTAAACCTTCCGGCACCGCCGCCACCGCAAGGCTAATCAGCGACAGCACCAACTCTGAAACGGGCATATCACGGAAGATAAGACTGAAAACGAACAGCGCCAGCATCATCACCAGAATGGTGATAAAAATGGTCTTGCCGAGCTTGTCCATTTGCACCATCAACGGGGTACGGTGTTTTTCAATGTCTGACATCATCTGGTTGATATGGCCGAGTTCGGTCTCCCCCCCGGTCGCCACCACCAGCCCTTTTCCCCCGCCGGAGCTGACGGTGGTGCCAGAATAAAGCAGGTTGTAACGGTCGCCTAACGGCAACTCCCCGTGGAGCGCATCGCTGCTTTTCTCCACTACCGTGGATTCGCCGGTAAGAATAGCTTCTTCCACCCGCAGGTTGTGCGCCTCTATTACGCGAAGGTCGGCAGGAATGCGATCCCCGGCGCGTATCACCACGATATCTCCCGGCACCAGCGCTGTCGTCGGGATAGTTTCATGGTTGCCCTGCCGGATGACCACAGCCTCGCTGGAGAGCATATTACGAATGCTTTGCAGCGATTTCTCCGCATTGCTCTCCTGAATATGTCCAATCAGGGCGTTGATGATGGCCACCCCAAGAATGACAAACATATCCACCCAGTGTCCCATTATCAGCTTCAGCAGCGCCGCCGCCAGTAGGACGTAAATAAGGACATCGTTGAAATGGGCCAGAAAGCGCAGCCAGCCAGGTTTACCCGGTTTTTGCGGTAAGGCATTTTCACCGTATTTTTCCAGTCTGGCGGTGGCTTCTGCACTGGTAAGTCCGTCCAGGCTGGATTGGATATTTGTCAGGGTTTCATCAACGGTCTGTTGATAATACGGATGGTGAGGCTTTTCTGTTATCATCGTTCCTTCCTCGGGTTCTTTTCAGAAATCACCTTGCTTTCATGTCATTAACGAATAACGAAAACAGGAACATGTGCATAACGAACGATACTCGCCGCCTCTGACCCTAATAAATGGGTTTGAATATTTGGATTGCGCGACCCCACAATAATCGCGCCGACGTTAAGTTCATCCGCCAGTTTGATTACCTCATCACGTATATTCCCGCTGCGAACATGTAGATGGACATTTGCTTCCGGCAGGCTGATTTTTTTTACCAGCGCGGCCAGTTTTTCTTTAGCATTATTAATCATATATTCATCCATCTTTCTCGCGTCTGCAATAAAACCGCGGGTCAGTTCCGCCGAGAACTTTGGCATAACGTACAGCAGATGGACATTACCCGATGCGCTTTGCGCCAGGAATTGGGCATGCTGTAGCGCTTTATCAGACAACGCTGTTTCGTATACATCCACCGGCACCAGAATCGTTTTATACATATCAAGCATCCTTTTTATAACCAACACAACAGTGAGTGAATCAGGAGAGATCGCATCAAACCCATGGGTACAGGCGTGAATGCCTTTTACGGAAAAAAGGAATGGATGCTATTAAACGTAGCACAGGAATATCAGGATGTTATTCAAAGGGGATACGCTATCGTATCGCTTGTTTCGCCTGAGTATGTCACGCCACTAATAATGGTTATTTAACATTTATTTATTCACCGACTATGCTCATAGTCAGACATGCAACACGTTCATTCTCATTATCCCGCGCCACCTTCAACCTCATGGAGGAATGCATGTACGGTTTAAGCCTGATTCGCCTTGGTTTGTTTATTGCGCTTGCCATTATCGCCAGCACAGCAATCGGTTTATTTACCTATGTGGTCGTCTCGGCCCTGGCGGAATAGTGCCACCCCAGCATTGATGACGAAATAAATAAAACAATTATTATCAGGGGAATACTGTGAAGCGCTACCTCTCTCTTCTGCCTGCTGTTTTATTGCTGCTGACGGCGTGCGACCCCAAACCCGACCGCGCCGCGCCCCTGCCAAAAATGGTAAAAGTCGCAGAGGTGGTGAAGGCCGGCAACGCGCAGCAGCGCGTATTTCCCGCGCGTATCGAATCCGGCGACGCCACCGATCTCGCGTTCAAACGTGCCGGGCAGATTGAGACCCTGGACATTCGCCAGGGTGCCGTTGTCAAACAGGGGCAACGGCTCGCCAGTCTTAACGATCGCGAAGCCCGGCAGCGTCTGAACGACAGGCAAACGGCGGCGACCCTGGCTCAGCGGCAGTTCGACCGCTTCCAGACCCTGGCAGGACGCCAGGCCGTGTCGAAGGCCGAGATGGATGTCCAGCGCGCAAACCGCGATTCTGCAAACGCCGCGCTACAGATTGCTCGCGAGGAATTAAGCCAGATGACGCTCGTCGCCCCCTTTAGCGGGACAGCGGCCAGCGTACATGTGCGAAATCATCAGGTCGTCTCAGCCGGCCAGCCCGTCGTCACCCTGACCCGTACCGACCTGCTGGACGTGGTGTTCAGCCTTCCAGAGAACCTGTTTAACACCTTCGATATCCGCAATGCGCAGTACAAACCGGTAGTGAGGATCAACGCCCTGCCCGGTCGCGAGTTTACCGCTGTGTACAAAGAGCACTCAGGCAGTAGCGACAGCAACACATTGACCTGGCAGGTGATTTTAACCATGCCCCGCCCGGATGATTTTCCCGTCGTGGGCGGCGTCAGCGGAACGGTCACCATCAATTTAACCAACCTACCGGCGGGCGTGGGCAGTGAGGCGCTGGTGGTGCCGGTTGAAGCGGTCTTTAACCCGGATAACCGCCCGCGCAATGAGCCACACGTCTGGGTGGTGACGGGCGAAGGCGATACGTTGCACCTGGAAGATCGTAAGGTCAGCGTCGGGCAAGTCAGCGCTGAGGGGGTCGTCATCGTCGGTGGGCTTAAGGCGGGTGAACGCGTGGTGGCCGCAGGCGTTGGGGAGTTACATCCCAACCAGCCGGTACGTATCTGGACGCGTGAACGGGGACTGTAATGGATATCTCTCGTCAGTTTATCAGCAACCCGGTTCGCGTCTGGCTGACTATTCTGCTGCTGGGCGTAGGTGGCATTATTGCCCTGTTGAACATCGGCAGACTGGAAGATCCGGCGTTTACCATCAAAACGGCGGTGGTAATCACTCATTATCCGGGCGCGTCGGCGCAGCAGGTTGAGGAAGAGGTCACCCTGCCGCTGGAAAACGCGCTTCAGCAGTTACCTTACCTGGATAACGTCAGCTCCATCTCCTCCAGCGGCCTGTCGCAGATCACGGTCAATATAGCCTCGCGCTACCACTCAAATGCGCTGCCGCAAATCTGGGATGAACTGCGACGCCGGGTGGGAGATGCCGCCCGACAGTTTCCACCGGGGGTAGTGACCCCGTTTGTGAATGACGATTTTGGCGATGTGTTCGGCTTTTTCTTTGCCATTTCCGGCGATGAATTCAGCAATCCGGAACTGGTGCGGTATGCCGAGCAGCTGCGCCGGGAGTTGGTCCTCGTGCCGGGCGTGGGCAAAGTGGCCATCGGCGGAGCCCTCACCCAGCAGATTAACGTGGACATTTCTCTGAGCAAAATGGCCGCGCGCGGGATTACGCTTAACCAGCTTTCTGCCCAGCTCAGCAGGCTGAACGTGGTTTCCAGCGCGGGAGAGATCCCCTCCGGTACTGAGTCAATTCGTCTGCATCCTACCGGTGAATTCGAAAGTATTGACGAGCTGGCCGATCTCATAGTGACCCCGCCCGGCGTTGGGGCGGCTACCCGTTTACGGGATATTGCCACCCTGTCACGCGGGCTGGATGCGTCCCCTGCCAGCATCTACCATGCCAACGGCAGAAAAGCCGTCACCATGGGCGTCTCCTTTATACCCGGCGTTAACGTGATCGACGTGGGACATGCCCTGGAGGCGAAGCTTGATCAGATGTCAGCCGAGAAACCGGCAGGTATCCATATCGACCTGTTTTACGATCAGGCGGCGGAGGTCGGGCATTCCGTCAACGGATTTATCATTAATTTCCTGATGGCGCTGGCGATTGTCGTCGGTGTGTTGCTGATCTTTATGGGCTTACGCAGCGGGCTCATTATCGCCTTTTCCCTCGCGCTCAACGTGCTGGGCACGCTGCTGATCATGTATCTCTGGGGCATAGAACTACAGCGTATTTCACTGGGGGCGCTGATCATCGCCCTCAGTATGCTGGTCGATAACGCCATTGTGGTTGTCGAAGGGGTACTGATAGCCCGGCAGCAGGGCTCGCCCCTGCTTAACGCCATTAACGCTATAATTCGCCGCTCTGCGCTGCCGCTGCTGGGTGCGACGGTCATCGCCATCCTGGCTTTTGCGCCCGTCGGGCTGTCGCAGGATTCCACTGGCGAATACTGTAAGTCGCTGTTTCAGGTGCTGTTGATTTCACTGATGCTGAGCTGGTTCTCAGCCCTCACCATTACGCCGGTGCTGATTAAATGGTGGCTGTTTAAACATGACGCTGCACCGCCAGACGCCGACAAAACGGATCCCTACGACAAACGCATCTATCGGATCTATCAGGCGGTGCTCAACGCGCTGTTACGGCGTAAAGCGCCAACGCTGATGGTGATGGCCGCACTGCTGGCTGCCGCCATCTGGGGCTTTGGCTCGGTGCGGCAGAACTTCTTCCCCTCATCCAGTACGCCAATTTTCTTTGTCGACCTCTGGCTTCCTTACGGGACCGACATTAACTGGACCGAGAAGATGACCGGTGATATCGAGAAAACCATTAACGGTCAGCCTGGCGTGGAAACTACGGTCTCGACGATTGGTCAGGGAAGTATGCGATTTATTTTGACCTACAGCGGACAGCGGCAGTACAGCAACTATGCACAAATCATGGTGAGAATGGACGACCAGCGTAACATCCCCGCCCTGACCCGCCACGTTGATGAGTACATCGCACGGAACTACCCGCAGGTTAATGCCAGCACGAAACGGGTGATGTTTGGCCCCTCCGGTGACAGCGCCATTGAAATACGTATTAAGGGCCCCGATCCGGACAGGCTGCGTCTGATCGCCAGCCAGGTAGACAACATTCTTACGCGCGATCCGGCGACGGACAGCGTCAGGAACGACTGGCAAAACCGCAGCAAAGTGATCCGCCCGCAGTACGTCACCGCGCTGGGACGTGAGCTTGGCGTGGATAAGCAGGACGTCGATAACGCCCTGGAGATGAATTTCTCCGGCAGCCGGGCGGGACTGTACAGAGAAGGAAGCGACCTGTTACCCGTGGTGGTGCGCCCGCCGGAAAGTGAACGGCTGGACGCCAATCACCTGAATAACGTCCTGGTATGGAGCCAGACCCGTCAGCAGTATATTCCGCTGAGCAACGTCGTCAGCGGCTTCGCGCTGGAGTGGGAAGATCCGCTGATCCTGCGTCGCGACCGCTCGCGCGTGCTGACCGTGCAGACCGACCCTGACCCGCTAAGCCAGCAAACGTCCGGCGATATTCTCGCCCGCGTGAAGCCGCAAATAGATGCCCTGCCTCTGCCCCACGGCTACAGCATCGAATGGGGCGGGGACGCGGAGAACTCCAGCGAAGCGCAGCAGGGGCTATTTACCACGCTGCCGCTCGGGTATCTGGTGATGTTTGTGATCACGGTGCTGATGTTCAGTTCGGTGAAAAACGCCGTCGCTATCTGGCTGACCGTGCCGCTGGCGCTGATCGGCGTTACGCCCGGTTTTTTACTTACCGGGATCCCCTTTGGCTTTATGGCACTGATTGGCCTGCTGAGCCTGAGCGGGATGCTGATCCGCAACGGCATTGTGCTGGTGGAAGAGATAGAGCAGCAGAAAGCGCAGCAGGATCAGCACAGTGCGATCGTTTACGCCGCCACGTCGCGCCTGCGTCCCATCCTGCTCACCGCCTTTACGACCGTGCTTGGCCTCGCCCCCCTGCTGCTGGATGTGTTCTTCCAGAGCATGGCCGTTGTGATTATGTTTGGGCTTGGGTTTGCTACAATCCTGACGCTGCTGGTACTCCCCGTAATTTACGCGTGTTTTCATCGTAAGGACGAAGCTGAACAACAATGAATGCGACAGGGCTGAACATCATCAAGACGCTGGGCTGTATGACGGCGGTCACCTTCTTCACCATCTACAACACCTGGGACCATTACGATTATGACTATCACTGGATCCTCGGTTTTTTAACCTTCATTTCGACCATCGCCACGCCGTTGTTTTTTGTGGTTGCAGGGTATCTGGATGGGCAATCCCGACACGGCACGCGCTGGCAGCTGGATAAGATCAAAAGCCTGGTGATCGTCTTTCTGTTCTGGGTAACCATTTACTACCTGTGGGAGCCCTATCAGCGCGGATATCTGATCCAGCCCTGGTTCGTGTTCGCGTTTGTCGTGATTTACACTTTTCATCCGGCGGTGGAGTGGCTCAGCCAGCGGCGAACGCTGTTTTGCGGGGTGATTGCCACCCTGCTGCTTTTCTCATACGGGTACGATTTGCTGTCAGCCCTCTATCCTGATGTCCACGTGCTTTCATTGTCGCCGCAGTATCGCCTGTGGACGTGGCTGCTGTTTTATCTGACGGGGCAGCTCTTTTGCGATCCGCAGATTGCGGCGTGGATCGGCCGCAAAAATGTGGTCAGGGCAGCGGTGATTGCCATACCGTTTATCTATCTCTTCACGTGGTTTTACGAACGGCATTTCTTTTTTGCGCTATTTAAAGCGGACAGAAACGCCTTTATCCTCACCGGATCGCAAATCTACATTCTGATTATCGCCCTGGTGATTGCGGCCAACGGCGTTCGTTTTCGCCGCAATGCGGAGTTTAAAGAGTCCGTGCTGGCCGCCATTAGCAAAACGATGACCGGGGTCTATATCATGCACTACTCGGTGTTTCACCTGCTGACGGCGCTCATTCCGGTAACGTCCCTGAGCACCAAACTTGCTCTGATTGTGCTCACCTTTGTTACGTCGGTCCTGTTTTCGCTGCTGATTCTGTCCAACGCAGTGGCCAAAAAAGTGATCACACTTTAAAAGCCCAGGCGCAGCCAGGCAAACAGCACGTTGCCGTTGTTGTAGGTTCCGGGAATATAGGTGAACTGGACGGTGACGCGCTTATATCCGGCAGAAAAAAGCGGGAAGATAAATGGCAGCGGGACATAGTTGGCAAAGTCGTCGCGCGCGGTGATCCCCGCGGCGGCCCCCAGCCCCAGACGGAAATCTTTTGCGTTATCCAGATACCAGCCCTTTTCCCAGCCGTAGCCCATCGCGGGCTGCCACTCGCTATGTGAATCTTTAAACATCATGGCAAAGAGTGCGCTCCAGTTGCCCTCGTCGTTGTAGCGAGAAACGCCCAGTCCGCCGCCCCACGGCATTTCGTTGTAGTTATCCGTTTTCTCTTTGTCATACATAAAGCGGGCATGCCAGCTCAGAAACGGCAGGTAGAGATCGTAACGATCTGGCTGCTCCCAGGTCTGGGAAATATCGTCTGTTACCGCATCCCACCAGCGGTGGATGCGCTGTTCGCCGTAGACTTTTGGCTCCGCATGCAGCGGCGAAGCCACCAAAAACAGGACTACCCAGAGTGCAGGAAAGAGGCGTTGCATCGTTATTCCCTCAGCTTACGTCACACAGCGATCATTATTACTGTAAACCATTCAGCCCTAACCGGAGCCAAACAGGCTGATTTATATTGGGACCCGATAAGATGAAATTTATTGATTCTGCGCTTTCAGGAAAGATAAAAACGTTTTCTCAGGCCGTCTGTCGCGGTAGTCTCATACGTTCCGTCAATATGACGGCTGCAACGTGAGTGACCTTTTCTTATACCAATAATTAAAAATCAGTACAGACAGGACAACTATGGACTCCACCCTCATCTCCGCTCGCCGCAACGAGGAGACACCTTCGCTTAACCGCGCCCGCCGCGCCGCTTTAGGTAGCTTCGCAGGCGCCGTCGTCGACTGGTATGACTTTCTGCTCTACGGTATTACCGCTGCGCTGGTCTTTAACCGTGAATTCTTTCCTCAGATCAGCCCCGCCATGGGCACGCTTGCTGCGTTTGCCACCTTCGGCGTCGGTTTTCTGTTTCGTCCGCTGGGCGGGATAATTTTCGGCCACTTCGGCGATCGCCTTGGCCGTAAGCGCATGCTGATGCTCACCGTCTGGATGATGGGCATTGCCACCGCGCTGATCGGTATTTTGCCCTCCTTTGCATCGATTGGCTGGTGGGCCCCGGTGTTGCTGGTGACGCTTCGCGCCATTCAGGGCTTTGCCGTCGGCGGCGAATGGGGCGGCGCGGCACTGCTGTCCGTGGAAAGCGCGCCGAAGAATAAGAAAGCGTTCTACAGCAGCGGCGTGCAGGTAGGTTATGGCGTGGGTCTGCTGCTCTCCACGGGCCTGGTGTCGCTCATAAGCCAGCTCACGACAGACGAGCAGTTCCTGAGCTGGGGCTGGCGTATTCCGTTTATCTTCAGCATTGTGCTGGTCGTGGTGGCCCTGTGGATCCGTAACGGCATGGAAGAGTCGGCTGAGTTTGAGCAGCAGCAACGCGAAAAACCGGTCGCGAAAAAACGGCTGCCGGTGATGGAAGCGCTGGTGCAGCACCCTGGCGCTTTTCTGAAAATTATCGCCCTGCGCCTGTGCGAACTGCTGACGATGTATATCGTCACCGCCTTCGCCCTCAACTACTCCACGCAAAACCTCGGTCTGCCGCGGGAATTGTTCCTGAACATTGGCCTGGTGGTGGGCGGGATCAGCTGCCTGACCATCCCCTGCTTCGCCTGGCTGGCGGATCGCTTTGGCCGTCGACGGGTGTATATCACCGGGGCGCTCATCGGCACACTCAGCGCCTGGCCGTTCTTTATGGCGCTGGAGGCCCAGTCGGTCTTCTGGATTGTCTTCTTTGCGATCATGCTTGCGAACATCGCTCACGATATGGTGGTCTGCGTGCAGCAGCCGATGTTTACCGAGCTGTTTGGCGCAAACTACCGCTACAGCGGCGCGGGCGTGGGATATCAGGTGGCGAGCGTGGTCGGCGGCGGGTTTACGCCGTTTATCGCCGCCGCGCTGGTGACGTTCTCCGGCGGGAACTGGCATAGCGTGGCGATTTATCTGCTGGCAGGTTGCCTGCTTTCTGCTGCCACCGCCCTGTTGATGAAGGAAACCGCGCACAGCTGATCTCCTCACTTTTGTTTCACAGGCGTGTGACATACTATCGGGTATAGCCGCACACCTGTGGAACAAGGAGACAGACATGAATAATAAGGGCTCCAGCCTGACCCCGGCTCAGGCGCTGGAAAAACTCGACGCGCTGTATGAACAGTCCGTCAATGCACTGCGCAGCGCCATCAGTGACTATATCGAAACAGGGAAACTTCCCGATGAAAAGGCCAGAACCCAGGGCCTTTTTGTTTATCCATCGCTCTCTGTCACCTGGGACGGCAGCGCCAGCAGCAATCCGAAAACCCGCGCCTATGCGCGTTTCACCCACTCCGGCTGTTACAGCACGACCATCACGCGACCTGCGCTGTTCCGCCCCTATCTGGAAGAGCAGCTTACCCTGCTGTATCAGGATTACGGCGCGCATATCAGCGTTGAACCGTCCCTGCACGAGATCCCTTACCCGTACGTGATAGACGGCTCAGCGCTGACGCTGGATCGCTCCATGAGCGCGGGGCTGACCCGCCATTTCCCGACCACTGAGCTGTCGCAGATTGGCGATGAGACGGCGGACGGGATCTATCACCCGGCAGAGTTTTCACCGCTGTCGCACTTTGATGCCCGCCGTGTCGATTTTTCGCTGGCACGCCTGCGCCACTACACCGGCACCCCAGCCGAACATTTCCAGCCGTTCGTACTGTTTACCAACTACACCCGCTATGTAGACGAATTTGTCCGCTGGGGCTGTAGCCAGATCCTTGACCCGGACAGCCCTTACATCGCTCTCTCCTGCGCGGGCGGGATCTGGATCACCGCCGAAACCGAAGCACCGGAAGAGGCCATCTCCGACCTGGCGTGGAAAAAGCACCAGATGCCCGCCTGGCACCTGGTCACCGCCGACGGTCAGGGCATTACGTTGATTAACATCGGCGTTGGCCCGTCGAATGCAAAAACCATCTGCGACCATCTGGCGGTTCTGCGCCCGGACGTCTGGCTGATGATCGGCCACTGCGGCGGCCTGCGTGAAAGCCAGCTGATTGGTGATTATGTCCTCGCCCACGCTTATCTGCGTGACGACCATGTCCTTGACGCGGTTCTGCCGCCGGACATTCCTATCCCGAGTATTGCGGAAGTACAGCGCGCCCTGTACGACGCCACCAAAGAGGTGAGCGGCATGCCGGGTGAAGAGGTGAAGCAGCGCCTGCGTACCGGTACGGTCGTCACCACCGACGATCGTAACTGGGAGCTTCGCTATTCCGCCTCCGCCCTGCGTTTCAATCTCAGCCGTGCGGTCGCGATCGATATGGAAAGCGCCACCATTGCCGCGCAGGGCTACCGCTTCCGCGTCCCGTACGGCACGCTGCTGTGCGTGTCCGATAAACCGCTGCACGGCGAGATCAAACTGCCGGGTCAGGCGAACCGTTTCTACGAAGGGGCGATCTCAGAGCACCTTCAGATTGGTATTCGCGCCATCGATTTACTGCGTGCAGAGGGCGACAAACTGCATTCCCGTAAGCTGCGCACCTTCAATGAGCCACCGTTTAGGTGATACTAAGGACATTTCACGCACACCGCTTACCCGGCCTGAGATTCTGTAGGTCGGGTAAGCGGAGCGCCACCCGACAATTTTACTGAACGCAGAAAAGCAAAAAGCCTGCTTAAAAGCAGGCTTTTTAAATTTGGCTCCTCTGACTGGACTCGAACCAGTGACATACGGATTAACAGTCCGCCGTTCTACCGACTGAACTACAGAGGAATCGTGTGAACGGGGCGCATATTATCGATGCGCCCTGAGGATGTCAAAGGGTGAATGCAGATTTTCAATCGTTTGCCGATTTATTCTCCACTTCGCACATTTGTCAGGCACTTGCCGTTTCCGAAACCTCCTGCTCCGTTTTTTTTCGCGGATATTTCCACAGCCAGCGTCCGCTCACCATGCGCCAGTAGAACAGCGCCCCGCGCACGGCCCAGTCAAGGAACATCCCCAGCCAGACGCCGACAACGCCCATACCTAACATTACCCCCAGCGTGTAGCCCGCCACGACGCGGCAGCCCCACATGCCGAGCATGGAGACCCACATCGCAAACCGGGCATCGCGCGCCCCTTTCAGCCCGGCAGGAAGTACCCAGGACGCGGCCCAAATTGGCATAAACGCCGCGTTGAGCCAAATCAGCACCTTCACGACCTCTTTCACGTCATTTTCGTGCGTATAGAACGAGGCCATTAGCCCGGCTAAAGGCGCAGTTCCCCACGCAATCGCCGTCAGTCCAATGGTTGAAAGCCAGAAGACATGCCTAAGCTGCCGTTCCGCCTGCCCAATCTGCCCTTTTCCGAGGCGTCTGCCGGTGATGATCGTCGACGCCGATCCCAGTGCGTTTCCGGGCAGGTTAATGAGCGAGGCGATGGAGAAAGCAATAAAGTTGCCGGCGATGACGTCTGTTCCCATCCCGGCAACAAACATCTGCGTCAGCAGTTTCCCACCATTAAACAACACGGATTCGATGCTGGCCGGAATCCCGATCCCCATCACTTCCCAGATAATGGCGAAGTTAAGCGGACGGAAATAGCTTTTAAGCGTCAGGCGCAGCGATGGCGTAATTCCCGCCATCAGTACGCCGATTATCGCCGCCGCACCAATATAACGGGAAATGGTCAGCCCTAATCCCGCGCCGACAAAGCCCAGCCCCTCCCAGGAAAAGACACCGTAAATCAAAACACTGCTGATAATGATGTTCAGGATGTTCATGCCGCCATTTATTAGCAGCGGAATTTTGGTATTCCCTGCGCCACGAAGCGCACCGCTACCAATCAGCGCGATGGCAGCCGCCGGATAGCTCAGCACCGTCATTTCCAGATAGGTGAGCGCCAGGTCCTTCACTTCACCTGTCGCTTCACCCGCGACGATGTCGATAATTTCTTTGCCGTAATAATGGATAACCGCCGCCAGGATGATCGAAAAGAGGGTCATGATCATCAGCGACTGTCTGGCCGCCTCCCGGGCGCGTTTTGGATCGAGTTTTCCAAGACTAAACGCCACCACTACCGTTGTACCGAGATCGATAGCGGCAAAGAAGGACATCACAACCATGTTGAAACTGTCCGCCAGCCCTACCCCGGCCATGGCTTCTTTACCGAGCCAGCTCACCAGGAAGGTGCTTAACACCCCCATCAACAGGACGCAGGTATTCTCCAGGAAAATAGGCACAGCAAGGGGGGTGATTTCACGCCAGAACAGAACTCGATAACTCTTACGTTTTGCATACCAGGGCGTGCGCATAATCGCCTGGCGCAGGGGTGCGGTGACGTTCAAAATGGGCCTTAACGAGAAAGTTGAAACTCCATTTCAAATGATGGGGCAGAAATGCGTATCCTGCAAAGTATTTTCCATAAAATTATGTTTGGATTTACAACAAAATGACGACAGAATCATCAAACAATCACTTTTGCCTGAGATCAGGTTTGACAAAAGTTTTTTCGCCGCTAAGATAAGCCTCCACAACGATTCCTCTGTAGTTCAGTCGGTAGAACGGCGGACTGTTAATCCGTATGTCACTGGTTCGAGTCCAGTCAGAGGAGCCAAATTAAAAAAGCCTGCTTTTAGAGCAGGCTTTTTGCTTTTCTGCGCCACGTAAATTGTCGGGTGGCGCTACACTTACCCGACCTAGGGTCCTGTAGGCCCGGTAAGCGCAGCGCCACCGGGCAACAGAGTGTGCGATTACTCGCCTTTAGCGTCGACGTTTTTGATTTCGCCCATCACTTTCAGCTTTTTGGAGATGTCGCGACGCTCTTTGGACAGCTCAGCGTTTTTGATGATGTAGTCATCAACGCGATCTTCATAATCGCTCTTCATGCTGGCGATGATGCCCTGAATGGCTTCAACGCTCATACCTGGCTTGATGTAGTCGCTCAGGTTGTCCAGCAGCAGGACACGTTTCTGGTTGTCACGGATCTTCTTCTCTACGTCCTGGATTTCGCGCTGTAGCTTGTTTTTGCGGCGGAACAGGCGGACGAACTCCAGAACATCCTGGAACGAAGGCTTGGTAGTTTCCATTTTTACACCCCTGATAATGTGAGATTCGGATTCGTTAAAGCAACCGTTTTAACAGACAGCGGCTGCGAATGACAATGAGTATATCGTTTAAAACCATCATAACCCTAATTGTTGCTGAATCGAAGCAGCAGGCATCACATACGCTTTTTATTTGCGCAGTGCCCGGCAAATCAGCTGCGATAACAACTCCAGCTGTCGCGCCAGCTCCATACTCAGCCAGACATAGCCGTGGATGGGCGTTTCAGACACATTGTCGCTCTGACGCTCATTCATCAGCTGTTTGAGCTCGATGACGATGTCATTCAGCCGCTCGCTGTTCGCCCGTATCGGCTGTGGGTTACCTTCGTAAAGTGCATGAGCGATGGTTAGCAGGGTCTGTTGCGTCATCTGCTGCGTCTCTTTCAGCGTATGCGCGTTGAGCATCAGAAGATGGCTGGGGCGTGAGGCCCAGTGGGCATTGATTTGCAGTTCAAGCATACAGACCAGATTACGGCTGACCGTTTGAATGGCTTCAAAAATGGCTTTCTGGATATGCGTCTCTTTGCTTGCCGGGGTAATTAACCCGCGCATTTTGACCACATCATTAAGGATTTTTTGCAGGTGCTTTTCCAGCCGCGGACGCTCAATCAGATTCGGCGAAAACCCGGCCTGGTAAACCCGGTTAAATGCCGTGACGTAGTTTGCCATCTGAATGCGCCAGTGCAGGAAGGCGCGCTGCGGCCAGATGCCGGTAAACAGCATGGCGAGCAACGAGCCGAGGATCACGTCCCCGCTTCGCCACAATGCGGTGGTCATATCGCCCGCCGGTGCACCGACCACTACCGCGAGCGTAATGCCAATCAGCAGCGCCTGATACGGTTTCTTGCCGAGGGCCAGCCATCCGCAAAGAAACATCGCCACCGCGCACCACAGCAACATGAACGGAAATGAAATTAGCTCCAGCTTCAGGGCGATAAGCCCAAGCGCCGAGCCTAAAACGGTACCACCTATGCGTTCAAAAGCGCGAGGGACCACGTTCCCCCAGAATGAGATCGGCCCCATCACCACCACCAGCGTGATCAGCGGCCACGTTCCTTCCGGGATATCCAGCAAACGAACCAGTACGAAGGTCAGCACAAACGCCAGCGCAATGCGGCAACCATGCACCACGCGATAATGTTTGTATAACCGAATTTCAAAAGGGGTTAATGACTTGTCGGGGCGCACACCCGTCTCCAGCTTTACGGCAAACCACAATTGTACTGTGTTTTCAGCCGGGTGGATCGCGCCCGGCTGAAAAACCCTGCGTTTCGCAGGATTATCCCACTTTGTGCTCTACCGGTACAAACATCTCAATATCCCAGTAGCCGTCAGCATTGCCATCGTTCAGATAGCGTTCGAAGCAGGGTTTTGGCGCAATCTGGAATTTGCTGTCTTCCAGCAGGGAGTTGAAGAACTGATACCACGGGGTAGCGAAATCATGATTATCGACGCGCGCGGCGGCAATAGCATACTCTCCGGCAGCAATTTCGGTCAGCATTACCCCTTCGCTGTTATCAGGGATAGTGAAATCGTCCGCTACCGTTACGGCGGTAACGCAGCGAAGCTTTTCCGCCGGCACGTCATCCGGATTGTCATAATAAACGGCCACCCACTCCTGCGGCTGAATATGACGTCCATCTACCCACATAACCAGCTGTTCAAATCCCTGCTTGACCGTCTTTTCCCACGGCCCCACGAGATGAAAGCCAGCGATCGTACGTTTCTGTTGCTGCCTGATGCTGTAGTCCATGCTGCCTCCGTTTATTACTGTATATATATACACTATAAAGCAGAATCGAGATTATCGGCAAACCAGGAGTGTTTATTATGTGAGCAGACTCGCAACACTGCCAGTCTGCCCGAAAAGGTTAGAGTTTATGATGCAGATAATCGCCGAGGCGGGAGAAAAGGCCGCCCTTTTCAACGCGCTCCAGCGTAACCAATGGCCAGTGCGCTACCACCTTGTCACGATCGTACAGCTGGATCTCCCCTACCCGCTGATGCGCGGCAATCGGCGCTTCCAGCTCTTTTTTATCCATTACATATTTCGCCTTGATGTTCGGCACTTCCGTTTCGGGTAATGCCAGCCAGAAATCCTGATCCGTGCCCAGCGCGATCTGCTCTTTATCGCCATACCAGATGCGTTCGGTTCCCACTTTTTTGCCGTTATGCAGGATCTGCACCGTATCGAAATTTTGCTGTCCCCAGTGGAGCAGCTTGCGCGCCTGATCTTCACGTCCTTTCGGGCTGTCTGCCCCCATCACCACCGCAATCAGTCGACGCTGACCATCCACCGCGGAGGCGATCAGGTTAAAGCCCGCGCCCGAGGTGTGTCCCGTTTTCAGACCATCCACGTTCATGGTCTTATCCCACAGCAGGCCGTTGCGGTTCTGCTGAGTGATGCCGTTCCAGGTCAGACTTTTCTCGCTGTACATGTGGTAGAACTCAGGCTCGCCGTGGATGATGGCCCGGGAAAGCACGGCTAGATCGTAAGCGGAGCTGTGCTGACCGGGTGCATCCAGCCCGTGTACGGTTTCGAAGTGGGTATCGCGCAGGTTCAGCTTTTCAACGTAGTCATTCATCATCCTGACGAACTGCGGCTGACCGCCCGCCACGTGATCCGCCAGCGCCACGCAGGCGTCATTGCCGGAATCAACAATCAGGCCGCGGCTGAGATCGCGCACGGAAACCCGATCGCCCTCCTTCAGAAACATCAGCGACGAACCGTCAAAGACCGGATTGCCTTTTGCCCAGGCGTCACGTCCGACCGTCACAATGTCATCGGGGCTGATGCGGTGGCTATCAATAGCACGATCGACAACGTACCCCGTCATCAGTTTGGTCAGGCTCGCCGGATTACGCTGCTGATGTTCGTTGCCCGCCGTTAAGATTTGACCCGTGGTGTAATCCATCAATACCCAGGATCCTGCCTGGATGGCAGGCGGCTGAGGTGAAAAATCCAGCGGCTCGGCAGCCAGCGCGGATGAAATACTCGAAGCGAGTAAAGAAACAGCAATAAACAGACGGCGTTTCAACGGTATATCCTCAGGTCAGTAAAAATCGATGACCTTTTTACGGGAGTTCTGATGTCGTTACCTGCCTTAATTGCAAAAAAATGTGACAGCACGCAGATTTTTTCGGAACAAATCTCGCAAATTTCTTGCCTGAAGGTGCTTTTTATTCGGACTGCTCACCCCAATCGTTTACCATAGAGACGTCAATTTTTAACAGGATGAGATTACTGGTGTCTGACTCTGCCGCGCGCCCGACTTTTTTGTTCCACGATTACGAAACCTTTGGCACCCATCCGGCGCTGGACCGACCGGCGCAGTTTGCGGCTATCCGAACCGATGACGAATTTAACGTCATCGGCGAACCCGAGGTGTTTTACTGTAAACCCGCCGATGACTATCTGCCGCAGCCGGGCGCGGTGATGGTGACGGGCATCACCCCTCAGGAAGCGCGGGATAAAGGCGTTAGCGAAGCAGAATTTGCCCGTCGCATCCACGACCTGTTCACGGTGCCCAATACCTGCGTGGTGGGTTACAACAACATCCGTTTTGACGATGAAGTGACGCGCAATATCTTCTACCGCAACTTCTACGATCCGTATGCCTGGAGCTGGCAGAACCGCAATTCGCGCTGGGATTTGCTGGATATTATGCGCGCCTGCTATGCGCTGCGCCCGGAGGGAATTAACTGGCCGGAGAACGACGACGGCTTGCCGAGCTTCAGGCTCGAGCATCTGACGCGGGCCAACGGCATTGAGCACAGCAACGCCCACGACGCGATGGCAGACGTCTACGCGACCATCGCTATGGCGAAGCTCGTAAAAACCGCGCAGCCTCGCCTGTTTGAGTATCTGCTGAGCCATCGCAGCAAGCAAAAGCTGATGACGCTGATTGACGTGCCGCAGATGAAACCGCTGGTGCATATTTCAGGGATGTTCGGTGCGTGGCGCGGGAACACAAGCTGGGTGGCGCCGCTTGCCTGGCATCCAGACAACCGTAACGCCGTCATCATGGTGGATCTTGCCGGGGATATCTCGCCGCTGCTTGAGCTCGACAGCGACACCTTACGTGAACGGCTTTATACGCCGAAAGAGGCGCTGGGTGACCTGCCAGCCGTACCCGTAAAACTGGTGCACATCAATAAATGCCCGGTGCTTGCGCAGGCCAACACGCTGCGCCCGGAAGACGCCGACCGGCTGGGGATTAACCGTCAGCACTGCCTCGATAACCTGAAAGTGCTGCGCGACAACCCGCAGGTGCGCGAGAAAGTCGTCGCCATTTTTGCCGAAGCAGAGCCGTTCGTGCCGTCTGAGAATGTGGATGCGCAGCTTTATAACGGCTTCTTTAGCGATGCCGATCGCGCGGCGATGAACATCGTGCTGCAAACCGACCCGCGTAATTTGCCCGCGCTGGATATCACCTTTGCGGACACGCGTATTGAGAAGCTGATGTTTAACTACCGTGCGCGCAACTATCCAGGCTCGCTGGATGAAGCAGAGCAGGAGCGCTGGTTACAGCATCGGCGCAACGTGTTTACGCCTGAGTTTCTTAATAGCTATGCCCAGGAGCTGGAGATGCTTTACGGCCAGTATGAAGGGAATGCTGAGAAACAGGCGCTGCTGAAAGCGCTGTTCCAGTACGCGCAAGAAATTGTCTGAGTAGCGGGTACAAAAAAGCCGGAGGCGATGTCTCCGGCTTTTTTTTTTGCCGGTTGGCGCTAACGCTTACCCGGCCTACAAAACTGTAGGTCGGGTTGAGCATAGCCGCCACCCGACACAGTCTTACGCGACGTCTTCGTACTGAGGAACCGGGTTGCGGAAGCTCTTCGTTACGCAAGCCAGGTAAATCAGACCGATTGCACCCCAGATCAGACCCAGAACCATTGAGCTCTCTTCCAGGTTGATCCACAGGGCGCCCACCGTCAGGGCACCACACACTGGCAGCACCAGATAGTTGATGTGGTCCTTCAGCGTCTTGTTGCGCTTCTCACGGATCCAGAACTGCGAAATCACGGAGAGGTTAACGAAGGTGAACGCCACCAGCGCACCAAAGTTAATCAGCGCAGTGGCCGTTACCAGGTCGAACTTGATTGCCAGCAGGGCAATCGCGCCCACCAGCAGTACGTTCCACGCCGGGGTACGCCATTTCGGATGCACGTAACCAAAGAAGCGAGTTGGGAACACACCGTCACGGCCCATCACGTACATCAGACGAGAAACGCCCGCGTGCGCTGCCATACCGGATGCCAGTACGGTGACGCTGGAGAAGATCAGCACGCCCCACTGGAAGGTTTTACCCGCCACGTACAGCATGATTTCAGGCTGCGATGCATCCGGATCTTTAAAGCGAGAGATATCCGGGAAGTACAGCTGTAAGAAATAAGACGCACCGATGAAGATCAGGCCGCCAATCAGCGCGGTCAGGAAAATCGCTTTCGGGATCACGCGCTCAGCGTCTTTGGTCTCTTCAGACAGAGAAGAGATACCGTCGAAGCCCAGGAACGAGAAGCACAGGATAGTCGCCCCGGTGATCATCGGCACAACGTGCGCACCTTCAGACCAGAACGGACGGGTGCTGGTCAGCGTACCTGCGCCTTCACCGTGGGAAACGCCGTAGATGATCAGCCCAACGATAACCGCAACAATCCCCATCTGAAGGATCACGATCAGGGTGTTGAAGTTAGCCACGGTCTTGATGCTGCGCAGGTTAGAGATGGTCATAAAGGCCACCAGCGCCACAACGAAGATCCACGACGGTACGGAAGGTACCAGCGCTTCGAAGTAAATTTTTGCCAGCAGAATGTTGATCATCGGCATGAACAGGTAGTCCAGCAGTGATGACCAGCCCACCATAAAGCCAACAGCCGGGCTAATGGATTTCTGAGCATAGGTGTACGCAGAGCCTGCGGACGGGAAACGGCGAACCAGTTTACCGTAGCTCAGCGCTGTAAAGAGAATGGCGACCAGTGCAAAGGCGTACGCCGTTGCAACGTGACCGTCAGTAAGGCCTGATACGATACCGAATGTATCGAACAGCGTCATCGGTTGCATATAGGCAAGGCCCATCATAACAACCGGAATCAACGTAAGCGTTTTACGTAATTCCACGCGAGAGGTGTTTGGAGTTGCGTTATGCGACATAGTTATTCTCCTTTACGGTGATAACCGCCACGTAAGCGAAAAATTGCCCCATTTCTTTCTTCCTCAGCGACAACAACTGTCGGATTTTAGTAAATATCTATCCGGTACGAAGCCCGGCCTCTTGGTTTTTAGTTTCGTTTCGTACATGCAAAAAAAAATAACCGACGCCTTTTATATCGTCGATTATTCATTTGTTTGCAGCGGCGGCATTTTGCCCTATTCCAGATACAAAAGGCAATACATTGAGAAACCTGCCCATAAATTAATTTTACTAACTGGTTGATTTCCCATCATCTGCCTGAGTGTAAACTGTCGCGATAGCACTATTTGCTAAAATTTCGTCTCGCCACCAGGCGCTGGCAAGCCCGGCGGTCTGTTCATTCCAGCCCACCCATACCGATTCGTTACTGCTCTGCGCTAAAACCTGTTTTTCCACCAGCGCGCCGCTTTCAATAAAGCGCTGTGCTAAATAACGGGGAAGGTAGCCGCACCCCAGGCCGCTTATTTGCAGTTCCAGCTTGGTTTTAAAATCAAAAACGGTGATGGCCTCCTGCTCATCCAGAAGCTGCGATGAAATGCCGCACTCGGGGCGGGAGCTGTCTCCCACCACAATGGCGCGATGGTTTTTAATGACGCGTCTTGAAACAGGCTCCGGTTCATTCGCCAGCGGGTGGTGAGGCGCAACGGCAAAGATCTGCTCCAGAACGCCCAGCCGGGCGAAACCAAATTCACTCAGTTGAGGAGGCTCATGCAGCGCTCCAACGATGATATCCGCCCTGCCCTGCGTTAAGGCGTCCCACGAGCCGCCCAGCACGCCGTTGATAAAAACCAGCCGCGTGACGCTATGGCGCTGATAGAACGCCTCAATAAGCGGGGTAAGCAGCGAAAAAGGGAAAGTATCATCAACCCCAATCACCAGCTCATTTTCCCAGCCCTGATGAAGTTTGACGGCCTGTTTTTCCAGCTCGCGAACCGTATGCAGCACGTCACGCCCTTTTTCCAGCAGCATCTGCCCAGTACGGGTGAAACGCGCGCGATGGCCAGTGCGGTCAAGGATTTGAATATTGAGATCGCTCTCGAGCTTTTGCACGGTGTAGCTCAGAGCCGAAGGGGTTTTATAGAGCTTCGCCGAGGCGGCGGCAAAGCTCCCCTCTTTTTCCAGCGCATCCAGAATAACAAGAACATCCAGCAGCGGTTTCATCTTCGCCCCCTTGCGGTGTGCGATGGCCTCCGCCGGCGCAATTATTCCATGGGCATAACCAGCGGATCGGGATACTGATATTCAAATCCCAGTTCATGGCAAATACGATTGCCATCAATAATTTTGCCTTTGCGCTCCCCCTGCGCCTCACTGAACACCGGCGGCGCCAGACCCAGCTGGCGCGCCATCATCGGATAAAAGGTGCTGCGTGGCGGATGCGAAGGCGCACATATATTATAGATGTGCCCCCCTTTCGGAGCCTGTAAAAGCAGCTCTATTGCACCGATAACATCTTCAAGGTGTACAAGGTTAACGCCGTGCTGACCATCCGGCGCGGATTTACCGGCAAAGAAGCGTCCCGGATGACGCCCCGGCCCCACCAGCCCGGCGAGGCGTAAAATATCCACCTGCGTGCCAGGCAGATTGTGCAGCCAGTCTTCCAGCTCTTTCAGTACCCGTCCGCTGGCGGTTACCGGACGGCGCTCGGTGTTTTCTTTCGCCGTACCGTCGATATCGCCATAGACGGAGGTCGAGCTGGTGAAAATGATACGCGGAATATGGTGCGCCAGGGCGCTGTCGACAATCTCCTGCACCGCCTGCAGGTAAAACGTCTCGCCCGGCCCGCTGCGCCGCGCTGGTAAGGTAATGACCAGCGCGTCCACATTCATCAGTTCATCCAGCTCGTCGGTATCGCAGATAAGCTCGGGTTCGAGACGCAGCTCGACACCATCAATGCCGCACATGCGCGCCGCCTCAACCCCGTCCCGCGTGGTCTTACTCCCTGTCACCTGCCAGCCTTTCGCGGCTAATGACATCGCCAGTGGCATTCCTAACCACCCTAATCCGACAATCGCGACCTTTTTCATGACATTCTCCGCTTAACGACGCCTGTTATAAGGCTACGCCAGCCTTATGGAACGCACAATTCATACCATCAATATGAAATGAATTAATGATCAAAAAAAGCCCTTGCTTTATGGCGTACAACTGGTTTAGGTTAAAAGACATCAAATGCATAAGCATTCAACGAGAATTTATATGACACGCGTTCCTTTTAAAAACCACCATCATCACCATCATCCTGACTAGTCTTTCAGGCGATGTGTGCTGGAAGACGTTTGGATCTTCCAGTGGTGCATGAACGCATGAAAAAGCCCCCGGAAGATCTTCTTCCGGGGGCTTTTTTTTGGACCGCATTCAGACAGGTTAAAACAGGTTAACGAGGAACACAGAATGTTAGATAACTCACGTTTACGCATAGCTATTCAAAAATCAGGCCGTTTAAGCGATGATTCACGCGAACTACTGGCCCGCTGCGGGATTAAAATCAACCTGCACACCCAGCGCCTGATCGCCCTGGCTGAAAATATGCCGATCGACATTCTGCGCGTACGTGATGACGATATTCCGGGCCTGGTCATGGATGGCGTCGTTGACCTCGGCATCATCGGCGAAAACGTGCTGGAAGAAGAGTTATTAACCCGCCGCGCGCAGGGCGAAGATCCACGCTACTTTACCCTGCGTCGTCTGGACTTCGGCGGCTGCCGCCTGTCGCTGGCCACGCCGGTTGATGAAGCCTGGGATGGCCCGGCCGCGCTGAACGGCAAACGTATCGCCACCTCTTACCCTCACCTGCTGAAGCGTTACCTCGATCAAAAAGGCGTGCAGTTTAAATCTTGTCTGCTGAACGGCTCTGTTGAAGTGGCGCCGCGTGCGGGCCTGGCCGATGCCATCTGTGACCTCGTCTCCACCGGCGCCACGCTGGAAGCCAACGGCCTGCGCGAAGTGGAGGTGATCTACCGCTCCAAAGCGTGCCTTATCCAGCGCGACGGCGAGATGGCGGAGGCTAAACAGCAGCTCATCGACAAGCTGCTGACCCGTATTCAGGGCGTGATTCAGGCGCGTGAATCCAAATACATCATGATGCATGCGCCAACCGAGCGCCTGGACGAAGTGATTGCCCTGCTGCCAGGTGCTGAGCGCCCAACCATTCTGCCGCTGGCGGGCGACCAGCAGCGCGTGGCGATGCACATGGTGAGCAGCGAAACCCTGTTCTGGGAAACGATGGAAAAACTGAAGGCGCTGGGCGCGAGTTCTATTCTGGTGCTGCCAATTGAGAAGATGATGGAGTAACGACCATGAGCTTTAACACAATCATCGACTGGAATACCTGTAGCGACGCGCAACAGCGTGAGCTGCTGATGCGCCCGGCAATTTCCGCCTCGGAGAGCATCACCCGCACCGTGGCGGAGATCCTCGATAACGTCAAAGCCCGCGGAGACGACGCGCTGCGTGAGTACAGCGCGAAGTTTGATAAAACTGAGGTCGACGCGTTACAGGTCACCGCGCAGGAGATCGCCGGGGCGGAAAGCCGCCTTGGGGATGAGATCAAACAGGCTATGGCCGTCGCGGTGAAAAATATTGATACCTTCCACACCGCGCAGAAATTGCAGGCGGTGGATGTGGAAACCCTGCCCGGCGTGCGCTGCCAGCAGGTGACGCGCCCGGTGGCGTCCGTTGGCCTCTATATTCCTGGCGGCTCTGCCCCGCTGTTTTCGACCGTCCTGATGCTGGCCACCCCGGCACGTATCGCCGGTTGTCAAAAGGTGGTGCTCTGCTCTCCGCCACCGATCGCCGATGAGATCCTGTATGCGGCGAAGCTGTGCGGCGTGCAGGCGATCTATAAAGTGGGCGGCGCGCAGGCGATTTCCGCCCTGGCGTTCGGGACGGAGTCTGTTCCCAAAGTCGACAAAATCTTTGGCCCGGGTAACGCATACGTTACCGAAGCGAAGCGCCAGGTCAGTCAGCGTCTGGACGGCGCGGCGATTGATATGCCTGCCGGTCCGTCTGAAGTGCTGGTGATTGCCGACAGCGGCGCTACACCGGATTTCGTGGCCTCTGACCTGCTCTCGCAGGCCGAGCACGGCCCTGACTCGCAGGTGATTTTACTGACGCCAGATGCCGATATGGCAAAACGCGTGGGCGAGGCCGTTGAGCGTCAGCTGGCCGACCTGCCGCGTGCGGAAACGGCGCGTCAGGCGCTATCGGCCAGCCGACTGATTGTGGCTCGCGATATCGACCAGTGCATCGCCATCTCCAACCAGTACGGTCCTGAGCACCTGATTATTCAGACCCGTAACGCGCGCGATCTGGTCGACAGCATAACCAGCGCAGGCTCGGTGTTCCTCGGGGACTGGTCACCGGAATCCGCCGGGGATTACGCCTCCGGCACCAACCACGTGCTGCCCACGTATGGCTATACCTCAACCTGCTCCAGCCTGGGGCTGGCGGATTTCCAGAAGCGCATGACCGTGCAGGAACTCTCCCGCGAGGGATTTGCCTCGCTGGCGTCGACCATTGAAACCCTGGCCGCCGCCGAGCGCCTGACTGCCCACAAAAATGCCGTGACGCTGCGCGTTGCCGCCCTGAAGGAGCAAGCATGAATATCGAAGAATTAGCCCGCGAAAATGTCCGTCGCCTGACGCCCTATCAGTCTGCGCGTCGTCTGGGCGGGAACGGCGACGTCTGGCTGAATGCCAACGAATATCCCACAGCGGTGGCCTTTGAGCTCTCGCAGCAGACGCTGAACCGCTACCCGGAGTGTCAGCCGAAAGCGGTGATCGAGAACTATGCGCAGTATGCAGGCGTGAAGCCTGAGCAGGTACTGGTCAGCCGTGGGGCGGATGAAGGGATTGAGCTGCTGATCCGCGCCTTCTGCGAGCCGGGTAAAGACGCGGTGATGTACTGCCAGCCCACCTACGGGATGTACAGCGTCAGCGCCGAAACCTTTGGCGTGGCCTGCCGCAACGTACAGGCGCTCGACAACTGGCAGCTGGATTTGCAGGGCATCGCCGATAACCTTGACGGCGTGAAGGTGGTGTTTGTCTGTAGCCCGAACAACCCGACCGGGCAGATTATCAATCCGCAGGATATCCGTTCCCTGCTGGAAATGACGCGCGACAAAGCGCTGGTTGTGGCCGACGAAGCCTACATTGAGTTCTGCCCGCAGGCGACACTGGCAGGCTGGCTTGAAGAGTATTCACATCTCGTCGTGCTGCGTACCCTGTCGAAAGCCTTCGCTCTCGCCGGTCTTCGCTGCGGTTTTACGCTGGCAAATAAAGCGGTTATCGACCTGCTGCTGAAAGTGATCGCCCCGTATCCGCTCTCAACGCCGGTTGCCGATATTGCGGCACAGGCGCTGGCCCCACAGGGCATCAGCGCGATGCGCGAGCGTGTGGCGCAGATCCTGGAGGAGCGTCAGTATCTAGTCGATGCCCTGAAAACGATTCCGTGCGTGGAGCAGGTGTTCGACTCGGAGACCAACTACATCCTGGTGCGCTTCACCGCCTCAAGCGCGATATTTAAATCGTTGTGGGATCAGGGCATTATCTTACGAGACCAGAATAAACAACCTACCCTGAGCGGCTGCCTGCGTATTACCGTCGGCACCCGCGCGGAGAGCCAGCGCGTGATTGACGCCCTGAAAGCGGAGAAAGTATGAGTCAGAAGTATCTCTTTATCGATCGTGACGGCACCATCATCTCGGAGCCACCCAGCGATTTTCAGGTCGATCGTTTCGACAAGCTGGCCTTTGAACCCGACGTGATCCCGGTGCTGCTGAAGCTTCAGAAAGCAGGCTATAAGCTGGTGATGATCACCAACCAGGACGGTCTGGGCACAGACAGCTTCCCGCAGGCGGACTTTGACGGCCCGCACAACCTGATGATGCAGGTGCTGACCTCGCAGGGCATCGCCTTCGACGAGGTGCTGATCTGCCCGCACATGCCTGCCGACGAGTGCGACTGCCGCAAGCCAAAAGTGAAGCTTGTTGAGCATTATCTGGCCGAAGAGGCGCTGGATAAAGCGAACAGCTATGTGATTGGCGATCGCCTCACGGACATCACGCTGGCCGAAAATATGGGCATTGCAGGCCTGCGCTATAACCGCGACACGCTAAACTGGGCGATGATTAGCGAGCAGCTCACCAGACGCGACCGCTATTCTCACGTAGAACGCAACACCAAAGAGACGCAGATCGACGTGAAGATCTGGCTCGATCGTGAAGGCGGCAGCAAGATCCACACCGGCGTCGGTTTCTTCGACCACATGCTGGATCAAATCGCCACTCACGGCGGCTTCCGCATGGAGATCGCCGTTAAGGGCGACCTGTATATCGACGATCACCACACCGTGGAAGATACCGGCCTGGCGTTGGGCGAAGCCCTGAAGCTGGCGCTTGGCGACAAGCGCGGCATCAACCGCTTCGGCTTTGTTCTGCCGATGGACGAGTGCCTGGCGCGCTGCGCGATGGATATCTCCGGGCGTCCGCACCTGGAATATAAAGCCGACTTCACCTACCAGCGCGTGGGCGATCTCAGCACCGAGATGGTGGAGCACTTCTTCCGCTCGCTTTCTTACACTATGGGCCTGACGCTGCACCTGAAAACTAAAGGCAAAAACGATCACCACCGCGTCGAGAGCCTGTTCAAAGCTTTTGGCCGTACCCTGCGCCAGGCGATCCGCGTGGAAGGTGACGCCCTTCCCTCGTCGAAAGGAGTGCTGTAATGAACGTGGTGATTCTGGACACCGGATGCGCCAACCTGAACTCCGTACAGTCGGCGATTATGCGCCACGGCTACGAGCCGGTGGTGAGCCGCGATCCGGACGTGGTGCTGCGCGCGGATAAACTCTTTCTGCCGGGCGTAGGCACCGCCCAGGCGGCGATGGATCAGATCCACGAGCGCGAGCTGGTTGATCTCATCAAAGCCTGTACTCAACCGGTGCTGGGCATTTGCCTCGGCATGCAGCTGCTTGGCCGCCGCAGCGAAGAGAGCAACGGCGTCGATCTGCTGGGCATTATAGAAGAAGACGTGCCGAAAATGACCGACCACGGCCTGCCGCTGCCGCACATGGGCTGGAACCGCGTTTATCCGAAGGCGGGCAACAGGCTGTTCCAGGGAATCGAAGACGGCGCGTACTTCTACTTCGTCCACAGCTACGCCATGCCCGTGAATACCTACACCATCGCCCAGTGCAATTACGGCGAGGCGTTCACCGCCGCCGTGCAGAAAGATAACTTTTACGGCGTGCAGTTTCACCCGGAACGCTCCGGTGCCGCCGGCGCGCAGCTGCTGAAAAATTTCCTGGAGATGTGATGATAATTCCCGCTTTAGATTTAATTGACGGCACGGTTGTTCGTCTCCACCAGGGCGATTACGGGCAGCAGCGCGACTACGGCAACGACCCGCTGCCGCGGTTACAGGCTTACGCCGCGGAGGGCGCTGAGGTGTTGCACCTGGTCGATCTGACCGGCGCGAAAGATCCGGCGAAGCGCCAGATCCCACTGCTTAAAACACTGGTGGCTGGCGTGGACGTCCCGGTGCAGGTGGGCGGCGGCGTGCGTACGGAAACCGATGTTGCCGCCTTACTGGACGCGGGCGTGGCGCGCGTGGTGGTCGGTTCGACCGCAGTGAAAGATCCTGAGAGTGTCAAGGGCTGGTTCCGCCGCTTCGGTGCGGATGCGCTGGTGCTGGCGCTGGATGTGCGCATTGACGCGCAGGGTAACAAGCAGGTCGCGGTCAGCGGCTGGCAGGAAAACTCCGGCGTAACGCTGGAAGAGCTGGTCGGGATGTATCTCCCGGTAGGGCTGAAGCATGTGCTGTGCACGGATATTTCACGCGATGGTACGCTCGCAGGCTCTAACGTCTCACTGTATGAAGAGGTTTGCGCGCGTTATCCGCAGGTGGCGTTTCAGTCCTCTGGCGGTATCGGCGACCTGGCGGATATCGCCGCTCTGCGCGGAACCGGTGTACGCGGCGTGATCGTGGGCCGCGCGCTGCTGGAAGGCAAATTTACGGTGAAGGAGGCGATTCAATGCTGGCAAAACGGATAATTCCTTGCCTGGACGTGCGTGATGGTCAGGTTGTAAAAGGCGTGCAGTTCCGCAACCACGAGATCATTGGCGACATCGTTCCCCTGGCTAAACGCTATGCCGAAGAAGGCGCAGACGAACTGGTATTTTACGATATCACCGCCTCCAGCGATGGCCGCGTGGTGGACAAAAGCTGGGTGGCGCGCGTGGCAGAGGTGATTGATATTCCCTTCTGCGTGGCGGGCGGGATTAAATCTGCTGACGATGCGGCGAAAATTCTCTCTTTCGGTGCGGACAAAATTTCGATTAACTCCCCTGCGCTCGCAGATCCGGAGCTGATTACGCGTCTGGCGGACCGCTTTGGCGTGCAGTGCATTGTCGTGGGGATCGACACCTGGTTTGATACCGCGACGGGCAAATATCACGTTAACCAGTACACCGGCGATGAAAGCCGCACGCGCGTCACCCAATGGGAGACGCTGGACTGGGTGCAGGAAGTACAAAAACGCGGTGCAGGTGAAATTGTGCTGAACATGATGAACCAGGACGGCGTACGCAACGGTTACGACCTCGAGCAGCTGAAAAAAGTGCGCGCGGTGTGCCAGGTTCCGCTGATTGCCTCCGGCGGCGCAGGCACCATGGAACACTTCCTTGAAGCCTTCCGCGATGCGAACGTAGACGGCGCGCTGGCCGCTTCCGTGTTCCACAAACAGATTATCAATATTGGTGAGTTAAAAACGTACCTGGCCGACCAGGGCGTGGAGATCAGGGTATGTTAACAGAGCAACAACAGGCGCAGCTGGACTGGGAAAAAACTGACGGATTACTGCCGGTGGTTGTACAGCATGCCGTTTCAGGCGAAGTGCTGATGCTGGGATACATGAACCAGGAGGCACTGACAAAAACGATCGACAGCGGCAAGGTGACGTTTTTCTCGCGCACCAAGCAGCGTCTGTGGACGAAAGGGGAAACCTCGGGTCACTTCCTGAACGTGGTCAGCATTACGCCAGACTGCGACAACGACACCCTGCTGGTGCTGGTCAACCCGATTGGGCCGACCTGCCACAAAGGCACCAGCAGCTGCTTCGGAGAGGCGAGCCACCAGTGGCTGTTCCTCTATCAGCTGGAACAGCTGCTGGCAGAGCGTAAATCAGCGGATCCCGAGAGCTCATACACGGCGAAGCTGTACGCCAGCGGCACCAAACGGATTGCGCAGAAAGTGGGTGAAGAAGGCGTTGAAACGGCGCTGGCGGCCACCGTGCATGATCGGGAGGAACTGGCGAACGAAGCGTCGGATTTGATGTATCACCTGCTGGTGCTGCTTCAGGATCAGGAGCTGGATTTAACGACGGTGATTGAGAATTTGCGGAAACGACATAAATAAAAAAAAACCGGGGAGACTCTAATGCTGGTCACTTAAGGTGACCAGCAGTTTTTTTATCCGGGTATTTCTTGCCCTTCACCCTGAGCTCTCTCGGGTAACTTCGCTCCCGTCTTCCCGGTAATACCAGCCATCTCGCCTGTTCGTACGGTGACGGTACAGCTCGCTCAGCGCACCCGCCGTATAACGACAGGGGTCTTCCAGAGACGTGAGGACTTTCCTCTCCTTTCCGTCCACTTTCCGGCTCAGAAGTCTGGCAGCGACCTCTTCCGGCAGTCCCGGCCATTGTTTCCGGGCCTGCGGGCTCGTTTTCAGCTTCACCCGCTCGTCACCCCGCCCCAGACGGCACACGACCTTATACTCCGTATTCTTTATCAGGGGCAGCAGCCAGTGCCGGTTCTATTCGGCGTGCTGCCAGTGATGCAGCAGCCCCGGGGAGTAATATCCCTTGTCGAACAGGGGGATACTGTTGTCCGGTACCCGGTCCGTTAACTGTGCCGCCAGACGCATTTCGCTGACGCTCTCACTGTCGAAAGCGCTGGCGTTAATCAGATGGCTGCTGAGCTCCATTAGACAGACCATGCGCACCTGCGGATAGTTGCCTTCGCTGTGCTGGTTGCCGTGTTTGCTGAACGCTTCGCTGTTCTCCCGCGTATCAGACGTTCTCCAGACCACACCATCCATCGCAAACAGGTACAGTCCGTGCCATTGCGGGTGTGACACCTGGTGGTTCCAGTATTGCTGCGTGATATCAAAAAGCTCCCGGACAGCCCCTTCGCCGAGCTTTTTGCGGCGCTGGATAACGGCGCTTCGTGCGGTGAATGGCGCGCCCGAACGGCCAGTGATATCCATGAGATTAACAATATCGGTCATCGGCCTGTCACAGAAAACAGACATGCCGACAACAAGCCATGCAATTGATTCGATGGGAGTTTACGTTTACGGAGCGTCACAGTATCGGTCAGCCTGAAGGCTTCCCGGATAAGGTCTGCGTGGATGAGTTCGGAAAGGGAACAGGCACGTTCCGGTGCGGTGAGATGTATATTACCGGGAGCCTGAGAAAGTTCCATTTTAAAAGGGTCCATGAAGAGACATGAACCCTTTTTACACCAGCCACTGGATCGGTCAACCGATCCTTAAAAGATCGGCATTAGGGGCGACCCGGTCTTTTTTGTTTGTAAATCAGGCTCTTGGTTTGTAGTTTCTCAGCGCATTGCGGCCAAGGACGACAGCAGAACCAATAACACCACCAAGCAGTATCGCGAGGATGAGGGTTACAGCCTTTTTAGGGCTATCACGGCGGAAAGGAAGGTCCGGTTTCATAACGTAACGATAGACATGAATGGTATCAGGATTAACGTTGAGATTCTGAATATCCAGTAAATTCTTTTTGGTCTGATAGTAAGAGCCAGAGAACACCAGCGGGCGAGATGCTTCGTTATCAACCATTGATTTGAGGGCAACAGTACCTAACAGAAACATCGTTTCCTGGGTCACATCCTGAGTTTGCTGAAGCTGCGGTGTGCTAATTTTTGCGGCTTCTGCGTTTTTAAGCGCCTCTGAAATCTGCTTGATACGCAGATCTTTTTGCTCCTGTACGACTTTCTCCTCATTTTTGAGGGAATCGTTCAATGTAGTAATCTGCTGCTTGAGGTTGTCTCTTAGGTCAAGCGCCAGTTCTTTAGCCGTCTGCTCATCGATCTGCTGAATATACTGCGCCAGTTGCTTCTGTGCAGCCTCAGCCGATTCACCCTGATAGCTAACGGTTAAGGGTAATGCCTGGCCTTTCACGGTCGGTTCGATAGTAAGTTTCTCCGAATCTTCCTGATTATCAAGCGCCTGCGCTAATGCGGAGAAGGAAGAGTTGAAACGGCCAATGGCGCGATTCTGAATGTCCAGCATAGAAGGTGCGGCACCGCCATAAAGGATGTTCAACGCGTTTGCATAGGTGGCAATTTGCGCCGCATCAGGCTGGGAAATGATGGCGGATGAAGTCCATTTTTCTTTAGCAACAGTGATGTATGCAACAGCGAGAACAATAAAAGCAGCAATAAACGCTCCAATTACCCACTTACCGCGCCATAGTTGTACTACTAAATCAAGTAAATCAATTTGCTCCGGGTCATTGCTGCGATTGACCAGGCTATCGTTGTTCTGCGTCATACAATCCCTAACAGATGAAAAAGGGCAAAAATAATCTTGTTTCCATAGTGTATCTCTTGTTGTAGAAAATTCTATAAGAATCCGATGAGTTATATCGGAAAGATGGGTTATGTATGTGAAGAGCAACGCGCTATCATAGACGGATTCTGATGTCCTGGGACATCAACAAGAACACTGTGAATGAGGGAAGCTATGAAATTTCTGGTAACGGGCGCGGCGGGCTTTATCGGTTCTCATGTCAGCAAGCGCCTGCTTGATGCAGGGCATGAAGTTGTTGGGATTGATAATCTGAATGATTACTATGACCCTAACCTCAAGCTCGCTCGCCTCGAACTGCTCAAATCCGGGAGTTTCACCTTCCACAAGCTGGACTTAGCGGACCGCGAGGGCATGGCTGCGCTCTTCGCCAATGAGAACTTTGACCGCGTGATCCATCTTGCCGCACAGGCGGGCGTGCGTTACTCGCTGGAAAACCCGCATGCCTACGCAGATGCTAACCTGGTAGGTCACCTGAACGTGCTGGAAGGCTGTCGCCACAACAAGGTTCAGCATCTTCTGTATGCTTCATCCAGCTCTGTATACGGCCTCAACCGTAAGATGCCGTTTTCTACTGACGACTCCGTAGACCATCCGGTTTCCCTGTATGCGGCAACCAAAAAAGCCAATGAGCTGATGTCGCATACCTATTCGCATCTGTACAACCTGCCGACCACTGGCCTGCGCTTCTTTACCGTCTATGGCCCATGGGGACGCCCGGACATGGCGCTGTTTAAATTCACCAAAGCCATGATTGAAGGCAACAGCATCGACGTATACAACTACGGAAAGATGAAGCGCGACTTCACCTATATCGATGATATTGCGGAGGCGATTATTCGCCTACAGGACGTCATTCCTCAGGCCGATGCCGACTGGACAGTCGAAACCGGTTCGCCAGCAACCAGCTCTGCCCCGTATCGCGTGTATAACATCGGCAACAGTTCACCTGTCGAACTGATGGATTACATCACCGCGCTTGAAGAGGCACTGGGCAAGGAAGCGGTGAAAAATATGATGCCGATCCAGCCGGGGGACGTGCTGGAGACCAGTGCGGACACCAAAGCGCTGTATGACGTCATTGGGTTTAAACCACAAACCTCAGTCAAAGAAGGCGTGAAAAACTTCGTCGACTGGTACCGTAGTTTCTATAAGGTTTAAAAACAGAAAACCCGGCAAGATGCCGGGTTTTTTATGCGCGACAGTTAGCAATCAGTCACTACCGAATAGGTCACGGGTATAGACTTTATCTTTTACGTCCGCCAGCTCTTCCGCCATACGGTTGGAGATAATTACGTCCGCTTCTTTCTTAAATGCATCCAGATCGCGGATCACACGTGAATGGAAGAACTCGTCTTCCTGCATGGCCGGTTCATAAATGATGACCTGTACGCCTTTTGCCTTAATACGCTTCATGATCCCCTGAATGGAAGAGGCGCGGAAGTTATCCGAACCGCTCTTCATGATCAGTCGATACACCCCCACCACTTTCGGCTGGCGCGCCAGGATTGAATCCGAGATGAAGTCTTTACGCGTACGGTTAGCATCCACAATTGCGGAAATCAGGTTATTTGGCACCGCCTGATAGTTTGCCAGCAGCTGCTTAGTGTCTTTTGGCAGACAGTAGCCGCCGTAACCGAATGACGGGTTATTGTAGTGGTTGCCGATACGCGGGTCGAGGCACACGCCTTCAATGATCTGACGGGTGTTCAGGCCTAAGCTCTCTGCATAGCTGTCCAGCTCGTTGAAGTAAGCCACGCGCATTGCCAGATAGGTGTTAGCGAAAAGCTTAATCGCCTCCGCTTCAGTGGAGTCGGTGAACAGAACCGGAATATCTTGCTTGATGGCGCCTTCCTGAAGCAGCGCCGCAAAACGCTCCGCACGCTCGGAACGCTCACCGATCACGATGCGTGATGGATGCAGGTTATCGTATAACGCCCTGCCCTCGCGGAGAAACTCAGGCGAGAAGAAGACATTATCAATACCCAACTCTTCTTTAATAGATTTGGTGAAGCCTACTGGAATGGTCGATTTGATAACCATTACGGCGTTAGGATTGATCGCTACAACGTCTTTAATAACTGCCTCAACGGTAGAGGTGTTGAAGTAGTTGGTTTTCGGATCGTAGTCGGTTGGCGTGGCGATGATGACGTAATCCGCATCACGATACGCATCTTCTTTGTCGGTAGTAGCACGGAAATTAAGTGATTTATTCGAAAGATAATCCTGAATCTCTTTGTCAACAATAGGAGACTGCTTCTGGTTCAGCATGTCCACTTTGGCCTGAACGATATCCAGCGCAACCACTTCATGATTCTGGGCAATCAATATACCGTTTGAGAGGCCAACGTAACCAGTTCCGGAGATAGTTATTTTCATTCGCTTATGACTTCTTTGAGTTAATTGTAGAGATGATCGTCAGACCATCGCGAAATAGACTGTTGGGCTTTGTACCTTCAGCCTGACAGAACTGTCAAGGCAAACCAGGACTAATCCCCGCGAGCGGGCCGACATTCAGACAACTTCGAAAAAAAACGTCATTTTTTAACGTAAAAAAACCCGGAGATATCTCCGGGTTATGTTCACCGCAGCTGTATTAACTCAATCCAGCCATTCGGTGTGGAACACACCTTCTTTATCAGTACGCTTATAGGTATGCGCACCGAAGTAGTCACGCTGTGCCTGAATCAGGTTCGCTGGCAGAACGGCAGCACGATAGCTGTCGTAGTACGCCACCGCAGCGGAGAAGGTAGGAACTGGGATACCATTCTGCACCGCGTACGCAACCACATCACGCAGCGCCTGCTGATATTCATCTGCAATTTGCTTGAAGTAAGGAGCCAGCAGAAGGTTTGCGATACCTGCATTTTCTGCATAGGCATCGGTGATTTTTTGCAGGAACTGTGCGCGAATGATACAGCCAGCACGGAAAATCTTCGCGATCTCACCGTAATTCAGATCCCAGTTGTTTTCGTCTGAAGCTGCACGCAGCTGAGAGAAGCCCTGCGCGTAAGAAACGATTTTACCCAGGTACAGTGCACGACGTACTTTTTCAACGAATTCAGCTTTGTCGCCGGCTGGTTTTGCCTGCGGGCCGGACAGCACCTTAGATGCCGCAACGCGCTGCTCCTTAAGAGAAGAGATATAACGCGCGAATACGGATTCGGTGATTAGAGACAGCGGCTCGCCCAGATCAAGAGAGCTCTGGCTGGTCCATTTACCGGTACCTTTGTTCGCCGCTTCATCCAGAATCACATCGACCAGGTATTTACCCTCTTCATCTTTCTTAGTGAAGATATCTTTGGTGATGTCAATCAGGTAGCTGTTAAGCTCGCCTTTGTTCCACTCGGTAAAGGTCTCAGCGAGTTCTTCGTTAGAGAGGTTCAGGCCGCCTTTCAGCAGGGAGTAAGCTTCGGCTATCAGCTGCATATCGCCGTATTCGATGCCGTTGTGCACCATCTTCACATAGTGGCCAGCACCGTCAGGACCGATATAGGTCACGCATGGCTCACCGTCTTCAGCAACGGCTGCGATTTTGGTCAGAATAGGCGCTACCAGTTCGTACGCTTCTTTCTGGCCGCCAGGCATGATAGATGGACCTTTCAAAGCACCCTCTTCACCGCCAGATACGCCGGTGCCAATAAAGTTGAAGCCTTCAGCAGACAGTTCACGGTTACGACGGATGGTATCGTGGAAGAAGGTGTTACCACCATCAATGATGATGTCGCCTTTATCCAGATACGGCTTCAGGGAGTCGATGGCTGCATCGGTACCTGCGCCCGCTTTCACCATTAACAGGATCCGACGAGGTGTTTCCAGAGACTCAACGAACTCTTTAACCGTATAGAATGGAACCAGTTTCTTGCCTGGATTCTCAGCGATAACTTCTTCGGTCTTATCACGGGAGCGGTTGAAAACGGAGACGGTATAACCACGGCTTTCGATGTTGAGCGCCAGGTTGCGCCCCATCACTGCCATACCGACAACGCCGATCTGTTGCTTGGACATTACATACTCCTGTCATATAACATTATTATTGAGCGAGCAGAATGTGTAAATTCTATCTTAGATCGATTATAATAGAAAGCATTCAGCAGTATTATTTTAATAATTACGCGTCAACTTTAAGGTTAATAAATGAAAATACATAATCTAAGTGATGTTAAATCAACACAAATCGGTCAAAACACTACCATATGGCAGTTTGCGGTAATTTTCGAAAATGCACAAATTGGTAAAAACTGCAATATATGTGCTCATACATTAATCGAGAATGATGTTATCATTGGTGACAATGTAACTGTTAAATCAGGAGTTTATATTTGGGATGGCACAATGATCGAAGATAATGTATTTATTGGACCCTGTGTTGCTTTTACAAATGATAAATTCCCAAGATCAAAGAAATATTGTACTGAGTTCCCTAAAATCTGGATTAAAAAGGGGGCATCAATTGGTGCCAACTCAACCATATTACCAGGAATAACTATAGGTGCTAATAGCATGATAGGTGCAGGCACCGTAGTAACGAAAGATGTTCCTGACAATGCAGTTGTAGTTGGTAATCCAGGGAAAATCGTGCGTTACCTTTAAAAGTAAATGGTTCAGAAATTTACAATTCTGAACCAATTACTCATAACAGTGCTTGCGGCATATTAATATTTAGAACAACTTATAATTTCATTCTATTATTTTAACTTTCTTGAAAAATTTTTTCTGATACCGTCATAAATTCCTAGAACCACATACTTGGTAAATTTTAATTTATCTTTCTTAAGCATTAACATGATAAAATAGAAAGATATTAGCCTAAATATATTATATGAACTCCAACTAAATGTGAACTTCCTGTAGAAACTACAATAAACGCCATTACGGAATACATAAAAATATCGATATGTTGAATGTATTGGTACCTCCAAAACATTTAATATTTTTTTACGGTCATCACCGAGCTTGTGGATTAAATGAGCTTTAGTTACGCCAAATAATTTATATCCCTTTTGGGATAACCGTAAACACCAATCGGTATCAACATATTCAAGGAAAAATCCCTCATGGTTTTCAGATTCAGAAGACCATATATCAACGCAAAAAAAAGTTCCCGATGAAATTAATTGTTGAGTTTCAATATATTTTTCATTTTCGTCTGCGCTAACCACTATACGTTTAAATGTTGTGTAACGGTAAAAGGGAAATTTTTTCCCTGATCTTTCATCAATAATTATAGGCCCCAGTGCTCCAACTTTCATACCTTGCTGGGTAAGATCCGAATAGGCATCTTTAAGACTTGAAATGAATTTAGGTTCTAAACGGCTATCTTGGTCCAAAAAACAAACAAATTTACAATTATTTTTAATTGCTAATCGAGCACCTATATTTTGTGCTCTTCCGATACCAGCATTTTCATTTAAGAATTCAAAGTGCAACTTATCGGGTATTTGAAGATCGCTGAAATCACTACTGGAGCCATTATCGACAATAATTATCTCATCAACTTGTGAGGTCATCGAGTTAATTAAAATTTGGAGATCATTAATATTTGGGTTATATGTAACTACCACTCCGCAGACTTTATTATCCATGAGAGAAATATACCTTCAATATAAATATAACTCGTAAAACCTTACGAACGATGCTCCCAAGCATCGAATAAAAAATAGATAGCTTTGATTCTGAAATAAGACTTAATCCGTAGCTTTTAAGATATAGCTTGTATATACCTTGCCATTCAGATGCATAGCTGTAATTTATTTTTCGTATTTCTAAATTCATATTCTTCCTAAAGGCAGTACTTTTAGAAATATTTGAAGAATGCACTCTATACGCAGCTATTCTCTCTGAATCATAGAGAACTTTAGCATGTCTAAATAATCTTAAATAAAAATCTCGGTCTTCAGCGATCAGTGATTCATTATAAAAGCCAATCTGATTATATACGTCTTTTTTTATTAGCAGACATGGGCCAGGAATGCACCAATTAGTAATAATTTCTCCAGCCAAGAATTTAGAGCTCTCAAGGGCTTTTGGACTGGCATGAAAATAATCTTCAAATCCACTATTTAAGACTATTTTAGATTTTTCATCAATGATCATGACATCACTTATTATTGCATCATAATCAGACTCATTAAGTAAACGCACTTTATTGTCAATCACATCTGACAATGGAAAATCATCAGCGGCACAAATGTAAATAATGTTATGAGTCGATAACTTAACTCCTTTATTTAAAGTTCGACATATTCCAAGATTCGATTCATTTTTATAAAAACGAACATTTAGTTTTGTATCAATGTTTTTCTCTATCCAGATCGATACCCGTTCTACAGATGTATCGCGTGAATAGTCATCAATAATAATCACTTCAACATTTAGAATATCTATTTTGTTTAATGCATTGAGACACTCTTCAACATATAGTGCTTGATTATACAGTGGAACTATCACGGATAGAGAATTCATAGTTTTCTTATTTATCACCAAATTTTATACACCTTTTAATCGCCTGTTATATATAGATTGATTAAGTAGCGACACAATAAGCGGGAAAATAAACACGAACGTTGTTTTTAAATACAAACCCCATGTCAAAGTTGGGTCGATAAATAAATAACAAGAATAGGTACAAAAGATAATATAGAATACAACTCTTAATGAATAAGCTCTTGTTCGGTTATTTACTAAAAATGTACCACGTCTTATTGCCAAATATATTAGCCCTAAAACAAACGAAAAAACACCACAAAAATATGGCCCGAATAAATACAACCCAAGAATGTTCTGTCTTGCATTGGGACCAATTCCACTGTCGATATTATAATAGTATTTTGAAATCTCGTATCCAAAAATGACTTTGTCTTTGACCGGATAGCCAAGAATCATAGACAATTTGTTTATTGTACCGCCAAAAAAATAATCCCAGACATAAATATCCTTTGGTAACGAATCCATAAATGGTTTGCTATAACCCTGGTAAAAAACATCACCAAATAAAACAAAACGCTCAAAAAACGCCGAAAGCACACTGCCGTTGGCTCCCCAAACACTGAAAATAACAACCATCAATCCCAGAATTATTAAAGGAGATATGTATGATAGTATCTTTACAACTTTTGCTAATTCTCGTATTTGATATACTTCCTTAACTAAAAATAAGGATACAATCATAAAGAAGAAGTCAGATTTCCCCCCTTTAACCAGCAAACATACAAAACAAAATAATAATAGCACGTAGTCGACAAAACTCTTCCTACGATAAACATATCTCTTAATAGCTACCATAGCTGGGAAACAAACCCAGTAGACATCGGTAAACCATGAAATAATTCCAGCTGATTCATTTGTATCCAACCTCGATAATTGATTTAAGATTGGAATACCTACAATAGCAAAATAATATATACTCGTTATGATGAGTAAAATAGTAGTTGTATAGTAAAAACTGGAGTACCCATAATTCCAGCGTTTGTAAGCAATAAAGCGTTCATGGGAATCATCATTAATCTTTACATAATTTTTCCGCATAAACAACAATGGTATTAAAAACATAACCTCAGTATATAAAAAAGAATAGAAATAAAAATCATCTATCTCTGAGGTAAACTCTAACAATAAAACAACTGAACAGGAAAAAACCTGTGCAACAAAACCAATCATCAGAGGGTCTGCAACATGCCTAACTTTGTTACCAAACCATGCATAATAAATTATGAAAACCAGACCCAACAAAGATAAATATAACGTGAGGTTCGAGTATAACAGATCTAAAAACTGGCCATTGTCCATAAGTAGATTTACTCAGCTAGAAATTCTTTTTAAATTTGTCACAACAAAAATAAAATAGAGAGTATAGTTCAATAAGTAAGCTATATTGGCGCCCTGAATTCCAAAATGCAGGATAAAATAATAACTCAGTACAACCAACGTTGCAGAAAAAAACACCTCACTTGCAACAAACCATTTTGTTGCATTCCGAGCTATCATAGGAAATGCATAAAGCCAGCTTGCTATTTTAACAACATCCCCCATAAGTTGAATGCCAAATAAATCTCTTGCGTTCCTGAATTGCTCAGTGAATAAAACAGTTATGACTACATCACGTAACAAATAAATTGTAACGGCCATAATTATTACAATCGGTATTATTATTTTGGCTGTATTCCAAATCTCAAGTTTAATCGAATAATAATCACTTATTTTAGACAATCTTGGGAGATAATAAGCACTAAGCGCCATGGTACATACCCCCAAGTACACTTCTGATATTTTCCACACGGATTGCCACATCCCAGCAGCGGCCCATCCTTCATTAGCTACCAGCAAGTTTCTAATAAGCATCAATGCCACCGGCATGGCGATAGCAGTGATGATTGCCATAACAATATATCCCCACGTGTCAGCCAATGCTTTTTTATCAATATTACCAAACCATAGGCTGAATCTAAACCATGGCTGCTTAATGCTCATAACAATCAGTGAAATGCCTATCAATGCCGATTGCAAAGCTGCGGCTATCAGAGCTCCATCTATATTCCATCTAATGATTAGCGCTGTCATAACCGCACCAGAAACAGAAACAGAAACTATTCCCAAAAAGACATAGAGTTTATAATTCTGCAGTCCATTAATGACAGAATTGACTAAGGTCCCAATAGCGGTAAAGGGCAAAACGAAAACTGCCAAATAAATAACCCATTGATATTCAGCCCCACCAAATAACCATTGTGATAGATAGTGGTTTAAAAATAATCCAATTGGCAGTAAAATGATATATAATGCTAACATCCAAAATAAAGCAGCTCGCCACCATGGGCTACATGCTTCATAGCCATCTTCATGGTGCTCAGCGGTATAACGTATCACGCTATTTGAAACAGGTGCGTTAATAACACCATTAAATGCATTTACCAGACTTTGTATTTGGCCTAAAAGGGCCATACCTGATGGCCCAGTGTAGATCGCGACTACTTTAGCAATTATAAAGCCAATTAACATTTTTAATAATGTTAATGACCCTGTCATTGCCGTAACCTTTAACAACTTTTTCATACAGTAAATTCATTTAAAGCATCGATAACTTTTTCCACCTCAAGGTTTGACATTGTTGGATCAAGAGGTATAGATAATACAGTATTATGAATTTTTTCCGTCACAGGCAAACTCATACCGTTTAGTTCCTCATATGCTTTTTGCTTATGAGGTGGTATTGGATAGTGAATTAATGATTGAATATTATTTTTTGTCAGCCATGCCTGTAACTGTTCTCTGTATTCGCACTTCACAACAAATAGATGCCAAACATGTGCAGAGTCAAAGGTTACTGTCGGCACTGTGATCAAACTATTAGAGATCCCTTCGATATAAATTTTTGCAATCTCTTGTCTGCGAATAGTTTCTTGAGGAAGATATTTTAGTTTAACAGATAGTATTGCAGCCTGAATCTCGTCAAGGCGACTATTAACTCCAGGATAAAGGTTCTCGTATTTTTTCTGAGAACCATAATTTCTTAAAGCACGGAGTACATCTGCTAATTCATCATCATTGGTAGTGATTGCACCCGCATCGCCCAGAGCACCCAGATTTTTTCCTGGATAGAAACTAAACCCTGACGCTATACCCCAGTTCCCAGATTTTTTACCATTAATATTTGCCCCATGAGATTGGGCACTATCTTCGATGACGAGTAGATCAAATTCTTTTGCAATCTCCATGATTTCAGGCATTGGAGACAATTGTCCATACAAATGCACTGGCAATATCGCTTTTGTCTTCTCTGTGATGACGGAGCGAACATTCTGAGGTGAGAGATTGAATGTATCCGCATCGGGCTCGACAAGTACAGGTTTAAGATTATTCGCAGTGATCGCCAGAACCGATGCTATATAGGTATTAGCCTGAACGATAACTTCATCACCATCTTTTAGCTTTCCTAATTCTTTTAGGGCTCTAAAAATGAGAATGAGTGCATCTAAACCATTAGCTACACCAATTGTATGTTTAACATTGCAGAAGTATGAGAAATCCTTCTCAAATTTTTGTAATTCCTCACCCATAATATACCAGCCAGAATCAATCACCTTAGCGCAGGCATTTTTAAGTTCTTCATTGTATCTGGCATTTACTTCTTTTAAATTCAGAAAATTAATCATATTAAGCCTGTAATATTTATCTTGCTTGCTTTAAAAAATCGTCATAATCACGAATATAATCATTTTCGTCATAATGACAGTCAGCTAATACCATCAGAACGCAATCGCTCGAAAAATCATACATCTCACGCCAAATACATGACTCAATGAGAAGCCCCTGCGCTGGATTGTCCAAAACAACCTCTATCCTCTCTGTCCCATCATCCAACAGAAAACGACAAGAACCTTTTACGGCGATCGCAACCTGTTTTAATTTTTTATGCGCATGAAAACCTCTACGAACACCTTCTTTAGTATCAAAGATGTAGTAAACTCTTTTAATACTAAAAGGGATATTATTCTCTTCTTCTAAGGCGACCAATGAACCACGATCATCACCATGCTTTTGAAGTGGGATAAAATTGATTTTCATTATTTACCTTGAACGTTTAATGAAGCAAAGGTTGAACCGTTCTGATCTTTCTCAGAAATGATGTATTCCATTTTTGGCCATTCTATATTCAAGTCCTTATCATCCCATTTTATACAACGTTCATGTGCTTGAGAATAATAATCGGTAGTTTTATAAAGAAATTCTGCATGCTCACTTAAAGTTAAAAAACCGTGTGCAAATCCAGCTGGGATCCAAAGCTGCTTTTTATTCTCTTCTGATATAATAACACCCACCCATTGCCCATATGTTGGAGATTCTTTGCGTATATCAACCGCTACATCAAAAACCTGCCCTGTAACGCATCTAACCAGTTTTCCCTGGGCAAAAGGTGCTTCTTGATAGTGCAAACCCCGTAAAACCCCTTTAGAAGATCTTGACTGATTATCTTGTTTAAAAATGACGTTTGGATCTATATTTTCTTTGAAGTTTTTTTCGTTAAAACTCTCAAAGAAATAGCCTCTTTCATCATGAAACACTCGAGGTTCGATAATCAAAACACCACTGAGCGAAGTATTAGAAATTTTCATTATAGCCTCTATCAATATCAGTAACTCGCAGAGTGAGTCTCTATTTTCGTGTAATATTATATATTCGCTTAAGCGCCCATAATGGCAGTAATCGTGGAATGCTTCTCAAAATAAAATAGTAGTGAGACGACAATATATTCTGAAAACCAGTCATTCTTTTCATTCGAGCAAGTTTATACTCACTTGAAACATACTTAAGTCCGCGTCGCCTAACCAACATATCAGCTCCGACTCTGACCAATACCAATGGTTCGTCCAAGTTGCCCGCTCTGAATCCTGCCCCTAGTAACCGCAACCATAAATTATAATCTTCCATAAGATAATGGTGCTGGTATCCCCCAACAGACTGGACGCTGGATTTTTTGAAAATGACAGTCATATGGTTAAAAGGATTTTTATGTCTTGCGAATTTTTTAATTTCTTTATCAGTAAGTGGAACTTTTCTTTCTGATACTATATTGTTTTTATCACCTATAAACTCGCGGATGCAACTTCCTGAAATATCAATATCAGGGTTTAACTCCATAAATGCAGATTGTAATTCAAAACGAGTTGGTTGGCATATATCATCCGTATCCATCCGCATGACATAATCATAGGTGCAATGTTTCATTCCTTCATTCAGCGCTTGTCCTAACCCAACGTTCTTTTTTAATGCGACGATCTTGATAGGTAATGACATTGACCATCTATCGACCACTGTGCATAATGCTTCGTTGATAGGGCCATCATAAACAAGAACGATTTCATCCGCTTTAACCGTTTGATTTGCCAGGCTGTCAAAACATTCTTCCAAATAGGAAGGTTTTTCCTTGTCATAGAGCGACATTAACACACTAAAATGCATATAATCCCCACACTTCCTCACTGCTGCTTAAATATAGTAATTCTGTCCAATTTAAAAATTCATTCACATGTTCATGTGAGAAATGTGACAGAGCAATACTACTTTATAAAATATTTGAGAAAATTGGTTCTTATATTTTTTTATCAATCATTTTTAGAAGATATTTGCCATAATTATTTTTTGCTAATGGCTTTGCTAAGAGAGCTATTTGCTCAGCATTAATAAAGCCTTTACGATAGGCAATTTCTTCAGGACAAGCCACTTTCAGCCCCTGGCGTTCTTCAATGGTTGCAATGAAGTTACTCGCTTCAATCAGGCTCTGGTGAGTCCCTGTGTCAAGCCAGGCAAAGCCACGGCCCATCATAGCCACGGAAAGCTTTCCTTGCTCCATATAAATACGGTTAATATCCGTGATTTCCAGTTCACCACGTGCTGACGGTTTTAAATTTTTCGCCATCTCAACGACACTGTTATCGTAGAAATAGAGTCCCGTCACCGCATAATTACTCTTCGGTTCCAGCGGTTTTTCTTCGAGGCTGATGGCTGTACCATTTTTATCGAACTCGACAACGCCGTAGCGCTCAGGATCGTTTACATGATAGGCAAAGACCGTTGCACCATTTTCTTTATTAACCGCGGCATCCATCAATTTAGGAAGGTCGTGACCATAGAAAATATTATCCCCCAACACCAGGGCACAATGATCGTTGCCAATGAATTCTTCGCCAATGATAAAGGCCTGGGCTAATCCATCCGGGCTTGGCTGGACTTTGTATTGGAGATTCAGCCCCCACTGGCTTCCATCACCCAGAAGTTGTTCAAAACGCGGTGTATCCTGCGGAGTACTAATAATTAAAATATCTCGAATACCTGCCAGCATCAGCGTTGAAAGCGGATAGTAAATCATCGGCTTATCATAAATAGGCAATAATTGTTTACTAACAGCCATGGTCACTGGATACAGACGAGTACCAGAGCCACCCGCCAGAATAATACCTTTACGCGTTTTCATTTCATCATCTCTATAGTCATAGGATGCCCATTCCCAGGCATCCCGATCATTATTAAATTGCTGTTGCTGTGAACCACTCAGTCAGCATACGCTTAACTCCCGCGTCCCACTGAGGCAGTACGAGGTTGAAATTCTGTTGGAACTTTAACGTATTGAGGCGGGAGTTTGCCGGACGTTTTGCAGGCGTAGGGTACGCGCTGGTCGGCACTCCATGAAGCTGCTTTAATGCCAGTTCAATTCCTGCTTTGCGCGCTTCATCAAATACCAGAGAGGCATAGTCGTACCAGGTTGTTGTACCACTGGCAACCAGATGATAAGTCCCTGCCACTTCAGGTTTATTCAGGGCAACCCGAATAGCATGAGCCGTACAGTCTGCTAATAACTCAGCACCCGTAGGGGCCCCAAATTGGTCGTTAATAACAGACAGCTCAGAACGCTCTTTTGCCAGTCGCAGCATAGTACGCGCAAAATTACTCCCTTTACCGGCATAAACCCAGCTAGTCCGGAAGATCAAATGGCGTGAACAATTTTCACTTAACGCTTTTTCACCAGCAAGTTTGGTCTCACCATACACATTAAGCGGCGCTGTGGCGTCCGTTTCAAGCCACGGCGTATCGCCATTACCCGGGAATACGTAATCAGTAGAGTAGTGAACAACCCAGGCCCCCAATTTTTGGGCCTCTTTGGCAAACGCCTCCACACTCGTGGCATTCAGCAACTGAGCAAATTCGGGTTCTGACTCGGCCTTATCGACGGCGGTATGCGCGGCCGCGTTGACGATGACATCAGGCTTAATGCGGCGCACCGTTTCTGCAATGCCTTCAGGGTTGCTGAAATCACCGCAATACTCCTGCGAATGGACGTCAACCGCAATCAAATGACCCAGCGGTGCCAGAGCACGCTGTAGCTCCCAGCCCACCTGCCCTGTTTTGCCAAACAACAGGATGTTCATTACGCACGATCCCCGTAGTTTTCTTCAATCCAGGATTTGTAGCTGCCGCTTTTCACGTTCTCTACCCATTTTGTGTTCGCCAGGTACCATTCAACGGTTTTACGAATACCACTTTCGAAAGTTTCCTGAGGCTTCCAGCCCAACTCCTGACCAATTTTCTCTGCATCAATTGCGTAACGGCGATCGTGACCCGGGCGATCAGCCACATACGTTATCTGGTCACGATAGGAACCTTCCTTCGGCACGATTTCATCCAGCAATGAGCAGATGGTATTTACCACATCAAGGTTCTGCTTCTCATTGTGACCACCGATGTTATAGGTTTCGCCAATCTTGCCCTGGGTTACTACGGTGTATAAGGCACGGGCGTGATCTTCTACGTACAGCCAGTCGCGGATTTGGTCTCCTTTACCGTAAACAGGCAGGGCTTTACCCTCCAACGCATTGAGAATGACCAGCGGGATAAGTTTTTCCGGGAAGTGATATGGACCGTAATTGTTAGAACAGTTAGTCACAATGGTAGGGAAACCATAGGTACGCAGCCAGGCACGGACCAAATGATCGCTGGACGCTTTAGAAGCAGAATAGGGACTGCTTGGGGCATAGGCCGTTTTTTCAGTAAACAGCGGCAGTTCAGCTCCCTTGGCCACTTCATCCGGATGCGGAAGATCGCCATATACTTCATCTGTTGAGATATGGTGGAAACGGAAAGACGCTTTTTTATCAGCATCTAACGCTGACCAGTATTGGCGGCTTGCTTCCAGCAGTACATAGGTGCCAACAATGTTAGTCTCGATAAAGGCTGCCGGGCCGGTGATCGAGCGATCAACGTGGCTTTCGGCCGCCAGGTGCATCACCGCATCCGGCTGGTGCTCTGCAAAAATACGCGCCATGGCATTGCTGTCACAGATATCGGCATGTTCAAAATGATAGCGTTCGCTGTTCGAGACTTCGGCCAGCGATTCAAGATTCCCTGCATAAGTCAGTTTATCGACGTTAATAACAGAATCATGCGTATCATTAATAATGTGTCGTACCACCGCAGACCCAATAAAGCCTGCTCCACCAGTGACCAGAATTTTCACGTTTATTTCGCTCTTAATGTTTTCAGGAACAATGAATTATATTCCGTCGCCCCGATAACTATCGAAAAGTATCCGGGGCGGAGAAAATGACAATCTGCTATTTTAACTTACCTTTTCATTCCAAAGTAAATCGCAGATACCATCCGTAGGATTGAACGCAGCAGGTGCCTGCAAGAGTATCTCACGCACACGTTCATAGTCGAACTCGCAGCAGGCTTTGTCGAGATCGTTGAGAATCATACTCATCTCACTCCAAGGCAACATCACTTCGTTAGCAGTCCTGATACGCGGGTGCTGTGTTGCAGAGACATTGTCGCCGATAAGCAACTCTTCATACAGTTTCTCACCTGGACGCAGACCAGTCGTTTTTATCGTAATATCACCATAGGGGTTTTTATCATCACGAACGGTTAGCCCTTGCAGCGTAATCATGCGGTGTGCAAGATCGATAATCCTGACGGGTTCCCCCATATCCAGAACAAAAACATCGCCGCCCGTGCCCATGGCTCCCGCCTGGATCACCAATTGAGCCGCTTCAGGAATGGTCATAAAGTAACGCGTGATATCTTCGTGAGTCAGCGTCACCGGTCCACCTGCAGCAATCTGTTTTTCAAATAACGGCACAACTGAGCCTGATGAGCCTAACACGTTGCCGAAACGAACCATACTGAAGCAGGTTTTACTGGATTCCTTCGCCAGCGCTTGCAGCACCAGCTCCGCCATGCGCTTGGTCGCCCCCATGGTGTTGGTAGGGCGAACGGCTTTATCAGTCGAAATCAGAACAAAGTTTTCAACACCGCAACTTGCCGCAGCCTGAGCGCAGCTCAACGTACCAAAGATATTATTGCACACGCCATCAAGTACGTTGAACTCGACAAGCGGTACATGCTTGTACGCCGCAGCATGATAAATTGTGTCGACGTTGAATGCTCTGATTAACCTTTCGAGATGCTCTTTATCCTGAACGTTTCCGAGGATCGGATAGATTTTAACCTTAAAATCCTGACCCAGATTCAGGTTACGCAGTTCGGAATCAATGGAATAGAGGGAGAATTCGGACAGTTCGAAAAGAATAAGCTGGTTTGGCTTATTTTTAATTATCTGTCGGCATAGTTCAGACCCTATTGACCCCCCTGCCCCGGTAACCATCACTGTTTTCCCGTTAATATTACGGGATATCAGTTCCGGAATGGGTGAGACAGGATCGCGGCCCAGCAGGTCTGTAATAACGACTTTCCGCAAGGAATCAATACTTGCCTTCCCCTCCACCAAATCGACCATTCCCGGGATGGAGAGCACTTCGCACGGCAGACCTTCCAGTGTTTTAATGACTTCGTTCTTTCTTGCCCGGCTTGCGCTTGGCATGGCCAGCAGAATTTTCTTCGCTTCGTATTTCTCAACCAGCCAGGGCAGTTTTTCTGGCGCAAAAACGCTTACCCCGTGAATCACCTGACCTTGCAGGGCACGGTTATCATCGACAAAAGCAACGGGGTAATATTCGTCCATCTGGCTCAGCGCAGGCAGTAATTGACGACCGGATGCACCTGCACCATAAATAACTACCCGAGTGCCCAGATTCAACCCACGATTCACCAACATTCTCATCCCAAGCCGTGATCCGGCAATAAGCAGTAGACCGAATGAGAAATAGATAAAAGGAATCGTTCTCGGCAAATAGAGGTTGGTATAGAACGCTGCGATAATAAGCAAAATGGACGATATGACCATCCCCATCGTTACTACCAGTAATATTTTGGCAGTAATATAACGAATTACGGCCCGATACAGCCCTAATTTAACAAAGATTGCCAAAGTAACTAAAATTATTGAAAGAATAAAAAGCCAATGCTCTGTACTATATACTGGAGTCATTGAATCAATGCGCACCCAAAATGCAAACCAAAATGCGCACAGCAGAAGCACAACATCTATAGAGAGTGTGATAATACGTTTTATTGGTCGTGGTAAAGATATTAAATAATTTAGCATACTAAAAACTGGTCGCCTCACTAAAGCTTGCATTCAGTTTATAAAATAGTACCAGCAGGACACACTGAGTAATCGTCTACTTTAGTATTATAACCACCCACTGTCCCCGCCTGGAGAAACGCTGATTTCCCAATCACAGCGCTGCCCGCAAGATGGACACCAACACCTAAGTGAGCGAAATCACCAACAATGGAATCGTGATCTATTGTCGAGTGGCTATTCACAATCGTCGCCAAACCTAATTTTGCGTTGGCGCCCACTACAGCGCCCGCTAACACAACAGAACCATCAGCAATGGTCGCCGATGGACTGACAAATGCAAAGGGATGTATGAGCGATACAGGATGAATACCTAAGCCGATCAGTTGCTGATAGAGTTGCTCTCTGACTTTATTGTTTCCGATGCCAATAGCAACATGACTTACCTTACCGATATGGAACCGTAGTTCTGAAATTTTTCCAATAATCAGTTTGTTAATTTCCTGGCAGGCGGATGTATTATCGTCGAGAAAAACGATATCGTCATATCCCAGCAGTCTCGCTGTCTCGTACAGCGTACGGCCATGACCACCCGCTCCCAAAATCAATAAGTCATGCATTGACATTGCTCTCTTTGTCTTTGACACCTGCACCACATTTCAGTGCAACAACGAGAAGCGGGAACCAGGCGATGAGTAGCCCCACAACACCATCAATTTTGCCTGAGGCAATAAAAAAGGCGATGGGGAAGAGCCACAGAAGATTGACGGCAATCGCCAATGATGTCACCGGAACGTGGCTGCCATATTTTCTTGCAAGAATTTGGTAGCCATGGCTGGCATGTGCTTCATAGACCTTTTTACCTGCTACGAGCCTCCTCAATAAAGTTGTCGTGGCATCGACGATAAATACGCCCAGCAAACATAATTCTGCAATAAAGAAATGTGTATCTGCTTTCGCAATATGGAGAATCATCAGTCCGATAGTTATCCCCAGGAAACCACTCCCGGCATCGCCCATGAAGATTTTTGCTCTCGGGAAATTCCAGACAATAAAACCGGCCGCGGCACCGATAAGGGCAAGCGTCAGCGGATAAATACTTCCAGGCGCGTCCGTGTACTGGTTTACAACAATTAATATAGCACTACATGCGGCAAATGTTATTGCTTCAGCGCTGGCTAAACCATTAATCCCATCCATAAAATTATATAAGTTCAGCATCCAGACCAGATACACACAGCCGAGAATCATACCAATCCAGGATAAGGAAAGATCGTAACCAAACAGCGTAATTACAGGGAAGGAACCCAGGAAATAGATGCCAATTGCTGCTGCCATGAAATGCATCAATAGACGCCAGCGTGCCGCAATATGACCATGATCATCAAGGAAGCCAATGATAGCGACAATTACACCTGGAATAAATAAACCCAGGAAACTGTCGAACGTAAGCGTATGGTTAAAATAAAATCCTACCAAAGCGACCAGGAGCGTCAGGACGATCGCTACTCCACCACCTCGCGGGGTCGGCACAGAATGAGAACTTCGCTGGTTTGGGCGGTCAATAACATTATGCTTTATTGCATACCCCCGCAATCCCCAAGTCAGCGCACACGATGCTAAAAAAGCGAATATCACAATTCCAAAATTCAACATTATTTATTACCTTCAGTATAATATTTCGCCGTTTTTTTCATAGTTTCATGAAGTGTTATCGGGGGTGTCCAGTGCAAATGTTCCCGCGATTTGGAGGCATCGACTTCCAGATCGCCAAATAACTGATCGTAAATACCACCTTTTCCAGCAGCGGAAAGCAGTAACTTCATAATGCTTTTAGGGAAATAAATAATTTTCGCTTTGATATCCATACCAGCAGCAAAAGTTTCAATCATCTCTTCCGTTGAAGGTCGTTCTGCATCAGCGAGTAAAAAGAGTTGATTCTTAGCTTTCTCGTTTACGACACATTCATTGATAAAACTGACGACATTATCCAGCGAAACAAGAGCACGCTTATTCTTAACGTTTTTAAACGGCAACGGCAGGTTTTTCGATACCAGGTTCAAAAGACGCTGAATATTACCCGGTGCATTTTCGCCACAAATTAAAGCCGGACGGACAATAGTGATAGCCATATCAGTCCCTCCAAAATTTTTTAATAGGCTCTGCTCAGCTTCAAGCTTGGAAATGGCATAATCAGAAGTCGGTCGAGGTGCCGATGTTTCTGTAAAGGGAGTTCCTGAAGTGGAATTACCGTTGACACCGATAGAGCTTATGAAAATAAAGTGCTTTACACCGCTACTGGCGGCATCTTTAGCTAATTTTATCGTCGCATCGTGATTAACCCGTCGGAATTCCGCTAATGCATCCTGTGCGTCATCATTGAGAATATGTGCCCTTCCCGCAGTATGAATGACGGTGTCGCACCCCTGGAGAAGATGAGCCCAGTTGGTGTCGGCTGAGATATCACCCAAGTTGAAAATACCTTCTGCAATGTTCTCTTGCCTGCGCGTTGTTAGTATCACCTCGTGCCCCGATGATTTCAACGTCTGGACTAAAGCAGTACCAAGAAATCCGGTTCCGCCCGTCACCAATACTTTCATTGCCATCCCCTATCTGCTTAATTTGTTATTTTTACCCCGCGAGGAGTGCAGGAACGCGATCACTGTACTATCCAGAGCCATTCGTTCTTTATTCATTAACTTATGCGAGGTATGCTACCGCCCCTGGCTTAACAGCTACCAGTGCACTGAGAGAAGTTTAGAGAAGAATTTTCTGGTCTGATTACAGACAAAAAGTGGCGTTAATTGTCGTCCTAAATGGCGTCAGAAACAAGCACAAATCGCTACAAATCAGCCCAGATTTGAAGCAGGTAACTCTCTGTTATCACAGGAATTAATAACAAAAAGCGGCAGCCATCATTTTGTTTATGTAACAACATAACAAAAAGATGGCTGCCGCGCATAAAGTCTTTCAGACTGCGGAAGGACTATTAGTCGTAAGCCAGCAGCTTCTCAATCCGGCTTCTGAACTTCGCCCCTTCCTTCAGGTTACGCAGGCCATAGTTCACAAACGCCTGCATATACCCCATTTTCTTACCGCAGTCATAGCTGTCACCGGTCATCAGCATGGCATCAACCGACTGCTTCTTCGCCAGCTCAGCAATCGCATCGGTCAGCTGGATACGGTCCCAGGCACCCGGCTCGGTTTTTTCCAGCTCAGCCCAGATATCGGCATTCAGCACATAACGGCCGACTGCCATCAGGTCGGAGTCCAGGGTCTGCGGCTGATCGGGTTTTTCGATAAACTCAACGATACGGCTCACCTGCCCTTCCGACTCCAGCGGCTCTTTGGTCTGAATAACGGAATACTCAGAGAGATCACCCTTCATACGTTTCGCCAGCACCTGGCTGCGACCTGTTTCGTTGAAGCGTGCAACCATTGCCGCCAGGTTGTAACGCAGCGGATCGGCAGAAGCGGTATCAATGATGATATCGGGCAGTACCACGATAAACGGGTTATCGCCTACGACCGGACGCGCGCACAGGATCGAGTGGCCCAGACCCAACGGCTGCGCCTGACGCACGTTCATGATGGTCACGCCAGGAGGGCAGATAGACTGAACTTCCGCCAGAAGCTGACGCTTAACGCGCTGCTCAAGCAACGCTTCGAGTTCATAAGAGGTGTCGAAGTGGTTCTCTACCGCATTCTTCGAAGAGTGCGTCACCAGAACGATTTCTTTGATCCCTGCAGCAACAATCTCGTCGACGATGTACTGAATCATCGGCTTGTCAACGATCGGCAGCATCTCTTTGGGAATTGCCTTCGTGGCTGGCAACATATGCATGCCCAGACCCGCTACCGGTATGACTGCTTTCAAATTAATCATTATTTCTTCCACCTTAAAATGGTTGACGAATTATAGCTTTTAAACCTGTTTTCGCCAGCATGTTTTGCCGTAAATATGAAGTAATCCTAGGTCACCCCACCACAAATTACAGTAGTTGTAATCTGAATAGATCGCGATTTCGTTCCAGGAATTGTCGCAAAATAGTCTGGATGATTACCTGTGCGGCAGCGCAAAATTCAACCGTTCCGTATTCACCACGTGTTGATCGACCCGATCAATATCCACCGAGCTCTGCCCCTTTTCATTAACCGCTTTTATGTTCGCAAGCGACAGCAACGTCTCGTTTTTAGCCATAAATTTCCCGCGCACGTCTTTACGCAAATCGAAGTTCATCTTCAGGGCCGGTCCCGTCGTTGACTCCTGCATCACGTTGATATTACGTAAGAAAAGGTGTTGGGGTTTGTTATGCAGCTCAAGCGTTGCCCGCTGCATCTCCACGTTGGTGATGGCAACAAACGACGTGGCATTGCCGGAGGAAATCTGTATCCCGCGTAGCTTATAGGCAAGCTGTCGGTTATCCAGGCGAATATCGTTAAGTTTGAAGTTCTGCGGTATCGACAGATAATCGCCCTTGATCACGCCATAGCCAATTAGCATTCCGGCGCTGTTGACCATATCGACATTATCAATAACGAAATTATCACAGCCATAAATAGCTACCGTCGCGTTATCAATTCCGGCCTTTTTACTGAAGTCAGGAGTAATATTGCTGGCCTTGATATTACGGATCACAAAGTGTTTACCGTTTTCGACATGGACCAGCTGCCGACAGTTGCTGCCGGTGATATTCGCCACCACGAAGTTTTTAACGGTCTGCTGTTCCGGATAATCATTGTCGTACGTACTGCCGGCCAGCCCGATGCCTATGCCCCAGTTGATCTTGCCGTTGGTGCAGTTGATGTTATCGATCACGTGGTCCGAGATCAGGATGTTACGGTCGTTAATCGCCACGTTCCACTCAATCGCGTCACCCTGCAAGTGGCTGAATTTACTATTGGTAATGCGCGCACCGTCCACCTGATTGTGGAACCCCTGACGCAGGATCGCGTAGTTGGCCTGCGTCACGGTGATGTTATCGATGAGCAGGTTGCGCATCACTCGCCGTTTTTTACCACCGATGTAGATCTGGGTGACGGGGCCGAAGCCGCTCATCGCCAGCCCTTTAATGACACAGTCGGAGCCACGCACGTCCAGCGTGATGTTATGCGTGCGCCCTTCTCCTTCCCCAATGACCTTGCAGCCCTCCTGAAGCACAAACCGCCCGCGCCCGTTGCCCTTCAGCGCACCGCGGATCAGCAGGGTTTTGCCATCAGGAATGAAAATGCCGGTATTGATGTTTTCACAGGTTAACCCGGCGGGAACAACAACGGTATCGCCCTCGGTAAATGCCTGCTTAAAGGCGGCGATCCAGTCCTTATTGTTGTAACGATCGACAGAAACCGTCTTCCCGGTTGCCGCCCGCACAGCGCGGGGCGACAGCAGCGGCATGGCAGCCAGGACGGATAAAGAAGAGACAAATCGGCGTCGGGTAATCTTATTCAGCATACAACCTCAGCGTTACAGCGTTTGCAGCAGGCTCGCTAACTGGCGATTAATCACCTGCTGATTGAATTCTGCTTCAACTTTTTGCCGCGCATTTTGCAGCACAGGGATCAGCGTCTGCTGATCGATATCGCTGAACGCGGCCAGACGGTCCGCCAGCGCCAGCGCATTGTTTTCAGGGACCAGCCAGCCGGAATGCTCAGAGGTGATCAGCTCCGGGATGCCGCTGTGTAACGTCGAGACCACCGGAATGCCGACCGCCATCGCCTCCATCAGCGCCACGGGAATGCCTTCCATATCGCCGTCAGCGCCGGTTACGGAAGGCAGCAGGAACACATCCGCCTCGTCGAGCATGGCTTTCACTTCGTGGCTCGGCTTGAAGCCCGGCATCTCGACCACGTCTTCCAGCTGATACTGTTCAATCAGCGTGCGCAGACGACGCTCCCACGGCCCGATACCCAGGATGCGGTAGTGGAAGTCCACACCACGCGCCTTCAGCTGGCGACAGGCTTCGATGGCTACATGCAGCCCTTTCTTTTCGGTCAGGCGGGCAACAGAGATAATTTGCAGCGGCTTGCCCGGCACCTTGACGGGTCGCTGGGTGAAGCGTTCCATGTCCACGCCCATGCGTGAAACGGTGATTTTCTCGCTCGGGCACCCCATGGTTTTCAGGCGCCCGGCCCACAGGTCGCTTATCGGCAGCATCATGTCACCACGGCGAAACAGCTGCTGATATTCCGGCGTGTAGTGGTTCAGCACTTCACGGCTGGAGATATCGATACCGTGGAAAATGGTGGCGATTTTGCCGTCAATCACCCCCAGCTCACGCAGTTTTGCCGCCGTGACGCCAGCCGGGCCAAAGTGAGCGATAAAGACATCGGCCCGGTACGGCTGGGCCGTTTGCCCGCAAATGGCGGATAAGATCAGGTTGCGGGCCTCCGCCCCATAGCGCGACATATTCAGCGCCCGCCACGTCGAGGCGCGATGCAGGCCGCGCAGCGTCTGTCCGGCGCGATGGCGCAGTTTGTTCATCCGTCCGGCGGGTTCGTCCTGCAACCAGCGGGTTTTCGCCTCCAGCCCATACTGGGTATACGCCGCATGGGTGTTTTGCGTATCGCCCTTTTGCAGGGCGATAATCTCCACGTCATACCCCATATCGATAAACGCGGTGATTTGGTTCAGCACAAAAGTTTCAGACGACAGCGGAAATTTCAGTAAGAAGAAACCAACCTTCATTTCCCCTCCCGGACGCGGTCGAGGACGGATTTCACCATGCCAATACCTTTTTCGCGTTCGGCTTTCACCGCCACCGCCAGACGTTCGTTGATCGCAGGCAGCTGGCCGAGCGTGTCGCCCACCATCGCACCCAGCGAACCGTCCAGCAGATGACGAATATCGACGGCCATTTCCGGCATACCGAGCTGCTGCATAATGCCCGCGGACTTGTGTTCGTAGTTGATGGCGATGGCTGGCGTGCCGAAGTTCATCGAGATAATGGCCGAGTGCAGACGCGTGCCCACGGTCAGGTCGCAGGCGGAGAGCAGCTTGCCCATCTCCAGGTCGTTCAGCTCGTCCATCACCACGTGGTAGCGGGACGGGTCGTTTACCAGGTTGCGCAGGTTGAGCGCCACCATGCGGTCATCTTTGTTGTAGCTGTCGATACCGGTACAGGTGGAGAGCGCCAGCACCTGGTAACCGCTGTCCAGCACGCGGTTCACCACCTCGGCAAAGGCTTTTTCATACGCCGCCTGAGTCGTGCCGAGGCGTTTATCGAACGGCGCAAGTTCACGCAGGGTAATGGCGACGGTTTTCTGTTTTGCCGCCACGTCCAGCCAGTGCTGTACCGCGTAGCTGGCCTGGAAGCTGTCATCCTGATGATCCACCAGCCAGGCGGTGTCTACGCCGTGCTCCACTTTGGTGGTGTCGATTTCGCTACGCTTCATCATGTCGAGGCTGACCGATTCGCGCAGGATCAGCGCGTCACAGTGGCCGAAGACATAGTTCGCCAGCTGGTTGAACTGCGGATCCTGGAACGGCCCGACGCTGTGGCCGATCATAAACAGCGGTTTTTTCGCCATGAAGGTGCAGAGTGCATGCTCAAACTGCGGCACGCCGTACAGGTCGACGAAGAACGAGCCGCCCACCTGAATAATGGCGTCATAGCCGGACAGCAGACGCACGAAATCGGTAAAGCCCTGCGCGATGGCGATGTTGCGCAGCTTGCCGGTGTCGGTTACGCGAGAAAGCAGCACCTGATGCTGGTAGCGGCGACGCAGTACTTTCTTCACGCGCCCCATCACGCCCGCAGCGTTGTTGTGCTGTTTCATCTGGCTGTAGAGCGGGTCGCCCATCACCGGGCGGTTCAGTAACCAGGATGAGCTGACCGGATAACGGCTCATCACATCCACTTCTGTCTCAGGCTTAAGGGTGTTAATTGCATCCAATAAACCGCGCAGGATGGCGCTGTCGCCACGGTTGCCGCAGGTATGGTTGCCAAGAATAAGTAATTTCATAATGGCCTCGTAAAATTAGCCTGCGCGAAGCAGCGTTTTCATTTTTTCGTTACGGCAAAACTGGCGCTTTATCTCAACCACCAGCGCATTGCGTGACAGCACAATCATCACGCCGAATGCCAGCGCGCCTGTCGCGACCTGCACCGCAAGCAGCGCCGCCAGCGGCAGATGCCCGTTGAGCACCACGCCCAGGCCGTAGCTCACCGCCAGAGTCGGTAAGGAGAGATAAAACGGCAGCCACAGGCTGAGAATGTACTGACGGTAGCTGGAGCCCAGCACCGGTTTGATCATCACGAAGTAGCTCAGCACGGTATTGACGATCTGCACCAGCAGGAAGCCGAGCGTCACGCCAATGGCACCCGCCATGTGCCCGCCCACAATAATTGCCGGAATAAACAGGAAGGTTTTAAACACGTTGAACTTGAAGCTGATATCCACGCGCGCCTTCGCCATCAGCAGAGAACCAATCGGGTTCCCCACCGAGCGCAGCAGCCCCACAACGCACAGCAGTTGCAGGATCGGGATGATGCTGTTCCACTTCCCGCCAAACACCAGCGGTACGAAATTGCTGGCGACCACCATCAGCCCCAGCAGTACCGGGAAGTTGATGATCCCCACCACGGAGAGCAGCTTGTAAAAGTTCACGCGCAGCTTCTCGGTATCGTCCTGAATTTTGGCGAACGCCGGGAACAGCACGCGGGTAATGATTGGGTTGAGCTTCATCGGTGGGACAACCGCGACGTTATACGCCAGGTTGTAGCCGCCCGCGACGCTCGCGCCCAGAATGCGCGCCAACACCAGCGTAGAGAGGTTAGTATTCACATAGTTGATAATGCTGTCTGCCGTCAGCCACGCGCCGAAGCGCAGGTTGGATGAAACAGACGCCAGCGAAAAATGCAGTCCCGGGCGATAAATCTTGCGGCCAAAGAAGCCAAACAGCAGCGTGCGCACGGCAGAGTTAACGAGGTAGCCGAGAATGGCGGTCATCGCCAGCGGCCAGAAATGGGCGCTGACAACGGTGAAGGTAAAGCCCGCCAGCACGGCGCTGGTTTCAATCATGCCGATCTTGTTGAACTCCAGCTCTTTCTGCATCAGCGCGCGGAACTGCTGCCCGTGCGGGATCACCACGAAAGCAAACGACAGGGTGCGCATCAGCGGCGCCAGGTCCGGGTTATGCAGCACGCCGGCAATCACATCGCTCAGCAGGAACACCAGCACAAAGACGAAGATACCCAGCCCAACGTTCAGCCAGTAGAGGGTGGTCAGCTCCAGATGGCTGATCTCTTTGCGCTGGATAATGGAGTTGGCGATACCAAAGTCCGACAGCGTATCGGCCAGGGCGATAATCACCAGCGAGACGGTCAGCAGACCAAACTGGTGGTTATCGATAATGCGCGCCAGCACCGTCATCTGCACCAGGCCGAGGCCAATGATGACGATGGTGGCCATGGCTGACCATTTTGCGCCGCTGATGGTTTTTTCTCGTAAGCTCATCTTAGTACGCCGCTTTGTTCACGAAGCCTTTGAAAATGGTCAGAAAAACAATCTTGATATCGAACCAGAGGCTCCACTCACGGATGTACTCCAGATCGAACTCGATGCGTTTTTCCATTTTTTCCAGCGTGTCGGTCTCGCCGCGCCAGCCGTTGATCTGCGCCCAGCCGGTGATGCCTGGCTTCACCTTATGGCGCAGCATGTAGCCTTCAATCAGGGTACGGTACTGCTCGTTATGGGCCACGGCGTGAGGACGAGGCCCGACGATGGACATCCCGCCGGTGAACACGTTGATGAACTGCGGCAGCTCATCGAGCGAGGTACGGCGCAGGAAGTTACCCACGCGGGTGACGCGCGGATCGTTCTGCGTCGCCTGGGTCACCACCTTGTCGTTCTCCATCACCTTCATGGAGCGGAATTTCCACACCATGATCGGCTTACCGTCCATGCCGTAGCGGGTCTGACGGAAGATGATCGGCCCCGGAGAGCTGAGCTTCACCGCCAGCGCAATGCAGCACAGCACCGGGGAGATGAGCAGCAGGATCAGGGACGAAAGTACGATATCCTCCACGCGCTTCAGCACGCGGTTAATCCCCGACAGCGGCGTGTCGTACAACGGAACAACCGGTACCCCGTTCACCTCTTCAATACGGGAGTGGAGAATATTGAAGGTAAACACGTCAGGGATGAGGATCACCGAGCAGGTGGTATCGGCAAGCTCGCGCATCAGTGTCTTGATGCGGGATTCATCTTTCATCTGCATGGCGATGTAGACGTTGTGAATTTTGCCGGCTTTCGCGTCTTCTATCAGCTGTTCGTAGCTGCCCGCCCAGTCAGATGGTACGCCGCCGGGCTTCGCGTCGTGATAAACCCCGACCACTTCAAAACCTAACCACGGCTCTTTGCGGAAGCTGTCGAGCAACACCTGTCCCACCGGCAGGTCGCCCGCCACGGCAACAAAGCGACGGTTATACCCACGGTTGCGCAGCCAGCCCGCGCCAAAGCGGATCAGCGAGCGGCAAACCACCATGCCAACGCTGGTTAACAGATACCAGCAGAGATAGGTCACAAAGCGGTTATCAAAATCATGGCTGAACGCCACCAGGCCCGCGCTGAAAATCAGGCTTAAGGTCCAGTTCTGTAGCAGCAGCATCAGTTCGGTGGTCATTTTTACGCCGCGCCATGAGCGATAGAAATCGGTCATGCCGCCAATCATCTGAAACACCACCAGCGCAATCAACGCCATCAGCAAATGCATGTAGAAGAACGACTGCCCGCTGACCCAACACACCGCCCACAGTCCGCCGACCATGATGGTGATATCAGAAAAACGCTGCACCATAGAGATTAACGATGCATTCGTTCTCGCTCGCTCGCGCTTTTTTAGATTTGTCATCGTTGTTCCTTTAGTTCTAAACCTTTCCCCTCGCCCCTCACCCCGGCCCTCTCCCCAAAGGGGAGAGGGTTAGGGTGAGGGGTAAGGTTTTCTTTTTACTGATTCAACAGCGCCAGAATGTCCTTCGTTCGGGCTTCCATCAGCGCGGTATCGGCGCGGGACTCAACGTTCAGGCGCACCACCGGCTCAGTGTTGGAAGAGCGCAGGTTGAAGCGCCACTGCGGGAACGCCATGCTGATACCGTCGGTACGGTCAATCTCCAGCGCATGAATGGCAAAGTGCTGTTCGACGCGGGCGATGGCCTCGGCTGGCTGTGCCAGTTTGCTGTTGATCTCCCCGCTCGCCGGGAACGCCGCCATGCGGTCGCGTACCAGTTCGCCCAGGCTCTGTCCTTTCAGGCACAGCAGCTCGGTTACCAGCAGCCACGGGATCATCCCGCTGTCGCAGTAGGCAAAATCACGGAAATAGTGGTGGGCGCTCATCTCGCCGCCGTAGATGGCGTCTTCCTCGCGCATACGCTCTTTGATAAACGCGTGGCCGGTTTTAGACATCACCGGCTCGCCGCCCGCGGCCTTCACCACGTCGACGGTGTTCCAGGAGAGGCGCGGATCATGAATGATCTTCGCCCCCGGGTTTTTCTCAAGGAACGCTTCCGCCAGCAGGCCGACAATGTAGTAGCCTTCGATAAACTGCCCTTTCTCGTCGAACAGGAAGCAGCGGTCGAAATCGCCGTCAAAGGCGATACCCATATCGGCGCCGTGCTCAATCACCGCGTTGCGGGTGTCGTCGCGGCACTCCGGCAGCAGCGGGTTAGGAATACCGTTCGGGAAGTTGCCGTCAGGCGTGTTGTGCACTTTGACGAAGGTCACCGGCACGTTCAGCGCCTTAAAGCGGGCTTCAAGTGCATCGACAACCGGGCCTGCCGCGCCGTTGCCGGAGTTAATCACCAGCTTCAGCGGTTTGAGGTTCGCCACGTTGATGTAGCCCAGCAGGTGGTCGATGTACTCTTTTTGCAGGTTGATCTGCTTATAGCTGCCGCGCTTCGCTTCGTTCACCGGCGGGAAGTCGTTGGCCTCGGCCAGACGCTGCACATCGCGCAGACCGGTGTCGCCGCTGATAGGACGCGCGCCCTTGCGCACCAGCTTCATGCCGTTGTAGTCCATCGGGTTATGGCTGGCCGTCACTTCGATACCGCCGTCCACGCCGAGGTGGAAGGTGGCAAAATAGATCTCTTCGGTACCGGAAAGGCCAATGTCCAGCACGTCGACGCCCGCGTCCTGTAGCCCTTTCGCCAGCGCCAGCTTCAGGGATTCGCTGGTGAGACGCACGTCGCCGCCCAGCACGATAGTTTGTGGTTTCAGGTATTCGCCGTACGCGCGGCCGATGCGCCACGCAATGTCTTCGTTCAGCTCTTCGCCCAGCTTGCCGCGAATATCGTAGGCTTTAAAACAGGTTAATTTTTCCATGATGACCCCTTTTTCAGGCAACAGTTGGCCCGCCCGTTAACAGGCTTAATTGTTTTTTATTCATTCGTAGGCCGGATAAGCGAAGCGCCATCCGGCGTTAAGACGGCGCTACACCCGCCCGTAGCGGTCCTGGAAGCGCACGATATCGTCCTCTTCCAGATACGAACCGGAACGCACCTCAATTAAGTCGAGTGGAATTTTCCCCGGGTTTTCCAGGCAGTGCGTGGCACCCAGCGGAATATAAATGGACTCGTTTTCACCGAGCAGCTTCACTTCACCGTTGATGGTCACTTTGGCTGTCCCCGCCACCACTACCCAGTGTTCGGCGCGGTGATGGTGCATCTGCACCGACAGCCCTTCCCCAGGCTTCACGGTGATGCGTTTCACCTGGTAACGCTCGCCGGCGTCAATGGAGTCATATTTGCCCCACGGGCGGTAGACTTCGCGGTGAATATGGTGTTCGTGGCGGCCATCGGCCTTGATCTTCTCCACCACTTTTTTAACGTCCTGCACGGCATTACGGTCGGCAATCAGCACCGCGTCTTTGGTCTGCACGACCACCAGATCTTTCACCCCTACCGTGGTGACAAGGCCAGATTCGGCGTAGACGTAGCTGTTTTCCGTTTTGTGGCTGATCACATCACCGTGATGGACGTTACCCTCCGGGGTATGGGCGCTAATCTCCCACAGTGACGACCAGGAGCCAACGTCGCTCCAGCCCGCATCCATCGGCACCACTACCGCATCTGCCGTACGTTCCATCACGGCATAGTCAATGGACTCTTCCGGACAGGCGAGGAAGGCTTCTTCGTCCACGCGGATAAAATCGAGATCCGGATCCACCACCGCCATCGCTTTTTCGCAGGCATTTAAGATATCCGGGCGATATTTTTCCAGCTCTTCCAGGTAGCGACCGGCGCGGAACAGGAACATACCGCTGTTCCAGTAGTATTCACCGCTGGCCACGTAGGCCTGGGCGGTTTCCAGATTCGGTTTTTCGACAAACTGCGCCACGTCAAAGGCCACGCTGTCGCCTTCACCAGGCGTAACGCTGCCGCGGCGAATGTAGCCATAGCCGGTTTCCGGGAGATCCGGCACGATGCCGAAGGTCACCAGCTTGCCGTTCTCAGCGTAAGGAATCGCCGCGCGAACCGCGTCGCGGAAGGCGTCTTCCTGCTGAATAACGTGGTCAGCCGCCAGCACCAGCATCAGCGGGTCGCAGTCCGGGCTGCTGCGTTTTGCCGCCAGCGCCGCAAGAGCAATAGCAGGCGCGGTGTTGCGTCCGGCAGGCTCCAGAATGATATTTTCGGTCAGTTTATTCAGCTGGCGCAGTTGCTCGGCAACGATAAAGCGGTGCTGCTCGTTACAGATCACCACCGGGCTTTCACACTCCACGCCGTGCAGACGGTTAACCGTCGTTTGCAGCATGGTGAGGTCGCCCTTCAGGCACAGAAATTGTTTTGGATAAAGCACGCGGGACAGTGGCCACAACCGGCTCCCGGATCCACCCGCCATTACGACCGGATACAAAGTGGTTTGACTCATGATTTATCCCCGTATATCTGCAATAAATTGGCTCAGCACGTTCTCTTTCTCGAGCGTGCGTTCGGCATATTCACGTGCCACCGTGTTCTCTTTTGGCATGGCGAGTGCCTGCTCAATTCCGGTCACCAGCGCAGGAACCGATTCTGGCTCTACGCAAACGGCAATGCCCGGGTAGCTGTTGCACAGCTGGCCTAATTCTGTTGCGGCTTCTGCCGTAATCACCGCATTTCCGCCCACTGCCAGAATGTTGGTCAGCTTGGACGGCAGCACCGCATCCGCCGCGCCGCGTTTTTGCACCACCAGATGGCAATCCGCCATTTTCAGCAGCGCGGGCAGCGCGTCATAAGACTGAAGCGGGAAGAAGCGGATGTTGGTCAGTCCGCGCTCGCTGGCCATTTTTTCCAGCCGCGCTTTACCGCCGCCCTGCCCGACTATCACGAACATCCACGGGTGTTCGCTCAGCTGAAGCGCGGCGTCAATCACGCTCTCCAACCCCTGTTTTTCACCGATGTTGCCTGAGTAAAGAATGATTTTTTGATCTTCATGCAAACCGAGCTGCGCGCGTAACGCCTGCGCATCCTGGTCTGTCACATCGCGGAAACGCGCCACTTCGGACCAGTTCGGAAAGAAGATCACCTTCTCCGCCGGGACACCCTTCTCCTGCGCCTTGTTCATCATCGAGCGCGAGATGGTCGAGACGTAATCCACGTTGTGCAGGCCGCTGCGCTCAAAGGCGCTGGCGAGCTTCGCCACCTTGCCGCCCTTGCCTTTCCCGGCCATCCCCAGCCCGAGCATGGCGTCCACTTCATAATCCTGAATGTGCAGCAGGGTGCGCGCGCCGGAGAGTTTGCCCAGCAGGCGCATGCCTGGCGTGCAGAACAGCGTCGGCACCACGCCGATGATGCGATCCGGCTTCCAGCGACGTTGCGCCATCAGCGGGAAAAAACTGCTCAGGGCAAAGCTGCCCAGATGAATTAAACGTTTCAGCGTCGAGGGCTGTTTCGGCACGTAGAGCGGGCAGCGCCAGACGGTCGCAGCCCCCTCTTCGCGGCGGTAGCGCCAGCTGGAATAGCGTTCGCCTACCTTCCACTCCGGGTAATACGGCGGGGCGGTAATCACCCGCACGTCATGTCCCTGGCTCGCCATCCACTCGACCATCTCGCCGGTGTATTTCCCGATACCGGTAAGCTCCGGCGAGTAGTTAATTCCGTAGACGAGGATTTTCATAGGCCTGGCACCTCGGCCTGACGTTCCGCAAGGAAGTACGCCCGACTGTTGTCATGGACGTTGTCGCTTGCCAGCAGCGCCTCTGGCGTTAACCAGCGGTAATCGTCATGCTGAGAATCAGGCAGACGCAGGTCTGCCTCACTCACCTTCAGGCGGAACCCCAGCACGACATAGTGCGTGGTGAACCCGGTGCCCGAAAAGTTATCGTCATAGAAGTGCTGCCAGACCCCGTAAAACTGGCCCGCTGCCATCGGCAGTTGCAGGCCCAGTTCCGCCAGAGTGAGACGCTCAAACGCATCGCTTAGCGTCTCATCCTTCTGCACGCGCCCGCCGGGCACGAACCAGAAGCCCTGTGCAGGACGATTGGTTCGTTTCCCCAGCAAGAACTCGCCGCGTTCGTTCTCCACGATCAAATCAATTGAGATGAGCGGAGTGGAACGCACCACCGTGGCAAAATCTTCCTGACTTAAAAACATCATTACCCCCGGAAGCGGTGCTGGTTTTCCAGGAACCACTGGTAGGTGCTGGCCAGCCCCTGCTCCAGTGAGACCTCGTGATACCAGCCCAGCTGATGCAGACGGGTCACGTCCAGCAGCTTGCGCGGCGTGCCGTCCGGTTTGGTGGCATCAAACACCACGCGTCCTTTGTAGCCCACCACCTGCGCGATGGTCTGCGCCAGCTCGCGAATGGTGCAGTCCACGCCGGTCCCGACGTTAATGTGCGACAGCATCGGCTCGGTGTTTTCCTGCCACACCTCGCGATCCAGCTCCATGACGTGAATGCTGGCAGCCGCCATATCGTCCACGTGCAGGAACTCGCGCATTGGCGTACCGCTGCCCCACACCACCACGTCCGGGGCGTTTTCGGCAGTCGCCTCGTGGAAACGACGCAGCAGCGCCGGGATCACGTGCGAATTGCTCGGGTGGAAGTTGTCGTGCGGTCCGTAGAGGTTGGTCGGCATCACCGAGCGATAGTCGCGGTTATACTGACGGTTGTACGATTCACACAGCTTGATCCCGGCAATTTTGGCAATCGCGTACGGCTCGTTGGTGGCTTCCAGCGTGCCCTGCAACAGTTCGCTCTCGGCGATCGGCTGTTTCGCCATTTTTGGGTAGATACAGGATGAACCGAGGAACAGCAGCTTGTTCACGTTGTGCAGATGCGCCGCGTGAATGATGTTGCTCTCAATCATCATGTTCTCGTAGATGAAATCCGCCGGGTAGGTGTTGTTAGCGACAATGCCGCCCACCTTCGCCGCCGCCAGATACACCTGGTCGATACGTTCGCTGGCGAAGAAGTCCTGCACCGCTTTGCTGTCAAGCAAGTTCAGCTCGTCGCGGGTGCGAACAATCACCTCAACGTCGCCGCGCTGTTCAAGCTGGCGGACAATCGCGGAACCCACCATTCCGCGATGACCGGCGACAAAAATACGTTGTTTTGTCATTCTCAGGACTCCAGCGCGATGGCAACCTCGTAGCCATGGGACTTGAGCAGGGAGTGTTTTTTCGCTGCTTCAAGATCTTTGGCCACCATCTCGGATACCATTTCTTGCAGGGTGGTTTCTGGTTTCCAGCCCAGCTTCTCGTGCGCTTTGGTTGGGTCGCCCAGCAGGGTTTCCACTTCAGCAGGACGGAAGTAACGCGGATCCACCTGAACAATCACGTCGCCTGGCTTCACGCCCGGTGCGTCGTGGCCGGTCACGGAAACAACGATACCCTTCTCTTCCACGCCGGTGCCTTCGAAGCGCAGCTTGATGCCCAGCTGTGCCGCAGCCATCTCAACGAACTGACGTACGGAGTACTGCACGCCGGTCGCGATCACGAAGTCTTCTGGCTGTTCCTGCTGCAGCATCATCCACTGCATTTTCACGTAGTCTTTCGCATGGCCCCAGTCACGCAGGGAGTCCATGTTGCCGAGGTGCAGGCAAGACTCCAGGCCCTGAGCGATGTTGGCGATAGCGCGGGTGATTTTACGGGTCACGAAGGTTTCGCCACGACGTGGGGATTCGTGGTTGAACAGAATGCCGTTACAGGCGTACATGCCGTAGGATTCACGGTAGTTCACAGTGATCCAGTAAGCGTACAGTTTCGCTACCGCGTACGGAGAACGTGGGTAGAACGGCGTAGTCTCTTTCTGCGGAATTTCCTGCACCAGACCATACAGCTCAGAGGTAGATGCCTGATAGAAACGGGTTTTCTTCTCAAGACCCAGGAAGCGAATCGCTTCCAGCAGACGCAGCGTACCCATGGCGTCCACGTCAGCGGTGTATTCCGGGGATTCGAAGGAAACCGCAACGTGGCTCATCGCGCCCAGGTTGTAGACTTCATCCGGCTGTACTTCCTGCAGGATGCGGGTCAGGTTGGAGGTATCGGTCAGGTCGCCGTAGTGCAGGTGGAATTTCGGGTTCGCCGCGTGAGGATCCTGATAAATATGATCGACACGTTCGGTATTAAATGAAGACGCACGACGTTTAATACCGTGTACTTCATACCCTTTTTCCAGCAGTAACTCTGCCAGGTAAGAACCATCCTGCCCGGTAACGCCGGTGATGAGAGCGACTTTAGACATGTTTATATTCCTCTACTTATGAATTTAATCAGTTTCAACGCGTTCGCGTATCACCACTGCGGGGTTGCCACGGCAAATTTTATTTGCCGGTAGCGATTTAAAAACGCTGCTGCGGGCACCGACTACCGTGCCATCGCCAACAGAAACACCGGGTGCAACAAAGACGTCTGTTGCCAGCCAGCATTTTTCACCGATCACAACAGGCGAAGCGGTAATATCAAAATGCGGGCTCATAAAATCGTGGCTGCCGGTGCACAAATAACACTTCTGTGAAACCACCGAATTTGCGCCAATCGTAATCTCGCCAAGGGTATATAACACCGCGTCATCCCCAACCCAGGCGTAATCCCCAAGCGTTAATTTCCAGGGATAAGTAATTTTCACCGAAGGACGAATGACTACGTTTTTTCCTATTTTTGCGCCAAACAGACGCAGTAAAAATGCGCGCCAGCGGTACAGTATTTGCGGCGACCAGGCAAATAACGTTGCCTGTACAGCCCACCACAGTTGAACTTTAATACCGCTCCCGCCCCGAAAACCTTTCGGCACGGAGAATCCATTTAATTCCTGCATTACGTTTCCTTATATCTCAGGCTTTGTTATATAAGGCTTTCGCTTTACCCGTCGTTTTCAGACGTAAGAAATAAGATAATTCCGCCCAGAACCCCGGTACGCGTAATATTTTACGCTGCACGTTTTTGGCATCCTGGCACAATTCCAGATTATTCGAGGTTGACACGCCGCCCATTGAAAATTCGGATACCAGTCCTTTAATTCGACGGAACGGGTAGCCAGATTTGTACAGGCTGGCGGCCAGGGCATAATCTGATGACACTTTATATTGCAAATCGTAAGGCTGCTTTTTCAGGCCGCTCATCGGAAAGAAAATAGCCTGATGGCTTGCCGGCAGGCTGTGGTAGATATACCAGCCTGGTTTCGCGCCGCGCAGGACTTTTTTCCCCTCGCCGAAATCAAGCAGCGCATCACCGATAAACATGGCATCTTCTTTCTTGCGCGCCAGCTGGCGTGCAAACAGCGCCACATCTTCATGGAACACGTCGCCGGAATTGAGGAAGATGGCGTAGCGCCCCTGCGCCATGTTGATGCCTTTATTCATGGCATCGTAAATGCCTTTATCTTTCTCGCTGATGTAACGTAAGTTGAACTCACCGTTAAGTTTTTCCAGGAACTCCGCCGTGCCGTCGTTCGAGCCGCCATCGACCACGATCCACTCAAAGGTGAGGCTCGGATCGCGCGCCAGGTTGCGCAGCGAGCGCCAGGTTTTTACCACCCCTTCGTGGTTACGAAAGGCGACAGTAATGACGCTAAGAAACATAAATCACCTCATTTCTTCATACGCTCGTAATATTCAGCGCTTTGCGCAAAATAAACGGACATACAATTAAGAATGCATATTCCGGGCTAAATATTGACCCGGTAAAAAACAACGACACCGGTGTGAACAGATAAAGTTGCACGCGAAAGTTCTGGTTATCACCAAACGCGTTAATCATCATTTTGAAAACTTTAAACAGATACCACAGTGTCAACAGTACGGCGAACCAGGAAAAATAGATAATTAACAGATACAGACCATTGTCTATGGTTTTACCGACATCCGCACCGTTAAAGATTCCGAATGAAGCAACATATTCGTAAAGTGAGCCGAATCTTACTACGCCATCAATATGGGTTAAGGAATAACCCACCATCACCAGTGGACCAATGATGCGATAATAGGACGACGAACCTTCCGTTCCCAAATCACCCAGACGTTCAGAAATGTACGGGAAGGCGAATATTACGCCCACTAAAAATACCGTCAGAGAAATGATCGCCAGCGGCAGTTTTTTCTTAATCGCCTCTTTGTTCAGGTACTGGAACGCCCACTCCAGCAGGTAAAACAGAATAAACGTCATTACCCCTGAGAACGACCCTGACAGAACGATTCCTGCAAGAATCATAGCATCGGTCTTGGGGGTTTTGATACCGAACTGTTTGATGCTGAGCCAAATTGAGATTAATGCCAGAGCAAAAAACGCCGGTTCAAAATAGAGCGCAGTGGTACGCTTGCCACCAAACTTAATGAAGTTCAGTACATAGCTGTTACTGTATATAAGATATTTCGAAATTATTTCCATCAGGCTACTGCCGCCTGTGAGAATAATTTGCGCCATCTCCAATGCCGCAAGCATAACAATCAGCCCGACGACAATATAAAAGAACCTGAGGATTTTCCTATAATTGTGCGGAGAGATAGTTTTAAAACGAATACTCCACACCATGCCAATAATGATAACGATATAAACAAACAGCATGGTGGAGGTGACATATTTGCTGGCGTCCAGCGACTGACCAAAGATGTAGTTAAACGCCGTCAGACCAAACCCGATCCCAAGCGCAATCATCAGCTTTTTGAGGTTAAGCTTATCAACGTATAGCAACAGCAGAACCGGCAGGAAGGTGACGATGGTGATTGGGAAGCTTTCACCGAGCTGGGCAATCTTGACGTTGACCAGCAGGTAGATCAGCGGCAGCAGCAGATAACTACAGATTCTGATAGAACGAGACATACTCCTCCAGCATCTGTTGTCCACTGTACGCTTTGCGGCTGCGGTTGCGGAACGATTCCAGGTCCGTGCCAAAAACAGCCTGCGCGATATCGGCCTTCGACAGCTGCACCAGCGGCAGCACCTCGTTCTCACTGAAGGTTTTACCGCCCGATTTCTCCAGCACTTCGCGCGCCGCGTCGCTGTGGGTGGCAATGACCGGCACGCCAATGGAGAGCGCTTCGCACAGGATCAGCGGGTAGTTGTCCACGCGGGAGCTGAACACCAGCGCGTCCATACCGTTGAGCGCGCTCATCAGTTTGCGCTTGTCGGTTTCAAACCCGTGATTCACCACGTTAGCGCCTTCGAACGGCGAGAATTTGCCGAAGGTATGCAGTTCAATTTTGTCGCCGAGCGCCATCATGTCGCGCACCAGCTGTTGGTTGGTTTTGCCGTCGTAGCGCAGGTCATGGGCGACGACAGCGATTTTCGGCTTGCCCGTGGTAATGGCTACGGGCGTCAGTTCGGCCAGGATCTCTTCCGTCGCCACATCAATACCGTTGTTGATAATCTGGCAGCGCCCTGCTCCGTACAGGCTATTAAAAGCATCTGCCACGTGCTGGCTTGGAGAGATAAAGGTGCAGCCGAGCGAGAGCATGTCGCGGAACAGCTGACGCTTGCCCTCAACCAGCTGATGCGCGCGATCGACCTTCACCGGCGGATAGTTGCTGAGCGTAGGGCATTTCTGGCAGTTATCTTTCCAGCCTTCGCAGCCGTCGGTAAAGGCGCAGCGTCCGGTCACGCTCCAGTGGTCGTGTAGCGTCCAGACGAATCGGGTGTCCGGCTTGTGCGCCTTCACTTTGCCACAAAACGCTACCACCTCTTCCAGATTCAGCCAGTAGCTGTGTAGCACGTGGAAGTGCAGCACAACCGGCCCGCGGGTGCGGGTGACGGTGCGGTAGAGATTATTCAGGTTGCCGAACAGGTCGCGGTTAAACAGGCGGAACAGCGCAATATTGGCGATGGAGGTCAGACGTGGCGTCTGCTTCAACACCTGCGGATAGTTATCATGGCTGACGCTTTTCTTGCCGCCCTTGCCGTAACCGTAAACAAAGCGCGACTGTAATCCTTTTTGCAGCGCGCGCTGGTGCAGATCCAGCGCTACGCCTGCCGCCCCGCCCTCTGCGAGGCGTACGTTAAATTGCAGAATGTTCATTTAATCACCTTCACGCGGGCTTTCTCGCCCACCACCAGCGCATTGTCCGGAATGCTGTCCAGCACCACGCTACCTGCGCCAACCGTCACGTTATTGCCCACGGTAATCTCCCCGATCATCACCACGTTGGCGCCCAACTCGACGTTATTGCCAATCACCGGGCAGGCCAGGCTGTCTGGCCCACGGTTGCCGATTGTCACCCCGTGGCGAATGGTGAAATCATCACCCGCGACGACGAACTTGTTGATGACGACCGCATAGCCGTGATGAATGGTAAAGCGGCGGCCAATGGTGGCAGCGGCCTGAATTTCATAGCCAAAAAAGCATTCGGTGATGATGCGGTACAGCACCAGCACCGGCGCGGCCCAGATGTTGTTCAGCACATTTTTTTTGCGCCACACCGAGCAAAAGTGCGCAATACGGTAGGCCAGAACCATGCAGCACGGGCGCAGGCTCCAGCTGTTAGCGCGGCAATCTTCCAGAAACATTATTTCCCCCGAAGCCCGTCAGCCAGACGCTTGCCGTTACGCACCGACAGCAGCGTCAGCAGCGTGCGCCAGTTCATGCGCTTGTTGCGGATCTGATACAGGGTAAAGAGCTGATACTTCCGACTGGCACGGTCAAACTTGTCCTTGTGCTTGCGGTAAAAATGGAAGTAGCCCGAGAATTTTTTCGGTGACGAGGTGATCTGCATCTCCCCGTGGTTGATGTGCAGGATCTGCGTGGCCTCTTCCACCTTCCACGGCTCGCCGTACTCCACCACCATCCGCAGGAAGATGTCGTAATCCTGTGCGGCCTTCAGCTCGGTATCGAACAGACACTCCTTAAAGCGCCAGGCCCAGGTAAATACCTGATTGCCAATGATGTTGCGCTTGTAGAACAGGCGGCGGGAATACGGTGATTTCGGATACAGCGGCAGGCTGGCCGGCTGCGAATAGACCTCGCCCTGACAGACATAGTCATTGGCATACAGAAACGCGTGGGTCACCAGCTGCGCTTTGTGCGACAGGAAGATCGACAGACGGTTTGGCGTCCATTCGTCATCATCGTCGATACCGGTCAGATACTGCCCTTTCGCCTGCATAATCGCCTGATTGCGCACCGCGCACGCCCCGGAGTTGATGGCGTTATGCGTGTACACCACGCGCGGGTCGTTCAGGTCTTCGACAAACTTTTGCAGCTGTTCGTAAGAGGAGGAACAGTCATCCACGATAATCAGTTCCCAGTTATCGTAATCCTGACGCAGGACCGATTTAATCGCGCGGATCGCCAGCTGCTGACGATTCCATGTCGGCATATAGATAGAAATCAAAGGGCGTTGTGTGCTCATGTATTCCTCCTGCCCCTCACCCCGGCCCTCTCCCCGGAGGGGAGAGGGTGAAAGACCGCACCAGGCAGTCCCCTCTCCCCTCAGGGGAGAGGGTTAGGGTGAGGGGTGTGGGGTGTGTTTTGTTATTTAGAGTCAGACTTGTATTCGTACTCGTAGTAGCCGTAATCCTGATAACCCGTCGCACGGCGGAAGATGGAGTTCAGAATGACCCCTTTCACCTCAATACCGTTCTGCTCAAAGCGGCTCAGGCTGGTTTCCACTTCCTTCAGGGTGTTCACCGCATAGCGTGCAACCATCAGCGTGGTGCCCGCATGACGCCCTACCACGGCGGCGTCGGTGACCGCCAGAATTGGTGGGGTATCGATCAGCACCAGGTCATAGTTTTTGCTTGCCCACTCGATCAGCTGCGTGAAGCGCTCGCTCATCAGCAGTTCAGACGGGTTCGGCGGTACCTGGCCACGCGGGATCAGGTCAAATTTCGGAATCGAGGTCGGCTTGGCGCTCTCACTGATCTCCCCTTTACCCAGCAGGATTTCCGACAGGCCGTTAACGTTGTTGGTGCCCAGCAGCTCATGGGTGTAGCCCTTACGCATGTCGCAGTCGATCAGCAGCACGCGCTTGTTGGTCTGGCTCACCACCGCCGCCAGGTTGGCACAGACGAAGGTCTTACCAATTGACGGGCTGACACCGGTCATCATCAGGACGTTGTTTTTGGCCTGCATCATGGCGAAGTGGAGGCTGGTACGCAGGCTACGCACCGCTTCAATCGCCAGGTCGGTCGGGTTACCCACGGCCAGCAGCTGGCTCTGTTTGTAACGCTTGACGCCCTTAACGGTTTTGACGCTGTCACGGGACTTCTGCCACTCCGAAAGCGGGATGCTGGCGTACACGCTGATCCCGTTCTCTTCCAGCACCTGCGGGCTTTCGATACCGCGGTTGAACAGCGAGCGCAGCAGCACGCCGACGATAGAGAGCATCAGGCCGAGAATAATGCTGCCGAGGATAATCAGCGCTTTCTTCGGCTTCAGCACGCCCGGCTGGGTAATCGCCGGGTCAACGATACGCACGTCGCCCACGGTGCTGGCTTCGGTGATTTTCAGCTCCTGCTGCTTGTTCAGCAGTTGCATGTAAACCTGCTGGCCGGATTCCACATCACGCGTCAGGCGTACGATTTCCTGCTGCGTCTTCGGCATCGCGGTCACGCGGTCATTCAGCTTCGCCTTCTCTTCTTCCAGGGTACGACGTTTCTCGAGCAGCGTGCGGTACGCCGGGTGACGTTTGGTATAGAGCTTGGAAATTTCCGCCTCTTTAAAGGTCAGCTCGTTTAGCTGCGCATCAATATTGACCATGGAGTCGAGAACCGATTTCGCCTCCAGCGGCAGGTCGACGGAGTCTTTATCCTGACGGTATGCGTTCAGCTTGTTCTCGGCGTCATCCAGACGGGCGCGCACCTCCGGCAACTGTTTACTGAGGAACGCGAGGCTTTTAGCGGCTTCCGCTGACTTGCGCTCAACGTTCTGCTCAAGGTAGTTACGGGTGATGCTGTTCAGGATGTCGCGGATTTGATCCTTGTCTTCACCGGTGAAGGTCATGCTCAGGACGCCGGTGTCCTTGCCGTTTTCGGTGACGGTCAGGTTGTTTTGCAGATTGTTGATCATTCCGAGCGTCGAGAATTTGGTGACCGTAAACTCACCGCCCTCGTGCGCCTGGATGGCACCAACCCTGATGCTCACGCCATCTTTGGTCAGCATCTGCCCCACTTCCCCGCGCGCGCTGAAGCCTGCGTCGCTGGTCAGCTGATACTGTTTTGGTCCCAGCACGGTCAGGGTAAAGGTTTGGTCCCCTGCCCCTTTTGGAATCACGAAGTCAGTCACTTTTACCGTATCGTTACTGCGCCCCATCAGGCGATCCCAGCCTGCGCCAAACACCGGGAAGGTGTTTTTGGTGACCGCGATATCCAGCCCCAGATCGTGAACCGTTTTGCCCAATACCAGGCGCGACTGGATCAGCTGAATTTCAGCCTCCGATGCCGGCGGCTTGTTGGCCAGCGCAGAGCCGATATCCTGAACCAGCGAGTTTCCGGTATTTTGTTCGATCTGCACCAGCGCGTCGGCGCTGTAAATAGGCGTCGCGAACAGCGTATAAACGATCGCCGCCACGGCAAAGATGGCGGTTATACCCAGCACCCACCATTTCGCTTCAATAACGGTCCCGACCAGGCGACCGATATCGATTTCATCACTGCCCGACGTCGGGGCGGCAGAAGGTCTTGTTTTTTCTGTCATTGTTATCCCTGCTGAGCTTTCAGTGCCTGCGCCCACTGGCGGGCAGACTGGTCTAGTAAGGTGTATACCGCCTCAAAGGCCTCGCGGCTCTTGCGATACGGATCGGGAATTTCGCGCTCACCATCCCAGTGACCAAACAGCATCACCTTGCCGCGCATCTCCGGTGCGATATCGCACAGCGCGTGAATGTGGCGTTTTTCCATCGCGAGGATCAGGTCATATTCCCGGCACATTCGGCCAGAGACCTGACGGGCAACGTGCCCGTCGAGTGAGAGGTTATGCTCAAGGGCGACACTTGCGGCACGTTCGTCGGCACCTTTTCCGACCAGCGCGCCCAGCCCTGCGGAGTCGACCGTTAACGCAGGCTGGTAATTTTTCAACAGCCTTTCAGCCGTGGGGGAACGGCAAATGTTCCCCACACACACCACCAGAATTTTGTTAAACATCGCGGCTTACCAGGTATGAATGTCGCTCGCCGTATCCGTCATGTAGCGAACGCCACTGATGGTAGGCAGCAACTGGTTGATCAGACGGTTCCAGCGGGCAACCGGCGCGGTGGTGACATAGACCACATCGTATGGCTGGAGACGGAACGACGTTGCCATGACCAGCGACGTCGCGTCGGACATGTCCAGCTGGTAGATGTTGGCAATCTTGCCTTTCGCGTTTTCGCCTTTGATCGGACGGATCACAAAGATACCGCTGGCGTTGGAGGCGGTCAGATCGATACCTTCCGCGTTGCCCAGGGCTTCGGTCAGGGTCATACCGCTGAAGTCCATCTTGAGGGTGCTCTGTTTCTTCACTTCACCCATCACGAACACTTTCAGATCGTCGTTGCGCGGCACGTAAAGAATATCGCCCGGATAGAGGAGACGATTCTGGGTCAGGTCACCGTTTTGCATCAGCGCCTGAAGCGAAATGCGCTGCTCTTTGCCGTTGTGGGTCAGCACCACGTTGCGCCAGTCAGCACCGTCGGTTAAGCCGCCTGCGGCATTGATCGCATCAAGCACGGTGAGCGGGACGTTGGTGATAGCCTGCTGGCCGGATTTGTTGACCTGGCCTGAGATATAGGCTTTCTGGGATCGGAACGCGGCGATATTAACGTCCACCTGCGGGTCAGCAATGTACTGCGCCAGGCGGCCGGTAATATCACTACGGATCTCAGCAAGCGTTTTTCCCGCGACGTGCACTTTGCCAATGTAGGGATAGAACATGGTGCCATCGGACTGTACCCAGTTACCGGTGTCGCTTGAGCTACGGTACTGGCCCGCAGGTGTGGTCAGTTCCGGGTGATCCCAGACGGTCACGTTAATGACGTCACCCGGACCAACGCGATACTGGTAAGAGGCAATTTCCTGGTCCAGAGACATATTTGGCTGAGCAACATTCGGACGTGGGCGTAATTGTTCTACCAGACGTGGGGTTAATGGGTAAACATTCACCATTTTGTCGAGATCAAAATCAGCATCCTGCTGTTTAATCACATCCTTGCCCATTGTTGACATATTGCTGCCGGGAAAGACCGTGCAACCACTCATCAAGGTCACAGACACCAATAATGGCATCAATTTCATTTTGGATTTCATCATTGATTATTTATCACTTTGGCAGAGTAATTATCCTGTGCAATTAAAATAAGCGCGGGTCGTGGTGACAATCAGAATGCAGTTAATCATTTAGCAATATAACTGGCATCAGTCCTAGAAAAAAGCTTATTCATCCATTGGCTATTGACAGAATAATTGAGGCTGATTCACACGCTTTCAGGCACGCTACCGCCCTTGGCTTTCAGTTACCAATCCACTGACTAAACAATGCGTTATGGTTAGACACCCTCTTGGATCAGGCCTTTTGAGAAATATATCCGCCACCTTAAACGGGTGATTGATAATGTATAACCTTCACCAAAGACTGAAACAAAAATAGCAACAAGGAGATTTAACATTTGATGCTGGAAGAATTGTTGCAGCTAACCTAATAGCAGGCAAGGAGACAACCGTCCTAATATTCGTTTTTAAGATTAATATTAAGAGCAAAGTTTTGAGGTTTTCGGATTTTCTTTATATTGACAAAATAGAGCGCCAGACCATTTATTGCGATATATCCTAAATATCGTCTTTTGTAATTAAATCTTCGCATTTAACTTATTTACACCGCCCCGCAAATGGGTTTTACCTGAGTGTAGCATTAAGAGAAATCTCACCCCGGCATTGCAATTTCCGTCTGCTTTATCCATGATCGAAGTGTGACATTAGTCATATAACAGAAGGTATTGCATTTACTATGGAATGGATTGCCGATCCATCAATCTGGGCCGGGCTGGTGACGCTGGTCGTCATCGAATTAGTGCTCGGCATTGATAACCTGGTGTTTATCGCCATCCTTGCCGATAAATTACCCCCTTCACAACGCGACCGCGCCCGCGTGACGGGTCTTCTGCTCGCCATGGTGATGCGTCTGCTGTTACTGGCCTCAATATCATGGCTGGTCACGCTCACCAAACCCTTATTCAGCGTGCAGGGTCTGAGCTTTAGCGCCCGCGACCTGATCATGCTTTTCGGCGGATTGTTCCTGCTGTTCAAAGCCACGGTTGAGCTTAATGAGCGGCTGGAAGGAAAAGACAGTGAAAACCCCACCCAGCGGCGCGGCGCTAAATTCTGGCCGGTGGTCGCGCAGATAGTGGTGCTGGATGCCGTCTTTTCTCTCGACTCCGTGATTACTGCCGTCGGGATGGTTGACCATCTGGCGGTGATGATGGCCGCCGTGATCATTGCCATCACCCTGATGGTGCTCGCCAGTAAAGCCCTGACGCGCTTCGTGAACAGTCACCCGACTATCGTCATTCTCTGTCTGAGCTTCCTGCTGATGATTGGCTTTAGCCTGGTGGCGGATGGTTTTGGCTTCCATATCCCGAAAGGATATCTGTACGCAGCCATTGGTTTCTCGGTGCTTATTGAGTTTCTTAACCAGCTGGCCATTTTCAACCGCCGCCGTTTTCTTTCCGCGAACCAGACATTACGACAGCGCACCGCAGATACGGTGATGCGCCTGCTGAGCGGCAAAAAAGAGGATGCCGAGCTGGATGCTGAATCCGCTGCGATGCTAGCCGACCACAGCGACGGGCAGATCTTCAACCCGCAGGAACGCCGGATGATAGAGCGCGTGCTTAACCTCAACCAGCGCTCGGTCAGCAGTATCATGACCTCCCGCCACGACATTGAGCATATTGACCTGACGGCACCGCAAGAGCAGATCCGTGCCCTGCTGGATAAAAACCAGCACACCCGCGTGGTGGTGACCGGCGGAGAAGAGGAAGAAGAGCTGCTGGGCGTGGTACACGTGATTGACCTGCTGCAACAGCAGCTTCACGGTGAGCCGCTCAACCTGCGCGCGCTGGTGCGCCAGCCGCTGGTCTTCCCGGAAGCGCTGCCGCTGCTCTCCGCGCTGGAGCAGTTCCGCAACGCGCGTACCCACTTCGCGTTTGTCGTTGATGAGTTTGGTTCTGTGGAAGGGCTGGTGACGCTCAGCGACGTGATGGAAACCATCGCCGGTAATCTGCCTAATGAGGTGGATGAGATCGATGCACGCCACGATATTCAGAAAAACGCAGACGGCAGCTGGACCGCCAACGGCCATATGCCGCTCGAAGATCTGGTGCAGTTCGTTCCGCTTCCGCTGGACGAGAAGCGCGAATACCACACCATCGCCGGTTTGCTGATGGAATATCTGCAACGTATTCCGCAGCCGGGCGAAGAGGTCCAGGTGGGGAATTACATGATCAAAACCTTGCAGGTAGAGAGCCATCGCGTGCAGAAGGTGCAGCTGATACCGCTGCGCGGTGAAGATGAGATGGATTTTGAGGTGTAAAAAAGCCGGGTGGCGCTTCGCTTACCCGGCCTACGGTGTCTGGCTTTTGTAGGCCGGGTAAGGCGAAGCCGCCACCCGGCACAACAGGCATCAGAGCTTATCGAGCAACTTTTTCACGTCCTTACCAGACTGAGACTCTTTATTGCGGTCCGCCCAGTCATTCAGCCGACGTTTCGCTTCATCCTGAAGGTGCTTACGCAGGATCTGATCGACCTGCAAACTGTAATTGAGTTCCTGCCATTTTCCGTACACGCGCAGCGGTATCGGCGTCTCTTTCAGGAACTCGACAAGCTGGCCTTCCCCTTCCCAGCCAGCCTTCACGCGGACGTTGAAGCGGGTGTCAACCGTCTCTTTCACCAGATCCAGCGCGCCGTTTCCGGTCAGCGCCAGCAGGGACGAGATTCCCTGCATCTCGTCGAGCGAGAGCTGACCGTTGTCGAGGGCAAGCTCGCTGGTAAAGCTGTCGAGACGGGTTGCGCTGTCGTAGTTTTCATTCGCCTTCACGCTGCTGCTGCGCTCTACCGCCTGCTGCACCAGTTGCTGGAAGTTCAGCCCTTCCATGCGCGAATCTTTTAGCTCAACGTGCGCCTGCCCCTTCCAGCTACAACGGAAGGCGTCCGCATCAATCTTCGTGCCGGAGAAATCCCCGGCCAGCGACAGCTGCCCCGTGAGGGAAATCGGGTAATTAAAGGCTTTCAGGATGGTGCCAATCTCAACGTTTTCCAGACGCGGCTGGAACGCGGCGCTGGCAACGTCTTTACGTACGTCCAGCGTGCCCGGCAGGGAGAGATTTCCTGCCCCCATTTTTCCGCTGAGCTCAGAGATGACCAGCAGGCCGTTGTGGTTGAACATCTGGCTGTTGACGTCAGTAAAATCAATCCCACGCCAGCGCACGCTGTTCGCTTTCAGCAGAATGTCGGCGGTAAATCCGCGCAGACCATTGTAGTCAGGCAGATCGAGACTGGAGGAGATCACCGGACGCGACTGCGTGACCTGGCTTTGCCCTACCTGCGCGACACCCTCATCGGTCGCATTCACCGTTTGGGCCGCGAGCAGGTTCTCAAGGTTCAGCTTGTCGAATTGCAGATCCAACACCCACTTGGGTTTCTCATCAAGCGTGACGCTCGCCTGCCCCTTCAGGGAACTGTCGTTGGCCTGGAGGTTGAGCGCGTTCAGTTCGAGCTGTTTGCGCTCTTCGTGCCACACCGCCTGCATCGTGCCCTGGCCGGCGATCCCCTTCGCGGGTAAATCCGCGCCGGTCAGCTGCCAGTTGACCTGCTGAACGTCCGCCATCAGCTGGTGCGGGTAGTCAGAGGCGTTCACGTTCGCATTCATCGACAGGTTGAGATCGCGCTGATTACGGTTGATCCGCCCGGAGAACTCCATGGTCGCGTGATGGTTGGCGTCCTGCTCCATCTTGAGGTTGATATTGCGGACGGTGATCTGTTCGTCATCCTCATGCTGGAAAACCAGCACGCTGTCAGCGACTTTCAGATTACCAATATCGAAAGACCAGCCGGTGTCAGACGGAACGTCAGGCAAAGTATTTTCACGCGGTGCGACCGGAGCATTCGCCTGACGAACGGCTTCGGTTTGTGGCGTAAGCTGAATCACCGCCCCTTTCAGCATCACCTGTTCAACCTGGAGCTGATGGGATAAGAGCGGGATGAGCGCGACATCAAGACGCATGTTATCCGCCGTAACAAGCGGCTGCGCGGCGCCCGGCGCGGTGAGCGACATACGTCCGGAGAGAATGCTGAGCTGCGGCCAGACGTGCCAGCGCAGCGGCCCGTCCAGCTTGAGTTCATACCCGCTGCGCGCTTCAACCTGCCGCACCATGTAGGCCCGGAAGTCATTCGGGTTAACCAGCAGCACCAACGCTGAAAGGCCAGCCACCAGCACCACCAGCAAAATCATCAGCGTTGTCAGAACTCTTCTCATGGCTTCCTCAGTGAACTCACAGATCAGTCTTTATCGATACGGCTGGCAACCGCACCCTGCTGGTCGCGATATTTTGCGTCCTGACGGCGGTTATAAGGACGGTCTGCCGGGCCGGTCAGCGGTTCGAAGCTCAACGCACCGATCATCATTCCCGGGCGAAGCGCCAGCGGCAGTTTACCGGCGTTAAAGAACTCCAGCACGATACGGCCAGACCAGCCCGGATCGATACGGTGCGCGGTGACGTGCACCATCAGGCCCAGACGCGCCAGAGAAGAGCGTCCGTCAAGCCAGCCGACCAGATCCGCAGGCAGCGTGACCGATTCAAAGGTCACCGCCAGCGCCAGTTCGCCAGGATGGAGATAAAACGCCTCTCCTTCTTCGATGACGATTTCGTCACTCATGACGCGATCCAGCGCCGCACTGACTTCGTCTTTCGGCCCGCTGAGGTCGATAAACGGTGCCGTGTGGCCGCTGAAGGTGCGGAACTTATTCCCCAGACGTACATCGACGGTCACGCCGTTAATACGCTCAACCGGCGGACGCGGGGTGATAGACAGGCGGCCTTCATCCAGCCAGGCTTCTATATCGCGGTCACAAAGACGCATGGCACTTTCTCCTTTCGTGCATCGCGCCCTGAATCCTTACGGCGTCAGGGCAAAACCAGGTTATCTCTGAACGGTACACAATTCACACGGCTTATTCAAAAAACTGACTGATTTTCGCTTTTAAGATATCAATGGCAATACGGTTTTTACCGCCGCGAGGCACAATAATATCGGCGTATTGTTTAGAAGGATCAATAAATTGCAGGAACATCGGGCGAACGGTTTTCTGATACTGCGCCATCACGGAGTCCATGGAGCGACCGCGTTCGTTAACGTCGCGTTTAATACGCCGCATCAGGCAGATATCCAGCGGGGTATCGACGAAAATCGAGAAGTTCATTGATTCGCGCAGACGGGCGTCGGTGAGCAGCAAAATCCCTTCAAGGATAATCACCTTCTTGGGCTCAATGCGGATCGTTTCCTGGGTGCGGGTATGTTCCACGTAACTGTAGACGGGCAGCTCAATCGCCTCGCCGCGCTTCAGCGCTTCCAGATGCTGGAACAGCAGACTGTGATCCATCGCACTGGGGTGGTCGTAGTTGGTTTTTACGCGCTCTTCCATCGAAAGATGGGATTGATCTTTGTAATAGCTATCTTCGGGAATAACACCGATATGCTCATCACCCACTTGTTCACGCAGTTCGCGATAAAGCGTACTGGCAATAAGACTTTTACCTGAAGCCGATGCGCCGGCAATGCCTATGATGACGCACTGATGAGACTTATCAGTCATAAATTTAGCGACCTGATTAACCTGGATGTAAGGAAGGACGACGCCGGAGCGTCAAACGCGGCAATTATAGGGATTTCGGGGGCGTGATACCAGTCGAATGCGCAGGTTATGCGAGGCGGGCTGAAAAGCACCGTTTCACGCCTTTAGCGAAATTTTTACGCACGGATTTTCACCATTTCATCCCCCTTCTTCGCAGAGTAACTATTTTATAAGTCTATGAAGTCAAAATCTGAGCACTCAGCATATGAATTGTAAAATGTTTGTACTAGCATAAACCAAATTAATGATTTCACGCGTCCGGAGCTGGCTCCTGACAACACGGCGTCCCTGGATAGAGCGGTAATGAATAAACAATACCAGCGGGTTTTGGTTACTACCCCACATCCTTTACTGCGGCTTGTCTGTCTGGGTCTGGTCACGTTCATTTTCACCTTATTTTCCCTTGAGCTGACTCGCTTCGGTACGCTGCTGGCGCCATTGTGGTTCCCGACCTCCATTATGATGGTGGCGTTTTACCGCCATGCGGGAAAAATGTGGCCCGGCATCGCCCTCGCCTGCTCCTTTGGCAATATTTTTGCCTCGTGGATGCTCTTTTCATGGGAATCAATCAACTTAACCTACACGGCAATCAATATTATTGAGGCCTGTGTTGGTGCGGTGTTGCTGCGTAAGCTGCTCCCCTGGTATAACCCGCTGCAAAACCTCAACGACTGGATACGCCTTGCCCTCGGCAGCGCCCTGGTGCCGCCGCTGGTGGGCGGCATTCTGGTTCATTTTCTGGTGCCAGGCGCGGAGCCGCTGCGTAATTTTCTGTTTTGGGTACTTTCAGAAGCCATTGGCGCGCTGGCGCTTGTACCGTTAGGTCTGCTGTTTAAACCGCATTACCTGCTGCGCCACCGCAACCCGAGACTGCTGCTGGAAACGCTGGTGACCCTGGTCGTTACGCTGGTTCTTAGCTGGACGGCAATCACCTGGCTGCCGTGGCCGTTCACCTGCATCATCGTTTTGCTGATGTGGAGCGCGGTACGCCTGCCGCGAATGGAAGCATTCCTGATTTTTTTATTCACCATCATGATGGTGTCCTTGATGATGGCGCGAAACCCGCCCTCCATGACACCTTCAAACATGATGGTGACCTTCAACGCGCCATGGCTTCCCTTCCTGATGATGCTGCTCCCCGCCAACATTATGACGATGGTGATGTATGCCTTCCGGGCCGAGCGTAAACATATTACGGAAAGCGAAGAACGTTTTCGTAATGCGATGGAATATTCCGCCATTGGTATGGCGCTGGTGGGCATTGAGGGCCAGTGGCTTCAGGCCAACAAGGCGCTGTGCAATTTCCTCGGTTACAGTCAGTCTGAGCTTCAGTCGCTCACGTTCCAGCAGTTAACCTGGCCGGAAGATTTAAATACCGACCTGGAGCAGTTGCAACAGCTGATTAACGGGGAGATCAACAGCTACAGCCTCGAAAAACGCTACTACACCCGCAGCGGCGAGGTGGTGTGGGCGCTGCTGGCCGTTTCCGTTGTGCGCCATGCCGACGGTACGCCGCTCTACTTTATTGCCCAGATTGAAGATATCAACGACCTGAAACAGACCGAGTGGGTGAATAAGCGTCTGATGGAGCGTATCACCCTCGCGAACGAAGCCGGCGGCATCGGGATCTGGGAGTGGGATCTCGAGCCGGACGTGATCAGCTGGGATAAACGGATGTTTGAGCTGTACGAGATCCCCCCGCACATTAAACCCACCTGGCAGCTCTGGCATGCGGCCATGGTGCCTGAAGATCGTCCGCACGCCGAACAGGTACTGCGTGAGTCACTCCAGGCCAGGGTGCCTTTCAAGCTGGAATTTCGCATTCGCGTCAAGGATGGCATTCGCCACATTCGTTCGCTGGCGAACCGGGTGCTGAACAAACAGGGCGAAGTGGAGCGGCTGTTAGGGATCAATATGGATATGACCGAGGTGAAGCAACTGAACGAGGCGCTGTTCCAGGAAAAAGAGCGCCTGCATATCACCCTCGACTCCATCGGCGAAGCGGTGCTGTGCACCGATATCGACATGAACATCACCTTTATGAACCCGGTCGCCGAGAAGATGAGCGGCTGGTCGCAAAGCGAAGCGCTGGGTCAGCCCGTTCTGAAGGTGCTGCACATTACCTTCGGCGAGAACGGCCCGTTAATGGAAAACATCCACAGCGGCGATATGTCCCGTACCGATATCGAACAGGATGTGGTGCTTAACTGCCGGAATGGCGGCAGTTTCGACATTCATTACAGCATTACCCCGCTCAGCACCCTGGAGGGGCACGCTATCGGCTCGGTGCTGGTCATTCAGGATGTCACCGAGTCGCGCAAAATGCTGCGCCAGCTGAGCTACAGCGCTTCCCATGACGCCCTTACCCACCTGGCGAACCGCGTCAGTTTTGAAAACCATCTTAAGCGCCTGTTGCAGACGGTACAGGAGACCCATCAGCGTCACGCGCTGGTCTTTATCGATCTTGACCGTTTTAAAGCGGTGAACGATACCGCAGGCCACGCGGCGGGCGACGCGCTCCTGCGCGAACTCTCTTCGCTGATGCTGACCATGCTGCGCTCCAGCGACGTGCTGGCGCGTCTGGGCGGCGACGAGTTTGGCCTGCTGCTGCCGGACTGCAACGTCGAAAGCGCACGCTATATTGCGGGCCGGTTGATCGACGCCATCAACAACTATCATTTTTCCTGGGAAGGACGCCTGCACCGCATCGGCGCCAGCGCGGGGATCACGTTGATTGACGACGCTAATTATCAGACAGCGGAAGTGATGTCTCAGGCCGATATCGCCTGTTACGCCTCGAAAAACAGCGGGCGCGGTGTGGTCACCGTCTATGAACCCCAGCAGGAGCGGATCCACAGCACGCGCAGCATGATGTCGCTGGATGAGCAGTGGCACATGATCAAAGATAATCATCTGCTGATGATCGCCCGCAGCGTCGCCTCACCGCGCATTCCCGAGAGCAGTAGCTTCTGGCTGATTTCCCTGCGGTTGTGGACCAGCCAGGGGGAAGTGCTGGAAGAGCATGCCTTCCGCGCCGGGCTGGCGGAGCCGGAGCTGCTGCACGCCCTTGACCGACGTATATTCAGCGAATTTTTCCGTACCTATGCCGCACAGGTGGCGGCCAAAGGGATGGGCGTCGCGCTGCCGCTCTCAGAAGCGGGTTTAGCCAGCGTCACGCTGGTGGATGAGCTGCTCGACCTGATCACCAGAGGTCCGCTGCCGGCGCGGCTGCTGCATCTGGCGATCGCCGTTGATGTGCTGAGCAATACGGATGAAAACGTGCAGCAGGGTCTGCAAAAGCTTCGTCAGGCTGGCTGTCGCGTGGTGCTGACCCGGGTTGGACGCGATATGAACGTCTTCAGCCAGCTCAGCGCCAACACCGCTGATTATTTGCTGCTGGATGCAGACGTGGTAACCAACGTCCACGGCAATCTGATGGATGAGATGATGGTGACCATCATTCAGGGCCACGCCCAGCGTCTGGGCATAAAAACCATTGCCGGGCCATGCCATCAGTCGATCATGATGAATACGCTGTCGGGCATCGGCATTGACTTTATTTACGGCGACACCATCGGGGAAGCTCAGCCGCTCGATCTACTGCTGAATACCAGCTATTTCGCCATCAACTGACGGCGACCAGCCGTCGGTGTACCAGATATGTAACAGCGCATACGAGCGCCACGGCTGCCAGCGCTCGGCATAGCGACGGATCTGCGCGGGCGTCATACCGGCAAAGCGCTGTTTAATGAGATAATCATCCGGCAGGAAAACATCCTTCGCCTGCCAGCCGCGCAAGGCCAGATAATTTGCGGTCCATCGCCCGATGCCGGGGCGCTGCTGTAGCGCCTTCATCCCGGCCTCGACGTTCGCAGGCGGGAACAGAGGGAATTCACCCTCCACCACCGACTGCGCCAGATGAATCAACGACTCCGCACGCTTGAGCGGCATCCCAAGGGCTTTCAACGCCAGCGGATCCACCGCGGCCAGTACCTCTGGCGGAGGAAAACAGAGGTAGCCCGGCGCGTCCTGGATGGGTTCACCGCACAGCGCCACCACTCTTGACGCCAGTTTTGCCGCCATCGCCACGCTCACCAGTTGCCCGAGAATGGCGCGCACGCCCTGCTCGTAGGCATCCATCGCGCCCGGCAAACGTAACCCCGGCCGCGCCGCGCCGAGATCGCCCAGGGTCTGCGCAATTCTTAGCGGGTCGCAATCAAGATCGAACAGGCGGGCAATGCGGTCCAGGCAAATATCCGCCACCGGGATCAGGCCAGGGCTGAGCGACACCGCCAGCGTATGGGTTGCGCTGTCTGGCACAACCCGAAATATGCCCTGATGCCCCGCATAGCCAAAACTGCGTTCGTAGTAATCCTCCGTAACGGTCTCAATCCCTGTGACCGCACGCGCGGCAAAAAAGCCAAACATCCACTGCCAGTCGTAGGGCGGTTGCCAGTTCAGGGTGAACATCGTCTCTCCTTTTGTATTTACCTCAGCATAAACCGAAAGATCGCGTTGCGCCTTGCTTTCATATTCCTGTTGTCGCCTGGCAGACATTTCGCTAAAGTCTCGCCCCTTCTCACCGGCATGGGGATTTATTGTGTTTATTGGATTCGACTACGGCACCGCAAACTGCTCGGTTGCCATCATGCAAAACGGACACCCGCAGCTCCTGAAAATGGAAAACGGCAGTACGCTGTTGCCGTCAATGCTCTGTGCGCCCACGCGTGAAGCGGTGAGCGAGTGGCTGTTCCGCCATCATCAGGTTCCGGCCACGGCGGCGGAAACCCAGGCGCTGCTGCGCCGTGCGGTCAGCTTTAACCGCGAGGAAGATATCGACGTTACCCCTTCCAGCGTGCAGTTCGGCCTCTCTTCCCTCGGGCAGTACATTGAAGACCCGGAAGAGGTCTACTTCGTTAAATCGCCGAAATCCTTCCTTGGCGCCAGCGGCCTGAAGCCACAGCAGGTGGCGATGTTTGAAGATCTGGTCTGCGCGATGATGCTGCACATCCGCAATCAGGCGCAATCCCAGGTGCCGGATGCCATCACCCAGGCGGTGATTGGCCGTCCGATCAACTTCCAGGGGCTGGGCGGCGACGAAGCCAACCAGCAGGCGCAGGGGATCCTTGAGCGTGCAGCGCACCGGGCTGGCTTCCGTGACGTGGTGTTCCAGTATGAGCCGGTTGCGGCGGGACTGGATTTTGAAGCCACGCTGACGGAAGAGAAACGGGTGCTGGTGGTGGACATCGGCGGTGGTACGACGGACTGTTCATTACTGCTGATGGGTCCGCAGTGGCATCATCGTCGCGATCGTGAAAACAGCCTGCTGGGGCACAGCGGCTGCCGCGTGGGCGGTAACGATCTGGATATCGCCCTGGCATTCAAGAGCCTGATGCCGCTGCTCGGCATGGGCGGTCAAACCGAGAAAGGCATCGCCCTGCCGATCCTGCCATGGTGGAATGCGATTGCCATCAACGACGTCCCTGCCCAGAGTGATTTTTACAGCACCGCGAATGGGCGTTTCCTTAACGATCTGGTGCGTGATGCGCAGGATGCAGAGAAGGTCGCGCTGCTGTATAAGGTGTGGCGTCAGCGTCTAAGCTACCGGGTGGTGCGCACCGCCGAAGAGAGCAAAATCGCCCTTTCCGATCGTCCTGAGCATGCGGTTACGCTGCCGTTTATCAGTGACGATCTGGCTACGGCTATCACCCAGGAAGGGCTGGAAATGGCGCTGGTTCAGCCGCTACAGCGTATTCTGGAGCAGGTGCAGCTGGCGCTTGAGAATGGCAAAGAGAAACCGGACGTGATTTACCTGACCGGCGGTAGCGCCCGTTCCCCGCTGATCAAGAAAGCGCTGGCGGAACAGCTGCCGGGGATCCCGATTGCCGGCGGCGATGACTTTGGCTCCGTTACGGCAGGACTGGCCCGCTGGGCGCAGGTGGTGTTTAGCTAATGGGGTTGTGCCGGGTGGCGCTGCGCTTACCCGGCCTACGGTTCGAGGATCTTGTAGGCCGGGTAAGGCGAAGCCGCCACCCGGCGAAACAACGCACCACACTCAGACCATTCCTGACAGTCTTCCATATTTCCTCCATTTTTCCGCTGTGTTACCTGACTAAACTAGTATCATTCCCCGAAAGTGTTTCAGGACGAGAACGTATAACGATGAAAGGCAGTAACAAATCCCGCTGGGCAATCGCCGTTGGTCTGATTGTGGTGGTCCTGGCCGCCGCCTGGTACTGGCACAGCCAGTCCGCGAACTCCACGGCACCTGCTGGCGCCAATAGCCCCTCACAACGTCCAACGGGCGGCGGGCGCCACGGTATGCGCGGCGCGGCGCTGGCACCGGTGCAGGCGGCAACGGCGGTGAATAAAGCGGTGCCTCGTTATCTCTCCGGGCTGGGAACCATTACCGCCGCCAACACCGTGACGGTACGTAGCCGCGTGGATGGTCAGCTGATGGCCATCCACTTCCAGGAAGGCCAGCAGGTGAAAGCCGGCGATCTGCTGGCGGAAATCGACCCAAGCCAGTTTAAGGTGGCTCTGGCGCAGGCGCAGGGGCAGCTCGCGAAAGACAAAGCCACCCTCGCCAATGCCCGCCGCGATTTAGCCCGCTATCAGCAGCTGGTAAAAACCAACCTCGTGTCGCGCCAGGAGCTGGATACCCAGCAGTCTCTGGTCAGTGAATCTCAGGGCACCATCAAGGCCGACGAAGCCGCGGTCGCCAGCGCCCAGCTCCAGCTCGACTGGAGCCGGATCACCGCGCCGATTGACGGCCGCGTGGGCCTGAAACAGGTTGATATCGGCAACCAAATCTCCAGCGGCGATACCACGGGCATCGTGGTGATCACCCAGACGCACCCTATCGATCTCGTCTTTACCCTGCCGGAAAGCGACATTGCGACGGTGATACAGGCGCAGAAGGCCGGAAAAGCGCTGGTGGTTGAAGCCTGGGATCGCACCAACAAGCAGAAGCTGAGCGAAGGTTCGCTACTTAGCCTGGATAACCAGATCGATACCACCACCGGCACCATCAAGCTTAAAGCACGCTTCAACAATCAGGACGATGCCCTGTTCCCGAATCAGTTCGTCAATGCGCGAATGCTGGTCGCGACCGAAGAAAACGCCGTGGTTATCCCGACGGCGGCCCTGCAAATGGGCAGTGAAGGCAACTTTGTCTGGGTGCTGAACAGCGAAAACAAGGTCAGCAAACATCTGGTGAAAACCGGGATCCAGGACAGTCAGACGGTGGTGATCAGTGCCGGGCTGTCCGCTGGCGACCGCGTCGTGACCGACGGTATTGACCGTCTGACCGAAGGGGCGCAGGTCGAGGTGGTGGAAGCGCAAAATACAGGAGCAAAAGCCTGATGCAGGTGATGCCGCCGAGCTCTACAGGTGGGCCATCACGCCTGTTTATCTTACGTCCGGTTGCGACGACCCTGTTGATGGTGGCGATCCTGCTGGCCGGGATCATTGGCTACCGTTTTCTGCCCGTGTCGGCGCTGCCGGAAGTGGACTACCCGACCATTCAGGTTGTCACCCTCTATCCGGGCGCCAGTCCGGATGTGGTGACGTCCGCCATCACCGCCCCGCTGGAGCGCCAGTTCGGCCAGATGTCTGGCCTGAAGCAGATGTCCTCCCAGAGCTCAGGCGGCGCCTCGGTCGTCACGCTTCAGTTCCAGCTCACGCTGTCGCTGGACGTCGCCGAGCAGGAGGTGCAGGCCGCGATTAACGCCGCCACTAACCTGCTGCCGTCTGACCTGCCGAATCCACCGGTTTACAGTAAGGTGAACCCGGCAGACCCGCCGATCATGACGCTTGCCGTCACCTCCTCCGCCATGCCGATGACGCAGGTGGAAGACATGGTCGAAACCCGCGTGGCGCAAAAGATTTCGCAGGTGACCGGCGTGGGACTGGTGACGCTGGCGGGCGGTCAACGCCCCGCTGTGCGCGTTAAGCTCAATGCCCAGGCCATTGCCGCGCTGGGGTTAACCAGCGAAACCATTCGCACCGCCATCAGCAGCGCCAACGTTAACTCAGCGAAGGGCTCGCTCGACGGCCCAACCCGTGCGGTTACGCTCTCCGCCAACGACCAGATGCAGTCCGCCGATGAGTACCGTCAGCTGATTGTGGCCTATCAAAACGGCGCGCCGATCCGCCTGGGCGACGTGGCAACCGTCGAACAAGGCGCGGAAAACAGCTGGCTCGGGGCGTGGGCCAATAAGCAGCAGGCGATTGTCATGAACGTTCAGCGCCAGCCGGGCGCGAACATTATTGATACCGCCGACAGCATTCGCACCATGCTGCCGCAGCTGGTGGAAAGCCTGCCAAAATCGGTGAGCGTGAAAGTGCTTTCTGACCGCACCACGAATATTCGCGCCTCGGTGTCAGACACCCAGTTCGAGCTGATGCTGGCGATTGCGCTGGTGGTGATGATCATCTACCTGTTCCTGCGCAACGTTCCGGCAACCATCATTCCCGCCGTCGCCGTGCCGCTCTCGCTGGTCGGGACGTTTGCGGTGATGGTGTTCCTCGACTTTTCGATTAATAACCTGACGCTGATGGCGCTCACCATCGCCACCGGGTTCGTGGTGGACGATGCCATCGTGGTCATCGAGAACATCTCGCGCTATATCGAAAAAGGTGAAAAGCCCTTAGCCGCCGCGCTGAAGGGCGCAGGAGAAATTGGCTTTACCATCATCTCGCTCACCTTCTCGCTGATTGCGGTGCTGATCCCGCTGCTGTTTATGGGCGATATCGTCGGGCGGCTGTTCCGCGAGTTTGCCGTGACGCTGGCGGTCGCCATTCTGATCTCTGCCGTGGTGTCGCTGACGCTGACGCCGATGATGTGCGCCCGCATGCTGAGCCACGAATCTTTGCGCAAGCAAAACCGCTTCTCGCGCGCCTCCGAGCGGATGTTCGAGCGCATTATTGCCGCCTACGGCCGCGTGCTGGCGAAAGTCCTGAATCATCCCTGGGCGACGCTCGGCGTGGCGCTCGGCACCCTGGCGCTCAGCGTGATGCTGTGGATTTTCATTCCGAAAGGCTTCTTCCCGATTCAGGACAACGGCATTATTCAGGGCACGCTTCAGGCGCCGCAGACGGTCTCCTTCGCCAACATGGCGCAGCGCCAGCAGCAGGTGTCTGAGATCATCATGAAAGATCCGGCGGTGGAAAGCCTGACTGCCTACGTGGGCGTGGATGGCACCAACCCGTCGCTCAACAGCGCGCGCCTGCAAATTAACCTTAAACCGCTTGATGACCGCGACGATCGCGTCAACGCGGTAATTGAGCGCCTGCAAAGCGCGGTGGCGCGCGTGCCGGGCATTGAGCTGTATCTGCAACCGATCCAGGATTTAACCATTGATACGCAGGTGAGCCGCACGCAGTACCAGTTTACGCTCCAGGCCACCTCGCTTGATGCACTCAGCACCTGGGTGCCGCAGCTGGTGGATAAGCTGAAAGCACTGCCGCAGGTTTCTGACGTCAGCAGCGACTGGCAGGATAAAGGGCTGGCGGCGTACGTGAACGTCAACCGCGACACCGCCAGCCGTCTGGGCATTACCATGTCCGATGTGGATAACGCCCTGTATAACGCCTTTGGTCAGCGACTGATCTCCACCATTTACACCCAGGCCAACCAGTATCGCGTGGTGCTGGAACATAACACCGAGAACACGCCCGGGCTTGCCGCGCTGGACTCAATACGCCTGACCAGCAAAGACGGCGGGATTGTGCCGCTCAGCGCCATTGCCAGCGTGGAAGAGCGCCACACCCCGCTGTCGATTAACCATCTCGATCAGTTCCCGTCCACCACCATTTCGTTCAACGTGCCGGACGGGTATTCCCTGGGCGAAGCGGTGGAGGCCATTCTGGGCGCGGAGAAAGAACTCAGCTTCCCGTCCGATATTCAGACCCAGTTCCAGGGCAGTACGCTGGCGTTCCAGGCCGCGCTGGGCAGCACCGTCTGGCTGATTGTTGCGGCGGTGGTGGCGATGTATATCGTGCTTGGCGTGCTGTATGAGAGTTTCATCCACCCGATCACCATCCTCTCCACCCTGCCGACAGCGGGCGTGGGGGCGCTGCTGGCGCTGATGCTGGCGGGGAGCGAACTGGACGTGATTGCGATAATTGGCATCATCCTGCTTATCGGCATCGTGAAGAAAAACGCCATCATGATGATCGACTTTGCGCTGGCCGCCGAGCGCGAGCAGGGTATGGCGCCGCGCGAGGCCATTTACCAGGCCTGCCTGCTGCGTTTTCGCCCGATCCTGATGACCACTCTCGCCGCCCTGCTGGGCGCACTGCCGCTGATGCTGAGCACCGGCGTGGGGGCCGAACTGCGCCGTCCGCTGGGCATCGGCATGGTCGGCGGTCTGCTCGTGAGCCAGGTGCTGACGCTGTTTACCACGCCGGTTATCTACCTGCTGTTTGACCGTCTGGCTCTGTGGACGAAAAGCCGCTTCCCGAAACGTGAAGAGGAGGCGTAAGTGAAGTTTTTCGCCCTCTTCATTTACCGTCCTGTGGCGACGATTTTACTCTCCGTCGCTATCACCCTGTGCGGCGTGCTCGGCTTCCGGCTGCTGCCGGTGGCCCCGCTACCGCAGGTCGATTTCCCGGTGATCATGGTCAGCGCCTCGCTGCCGGGTGCCTCGCCGGAAACCATGGCCTCATCGGTGGCGACGCCGCTTGAGCGATCGCTTGGGCGAATTGCCGGGGTTAACGAGATGACCTCCAGCAGTTCGCTGGGCAGCACGCGCATCATTCTGGAATTTAACTTCGACCGGGATATCAACGGTGCGGCGCGCGACGTGCAGGCTGCGATTAACGCCGCCCAAAGCCTGCTGCCGAGCGGCATGCCGAGCCGTCCAACCTACCGCAAGGCCAACCCGTCCGATGCGCCGATCATGATCCTGACGCTTACGTCAGAGACCTACTCCCAGGGCGAGCTGTACGATTTTGCCTCCACCCAGCTGGCGCAAACCATCGCCCAGATTGACGGCGTGGGCGACGTGGACGTCGGCGGCAGCTCCTTGCCCGCCGTGCGCGTGGGGCTGAATCCGCAGGCGCTGTTTAATCAGGGCGTGTCGCTGGACGACGTGCGTTCCGCCATCAGCAACGCCAACGTGCGTAAGCCGCAGGGTGCGATTGAGGACAGCAGCCACCGCTGGCAAATCCAGACCAACGACGAGCTGAAAACCGCCGCCGAGTATCAGCCGTTGATTATTCACTACAACAACGGCGCGGCGGTGCGCCTGAGCGACGTCGCCAGCGTCACCGATTCGGTGCAGGACGTGCGTAACGCCGGGATGACCAATGCCAAACCGGCGATTTTGCTGATGATCCGCAAGCTGCCGGAAGCCAACATCATTCAGACGGTGAACAGCATCCGCGCGCGGCTGCCGGAGCTTCAGGAAACCATTCCGGCGGCCATCGATCTACAGATTGCGCAGGACCGTTCCCCCACCATCCGCGCCTCGCTTGAAGAGGTAGAGCAAACGCTGATCATCTCCGTCGCGCTGGTAATTCTGGTGGTGTTCCTGTTCCTGCGCTCGGGGCGCGCCACGCTGATCCCGGCGGTAGCGGTCCCGGTATCGCTGATAGGCACCTTTGCCGCCATGTACCTGTGCGGGTTTAGCCTTAACAACCTGTCGCTGATGGCGCTGACGATTGCCACCGGGTTTGTGGTGGATGATGCCATCGTGGTGCTGGAAAATATCTCGCGTCATCTGGAAGCGGGCATGAAGCCGCTCCAGGCGGCGCTTCAGGGGACGCGCGAAGTGGGCTTCACGGTCCTGTCCATGAGCCTGTCGCTGGTGGCGGTATTCCTGCCGCTGCTGCTGATGGGCGGCCTGCCGGGGCGACTGCTGCGCGAATTTGCCGTCACGCTCTCCGTCGCCATTGGTATCTCACTGGTGATTTCGCTGACGCTGACGCCGATGATGTGCGGCTGGATGCTAAAGCGCAGCCAACCGCACTCGCAGCCGCGCAGGAAAGGCTTTGGCCGCGTCCTGATGGCGATGCAGTCCGGCTACGGCAAATCGCTGAAATGGGTGCTGAACCACACGCGCATTGTCGGGCTGGTGCTGATCAGCACCATCGTCCTCAACGTCTGGATGTATATCACCATCCCGAAAACCTTCTTCCCGGAGCAGGATACCGGCGTGCTGATGGGCGGTATTCAGGCGGACCAGAGCATTTCGTTCCAGGCGATGCGGGGCAAACTGCAAGACTTTATGAAAATCATCCGGGAAGATCCGGCCGTGGATAACGTGACCGGCTTTACCGGCGGCTCGCGCGTTAACAGCGGGATGATGTTTATTACCCTTAAGCCGCGCGGCGAACGTCACGAAACGGCGCAGCAGATCATTGACCGCCTGCGGCTGAAGCTTGCCAAAGAGCCGGGGGCAAATCTGTTTTTGATGGCCGTTCAGGATATCCGCGTCGGCGGACGACAGGCTAACGCCAGCTATCAGTACACCCTGCTCTCGGATGACTTAGCCGCCCTGCGCGAGTGGGAGCCGAAGATCCGTAAAGCGCTGGCCGCGCTGCCGCAGCTGGCGGACGTGAACTCCGACAGCCAGAACAACGGTGCGGAGATGGCGCTCACCTACGATCGTGAAACCATGGCCCGCCTGGGCATTAACGTGGAGGCGGCCAACAGCCTGCTGAACAACGCCTTCGGGCAGCGTGAAGTCTCTACCATCTATCAGCCGATGAACCAGTACAAGGTGGTGATGGAGGTGGATCCGCGCTACACCCAGGACATCAGCGCGCTGGACAAGATGTTTGTGATCAATGATGACGGTAAGGCGATTCCGCTGTCGTACTTCGCCAGCTGGCAGCCGTCGAACGCCCCGCTGTCGGTGAACCACCAGGGGCTTTCCGCCGCCTCGACCGTCTCGTTTAACCTGCCAACCGGCTCGTCGCTGTCTGAGGCCAGCGATGCCATTAATCGCGCCATGACCCAGCTCGGGGTGCCCTCCTCCGTGCGCGGCAGCTTTGCCGGTACGGCGCAGGTGTTCCAGGACACCATGAACTCGCAGGTCATTTTGATCCTGGCGGCCATTGCCACGGTGTACATCGTGCTGGGCGTGCTGTACGAAAGCTACGTGCACCCGTTGACCATTCTCTCCACGCTTCCCTCTGCGGGCGTGGGGGCGCTGCTGGCGCTGGAGCTGTTCGGTGCTCCATTCAGCCTCATCGCGCTCATTGGGATCATGCTATTAATAGGTATTGTGAAGAAAAACGCGATAATGATGGTCGACTTTGCCCTGGACGCCCAGCGCAACGGCAACCTGACGCCGGACGAGGCGATATTCCAGGCCTGTCTGCTGCGTTTTCGCCCGATCATGATGACTACGCTGGCCGCGCTGTTCGGCGCACTGCCGCTGGTCATATCCGGCGGTGACGGCTCTGAACTGCGCCAGCCGCTGGGGATCACGATCGTTGGCGGCCTGGTGATGAGCCAGCTGCTGACGCTCTACACCACGCCGGTAGTCTATCTGTTCTTTGACCGCCTGCGGCTGCGTTTTTCGCGTAAAAAGAGAACCACGGTGACCGAGTAAATGACCGACCTACCCAGTAACGTTCGCTGGCAATTGTGGATCGTCGCGTTCGGCTTCTTTATGCAGTCGCTGGACACGACCATCGTGAACACAGCCCTCCCCTCAATGGCGAAAAGCCTGGGGGAGAGCCCGCTGCACATGCATATGGTGATTGTCGCCTACGTGCTGACGGTCGCCGTGATGCTGCCCGCCAGCGGCTGGCTGGCGGATAAAGTCGGCGTGCGGAACATCTTTTTCACCGCCATTGTGCTGTTTACCACCGGGTCGCTGTTTTGCGCCCAGGCCAATACCCTCGACCAGCTGGTGATGGCGCGCGTGCTACAGGGCGTCGGCGGCGCGATGATGGTGCCCGTCGGGCGGTTAACGGTGATGAAAATTGTTCCGCGCGCGCAGTATATGGCGGCGATGACCTTCGTCACCCTGCCCGGTCAGGTCGGCCCGCTGCTGGGCCCGGCGCTGGGCGGTATTCTGGTGGAGTATGCCTCCTGGCACTGGATCTTCCTGATCAACCTGCCGGTCGGTATTATCGGCGCGATTGCCACCCTGACGCTGATGCCGAACTATAAAATGCAGACCCGGCGCTTTGATTTCTTTGGCTTCATCCTGCTGGCAGCTGGCATGGCGACGCTCACCCTGGCGCTCGACGGGCAAAAAGGGCTGGGGATCTCCTCCCTGTCGCTCGCCCTGCTGGTAGCGCTGGGTGTCACCGCCATTCTCTGGTATCTGTGGCATGCCAGAGGCAACGCTAACGCGCTGTTTAGCCTGAACCTGTTCAAGAATCCCACCTACCGTCTTGGTCTGTTCGGCAGCTTTGCCGGACGCATCGGCAGCGGCATGTTGCCGTTTATGACGCCGGTATTTTTACAGATTGGGATGGGCTTCTCGCCGTTCCATGCCGGGCTGATGATGATCCCGATGGTGCTCGGCAGCATGGGGATGAAGCGTATTGTGGTGCAGGTGGTAAACCGCTTTGGCTATCGCCGGGTGCTAGTGGCCGCCACGCTCGGGCTGGCGCTGGTTAGTCTGCTGTTTATGACCGTGGCGCTGCTGGGCTGGTACTACATCCTGCCACTGGTGCTGTTCTGCCAGGGGATCATCAACTCCATGCGCTTCTCGTCGATGAACACCCTGACGCTGAAAGATCTGCCGGACGAACTGGCGAGCAGTGGTAACAGCCTGCTGTCGATGATCATGCAACTCTCTATGAGCGTGGGGGTCACGGTCGCCGGATTGCTGCTCGGCATGTACGGTCAGCACCATCTCAGCGCCGACACCCCCGTCGCGCATCAGGTCTTTTTATACACTTACCTCAGCATGGCGGTAATTATCGCCCTGCCCGCTTTTATCTTTGCCAGAGTACCGAATGACACGACCAAAAACGTCGTGATCCGACGCGGCAAAAGGAGTGCACCATGAAATTCTGGCGTCCGGGGATCACCGGTAAGCTTTTTGTGGCGATTTTCGCCACCTGTATCGTCCTGCTGATTACCATGCACTGGGCGGTGCGGGTCAGCTTTGAGCGCGGCTTTATTGACTACATCAAGCACGGTAACGAACAGCGCTTACAGGGCTTAAGCGACGCGCTGGGGGAACAGTATAGCCTGCACGGTAACTGGCGTTTTCTGCGCAATAACGATCGTTTTATATTTCAAATTCTGCGCTCGCTGGAGCACGATAATGACGACGACCGCCCGGGGCCGGGCATGCCGCCGCACGGCTGGCGCACCCAGTTCTGGGTGATCGATCAGGAGATGCACGTGCTCGTTGGCCCGCGCTCGCCGGTACCGCCGGACGGTACAAAGCGCGCCATTACCTCGAACGGCGCCACGGTGGGCTGGGTTATTGCCTCGCCGGTCGAGCGGCTGACGCGCAACACCGACATCAACTTTGATCGCCAGCAGCGCCAGACCAGCTGGCTGATTGTCGCGCTTTCTACCCTGCTTGCGGCGCTCGCCACCTTCCCGCTGGCGCGCGGCCTGCTGGCGCCGGTTAAACGCCTGGTGGAAGGCACGCATAAGCTGGCGGCGGGTGATTTCTCGACCCGCGTGGACACCCGCAGTCAGGATGAACTGGGCAAGCTGGCGCAGGACTTCAACCAGCTCGCCAGCACGCTGGAGAAAAACCAGCAGATGCGCCGCGACTTTATGGCCGACATTTCGCACGAGCTGCGCACCCCACTGGCGGTGCTGCGCGGCGAGCTGGAGGCGATTCAGGACGGCTTGCGGCAGTTCACCCCCGAATCCGTGGCCTCGCTACAGGCGGAAGTCGGCACGCTGACCAAGCTGGTGGACGATCTGCATCAGCTTTCCATGTCCGATGAAGGCGCCCTGGCCTACCAGAAAGCCCCAATCGACGTGATCAATATCCTTGAAGTCGTGACCGGCGCGTTCCGCGAACGCTTCGCCAGCCGTGACCTGAAAATCAACCTCTCGCTGCCTGACAGCGCGGTGGTATTCGGCGACAGAGATCGCCTGATGCAGCTGTTCAATAATCTGCTGGAGAACAGCCTCCGCTACACCGACGGCGGCGGCGGGTTGCATATCTCCGGCAAGCAGGAGAACGGGCGCTTTGCCCTGACCTTTGCGGACTCCGCCCCTGGCGTGAAGGATGCGCAGCTGGAAAAACTGTTCGAGCGCTTCTATCGCACCGAAGGTTCACGCAACCGCGCCAGCGGGGGCTCCGGCCTTGGGCTGGCGATTTGCGTAAACATTGTGGAGGCGCATGGTGGCACCATCCGCGCCGCCCATTCGCCTTTTGGCGGGGTTAGCATTACAGTAGAGTTACCTCTGGAACGGGATTTATCGAGGGAAGCATGACCGAGTTACCGATTGACGACAACACACCGCGTATTTTGATCGTGGAAGACGAGCCTAAACTTGGGCAACTGCTGATCGACTATTTGCGCGCTGCGAGCTATGCGCCAACGCTTATCAGCCACGGCGACCAGGTGCTGCCCTACGTGCGCCAGACGCCGCCGGATCTGATCCTGCTGGATCTGATGCTGCCGGGTACTGACGGCCTGACCCTGTGCCGGGAAATTCGTCGTTTCTCCGATGTGCCCATCGTGATGGTGACGGCCAAAATCGAAGAGATCGACCGTCTGCTGGGGCTCGAAATCGGCGCTGACGATTACATCTGCAAGCCTTACAGCCCGCGGGAGGTGGTCGCTCGCGTGAAAACCATCCTCCGCCGCTGCAAACCGCAGCGTGAATTGCAGGTGCTGGATGCACAAAGCCCGCTGATCGTCGACGAAAGCCGCTTCCAGGCGAGCTGGCGCAGCAAACTATTGGATCTCACCCCCGCGGAGTTCCGCCTGCTGAAAACCCTCTCCCACGAGCCGGGAAAAGTGTTTTCCCGCGAGCAGCTGCTCAACCATCTGTATGACGATTACCGCGTGGTGACCGACCGCACCATCGACAGCCACATCAAAAACCTGCGCCGCAAGCTGGAGGCGCTGGACGCCGACCAGTCGTTTATTCGCGCGGTGTACGGCGTGGGGTATCGCTGGGAAGCGGATGCCTGCAGGATTGCCTGACAACATTCTCCCCTCACCCTGCCCTCTCCCCAGGGGGGAGAGGGTGTTTTAGTCCCCTCTCCCCCCTGGGGAGAGGGTTAGGGTGAGGGGTCCGGGCTTTACCTCCCCGCCCCGCAGCGCTACAATGCCCGCCCTTAAAGTGGGGGATCTCCCCTTACCGCTGCACCTGGTGCACGCGGATCTGACCTGTCATCAGAACGAGAACAAACATGTTTAAACCGGAACTCCTTTCCCCGGCGGGAACGCTGCAAAATATGCGTTACGCTTTCGCCTATGGTGCCGACGCCGTCTACGCGGGCCAGCCGCGCTATTCGCTGCGCGTGCGTAACAACGAATTCAACCACGAGAATCTTCAGCTCGGCATCAACGAAGCGCATGCCCTGGGCAAAAAATTCTACGTGGTGGTGAACATCGCGCCGCACAACGCCAAGCTGAAAACATTCATTCGTGACCTGAAGCCGGTCGTGGAGATGGGGCCGGACGCGCTGATCATGTCAGACCCGGGTTTAATCATGCTGGTTCGGGAGAACTTCCCGGAGATGGACATTCACCTCTCGGTGCAGGCTAACGCCGTCAACTGGGCAACGGTGAAATTCTGGAAACAGATGGGGCTGACCCGCGTCATTCTGTCTCGCGAGCTGTCTCTCGAAGAGATCGAAGAGATCCGCACCCAGGTGCCTGATATGGAGATCGAAATCTTCGTTCACGGCGCGCTGTGCATGGCCTACTCCGGCCGCTGCCTGCTCTCTGGCTATATCAACAAGCGTGACCCGAACCAGGGCACCTGCACCAACGCCTGCCGCTGGGAATATAACGTTCAGGAAGGCAAAGAGGATGACATCGGTAACATCGTGCATAAACACGAGCCGATCCCGGTCACCAACGTTGAGCCAACGCTGGGTATCGGCGCGCCTACCGACAGCGTGTTTATGATCGAAGAAGCCAAACGTCCGGGTGAGTACATGACCGCCTTCGAAGACGAGCACGGCACCTACATCATGAACTCGAAGGATCTGCGCGCCATCGCGCACGTGGAGCGTTTAACCCAGATGGGCGTGCACTCCCTGAAAATCGAAGGCCGCACCAAGTCCTACTACTACTGCGCTCGTACCGCGCAGGTGTATCGCAAAGCCATCGACGATGCCGCCGCCGGTAAACCGTTCGACACCAGCCTGCTGGAAACGCTGGAAGGTCTGGCGCATCGCGGTTATACCGAGGGTTTCCTGCGTCGACATACCCACGACGACTACCAGAACTACGAGCATGGCTATTCGATTTCCGAACGCCAGCAGTTTGTAGGCGACTTCACCGGCGAGCGTAAAGGCCCGCTGGCCGCCGTCGCCGTAAAAAACAAATTCACTAAAGGCGACAGCCTGGAGCTGATGACACCGCAGGGCAACATGAACTTCCGCCTGGAGCATCTGGAAAACAAAAAAGGTGAGGCGATTGAGGTCGCACCTGGCGACGGCCATGTGGTCTGGCTGCCGGTTCCTGAAGAAGTAGAGCTGGAGTTTGCGCTGCTGATGCGCAATTTTGAAGGTGAAAATACCCGAAATCCGCACGGCAAATAGTCAATCAACGGGATTTTTTCACGCTGGGATAATTCTTAGAATCGGATCACATACCGCTTCGTTCAATACGGGTATTATCCCCCCGCTGAAAAACATAACCCATAAATGCTAGCTGTACCAGGAACCACCTCCTTAGCCTGCGTAATCTCCCTTACGCGGGCTTATTTTTTTTGTTAACTCCTGAAATTTTTCCCCCTGATAAATATGGCGTTGCATTGACCCGGGAAAGGTTTGTGTCAGCATTAGGCGTATCATCTAAGCAAGTCGAACGAACAAAGGATCCTAATCACATTTTTAATGGATTTGAGAGGGATGAACACTATTCGGAACATTCCTAATTTTAAGTGTTAACAGGACCTTTACTCTTGATTTATTCACAATCAACGTTTCACACGGACGGAGAGATGAAGTGACATTCACAGGACAACTTTCAAAGGATCTTCCAGATTACGAACTTGCACGCAGTCTTGGTCTTGCCTCTAGCGGCGATATAAATTTCACAGCACTTGCAGGTCAACTGGACTGCAGCAGAAATTTTAGCCAGGCCGGGATTATCTACTCAGACGGTACACGTCAGTGGCTAGTACGGCCATCAAGAAGGATTGCGACACCAAACGAAAGCTCGGTTAGTCATGTAGTCATAACCAAAGTAAATGCCTCACAAGTTAACCCCGTTCACGCAACAACGGCTACGATTCAGTCCCCTTCCCTGGCGACTGAAATTGGTTCAACGGCAATTTCCTGCGGAGCCGCAATTCTTACTGTTGTACTTGCGGCAGGGGCCGGTATGGCTATACCTCTCACTGCAGGGTCTTCCGGTGCTATAGCCGCTGTGATTTTAGCCGGTGGTGTAGCAACTGGAATTCAATGTGCAAATGGGCTTGGCCGACTATCGTTGATTGCTATGAATCACGATGACTACGTTGCGTGGATGGACTCCCAGGAGTGGTATACAGCAACCAACACAGCCCTGGATGCGATTTCTCTTGCCGGGGCTGCTGCGGGTTTAAAAAGCGCTGCATTAACATATCGCCTTCTTAACCGTTCATCGTCTGAGAGTTTGCTCTCCTTATTACAAAAAATGAGCCGGGCCGACCGTACGCGATTAACAGAGGAGATTATTCGTATCCGCAATCCCGGCATCTCGAATTCAGGTGTAAAAGCAGCAATGAAGGCAGGCGTGTATCCCAAACGTTATCCGTCAGAAGCGTTGCAGTTGCTCTTACAGCGTGAGTTGCTGAATACCATTTCAAATTCTTCTGCCTTCGTTGGAAGTGCCATCTCAGGAAATATCAGAAATCCACAGAATGTTGCACAAACGGGTAAATACATTTTTGGTTTAATTCAGTCTTTTTCATTTACAGGAAGTTATTGACCCGTCCATGATGAAATACATTAAAGATAGCCTTGCATTAAGTGCTTTGGTTAAAAGTAAAATGGCGACCGATGATCCCAACCAGCTTGAAACATTAAAAGAACAGTTAAAAGATCGGTTCGGCGTTCCTGTGGGCGTCCATATGACAGGAATTCCTTTGGCAGTGAGCACGTTACTGGCTATTTTTTGCTACGCCATGCTGCAAGTGTCCCTCTGGTTGTTGCTGTTTCGCTGGCTCGGCTTACCCGAATTTAAGGTTATGATGGGAGTATTCATTGCAGCGATTGTGTATTGTCTGGTAGTGATGAGCACGATGTTTCTGACTACACGAGGTTCTTTACCTGGATATAAACTGCATATTTTCGTCATTACGCTGACAGGCATAATGAGCATCATTTATTTCATCTGGACGGGGATTTCGCTTTTATTCGGCCCTGTTGAGAACTACACACCGCAAATAACCTCTTTGCTGGGGCTGGGATGTTTCTTTCTGAACATTATGTGGATGAATTCATCGATTTTTTACCGCTCCATTGCGCTAACGCTACATAATCGGGTCTGGCGTAAGCAGCTCAAAATCGAGGCAAGGCCAATGTCACACCTCAAACGTTGACCACAATAGTCAATTGAGCGGCAGTAGTATGCATTGTAAGCGCTACGGGGTTCTTTAGTCGATTTCAAAGCCCTTACGCGGGCTTATTTTTTGCCTTTCATCCTGTTCTTACCCGCTTTTTCCCTCTCTGGGATACACTCTTTCTATAGCTAAAAAAGGGAGCAACCCGGATGGCAACCTATCCAGACAGTTTATTAATTCTTAACGGCAAGAGTGCAGGCAACGATCTGCTGCGCCAGGCGATTACCGAATTGCGTGAAGACGGAGCATGCATACACGTGCGGGTAACGTTTGAAAAAGGCGATGCGGCGCGCTACATCGATGAGGGCATCAGGTTAGGTGTTCAGACCATCATTTCCGGCGGCGGCGACGGAACGATCAACGAGATCGCCGGTGCGCTCATTGACCTCAACGACGCAGCTCGCCCGGCGATGGGGATTTTACCGCTCGGTACCGCCAACGATTTTGCCACCAGCGCCGGTATTCCAGAGGATGTAGGCAAAGCGCTACAGCTGGCCATTCTCGGTAAGGCTACCGCCGTCGATATTGCTCAGGTGAATGAAAAAACCTGCTTTATCAATATGGCGACGGGCGGTTTCGGCACCCGCATTACCAGCGAAACGCCGGAAAAACTGAAGGCGGCGCTGGGCGGCGTTTCGTATCTCATCCATGGTCTGATGCGCATGGACACGCTCAGGCCCGACAGCTGTGAGATCCAAGGTGAAAACTTCCACTGGCAGGGCGACGCGCTGGTGATTGGTATCGGCAACGGGCGTCAGGCAGGCGGCGGACAGCAGCTTTGCCCGGAAGCGCTGATTAATGACGGTCAATTACAGCTGCGTATTTTTACCGGCGACGGGCTGCTGCCGGCGCTGTTTACGACGCTGACGCAGCCAGAGGAGAGCCCCAATATCATCGACGGGAAATCCGCGTGGTTTGAAGTGATCGCCCCCCACGGCATGACCTTTAACCTCGACGGAGAGCCGCTCAGCGGCGAGCGATTCCGCATCGAAGTTTTGCCCGGCGCGTTGCAGTGCCGGTTGCCGCCGGACTGTCAGCTTTTGCGCTGATGTGTTGCCGGGTGGCGGCCCTCTTCCCGTATGCACTGAAGAGTCCCCTCTCCCCGTTGGGGAGAGGGTTAGGGTGAGGGGAAAAGACTTAAGCGATCGTGACCTTACTGTCCAGATAGACGTCCTGAACCGCGTTGATCAGCTTCACGCCGTCGGCCATAGATTTTTTGAACGCCTTACGGCCGAGGATCAGCCCCATGCCGCCCGCGCGTTTGTTAATCACCGCCGTGCGCACCGCATCGGACAGGTCGGTTTCACCGCCTGCCGCACCGCCGGAGTTAATCAGCCCGGCGCGGCCCATATAGCAGTTCGCCAGCTGGTAGCGCACCAGATCGATCGGGTTGTCGCTGGTCAGCTTGCTGTAGACGCGGTCGTCGGTATAGCCAAAGTTCACCGCTTTATAGCCGCCGTTATTCTCGGCCATTTTCTGCTTCACGATGTCCGCGCCGATGGTCGCCGCAAGGTGGTTTGCCTGACCGGTCAGATCCGCAGACACGTGGTAATCCACTCCGTCTTTTTTGAACGAGCCGTTACGCAGATAGGCCCACAGCACGGTTACCATGCCCAGCTCGTGGGCGCGCTCGAACGCCGCGGAGATCTCTTCTATCTGACGACGCGACTGTTCAGAACCGAAATAGATGGTTGCCCCGACCGCCACCGCACCCATATTGAACGCCTGCTCGACGCTGGCGTAGAGCGTCTGGTCGTATTCGGTTGGGTAGCTCAGGGTTTCGTTGTGGTTCAGCTTAACGAGGAACGGAATGCGGTGGGCATAGCGACGCGACACGGAGGCCAGCACGCCGTAGGTGGAGGCCACGCAGTTACAGCCCGCCTCAATCGCCAGCTCGACGATATTTTTCGGATCAAAATAGAGCGGGTTCGCGGCAAACGATGCCCCCGCAGAGTGTTCAACGCCCTGGTCAACGGGCAGAATAGAGAGGTACCCGGTTCCGCCCAGGCGGCCGGTATTATAAAGCGTCTGCATGTTTCGCAGTACGGCAGGAGGACGGTTGTTGTCGACCATGACGCGGTCTACGTAATCATGGCCAGGCAGATAAAGCTGGTCGGCTGGAATGGTCATACAACGATGCTGTAAAAGGCTGTCGGCGTCTTTGCCAAGCAGCTGCGCAATATCAGTCATAGTGATGCTCCCGTATGTCCGACATGATGTCGGAGCGTGTGATCCAAGCCCACGTTTTTGCAGGCAGACTAAGCCTGGTACCGACTTAACCTATTTTCCACCATTTGCAACTTTTTTAAGCACAATCTGCTGGCTCGTTTCATGTACAACATTTTTGTTACACTGATCAAACAATCGCCTTAAAGGTATTTAAAAGGTATTATCACATGGTATGTTACATGCGTACCTCTGACATGCAGGATTAAAAAATGAAAACGAAAGTCCAACTGTCATTCATGATGTTTGTTGAATGGTTTATCTGGGGCGCGTGGTTTGTGCCGCTGTGGCTGTGGCTGAGCAAGAGCGGGTTTACCGCTGGGGAAATTGGCTGGTCCTATGCCTGTACCGCTATTGCCGCGATCCTCTCTCCTATCCTGGTCGGCTCGCTGACCGACCGTTTCTTCGCCGCCCAGAAAGTGCTGGCCGTGCTGATGTTCGCTGGCGCGATTCTGATGTATTTCGCAGCACAGCAAACCCAGTTCAGCACCTTCTTCCCGCTGCTGCTGGCCTACTCCCTGACCTATATGCCGACCATCGCGCTGACGAACAGCATCGCTTTTGCGAACGTCGATGACGTGGAGGCTGATTTCCCGCGCATCCGCGTGATGGGCACCATCGGCTGGATTGCATCCGGTCTGGCGTGCGGCTTCCTGCCGCAGATGATGGGCTATAGCGACATCTCTGACACCAATATCCCGCTGCTGATGACCGCTGCCAGCTCCCTTCTGCTCGGCGTCTTCGCACTTTTCCTGCCGAATACCCCGCCGAAGAGCACCGGCAAGCTGGATATCAAAGTGATGCTGGGGCTGGATGCGCTGCTCCTGCTGCGCGATAAAAACTTCCTGGTGTTCTTCTTCTGCTCATTCCTGTTCGCCATGCCGCTGGCTTTCTACTACATCTTTGCCAACGGCTATCTCACCGAAGTGGGGATGAAAAACGCCACCGGCTGGATGACCCTCGGCCAGTTCTCTGAAATCTTCTTCATGCTCGCTCTGCCGTTCTTTACCAAACGCTTTGGTATTAAGAAGGTCTTGCTGCTGGGGCTGATCACCGCCGCCATTCGCTACGGCTTCTTTGTTTACGGCGGCGCCGAACAATACTTCACCTACGCCCTGCTGTTCCTCGGCATTCTGCTGCACGGCGTAAGCTATGACTTCTATTACGTCACCGCGTACATCTACGTGGATAAAAAAGCGCCCGTGCATATGCGCAACGCAGCGCAGGGCTTGATCACGCTGTGCTGTCAGGGCTTTGGTAGCCTGCTGGGTTACCGTCTCGGCGGCGTGATGATGGAAAAAATGTTCGCCTATAAAGAGCCGGTGAATGGGCTGACCTTCAACTGGGCCGGAATGTGGACGTTTGGTGCAATCATGATTGTAGTGATTGCCGTGCTGTTTATGCTGTTTTTCCGCGAATCGGATAAAGAGATCACCGCAATTGAGGTGGTTGATGGCGATACCGCGCTGACACGAGGGGAAGTTAAATGAAACAAGACCGTATTCTCGGTGCTCTTTACGGGCAGGCGTTAGGGGATGCGATGGGGATGCCGTCTGAACTGTGGCCGCGCAAGCGGGTGAAAGCGCACTTCGGCTGGATCGACCGTTTCTTACCCGGCCCGGCTGAGAATAATGCCGCCTGCTACTTTAATCAGGCCGAATTTACGGATGATACGTCGATGGCGCTGTGCCTGGCCGACGCGATTATCGAATGCGACGGGGAAATTAATCCTGACGTTATCGGTAAGCATATTCTGGACTGGGCGCTGGATTTTGACGCGTTCAATAAGAATGTGCTCGGCCCGACCTCCAAAATTGCCCTGAACGCCATCCGTGACGGCAAGCCGGTGAGCGAGCTGGAAAATAACGGCGTCACCAACGGGGCGGCGATGCGCGCCTCCCCGCTGGGATGCCTGCTACCGGCCACGCGTCTGGCACATTTTGTTGAACAGGTTGCGTTAGCCTCCAGCCCGACCCATAAATCGGATCTCGCCATCGCCGGTGCGGTGGTGATCGCGTGGGCGGTTTCACGCGCTATCGACGGCGAGCGCTGGCAGAACATCGCCGATGCCCTGCCGGGTATTGCCCGTGCGGCACAGGAGGCGAACACCACCACCTTCAGCGCATCGCTTTCCGCTCGTATTGAGCTGGCCCTGAAAACCGTGCGCGAAGCCAACGGTACGGAGACCGCCAGCGAGCAGATCTATCAGCTTATTGGCGCGGGCACGAGCACACTGGAGTCCGTTCCGGCGGCGATTGCGATGGTCGAACTCGCGGGCACCGATCCGAACCGCTGCGCGGTGTTATGCGCTAACCTGGGCGGTGATACGGACACTATCGGCGCGATGGCAACGGCCATCTGTGGCGCGCTGCACGGTGTACAGGCCATTGATCCGGCGCTTAAAAGCGAACTTGATGCCGTAAACCAGCTTGATTTCGGACGCTACTGCGAAAAACTGCTGCACTTCCGGGAGCAAAGGGAGGGCGTATGAGTGCTTTTGCCCGCCGTCTCGAAACCCTTCACGCTACGCGCCCCGTAACGGTGCTCGGCGCGGCGGTCATCGACGTGATTGCCGACGCCTACGCCCTGCCCTGGCGCGGGTGTGATATCGAGCTTAAGCAACAGGGAGTGAATATTGGCGGCTGCGCGCTGAATATCGCCATCGCCCTCAAGCGGCTCGGCATTGCAGCGCAAAACGCGCTTCCCGTTGGCCACGGCGTGTGGGCCGATATTATCCGTAATGCCATGGCGAAGCAGGATCTGCACAGCGCCGTGGAAGCGGAAACGGGCGATAACGGCTGGTGCCTGGCGCTGGTGGAGCCTGATGGTGAACGGACCTTCATGTCGTTTAGCGGTGTGGAGAATCAGTGGCAGCAACGCTGGCTGGATGGGTTGAGCGTGCCGGAGAAAAGCCTGATCTATTTGTCCGGCTACCAGCTGGCGTCGCCCAGCGGCGAGCTGCTGACGGCCTGGGTGGAACGTCTTCAGGATGTGACGCTCTTTATCGATTTCGGTCCGCGCATCGCGGATATTCCCGACCCGCTGATGGCGCGGATTATGGCCCGTAAACCGGTTGTCTCGCTCAATCGGCAGGAGGCGGAACTTGCCGCCGAATGGCTTGGCGTGAACGTGGAACAGCTCGGCACTCAGTGGCAGCAACGGTTTGGCGCTGCGCTAATCGTACGCCATGATAAAGACGGAGCGGTCTGGTACGACGGTGACGCTTCCGGACACGTTCCGGCGTTTCCTGCTACCGTGGTCGATACCATCGGCGCCGGTGACAGCCATGCGGGAGGTACCCTTGCCGGGCTGGCTGCGGGATGGTCACTGCCAGAGTCGGTGCAGCTTGGCAATGCCGTGGCCGCCTGGGTAGTCAGCCATCGCGGTGGAGACTGCGCCCCCACGCGCGAGGCCCTACTCCTCGCACACAAAGACGTATAGGTCGCTGCGGCAGTAGCTGATGCTGTACTCAATTGGCCGCTGCTGTTGATCGAGCGCGACTTGCTTGATCACCAGCACCGGTATCTTATCGTCCATCTTGATATGTGCCTGAAACTCGCTGTCCGGCATCCGGGCGCTGACGCGGGAACGGGTGCGCTTCGGAAAGATATTCTGGCTGCGGAAGTAATCATAAAGCGAGACGCCAATGTCGTCCGGGTTGGGAATTAATCCTACCGGTACCCAGGACTCCTCTATCGATACCGCATCGTCATCCACGTAACGGATGCGCTTAAGCAAAAACACATCGCTTTCCGGCGCAAGGGAAAGATGGCGGGCGATCTCTTCCGGGCACTTCACGATGCGTTTATTGACCCACAGGGTGTTGGGCGTTTTGCCACGTAGCACCACCTGCTGAGAAAAGCCGCGCGCCTCTTTCAGCGAATATTCAAAGATATTGTTGATTTGCGTCCCGTATCCACGCGCGCGGGTGACGACGCCAGCCTCTTCCAGCGCCTGCATGGCTTTACGCACCGTAATACGCGACACTCCGGCCAGTTGGCTCAGATCGCGCTCGCCGGGCAAAATATTACCGTGCGCGAGCACACCGCTGCGCACCGCGTTCTTAACCGTTTCGGCAAATTTCAGATACAGCGGCGTGTTGTCCGGTGCGGCAATTCGTTCCTTGAGTTGAGCAATTAACCGGGTATGCGCTTGTTCCATCTCTGTTTTTCTCTGGCATGAGTTTCATGCCAGTATACGGCTTACCACCATGCATGAAAATGGTGAACCGGACCAATACCGTGACCCACTTCCAGAGAATCGGCTTTTGCCAGCGCGCCCGAGAGCCAGACCTTTGCCTCCTGCACCGTATCCGCCCATGTGGCGTGACGAGGACGCAGCGCCGCCAGCGCCGCCGAGAGCGTACAGCCCGTGCCGTGGGTGTTTTTGGTCTGGACGCGTGGCGCGGTGAAACGTTGCGTGCCATCGTGGGTGAAAAGCCAGTCCGGGCTTTCTGCATCATCAAGATGGCCGCCTTTCATCAGCACCGCGCGACACCCCATCGCCAGCAGCGCATTCCCCTGCTCTTTCATCTCACGTTCGTTTTGCGCGTGTGGCGCATCCAGCAGCGCGGCGGCTTCAGGCAGGTTTGGCGTGATCAGCGCAACCTGCGGCAGCAGCTTTTTACGCAGGGTGTCGACAGCCGAGGCGGAGAGCAGCGGATCGCCGCTTTTGGCCAGCATCACGGTATCAAGCACCACATTTTTTATCTGGTAGTGTTTGAGACGTTCAGCGACCGCTTCAACAATGTCCGCCTCTGCCAGCATGCCGATCTTGGTGGTGTCGATACGTACGTCGCTGAATACCGAATCCAGCTGCGCGGCGACAAAATCCGGGTCAATGCGATACACCGACTGTACGCCGCGCGTGTTTTGCGCAACCAGCGCGGTGATAACCGAGCACCCGTATGCGCCGAGCGCAGAGAAGGTTTTCAGGTCTGCCTGGATCCCCGCTCCGCCGCTTGGATCGGTTCCCGCAATAGTCAGGGCATTAATACGTGTCATACCTGTTCCTCCAGCGCGTAAAGCGCGTCCAGAAACGCGGAGACAAAGCTGCCGGGCCCCCGGCTTTGAGTCAGGGCAACTGACCCTGCGCGCTTCATAAAGCCGCAGGCTGCCGCCGCGTTATCAAGCCTGTCGCCAGGCAGCGAGCAGCAGGCGGCGACGACCGCCGAGAGCGCACAGCCAGTTCCTACCACGCGGGTCATCAGCGGGTCGCCCCCCGCGACCGTACGGGTTCGCTGGCCGTCGGTGATGTGGTCCACTTCCCCTGTGACGACTACAACGGCGTGGGTCTGGCGGGCAAGCGCCTGTGCAGCGGTCAACGCGCTCGCTGCCGTATCGGTGGAATCGACCCCACGTCCGCCCGCACTCATTCCGGCAAGGGCGAGGATTTCGGAGGCGTTGCCACGAATGGCCGCAGGTTTAAGGGATAATATTTGCTGGCAAAAACGGGTGCGGAACGCCAGCGCGCCAACCGCGACGGGGTCCAGAACCCAGGGTGTGCCCGCGGCTACCGCGCTCTCAATAGCCCGACGCATCGACTGGGCGCGCGGCGCGGTGAGCGTGCCAACGTTGACGAGCAGGGCATCGGCAAGCGCGGCAAACTGTTCCGCTTCCTCGGCTTCGATCACCATTGCCGGGGAAGCACCGAGCGCGAGCAGAACGTTGGCGGTGAAGGTCTGCACGACATCGTTGGTCATACAGTGCGTGAGCGGGGAACGGGTTCGGAATTGATGTAAAACGTGTGAGTCGAGCAGGTCAGGCTGCATGGTTTCGCTCCTGCCGTGCGGAAAGAAGCGATGACCGGGTAGGCATCTGACTTCCCTACGCTGGCATTATCCAGATCAGGTGGTACGGGTATTTCTCAGCCCATCAGTGATGGGGCACCCCGAGTCATGAAGATTGAATCTCTATACTTTTTGCCAGATTAGGGGAAGTTGCTTGCTGTTGCAAGCCCGCCCTTCCGGTTATCGTTTCTTCACGCTGTACCCCACCTTGTACCCCTTTATGTACCCCACCCCAGAAACGAAAAAAGGAGCCGTTAAGCTCCTTCTTGATATAGCCCAAGACCTCATGGATTCCGCGATTCAGTTTTGCGTTCTGTTTTTCTACGTCGTTCAAAGGTGCGGATTACATCCCAGATAAACAGGAACAGCAGATACCAGCAAAGTGCGATGATCATACGCGAGTATCCTGGTTCCAGTAGGTTGCTACCGTCCTCAGAGACACCGCCATTTCTTCCGCAGCCTTTTTCTGAGTTAGTCCTTGCGCCTTGTATTCCAGAACCTTCAAACGCGTTTCATGCTGCTTTCCAGCTTTCTTGATTCCAAGGCATTCGATGGTTGAGCCAGGGAAGTAATGGGTTTTGAGGTATTCCGCTGCCGCAATGTCGGGAACGACAAACACCAGAGGGTGATCGGTATCAGCGTTGCGAATAGATGTTCGGCTAAGAAACTGGTAGCACCGCTCAAAATACATAGCCTGACGCTTCTTCTCCATCACGATTTCAAAATCCCAACCGATACGTTCGCAATAGTCTGCCCATCGCTTACGGTCTTTATCGCCCAGATTTGCACATCCGAGGAACACGGCACAATGAATGCTCTGATAGCTGTTCATCCCGTAGCTGGACATTGAAACGTCAACACCACCCATGCGATCACCAAGCTCAGTGAGTCCGATGGTCTGGAAGTCGCAGATGGTTTTGTCCTTGTTAGTGGCGAAGATAAAATCCTTTCCAACAATCTGCTTTATCTCGTTCAGATGATTGTTAAAGACATTAGCCAGCTCTGACTGCCCCGCTCTTTTGATATCTTCTGAGAGGACAACCACGATCTTGATAGGCACATTTTTATGTTTGCGTCTGTCGGGATCAGGCTGAAGGTGTTCACCCGCTTCCTGAACAGCGATCTGTGCGACGTTCTCAGCCATCCATACAAACCCACTGCGATCTACACCAGCGCCAAGCACAGTGAAGTTCTTCGCCCACGTTGCGGCCTTCAGTATCGGATTAAAAGTGTACGCAAAAAAGCTGTATGAAGAATCACACTCGGTATGCATCACGCCACCACCGTCGAGGGCCACGTATAGCACTTTCTTAAGATTGTCACTGTTAGCGTGCTTCTCATGGTAATACTTGTACAGATTGTCGTAGTGCTCTTCGCGCAGGTACAGCAGCCCGTTTCGCTCTTCCAGCCATTCCAAGAATGGGAAGTTTTCTGCTGTCCTGTCAGCATGGCGGATCGTCGCTTCTGCTCCAAACCAACCATCAGGTATCTCATCTACCACCACATTGTGTTCTGCCAGTAGAGAGCGCATCTCAGGATTGAACGTAGCGAGGTGGCAGTAGTTGGTGAAACATTCGTGGGTGGTTATCACCACATTTGTCTGGAAGTTATCAGCCAGGGTGCTTTTCAGGTTGAGAGTCGCCCCTTCAACGAAAATGTGATGGTTTGGGATTCTCAAACGATTTAGATCTTGCTTGAACTGATCGGCTAAAGCGTGGGTTGGTACTACGATTAAGAATTTTTCTGGGACAGCTTCGCTCTTGAAGCTCAGGATGTACTCTTTCAGACGGTGGCTCTTTCCTGAGCCGCAAATCGCATTAACAAAGTTTACTACTGGTTTCTTTTCGGTCATTCGGTTCCTCTCGGTTTAGGACTGCTGTTATTAATTCACTCACCAGCGCGGCGGCTGACTTGTCTTCACGGTTGGCACGTTCAACAAGCGCCTTGTGGGTTTCATCAGTGAATCGGATGTTCATTCGGTTGTTCCTCGTTACGTAAAATCTCCTGAAGCTGCTCAATGCGGTAGCTGATCAAGGCCACCCTGAACATCTTGCGTCGTTCGTCGGAGAGATTTTTGTTGTGGGAGTATTGTTGGCAAATCTTGGGAAGGAGCTTTCCGCTACGCAGAGCTTCGAGCACATCAGTTTTCGTTTGGTACATGTACCTCCTTAATTATTACGGTTGTTGACTATCTACTATCTATCATACATCAAATCGGTTGTAAAGTCAACTACTTTATAATCATTTTCAGCAACTTAATATAAATAGCACAATTTGAGATTGCATTTAACAAGAATAAATGTCAGTTTTGCCAACCTTGATTTCACCGCTTATTTTTAAAAAGGTAAAGCGGGTAAAAAATGAACGTTAACAACTCAACCATGAGGATTTATTGACCACAAAACATACAGGAGGATCGATATGACAGATAACCAGGGACTTTCCCCAACCGAAGTTGAAGCACTCTTCACAGAGACATTTACCACCCACTCCAGCCCTATTCCAACGCAAGTAACGAACACCATCGAACAAAGGTTTGATAGTCTCGTACCGTATTTCACCGAAGTAACGCATCCACAGAAACGCAGCAGACACCCCAAGGTGCTGACTTTCACCACCGATCATAAACTGATGTGGGCATACCTCAGAAGCCAACAGAGCGAGATAACCGGATGTGTGATGTTCGACCTGAGTTGTGCGGCCCGTGATCTCGGTATGTCACAGAAGACGGTAATGAGCGTCATCGATCAAATAGAAAAAGCTGGTTGGATTATCTGTCGGAGCATTGGCACTCCCGGTGCTGGAACCTACCAGGTCACGATTCAGGACATTGAAACTATCGTTTCAGTTTGTAGCTCCATTAGTTACGCCCAGCCAACTACCCTAACGATGGATGCGTTAAGAGGTACTCACCTACTCCACTAAGCAGATAAAGCAGCGGAAACCGAGACAAAGTTAGCAATGAGATTTCCGGCTTAGTATGCAAGTAAGCCGATTTTATGGCTGCGCCATTAGCATAAGCAACCTGATACAGAAGGTGCAGAAAAGTCTAAAGTCTCTTTAGAGTTATTTGCATCTTCGGTAAAAGTACAGGCTTACAATGTAACACGGTAGTGTGGAATGGTTGCATAAACTCATGCGTACAAGGGCATCCTGCACAATGGATGTATGGACGAGGTGTACGAGTACATAAAATGGGATCAATAACTGTTTATTATTTAAGCAGTAGTTAATGGTTTCTTAGGTGTTAATGTTCATAATGTGAGCAACGCGAGCATAGCAGATTACCTTTACAGGAGAATCACGCCTTAACAATCACTTCTGGTGCAAAGGTGCTCTCCTGTAATTGATATCTTTCATGTTCCGCATTACATGCTACTCATGCAGCATACTTTTCATGTTCGCAGTGCTCATCATGAAACAACCCTCCACAGAGCTGGAAAAGACCGCCTGATTTTCAACCGACAATTAACCGATAAATGATGATTATCAATAGGTTTAATCTATGTTAATTCTACCTTTATTTACCTGCCAACAACCCTCTTAAAGCACGTTAACCCATTCTTGTCGATTCTCATGACACCTGATGCCATACGGGTTTCAGTGAAATTACTGGCAATAAATTTTGATACATTCGTTAAGCAACTCATTATCAATTGAAAATTTGAAATAAGAGTTTTTTCAAATCTTCCTTCACTCTGAATCCGCAGCATCCGCAGTATCAAATGTCTTCGCATACGGGCACTTGCCCTTTGTTACGTAGGTGAACAGATAAATGCTGTTCTGGTATGTGCAGAGCGTCTTTCCACTCTCCGTCGTTTCCTGCTGGGGATCGGTCATTGTGATCTGCCCTGCTGCCGCCAACGGTGAAAACAGTAGTCCCAATGTCACCAATATTGCTTTCTTCATAAGCCTCACTCCAGTTGCTTGTTATCGTCGAATAGCTTAGCGCTCATTATTTACACAATAGCATTGTGTCATTCAAATCGATCGATTTTACTGATCGATAATATCTATTTTATTAATTAAAGTGGTAAGATAAAGTAATGCGCTAGCAGCGCCTTGTCAGCAAATCCAACAAGAAAAGGAAGACCATGAAAAAATTGATTCTCGCGGCGCTGCTCGTACTCCCCTTCGCCTCAAGTGCAACCACATTCACCTGTAAGGCCATTCAGGAAGGGCAGATCGATTCTGGTAGCCAAAAATCTTCTGTCGAGACTCGCCTTGATGTGCAGGACAAAAGCATGAAGGTGAGCATGGGTGGTAAAACCTGGCGGCTCGGCTTCATAGGGGAGAAAAGTATTGCGAAGATGTATGCCACTCCAGACGGTGGAATAGCGGTCACTTATATTGACAACGGTAGTGATCCTGTTTTCGTTATGCGCCCAACTAACAACGACGGGCAGACCGCTATCTATACGCTTAGCTTGTGTTCTGAGGCTTAAAATCAGGCGTGAGCAATCACGCCATTTCCTTCTTGATGCGGTAAAAAGTGGCGCGTGATACTCCAGCCAGTTCCATTACTTTAGCGGGTTTGTGTCCTGCACTGAGTAAGGATTTAACAACCTCCCGCGCCCTTTCATCCTTAGCCTTACCGACATACACACCAGCCTCTTTTGCTTTCTCGATACCTTGTTTTTGACGTGCACGTCGAGTCTCATAATCCTGACGGGCCATAGTAGCCAGCATATCGATCAACATGTTATTTACTGCTGCCATAATGCCATCCACCACGGGTGATGAATTATCCCCTTTAAGCATGTCCCATGAGGTGGGCAAATCCACTACCACCAGTTTCAGTCCCTTATCCTGAATTGTACGCTTCAAACTTTCCCACTGGACAGCCTCCAGACGACTCAGGCGGTCGATAGACTCCACCAGCAACAAATCCCCAGTGTTAGCCTCGTCAAGCAACAGCGATAGCTGAGGACGTTCAAGGGAAGCACCAGAAGCATTCTCGACATATTCCTTCCTGATAGCCCATCCACGTTCCCCTGCAAACTCACGCAACGCCGGGACAGCACGTGTGGAATCTTGTTCTCTGGTAGAGGCTCGTGCATAAATTAGGACGTTCATCATTTGTCTCTTTGAGGTTTCATTTCTATACTCAAAGTATACAGTACGGATGAAACGTTATCAATTCTCTACTATCGACACCCTAATGATACTAAATATCACGTTGTCAGTGAGGTATACCCTATTAATACAAATCAATTAATCTTCACATTCTCCCCAATATTTGATGGAAAGCCTTAGTCCACAGGAAGTATGCTTTGTAGCGGGTAACCTCTCGTGGAAGGTAACAGCCATGTTTCCTCCTAACCTTGAGGTTAATCTCATCAATCTTCTTTAGGGTTCAAAACATAATTTTTGTTACAATGTAGGGACAACAAATGACAAAATTATTTATTAAGTCTGTTAGAAGCTATCATCCTGATATTGATACTGAATTTGATTTTAGTTCTAAAGTAACTTTGATTTATGGACTAAATGGGAGCGGTAAATCTACGATATCTGGATACTTCTTCAATCCAAAAAATCCAGAGTATGAAAAGTGCAGGTTGGCACCAGAGGAGGATGTCCAGTTTCTTGTTTTTAATCAGGATTATATCGATGAAAATTTTCATAATAGTCAAACTCAACCTGGTGTATTCACTCTCAATAATGAAAATGCTGAGATAACAAAAAAAATTGAAGAAAATAAGCAAACGCTAATTAAGAATAATAAGAAGATAGTTCTAAAACAAACTGAGATTCAAGAAAAAATAGGATCAAAAGAATCTGTTCTCTCTAAAATAATTGATGAGATCTGGAACAGAACGGCAAATATTAGGAAATCGGAAATTAGCGGCCTCGTAAATTGGATGTCAAGAAAACAAAAGTTCTTCGAGGCTATTGATCTACATGAAAAAGTTAAAAGCAATGAATTCACTGAACTGGAGGAACGATATAACTATTTGGAAAGATTTAAAGAGGTAAAGTATACTCCCGTTCCAAAGTTGATTTTACCAATATTATCTGATGAAGAACATCAAATATTAAAATCTCCACTGTTGAGTTCTGGTAATAGCCATCTGTCTAAATTCATTGAGAGGCTCTCTAACTCTGATTGGGTGAGAAATGGTGTACGGTATCTTTCAGAAGATCAATGTCCATTTTGCCAGCAACATTTAGATAGTGAACAGTTAAAAGAAGAGTTAGATAGCATATTTAATGAAACTTATAAAGAAAGTTTGTCGCAAATCGAGGCTCTAAAAGAACGATACTCAGTTTGGAAAAGCAATATAGATAATTACTTAGTGAATTTCGAAGGTCTTGCCGCAATAACAGATGAGAGCCTTTTGGCTAAGAATATAAGTGACATTAGAAATCATTATGATTCTAATGAGAGGCTTATTGTAAAGAAACTTTCGTCGCCATCAAAATCAGTGGATTTGATTAGCGATATTGATGTTGTTGATAACCTTAACAAGCAAGTTAATCATATAAATGAACAAATAGCAGCCCATAACAAAAAGATTGATAATTATGATGATGAACGCAGCATTCTGACGCAAGACCTTCTTTCCCATTTAAAGTTTATTAACGAAGCGTCTCTCAATCGTTATCATGAGCAAGAAAAAGAACTGGATGATTTAATTGACAGGCTTAATGATGAAGTTAAAACCATTAACAGTCAAAACGCAAAATTGCAAGAGGAAAACAGGTTAAAAGCAAGTGAAGTTGTTAATATTGAAGAAACTATTAATAAGATAAATGATAGTCTTGTATCTCTTGGTATTACAGGGTTTACCTTGATCAAGCATCAGGATGAATCGGAAACATATAAATTACACCGGGAAGGTCAAAGCAATGCTAATAGTGTTTTCAAATCATTAAGTGAGGGTGAGAAAACAATAATCTCATTTTTATATTTCATAGAGCAATGCAAAGGCCTCAAGAATAAAAATGATATTATCAAAGATAAATTTATCGTCATTGATGATCCAATATCAAGCCTTTCTCATAATTACATATATGAAATATCTTCAATGATTTTCAATGATTTAATATTAAAAGAGATAGCTAAGAAATTTATTATATTAACACATAGTCTCTTTTTCTTTCAAGAGTTAGTCATAACAGCCAGTTCTGAGAAAAAAATAATAAAAGACTGGGCTTTTTATCGGATAATTAAAGGGGCGCATAGTCAATGCCTCAAGCTCAAGAAAGATGAGCTTCTCAATGAATATCAATCATTGTGGCAAACTCTAAAAGATGCAAAAAATGGCATAGTCAATCCTGTAATTTTACCGAATGTGATGAGAAATATTCTTGAATATTATTTCAGCTTTTCATGTAAAAAGGATCGACTAAAAGAGGTACTAAGGACTCTCGCAGATTCCCATGCAGAACCACGATACAACTCATTTTATCGATTTATAAATAGACATTCACACTCTGATGGTAAAAATATTCAAACGATCGGAGCGATCGACGCTCATGTTTATTTGGAAATGTTTGAAAGAATATTTAAAGATACCGGCGATGATGCACATTTTAATGCGATGATGAGTGATGAGGCGATAGCATAAAATTAATTTATGGATGGTCGAAAAGCTAAATTTCGGCCTTCGTATATCTTAGGTTACCACCGACGGGTGTATCACTTAGCGATTCGGTAACGAGCGTTTGTGCTTGCACACATCTTCCCAGCGACCGAAACGAAAGCGTTTGTATTTGCATACATTAACGACTTTCGGGCCCATGATGGCTCTCCTTTTCTATCCAGTGAGACACTGGTTAGTCCTTGTACCCTGTGTACAAGCACGTAACAGGTAAGGTGAAGAGGCACCCGGGGTGGTAACACTACTGATTATAATGACTAAAAAAGTCATTTCAATCATTTTGAAGGATCTCTTAAGGTTAGAACCTATCGCCGTCTTAACATGCCAATATAGCCTAACCTTTTAATATTTATACCTAAATTCGATTGTCATTGGAAAAATCCTGCATAATCACCTGCTGATATTTGGTGGGGATACCAGTGCGTTAGGAGGGGCTTTTTTGAACGGCGCTTAACCCCTTAAGCATTGGCGTGGTAAAACACTTAACTTATTTCAGTATTGGTCATTAGCAAGTTGTTCTGAAAGGCTTTCTTTGTCTTTTGAGCAGCATCCCTTATAACAGACTTTAAGGATTAGCCGAAATTATGTTAAATACTGTTTAAAAACCCAGTAATAAAATTTCCATCTGGGTTAAATGAGTGATAGAGTGTCACTCATAAGACCCTTTGGAGGCGTTATGTCTGAATTTGAATTACTGGCGCAGGATCTGCTTGAGAAAGTTGAAGTAGAAGAAAAACAGCGACAGGAAAATGATAGAAAACTTATTGAGCAAGTACTGGAAATCTATGATCAGAAGTTTGTGGCAGAGCTCTTAAGAAAAGTTGGTAAAAACGACTGGAGCCGGGAAACGCTTAACCGTTGGATCAATGATAAATGCTCCCCCAGGTCACTGATTTCAGCCGAGGAGGCACTTCTTCGAAAAATGCTTCCGGAACCACCAGTAAATCATCCAGAGTATGCATTTCGTTTCGTTGATCTGTTTGCCGGGATTGGCGGTATTCGTAAGGGATTCGAAGCGATCGGGGGCCAGTGCGTCTTTACAAGCGAATGGAATAAACAAGCGGTTCGTACATATAAAGCTAACTGGTTTAATGACGAGCGAGCACATACATTTAATCTCGATATCCGAGAAGTCACTCTCAGTGACAAGCCTGAGGTATCAGAGACAGATGCTTATGCCTATATCGACGAACATGTTCCTGATCATGACGTGCTTTTGGCTGGCTTCCCTTGCCAGCCGTTTAGCCTTGCAGGAGTGAGTAAGAAAAATTCGCTGGGTCGCGCGCATGGGTTCGAGTGTGAAGCTCAAGGAACACTTTTCTTTGATGTGGCACGTATTATCCGGGCAAAAAAACCAGCCATTTTTGTGCTTGAGAACGTCAAAAACCTGAAAAGCCATGACAAAGGTAAAACTTTTAAAGTCATCATGGAGACGCTTGACGAGTTGGGCTATGAAGTTGCCGATGCGAAGGACATGGGGAAAAGTGATCCTAAGGTCATCGATGGCAAGCATTTTCTTCCTCAGCATCGTGAACGTATCGTTCTGGTGGGGTTCCGGCGCGACCTGAATATTCACAATGGCTTCACTCTCCGTGACGTCAGTCGATTTTATCCCGAACGACGTCCATCGTTTGGTGAGCTACTGGAGCCGGTGGTTGACAGCAAATATATCTTGACGCCTAAACTCTGGGAGTACCTTTATAACTATGCTAAAAAGCATGCCGCTAAGGGTAACGGCTTTGGTTTTGGCCTCGTTAACCCGGAAGATAAAGAAAGCGTGGCTCGCACACTTTCTGCCCGTTATCATAAAGACGGATCCGAAATTCTAATAGACCGTGGGTGGGATATGGCTGCTGGGGAAGTAGATTTTTCGAATGTTGAAAACCAAGCTCGCCGCCCACGGAGACTGACTCCCCGCGAGTGCGCACGCCTCATGGGCTTTGAAAAGCCAGACGGCAAGCCTTTTCGAATTCCGGTTTCTGACACGCAGTCATATCGTCAGTTCGGTAACTCCGTTGTGGTTCCTGTCTTTGAAGCCGTAGCCAGACTACTGGAGCCCTACATCCTCAAGGCTGTTTCTGCCAAGACTTATAAAGCATAATGGATACTCCCGGTCTTCACATGCCGGGAGCTTTTTATGGCAGTTCTGCGTAAAGCCCTGCAAGTTCAGCGATAAAAGCCCCCAGCGTCATTAGTTCGCCTCTCACCGCTTCCGGATATTTCCTGTGTAATGATGATGGTACAACCAGCTTGACTCCTGCATCTCGCATTTCACTATGCTGAGCCTGAGAAACTCCCTCCTGTAGAGTGAAAAGGTGTATCTGCCTGATTTTATCCGCCTCGTTTAGTATCTGACGCCAACGGTCTTTGCATGTTGTCTTCACAGCTAACATACGGAGATTTTCTTCGGGATATCCGATATCGTGGTAAGCCTCAGCAGATGGGAATAGAAAGTCAGGTTTTTTATTGCCCTCAGTTACTGCCTGCGTGGCGAAGTGTCGTAGACCATGCTCAACGAAAAGGTGTTCAAGATGTAGCTCAAGTGACTTTCCCGCTCTTGATTTTCGGCGATTACTGACGGAATTAGCCAGTGCAATGAACTCATCGACAGAGCCGAACCCCTTACGAATGATGTCCAGTACGTGGAGCTCTTCTACGAGAAGAAAAATGTCGTACTCTATACGGCGTCTATCAATCAACTGTTCGTCTGGGTCATTGGAGTTTTTTGCGTAGTGCCTTCCAGCATACTGGATAATTTCACTTCCTGATGGGAACTGCTGCTTCCAAGCGTCAGGTATATTGTATTTATGATTCACTGGGGCATGTTGTAGAGACAATCCCCCCAGAATTTCACTGGATGGCCCAAATATAAGCGTCCCAGGGATGACTTCCCCTATAACGGACTCAATAATATTCTCTTCATCAGGATTGACGCAGACCCATATGTTCACCTCTGAACTATCACCGCCTTGCTCATCCTGCTTAAACGCCAGAAGCGTAAGGGCTCCTGTATTTTCAGGATCTTGGAGTGGGCTTCCTCTTCCCCAGCGAGTAATTCTTCTCTCATTCCGGGTCCCGCCAAAAAAACGATTATTGTAATAGATAGCCCGAGCCTCGCTGTCCGGATACTCATGTGATGAAACATGCGCAGTAAGAAAAACAGACGGGTTCAGTTCTTGGGTATTGTTGATGGAAGGAAGTAGTTTTTCAGCGATGTCGGAAGAAATATATAGTCCTACCTGATGTCCACCTGTTGCGCCAGTATCATTGGCAGACAATCGTTTGATATAGAGAAAGTAATTGTCACCAGCTATCCTGAGCAGCCATTCCTGAAAAACCGACATAAGCATCCCTCTGTTGTCTGAAAGTTCGAAGCTCAATTTTTCCACAGAAACGGAAGGGGAGCCAGCAAACTTTCCTTGATTAATTAAGTGAATAAGTGCAGGTGTGTCTATCAAGGGTCTGAATGCATATGAACCCCCAGGGTGGATGCATCCCCAGCTCTTGGCATTTGATCCCGACGTATCGCGCACTTCAAATGGGATACAGAATGAGATACATTGTGGGCTGCAACCCGAATTCCACCGCTTCTGGTGCTTGATTACATGGGATACAAAGCTGACTTATCGGTCAGCTCCAACTATTAAACTAAATTCCACTCAGCGACTTTTTGATCGTCAATTACCGATATGCAGTTTTCGCTTTTTAACTTCATCTATATAATCTCCCCACCCAATCATAGACAGCTTTGCAATAAAAGCTGAGTTGGACTTTATATAGTTAAAGGATGATATCCCATCGTAATAATAAACACATAAAAGAACAAGTCTCATCAAACTATAGTCAGTCAGATTAACGAGCCATTCATAATATTTATCAGCATCCTTTTTTTCTATTTCCTCATTATGAGATTCATTGATCATTTTTACCAAAATGTAAAAGCCACGAACAAGAGGAAATATTGAATCTTTGAATTTATCATCATTTAAATATGAATGATCATCTGTATCGAAAAAAACACCTTCAACGTAAATGGTTAACTCTTTTACATTTGCATCAACACCGCTTGGAAGTTTACATTTAAAATCATTGGCAAAATCTCTTTGATAAGAAATCATACCATAGAATCGGTCATCAAATATTTTATTTTTCTCACGTCGCTCTAATCGTTCATATTGCTTTTGTTGATACAATGAAGTTATTATTAGTATTACGACCGTGATAAAACCGAGTATTGGGTTTATTAACCCTCCAGCAAAGTCACCAAACTGCCCCCAAACCTCGGGACTTTTTGAAATATGAAAACCAAGCTCTAACTTGAACCAATAATAATAAGAAAAAAACACTCCAAGTAAAGCTATAAGAGCTAACAAAAAAACCGCAATCCATAAAGCCTTATTCATGGCTTTACCACAGTATCAATAAGATATTTAACAACATCGCCAGATGTGTTTCTTCTTGCTTTTGCAGTAATTCTTAATCTAACGATATCTTCATCTTCGATTGCATTATTATTATGCAAATTCTCTGACATCATTCTTTTAATAGATGACTTTACTTTACTATAAGACCCTGAAAAACTGAACGGTATGGTTGTAGCAAAGCCATCGGCAAGTAATCTGCCATTGCCAGTGAATAAATTAAATCTTGTGATAATGGCATTAATTTCTTCAGGTTGCTGATCTGTTGTTAAATTAAAAAGATTGCTTGAAGTTGCTTCATTTATCTCCAATAGTTTAAAGGTTCTTAATTGAGTCTTTCTTTTCAAAATGACAGGGTATTTACTTGAGCGCGATACTTTATGCATATCTTTAACTCGCTCATGTATTCTGTCAATAATTTTGCTTTCGATTTTTTCAAGTTTAGATAGTAATCGCTCAGCTTTTTTAGTCAAAGCTGGGGGCTCAACATACATAGTTTCACATATGAAATATGTGATTAACTCAGACAATACAGAGTTTCCTATTTGCGCTAATTTGGCAGATTTTACTGGATCCGACACAACAAGTTTGAAGTCTTGTATATATGAACCAAGACAAGCGCTCATGAGTTTAGCTCTAACATTGGCAGAGTAGTTCATTTGAGATGGCACTTCGTTAGACAAGATGCAATCTGCTGTTATGGCGATAGCTCCTGAAAATCCAGACATAGTTTCAAGGCCATATTCCATATCAACTAAAGTTTTTCCTGAGTCAATCTTTAACTCAAAATCTACATCTGAGGCAGACATAACAGCTCCAAAGGTACGAAAGCGGACAAAAAATGATTTTTAGAATCATAACCCTGGGATAAGGCAAATTCCAGTATTTGTGACCTGCTCCCCGTTGATTAGTACACCCCGATGTTAGTAATGTCTTCATAAGCCACATGAGGACATCCCCATGAAGAAGCGTTTTTCCGATGAACAGATCATCAGTATTCTCCGCGAAGCCGAAGCTGGGGTACCCGCCCGTGAACTCTGCCGCAAGCATGCCATTTCCGATGCCACGTTTTACATCTGGCGTAAGAAGTATGGCGGTATGGAGGTGCCTGAAGTTAAGCGCCTGAAGTCGCTTGAGGAAGAGAACGCCAGACTCAAGAAGCTGCTTGCCGAAGCCATGCTGGATAAAGAGGCGCTTCAGGTGGCTCTTGGGCGAAAGTACTGACGACAGACCAGAAGCGGGAAGCCGTGATGTTGATGTGTGATGCGACCGGTCTGTCGCAACGTCGTGCCTGCAGGCTTACAGGTTTATCCCTGTCGACCTGCCGCTATGAGGCTCACCGTCCGGCTGCTGATGCGCATTTATCAGGGCGCATCACTGAGCTGGCACTGGAGCGCAGGCGTTTTGGCTACCGTCGTATTTGGCAGTTGCTGCGCCGTGAAGGGCTTCATGTTAATCATAAGCGCGTGTACCGGCTTTATCACCTCAGTGGCCTGGGCGTAAAACGCAGAAGACGTCGTAAAGGGCTGGCAACAGAACGTCTGCCGCTGCTCCGTCCGGCGGCGCCCAATCTGACCTGGTCGATGGATTTCGTCATGGACGCACTTTCCACCGGTCGCAGGATCAAGTGTCTTACCTGCGTCGATGATTTCACAAAGGAATGCCTGACGGTCACTGTTGCCTTTGGGATTTCAGGCGTTCAGGTCACGCGTATTCTGGACAGCATTGCACTGTTTCGAGGCTATCCGGCGACGATAAGAACTGACCAGGGGCCGGAGTTCACTTGCCGTGCACTGGATCAATGGGCCTTTGAGCATGGTGTTGAGTTGCGCTTAATCCAGCCGGGCAAGCCAACGCAGAACGGATTTATTGAGAGCTTTAACGGACGATTTCGCGATGAATGTTTGAATGAGCACTGGTTCAGCGATATCGTTCATGCCAGGAAAATTATTAATGACTGGCGGCAGGATTATAACGAATGCCGCCCGCACTCCACGCTGAATTATCAGACACCGTCTGAATTTGCAGCGGGCTGGAGAAAGGGTCATTCTGAGAATGAAGATTCCGACGTTACTAACTGAGTGTTGTATCTAATCGTGGGGGCAGGTCATAACCATTGAGCCCGGTGACAAAAGGCTCTATATTGGCGGCGTTTTTTTCAGGCCCCATCTGTTTTTTAACTTTTTATTCAATCGTTGCTCATAACGAAGCGGCGGTTGTAGGAGTGATATGATGACGGATAAAGTCCGTATTGACACCGTAGATGCCCACAAAAGCAACGAAACCTATCTGGCCCGTCAGGCCGAGTTTGAATCTAACGTCAGGAGTTATCCGCGCAAACTGCCTTTAGCGATCACGAAAGCAGAAGGCGTGTGGATCACCGATGCAGATAATAAAGAATACCTTGACTGTTTAGCAGGCGCAGGCACCCTCGCGCTTGGCCACAATCATCCTGATGTGCTGAAAAGCATCCAAAATGTCATTACCAGCGGCTTGCCGTTACATACCCTGGATCTGACTACGCCGTTGAAAGACGCGTTTTCAGAATACCTCCTCTCTCTGTTGCCTGGTCAGGGCAAAGAGTACTGTCTGCAATTCACTGGCCCGTCCGGGGCTGACGCCGTTGAAGCGGCGCTGAAGCTGGCGAAAAAAGTAACCGGTCGCAGCGGTATCATCAGTTTCTCTGGTGGTTACCACGGTATGACCCACGGTGCACTGTCCGTCACCGGTAACCTGTCTCCGAAAGAAGCGGTTGACGGTATGATGCCAGAAGTCCAGTTCATGCCTTACCCACACGAGTACCGCTGCCCACTGGGTATCGGTGGTGAAGCGGGCGTGAAGGCGCTGACCTACTACTTCGATAACCTGATCAACGACGTTGAAAGCGGCGTGCGTAAACCTGCCGCGGTGATCCTGGAAGCTGTTCAGGGCGAAGGCGGCGTGAACCCGGCTCCGGCTGAGTGGTTGCAGCGCATCCGTAAAGTGACTCAGGAACACGGCATTCTGCTGATCCTCGACGAAGTTCAGGCTGGCTTTGCCCGTACCGGTAAATTCTTTGCCTTCGAACACGCAGGCATTGAGCCTGACATCATCGTGATGTCCAAAGCAGTTGGCGGCGGTCTGCCACTGGCTGTGCTCGGTATCAAGAAGCAGTTCGATGCGTGGGCGCCTGGTCACCACACCGGTACCTTCCGCGGCAACCAGCTGGCGATGGCAACCGGTCTGACGACGCTGAAGATCCTGAAAGACCAGAATATCGCGGGCAAAGTGGCCGCACAGGGCGAATGGCTGAAAGGCCAGCTGAAAGAGATGGCGAAACGCTATCCGGTTATCGGCCACGTTCGCGGTCTGGGCATGATGATCGGTATTGAAATCGTTAAGCCACATGAAGCCGCCGACCACATGGGTTGCTTCCCGGGCGATGGCGAGCTGTCTGCACTGATCCAGAAGAAGTGCTTCGAAGCAGGCCTAATTCTGGAGCGTGGCGGCCGTAACGGTATCGTTCTGCGTCTGCTGCCGTCACTGCTGATCAGCGATGACGAGCTGAAAGTCTTCCTGGATAAATTCGAGCAGGCACTGCTTGCTGCGGGCGTTCGCCCGGCGTAACCGGAGTTGTTGATTACGATGTCTGATTCAAACCCAATTTTGTTCTCCTCTGCCCAGAGCATTGAAGCTTACCAGCAGGCGATTGAACAAAGCACTCAGGCTGTGATGCATTGGCTGAAACAGCCTGAGATGTACCAGGGCAAAACGGTCGCGGAGCTGCGCGACCGTATTAAGCTGGATTTCAACCCGAAAGGGCTGGGCAACGAAGCGGCGATTGAACGCGCCGTGGAGTTCTTCCTGAAAGACAGTTTGTCCGTTCATCACCCGCAGTGCGTGGCGCACCTGCACTGCCCAAGCCTGGTTGTAAGCCAGGCGGCGGAAGTGCTGATTAACGCCACCAACCAGAGTATGGACTCCTGGGATCAAAGCCCGTCCGCAACCATTATTGAGATCAAGCTGATCGAATGGCTGCGTACCCGCGTGGGTTATCAGGCTGGCGACGCAGGCGTCTTCACCAGCGGCGGCACCCAGAGTAACCTGATGGGCCTGATGCTGGCGCGTGATGCGTTCTTCGCGCGTCAAGGCCACTCGGTACAGCAGGACGGTCTGGTGGGCGATCTGCGCAAAATTCGCGTGCTGTGCTCTGAAAACGCCCACTTCTCCGTGCAGAAAAACATGGCGCTGATGGGTCTGGGCTACCAGTCCGTGGTGCAGGTGAAAACTGATGAATTCTCCCGCATGGATCTCACCGATCTGGCGGCGAAAATCGAACAGTGCAACGCGAACGGCGAACAGATCCTGGCGATTGTGGCCACGGCCGGCACAACGGATGCGGGTGCTATCGATCCGCTGCGTGCTATTGCTGAGCTGGCTGCGAAACAGAATATCTGGGTACACGTTGATGCGGCCTGGGGCGGCGCGCTGCTGATGTCTGAGCAGTATCGTCACTATCTGGACGGCATTGAACTTGTGGACTCCGTAACGCTGGACTTCCACAAGCAGTTCTTCCAGACCATCAGCTGCGGTGCGTTTCTGCTGAAAGAAGCGCGTCATTATGAGCTGATGCGCTATCAGGCAGCTTATCTGAACTCCGAGTTCGATGAAGAAGCGGGTGTGCCTAACCTGGTTTCCAAATCTCTGCAAACCACCCGTCGTTTCGACGCGCTGAAACTGTGGATGAGCCTGGAAGCGCTGGGTCAGGAGCAATATGCCGCAATTATCGATCACGGCGTGACGCTGGCACAGCAGGTTGCGGCTTACGTAAAAGAGCAGTCTGCTCTGGAACTGGTTATGCAACCCCAGCTGGCAAGCGTGCTGTTCCGCTTCCGTCCGCAGACCCAGATGGCTGACGCCGGTATCGCCCTGCTGAACCAGAAAATTGGCGATGCGCTGCTGGAATCCGGCCGCGCAAACGTCGGGGTGACCGAGCATAACGGCGTCACCTGCCTGAAGCTGACCCTGCTGAACCCAACCGTGACGCTGGAGGACGTTAAAGTCCTGCTGTCTCTGGTTGAGCGTACCGCGCAGGAAGTGATGGCGAAGTAATGCTTTTCCCTCTCCCATCCGGGAGAGGGTTTATTATCCCCGTCCTGACGCCCCTATCCTTTTTTCCTCGAAGCATAACCGTAGTCATACTGGCTGTACCCCGAGCTGTAAAACAGCGCTGCGGATTTAACAATATCGTTGAGGATTGTGCCGCTGACCTTCACGCCAACGTGCTGTAGACGTTTAACGGTATTCTCCATCTCTTTCACGCTGGTTTTATCGTAACGGGCAACCATTAGCGTTGTTCCGGCTGCTCTGGCAACCAGCGCAGCATCATTGACGGCAAGAACTGGGGGTGTATCGATGATGACAATGTCATAGTGCTCGTTAACCCAGGACATGATGTCAATGAACCGTTCGCTTAACAGCATTTCTAACGGACGCAGGGGTTCCGGGCCGCAGGTGATGACGTCAATTCCCCCTTTTTCAGCATGCTGAATGACCTCCCCAAAGTCGCGCTTCCCTTCCAGCAGGCAGGATAATCCGTGGCGGTTCTCCAGGCCAAAAATATTATGCACATAACCCTGGCGCATATCCGCATCAATAAACAGCGCCCGCTGACCGCTCTGCCCGGCAATGGCCGCCAGGTTCGTCGCCACCAGTGTTTTTCCGCAGTCCTGCGTGGGGCCAGAAATCATCACAATGCGATTTTCAGCCTCCATCATGGTGAAATGCAGACTGGTTCGCAGCCCGCGTACCGCTTCAACAAACATATCAGCAGGGCGATCGACTGGCAGGAAAGGCACATCCGAGGTTTTGTGTGTCCAGCGACGAGAAAACGGATTTTTTCTGCGCAAATGCGTTTTACTCCACAGCCACTGTGAACGTGGTAACGTCGCCAGAACCGGCATCCCCTGCGCTTCCAGCTGTTCGGAAAGCGTGATCCCACGTTTGAACGCCTGACGTACCAGTACGGTCCCCATTGAAAGGATGAGCCCGAACAGCGCGCCAAGCACAATGATTAGCGCTTTTCGCGGTTTTATCGGATCCGGGAGTGTAACCGCCTCATCAATGATCCTCACGTTCCCGACAGCGCTGGAGCGGGAAATATTCAGCTCCTGCTGACGCGTCAAAAGCTGTAAATAAATCGTGCGGCCCGACTCAACATCGCGGCTCAGGCGTAAAATCTCCTGCTGCGTGGAGGGCATCGAGGACACACGGTTATTAAGACGATCCCGTTCCCGCACAAGGGTTTGTCTTTTTTCATGCAATGCACGGTAGGTAGGGTGACTCTTTTTAAAGAGCTGGGAAATTTCTGCCTCCCGGAACGTCAGCTCATTTAGCTGATTCTCAACGTTCACAACCTGATCCAGGACGGATTTTGCCTCTAAAGACAGATCCACAGAGTCGCGCTGCGCCCGGTAGGCATTCAGCCGCGCTTCAGCCTGATCCAGGTCCGCTCTGATTTTCGGTAACTGCTCCTGTAAAAAATCCAGACTACGCGAATCCTGAGCCTCCTGGCGCGCGATATTTTGCTGAAGATAATTTTCAGCTATCGCATTCAGCACCCGGGCGATTTTGTCAGGATCTTCACCCGTCAGGGTTAAGGTCACAATACTGCTCTGTTTCTCCGATTCCACGACCGTCAGACGCTTCTTCAGTGCATTGATCGTCTCCAGGCGCGTCAACGACTTAAGCGAAAACTGTGTGCCTGGCGTCGCCTCAATCGAGGTCACCCGCAGCACGATCCCTTGCGTAACCAGCGTTTTACCCACCTGGCCGTCTGCCTCAATGTTTTCGCCCGTCAGGTGATACCTTCCCGCTTCCTGTACGGTCAGCGTGAGTTCTTGCGCTTTGCCCTCCACCTGCGGGATCTGGAGTTCGCCTAACGTTATGTTGCCCTGCCCACGCCCTTGCAGACGCTGCCAGAGACGCCCCACCACAGGCAAAACGCGCTGCTTTGCCTGATACGTCAGATCTAATTTGTCGACGGTCTCGCCGAGGATCATGCGAGATTTCAACAGTAAAATTTCAGGGGCAACATCCGGCGAAATATCGGTGCCCAGCTGGCTCAAGCCTTTGAGCAGGCCGTTATCCTGTTTGCTTTCTATTTGCACCATAGCATCCGCTTGATAAACAGGTGGCGTAACCCAGGCATAGAGGCCCGCGCATAAAGTGAAAAGGAAAGTCACGCACAATATCATCGTGCGGTGGTCGATCATTTCGCCGAGCAAACGAACGAGATCGATTTCATTTTGTTCGGGTGCCCCTGCACCATAATTGTCTGTTGTGTAAGACGACATTAATGCTTTATTCCTTTCTGTCCTAAACGACGTGCCCATTCCTGGCTGGCTTTACCCAATAGCCCGAACACATATTCAAACGCTTCACGGCTTTTACGATAGGGGTCTGGGATATCCTGCGGCTCCAGCCACTGCCCAAAAAGCAGCGACTTCCCCCTGTTTTCCGGTGCCATGGCTGCAATGAAGCGAAGATGTTCCGGCTCCATAACCAGGATGAGATCGGATCCCTGCATCAGCCTGCGTGTCAGCCTGCGCGCCACATGACCGTCGAGGGAGATCCCATGCCGCCAGGCCACGTCCTGGGCGCACTCATCCGCCGGATACCCCTCAAGGCCGAGTATTCCCGCCGAGGTGATGTGTCTGTCGGGCAAGTGCTGGCGCAAAAGCCGTTCTCCAATCGGAGAACGGCAGACATTTCCGGTACATACCACGAGTATTGATTCGAACATTATTGCGGCCACGATCTGATATAACGAACCGTTTCGGTGAGGTCATGCACCCCGCTGATTGTCGGAACAAGCTGTGTTATTACGCGATTCCAGCGGGAGAGTGGAGCAGTGGTGACATAGACAATGTCGTAAGGCTCAAGCTGAAACTCGGTGCCCAGCACCATGGCCGAAGCGTCTTTTGCATTCAGTTGATAGATATTCGCAATTTTCCCGGACTCGCGTACCGAGCGGATAACAAAAATACCCGTCGCATCAGCCATATTCTGGTCCAGGCCACCGGCATTGCCGAGCGCTTCAGCCAACGTCATGCCGCTGCGATCCATCTTCAGCGTGCTCTGTTTAACAACTTCGCCCATCACGAATACTTTCAGCGCATCGTTGCGGGGAATAAACAAGATGTCGCCAGGGTTGAGCAACTTATTCTGGGTTAAATCGCCATGCTGCATCAGGGCATACAGGGAAATTCGGGAATCCTGACCGTTGTGAGTCAGCACCACGTTCCGCCAGTCCGCATCAGCAGTAAGCCCACCTGCGGCATTAACGGCATCCATAACCGTCAACGGAATGTTGGTGATGGCCTGCTGGCCAGATTTCGCCACTTCTCCCGTAACGTAGGCTTTTTGCGAACGGAAAGCGGCAACGCTGACGTCGACCTGAGGGCTTTCAATGACGTTATCCAGCCGCGCGGTGATCTCCTCGCGAACTCTGGAAACCGTTTTTCCCGCCACGTGCAGTTTACCTACGTAAGGATAAAAGAGCGTGCCATCGGCATTGACCCAGTTTCCCGTATCGCTTGCGCTGCGATACTGTCCCGCGGGCGTAGTCAGCTCCGGGTGATCCCAGACGGTGACCGTCAGGATGTCACCGATTCCAATACGGTATTCCCAGTTTTTGACCTGCTCATCAAGATTAGGATTTGCCTGAGATTTAGCTGCTGCGGGACGTAGTTTCTCAATTAATCCGGGCGTAAGTGGATAAATTTCGATTTGTTTATCTAAACTATTATTGAGATCAGCCGGCGCAATTATTTTTTTGCCTGCGGAACTTAACGTTTGGCCGGGAGAAATTACGCACCCCGCCAACTGACTTATTGCTAAGAATATTACAGATAATGCTGTTGTGTTTTTCATTTATATATACTTATCATCCCTGCTCGTAGCGAACGCCCGACGGGGCGCAGCCCTGCGCTAACCCACGCTTGAAATAAGTTTCTTTTCAAGGGAATACTAAAACGTAATCTAAAAGTGAAGACACGAATTGCCCGATCTGTAACGGGCAATTAATTAAAATATAATCTTCCTGAAAATCTTAAAGCCTGTGGCAAAAAAAAGCACGATCTACAGTTTATAAAATTACGGCAACAATGTATTTTCAGAATTAATTCAGCAAAACGATAGTTACAATGAATTATTCCCGTCAGCACGCATTCATATCAAAAATACTCACAACCGCTGGCACTACACAAAACCGTTCACTTTTGTTACATTTTTTTTCAAACACACCCTGTTTTGATACTTAAAATGGGCTGTCTGCCGCACTGTCCCCCGCAGACAAGCGTATCCGTAACGATATCACTGGAGAAAAAATGGCTAAGCGTAAATTGGTGCTTCTGGGTGTATTACTGTCTCTGGCGGGCTCCGCATTCGCAGCCCCGCAAACGGCCGCCGCGCCTTCCGGCATTAAGGCTTATGAAGAGCAGGAGTTCATCGCCGACTTCACCAAATTTAAGATTGGCGATACCGCGCCCGCGCAGTATCAGACGCCAGAGTACACCATCAAACAGTACCAGCTACGTAACCTTCCCGCGCCCGATGCCGGTACGCACTGGACCTACATGGGTGAAAATTACGTTCTGATTGGCGATGCTGATGGCAAAATCTACAAAGCCTATAACGGAGATATTTTCTATCACCGCTGATACGATGATCCGGCCCTGGCAGGAGGACGACCGGCCATTTCTGCGCACGCTGTACCTGCATGCACGACGCGTGGCCTGGCCATGGCTGGACAATTCTGAATGGCAGCTTGAGGATTTTGATGCCGCAACGCGTGACGAGCAGATCTGGGTTGCGATTCACGACGGTCACCGGGTAGGGTTTGCCTCCGTCTGGGAAAATGATAACTTTTTGCACAATCTGTTTGTCGACCCGCAGTATCAGCGTCTGGGAGTTGGCCGTTTGTTACTGGAACAAGTACAGAGGACGTTTACCAGTACAGGCGCGCTGAAGTGTCTGGTGAAGAATGAGCGGGCAGTTGCGTTTTACCAGCGCCACGGCTGGCACATTGAGGCGACGGGGGATTCTCCGGAAGGAGAGTATTATTTGATGCACTATCGGCTTGGGTAAAGTCAGGTGGCGCTACGCTTACCTGACCTACAAAATCGAGGTAGGCCGGGTAAGGCGAAGCCGCCACCCGGCACTAACGCGCAGAGGCGTTACACCGCGCGGAAGGCGATCTCGCTCGGGATCACGTCCCCCTGCCAGTACAGTTGCGCCGCAACGCGCCCCGCCAGCTGACGATAGATTTCCGTGAATTCGCTATCAGGACGGCTGACCACCGTCGGCTTACCGCTATCCAGATCTTCACGCAGTGTGATATGCAGCGGCAGTTGCCCCAGCAGCTGGGTGTGATATTGCGCCGCCAGCTTCTCCGCACCGCCGGTACCGAAGATCGGCTCATGGTGTCCACAGTTGCTGCAAATGTGCATGCTCATGTTTTCGACGATGCCGAGTACCGGCACCTCCACCTTCTCGAACATCACGATGCCTTTTTTGGCGTCGATCAGCGCGATATCCTGCGGCGTGGTGACCACGACGGCGCCGGTGACCGGAATGTTCTGCGCCAGCGTCAGCTGGATATCACCGGTGCCCGGCGGCATGTCCAGCACCAGATAATCGAGGTCAGGCCACATTGTCTCCTGCAACATTTGCAGCAAAGCTTTGCTGGCCATCGGGCCGCGCCAGACCATTGCGTTATCGTCCGTGACCAGGTAACCAATGGAGTTGGTCGCCAGACCGTGCGCCACGATCGGCGCCATGTGGGTACCGTCCGGCGAAGTTGGACGCTGGTTTTCAGCACCCAGCATGTTCGGAATGGACGGGCCATAAATATCCGCATCCAGAATGCCGACTTTCGCCCCTTCTGCCGCCAGCGCAAGCGCCAGGTTCACGGCGGTCGACGATTTACCCACCCCACCCTTGCCAGAACTGACGGCGATGATGTTCTTCACGCCGTTAACGCCCGGCTGATTTTTCACGCGCTTGAGCGTGGCGATGCTGTGGCTTAGCTTCCAGTCAATTGCTTTTGCGCCAGTAATGCGCAGCAGCTCAGAGCTGGTTTGCTCTTTCAGGGCATCAAAGGCGCTGGTCCAGACGAACGGCATCTGCAGCTCAATGTGCAGCGTATCGTCCAGCCATGCGACATGATGAAGCGCTTTCAGCGTCGTGAGATTGTGCTTCAGGGTTGGATGCTGAAAATTAGCCAGCGTCCCGGCGACCATTGCTCGTAAGGCTTCCGGTGATTTGGCCTGGGATTGAGAACTCATCCCGACTCCTTTGTTCTTGTGAATAAGACCTTAGATGAACAAGTTTACCTGAAAGGCCGTGGTTTGTGCTTACTTAATAATGCCCCTTTTGGTAATATCGAAAACCCTTTTCACAGTTAAAAGAAGTAATGCCTACTATGACTCAAGTCGCGAAAAAAATTCTGGTAACGTGCGCCCTGCCGTACGCCAACGGCTCAATCCACCTCGGCCACATGCTGGAGCATATCCAGGCTGATGTCTGGGTCCGTTACCAGCGAATGCGCGGCCACGAGGTGAACTTCATCTGTGCGGACGATGCCCACGGCACCCCAATCATGCTGAAAGCGCAGCAGCTGGGAATTTCCCCGGAACAGATGATCGCCGAAATGAGTCAGGAGCATCAGACCGATTTTGCTGGCTTTGACATCAGCTATGACAACTATCACTCCACGCACAGCGACGAGAACCGCGAGCTGTCAGAGCTGATCTACACCCGTCTGAAAGAGAACGGTTTCATTAAAAACCGCACCATCTCTCAGCTGTACGATCCGGAAAAAGGCATGTTCCTGCCGGACCGTTTCGTCAAAGGCACCTGTCCGAAATGTAAATCCCCGGACCAGTACGGCGATAACTGCGAAGTGTGTGGCGCGACCTACAGCCCGACCGAGCTTATCGAGCCGAAATCCGTGGTTTCCGGCGCCACGCCGGTGATGCGTGACTCCGAGCACTTCTTCTTCGACCTGCCGTCGTTCAGCGAAATGCTGCAGGCGTGGACCCGCAGCGGCGCGCTGCAGGAGCAGGTGGCGAACAAGATGCAGGAGTGGTTTGAATCCGGTCTGCAGCAGTGGGATATCTCCCGCGATGCGCCATACTTCGGCTTCGAAATCCCGAACGCGCCGGGCAAATATTTCTACGTCTGGCTGGATGCGCCAATCGGCTACATGGGCTCCTTCAAGAACCTGTGTGACAAGCGCGGCGATACCCTAAGCTTCGACGAGTACTGGAAGAAAGATTCCACCGCCGAGCTGTACCACTTCATCGGCAAAGACATCGTTTACTTCCACAGCCTGTTCTGGCCAGCGATGCTTGAAGGCAGCAATTTCCGCAAGCCGACTAACCTGTTCGTACACGGCTACGTAACGGTCAACGGTGCGAAGATGTCCAAATCTCGCGGGACGTTTATTAAGGCCAGCACCTGGCTGAACCACTTCGATGCGGATAGCCTGCGCTACTACTACACCGCGAAGCTCTCTTCCCGCATCGACGATATCGACCTGAATCTGGAAGATTTCGTGCAGCGCGTGAACGCGGACATCGTCAACAAGGTGGTGAACCTGGCGTCCCGTAACGCAGGTTTTATCGCTAAACGCTTTGACGGCGTGCTCTCTGCCGAACTGGCCGATCCTGAGCTGTATAAAACCTTCACCGACGCCGCCGCTGCGGTTGGCGAAGCCTGGGAAAGTCGTGAATTTGGTAAAGCCATTCGCGAAATCATGGCGCTGGCAGACGTGGCCAACCGCTATGTCGACGAGCAGGCGCCGTGGGTGGTGGCGAAACAGGAAGGCCGCGACGCCGACTTGCAGGCGATCTGCACCATGGGTCTGAACATGTTCCGCGTGCTGATGACCTGGCTGAAGCCGGTTCTGCCGCAGCTGGCAGCCCGCGCGGAAGCATTCCTGAACACCGAACTGACCTGGGATGCCATCCAGCAGCCGCTGCTCGGCCACAAGGTTAACACCTTCAAGGCGCTGTATAACCGCATCGAGATGAAACAGGTTGACGCGCTGGTGGAAGCATCAAAAGAAGAGGTGAAAGCGGCTGCCGCGCCGGTGACCGGCCCGCTGGCGGACGATCCGATTCAGGAGACCATCACCTTTGATGATTTCGCCAAAGTCGACCTGCGCGTGGCGCTGATCGAAAACGCGGAGTTCGTGGAAGGTTCTGACAAACTGCTGCGTCTGACGCTGGATCTGGGCGGCGAGAAACGTAACGTCTTCTCCGGCATTCGTTCCGCGTACCCTGATCCGCAGGTGCTGATCGGTCGTCAGACCGTGATGGTGGCAAACCTGGCGCCGCGTAAAATGCGCTTCGGCATCTCTGAAGGGATGGTGATGGCCGCAGGCCCGGGCGGAAAAGACATCTTCCTGTTAAGCCCTGACGAAGGCGCGAAGCCGGGTCAGCAGGTGAAGTAATAAAAAAGCCGGATGAGAATCCGGCTTTTTTTTGCCCGGCGGCGCTACGCTTGCACGGGCCAACGAGTTTTTAGGCCGGGTAAGGCGAGGCCGCCACCCGGCTAAAAATCACCCCTTCTGGTTATGCACCCGCTGCGTCAACCCACGCAGGAAATAACGCAGAAACTGATCCCCACACTCGCGGTAATTTTTATGATCCGGCGCGCGCATCATGGCGGTGATTTCCGGCATCGACACGCGAAATTTCTGCTCGGTCATGATCGCCAGAATGTCGTCAGTTTTCAGGGAGAACGCAATACGCAGCTTTTTCAGCACCGTGTTGTTATTCACCCGACGCTCCAGCGCCAGCTCAGGCGCAGATTCATCTTTGCCGCGCTTGTCGTAGATCAGGCCGTTCAGGAAGCCCGACAGAATGATGTCCGGGCAGCGAACAAAACCCTCTTCATCTTCTTTAGTCATCCAGGTGTCGAACCCGGCGGACGTGGATTCCATGTCGGAGAGCGCAAGAATGCGCACAATGTCATTATTGTTCGCTTTCAGGGTGTAGCGCAGGCTACGAAGAATATCGTTACTTAGCATAGAGCCTTCGAATGTCGATGATGCAATGGCGCGCAGTGTACCAGTTTTACAGCCCTATCGCCTCTTTCAAACTTTTCAGATAGCGACGACTGACGGGCACGGTTTGCCCTGCACGTAGCACCAGTTCGGCCTGGCCGTTATCTTCCAGGCGGATCTCCTTCAGGTGCGCCATGTTCACCAGATACTGTCGATGACAGCGGATCAGCGGCGTGCGGCTCTCCAGCGTGCGTAACGTAAGCTCGGTAAAGCCTTCGTTGCCTTCAGCGCTGGTGACGTATACCCCGCTCAGACGACTGCTGACAAAGGCAACGTCGTCCATTTGCAGGAGGTAAATCCGGCTGTGCCCGGTACAGGGGATAAACTTCAGGGGCTGCTGATGCTCCGGCAGCAGCGTCACGTCCTGCGCGGTACGCTCCTGGCGCAGACGGGTCAGGGTCTTTTCAAGGCGTTTCTCTTCAATCGGTTTCAGCAGATAATCAAACGCGTGCTCTTCAAACGCCTTTACCGCGTACTCATCAAAGGCCGTCAGAAAGACGATATAGGGACGGTGCTCCGGGTCGAGCATGCCGACCATCTCCAGACCGCTGATGCGCGGCATCTGAATATCGAGGAACAGCACGTCCGGGCGCAGTTTATGCACCGCACCGATGCCTTCAATCGCATTGGCACATTCCCCCACAACCTCGATATCACTCTGCTCCTGCAACAGAACACGCAGGTTTTCCCGTGCTAACGGCTCATCATCAACAATCAGCACTCTTAACATGCGTTCTCCTCCAGCGGCAATCGTAAGGTAATTCGGGTATAGCGGTCTGGCTCACAGGCGACGGTGATACCGCAGTCATCACCAAAATGTGCGCGCAGGCGCTTATCCACCAGGCTCATGCCCAGACCGCCTGACGCGGAGGCTTCATACAGCCCCGCGTTATCTTCAATATCCAGCACCAGATGGTGGTTAAAACGGGAAGCGGAAATCATGATTTCTCCGGTTCCCAGCAGCTGCGACGTCCCATGCTTAATGGCGTTCTCCACAATCGGTTGCAGGGTAAAGGCCGGAAGATGCTGATACGCCAGCTCATCCGGGACGGATAACGACACCTGTAATCGTGACTGGAAGCGCGCTTTTTCAATTTGCAGATAGGCGTTTACATGCTCAATCTCGTCCGCGAGGGTGACGATCTCCGAGGGACGCTTCAGGTTTTTGCGGAAAAATGTCGACAGAAATTGCACCAGCTGCGCGGCCTGATCGCTGTCGCGGCGGATCACCGCCTTCAGCGTGTTGAGCGCGTTAAACAGGAAATGCGGATTCACCTGAGCGTGCAGGAGCTTAATTTCTGACTGCGTCAGCAGCGCTTTTTGCCGTTCATACTGCCCCGCCAGGATTTGCGCCGAAAGCAGCTGGGCGATCCCCTCCCCCAGCGTGCGGTTGATGGAGCTGAACAGGCGATTTTTGGCTTCGTAAAGCTTAATGGTGCCCATGACGCGCTGGTTTTCGCCCCGCAGGGGAATGACCAGCGTAGAGCCAAGTTTGCACTGCGGATGCAGGGAACAGCGGTACGGCACTTCATTCCCGTCGGCATACACCACTTCACCCGTTTCAATAGCGCGCAAAGTGTAGGCCGAGGAGATCGGCTTACCTGGAAGATGGTGGTCGTCCCCGGTACCGGTAAACGCCAGCAACTTTTCGCGATCGGTAATCGCCACGGCCCCGATATCCAGCTCTTTATACAGCACCTGCGCCACCTTCATGCTGTTCTCCTCGTTGAATCCCTGCCGCAGGATCCCTTCCGTCGACGCCGCAACTTTTAATGCGGTGGCAGAAAATGCCGAGGTGTATTTTTCGAACATGGCGCGTTTGTCGAGCAGAATGCGCATAAACAGCGCCGCACCAACGGTATTGGTGACCATCATCGGTGCGGCAATGCTGCTGACCAGATGTAACGCATCGTCAAACGGGCGCGCGATCAGCAGGATGATCGCCATCTGCGCCATTTCCGCCACGAAGGTGATCGCCCCGGCGGTAAGGGGACTGAACACTTTATCCGGCCGTCCGCGCTTAATCATATAGCTGTGGACGAGACCACCGAGCAGCCCTTCGACAATGGTGGAGATCATGCAGCTTAGTGCCGTCATACCGCCCATCGAATAGCGGTGCAGGCCGCCGGTTAACCCCACCAGACCGCCCACGACCGGGCCTCCGAGCAGCCCGCCCATTACCGCGCCAATGGCGCGCGTATTGGCGATGGAATCTTCAATATGGAGACCAAACCAGGTCCCCATAATGCAGAATATGGAAAATACGACGTAGCAGAGGAATTTGTGCGGCAGACGGACGGTGACCTGCATCAGCGGAATGAACAGGCGCGTTTTGCTCATCAACCAGGCGATGACAAGAAACACGCACATCTGCTGAAGCAACAGCAGCACCAGATTAAACTCGTACATACTCACAAACCGCACATTCTAAAAACGCGTAACATACACTGATGGCGGTTAACTTTCTTTGAAACGTGCCAAAAAAGCGATAAATCGTGTCCGTCATCACACCTTTTGCCGGAGATAACCTGTCTTTCGTATAATTTGTACAAAAAAGAATCAAATCTTCCTGGTTCCGCAAAGTGGGTCTACAGTTAAGCTGGGGACGCGCAAGCCTGGGGGCGAAAATGGCGCTTTACACGATAGGTGAAGTGGCACTCCTGTGTGATATCAATCCCGTTACGCTACGGGCGTGGCAGCGACGGTATGGATTGCTTAAGCCGCAAAGAACGGACGGCGGGCACCGCCTGTTTAACGATGCGGATATTGACCGGATCCGCGAGATCAAAAGCTGGATCGACAATGGCGTACAGGTAGGCAAGGTGAAGTCGCTTCTGAGCCAGGACGATCCTGATACGCAGCATCTCTGGCGCGAGCAGCAGGAAACGCTGCTGAGGCTGTTGCAGACCGGCAATTTGCAGCGTCTGCGCGGCTGGATCAAAGAACAGGGTCGAGACTACCCCGCGCAAACCCTGATCACCCATCTTTTTATTCCCCTACGGCGTCGGCTTCAGTGTCAGCAAACCACCTTACAGGCACTGCTCAGTATGCTTGATGGCGTGCTGATTAACTATATTTCCGTCTGTCTTGCCTCAGCGCGGAATAAAAACAGCAAAGATGCGCTGGTGATCGGCTGGAACGTCCACGATACCACCCGGCTGTGGCTCGAAGCCTGGATTGCCACCCAGCAGGGCTGGCGCGTTGACGTGCTTGCACACTCCCTGGCACAGCTCAGGCCGGAACTGTTTGAGGGGCAGACGCTGCTGGTCTGGTGTGGCGAAGTCCCCTCCGCTTCCCAGCAGCAGCTCCTGACGGAATGGCGCGAACATGGTTATCCCGTTTACTCGCTGGGGCCAAATGCGTTGTAACGCATTTAATGGTTCATTAACAGCTGCGCTTCACCGTATAATTGTTCCGTTAACAACAGGAGCACATGATGAAGGCAACGAAACTGGCCGTAATTACCCTTTTTGCACTGATGGCCGTCAGCGGTATCGGTGGCGTTATGCTTGCAGGTTACTCGTTTATTGTTCGCGGCGGTGTTGGCTGAGGTATCCGGCCAGGCGTTCAAACAGGCGATCCACCACAATCGCCGCCAGCGCAACCAGAACCGCCCCCTGAATAATATAAGCCGTGTTAAACCCGCTTAACCCAATAATGATTGGCGTCCCCAGCGTATTGACCCCGACCGTCGACGCGATGGTTGCCGTACCAATGTTGATGATCACGGACGTCCGCACACCGGCAATAATCACCGGTGCTGCCAGCGGCAGTTCAACCTTCAGTAGCCGCTGCCAGGCGCTCATTCCCATCCCTTCCGCTACGCTCAGCACCGATGCAGGCACCGCCGCAATGCCCGCCAGCGTCCCTTGCAGAATGGGCAACACGCCGTACAAGATCAGCGCAATGATGGCAGGCTCCTGCCCAAAACCGATCGCCGGCACGGCAATCGCCAGCACGGCCACCGGCGGGAAGGTCTGCCCCGTTGCGGCGATGGTCTCCACCAACGGACGGAACTCCCTGCCCGCAGGCCGCGTCACCGCAATACCGGCACCTGTGCCCAGCACGATGGAAATCACGCTTGACGCCGCTACCAGCCAGAAGTGCGCCAGGGCGAGATTAACAAAGCTCTCCTGCTGGTACACCGGGCGCGGCAGCCCGGGAATAAGCGCATTAAACAGCGCCGCGCTGTGCGGCATCAGGTAGAGTAAGGCGATAAACAGCCCTGTCAGCCAGAGTAACGGATCACGGACCCACTTCACGCGTCACCTCCCCCGCCAGCAGATCGCGAAAATGGATCGTCCCGCATGGTGTCCCCTGCCCGTCCGCAACGGGTAACACCTCACACTGCCGGGCGACAAACGCCGAAAGGGCATCGCGCAGGCTCATCCCGTCATGCAGCGGTTCACCACCGATTTGCGCATCCTGCGGACGCAGATAGTCCCTGACGGTGCGCAGCGAGAGCAGCCTGACGCCCAGCTCGCTGCGGCCAAAGAATTCACGCACAAAATCGTTTGCCGGCGACGTTAACAGCTCAAGCGGCGTACCCTGCTGGACGACTTCGCCGTGATCCATCAGTACCAGACGATCGGCCAGCCGCAGTGCTTCGTCGATATCATGCGTCACCAGCACGATGGTGCGCCCGAGAATACGGTGGATGCGGCTCATCTCGGCCTGAAGTGCGCCGCGGGTGACCGGATCCAGCGCGCCGAAGGGCTCATCCATCAGCAGTACCTGCGGGTTAGCGGCCAGCGCGCGCGCCACCCCGACCCGCTGCTGCTGTCCGCCGGAAAGCTGGTGCGGATAGCGGTTACGAAGCGACGCGTCCAGGCCCAGCAGCGCCATCAACTCGTCGACACGCTCATTGATCTTCCCCCGGGACCATTTTTCCAGCTGTGGCACGGTGGCAATGTTCTGCGCCACCGTCCAGTGGGGAAACAGGCCGATGGACTGAATGGCGTAGCCCATACGCCGCCGCAGCTCCAGCACCGGCAGGCTGCGGATCTCCTCTCCGGCAAAGCGAATCGTCCCGCTGTCGTGCTCCACCAGCCGATTGATCATCTTCAGCGTCGTCGATTTTCCCGACCCCGACGTCCCGATCAATACCGAGAACGCCCCCTCGGCAAAATGCAGATTGAGATGGCTTGCCGCCGGACGGCCCGCAAAGGTTTTACTCACATCATGAAATTCAATCATTGGCTCTTCTCCTGAGCAGCGCGAGCCACAGGGCAAACAGGGCATCCAGAACGACCGCCAGCGCAATCGTGGGCACAACGCCCAGCAACACCAGATCCAGCGCGCTGCTGAGCAGCCCCTGGAACACCAGCGCCCCAAAGCCGCCCGCCCCGATCAGCGCGGCAATTACCGCCATCCCAACGGTTTGCACCGTCACCACCCGCAGGCTGCGAACCAGCAGCGGAAGCGCAAGCGGCAGCTGTATTTTCCAGAAACACTGGCGCGCACTCATCCCCATCGCATGGGCGCTTTCCAGCACGTCGGGCGGAACCTGGCTTAACCCCGCCACCACGCCGCGCACCAGTGGCAGCAGCGCATACAGCACAAGGGCAATCAACGCCGGGGTCAGCCCGGTTCCGGCAATGCCTGCCGCGGCCAACGCAGGGAAGGATTTAACCAGACCGGCGAGGGGGGCAATCAGCAGGCCAAACAGGGCAACGGAGGGGATGGTCTGAATAACGTTGAGCACGGTAAAGACGGCACCCTGGCGGCTGGGATGTCGGTAGCACCACATGCCCAGCGGCACGCCCAGCAGCAGCGCCGGGACCAGCGTCCCGAACAGGATCGTCAGATGTTGCGCCAGCGCGTTGTCAAACACCTCCTGGCGGTTGACGTACTCTTTTAACAGCGAGAGTTGATTCAGATCGCCGCTGAAGAGGATCAGCAGGGGAATAACCCAGAATTGCGCGTTCAGCAGCCAGCGCCACACAGGTATCGGCGTCAGGCGGCGAATGGCATCGCTACAGGCCAGCAGGCAGAGTGCCAGCCACAGCCACAGGCCGCTGCCAATCGACGTGCGCGCCAGAGGGCTTTCAACCGAGGCCATCTGCGTTGCCGCCTGTCCCGCGCTCCAGAACAGTACGATAAACAGCGCTTCGCTGAGCAGAAGCGTCAGCCACAGCGCGGTTCGCCCCGGCCAGAAGGCTAAGACTACGGTACTCGCCAGCGCCGCGCCCAGCAGCAGCGGCGTAAATGCCCAGATCTGCCACAGCGCGCGCGGTTCGCCCGACACCAGACGGTTTGGCGCGACATTCACAAAAGGTAACGCGACCGCCACGATGGCCACACAGACCAACAGCAGCAGGACGCGGTTATGACATTTTATTGGCACAGCCTTATCCCGTTACTTCACAAGCCCTTGTTGTTTCAGGAAGTCGGCAGCCACTTTTTTGGCATCCAGCCCCTCTACGGCAATGCTGGCATTCAGCTGTTGCAGCGTTTTCGCATCCAGTTTTTCAAACACCGGTTTGAGCCAATCGTCGATATCCGGGTAGGCTTTCAGCACCGCCTCGCGCACGACCGGGGTTGGGGCGTAAATTGGCTGAACGCCTTTCGGGTCGGTCAGGGTTTGCAGACCAAGCGCCGCGACCGGGCCGTCGGTGCCGTAAGCCATCGCCGCGTTGACGCCGGAGGTTTTCTGCGCCGCCGCCTTAATGGTCACCGCCGTGTCGCCGCCCGCCAGAGAAAGTAGCTGTGCCTGATCGAGCTTGAAATCATAAGCTTTTTCAAACGCTGGCAGGGCATCAGCGCGCTCGATAAACTCTGCCGAGGCCGCGAGCTTAAACTCGCCCTTCTCTTTCAGGTAGCGGCTGAGATCGTCAAGCGAGGTGAGCTTGCCTTTCTCGGCGATATCTTTGCGCACCGCGATGGTCCAGGTGTTGTTGGCCGGTGCCGGTGTAAGCCAGACCAGCTTATTTTTTTCCGCGTCCAGCTTTTTGACTTTTTCGTACCCGGCTTTGGCATTTTTCCAGGCCGGATCGTTTTCATCCTTGAAGAAGAATGCCCCGTTGCCGGTGTATTCCGGGTAGATATCCAGCTCGCCGGAAGTGATAGCACCGCGCACGACAGGCGTAGTGCCAAGCTGCACTTTATTGACCGTTTTCACGCCGTGGCTTTCGAGCACCTGCAAAATGATATTGCCGAGCAACGCGCCCTCGGTATCAATTTTGGAACCCACCTTAACCGGCTCTGCGGCCTGTAACGGCAGGCTCAGCGCCGCCAGAAGCACCGCCGACCCTGTTATCCCCTTAATAATCGTCATTCTACTTTCCTCATTATTTTGTGGCCTTTTTCATAGGCTTGAGAGAAAAGCGTAGCTTAAAACAGTGAATTTAACCGTTTTTCGTACCAGATGAGAGGCATCCCCCGCCAGGCGGGGGATAGGGAGAAAGGTAAGATTATTGCAGTTCAAACTCGGCTTTGTTCACCCGGGCGGAATCCACGCCGATGAAGACGTTGAATTTGCCAGGCTCGGCATCGTATTTCATCTGCTGATTCCAGAACTTCAGCGCATTTACGTCAATCGGGAAGCTGACCGTTTTGGTTTCGCCCGGTTTCAGGTTGACCTTTTCGAAGCCGCGCAGCTGTTTCACCGGACGGCTCATGGAGGCCGTGACATCCTGAACGTACATCTGGATCACCGTCGCGCCTTCGCGTTTGCCGCTGTTGGTCACTTCCACGCTGGCGGTCACTTTGCCGTCACGCTTCAGGGTCGACGCCGACATTTTCACGTCAGAGACCTTAAACGTGGTGTAGCTCAGGCCATAGCCAAACGGATAGAGCGGGCCGTTAGCCTCGTCGAAGTAACGGGACGTGTACTTGTTCGGCTTGTCGGCGTTGTACGGACGACCGGTGTTCAGGTGGCTGTAGTAAACCGGGATCTGCCCGACGGAGCGCGGGAAGGACATCGGCAGCTTGCCGGACGGGTTGTAATCGCCAAACAGCACGTCGGCAATGGCGTTACCGCCTTCGGTACCGGCGAACCAGGTTTCCAGAATGGCGTCAGCCTGCTGGTCTTCTTTCACCAGCGCCAGCGGACGCCCGTTCATCAGCACCAGCACCAGCGGCTTGCCGGTGGCTTTCAGGGCCGCGATCAGGTCACGCTGGCTTTGCGGGATCGTGATGTCGGTCCGGCTGGAGGCTTCGTGCGCCATCCCCTGCGCTTCACCTACCACGGCGACCACCACGTCGGACTGCTTCGCGGCGTTAACCGCTTCGTCGATCATCTCTTTCGGCGTGCGTGGATCCACCTTCACCGCTTCCTCGTACTGGTTGAGGAAGGTCACGATGTCTTTATCGTCGGTGACGTTTGCGCCTTTGGCGTAAACCACTTTTGCATTATCACCCACAGCGCTCTTAATGCCTGTCAGCACGGTAACGGACTGATCCGCCACGCCTGCGGCGGACCAGCTGCCCATGACGTCACGCTTGCTGTCGGCCAGCGGACCGACCACGGCAATGGTGCCGGATTTTTTCAGCGGCAGCGTGTCGAGACGGTTTTTCAGCAGCACCAGGCTTTCGCGCGCCACTTCGCGGGCTTCTTTGCGGTGCAGGCGGCTTTCAGCATTGGTGTCCGCCGGATCAGACTCCTTCGGCCCCAGATGGCTGTAAGGATCGTTAAACAGCCCCATGTCATATTTCACGTTCAGCACGTGGCGAGCGGCATCGTCCAGCTCCGCCATCGTCACCTTGCCGCTCTTCACCAGCCCCGGCAGGTATTTGCTGTAGTATTCGTCGCTCATGCTCATGTTGATGCCGGACTTGAGTGCCACGCGTACCGCATCTTCCGGGTCAGACGCTGTGCCGTGCTTGATCAGCTCTTTAATCGCCCCGTGATCCGAAACGGTGATGCCCTTGAAGCCCCACTGGTCGCGCAGCACATCTTTCAGCAGCCACGAATCGGAGGTGGCAGGCGTGCCGTTGAGAGAGTTCAATGCCACCATCACCGCGCCGCTGCCCGCGTCCAGCCCCGCTTTGTACGGCGGCATATAGTCGTTAAACAGGCGCTGCGGACTCATGTCCACGGTGTTGTACTCTTTGCCGCCTTCCACCGCGCCATAGGCGGCGAAGTGCTTGACGCTGGTCATCACCGAGTAACGATCTGCCGGACTTTTGCCCTGCATCGCTTCCACCATGGTTTTGCCCATCGTGGCGGTTAAATAAGTATCTTCCCCAAAGCCCTCCGAAGCACGGCCCCAGCGCGGATCGCGGGAGACGTCTACCATCGGCGCCCAGGTCATGTTCAGGCCGTCGTCTGCGGCTTCATATGCCGATACGCGCCCGACGGTTTTCACCGCATCGAGGTTAAAGGAGGAGGCTAAGCCGAGGCTAATCGGGAAGACGGTACGCTGGCCGTGCACCACGTCGTAGGCGAAGAACAGCGGAATTTTCAGGCGGCTCAGTTCCATCACCTGATCCTGCATTTTGCGGATATCCTGGCGGGTAACGGTGTTAAAAATGGCTCCTACCTGCCCGTCTTTGATCATCTCGCGAATGGCTTCTTTCGGGTTCTCCGGGCCGACGCTTATCAGGCGCAGCTGGCCGATTTTCTCATCGACCGTCATCTTTTTGAGTAAATCCGTGACAAAGGCGTCGCGGGCTTCAGGCGTGAGCGGGTGATTACCAAACAAATCCTCTGCCAGCGCAGGTTGCAGCGCCAGGCTGACGGCGACACCTACATAACATAGCCATTTCATGTTGTTATTCTCTCTCATCAATAACCGCGGGAAGCACCCGGCCAGACCGTGCGAAAAGCGCAGTGTGCCACAAAGCCTGAAAACCTTGCAGGGTTATTCTCTGATTTTTCTCATGAATACCCGACCGCTCAACGGCTAATCGCGCTATGCTTTACAGCGAGAAATTTGCCCCACCACAAGGAGTGGAAGATGTCTTCTGTTCGAACTAACGATAACACTACTTTTATTAACGAACTGTCGCGCCTGGTTGGTCACTCTCACCTGCTTACCGACCCGGCCAAAACCGCCCGCTACCGTAAGGGCTTTCGCTCCGGCCAGGGCGACGCGCTGGCGGTGGTCTTCCCCGGTACGTTGCTCGAACTGTGGCGCGTGCTCAGCGCCTGCGTTGCGGCAGACAAGATTATTTTAATGCAGGCTGCTAACACCGGCCTGACTGAAGGCTCCACGCCGAACGGCAACGATTACGATCGTGACATCGTGATTATCAGCACCCTGCGCCTCGACAAACTGCACCTGCTGGACAAGGGCGAACAGGTGCTCGCCTTCCCCGGCACCACGCTCTACTCGCTGGAAAAGGCGCTTAAGCCGCTGGGTCGCGAACCGCACTCGGTGATCGGCTCTTCGTGCATTGGTGCCTCGGTGATCGGCGGGATCTGCAATAACTCCGGCGGCTCGCTGGTGCAGCGCGGCCCGGCCTACACGGAGATGTCGCTGTTTGCCCGTATCGATGAAAACGGCAAGCTGACGCTGGTTAACCATTTGGGGATCGATCTGGGTGTAACGCCAGAGCAGATCCTCAGCAAACTTGACGATGACCGCGTGAAGGACGAAGACGTTCAGCACGATGGCCGTCACGCGCATGACCACGATTACATCACCCGCGTGCGCGATATCAATGCCGATACGCCAGCGCGCTATAACGCCGATCCGGATCGCCTGTTTGAATCCTCCGGCTGCGCGGGCAAGCTGGCCGTTTTTGCGGTGCGCCTCGATACCTTCCCGGCAGAGAAAAAGCAGCAGGTGTTTTACATTGGCACCAATCAGCCGGAGGTGCTGACGGAGATCCGCCGTCATATTCTGGCCGAGTTCACTCACCTGCCGGTGGCGGGCGAGTATATGCACCGGGACATTTATGACATCGCTGAGCGCTACGGCAAAGATACCTTCCTGATGATCGACAAGCTCGGCACCGACAAAATGCCGTTCTTCTTCACCATGAAGGGTCGCACCGACGCGATGCTGGAGAAAGTATCGCTGTTCAAACCGCACTTCACCGACCGCTTTATGCAGAAACTGGGCAACGCCTTCCCGGCGCATTTACCGGAGCGGATGAAGACCTGGCGCGATAAGTATGAGCACCACCTGCTGCTGAAAATGGCCGGGGACGGAATTGCCGAAGCGCAGAGCTGGCTCACCGAGTTCTTCAAAACTGCCGACGGGGATTTCTTCGCCTGCACGCCGGAAGAAGGCAGCAAAGCCTTCCTGCACCGCTTCGCCGCGGCGGGTGCGGCTATCCGTTATCAGGCTGTGCATTCCGAAGAGGTAGAGGATATTCTAGCGCTGGATATTGCCCTGCGTCGCAACGATACCGAGTGGTTTGAACATCTGCCCCCGGAGATTGACAGCAAGCTGGTGCATAAGCTCTATTACGGCCACTTCATGTGCTATGTCTTCCACCAGGATTACATCGTCAAAAAAGGGGTGGATGCGCATGCGTTGAAAGAGCAGATGCTGGCGTTGCTGCACGAGCGTGGCGCGCAATATCCTGCCGAGCATAACGTGGGGCATTTGTACAAAGCGCCGGAGACGCTTAAACAGTTTTATCGCAAAAATGACCCTACAAACAGTATGAACCCCGGCATTGGTAAGACAACGCGGAAGAAATACTGGAAAGAGAGTGCCGAAACAGAGGAGCACAATACGCAAGCCTCTGATGAACGCCTATAGCCAAATTTAAGAGATTGTTAAGCTCTCCTCAATCGTACTAGAGTATCTGCCTGTTGCCAGAGAAACGTTTCTCTGGCTTTCCAAACAAGGAGCGGGCAGAACATGTCGGCTGTAGAGATTTTACCCGAAACTGAAATCGAGGTGCGCGACGCCCTTCCTGACGATGCACATGCCATCTCGGCGATATACGCCTGGCATGTGCTTCATGGCCGTGCGTCCTTCGAGGAAGTTCCCCCCACCGTCGATGAGATGCGTCAGCGGATGAAGAGTGTGACCGACAGCGGTTTACCGTGGCTGGTTGCGCTGTATCGCGGCATTGTCGTCGGCTACTGCTACGCCACGTTTTATCGTCCACGTCAGGCCTACCGGTACACCCTTGAGGAGTCCATCTATGTGGATGCCAGCACCACCGGGCGCGGGTTTGGCTCGGCGCTGATGGATGCCCTGATTGCACGGTGTGAGCAAGGTCCCTGGCGGCAGATGATTGCTGTGGTCGGTGACGGAAACAATAATGCGGGATCGTTACGGCTGCATAAAAAACATGGCTTCGAGGTTGTCGGTCAACTGCGCAGCGTAGGGTATAAGAAGGGCGACTGGCGGGATACGTTGATCATGCAGCGTCCACTCAACGATGGTGACTGGACGCTGCCGGAGTAGGCGCTTTCGCCCGGTGGCACTCCGCTTACCGGGCCTACGTATCGGGGCCGCTTTAGGGCCGTAGGCCGGGTAAGGCGAAGCCGCCACCCGGCACAGACAGGCGACTCAGTCGTTCTGCGCCGTCGCCATCTGTTCCGCTTTCTGCTTTTTATACGCCAGCGCTGAAGCCGGCACCGGTTGCACTTTCCCGGTTTCAATCCAGGTGCGCAGGCGGCTGGCATCCGCAAAGTGGGTATATTTGCCGAAGGCATCCATCACCACCAGCGCCACTGGTTTACCGTTAAACACGGTGCGCATCACCAGGCAGTGCCCTGCCGCATTGGTGAATCCGGTCTTGGTTAACTGAATATTCCAGTTATCGCGATACACCAGATGGTTAGTGTTGCGGAACGGCAGCGTATACGCCGGGTTCGAGAATGTCGCCATCTCCTCACGCGTGGTGCTGAGCTGACCAATCAGCGGGTATTGCTTACTGGCGATCAGCAGCTTGGTTAAATCACGCGCCGTCGAGACGTTATGGATCGACAGACCGGTTGGCTCCACGAAATGGGTATTTTTCATCCCCAGCGCTTTGGCTTTGGCATTCATCGCGCGGATAAACGCGTCGTAACCGCCAGGATAATGGTGGGCAAGGCTCGCCGCCGCGCGGTTCTCTGAGGACATCAGCGCCAACAGCAGCATATTTTTACGGCTGATTTCACTGTTCAGACGCACGCGAGAGTAGATCCCTTTCATCTCTGGCGTGTGGCTGATATCCACTTTTAGCTTTTCGTCCAGCGGCAGTCGTGCATCAAGCACCACCATCGCGGTCATGACTTTGGTTATGGAAGCGATCGGGCGCACCAGATCCGGGTGACTGGCGTAGATCACCTTGTTGGTATTCAGGTCAACGATCATCGCGCTGCCGGACGCAATTTGGGGTTGCGCAGCAGCGATGGCAACTGCGGGCGTTTTGGCGATGGCTGGCGCGGTAGCGGAGACGCCCAACAGTAGCGCAAGACTAAGGAGTGACACTCGAAATTTCAGCATGATGAGACTTCTGATAATGATTCACGCACGTTATGACGTACACCGCCTGTGTCGACGGATAAACACAGGCTGGCTTCGGCATCATAGCGGTCACCGTGCGTTGTCGCCAGCGGAGAATCATAACCAGATGCTGCATTGCTGGCATTTACGCCAGCAATGCAGGGGACTTAAAAGAGACGGTAACCATAACCCCAAAGAATAACTGTCAGGGCCAGTAGCGCCTCAAGGACCAGCACGCCGATGGCAAGCGTAGAGCTGGAGAAGCTCAGGCCCTCTTCTTTATTGATGTTGAGGAAGGTTGGCACTCCTACATACAGCAGATAACCGGTGTAAAAGAGGGCAACCGTACCGATCAGCGCGCACAGCCAGACCAGTGGATAGAGCGCAACAATACCGCTTAAGAACAGCGGGGTCGCGACGTATCCGGCGAAGACCATACAGTGTGCCAGCGACGGGCGCTGCGGATAGTTGCGCGCCATCCAGTGGATGACCCGCCCCATTACCGCCACCCCGGCCAGTATCAGGCCGTAAAACAGAATGGCCAGGTACAGTCCGGTAAACCAGGAAAGCTGAACCACGGTGCCGTCACCAAAGTTCCAGCCTATTTGTGTAGTACCAATAAACGCGCAGACCACCGGCACCGCTGCCATCAGCAGGACGTGGTGGGTGTAGTGATGCGCGACCGTTTCGTTCTCGTTACGGATGACCTGCATTTCACGATCGGGATGGGAGAAAAGTCCCCAGACATGGTTCATAACGCCCCCTTGTTGTCGGCCCGTCAGCGATAGCTAAAGTATAATGCAGGCTTTAGATTATTTTATGTACAGTGGGAAATTTCCGTTGATTGCCGCGTGGTTGATGGATGGGGTATATGATTAACGCAGGCACAGTAAGGGAGACGACATTTACTTAATGGATATCAACGGTCTTATTGAACAATATGGATACGCCGCGCTGGTCATCGGCAGCGTGGCAGAGGGTGAAACCATCACGCTGATGGGCGGAGTGGCCGCACATCAGGGATTGCTGAAATTCCCGCTGGTGGTCGCCGCCGTCGCACTGGGCGGTATGATTGGCGACCAGCTGCTCTACTTTCTGGGTCTGCGCTTTGGTCCGACGCTTTTACAACGTTTTGCTAAGCATCAAAAGAAAATTCGTCGTGCTCAGCGGCTTATCCAGCGGCATCCCTATATGTTTGTGATTGGCACCCGCTTTATGTATGGCTTTCGCATCATTGGGCCAATACTGATTGGCGCGAGCCGCTTACCGCCGAAAATTTTCCTGCCGCTGAACATTATCGGGGCGATTGCCTGGGCGTTGATTTTTACCACGCTTGGCTACGTGGGTGGCGAAGTGATAGGCCCGTGGCTGCATAATCTCGATCAGCATCTTAAACACTGGGCCTGGCTGATCCTGGTTGTTGCGGTGGTGATTGGGGTACGGCTGTGGCTCAAGCATCGTGAAAAGCGGCGGGATGAAGAGTGAGTGCGGCCTGCTGCCCCTCACCCTACCCCTCTCCCCAAAGGGGAGAGGGAACTCTATACACCCTCTCCCCTTTAGGGAGAGGGCTGGGGTGAGGGGAATGTTTATTCTGCTGGCTTAAACTGCGGATTCGCCAGCATAAAACCGCCGTCGACGATAAACGACTGCCCGGTGGTGTAGCTGGCGTCGCTGTCACACAGCCACGCCACCAGGCTGGCTATTTCTTTGGTATGCCCTGGCCGTGCCAGCGGGATTTCCGGCATTGAGCCTTCTTTCACTTCGCTGTCGTCCATATCATTCATCGGCGTGGCGATCGCACCAGGCGCAACGGCGTTCACCAGAATCTTATGTTTAACCAGCTCCAGCGCCATCGATTTTGTTAACCCGCCCAGGGCATGTTTGGCCGCCGTATAGGCGCTGGCGTCCGGCAATGGTGTATGTTCATGCACCGAGGTGATGTTCACGATCCGCCCCCCTTCTCCCTGCTTCACCATCTGACGCGCCGCGATTTGCGAGCAGAGAAACGCGCCGTCCACGTCAACGGTGAATATGTGCCGCCAGTCGTCAAACGACAGGTCCAGAAATGGCGCTTTGTTCATCGCCCCGGCATTGTTAACCAGCACATCCAGCCGCCCGAAACGCGTAATCAGGGTTTCAATGGGCTTTGCGCCTTCCGGCAAATTGCTTAAGTCGAGCTGGATGGCCTCGGCACGCTGCCCGCGCGCTTCAATTTCACGGCAGGTTGCCAGCGCCCCTTCCTCATCTGAATGCCAGGTCACCCCGATATCAAACCCGCGTTCGGCCAGCATCAGGGCCGTCGTTTTGCCAATTCCTGAATCCGATGCGGTAACAATTGCGACTCGCGTCATACTCACCTCCTGAAAATCTGCAAAGAGGTAAGTATAGATAATGCGCGATTTTAGCTGTGATGATATCCGCCACCCAGCGCGGAGGTGAGCTGGAGCGTAGCATCCACGTACTGACCTTTCAGCATCAACCCGGCAATACGCTCTTTGAGCGCCGGAATTTTTGCTTCACTCACCCGCGAGCCGGCAATGATCCCCGCGCTGAAGCGCGCCTGTGCCAGCGCAACGACGCGCGCCGCATCTTTTTCGATCTGCTGCTGGTGCTGATTTTTGGCGGTCAGGGTTTCCACTTCGCTGGCCGTCCGGGCAACCTGGTTTACGGCGTCCACTACGGCCTTGTTGTAGTTCGCCACGGAAAGGTTGTTTTGCGCCTGGGCGATATCCAGGTTCGCATTCAACCGACCGCTGTCAAAAATTGGCAGCGTCAGACCCGCGGTTACGCCCATTTGCTGAGCAGATGAGCGGAACAGGTCGCTAAGGTGCAATGCATCCTGCTGCAAGAACGCCATCAAATTGATGTCAGGGTAGAACGCGGCTCTGGCGGCATCCACTTCGCTCATGGACGCTTCGATATACCAGTGCGCCTCCTGCAAATCCGGGCGGCGAGCCAGCAGCTCATAACCGAGCATTGACGGCAGCGACGCCTCTGCGTCAGGTAAGGCATGCCGGGCGAGCGTGACTGAAGGGGTATTGGTCAATGCATTCAGACGCGCCTCAATGGCCTTCATTTTGCCGTGCACGTCAGCGAGCTGTTCATCGGTTTTGCTGGCATTGATATCTGTTTCAACGCCTTCCTCCGAGGAGGTAATGCCGTGCTGATAAAGCTCACGATCGGCACCGATGATATTTTCCTGCTCCCGTTTGATCTGCGCGAGCACGTCACCCACCGCGGCCTCGGTCTGCCAGTCCCAGTACAGCCGCGCGACGCTGCTGGCGAGCAGCTGTCGGGTCTGCTCCAGCTCCGCTTTTTGCGCATTCACTTTACCGATGCGGGCCTCAATTTGGGCGCGGTTTTTACCCCATAAATCCAGATCCCATCCGGCCGTCAGACCAAAGGTGCCGTTGGTGTACCAGGGTCCGGTTGTCCCCGCCGCCGGGTCAGTCAGGGCGAATGGCCCCATCAGCCCCTCTGCCGACATCTTTTGCCGTTCCACATCTGCGGAAAAATCCATTTGTGGACCATCAGCAGCGACAGCGGCTTTCGCCTGTGCTTCTGCCAGGGTGATGCGCTGCCGGGCAATTTGCATATCCGGTGCATCCGCCAGCGCTTTAGCAATCAGCGCGTTAAGCTGAGGGTCATTAAAATCTTTCCACCATTCGTTTTTTGGCCAGTCGGCATGACTTAGTTGGGTATTTACAGCAGCGGCGGCGGCTTGCGTTTTCACTGGAGACACCGTGGCATGTTCCGGCGCGCAGGCGGACAGCATAAAAATAAGGGGAGCACTCAGAGATAAAGTAAGAGAACGTTTCATTACGCCATAAACTCAAAAAAAATAAAGGCGCAACTTACGCTTACTGACGTTCCGTTTTTTAGTAACGCGTGGCAATCCGCATATTGTTATACATTTTCATATCCGGAAATTTATTCCCCAAGCGAATGATTTAATTTCACCTATTCATACCAATTATGAATTGACTGCTACACTTACTGACGACAGACATACGCAGGAGAGGCGAATGAAAATATTATTGTGGGCTATTTTGATTATATTTCTGATAGGGCTGCTGGTGGTAACCGGCGTATTCAAAATGATTTTCTGATACGTTTGCCCGGCTCCGCGCCGGGCAAACGTATTCACACTTCACTCAGTGCTTCGACTGGATCACACGGGCAATATCCGCCGACGTCTGTAGCGTACGGATCTCCTGAAATAATCCCAGCGCGTCGTCGTACTCTTTCCGTAAATAACTCAGCCACTGCTTAATGCGCGCGACGTGATACAACCCGGTATCGCCCTGCTTTTCCAGCCGCGTGTATTTTTGCAGGAGTTTCACCACGTCCGCCCACGGCATCCGCGGCTCATTGTATTTCACCACCCGGCTGAGGTTCGGCACGTTCAGCGCACCGCGGCCAATCATCACGGCATTACAGCCGGTCTCTTTGAGGCAGGCCTGCGCGCTCTCATAATCCCAGATTTCGCCGTTAGCAATCACCGGAATAGTAAGCCGTTTGCGGATCTCGCCAATCGCCTGCCAGTTAATGCGCTCGGCTTTATAACCATCCTCTTTGGTTCGCCCGTGCACCACCAGCTCGGTGGCGCCCGCCTGCTGCACCGCGTCGGCAATTTCAAACTGCCTGTCGCCGCTGTCCCATCCCAGACGCACTTTGACCGTCACCGGTAGATGCGATGGCACCGCCTCACGCATGGCCTTTGCGCCGCGATAAATCAATTCCGGATCTTTGAGTAACGTCGCCCCGCCGCCGCTGCCGTTGACCAGCTTTGACGGACAGCCGCAGTTAAGATCGACACCGTACGAGCCAAGCGCTACCGCGCGGGCGGCGTTTTCCGCCAGCCACTCAGGATACTGGCCGAGCAGCTGGACGCGCACCAGCGTACCGGAGGGGGTGCGGCTCTGACGATGCAGTTCCGGACAGAGACGATAAAATGATTTTTCTGGCAGCAACATATCGACCACGCGCAAAAACTCCGTCACGCAGAGATCGTAATCGTTCACCTCGGTAAGCAGCTCGCGCACAAGAGAGTCGAGCACGCCTTCCATCGGGGCCAGTAAAACACGCATTCTGAGTACCTGTGAAAAAAGACGCGCTATAGTAGCTGCTCTCTATGTATGTTGAAAGCCCGGCGTTCCATTCTGGAATGTCTGGTATGCCCAAAATTCATGATGTGATCCGTGGCACATTTTCAGGTTTAATTGTATGATGAATACGTCTCAGCAAGGACTTTCACCATGAGCAAATCACTGAATACTATCTGGCAATACCTTCGCGCCTTCGTCCTGATTTATGCCTGCCTGTACGCCGGCATTTTTATCGCGTCGCTGCTGCCTATTACCATCCCCGGTAGCATTATCGGCATGTTGATCCTGTTTGTGCTGCTGGCATTACAGGTGCTGCCCGCGAAATGGGTCAACCCGGGGTGCTTCGTTCTCATTCGCTATATGGCCCTGCTTTTTGTGCCTATCGGCGTTGGGGTTATGCAGTATTACGATGTGCTTAAGGCGCAGTTTGGCCCGATAGTGGTCTCCTGCGCCATCAGTACGCTGGTGGTTTTCCTGGTCGTCAGCTGGAGCTCACACATTGTGCATGGCGAACGTAAGGTCATTGGGGAGAAAACAAAAAAATGATGGCGAATATCTGGTGGTCCCTGCCGTTAACCCTGGTGGTGTTCTTTGCTGCGCGTAAGCTTGCGGTTCGTTTCAAAATGCCGTTGCTCAACCCGCTGCTGGTCGCCATGGTGGTGATTATTCCTTTTCTGCTGCTCACCGGCATTTCTTATGAACGTTACTTCGCCGGGAGCAAGATCCTCAACGATTTGTTGCAGCCTGCCGTGGTGGCGCTGGCGTTTCCTTTATATGAGCAACTGCATCAGATCCGCGCGCGCTGGAAATCCATCATAACCATCTGCTTTGTGGGTAGCCTTGTTGCGATGATCACCGGTACCTCGGTGGCCTTACTGATGGGCGCATCGCCGCAGATCGCCGCCTCTATCCTGCCTAAATCCGTTACTACGCCGATTGCCATGGCCGTGGGCGGCAGCATCGGCGGCATTCCGGCCATCAGCGCCGTGTGCGTGATCTTCGTCGGTATCCTGGGCGCGGTGTTTGGTCATACGCTGCTGAATATCATGAAAATCCGGACCAAAGCGGCGCGCGGTCTGGCGATGGGTACCGCCTCGCACGCGCTGGGCACCGCACGCTGCGCGGAGCTGGATTATCAGGAAGGGGCATTCAGCTCGCTGGCACTGGTGATCTGCGGGATTATAACCTCCCTGCTCGCGCCGTTTATCTTCCCGATTATTCTGGCAGTAATGGGCTAAAATTTGCGATGCGTCGCGCAAATTTCATTTTCATTTCATAAGTTGCATACATAATGAGATTTGGATCACATATAAAGGCCGTACGGCTCCGTACACTACCGATCCATTAACCTTGATGAGGCAACGTCATGCATCCACGTTTTCAAGCTGCTTTCTCTCAGCTTGCAGAGAATTTGCAATCAGCCCTGGCTCCGGTTCTGGCGGATGCGCATTTCCCCGCCCTGCTGACGGCAGATCAGGTCACGACGCTTAAACAGGCAACGGGGCTGGACGAAGACGCGCTGGCTTTCGCCCTGCTGCCGCTGGTGGCTGCTTGCGCCCGCGCTGACCTTTCCCATTTTAACGTAGGCGCAATTGCGCGCGGCGTGAGCGGGACCTGGTACTTCGGCGGGAACATGGAGTTTCTCGGTGCGACCATGCAGCAAACCGTTCATGCGGAGCAGAGTGCCATCAGTCACGCCTGGCTGCGCGGCGAAAAGGCCCTGCGCGCCATCACCGTCAACTATACCCCTTGCGGCCACTGCCGCCAGTTTATGAATGAGCTGAACAGCGGTCTTGAACTGCGTATCAACCTGCCGGGACGCGCGCCGCATACGCTGGGTGATTACCTGCCGGATGCTTTTGGCCCTAAAGATCTTGAGATCAAAACCCTGCTGATGGACGAGCAGGACCACGGTTACGCGCTCTCAGGGGATGCGCTCAGCGAAGCGGCCATTGCCGCCGCCAATAAAAGCCACACGCCATACAGCAAATCACCAAGCGGCGTCGCCCTTCAGTGCCGCGACGGCCGCATCTTCACCGGCAGCTATGCAGAGAACGCCGCGTTTAACCCGACGCTGCCTCCGCTCCAGGGCGCCCTGAACCTGCTCAGCCTGAACGGGTATGACTACCCGGATATTCAGCGCGCGATCCTCGCTGAAAAGGCCGATGCACCGCTGATCCAGTGGGACGCGACCGCAGCCACGCTGAAAGCGCTGGGCTGTTCAACCATCGACCGCGTGCTGCTGGCATAATCTGTTCGGCGGGCAGATCTGCCCGCCAGTCTGACGAAAAACCCCTCAGTTGAATCGCTGTTTCTTGCGCTAACCAGGCGGGTACAGTAGCCTGAGGGAAATTTCATCATCGGTACGAGCCATCTGCATGTTAAAGCGCGTGTTTTACAGCCTGTCTGTCCTGGTCGGCATACTGCTGTTGATCGTGCTGGGTCTCGACCGCTGGATGAGCTGGAAAACAGCTCCCTACATTTTTGATGACCTACAGGACCTCCCCTACCGCCAGGTTGGCGTGGTGCTTGGCACCGCCAAGTATTACCGCACCGGCGTCATCAATCAGTATTACCGGTATCGTATTCAGGGCGCACTGAACGCCTATAACAGCGGCAAGGTGAACTATCTGCTGTTAAGCGGCGATAACGCCCTGCAAAGCTATAACGAGCCGGTGACGATGCGCAAAGATTTGATTGCCGCAGGCGTCGACCCGGCCGATATCGTGCTCGACTACGCCGGATTCCGCACGCTTGATTCCATCGTGCGTACCCGCAAGGTGTTCGACACCAATGATTTCATCATCATCACCCAGCGTTTCCACTGCGAGCGGGCGCTGTTTATCGCCCTGCATATGGGGATCCAGGCCCAGTGCTACGCCGTGCCGTCGCCAAAGGATATGTTGAGCGTGCGCGTACGCGAGTTTGGCGCCCGTTTTGGCGCGCTGGCTGACCTGTACCTGTTCAAGCGTGAACCGCGCTTTTTAGGCCCGCTGGTGCCGATCCCAACGATGCACGAAGTGCCTGAAAATGCGCAAGGTTATCCGGCGGTGACGCCGGAGCAGCTGCTGGAAATGCAGAAGAAGTAATAACTGATGTCGGGTGGCGGCTTCGCCTTACCCGGCCTACGATCGCGATTTTGTAGGCCCGGTAAGCGTCGCGCCACCGGGCAAAAAAAGGCCCGCTACGTGAGCGGGCCTTTCCATTCTGAAGAACTTATTTCTTACGCGCGTACTTCAGTGAATCCAGGGCAACCGCGAAGATAATGATCGCGCCCTTGATGATGTACTGCCAGTACGGGTTCACGCCGATGTAGGTCAGGCCGTAGTTGATCACGGTGAAGATGATCACACCGGTCACCACGCCCAGCACGGTACCCACGCCGCCGCTGAAGGAGACGCCGCCGACCACGCAGGCCGCAATCGCATCCAGTTCGTACATAAAGCCGAGGTTGTTGGTGGCAGAGCCGATACGGCCTGCTTCCAGCATCCCGCCGAAGGCGTAGAACACACCGGACAGGGCATAAATCATCAGCAGGTTCAGAGCCACGTTGACGCCGGAGACTTTCGCCGCTTCCGGGTTACCACCGATAGCAAAGATGTTTTTACCGAAGCGGGTTTTGTTCCACAGGATCCAGACGAACGCCACCGCAATCAGCGCATAGAAGGTGATATAGGAGAGACGGAAGCTGCCCAGCGCAACAAACCCCTGCGTGAAGGTCGAGAAGCCGCTTTCGAAGCCAGAGATTGGAGACGCGCCGACGAAATCGTAGTACAGGGAGTTGATACCATAAACGATGATCATCGTGCCAAGCGTGGTGATGAATGGCGTCACGTTCAGGTAAGCAATGATGATGCCGTTAATCAGGCCAATTACCGCGCCGATGGCGCATACGATCAGGATCACCACGAAAATCGGCATGGTCGCCATCTCCGGGAACACCTTGTTGGCGTTTTCCATCGACTGCAACAGGGTTGCCGCAATAACCGCCGCCAGACCCACCTGGCGCCCTGCCGAAAGGTCTGTCCCCTGGGTAACGATGAGCCCTGCCACGCCCAGTGCGATGATAATACGAACGGAAGACTGGGTCAGAATATTACTTAAGTTCAGCAGACTTAAGAACGTTGGGTCCTGGAAAATAATTATCGCCAGCAAGACTAAAAGAACAACGTAAATACCGCCTTCTTTCAGATAAGTGAGAAAACTTTTTTTATTTAACGCACTCATGAGGAGCCCCTGATCTTAAAGGTGCAAAGACGCAAGACGCAAAATTTCGTTTTGCGTTGTCGTTTTGGTTTCAACAATACCGGCAACGAGACCATTGCTCATAACCAGAATACGGTCTGTGATCCCTAACAATTCCGGCATTTCGGAAGAAATAATAATGATCCCTTTATCTTTTTTCGCCAGCTCTGCGATCAGCTGGTAAATCTCGAATTTTGCACCCACGTCGATACCGCGCGTAGGTTCATCCAGCATCAGTATTTCAGGCTGGGTTAATAGCCAGCGACCAATAATGACTTTCTGCTGGTTCCCTCCCGAGAGTGAGCCAATTTGCGTGCGGTGGCCCGGCGTTTTCACGCGCATGGAGTCAATCACCCATTGGGTATCGCTCTTCATGCGGGAATTATCCAGCAACCCGACCTTGTTTTTGTAATTGCGAATATTAGAAATTAACGAGTTAAAGTTAATATCAAGATAAGCGTAAATACCGGTGGAACGCCGCTCTTCCGTCACCAGCGCAAAACCATTATTAATGGCTTCATTGGCGTTGTGGTTGTTGATTTTCTTACCGTGCAGGGTAATGGTGCCCTCGGCTTTCTCACGGATACCAAACAGGGTTTCCACGATATCGGTGCGCTTAGCGCCCACCAGCCCTGCGATACCAAGGATCTCGCCCTTGTGCAAATCGAAAGAGACATCGCGGATGGACGGCTGACGCAGTGAGGTCAGGTTACGCACCTCCAGAATCACTTCGCCCGGCTTGTTTTCTTTATCCGGGAAGCGCTGGTTCAATGAACGGCCAACCATCATGGCGATGATCTTGTCCATGTCCAGCCCTTCCAGCGGCTGGGTGGCAATCCACTGGCCATCGCGCAGGATGGTAATTTCATCGCACAGCTGGAAGATCTCTTCCATTTTATGTGAGATATAGACAATGCCGCAGCCGCGATCTTTCAGCTTACGGATGATAGTAAAAAGGTGGTTAACCTCTTTTTCCGTTAATGACGATGTCGGTTCATCCATGATCACGATTTTCGCATCATAGGAGAACGCTTTGGCAATTTCGATCATCTGCATCTGGGAAACGGATAATGTCCCGACGCGTGCGCGCGGGTCAATATCAATATCCAGCTCATCGAAAATGGCTTTGGTGTCGCGATACATTTTATCCTGATCGACAAAGACACCTTTGGTTGGATAGCGGCCCAACCACATATTATCCATAACTGAACGTTGCAGAACCAGGTTTAATTCCTGGTGTACCATCGAGATACCGTTCTCCAGCGCTTCTTTCGCTGAATGGAAGTCGATCTCTTTTCCCTGAAAAAGAATGCTGCCAGAATCTTTTTGATAGATCCCAAAAAGGCATTTTAATAATGTTGATTTACCCGCACCGTTTTCACCCATTAACGCATGAATAGAGTGAGGACGAACTTTTAAATTAACATTATCGAGCGCCTTAACACCGGGGAATGACTTGTTAACACCGGTCATTTCCAACAAGTATTCACCGGACGACTGAGTAGTTGTGCTGACCATAATTATACCTTGTTGGCCTCGCATATCGCGTTATAAAAGGGCGCAACGAATTGCGCCCAGTGAAGACAATTCAGATAACTTATTTACCGATAAACTCAGCCAGGTTGGACTGGTCTACGCCCACGTAAGGAACGCGAACGATTTTGTTTTCAATTTTCCAACTGGTGCCGTCAGCAGCGCCTTTACCATCAGCGAGGTTTTTCGCCAGATCGAAGGTGGCTTTCGCCTGGTTGTTAGCATCGTTCAGCACGGTACCGGCCATTGCGCCAGATTTCACCAGCGCCAGCGCTTCTGGCAGGGCATCCACACCGAATACAGGAATGGCGGATTTGTTGTGTGCTTTCAGCGCTTCAACTGCACCCATTGCCATTGCATCGTTGTTGGCGATGACCACTTCAATTTTGTTGGCGTTCGGGCCAGAGAGCCACGCATCCATCTTATCTTTCGCCTGAGCGGTGTCCCACATTGCGGTGTCTAACGCCAGCTGCTGGGTTTTCAGGCCCTTGTCGTTCAGCTCTTTAATAACGTAGGTGGTACGTGCTTCAGCATCCGGATGGCCCGGTTCGCCTTTCAGCAGAACGAACTGAATCTGACCATCTTTGTTCATATCCCAGTTTGGGTTCGCCGCCCAGTGTTTCGCAATCAGATCGCCCTGGATAATCCCGGACTCTTTGGAATCAGTACCCACGTAATACGCTTTATCGTAGCTGTCCAGCGCTTTACGGGAAGGCTCTTTGTTGAAGAAGACAATCGGCACGTTCTGGCCGCGTGCTTTCTCGATCACCGTACCTGCCGCAGCCGGGTCAACCAGGTTAATAGCCAGCGCTTTCACGCCTTTTGCCAGAAGAACGTCAATCTGATCGTTCTGTTTAGACTGGTCATTCTGGGAGTCATTCATCAGCAGCTGCACGTCTGGCGCTGATTTAGCATCCTTTTCAATTGCTTTACGCACAACGGACATGAAGTTGTCGTCGTATTTATAGATAGTCACGCCAATACGGGTATCCGCTGCGTGTGCTGCTGCGCCAAAAAGCATGCTTGCCATGACAGCAGACAGAGTCAACACCTTCTTATTCATGGTATCTCCGGTTTTTTTTATGCAGGGTAGTTCTTGTGAAAAACGGTCGGCGGGCAGATGTTAATAAAACGTTACTGATCGCCGAAGTTCACTTATAAAATGTCCAGCTTCCGTGTTCGGTAACGCTCCAGAAATGCGTTTTATTCGTTGTTTGAGGCATTCTGGTAACGGTAAAAGTGAATAATCACCGTTACATTGTGTTTCAGCCCCTAAAACGCTGACATCATAGACAGCGGCTTGTTAAGATACTGTGAATTTACTCACAGATTGAAAACGGTTACATCACGTGATGTTATCAGTTAGTGATCGGAGCCACAGTTTGTCGGATAGCGACCGAATGGCGGCGTACTAAAGTCGGCATAAAACAATGCGTTGCGTCAGGATCTAACAGTCCTGCCGCCCCCTGTAACGCCAGCTCTGTCGCCAGTTTCGCCATCGACGCAATAGGGTAACGCACCGTTGTCAGCTGCGGATCGGTGTAACGGGCAATCGGGATATCATCAAAACCGATCAGCGATAAATGCTGCGGCACCGCAATGCCATTATCTTTCAGCGCGGTAAGCGCACCTGCCGCCATGCTGTCGTTATAGGCAAACACGGCCGTCAGCTGAAGGTTACGCCCCAGCAGTTCAACCATTGCCGCTTCACCGCCCTGCATGTCCGGCGAACCGGTACCAACCCAGCTCTCCAGCGGCGCAATGCCCTGTTCTTTCAGGGCGTTTTGCCAGCCCTCACGGCGCATCATGTCGTCTTCAATACCGTGGCTGGAAGCCAGATAACCAATGCGCTGATGGCCGTTGCTGATGAGCATCCGCGTCGCCATCATCGCGCCGCTGATGTTATCCAGACCGACACAGCGGTGCGCATAACCGGGGACGATACGGTTGATCAGCACCATACCGGGGATCTGCTCCATAAACCCGGCCAGCTCTTCATCGCTCAGGGCTTTTGAGTGCACGATCAGGGCGTTACAGCGCTGGCGGATCAGTACCTCAATGGCATAACGCTCTTTTTCAGCCTCGTGATAGCTGTTGCCAATCAGCACATATTTCTGGTGCTGCTGGGCAACGACGTCCACCGCTTTGACCAGCGCGCCGAAGAAGGCGTCCGACACGTCCATCACCACTACGCCAATGGTATCGCTGACCTGCGTCGCCAGCGCCTGAGCATTGGCGTTTGGCCGGTACCCCAGCTGGGTCACGGCTTTCATTACGGTTTCACGCGTTTCAGGGCTGACCAGCGCACTGTTGTTCAGCACGCGGGAGACAGTAGCAACAGAAACACCCGCCTGGCGGGCGACGTCACGAATGGTGATCATATTCACCACCCTTAAAAGGATTGCAGCAACTCACAGACACCCCCTGTGTTTAGCAAGGTGGCTATTCTGGCAGCGAGAGAGAGGAGACTACGTGAAGAAGCTCACACCGATGAAAACGCTTACATCCGTTTTGTTAATGATTGTGATCCAGATCGTTATCTGGATGTATTACGCAATGACACGCCCGACGCAAGGGCGGTTAACCGTCGCCATACCCACTCCAGCGGGCCCTGGCGGAAAAAACGCAGCCAGATAACTGAAAACACCACATTAACAATCCAGACCGGAATAACAAACGCCAGCAGCGTCAGGCGGTCGAATTTCATAAACAGGCCGAATCGGTAGAAAAGCGTGGTACATATCAGCGTTTGCAGGATGTAATTGCTTAACGCCATCCGTCCAACGCAGGCCACCGCACTGACGATCCACAGGCGAGAAAGCCGGGGCCAGAAGCCATAGATCAGCGCCGCATAGCCAATGGTCTGGAACGGCGCGCTCAGTTCGCGCGGCACCTGCAACAGGAAGGCGCACCAGCGATAATCCCACTGAAGATGCCACTGTACGATCACCGCCGGAAGGTTAATCATCACGCCGAGCAGTACCAGGCCAGCGCCTGTGAGACGATAGTGTCGCAGGCTAAATTCTCCTTTCAGCCAGCCGGTGCGCATCAGGGCTGCGCCCATCAGCATCATCCCCGCCAGCTGCCAGCCGTATTGCGCCCCCAGCGCCAGCAGGTTATCGCCGAGCATATCGGCCCGGTTGCCGATCGCTTCTATGCCGCCTTTCAGCTTCCAGAACTGCTCATATTGCAGATTGGCCGCATCCGGGATCCACGAACGACTGGTGGAAGCATCGGCAATCATGCCAAGCAGCAATAACACGGTCAGTCCCATGACATAGAGCATCACGCCAGTGTTAAAGAGGCTTTTTACACCGGGCGCGTCGCGGATCAGCCGCCAGCAAATCAGGCCCACCAGACCATACGCGAGCAGAATATCGCCGTCCCAGAAAAGCAGCCCGTGAATAAAACCGAGGATAAACAGCAGCGTTAAACGCGACTGGATCCAGCGCGTACCGCGTTTGAGGAGAAGCTGAAGTCCCGCGCCAAACAGAAGCGCAAAGAGGGTCAGAAATTTAACCTGTGCGAAGAGATCAAGGATTGCCCACGTCCAGGCGTCGCTGCGCGTGATGTCGCCATACCATGCAGGGTTCAGATAGGCGGCCTTCGGCAGACCGAAGGCGCTGATATTCAGCAGCAGGATACCGAGAATGGCGACGCCGCGAACAAAATCGAGCGTGACGTTTCGCTCCATGGTCCCTGCCCTGTCTGATTAGTTGTGGTGGCGCACGGCGCGCAGAAACTCCTGGCGGGTGTTCTGGCTCGATTTGAACAGGCCGCCCAGCGAGGTGGTGGTAGTCGCGCTGGTTGCATCACGCACGCCACGCGCTTTCACGCAGTAGTGAACCGCGTCGATAGACACCGCCACGTTGTTAGTCCCCAACAGGGTTTGCAGTGCGGTCAGGATCTGCTGCGTCAGACGCTCCTGCACCTGAGGACGCTGGGCAAAGAACTGCACGATGCGGTTGATCTTGGACAGGCCAATGACCGTATCTTTTGGAATATAGGCCACCGTCGCTTTACCATCGATGGTCACAAAGTGATGCTCGCAGGTGCTGGTCAGCGTGATATCGCGTACCGTCACCATCTCATCGACCTTCATCTTGTTTTCAATGACGGTGATTTTCGGGAAGTTCGCGTAATCCAGGCCGGAGAAAATTTCGTCGACGTACATTTTCGCGATGCGGTGCGGCGTCTCCATCAGGCTGTCGTCGCTCAGATCGAGATTCAGCAGTTGCATGATCTCCGTCATATGGCCGGCGATCAGACTCTTGCGGGTAACATTGTCCAGCTCCTGCACGGGCGGGCGCAGTGGCGTTTCAAGACCGCGCGCAACCAGCGCTTCATGGACAAGGGCTGCTTCTTTACTGAGTGATGACATTCTTTTCTCCTGCAGGTGTGGCGTCTTTTGCCCTCGTTGTGGCAAAAGTGTGCGCTCATTGTGCGTGAGGCGACGCACATAATCCAGTATTCACGTCGATAATTATTGCAATTGCTGTTGCCTTTCAGCCTGACGGTTCCAGACTAACGCTCCGCCAGCGAACAGCGCGATCCCCGCCAGCCCCAGCGCAGGTTCCAGCCGGTGCGTGAGCCAGGTCGAGAGTGCCGACGTGACCGGACCAATCAGCTGACCAATGGCATACCCGGTGGTGAGCAGTCCCGCCATATAACGCGTATGATCTGGCGCCAGCTCGCGACCGTACAGAAGAGAGAGCTGCACGGCGCAGAGGAACCCGCCGCCCACCAGCAGCCCACCCGTCAGCAAGCCGCCAATGCCCGGCAGCAGCCAGGCCGCCAGCACGCCTATCCCCTGTAACCAGAGAACAATCGCCAGCCTGCGGTTAGCGCTTGATGTATGCCGCAGGGCAATACTGATCGCAATCCCCACCACCGAGGCGGCGCCAAATATTGGCCAGACAAACTGGGCAAACAGGCTGCCCGGGAAACGCACCGCCGCCATTTGCGACAGGAAGGTCGCGGGGAGGATATAGCCGAATCCTGCCAGACTGTAGCTCCAGACCAGACGCCTGAGATCCGCGGTCAACAACAGCGGCTCAGGCGCGGTACCGGGGCGATGAAGCTGGCCCGCGCGCGGCAGATAGCGCGCCACCAGCGCAATCAGCACCAGCGCCAGTACGCCGTAGATTTGCCATGCCGCGCCGGCAGACAGGGATCTCGCCTGAATATAGACCGCCAGCAGGCCACTCAGGGCGATGCCTGCCCCGGGTCCGGCAAAGACGGCTGCACTAAGCCCCGGCTTGCCCAGCTGCCCCAGCCGCTCGTTGGTCCAGGCGGCAATCAGCACCATCGACCAGCCGCTCATGCAGCCGATTACAAAGCGCAGCAGACCGTGAACGACGGCATTATCTGCCGCCGCAGAGAGCAGCGTCAGCGCCACCGCGCCAGTGATGCCAAGCCAGAGACGCGTTTCAACGAAGCGATGAGCGCGCATAGCATCCCATGCCCCCACCAGATAGCCCAGGTAGTTCATTGCCGCCACCAGCCCCGCGCTGGTGAGCGTGAGTTGCCCGGCGGTAATCATCAGCGGCACCTGAGGCGTGAAGGCGAAGCGCCCTATCCCCATCGCCACGACCAGAACCACAAATCCGCTGAGCGCGATACGCAGCGCCATGATCGCTCCAATTGTTAAAGAAAAGTAAATTTATGATGCAACATCTCGCCGTCCTGCGAAAGTGAAAGTTGCTCACAGGTCAATGAAAACTCTGTATTATGCGTTTTATGAATAGTCTTTCGGATAAGGAGCCCTGCATGGAACTGCTCGAAGAGCATCGTTGTTTTGAAGGTCGACAGCAGCGCTGGCGGCACGACTCCACCACGCTGAACTGTGCTATGACGTTCAGCATTTTCCTGCCCCCTGCGGACAATCCACCGGTGTTGTACTGGCTTTCAGGCCTGACCTGCAACGACGAAAATTTCACCACCAAAGCGGGTGCCCAGCGTATTGCTGCCGAACTGGGCATTGCGCTGGTGATGCCAGATACCAGCCCGCGTGGCGATGACGTGGCCGACGATGCCGGATACGATTTGGGTAAAGGCGCCGGGTTCTATCTCAACGCCACGGAACAACCCTGGGCGAGCCATTACCGCATGTATGACTACATTCGCGATGAACTGCCTGCCCTGGTGCATTCTCAGTTCGCGGTCAGCGAGCGCTGCGCGATAAGCGGACATTCGATGGGTGGCCACGGGGCGCTGATAATGGCGCTGAAAAATCCGGGGAAATACACCAGCGTGTCCGCATTTGCGCCGATTGTGAACCCAACGCAGGTGCCGTGGGGGCAAAAAGCCTTCACGCACTATCTGGGTGAGGATGCAGAGAAATGGCAGGAATGGGACAGCTGTGCGCTGTTGCTGGCAAGCCAGCCAGAAGACGCTATCCCGATGCTGGTGGATCAGGGTGATGCCGATCAGTTCCTCGCCGGGCAGTTACAGCCTGCGTTGCTGGCGGAAGCCGCGCGCCAGAAGGACTGGCCGCTGACGCTGCGCATACAGCCGGGATACGATCACAGCTATTACTTCATGGCGTCCTTTATTGAAGATCATCTTCGCTTCCATGCGACACATTTGTTCGCGTAAATACAGCTGTTTGCCCGATAGCCTCTCGCCTGTCGGGCCTTTCCCCTCATTTACATAATCCTATCCGCTTGAATCCAGCCTGTTTTCCGTCGCCCTCACTCAAACACAAATGATTTCAATTATCATTTGTGTTTACAATTCTACATTCTTTTGTACAATTCCAGGCTCTTCTCCATCTCAAAGAGTTCTTACAAGACAAAAACATACAGTTCTCAGGGTTATCCCGATGGAGTTTTTTTCATTTTTATACGGAATGTACAAATGACAATACCACGCATTAAGCTCCTGGCCGTCGCCATTGGCGCTGCCACATGTTCCCCCTTCGTTCACGCAGCCGATCAGGACACCGTTGTCGTTACCGCGACGGGTTTTGAACAAAAGATCCAGAATGCCCCCGCCTCCATCTCTGTGATTTCAAAACAGCAGATTGAAGATAAAGCCTACCGTGATGTTACCGATGCCCTGAGAGATGTCCCGGGCGTCGTCGTCACCGGCGGTGGAAGTAGCAGTGATATCAGTATTCGCGGCATGGCCTCTCAGTACACCCTGTTCCTGGTGAACGGCAAACGCGTCAGTACGCGAAGCACCCGCCCAAACAGCGACAACTCGGGTATTGAACAAGGCTGGCTGCCGCCGCTGGAGTCCATTGAGCGCATCGAGGTCATCCGCGGCCCGATGTCCTCGCTTTACGGCTCCGATGCTATGGGTGGCGTCATTAACGTCATTACCAAAAAAGTCTCGAACACCAAAGCCTGGACCGGTTCGTTGCATGGCGATGCAACCTTCCAGGAAAATCATGACTCCGGCGATATCTTCCAGACCAACGCCTACGCCTCTGGTCCCCTGATTGACGGGCTGCTGGGTGCAAAAGTGACGGGGCTGTTGTCACGCCGCGCAGAAGATAAAATCGTGAACGGCTATAACGAGCAGAAAATGCGTAACGGTGGCATTACGCTGAACTTCACGCCGGACGAGAAGAACGATTTCGATCTCGACTTTGCTCGCGAGCTTCAGGACAGAAACAGCACCCCGGGGATGTCGAAAGCGGCTGAAACCTGCCGGGGAACAACCTGTACGCCAAATACCAAAAGCGACTCGCGCTATGAGCACACGACCTACTCGTTAACCCACAGTGGTTATTACGACGACTTCAATACCACCAGCTATATCCAGCAGGAAGAGACCAATAATCCAGGTCGCAAAATGCGTTCCTACAACACCACCTTTAACAACCAGAACCAGATCTTCCTCGGCGATCATACGTTGACCCTCGGCGGACAGTACCGTTATGAGAAATTGCGCGACAACGGCAATCAGCTGGAAGCTGCTGACGGCCTGAACAAACTGACGCGCTGGAGCTGGGCCCTGTTTGCCGAAGATGAATGGTCAATGACGGAAAGCTTTACGTTGACCGGCGGCCTGCGTATGGACAAAGACCAAAACTACGGGACGAACTGGACGCCGCGCGGTTACGGCGTATGGCACCTGGCCGATCAGTGGACGTTGAAAGGCGGGGTTTCTGCTGGCTATCGTGCGCCGGATCTGCGTCAGTCGTCTGCCAGCTGGGGCCAGGTGACAGGTGGCGGCCGTCTTGACGGTATCATCGTCGGCAACCCGGATCTGAAACCCGAGAAGAGCCTGAGCGAAGAGCTCGCCCTGCTCTGGGATAACAACGATAACCTTAATGCCGGTGTGACGCTGTTTAATACCGACTTCAAGGATAAAATTACGGAAGTTCGCCGCTGTAACAGCAGCGCCGATCCCGCCTGTACGATTGGCGATCATAGCTATGATTTCGTCAGCGATCGCGTCAACGTGGACAAAGCCAATATGCGCGGTGTGGAGTCCTCGTTCGGCTGGAAAATCACGCGCGATGTGAACTGGACTGCAAACTACACCTATACGGAATCCGAGCAGAAGAGCGGCCAGTTCTCCGGCAAGCCACTGAACAAAATGCCAAAACACATGTTCAACACCACCCTGGACTGGCAGGCGACGCCCGACGTCGGCTTCTGGAGCCGTCTGAACCTGCGCGGTAAAACGTCTGAGTACCTGAGCCGCACGTCTATGTCTCAGGGCACACCGTCCTACACTCAGGTGGATGTCGGTATGCGCTACAACGCCAACAAAAACCTGCTGGTTACTGCCGGTGTATATAACATGCTCGATAAGCAGATTGATTACGATACGTATGACACCGTGCTGGATGGCCGCCGCTATACCGTTGGCATGACCTACAGCTTCTGATCTGCCCATAAAAAAGCCCGCTCAACTGAGCGGGCTAAAAGAGAGGAAGTGCGGTTATTATTTAAATCGTTCCGGGAAATCCATTTCACTGTAGCGAACGAAGCGTGTTCCTTTCGTCAGTTTGTAGCCAAACCAGATGATCAGGAACAGCGGAATGCCAATATAGGTGGCCGTGACGGCGCCCCAGTCAATGGTGTCAGCAAGGAAGGCCTCATAGTTCTGACCCAGGGTAATAATCAGGCACAGAACGAAGGCGAAGATCGGCCCCAGCGGGAAGAATCCTGACCGGTACGGCAGGTTATTCAGATCATGCCCCTGCTTGACGTACCCGCGACGGAAACGGTAGTGGCTGATGGCAATGCCCAGCCAGGCAATGAAGCCCGTCATACCAGAGGTGTTAAGCAGCCACAGGTAGACCGTCTGGTTGCCGAACATGGAGGTCAGGAAACAGAGACCCGCAATCACCGTGGTCGCATACAGCGCGTTGCGTGGCACGCCACCGCGAGACAGTTTCGAGAAAATACGCGGCGCTTTACCGTCGCAGGCCAGGGTGTAGAGCATGCGGGTGGAGGCGTACATCCCGGAGTTACCCGCAGACAGTACCGCCGTCAGGATCACCGCGTTCATCACCGCCGCCGCTGAGAGCAGACCCGCGTGCTGGAAGACCAGCGTGAACGGGCTGACGCTGATGTCTTTTACGTCGTTACGCAGCAGGCTTGGGTCGGTATACGGAATGATCAGGCTGATAATCAGGATCGCGAACACATAGAACAGCAGGATACGCCAGAACACCTGACGCACCGCGCGCGGGATGGTCTTCTCCGGGTTTTCGGATTCACCGGCCGCAATGCCAATCAGTTCGGTGCCCTGGAAGGAGAAGCCGACAATCATCGCCACGCCAATCATCGCCGAGAAGCCCCCGGCAAACGGCGCATCGCCTATTGTCCAGTTACTCCAGCCCGCCGGTTCGGCCCCTTTGAAAATACCAACGATCATCGCCACACCGACGACGATAAAGATGATGACGGTTGCCACTTTAATCAAAGAGAACCAGTATTCCGCTTCGCCGAAACCGCGCACGGAGATGTAGTTCAGCAGGAAGATGACCGCCAGGAATAGGGCGCTCCAGATCCAGCCTGGCGTGTCCGGGAACCACCAGGTCATCACCAGCTGTGCCGCGACCAGGTCAACGGCGATGGTCACCGCCCAGTTGTACCAGTAGTTCCAGCCCAGCGCGAAGCCGAAGCCTTCCTCAACGTATTTTTGTCCGTAGGTCGAAAACGAACCAGACACCGGCATGTATGCCGCCAGTTCGCCCAGGCTGGTCATCAGGAAGTAGACCATCAGGCCAATCAGGATATAAGAGAATAATGCCCCACCCGGGCCGGCTGCCGAAATTGTTGCGCCAGAGGCAACGAAAAGACCCGTACCGATGGAGCCGCCAATGGCGATCATCGTCAGGTGACGCGCCTTAAGTGCGCGACGTAGCGCGGGCGCTTCTGTGGTTTTAGTTTCTGAAACCATGTGAAAATGCTGTCCATTCAATAAATGAGGCGCGATTGTAGCAGACGATCTGCGTTGCTTCCGGCAGAAATGCTCAGTTATAAGAGAGCTTCATGACTCGGCCAGGATTATAAGTAAAGCATAATTTTTCCCTCTCCCCTTTGGGGAGAGGGCCAGGGTGAGGGGCGCTTTTACATCTCGCAATAGCGCAGAAAACGCTGGAGCGAGCTGGAAAGGTGTTTCTGACGATGGTGGATGCACCACAGCGTGCGCACCAGCTTCGGCAGCGGAACGGGGATCTCAACCAGAGAGCCGGTTTCCAGCTGTTCGGCGATCACCCGTCGGGAAAGACAGCTAATGCCCAGGCCATGACGTACGGCATGCTTAATGGCCTCGGAGTTACCTAACTCCATCCCTAGCTGGAACTGCGGCAGATGGGACAGCAGTAGATAATCGACAATCTCACGCGTGCCGGAGCCCTGCTCTCGCAGGATCCACTGCGCCTGCGCCAGACGCTCCAGCGTAACCTCGCCCTGTAGTAAAGAAGAGGCCGGGGAAGCAAACACCACCAGCTCATCCTCAAGCCAGGGCTCCGCAATGATATCGACGTTGTGGCACGGCCCTTCGATAAGACCGATGTCCACGCGGAAATCAATCACCGCGTTAATCACGTCCTGGCTGTTGCCGACGCTCATCTCCAGCGGCAGGGTCGGAAAATCCCGGCGGTAGCGGGCGATCACTTCCGGCAGGATGTAGTTACCGATCGTGCTGCTGGCGTAGACGCGAATAGCGCCGTTGTCCTCGCGGAACAGCTGTTCGATCTCCGTTGCCTGCTCAAGCAAGGCCAGGGCACGCGGATACAGCAGGCGGCCATGTTCGTTCACCACCAGTCGCTTTCCTACCCTGTCGAAAAGCTGGACGCCCAGTTGCCCTTCAAGATCGGTCAAGGCCGCGCTAACGGCGGACTGCGAGAGCGCCAGCATTTGTGACGCCTGGGTTGTCGAGCCGCTTTTCAGCACCTCGGCAAAAACTTCCAGCTGACGCAATGTAATGTGCATGGTTGCTTACCACTTATAAAGATTGATTATAAATATATAATCAATTTTATTTTTAAGCCAGAGCGCCGTAACCTTTAGCCAGACAAAGGAGAAGGTTATGTCAGAAATCACCTTACAACATCATCGTACAGTGTGGCACTTCGTGCCGGGTCTCGCGCTCAGCGCCGTGGTTACCGGCGTGGCCTTATGGGGTGGCAGTATACCGGCTGTTGCCGGTGCAGGGTTCAGCGCCCTGACGCTGGCCATTCTGCTCGGCATGGTGGTCGGGAACACCGTTTACCCGCATATCTGGAAATCCTGCGACGGCGGCGTGATTTTCGCCAAGCAGCATTTATTACGTCTCGGGATCATCCTTTATGGCTTCCGTCTCACCTTTTCGCAGATTGCGGATGTGGGTGTCAGCGGGATTGCCATCGACGTCCTGACCCTTTCGAGCACCTTTTTACTGGCGTGCTTTATCGGCCAGAAGATCTTTGGACTGGACAAACAGACCAGCTGGCTGATCGGTGCGGGTAGCAGCATCTGCGGCGCAGCGGCTGTACTGGCAACAGAGCCGGTAGTCAAAGCCGAAGCCAGTAAAGTCACGGTTGCCGTCGCGACGGTAGTTATCTTCGGTACGCTGGCGATCTTCCTGTATCCAGCCATGTATCCGCTGGTGGCGCACTGGTTTAGCCCGGAAACCTACGGCATTTATATCGGCTCAACCATGCACGAAGTGGCGCAGGTGGTGGCGGCAGGTCACGCCATTAACCCGGAAGCGGAAAACGCGGCGGTCATCGCCAAAATGCTGCGCGTGATGATGCTGGCCCCGTTCCTGATTTTCCTTGCGGCGCGGGTTAAACAGCTGGCTCCTGCAGGCGGCAGCGAGAAAAGCAAAATCACCATTCCGTGGTTTGCGATCCTGTTCATCGTGGTCGCTATCTTCAACTCTTTCCACCTGCTGCCAAAAGCGATGGTGGATATGCTGGTCACGCTGGATACGGTCCTGCTGGCGATGGCAATGGCGGCGCTGGGCGTCACCACGCACGTCAGCGCGCTGAAAAAAGCCGGGGCGAAACCGCTGCTGATGGCGCTGGTGCTGTTCATCTGGCTGATTGTTGGCGGCGGTGCGATTAACCTTGCGGTACACAGCCTGTTGGCATAAACCATCTCGTCCTTCTCCTGTTAACCCGCTATCATAGGCATTTCGGGTTAACAGGAGTCTTTTTATGAAATATGTTGGAGCGCACGTCAGCGCTGCCGGTGGCCTTGCGAATGCCGCCATTCGCGCCGCCGAAATCGAGGCGACCGCTTTCGCCCTGTTCACCAAAAACCAGCGCCAGTGGCGCGCAGCTCCCCTCACCGCGGAAGTGATTGATGACTTCAAAGCCGCCTGCGAGAAATACCGCTATGGGCCTGGGCAGATCCTCCCGCACGACAGCTACCTGATTAACCTCGGCCACCCGGTTGCTGAGGCGCTGGAAAAATCCCGCGAAGCATTCCTGGATGAGGTTCAGCGCTGCGAACAGCTGGGGCTGACGCTGCTGAACTTCCATCCCGGTAGCCATCTGATGCAAATCGACGAAGACGCCTGTCTGGCGCGCATCGCCGAGTCCATCAACATGACGCTGGATAAAACCCAGGGCGTGACGGCGGTGATTGAGAATACCGCCGGTCAGGGCAGCAACCTCGGCTTTAAGTTTGAGCATCTGGCGGCGATCATCGACGGCGTGGAAGACAAATCCCGCGTGGGCGTGTGCATTGATACCTGCCACGCGTTTGCCGCCGGGTATGACCTGCGCACAACCGAGGCCACGAAAAATACCTTCGAAGAGTTCGAGCGTATTGTTGGTTTTAAATATCTTCGCGGTATGCACTTAAACGATGCGAAAAGCGCGTTCGGCAGCCGCGTAGACCGTCACCACAGCCTGGGCGAAGGTAATATCGGCCACGATGCGTTCCGCTTTATCATGCAGGATGCCCGCTTCGACGGCATTCCAATGGTGCTGGAAACCATCAATCCGGATATCTGGGCAGAAGAGATTGCCTGGCTGAAGGCACAGCAGACCGCTGAACAGGCGGCATAAAAAAAGCCGGGCGCTTAACGCGACCCGGCTTTTTTGTAGGTCGGGTAAGGCGAAGCCGCCACCCGACACCTCTTTTAGGCTGCTTTTGCGACCACTTCCGCTTCCGGGCGCTTCAGCACCGCGTAAGACAGACCCGCCACCAGCGTACCGGCAACAATCGCCAGCAGGTAGCCCAGCACCGGCGTGATGGCGCCAGGGATCAGCAGGACGAACAGACCGCCGTGCGGTGCCATCAGTTTCGCACCTACCGCCATGGAGATAGCTCCCGTTACCGCACCGCCGACGATACAGCATGGCAGAACACGCATTGGATCGCGCGCCGCAAACGGGATTGCGCCTTCGGTAATGAAGCACAGACCCAGCACCAGCGCCGCTTTGCCGCCTTCCTGCTGCGCTTTATCGAACTTACGACGGGCAATGATTGTCGCCAGGCCAAGTGCCAGCGGAGGCACCATACCTGCCGCCATGATCGCCGCCATCGGCGCGTAGGTCTGGGTACTCAGCAGGCCAACGCCGAACGCGTATGCCGCTTTGTTTACCGGACCGCCCATGTCGGTACACATCATACCGCCGAGGATTGCGCCCAACAGCACCGCGTTCGCCGTCCCCATGGTTTGCAGCCAGTGGGTCAGACCTTCCAGAATGCCCGCGACCGGCTTACCAATCAGGTAAATCATCGCCAGACCGACCACCAGGCTGGAAATCAGCGGGATGATCAGGATAGGTTTCAGCGCCTCCATACTCTGCGGCAGCTTCAGCTTAGAGCTGATGAGCTTCGCCACGTAACCGGCAAGGAAACCGGCGATGATACCGCCGATAAAGCCAGAACCGGTGCTCACGGCCAGCATACCGCCGATAAGACCCGGCGTCAGACCCGGACGGTCAGCAATGGAGAAGGCGATAAAGCCCGCCAGCACCGGCACCATCAGCGCAAACGCGGAGCCGCCACCAATCTGCATTAAGGCTGCCGCCAGCGTGCCCTGCTCTTTAAAGGCTTCGATACCAAAGGCAAAGGAGAGCGCAATACACAGGCCGCCCGCCACCACCATCGGCAGCATGTAGGAAACCCCGGTTAACAGGTGACGATAGGCACCCGCAGACTCTTTCTTACCTTCGCCAGGCGTTTTAGCCGCACCGGTCGCCTGATAAGGTTTGGCTTCCGCCAGCGCTTTATCAAACTCCTGCGCAGTTTTCTTCAGCGCCAGGCCGGTTGAGGTGCGGTACATCGGCTTACCGGCAAACTTCGCCAGATCCACTTCGATATCGGCCGCCACGATCACCAGATCGGCTTCGGCCACCTCTTCCGGCGTGATGGCATTACCCGCGCCAACAGAGCCGCGAGTTTCAACCTTCACCCACCAGCCGCGTTTTTTCGCTTCGGTTTCAATGGCTTCAGCCGCCATAAAGGTGTGAGCCACACCTGTCGGGCAGGCCGTTACCGCAACAATGCGTTTCGGCCCAGCGGCGGCAACCGGCGCCGCCTCAACAGGTGCGCTGTAAACCGTCGCATGACCTTTTGCTTCGCTCAGAAACAGTTCAGGGTGTGCCACCGCGCGGTTAATATCGCCCAGCCATACTTTTTTGCCGTTCAGGGCGCTGTCCGCGGGGATTTTGTCGCCCAGAACAATCGCCATTTCAGCATCACCCGGGTTATCAATGATATCCAGGTGCGCTTTTTGTGCCGCCGCGCCCAGCAGGGTCTTCGCCATATAGGCACGAGCCTGTCCGAGACCGGAGTCAATGATCAGCAGCGTTTTCATTATTCCTCTCCTGCTGTTAGTTAAAAGGTTTTAAGTCAACGCGCGCCATCATCGCGGCTAACTGGGTACGATCGGTAATACCGACATTGCTCTGGCTCACGGCCAGGGCCGCAACGGCGGTAGCAAGGCGTAGGGTATGTTCACTGGATTCGCGCATCAGCAGACCGTAGATCAGGCCGCCAACCATCGAATCCCCGGCACCCACGGTGCTGACCACTTCCATAGAAGGCGGTTTGGCAATCCATTCCCCGGAGGCGTTAACCCACAGGGCACCTTCTGCACCCAGCGAAATCACCACATGAGCGATACCCTGCTCGCGCAGCGCATGGGCAGCGTCAATCACATCCTTTAATTCTGGCAGCTTACGGCCCGCCCAGATTTCCAGTTCACGGCGGTTAGGCTTAACCAGCCATGGCGAGGCTTTCAGACCGGCGACCAGCGCGTCGCGGCTGCTGTCAAAAATAATGCACGGGCACTGGCTGCGCAGGCGCGTCATCCAGTCGGTGAACGCTTCCGGGCTGACGCCGGACGGCAAGCTGCCGCTGACGCACACCATGTCAAACTGGCCCAGCCAGCTCAGGGAATCGGCAACGAAGCGCTCCCAGTCAGCCGGGGTCACTTCGAAGCCGGAGAAGTTCAGATCGGTCACTTCACCGTCTTTCTCGGTCAGCTTAACGTTAATACGGGTACGGCCCTGCACAACCTGAAAACGGTTGGCGATGCCCAGTTCACTGAACAACTGCTGAAAACCGTCCTGGTTGTCTTTGCCAAGGAAGCCGCCAACGGTGACATCGATGCCGAGATCTTTCAGCACCTTCGCCACGTTAATCCCTTTCCCTGCAGCATGCAGGCCGGTGGTTCGCACCAGGTTAACTTCGCCACGCTCAATTTCCGGGCAGAAGCCCACCAGATCGTAAGCCGGGTTCAGCGTAATGGTCGCAACACGTCTGCTCATTATGCGCCCTCCCCCAGACCGGCCGCGATGGCGTCGCCAATCGCTTTCAGCGCCTGTTCAGCATCAGCACCCTGCGCGGTAAAACGCAGACGATGGCCTTTCTTCACACCCAGCGCGACAACTTTCATCAGGCTGCGCCCGTTGGCTGGTTTACCCGAACCGTCCAGATTGGTCACGGTGATCTCACTTTCAAATTGTTTAATGGTATTCACCAGCATGGTGCCCGGACGGGCATGCAGGCCATGTTCGTTACGCACCACGTACTCCGCGCTCAGCAGGTCGTCCGTCAGCGCATCGTCGCTGGTCAGCAGGGCCAGCACCGTCGCCGCGTCTGCGTTCAGCAGTTTTTCAGCTTTATTGTTCAGCAGCAGATCGCCAAGGCGCTTCAGCACGGAAACCGGCTGATCGTCAGCCATGGCAACCGTTACCAGCATCGCGGCGCGTTCGCCGTCTGTCTCAAAGGCAACCGCAGCACGGCTGACCGCGATAGCACTGCGCAGGTTGCCTTCAGCACTGTCGTTCAGCCAGATGCCCTGACCCAGGTTTAAAGGCTTATCATTGATGGTGCGGGTCACAAAGGCGGTATCAGCCGCCCCCACCTCTTTCAGGCGAGCCGCGTTCAGCGCCTGGAGCGTCACCAGATCGGACGCGACGACGTCCAGCATCAGGGTTTCATTATCCAGCTTCAGCGCTTCGCTCTGTTTTTCGCCCATCAGCAGGGCACGCAGCTCTTCAGCAGTGGTGGCGGATTTAAGCTGTTCCGCGACGGCATCATCGCTCAGCACGTGCGTCAGCTGACGCAGCAGGCCCAGGTGTTCGTCACCGCTGGCCGCGATACCGATCGCCACGTAAGCCACCTGCCCCTCGCCCCAGAGCACGCCCTGCGGGAACTGGTAAACCTGCACGCCGGTTTTCAGCACCTGATCGCGGGTGTCCGTGGTGCCGTGCGGAATTGCAATACCGTTACCGAGGAAGGTGGAGGTCTGCTGTTCACGCGCCAGCATGCCGTTGACGTAGCCGTCCGCCACGTTGCCAGCCTGCACGAGCGCAGCGGCGACCTGGCGAATAGCCTCTTCTTTATTCCCGGCCTGTTCGCCCGGGTGGATATCCTGAACAGATAACTGGAACATGATTCTCCTCTCCTGCTGAAATTGAATCGTTTCAGCTTAACTGAGAAAATATGCGCTAACCTGCTTCTACAGGACATGCAAGATAGCGCTGAAACGTTTCAAGAAGTCTTGTCTTTTCTACAAAAGGTTGCAAGAAAAGTTACATTTCTTGTTGCAGAATTTAGAAGTGCAGCACATTTCTTCTTCAATAGGGAGGTTTTTGCTGATGTTCAGCAAACATGTTCAGCACGCTTCAGCGAAACAGCGTTAAACTGAAATGCTATTTTGATTTATTGTGGCAATCTTGATTTTGCCCTCTGTTTATTTAATGACAGGCGGCGTAAACTCCGCCTCTCTCTGTTACTCGCAAAGACTGAACATGCATAACACCCCCGCTGCCGCCTCACCAAAGCCCTTTGATTTGACGTCAACGGCGTTTTTGATCGTTGCTTTCCTCACCGGTATTGCCGGTGCGTTACAAACGCCTACGCTGAGCCTGTTTCTGACCAACGAAGTCCACGCGCGTCCGGCGATGGTTGGCTTCTTCTTCACCGGGAGCGCCATCATTGGCATCCTGGTCAGCCAGTTTCTGGCCGGGCGTTCCGACAGAAAAGGCGATCGCAAAAGCCTGATTGTTTTTTGCTGTCTGCTAGGCGTTTTCGCCTGCGTGTTGTTTGCCTGGAACCGCAACTATTTCATTCTGCTGTTTGTTGGGGTGTTCCTGAGCAGCTTCGGCTCGACCGCCAACCCGCAGATGTTCGCCCTTGCCCGCGAGCACGCCGACCGCACCGGGCGGGAAGCGGTAATGTTCAGCTCGATACTGCGCGCGCAGGTGTCGCTTGCGTGGGTGATTGGCCCCCCGCTCGCCTACGCGCTGGCAATGGGTTTTGGCTTTACGGTGATGTACCTCAGCGCGGCGGTAGCCTTCGTGGTGTGTGGCGCAATAGTATGGTTCTTCCTGCCTTCCATGCGTAAAGAGCCGAAAGTGGCGACCGGTACGCTGGAAGCACCGCGGCGTAACCGGCGCGACGCACTACTGTTATTCATTATCTGTACGCTGATGTGGGGAACGAACAGCCTCTATATCATTAATATGCCGTTGTTTATTATTGATGAGCTGCATCTGCCGGAGAAGCTGGCCGGGATCATGATGGGAACCGCCGCGGGGCTTGAGATCCCCACCATGCTGATTGCGGGCTATTACGCGAAGCGCTTCGGCAAGCGCTTTTTGATGCGCATCGCCGCCGTTGCAGGGCTGCTGTTTTATATCGGTATGCTGACGGTTCATACGCCAGCCCTGCTTCTTGCTTTACAGCTGCTGAACGCCATTTATATCGGCATTCTGGCCGGTATCGGCATGCTCTACTTCCAGGATCTGATGCCGGGTCAGGCAGGCGCTGCCACCACCCTTTATACTAATACCACCCGCGTGGGCTGGATTATTGCAGGCTCACTGGCGGGCGTTGTGGCTGAAATCTGGAACTATCATACGGTGTTCTGGATTGCGCTGGTGATGTGCGTCCTGACGCTGAGCTGCCTGACGCGGATCAAAGACGTTTAAGGCGCGGTGAGCGCTTCCAGCTCAAGCAGGTAAGTGATGGCCTGCTGGCGCGTACTGCCGCACATTTCGGCGTCAGGCTGGAGCCCGGAGCACACCTTCGGGCGTAAAGGCGAGCCAAAGATCATGCACAGGTTGGAGTCAGAGAGCTGAACGCAGCGGGTATTGGCAGGCTTGCCTTGTGGCATGCCTGGAATGGGGCTTGAGATGGACGGTGCGGTACAGCACGCGCCACAGTCGGAACGACAATCCATACATGCTCTCTGTTGGTGGCAGATGCCCGCGCAGTCGGGCATTGCGCGCACAGTAACACCTTTTATGTATTGATAGCAAAACCCACGAATTCCGCTTGCCTGAAAGGCCGCGCGCGAGTAATTTGGCGCGATATTTTTTACCTCCCGTAAACAGGATTACTGCAATGCCAAGAGCGAACGAAATCAAGAAAGGTATGGTACTGAATTACAACGGCAAACTGCTGATTGTGAAAGATATCGACATTCAGGCACCCAGCGCCCGTGGCGCAGCAACGCTGTATAAAATGCGTTTCTCCGATGTCCGTACCGGCCTGAAAGTGGAAGAACGTTTTAAAGGCGACGATATCGTGGATACCGTGACCCTGACCCGTCGCTACGTTGATTTCTCCTACATCGACGGCAACGAATACGTGTTCATGGATAAAGAAGATTACACCCCGTATATCTTCACCAAAGATCAGATCGAAGAAGAGCTGCTGTTTATTCCTGAAGGTGGAATGCCGGACATGCAGGTGCTGACCTGGGATGGCGTGCTGCTGGCGCTGGCGCTGGAGCTGCCGCAGACCGTTGATCTGGAAATCGTTGAAACGGCACCGGGCATCAAAGGCGCGTCTGCAAGCGCGCGTAACAAACCGGCTACCCTGACTACCGGTCTGGTCGTACAGGTGCCAGAATACCTGTCAGCGGGCGAGAAAATCCGTATCCATATCGAAGAAAAACGCTATATGGGTCGCGCTGACTGATTGTGGCGTTTGCCGGGTGGCGGCTGCGCCTTACCCGGCCTACAAAAACACAAAAACCGGCCTCAGAGCCGGTTTTTCGTAGGCCCGGTAAGCGTAGCGCCACCGGGCAATCAGGCTTACAGAAGCTCTGGATACTTCGTCATTTTCAGCGCCAGCTCGATACCGCGCACTTCCGCCATCCCTTTCAGACGGCCAATCGCCGAATACCCTGGATTCGTTTTCTTGCGCAGATCGTCCAGCATCTGATGCCCGTGATCCGGACGGAACGGGATAGGACGTACATCCCCCGCCTGCTTACGACGTACTTCTTCAGAGAGAATGGCATCCACCACCGCAACCATGTTCACGTCGCCGCCAAGGTGGGCTGCTTCATGGAAGGTTTTTGGATTCTCTTCACGGCAGGTTGCACGCAGGTGAGTGAAATGAATGCGATCCCCAAAGGTTTCGATCATCCGCACCAGATCGTTATCCGCACGCACGCCGTAAGAGCCCGTACACATGGTAAAGCCGTTGTAGATGCTGTCCACCGTCTCTTTTAGCCACTGCATATCCTCAATGGTCGACACGATACGCGGCAGGCCGAGGATTGGGCGCGGAGGATCGTCCGGATGGACCGCCAGCCGCACGCCCGCTTCTTCTGCCACCGGCACGATAGCGCGCAGGAAGTGCGCCATGTTTTCACGCAGCTGGTTTTTATCGATATCGCCATATTCCGCCAGGCGCGCGCGGAACTGATCGAGGGTATAGCCCTCTTCCGCCCCCGGCAGGCCCGCGATAATATTGCGAACCAGCTTCTCAATGTCCGCTTCACTGGCGGCATTGAACCACGCCAGCGCCTGCTGCTGCTCTTCGGCGGTGTAGTCTGCTTCCGCCCCCGGACGCTTCAGAATGTGCAGCTCGAAAGCCGCAAAAGCGATTTGATCGAAACGCAGCGCCTTCGAACCATCGGCCATTTCATATTCCAGGTCGGTACGCGTCCAGTCCAGAATTGGCATAAAGTTATAGCAGACGGTATCAATACCGCAGGCCGCCAGGTTACGAATGCTCTGCTGATAATTCGCAATCCAGGTTTCACACTCACCGGAGTGGGTTTTGATATCTTCGTGAACCGGAATACTTTCCACGACAGACCAGGTTAGACCCTTCTCTGCCAGCTGTGCCTGACGCTTTTGGATTTCCTCCACCGGCCACACCTGACCGTTCGGAATATGATGCAGCGCCGTGACCACACCCGTTGCGCCAGCCTGACGCACATCATCAAGAGAAACCGGATCGTTCGGCCCGTACCAACGCCAGGTTTGTTCCATTGCCCCACCCTCTCAAGTTGTTATACCAATATGGATTACCTCAATGACGACTACCATACATGTTTAATCGAAGTGGTCAACACAGCGCGCGACATTGATTGATCAAACTCACATAACCGGGATATTTACGGCTTACCAATTTAATTTGTTGTCATATAACTTTACACTGGCATTGTTAATTAATGGTTAATCAGGTGTGTACTACATGAAGACTATTGCCTCCACCGCGCTTCCTGCTCATGTCCAGCAGCCCCGCTACGATCGCGAGCAGTTACGCTCCCGTATCGTCCATTTCGGCTTTGGCGCGTTCCACCGGGCGCATCAGGCGTTGTTAACAAACCGGGTGCTGAACGCCAAAGGAGGCGACTGGGGTATTTGTGAGATTAGCCTCTTTAGCGGCGATGTTCTCATGCGCCAGCTCCGCGCGCAGGATCATCTGTTTACCGTGCTGGAGAAAGGTGCCGAAGGCAATCAGCCCATTATTATCGGTGCGGTAAAAGAGTGCCTGAACGCAAAACTCGACTCGCTGGCAGCCATTATTGAAAAGTTCTGCGAACCGCAGGTGGCCATTGTCTCCCTCACCATTACCGAAAAAGGCTACTGCATCGATCCGGCGACGGGGAAACTGGATATGCACAACAGCCGCATTCTGCACGATCTTGAGCATCCGTCTGAGCCGCATTCCGCGCCGGGTATTCTGGTCGAAGCGCTTCATCGCCGCCGCGAGCGCGGCCTGCCAGCGTTTACCGTGCTCTCCTGCGACAATATTCCCGACAACGGCCACGTGGTGAAAAATGCCGTTCTCGGCATGGCCGGAAAGCGATCCGCAGAGCTGGCCGGATGGATCGAGGCGCACGTGAGCTTCCCTGGCACCATGGTCGACCGAATCGTGCCCGCCGCCACTGACGCCTCACTCGCGGAAATCACCCAGGAACTTGGCGTTGAAGATCCCTGCGCCATCAGCTGTGAACCGTTCATTCAGTGGGTAGTGGAAGATAACTTTGTCGCCGGGCGTCCGGAATGGGAGGTTGCAGGCGTACAGATGGTTGAGGATGTCCTGCCCTGGGAGCAGATGAAGCTGCGGATGCTGAACGGCAGCCACTCCTTCCTGGCGTATCTGGGCTACCTTGCCGGCTACGCGCACATAAATGAATGTATGCAGGACGACAGCTTCCGCGAGGCTGCCCGCAGGCTGATGCTGAATGAGCAGGCCCCTACGCTGCGCATCACCAACGTCGATCTGACAGCCTATGCTGACAGCCTGCTTGACCGCTTCGCCAACCCGGCGCTACAGCACCGCACCTGGCAAATCGCTATGGACGGCAGTCAGAAGCTGCCTCAGCGCATGCTGGATGGGATCCGCATGCATCTTGAGCGTAACACCGCCTGGCCATTACTGGCGCTGGGCGTCGCAGGCTGGATGCGCTACGTCAGCGGGACGGACGACCAGGGCAACGCCATTGACGTGCGCGATCCGCTGAGCGACAAGTTTCAGGCCATTGTCGCTACCAGCAGTGACGCAGAACGCGTTAGCGCCCTGCTGACGCTAAAAGAAATCTTTGGCGACGACCTGCCGCAAAACCCTGTCTTTGTCGAGGCAATCACCGGCGCGTACCAGCGCCTCGTCCGGCTCGGCGCGCGTCAGGCCGTTATCGAAACGTTAAAAATTTAGCGATTATTGCGTTTAAGGCGAACGGTTTTACGCTCCGTTCGCCCTCCCTCTTCTCAATGCCCGATTTTTTCGTCAGGATGATAGATAGTTGTCACTACATCACAATTATTTATCGGAGCGCACGTGACCAAAACCAACCTGATCACCGGCTTTCTCGGCAGCGGTAAAACTACGTCCATTCTGCATTTGCTGGCCAATAAAGATCCGGCGGAAAAGTGGGCCGTGCTGGTCAACGAATTTGGCGAAGTGGGGATCGACGGCGCGTTGCTCGCCGACAGCGGCGCGATGGTGAAAGAGATCCCGGGCGGGTGTATGTGCTGCGTGAATGGTCTGCCGATGCAGGTCGGGCTGAATACGCTGCTGCGTCAGGGCAAGCCTGACCGTCTGCTGATTGAACCCACTGGGCTGGGTCATCCGAAGCAAATTCTTGATTTACTGACCGCCCCGGTCTACGAGCCGTGGCTTGAGCTGCGTGCGACGCTTTGCCTGCTCGACCCCCGCCAGCTGCTGGATGAAAAAGCGATCAATAACGACAATTTCCGCGACCAGCTCGCCTCGGCAGATATCATCGTGGCGAATAAATCCGATCGCGCGACGGCTGAGAGTCAGGCCGCGTTCAATGCCTGGTGGCAGCAGGCTGGCGGTGGACGTCAGTACGTGCAGACCACCCAGGGCAACATTGATGGCGCCCTGCTCGATCTTCCCCGCCTCAACCAGGCGCAACTGCCTGCCAGCGCAGAGCATTCACATAGCCACGGCGCGAAGCAAGGTCTGGCTGCGCTGAGCCTGCCCGAACATCAGCGCTGGCGTCGAAATCTGAACAGCGGCCAGGGACACCAGGCCTGCGGCTGGATCTTCGATGCCGATACGGTTTTCGACACCATTGGTATACTGGAATGGGCGAGACTGGCGCCGGTTGAGCGGGTAAAAGGGATCATGCGCACCCCGGATGGTCTGGTGCGCATTAATCGTCAGGGCGAGGATTTCTTTATAGAAACCCAGAACGTCGCGCCACCCGACAGCCGGATAGAGTTAATTAGTGCGGTTAATACCGACTGGAATGCCCTCCAGTCAAGCCTGTTGAAGCTTCGTTTAAGTTTGGGCGGCTAACGTTGCCCCTGATTTCACACATTGCTGAAGACTATGACGACTCGACTTCCTGCTATTTTATTGCTCAACGCTGCCGGTCTGGCGCTCTTTTTCTCCTGGTATATCCCGGCGGATCACGGTTTCTGGTTCCCGCTGGATTCCGGGCTGTTCCACTTCTTTAACCAGGCGCTGGCGAAGAGTGAAGCCTTCCTGTGGCTGGTGGCGATCACCAACAACCGCGCGTTTGACGGCTGTTCGCTGCTGGCAATGGGCTGTCTGATGCTCTCCTTCTGGCTGAAGGAAGACAAAACGGGTCGTCGCCGTATTCTGATTATCGGCCTGGTCATGCTGCTGGCAGCCGTGATTATCAACCAGCTGGCGCAGCATCTGATGCCGGTTAAACGCGCCAGTCCGTCGCTCTCTTTCCCGAATATTAACCGCGTCAGCGAGCTGCTTCATATTCCAACCAAAGACGCCTCGAAGGACAGCTTCCCGGGCGACCACGGTATGATGCTGCTGATTTTTGCTGGCTTCATGCTGCGCTATTTCAGTAAAAAAGCCTTCGCCATCGCCCTGGTTATTGTGGTGGTATTTGCATTCCCGCGGGTGATGATTGGCGCTCACTGGCTGACAGATATCGCCGTAGGCTCCCTCACGGCGGTGTTAATTGGTTTACCCTGGGTGCTGATGACTCCCCTGAGCGATCGCGTAATAAGTATTTTTGATCGCTATCTTCCCGGCAAATTTTAACAAGTCTGAAACAAATAAATAACGCTAATTAACACCATTCATCAGGGATCGTTTTCGATCCCTGAGTCACTTCTTTCCGGTATCATTCAGCGCTGTCATCATTCCGTCATACAATTCGTGATAAAAATGAAGCAATTGCAGGGATTACCGGTATGAATGGCGGCATTTTGAGCAATTCCGCGCTGTAACGTTGTGTATCACATTTTCTTATAAAAAAACGGTCTTTTTTGCTCGCAATGCCCTTTGCAATCGGTTAACCTCGAACTCGTTTTGCCCCATTGAGATAATTATTATCGTGGTGAATAATTTTGTGCGTTGTGCCACAGATTTCACCATAAAGAATTGTCTCATTGTGAACAGATAATTAGTCTCGTCACGGTTGGCATTTTTATAACGATATTTTCGTTAAGGACTTCAAGGGAAAACAAACAAAATGGTCAAATCTCAACCAATTTTGAGATATATCTTGCGGGGGATCCCGGCGATTGCAGTGGCGGTTCTGCTTTCGGCATGTAGTACGACGAACACCGCGAAGAATATGCATCCTGAGACGCGTGTTGTGGGAATGGAAGATTCCTCTTCACTGCAAGCCTCTCAGGATGAATTTGAAAATATGGTACGTAATCTCGACGTTAAGTCGCGTATTATGGATCAGTATGCTGACTGGAAAGGCGTGCGTTACCGCCTGGGCGGCAGCACCAAGAAAGGCATCGATTGCTCCGCATTCGTACAGCGTACTTTCCGTGAGCAGTTTGGGTTAGACCTTCCGCGTTCTACTTATGAACAGCAGGAAATGGGCAAGTCCATTTCGCGCACTAAACTGCGTACGGGCGATTTAGTCCTGTTCAGAGCAGGTTCAACCGGTCGACACGTTGGCATCTATATCGGTAACGATCAGTTTGTCCATGCTTCCACCAGCAGTGGTGTGACGATTTCCAGCATGAACGAACCTTACTGGAAGAAGCGCTACAACGAAGCTCGCCGCGTTCTGAGCCGTAGTTAATATTGCTGTCGTATCGTTGGTTATCCCTTGGCTGGCGATACGATTAAAAAAGCACTGCTCCGGCAGTGTTTTTTTTTGCCCGTTACACTGATAGACATCCAGCGTCATTTCAGGAATCACGACATCTATGTTTACCCGCTACTTCTCCAGCAACCGCAAGATACTGTTTCTCAGTATTCTGACGGGGTTGTTTACCGCCCTGCTTCTGAGTGCGTTACAGTTTTACTGGAGTTATCACAAGCGAGAAGTCAGGTACGATACCCTCATTACGGATTTAAGCGTCTACATGGAGAGCTTTTTCGACGAGCTTAAAACCTCTATTGATACGCTCCAGCCGCTCACGCTGAACAGCTGTGAAGAGGTCAGTGCGGCGCTCACCTCACGCGCGGCCTTCAGTATTAACGTGCGCGCCTTTTTGCTGGTCCGGGATAAACAGGCCTTCTGCTCTTCGGCAACAGGTCCGATGAATACCCCAATGGAAACGCTTATCCCTCAGCTACACATCAGCAAACCTGTTGATATCGCGCTCCTGCCGGGTACGCCCATGCTGCCGGATAAACCCGCGATCGCTATCTGGTATCGCAATCCGCTGGTAAAAGACGGCGGCGTATTTACCTCCGTGAACATCAACCTGACGCCTTACCTTCTTTATACGTCACGTCAGGATGAATTTTCCGGAATATCGATCGTCATTGGCGACTCCGCGTTATCCACCCAGTCCGGAATGCTGGTTCAGGCGCGGGATTTGCCTGAGGTCCCTGCCCGCACCGCCACGCTGAAAAATATTCCTCTGACCGTTAACGTCTATGCGCAAGCCTGGAAGACCGATGAACTGCTCTACGCCGTGTTCTTCGGCCTGGTCTGCGGTATTGCGGCAGGTCTGCTGAATTTCTATATTCTCACTATCCGTCTGAATCCCGGGAAAGAGATCCTTACGGCCATCAAGCACGACCAGTTCTACGTGGTCTATCAGCCCGTCGTGGATGCGCAGTCGCTCAGAATGACCGGGCTGGAAGTCCTGATGCGCTGGAAGCACCCGGTGATGGGCGAAATTCCACCGGATGCCTTTATTAACTTCGCTGAAGCGCAGAAGCTGATTGTCCCGCTGACGCTGCATCTTTTTGACCTGATTATCCGCGATGCCCCTGTCCTGCAAACGGTGCTCCCGCCTGGGGCCAAGTTTGGGATCAACATCGCGCCCGGTCATCTGCATGCGGAAAGCTTTAAGGAGGATATGCGCGCGTTTGCCGCTGGCCTTCCGCCCGATCACTTCCAGATTGTACTGGAAATAACCGAGCGCGACATGATCAACCACCGCGAGGCAAATCAGCTGTTTGAATGGCTGCACAATGAAGGTTTTGAAATCGCCATCGATGATTTTGGCACCGGCCACAGCGCGCTGATCTATCTGGAACGCTTCACGATGGATTACCTGAAAATTGACCGTGGCTTCGTGAATGCCATCGGGACTGAAACCGTTACCTCGCCAGTGCTTGACGCGGTGCTGACGCTGGCAGAACGCCTGAATATGTTAACCGTCGCCGAGGGTGTTGAAACGCCCGAGCAGGCGGCGTGGCTGCGCGAGCATGGCGTGAACTATCTTCAGGGCTACTGGATCGGCCGACCAATGCCGCTGGAGCAGTTCAGGACGTGGCAACCCGACATCACGCTCGGGGAATAATTTCACAATCACGGCGCTGTCCCTTATTATTCTCCTCAACCGAGCCTGCCTGTGAACAAAGGGATCCGCCGCACTATGATTATGCGCGTTGTATTGATGCTGTTGGCGCTGGTGAGCCTGTCGAGCCAGGCGCAGACCATCAAAGAGAGCACGGCCTTTGCCGTCATTGGCGAGCCGAAGTATGCGGTCAACTTTACTCACTACGATTATGTGAACCCCGCCGCCCCGAAAGGCGGGAACGTGACGCTTTCCGCGACCGGAACGTTTGACAACTTTAACCGCTTCGCCCTGCGCGGCGTGGCGGCAGCGCGTACCGAATCCCTCTATGACACGCTGTTCGTCACCTCCGACGACGAGCCCGGCAGCTATTATCCCCTGGTCGCTGAGAACGTGCGTTACGCCGATGATTTTAGCTGGGCAGAAATCGCGATTAATCCGCGGGCGCGTTTTCACGACGGTACGCCGGTTAGCGCCCGCGATGTGGCGTTCACCTTTCATAAATTTATGACCGAAGGCGTGCCGCAGTTTCGTCTGGTGTACAAGGGCACCACGGTGAAAGCCATCGCCCCGCTGACCGTGCGAATCGAACTCCCTGAGCCAAACAAAGAGAATATGCTGAGCCTGTTCTCCCTGCCCGTCATGCCCGAATCATTCTGGAAAAACCATAAGCTGAGCGATCCCCTCTCTTCCCCGCCGCTGGCCGGAGGACCGTATCGCATTACCGACTGGCGAATGGGCCAGTACGTGATCTATTCCCGCGTGAAAGATTACTGGGCAGCCACGCTGCCGGTAAACCGGGGCCGCTGGAACTTCGATACAATCCGCTACGACTACTACCTGGATGATAACGTGGCCTTCGAGGCGTTTAAGGCAGGCGCATTTGATTTACGTGTCGAGAACAGCGCCAAAAACTGGGCGACCCGGTATATCGGAAAAAATTTCGCGAAAGGCTATATCGTTAAAGACGAACATAAAAACGAATCCGCGCAGGACACGCGCTGGCTGGCGTTTAATATTCAGCGCCCGGTTTTTTCCGATCGTCGGGTGCGTGAAGCTATTACCCTGGCGTTTGATTTCGAATGGATGAACAAAGCGCTGTTTTACGGAGCCTACAGCCGGGCGAACAGCTATTTCCAGAATACTGAATATGCCGCCCGTGATTATCCCCACGCGGACGAGCTGGTTTTGCTGGCGCCAATGAAATCGGAGCTCCCGCCGGAAGTGTTCACCCGCCTATTTGAACCGCCAAAATCCGACGGAAACGGGTTCGACCGGGACAACCTGCTGAAAGCCAGCAAACTGCTGGATGACGCTGGCTGGGTGTTGAAAAATCGGCTACGAGTAAATGTTAAAACTGGTAAGCCGCTCAGCTTCGAACTGCTGATTGCCTCCGGCGCAAACGATCAGTGGGTGCTGCCGTTTAAGAAGAACCTTGCCCGTCTTGGGGTGACCATGAATATCCGCCAGGTCGATATTGCCCAGCTGACCAACCGCAAGCGCAGTCGCGATTACGACATGATGCAAACCCTGTGGGCTGCCCAGCCGTGGCCGAGTTCAGACCTGCAAATCTCCTGGGCATCGGGGTATATCGACTCCTCCTACAACGCTCCGGGGGTAAAGAGTCCGGTGATTGATGCGCTGATCGCGAAAATCGTTGCCGCTCAGGGCGATAAAGAGAAACTTCTGCCGCTCGGGCGCGCGCTTGACCGGGTGTTAACCTGGAACTATTACATGCTGCCGATGTGGTACATGGGTGAAGATCGCGTGGCCCGCTGGGACAAATTCTCCCTGCCCGCCGTTCGCCCGGTTTATACGCTTGGTTTTGATACGTGGTGGTATGACGTGAATAAAGCCGCAAAACTGCCCGCAGCGCGGCGTTGAGGAGTGACGATGGGCGCTTATCTTATCCGCAGGCTGCTGCTGGTTATCCCGACGCTATGGGCCATCATTACCATTAACTTTTTTATCGTGCAGATTGCCCCCGGCGGCCCGGTGGACCAGGCGATTGCGGCCATAGAATTTGGTCACGCTGGCGGCATGCCGGGCGGCGGCGGTGAAGGAATGGGGGCCAGCCATGCCCGGACGGGCGTGGGCAATATCAGCGAAAGCCACTACCGGGGCGGTCGGGGACTGGATCCGGAGGTGATCGCCGAGATCACCCATCGCTATGGTTTTGACAAGCCGCTGCACGAGCGTTATTTCAGGATGCTCTGGGATTATGTCCGTTTCGATTTTGGCGACAGCCTGTTTCGCAGCGCCTCGGTGCTAACCCTGATCAAGCAAAGCCTTCCGGTTTCCATCACGCTCGGACTGTGGGGGACGCTGATTATTTATCTGGTCTCCATTCCGCTGGGGATCCGCAAAGCGGTCTACAACGGTAGCCGTTTTGATATCTGGAGCAGCACGTTCATTATCATCGGCTACGCTATCCCGGCGTTTCTGTTTGCCGTGCTGCTGATTGTCTTTTTCGCTGGCGGCAGTTATTTCGACCTCTTCCCGCTGCGCGGGCTGGTCTCTGCGGATTTCAGCACGTTGCCGTGGTATCAGAAAATCACCGATTACTTCTGGCACATCACGCTTCCGGTGCTGGCGACGGTTATCGGCGGTTTTGCGGCGCTTACGATGCTGACCAAAAATGCCTTTCTTGATGAGATCCGCAAACAGTACGTCGTCACCGCGCGCGCCAAAGGCGTCGGTGAAAAGCAGATTATGTGGAAGCACGTTTTTCGTAACGCCATGCTGCTGGTGATTGCCGGTTTTCCCGCCACGTTCATCAGTATGTTTTTTACCGGCTCTCTGCTGATAGAAGTGATGTTCTCTCTCAACGGTTTAGGGCTGCTCGGCTATGAGGCCACCGTCTCCCGTGATTACCCGGTGATGTTTGGCACACTGTACATTTTCACCCTGATCGGTCTGCTGCTGAATATCATCAGCGATATCAGCTATACGCTGGTCGATCCCCGTATCGATTTTGAGGGCCGCTAATGTCGCGTTTAAGCCCCGTCAATCAGGCCCGCTGGGCGCGCTTTCGCCACAACCGTCGCGGCTACTGGTCGCTGTGGATCTTCGCCGTCCTGTTCGCCTTAAGTCTGTGTTCCGAACTGATTGCCAACGATAAACCCCTGCTGGTGCATTTCAAAGATCGCTGGTACGTGCCGGTGCTTACTACCTATAGCGAAAGCGATTTTGGCGGTCCGTTTGCGACGCCAGCCGAGTATCAGGATCCCTGGTTACGTGAACAGATCGCGCAGCACGGCTGGGCGCTTTGGGCACCGATTCGTTTTGGCGCGAACAGTATTAACTACGCCACGTCCACCCCCTTCCCTTCCCCGCCTTCCTCGCAGAACTGGCTGGGAACGGACGCCAACGGCGGCGATGTGCTGGCGCGCATCCTCTATGGTACCCGCATCTCGCTCCTGTTTGGGCTGCTTCTGACGCTCTTTAGCAGCGTGATGGGCGTCGTGGCGGGCGCCATGCAGGGCTATTACGGTGGAAAAATCGATTTGTGGGGGCAGCGCGTAATTGAAGTCTGGTCCGGTATGCCGACGCTGTTTCTGATTATCCTGCTGTCCAGCGTAGTACAGCCTGGCTTCTGGTGGCTGTTAGGCATCACCGTCCTGTTCGGCTGGATGGCACTGGTCGGCGTGGTGCGCGCGGAGTTTCTGCGCACGCGAAATTACGATTATATTCGCGCCGCGCAGGCATTAGGCGTGAGCGATCGCGCAATTATCTTCCGTCACATGCTTCCCAATGCGGTGGTGGCGACCCTCACCTTCCTGCCGTTTATTTTGTGTAGCTCCATTACCACCCTGACGTCGCTTGATTTTCTTGGTTTCGGTTTGCCGCTGGGCTCACCGTCTCTTGGCGAACTGCTGTTGCAGGGCAAAAACAACCTCCAGGCCCCCTGGCTGGGCATCGCCGCATTCCTCTCCGTGGCTGTGCTGCTTTCCCTGCTGATTTTTATTGGCGAAGCCGTGCGCGATGCCTTCGATCCCAACAAGGCGGTATGACATGACCCGGCCTCTTCTGAGCATAGAAAATCTGTCGATTGCGTTTTCAAAGCAGGGCGAATCTCGCCCGGTGGTGACGGATTTATCGTTGCAGATCCAGCGCGGAGAGACGCTGGCGCTGGTCGGGGAATCCGGCTCCGGTAAGAGCGTTTCGGCACTGTCGGTGCTGCGCCTGCTCCCTTCCCCGCCGGTCAGCTATCCGCAGGGGGATATTCTGTTCCATGGACAATCCCTGCTGAACGCTGATGAGCAAACCCTGCGCGGCATTCGTGGCAATAAGATTGCCATGATTTTTCAGGAGCCGATGGTGTCGCTCAATCCATTGCATACGCTGGAAAAACAGCTCTATGAAGTGCTGTCACTTCATCGGGGAATGCGTAAAGAGGCAGCGCGGGGGGAAATTCTGGACTGCCTTGAACGCACCGGCATTCGTAATGCGGCGAAACGGCTGAACGATTTCCCGCATCAGCTTTCCGGCGGCGAGCGCCAGCGCGTGATGATCGCGATGGCGCTGCTGACGCGCCCCGAACTGTTGATTGCGGATGAACCCACCACCGCGCTGGACGTCACGGTGCAGGCGCAAATTCTGCAACTGCTGCGTGAACTGCGCGACGAGCTGAACATGAGCCTGCTGTTTATTACGCATAACCTGGGCATCGTGAAAAAGCTCGCTGACGCGGTGGCCGTGATGCAAAACGGCCGCTGCGTCGAACAGAACAGGGCAACTGCCCTGCTGAGCGCGCCTCAGCACCCGTATACACAGCGCCTGCTCGATAGCGAACCCTCTGGCGACCCGGTTCCGCTTAACGCTGACAGCGCACCGTTGCTGAAGGTTGAGGACCTGTCGGTGTCATTCCCGATCCGCAAAGGCATTTTGCGTCGCGTGGTCGATCACAATCATGTTCTGAAAAACATGAGCTTCTCTCTGCGTCCGGGCGAGTCGCTTGGGCTTGTGGGCGAATCCGGTTCGGGCAAAAGCACCACCGGCCTGGCGCTGCTGCGCCTGATCGCCTCGCAGGGAAGCATTCTCTTTGACGGCATGCCGCTGCAAAACCTGAGCCGCCGGCAAATGCTGCCCGTCCGCCCGCGGATGCAGGTGGTCTTTCAGGATCCGAACTCTTCGCTGAACCCGCGGCTGAGCGTATTGCAGATTATTGAAGAGGGCCTGCGCGTTCATCAGCCCGCGCTGACGGCACAACAGCGTGAAATCGACGTGAAGCGGGTGATGGCGGAAGTGGGTTTAGATCCCGAGACCCGGCACCGGTATCCGGCTGAGTTTTCCGGCGGACAGCGCCAGCGTATAGCGATTGCCCGCGCGTTGATCCTGAAACCGGAGCTGATCGTGCTGGACGAGCCTACCTCTTCACTGGACCGCACCGTGCAGGCGCAAATTCTGGCGCTGCTGAAGGGGCTACAGGAAAAGCATCGGCTGGCCTATATCTTTATCAGCCACGATTTACAGGTGGTGCGTGCGCTTTGCCATCAGGTGGTGGTATTGCGGCAGGGAGAAGTCGTTGAGCAGGGAGAGTGCCAGCGCGTATTCACTGCGCCTGCGCAGGATTACACGCGCCAGCTATTGTCCGCTGACTAGCACTCAGAAAGGATATTGACCGGAGAACGGTTCGGCAATCGCCACGCCGAAGTTTTTCAGACGGCAGGTCGCAGCAAATTCATCCTGGCTGTTAACAAACAGGCACGGCTCACCTTCGCATTCCAGCACGGAGCTGTCTACTTCGATGTCCGTCAGCGCCTGGCTGAGACGTTCCATAACCGGCCACGCATTTTCATCGCTCGGGCTAAGCAGCTTGAGCGCCACCAGACAATTATCCTCCCCGGCAACGCTTTGCGGAATCGGTTCAACTTTCGAACCTGCAAAACCCGTCGACCAGCGATAGCTCTGGGGCAAGCGATGGACAATGGAGAGTTGTAATGTATTCACGTTCAGATCCCCGGAAGCAAATTTACTTCACAATTTATTTACATTTATAGTAACACATCATCGCCAACCTGCACTGTTTAGCGGATTTTATAGGCGTTGCAGGCTCGCGTCGGCGCTATATGTACCCGTTTCTGCGATCTAACTCAACCTTTTTAAATACAATGATGTGACTTTTTACATAAATAGATTTTACATAAAAGAAACAAACACCGGGTAAACGAACCGAGGGTTGGTTGATATGGGTCAACAAAAAGGCCCGTTTCGGGCCTTAAGTGCTCATTTATGCGCCGTCTTACGGGGCCGGCTGGCGTAAAGATAGAAGAGGATGGAGCAAGTCGCGCAGAGGGCAATCGCCCACAGCATCGGCCAGGCAGTATTAAACGTCGCCATTGAGAGCAGCGCCCCGACAATCGCGCCAATCCCGAAACGGAACGTCCCTGCCAGCGACGAGGCGGTGCCCGCCATATGCGGGAATTCGTCGAGGATCACCGCCATCGCGTTGGATGAGACCATCGAGACGCAGCCAACAAACGCCGCCACGCCCACCACCAGCGCCCAAAAACCTACGCCCAACAATGCGCTCAATACCAGCCAGATAGCCATCACGAACTGGATCCACAGCCCGGCGCGGAACATATTCAGCGCCCCGACCCGCCGGACAAAGCGGCTGTTGATAATGGTCATCACAAACAGAAACACGATATTCAGCGCGAAGTAGTAACCAAAGTGCTGGGGTGACACATGGTTCAGTTCGATGTACACAAACGGCCCCGCGCTCAGGAACGAAAACATCCCGGCAAAGCTAAAGCCGCTGGCCAGCATATAGCTCAGCACGCGCTTATGGCGAAACAGCGAGGCAAAGTTGCCAAGCGTGGTGCGGACGTGAAACTTCTGACGGCGCTCGACCGGCAGCGTTTCATCGATAAAGACGAAGATCATCACCGAGGCCAGCAGCGCGGCAATCGCCAGGATCCAGAAAATCGCATGCCAGCTGAACCACACCAGCACCGCCCCGCCCACCATGGGGGCGACCAGCGGCGCAATGGTTGTGACCAGCATGACGAACGACATCATGCGTGAGAACTCTTCCTTCGGGTAGATGTCGCGCATCAGCGCGTTAATCACCACGCTTGCCGCAGCCGCAGCCAGGCCATGAAAGAAACGCATCACGATCAGCTGATCGATACTCTGCGCCAGCGCGCAGGCCACCGCCGCCGCGGCAAATATCAACGTCCCGCCCAGAATTACGGGCTTGCGCCCCAGGCTGTCTGCCATTGGGCCATAAAAGAGCTGGCCGAGCGCAAAACCAAGAATGTAGGTGCTGAGCGTCATCTGTGCGCTGCCTGCCGGTACGCCAAACTGCGCGGAAATCACCGGCAGCGCGGGCAGATACATATCGATAGACAGCGGCATCAGCATGGCCAACAGGCCAAGGATAAATACGATTTTAAACGACGAGTGTGGCCTGGTGGTCACAGGGTTCTCCTGAATTTAGCGTGAAAGCAGCCCGACGCTGGCAATCTCTTCTTCCGTCAGCGGGCGGTATTCCCCTGGCGCCAGGTCTGGATCGAGTTCAATCGCGCCGATACGTTCACGATGCAGCCCCACAACGTGGTTGCCCACGGCGGCAAACATCCGTTTCACCTGGTGGTAGCGGCCTTCACTGATGGTCAGACGGACGTCCGTTGGGGTAATGACTTCCAGCACCGCCGGTTTGGTCAGATCTTTTTCATTATGCAGCTGAACGCCTTTCGCGAATTGCTCTGCCGTGTCATCCGAGACCGGCGACTCAAGTGTCACCCGATAGGTTTTCTCACAGTGATGGCGCGGGGAGGTGATACGGTGCGACCACTGACCGTCATCGGTCATCAGCACCAGGCCGGTGGTATCAATATCCAGTCGCCCTGCCGCATGCAGCTTGTGCGCCACAGGTTCGTCGAGGAAGTAGAGCACCGTCGGGTGATCCGGATCGTCCGTTGAACAGACGTAACCTTCCGGTTTGTTGAGCATGAAGTAGCGCGGGCCATTCTGCTGGCTCAGCGGGTTGCCGTCATACTCCACCTGGTGGTCAGGCTGGAGTTTAAAAGCGCTGTCTTTCACAATGTCGCCGTCCACGGTTACGCGGCTGGCGCGAATTTCACGCCCGGCAATAGCGCGGCTTACGCCGAGTTGCTGAGCGATAAACTTATCAAGTCGCATGAAATCTTTTTAGCCTTAATGGTGCTGGAAGTCGGACTACGCGTCCGAAAAAGAAGCAGTCAGAAACAGTTCAGTATAATGGTCTGGTTGCGCCACTCAAGGGAAAAAGTTTCGTGGCATACTATATGCGAGTTAACTGAATAGAGAAGCCATGACGTTCACACTACGCCCCTATCAGCAAGAAGCCGTTGATGCCACCCTCGCCTGGTTTCGCAAGCACCGGGAACCCGCCGCCATCGTGCTCCCGACCGGAGCCGGTAAAAGCCTGGTGATTGCCGAACTGGCGCGCCTGGCTCGCGGGCGCGTGCTGGTGCTGGCGCACGTAAAAGAGCTGGTGGCGCAAAACCACGCCAAATATTGCGCGCTCGGCCTGGAGGCCGATATTTTTGCCGCCGGGCTGAAGCGCAAAGAGAGCCACGGGAAAGTGGTGTTTGGCAGCGTACAGTCCGTTGCGCGCAACCTGGACCTGTTTCGCAGCGAGTTTTCCCTGCTGATTGTCGATGAGTGTCACCGCATCAGCGATGACGACGACAGCCAGTATCAGCAAATCCTCACTCATCTGAGAGAGGTGAACCCTCACTTACGCCTGCTTGGCCTGACCGCCACGCCATTTCGTCTGGGCAAGGGCTGGATTTATCAGTTTCATTATCACGGCATGGTGCGTGGCGATGAAAAGGCCCTGTTCCGCGACTGTATCTATGAGCTTCCGCTGCGCTACATGATCAAGCATGGCTATCTGACGCCACCGGAGCGGCTGGATATGCCGGTCGTGCAGTACGATTTCAGCCGCTTACAGGCGCAGAGCAACGGGCTGTTCAGCGAGGCGGATCTTAACCATGAGCTAAAAAAACAGAAGCGGATCACGCCGCATATCATCAGCCAGATTGAAGAATTTGCGCAAACGCGCAAAGGGGTGATGATTTTTGCTGCTACCGTCGAACACGCGCGCGAAATCACGGGGCTTCTGCCCACCAACGACGCGGCGTTAATTACCGGTGAAACCCCCGGGCCGGAGCGCGACAGCCTGATTGAGGCTTTCAAAGCCCAGCAGTTCCGCTACCTGGTGAATGTCTCCGTATTAACCACCGGGTTTGACGCCCCGCACGTTGACCTGATTGCGATTCTTCGCCCGACCGAATCCGTCAGCCTGTACCAGCAGATTGTCGGCCGTGGCCTGCGCCTGGCACCGGGCAAAACCGACTGTCTGATCCTCGATTATGCCGGTAATCCGCACGATCTCTACTCCCCGGAAGTGGGCACGCCAAAAGGCAAGAGCGACAACGTGCCGGTACAGGTGTTTTGTCCGGCCTGCGGGTTTGCCAACTCTTTCTGGGGCAAAACTACCGCCGACGGCACGCTGATCGAACATTTTGGCCGCCGCTGTCAGGGCTGGTTTGAAGACGATGAAGGCCATCGCGAACAGTGTGATTTCCGCTTCCGCTTCAAAAACTGCCCGCAGTGCAACGCCGAGAACGATATCGCTGCCCGCCGCTGTCGGGAGTGTGACACGGTGTTGGTCGACCCGGATGACATGCTGAAAGCGGCGCTGAAGCTGAAAGATGCGCTGGTGCTGCGCTGTTCCGGCATGGTCTTACAGCCCGGTGCGGATGAAAAAGGCGAGTGGCTAAAGATTACCTATTACGACGAGGACGGCGCAGACGTGAGCGAGCGGTTCAGGGTCCAGACGCCCGCCCAGCGCACCGCGTTCGAACAGCTCTTTATCCGCCCGCATACCCGCACGCCCGGCGTGCCGCTGCGCTGGATAACCGTTGCCGATATCGTGCGCCAGCAGGCGCTGCTGCGCCATCCTGATTTTGTTGTCGCCCGTAAAAAAGGGCAGTTCTGGCAGGTGCGTGAGAAGGTCTTTGACTATGAAGGACGCTTTCGCCGGGCAAACGAATTGCGCGGTTAACGGGACTTTTCGTTGATGCGCGAGCCATTTGAGTATAAAATGCCGCCCGCTTCACATCCGTGAGGCAGAACACTCACCTGCTGCTGGGTCGCCTGTAGCAGGGTTTTAAATACAGAGAGAAATCAATGTTCACTATCGAAGCAGAAGTACGTAACGTGCAGGGTAAGGGTGCGAGCCGCCGCCTGCGTAACGCTAACAAGTTCCCGGCTATCGTTTACGGTGGCGAAGCTGCTCCAGTTGCAATCGAACTGGATCACGACAAAGTGTGGAACATGCAGAACAAAGCTGAATTCTACAGCGAAGTTCTGACCATCGTTGTTGGCGGTAAAGAAGAAAAAGTGAAAGTTCAGGCTGTTCAGCGTCACCCGTTCAAGCCAAAACTGTCTCACATCGACTTCGTTCGCGCGTAATCGCAAACCTGTCGAGAAAAACCCCGCTTCTGCGGGGTTTTTTTATGGCCGCTACTTACCGCCTGAGGTGCGACGCTGGAGCTGATCGCGCAGATTCGGCGGCGTGCCTTTAATGGTCAGCGTGTCGGTCGCCGGATCCCAGAAGATACGTTCCCCGAGCAGCATGGCATCAAAGTTAATGGTTAACCCACCGCCGCTACCGGCAAATTTTGTCAGCTGACGCAGCGTACTGCGATCCGCCGGGAAGCTCTCTTCCAGCTCATAGCCTTTTTCCGCGGTAAATTCCTGGAAGCTGACTTCGCTGACGCCCGCCAGCTCTTTGGACAGCGACTCCAGCTCAATCTCTTCCCCGGCCTGTAACTGCTCGTTACAGTAGCTGTAAACCTGCTGACGCACGGTCTGACGCTCAGATTTATCCAGCTGCGCCTCAGCGGTAAAGTCATCCACCGCCTGGAGCAGACCTTTGTTCTGCGCTTTGGCGTTCAGCCCTTCACTGGCACCGAGGAAGTCCATAAAGAAATCGGCCACTTTGCGGCCCACGCGGCCTTTAAGGAAGGTCAGGTAGCGCGTCGATTCCGGATTGGTTTCCCATTCGGTTAAATCAATACGCGCCACAATATCCGCATGGTTGATATCCAGATAGTGCGTTGAGCTAATATCCAACTGCTCGTTCACACGCATGCTGCTTAAATTATTCAGCACGGTGACCAGCAGATACTCTACCGCCAGATAGCGGTAGTGGCAGAACAGGACGATACCGCCATCGGCGAAGGGATATTTCGCCAGTTCGTCACGAAGACGGCCGGTTGCAGCGCGGCTGAATGCCAGGAAATCCTCTTCGCCCTGACGTTGCAGGCGCAGGCTATCCGCCAGCTCGCTCTCTTCGCTGAACAAGCCATAGGCTTTATTTTTCGCGCTGTAGACGCGATGCAACTCCGCCATCATCTCGACAACGGTAGGCGTTGGTTCCAGTAACGAATCGCGTAGCACCACTTCAAGGGTTTGCTCATCACGCTTGATAAGCTGGTGCAAGGCAATCTGGTTGATTTCCAGACTCATGATAAACTCTCCTTTTAGACCGGGCGGTATTCAACCACCACCAACGCATGTGTGCAACAGAAGATAAAAAAGGGGAAAAAAAGCTGTTGCTACGGTAATATGTCGCCCTTCTCTCAACAAACTGATTTTGATTTATGCCACAACATTCCCGCTACAGTGACGAACACGTTGAACAACTGCTCAGTGAGCTGGTCAACGTACTGGAAAAACATAAAACGCCAACCGATCTCTCCCTGATGGTTTTGGGAAATATGGTTACCAACCTGATCAATACCAGCGTTGCTCCGGCTCAGCGTCAGGCGATCGCCAAATCTTTCGCCCAGGCTTTGCAGTCATCCGTTAGCGACGACCAGGCACACTAAGGGAAACGAACAACAGTTTATGGTGACGAATCGTCAGCGCTACCGTGAAAAAGTCTCCCAGATGGTCAGCTGGGGGCACTGGTTTGCCCTGTTCAACATTCTGTTGGCGATGGTGCTCGGCTGCCGTTATCTGTTTGTGGCAGACTGGCCAACCACGTTAACCGGGCGTATCTACTCGTGGATGAGCCTTGTTGGTCACTTTAGCTTTCTGGTCTTCGCCACCTATCTGCTGATCCTGTTCCCACTGACGTTTATCGTCATGTCGCAGCGGCTGATGCGCTTCCTGTCCGCCATTCTTGCGACGGCGGGCATGACGCTGTTGCTTATCGACAGCGAAGTCTTTACCCGGTTCCACCTGCACCTGAATCCTGTCGTCTGGGAGCTGGTGATCAACCCGGATCAGAACGAGACCGCCCGCGACTGGCAGCTGATGTTTATCAGCGTGCCGATTATCCTGCTGATCGAAATGTTGTTCGCGACGTGGAGCTGGCAAAAGCTCCGCAGCCTGACCCGACGCCGACATTATGCGAAGCCCGTCGCGGCGCTCTTTTTCGCCTCATTTATCGGTTCTCACCTGATGTATATCTGGGCAGATGCGAACTTCTACCGCCCGATTACCATGCAGCGCGCGAATCTGCCGCTCTCCTATCCGATGACGGCGCGTCGTTTCCTTGAAAAACACGGTCTGCTGGACGCGCAGGAATATCAGCGTCGTCTGGTCGAACAGGGTAATCCGGAAGCGGTCAGCGTGCAGTATCCCCTGAGCGATCTGAAATATCGCGACATGGGGCGCGGTCAGAACGTGCTGCTGATTACCGTCGATGGCCTGAACTATTCTCGCTATGAGAAGCAAATGCCTGCCCTGGCTGAATTCGCTGAGAACAACATCGTATTCACTCAGCATATGAGTTCCGGTAATTCGACCGACGCGGGTATTTTCGGTCTGTTCTACGGTATTTCACCGAGCTATATGGACGGCGTGCTGTCGGCCCGTATTCCGGCTGCATTGATTACCGGGCTTAATCAGCAGGGCTACCAGCTGGGGCTGTTCGCCTCTGATGGTTTCAACAGCTCGCTGTACCGCCAGGCGCTGCTGTCTGATTTCTCACTGCCAGCCGCGCAGAGCCAGTCTGACGATCGGACTGCTGACCAGTGGATAGACTGGCTGAAGCGCTATGCACAGGAAGATAACCGCTGGTTCTCCTGGGTTGCGTTTAACGGCACAAATCTTGATGACAGCAATCAGAAAGGCTTCGCGCGCCGCTATAGCCGTGCGGCGGGTGATGTCGATGCGCAGATCGCTCGCGTGCTGACCGCCCTGCGCGACGCGGGCAAGCTGGACAATACGGTCGTCATTATCACGGCGGGGCATGGCGTGCCGCTCGGCGACGAAGCGAAGGGCATGGACTGGTCGCGCCCGAACCTGCATGTCCCGCTGGTGATCCACTGGCCGGGCACTCCCGCGCAACGCATCAATATGCTGACCGACCATAAAGACGTCATGACCACGTTAATGCAGCGGCTGCTGCACGTTAGCACGCCGGCAATTGAATACTCGCAGGGACAAGACCTCTTTAGCGCCACGCGGCGTCATAACTGGGTCACGGCTGCTGGCGAAAACACGCTGGTGGTGACCACGCCGACACTGTCCCTTGTGCTGAACAGCAACGGCAATTACCAGACGTACAGCCTCGAAGGTGAGAAGCTGAAAGACCAGAAACCGCAGCTCAGCTTGCTGTTGCAGGTGCTGACAGACGAGAAGCGCTTTATCGCTAACTGATTATTTATGAATCAGTTAGCGTTGCTTCCCCCTTGCAATCAAAAAGGAATCGAGTAGTATTCCTTTTATGCGTCGGCACGTAGCGCAGCCTGGTAGCGCACCGTCATGGGGTGTCGGGGGTCGGAGGTTCAAATCCTCTCGTGCCGACCAAAACTACACAAAAAAACCAGCCGCTTATGGCTGGTTTTTTATTGCCTGTCTTCGCATGCACAATGCTTAGTGCTTCTCACGCCCACCGAGAAAGAAAATCCCCAGCGGAATCGCCAGCAGAACGGTGAACACCAGACTGTAAACAAAGATCATCGCTGATTGCAGGACAAACATGCTGGTTGTCCACGCAGAGAGCGGGATGTTGTACTGCTCGATCACGCCGACAATGGTTGCTCGCCCCACGCATGCAGCAGCAATCATAAACACAACCAGTAACGCCAGCAGGAACTTGCGGCCTTCAGGTGTCTTCAGTTTTTCCCGTACCATCTCTTCTCCCTTTACAGATGAATAACAATAATTAACGCGTAAAATAACACGATCTCTGCACCGACTCCACCACAGCATTAAACACCAATAAAAGAGCATAAAAGCAGTTCTTTACTCCGTTTAAAATGAAAATGTGAGTAAATTACGCCAACCATTCACATACATTATGTTAGTCTTTCCGGGATCGTTTTAACAAAAAGGAATGACAGTGAAAAACGCACCTAAATTTGCCATCGCCCTTATCGCCGCTGCGTGCGCGAGCACCAGCGCTTTCGCCAGCGAAACCCCAAAAGAGCAGCCGCTGGAAAAAGTTGCCCCGTATCCGCAAGCGGACAAAGGGATGAAGCGCCAGGTTATTCAGCTCCCGGCTCAGCAGAATGAAGGGAATTTCAAAGTCGAGCTGTTAATCGGCCAAACGCTGGAAGTGGACTGCAACCAGCATCGTCTGGGCGGCCAACTGGAAAGCAAAACGCTGGAAGGCTGGGGTTATGACTACTATGTCTTCGACAAAGTAACCTCGCCAGTCTCCACCATGATGGCGTGCCCGGACGGCAAGAAAGAGAAGAAATTTATCACCGCCTATCTGGGTGATAACAGTCTGCTGCGCTATAACAGCAAGCTGCCGATTGTCGTATATACGCCGGAAAACGTGGATGTGAAATATCGCGTATGGAAGGCGGATGAGACGGTAGGGCAAGCGGAAGTACGTTAAAAATAAGTCGGGTGGCGCTCACGCTTACCCGACCTGGAAAGGGTGCGTTCTGGTGCCCTCACCCCAACCCTCTCCCACCGGGCTGAGGGATCCCCAGTAATTTTTTATGCAGAAGCAATAAAGTTGCTTTCTAAATGACTGAGGGCTGTCAGCGATGCCCTGGTCCGGCTGTAAATCGCTGAGGCGTTTCCTGCAGGCCGGGGCGAGGCGCAGGGATGCGCCGAGAGGGCGGCTTTACAGGGACGTTGCCTCCGCCCGTACCCGATAAGCCGGAAGGAATGAGCCGAGGGCACCGCGAAGCGGCGATTTACCGCCGGGAGCCCGGGTCGCCAGGGTGGTGGCGACTGAGCCACCCTGGCACGTTCACCGGTCATGTCGTTACAGAGTAGCAAGGAACATAAAGTGAACGGAATGACCACCACCGCCGTATGTTCCCCTCACCCTAACCCTCTCCCCGGAGGGGCGAGGGGATTGCTCAGTGCTCGCATTAATTTGTGGGGAACCCTCAGCCCACCGGGAGAGGGAGAAAACACGAAAAACGGTAACGGATGTTACCGTTTTGCGTTTAGCTTACAGCGCGATATCCGCCACCGGCTTGCTTTCCGCCTGCGGCTTCAGCTCTGCCTTCGGCGCAGCATCCGCAGCCTGCGGTTTGACGTATTGCAGTTGCAGAACGCGGCTGGTGTATTCCAGCTCTTGTTCCGTGGCGTCAACGTTACCGTTCAGCTTCGTACCGTAGGATGGAATAATGGTTTTCAGCTTCGCCTGCCATTCCGGGCTGGATACTTTGTCCTTAAACACTTTTTCCATCAGGTGTAGCATGATTGGCGCAGCGGTAGACGCCCCCGGGGATGCTCCCAGCAGCGCGGCAATAGTGCCATCCTTATCGCTTACTACTTCGGTACCCAGACGCAGCACGCCGCCCTCTTTCGGATCGCGTTTGATGATCTGCACGCGCTGACCCGCCTGCCACAGACGCCAGTCTTCTTTCTTCGCCTGCGGATAGTACTCTTTCAGCGCCTCGAAGCGTTCTTCATCAGAGAGCATCACCTGGCTAATCAGGTATTTCACCAGATCGAAGTTATCCAGTCCCACGTCCATCATTGGTTTGACGTTTGACGTCGTGGTCGCGCTCAGCAGATCCCACAGGGAACCGTTTTTCAGGAACTTGGTAGAGAATGTAGCGAACGGCCCGAACAGCACCACGCGCTTACCGTCCAGCATACGGGTGTCGATATGGGGAACGGACATCGGTGGCGCACCAACAGAAGCCTGACCGTACACTTTAGCCAGATGACGGTTAACCACTTCAGGGTTTTCCGACACCAGGAACTGGCCGCCAACCGGGAAGCCGGCGTAGTCGTCCGCTTCCGGAATACCGGACTCCTGCAACAGTTTCAGCGCCGCGCCGCCAGCACCGATAAACACGAACTTCGCCTTAATCACATGCTCGGCTTCGTTGTTTTTCAGATCGGCAACGGTCACGCTCCAGCTGTTATCCGCGTTGCGCTTGAAACCACGCACTTCGGAGCTGAGTTGCAGGTTAAAGTTCTCTTTTTTCTTCAGAGAGGCCACCAGCTGACGGGTGATTTCACCGTAGTTAACGTCAGTACCAATTTCAGTGCGGGTCGCCGCCACTTTCTGGTTCGGATCGCGGCCTTCCATAACCAGCGGCGCCCACTCTTTGATTTGAGCGTGATCTTCAGAGTATTTCATCCCGCGGAAAAGCGTGCTCTGTTGCAGGGCAGCGTAGCGCGCACGCAGGAAGTTGACGTTTTGATCGCCCCAGACAAAGCTCATGTGCGGAACGGTGTTGATGAAGGAGTGCGGATTGTGCAATACGCCGCTGTTCACCTGGTGAGACCAGAACTGACGTGAGATCTGGAACGCTTCGTTGATCTCTACCGCCTTCTCGATACTAATGGAACCGTCCTTTTTCTGCGGCGTATAGTTCAGTTCCATAAGTGCCGAGTGCCCCGTCCCGGCGTTATTCCAGCCGTTAGAGCTTTCCTGCGCCACGCCATCAAGGCGCTCGACCATGGTCATGGACCAGTTCGGCTCTAATTCCTGAAGATATGTGCCCAGCGTGGCGCTCATGATGCCGCCACCAATTAAAAGGACATCCGTTTCCTGCTCTTTTGGTGCGTCAGCCTTCGCCGCCAGCGAGACGGCGTTCAGCCCCACGGCCAGAGAAAAGAGCACGGCAGTCATTTTTTTCATCATTTATGCCTTAGTTGAATAGTGCTTGATGCGTGGAAATTACAGGTGAAACACGCTGCGGTGGCACGGTAGCAACTTTTAAATATTGTTTAAAGGTTACGAAATTATTGTAATTGTGAAATTTAATGATGGATTGTTTGTAGGGTTTTGGCATACAGGCTGGCACCCGACGATTTTCCTGGCTATGATGCTGCACTTTGTGATCGCGCGCACGGAAGCCTGCCCCTACCAGCGAATTGTTATGTCATTACCTCACTCGTCTGTACCCCAAGAAGGCCATGTCGCCACCGTTTTACGTTCGCCTCAACGTCTGATGCGCGAAACCCTGGCCGGCGTGATTACCGCGCTGGCGCTGATCCCGGAAGTGATTTCGTTTTCCGTGGTCGCGGGCGTGGATCCGAAAGTGAGCCTTATCGCCTCCGTGGTGCTCTGTTTCGCCCTTTCCCTGCTCGGCGGGCGTCCGGCCATGGTGACGGCGGCGGCCGGTTCCGTCGCGCTGGTGATTGGCCCGATGGTCCATCAACACGGCGTACAGTACATTCTGCCCGCGGTGGTGATGGCTGGCGTGATTCAGATCCTGTTCGGCGCGCTGGGAATGGCGCGGCTGATGCGCTTTATTCCCCAGTCGGTGATGACCGGGTTTGTTAACGCCCTTGGCATTTTGATTTTCTTTGCCCAGGTGCCCCATTTCTGGAGCCGAAGCCCGCTGATAGTGGGCCTGTTCGTGCTGACGCTGCTGATTGTGCTGTGGGTGCCACGCTATATCAAAAGCGTGCCCTCCCCGCTGATTGCCATTGTGCTGCTGACTTTGTTCACCGTCACCAGCGGGCAAATCCTGCCAACGGTAGGGGATGAAGGCTCCATGAGCGGCGGTTTGCCGGGCTTTACGCAACTGCTGGTGCCGCTCAATCTGGAAACCCTGAGCATTATCTGGCCGTGCGCGCTAAGTATCGCTTTTGTTGGCCTGCTGGAATCGCTACTGACGGCTAAGCTGGTGGATGAACTGACCGTTACCCCTTCAAGCAAGCGCCGCGAGAGCATCGGTCTGGGCGTGGGGAATATTATGGCCGGGTTCTACGGCGGCATTGCGGGCTGCGCGATGATTGGGCAGACCATCGTTAACGTGGAGATGGGGAAAGGCAGAAGCCGTATCTCCACCCTTGCGGCGGGTATCGTACTGCTTGTGCTGGTTACGGCGCTCAGCGAGGTGATGGCCAAAATCCCGATGGCGGTACTGGCGGGTATTATGGCCATTGTGGCCGTCAAGACCTTTAGCTGGCATAGCGTTCAGCCCGGAACGCTGAAAAACGCGCCGGTGGCTGAAACCGTCGTGATGCTGGTGACGGTTGTGGCAACGGTTTACACCGGCAACCTGGCGATTGGCGTGCTGGGCGGGATTGTGATGATGTTCATCCTCCCTGCCCGGCTGAAGCAAAAAGCGCTGGCTACAGAAGAAAAATCGTCGCCAGTCCAAGAAAAATAAAGAAACCGCCGGTATCGGTAATGGCGGTGATCATCACGCTCGACCCCACCGCGGGGTCGCGCCCCAGCCGGGTCATCGTTAATGGGATAATCACGCCCATCATCGCCGCCACCAGCAGGTTCAGCACCATCGCCAGCATCATGACCCCGCCCAGCGCCATATCATCGTACAGCCACCAGGTAATGCCGCCCATGATGCCGCCCCAGACCAGGCCGTTAATCAGCGCGACGCCCATCTCCCTGAAAATCAGCCACGAAAAATTACCCGGCTGAATGTTTTCCAGCGCCAGGGCGCGAACGATCATGGTGATAGTCTGGTTGCCGGTGTTCCCGCCGATCCCCGCCACAATCGGCATCAACGACGCCAGGGCCACCAGCTGGGAAATAGTATGTTCGAAGCCGTCAATAACGCGGGACGCCACGAACGCGGTGCATAAATTGATGGCGAGCCACGCCCAGCGGGTTTTGACGGCCTTGCCGACGGAGGCATGAACATCGTCTTCGGCACTGATACCGCCAAGGGCACGCAGGTCGTTATCGGTCTCTTCATAGACCACGTCAACGATCTCATCAATGGTCAGACGCCCCATCAGCTTGCCCACCGAATCCACCACCGCCGCGCTCACCAGGTCATCACGTTCGAAGGTACGCGCGGCTTTTTCGGCATCGTCTTCCGGCGAGAAGACCATCGGCTCGGTTTCCATGACCTCACTTACCCGCTGCTGGGTGCTGTTCAGCAGGATCGTTTTCAGCTCCAGCTCCCCGAGCAGGGTTTTATCCCGCGAGGTGACGAACAGTTTATCGGTGTTGTCCGGCATACTGCCCAGGCGACGAAGATAGCGCTGCACCGTTCCCAGGGTGACGTCCGGACGCACGGTGATGACGCCAAACTCCATGATCGCGCCGACGCTGTTTTTCTCGTAGTGCATCACCTGACGCACGCGCGCCCGCTCCTCGGCAGGCAGGGAAGCCAGCAGGCGTCCGGTCAGGTTGCGCGGAAGATGCTGAACGAGGTAAATCTGCTCATCGATATCCAGCGTTTGCAGGGCGTCAAGAATGTCCCGATCGCTCATCTCATCGATAAGGTCATCCCAGACGTTTTCCGAGGCTTCAAGCAGCACCTGACCGCGCTCATGATCCTGCACCAGCCGCCACAGGGCGTGGCGCTCCTCGGAAGGCAATGCCTCCAGGGTGTCCGCCAGATCCGGAGGTGGTAAATGTGCAACCAGCGCACCTACCTCAGCAATATCGTCGGCCAGCGTGCCGACATCATATTGCTCAGCCAGGGTTAGCTTACCCAATAACGTTGACGTGACCGCTTTATCGGTCGTCAGGAGCCAGATGAGCCGCGCACGCTCCTGGTCACGCTGCCTGGCGCTGTTTTTCTTTAATACCGACATCAATCATAAATCCATTAAATGAGTTGGCGTTAAGCATAGCGCGGGGATATGTAAATAAGAATAAACGGCGGGTCGGGATGGAGAAAAAAACGGCATATATGAAAAATGAGTGTGCCGGGGGCCACCCGGCACAATTGCAATCAGGCCGTGCGCGCCACCGCGTCCCGTGACGCCGCATCGCGCTCATCGCCGGTCAGCTCGCTCAGTTTGCCGTCGCGCATCTCCAGCAGACGGTCGGCGTGAATGAAGTAGTGATCGTCATGGCTGATGGCAAAAATGGTTTTCCCCATCGCCTGCATCAGCGGCAGCAGGACCTGATAAAACTCGCGACGGAAGTGCGGGTCCTGATCGGCGGCCCATTCATCCAGCAGGATGATGTCGCGCTCTTCGGCCAGCGCCAGCAGCAGCGCCACGCGCTTCTTCTGCCCTTTCGACAGCTTGAGATTCAGGATTTTGCCATCCTGTAGCTCCAGCTTGTGTGACATTTGCAGATGCGCAAGCCACTTCTCCACCAGCGCCGGATCCGCCTGCTGCCCTTCCGGGCCCAGCAGCCGGTCGAACAGCCAGACGTCGGTAAATACCGCCGAGAAGAGCTTGCGGTAGTCCTCCGGTTTCTCCGCGCTCAGCGCTTTACCATCCAGCAAAATTTCGCCTGACTGCGGCTGGTAGAGGCCCGTCAGCAGCATCGCCAGCGTGGATTTGCCGCTGCCGTTACCGCCGATCAGGAACAGCAGTTCGCCGCGGTGAATGGTCAGATTTATCGGCCCCACGGAGAAGGCGTTATCCTGATAGCGGAAGGTCACGTTACGCAGCTCAAGCGTTTGCCAGTTCGGGAAGGCCTGCGGGCGCGGGAACTCAGCCTTAAACGGCGCAAGGTCGAACTTCTTCAGCTTGTTGAAGGCCACCTGTGCGCTCAGCAGCGTCGGCAGTGCGCCAACGGCCGACAGCAGCGGCGTGCGTAAAAACAGCAGCGTCAGGGAGTAGGTTGCCGCCACGTTGGTATCCGCCCACCCCAGGCTGTTCGCCATCCAGAACACCAGACCAATGGCACCCAGCATCATGATGTTGGACCAGTTCACGGCGCTCAGGTGGAACGTATCGGCGCGAATAATGTGATGACGATATTCGTGCGCATCCGGGATATAGAGATGATTGAAGATATGTTCGGCGCGCTCGCGGTTCAGCGTCAGCTCTTTGCGCCCTTCCAGCACTGTCTGATAATCGTTATAGAGCTTGTCTTCCGTTTCGCGCAGCACCGCCATGTGCTTATAGACGCGTGATACCAGCAGGAACCCGCCCCAGATGGTAATAACAATCCACAGCGCCGTTACCGCCAGCATTTTGCTGGAGAGCCAGGCGAGATAGGCTGCCGAGCCAAAGGTCAGGATGATCCCCTGCACCAGCTCCGGCAGGCGCACAAAGGCGATGGTAATGGCGCGCACATCGCTGGTCAGCCCCGCCAGCAGCGAAGCACTTCCCAGCTGTTCGATGCGTTCCACTTGAGTATCAAGGATCCGTTTGATGAACTCGCTGCGCAGACGGAAAACGAAGTGGTGGCCGAGCGCGGTCAGCGCCAGCTGTGACCCGAGCGTGACTGCCATCAGCAGCAGCAGTAAACCCAGAAATTCCGGCAGGACGGAGAGTGACGTGTCGACCATTTCGATCAAACGCACGTTAATGAAGGCAATCAGGCCGATCCCCAGCGCCGCGCTGGCAAGGCTTAGCGCCATCACCGCGATAAAAGGCCAGCGATACTGCCGCCAGACAAGAAGAAGTAGTTGCATGCAGAGCAATCCGGACAAGAAAAATCAGCCAGCAGTGTAAACTGCCTTTCACACACATCAAGAATAATTCTTATTTTTATTCTCTGTACGCTGCCTGGCGGAACGTGAGGTTGTAGCGAAACGCCCCCGCCACCGGGTGATCGCCATTTTTAAGCGGCTGAATACCGTGATAAAAAAGCCGTGATTCACCGCCCCAGACCACCACATCGCCATGCTCCAGCATCAGCCGTTTAAGCGGGTCGTTGCGCCGCAGGCCGCCAAACTGAAAGACAGCGGGCAGCCCAAGGGATACCGAGACAATCGGCGCGCGCAGGTCAGGCTCGTCCTTATCCTGATTCAGGGAGAGTTTTGCGCCGACGGCATAGCGGTTGATCAGACAGGCATCGGGACGAAAATCAGGATAGCCGGCCGCCACGGCGGCATCGTGACACAGCGCCTGAAACGCCTCCGGCATCGGCGGCCACGGCCGATCCGTCAGCGGGTCGTTCGCGGCATATACATAGCCCCGCTCATTCGTCGCCCATCCCAGTTCGCCGCAGTTGGTCATCGCCACGGACATGGTATACCCACCCGGCGTGACCATATGGCGAAACGGCGAACGGGCGGTGACGGTATCAATACCGTCGAACAGCGCCGCCGCGCGGGAAAGCGCAAAACGTCTCAGGATCGTCGCCCCCGGCGCGAGCGGCTCCTGCCAGGGTTCAGCATCAGCAAAAAGATCGAGCATTATCCCTCCGGGTTGTTCGCCTCACGTTTCAACAATAGCACCTTACGCGCTGCGCCCCAGCGATAACCCGACAGCGCACCGTCGTTACGCACCACGCGGTGACAGGGGATAACTATCGCCAGTTTGTTGGCTCCGCAGGCCCCCGCCACGGCACGTACGGCATTGGGTTTACCAATGGCCTTCGCCACCTGCTGATAGCTTGCCGTTTCACCGCAGGGGATAGCCCGCAGCGCCTGCCAGACCTGCTGCTGGAAGGCGGTACCCCGGATATCCAGCGGCAGCGTCAACGGCGTCGCGCGGCTGTCGACAGAGGCAATCACCTGACGAACACGCCCGGCAAATGCGCCTTCCATCGGTTCACGGACGGCAAGCGGAAACAGTGACAGCAGCTCAGCCGTCAGCCCGGCGTCGTCATCACCCAGCAGTATTGCGCAGATCCCGCGCTCGCTTTCCGCCACCAGACAGTGGCCCAGCGAGCAGTCGCTGATGGCATAGCGGACCGCAGCCTCTCCGTTACGGTACTGTTTCGCCGTCATGCCCAGCGCGCCGTTGGCTTTACGGTAGTAGCTGCTGCCGTCCGGGAAGCCAGCGGCCAGTACGGCGTCGGTGATTTTTCCGCCCTGTGCAAGCAGGCTACGCAGGCGTTGTTCACGCGCGGCCTGCTGCCATGCTTTCGGCGTCATGCCGGTGACGGATTTAAACAAGCGGTGGAAATGGAACGGACTCATGCCAACCTGCTGCGCCAGGGCCTCCAGGTTCAGCGCGGCATCCTGCTCAAGCAGTCGGCAGGCCAGCGCAACGTTGGCCTTTTTCTGCGCCATAGGGTCGACCTGGTCCGGCCTACAGCGCTTACAGGGGCGGAAACCCGCCTGCGCGGCCTGGTGAGCATCAGGATAAAAGCAGACATTTTTACGCAGCGCGTGGCGGCCACGGCAGGACGGACGACAATAAATGCCGGTCGTCTGCACGGCAAAGACAAACTGGTTATCCGCACGCGGATCGCGGGCCAGAACAGCCTGCCAGCGATCCTTATCGGTAAGATAGGTTGTGTTTTTCATCATCGGCTCCTCTTACAAGCATACGCTCAGCTTGCCTGAACGCCACCGAACAAAAACCCGCAACCTTGCTTTTTAATTTTTTTCGCTCACCAGGAAGCTGTTGAACTGCGGTGAACTCCAGGTTTTAAACCCGTCAGCCTCTTTGGTGATCATATAAACGGCCAGCCCTTCCTGACGTACCACCTCTTTGGCCTTCTCCGTGCCGAGCACCATCAATCCGGTATCCCAGGCGTCGGCTTCCAGCGCAGTTGGCGCTATCACCGTCACGGACACCAGGTTGTGGGTAATCGGGCGTCCGGTTTGCGGATCAATCACATGCGAGATACGTTTGCCATCCAGCTCGTAATAGTTGCGGTAGCTTCCGGAGGTGCTGATACCGTGCCCGTTGATGTCGACAATCGCCTGCACCGCGTTCTGCTGATCGGTTGGTTTTTGGATGGCCACTCGCCACGGCCTGCCGCTGGCGTTCATGCCCCGGCTGACGAGCGCGCCCCCGACGGAAACCAGATAACGGGGAATACCTTCCTGCGCCATCAGGGCCGCGAGATGATCCGCAGCATACCCCTCGCCTACCGTGGAGAGATCCACAAACAGGTCGGGAATGTCTTTTTGCAGGTATTGCTGACCGTACTGGGAGATCACCGCCAGATGCTGTAACCCTGTACGCGCGCGGGCGTCGTCGATGGCGGCTTGATCGGGTGTGGTCACCGGCTGCTTGTTGGGGCCAAATCCCCACAGGTTCACCAGCGGCCCCACGGTCACGTCCATTGCGCCGTTGGTTTTGTAGCCCACGCGCATGGCTTCCGTGACGATATCGGCCATTGCTTCGCTCACCGGCCACAGCGAGGTGCTGCTGGAGCGATTGAAACGCATCAGCGCTGAGTCATTTTTATAGGTAGAGAGTAGCTGATCGTCGGCATCCAGCTGCGCCTGAATTTTACCGCGTAGTTCTTCAGCGCGGGATTTATCAATATCCATCACGCTGACGCGCCAGAAGGTCCCCATGGTTTTCCCTTCCAGCACCGTCGCGGCGGGTGCGTCGATTTTTGCGGGCTGTGTAGAAGAGTCACACGCGGTCAGGAGTAAAAAAGTCGCCAGAACGCTGGCGCGTAAAAAAGTCATATCCATTGGTTATTATCCTCATGCCAGGGCGGCAAGAGTACACTAAAACAGCGTATTTGAAGACCCTAAAAAAGCATGAAAAAAGGGGCCTGATGGCCCCTTTGTTGCAGTATGAGCAATTAGAACTGGTAAACCAGACCCAGCGCGACGATATCGTCAGTACCGATACCTGTCTGACGGGTGAAGTCATTTTCATCCAGCAGGTTGATTTTGTAATCAACATAGGTGGACATGTTTTTGTTGAAGTAGTAAGTCGCACCCACGTCAACATACTTCAGGATATCCTGATCGCCATAGTTTTCGATGTCTTTACCTTTAGACTGCAGGTAAGCCACGGATGGACGCAGGCCGAAGTCGAACTGATACTGAGCAACCACTTCGAAGTTCTGCGCTTTGTTAGCCCAGCCCTGATCGCCAACGCGGGTCGCGTTGTAAGTCTGAGTATACTGTGCAGCCAGGTAGATGTTGTTCGCGTCGTATTTCAGACCACCGGTGTAGGTCTCTGCGCGATCGCCTTCACCGTAGTAGCCCGCAGCGTTCTGGTCAGCAGTACGTTTAGAACTGGTGACTGCCGTACCGAGTGCGAAGCCTTCGCCCAGATCGTAAGTCAGAGAGCCGCCGTAGCCGTCACCGTTCTGACGCAGCGCGTCACGACCGTTGTTGGTCTGGCCTTCGCCGCTTGGGCTGCCGTTTTTACCCTGGTACTGCAACGCGAAGTTCAGACCATCAACCAGACCGAAGAAGTCCTGGTTACGGTAGGTCGCGAAGCCGTTACCACGCTGCTGCATGAAGTTGTCAGAACCGTAGGTATCGCCGCCGAACTCCGGCAGAACGTCGGTCCAGGAAGTCACATCGTAAACAACGCCGTAGTTACGACCGTAGTCGAATGAACCCGCATCAGCGAATTTCAGACCTGCGAACGCCACACGCGTCCATGAGTTGTTTTCGTTCTCACCAGAGTTACCCTGGATCTGGTATTCCCACTGGCCGTAACCGGTCAGCTGGTCGTTAACCTGAGTTTCGCCTTTGAAGCCCAGACGCATGTAGGTCTGGTCGCCGTCTGCACTGTCGTCATCAGAGAAATAGTGCAGGCCATCCACTTTACCGTACAGATCTAATTTGTTGCCGTCTTTGTTATAAATTTCAGCCGCATTTGCTGCGCCTGCCACCAGCAGAGCTGGTACCAGGAGGGACAGTACTTTAACTTTCATTTTATTAACCCTCTGTTATATGCCTTATTATTTACCACTGCTTACTGGTCAACCCTCTTAACCAGTCGGCAAGTTCATTCTCCTCAAAAATGCAGAATAATCCAACAGGAATATGATACGAAAACTTTGAAGATGTTTCACTTTACCATCAAGAAGTTTCAATATGTAAATTTCAAGGAACTTTCACAAAGCATCAAAAGTTTAAAAATATAGCACGGATAATCAAAACAAAAATATATCCTATAAAATTCAAAAGACTAACTTAAAAAAGAGTACAGCACTGAATGACAAAAAAATTCCCGTCAACACCACTAAAATAACCCTCGCTATCATCATTAACTTTATTTATTACCGTCATTCAGTTCTGAATGTCTGTTTATCCCTAATTGAACCGGATGCTCCGCATTCGGTTTTTTTTTACCTTTCTTTACGTCAACAGACATTTTATGTGCTACCCGTCTGTAATGATAACGACTATTAACTAAATCCATCGCCCGGCGATTACAGATTTTCCTTTTCACTTTCAAAATTAATTTCTTGTTAATTCGTGCTATTTTACTGCCGTTGTAACAGCATATTTGTACATTTCACTGGGTTTTGTACATCTTTCACACGGATGACGTTGAAGCGGGTTGCGACAGATAAAAAGTCAAGGTCATACCGATAACGACGCTGGAAATTCAGTTATTACCCTTTATACTGCCCTATCCCATTACCGCGCGGCCATTACGGGTTAAACACATCGATGAGTCAGACTGAAACTACCGCCCCGAGCAAATTCTCCCTTCTACCGGGCAGCATCACCCGTTTCTTTCTTCTGTTGATCGTTGTGCTGTTAGTCACAATGGGAGTGATGGTTCAGAGCGCCGTGAATACCTGGCTTAAAGATAAAAGCTATCAAATTGTCGATATCACCCATGCGGTGCATAAGCGCATTGATACGTGGCGCTACGCGACCTGGCAAATCTACGACAATATCGCCGCCGCACCTGCCACCTCATCAGGCGAAGGGTTGCAGGAAACGCGCCTTAAGCAGGATGTGTATTACCTTGAAAAACCGCAGCGCAAGACGGAAGCCCTGATTTTCGGCTCGCACGACAGCGCAACGCTTGAGATGACGCAGCGGATCTCCTCCTATCTGGACACCCTGTGGGGCGCCGAGACCGTACCGTGGTCCATGTATTACCTGAACGGTCAGGACAACAGCATGATCCTGATCTCGACCCTGCCGCTTAAGGATCTCTCGTCGGGCTTTAAAGAGACCACCGTTGGCAGCATTGTCGATTCCCGTCGGGCAGAAATGCTGCAACAGGCCAACGCGCTGGACGAGCGCGAAAGTTTCTCGTCATTACGCCGTCTTGCCTGGCAGAATGGCCACTACTTTACGCTGCGAACCACCTTTAACCAGCCGGGCCATCTGGCGACCGTGGTTGCCTTCGATCTGCCAATTAACGATCTTATCCCGCCGGATATGCCGCTGGACAGTTTCCGACTGGAGCCAGACAACAGCACCCAAAATATGCGCACGCCGTCGGATAAAGAAGGCCCGGACAGCGTAGCGATCTCCTTTAATGGCTCGAAGATTGAGATTGCCTCATCGCTCAACTCAACCGGTATGCGGCTGGTGTGGCAGGTGCCTTTTGGCACCCTGATGCTTGATACCCTGCAAAACATTATGCTGCCGCTGCTGTTGAATATCGGCCTGCTGGCGCTGGCGCTGTTTGGCTACAGCACCTTCCGTTTCCAGTCGGGCCGCCAGAGCGACTCGACGTCGGTATCAGCTGGGACCAGCAACGAGTTGCGTGTTCTTCGTGCCCTGAATGAAGAGATTATTTCCGTGCTGCCGCTTGGGGTGCTTGTTCACGATCAGGAGGCAAACCGGACGGTGATGAGCAACAAAATTGCCGATCACCTTCTGCCGCATCTTAACCTGCAAAATATTACGGCCATGGCGGACCAGCATCAGGGCGTCATTCAGGCCACCATTAATAATGAACTGTATGAGATCCGTCAGTTCCGCAGTCAGGTCGCCTCGCGCACGCAAATCTTCATCATCCGCGATCAGGATCGCGAAGTGCTGGTGAATAAAAAGCTCAAGCAGGCGCAAAGGCTGTATGAGAAAAACCAGCATGGCCGCGCGGCGTTTATGCAAAACATTGGCGATGCCTTTAAACAGCCGCTGAAGTCACTCGCCACGCAGATTGCTGATTTAAGCACGCCGGAAAGCCGACAGCTTAGCAGCCAGGCCGACTCGCTGGTTCGTCTGGTGGACGAAATCCAGCTTGCGAACATGCTGGAGAATGACATCTGGAAGGGCACCCCTACGCTCTTCTCCATTCAGGATCTGATTGATGAGGTGGTTCCGGAAGTCCTGCCGGTGATCAAGCGCAAAGGGCTCCAGCTGCTGATCAACAACCATTTACCGGCCAATGACGAGCGTCACGGCGATCGCGATGCCCTGCGTCGCATCCTGATGATGTTGATTCAGTATGCCGTCACCACGACACAGATCGGCAAGATCACCCTTGAAGTCAGCACCGATGAGTCCACCGACGATCGTCTGACGTTCCGTATTCTGGATACGGGCGAAGGCGTCACCGTGAGCGAAATCGATAACCTGCACTTCCCGTTCCTGAACGATACCCAGCGCGACCACTACGGTAAGGCGAATGCCCTCACCTTCTGGCTCTGCGATCAGCTGGCGCGTAAGCTGGGCGGTCATCTGAACATTAAGGCGCGCGAATCCCTCGGCACCCGCTACTCCTTGCATGTTAAAATGGCGGCGAATCCTCAGGAAGAGGATGAAGAGCGTCTGCTGGATGATGTGGTGGTGATGGTGGACGTGACCTCCAGTGAGATCCGTAATATCGTCGTTCGTCAGCTGGAAAACTGGGGCGCGTCCTGCATTACCCCGGACGAAAGGCTCGCGAGTCAAGAATTTGATCTATTTTTAACTGATAATCCGTCTAATCTTACTGCCTCCGGCTTGCTTTTAAGCGATGATGAGCCAGGCGTGCGGAAAATCGGCCCTGGGCAGCTGCGCGTCAACTTTAATATGAGCAATGCAATGCAGGAAGCTGTATTACAACTGATTGAAGAGAATCTGGCGCAGGAAGAGATCCTGGAGTCACCGTTAGGCGGCGATGAAAATGCCGAACTCCATGCCAGCGGATATTATTCGCTCTTCGTTGATACAGTACCAGATGATGTTAAGCGGTTGTATACTGAGTCCGCTGCGCAGGATTTTGCAGCGCTGGCACAGACAGCACACCGGCTTAAAGGGGTGTTTGCCATGCTTAATCTGGTTCCCGGCAAGCAGTTATGTGAAACGCTGGAACATCTAATTCGTGAGAAAGATGCCTCTGGCATTGAAAAATACATCAGCGACATTGACGCTTACGTCAAGAGCTTGCTGTAGCAAGGTAGCCTTATACATGAACAATATGAACGTAATTATTGCCGATGACCATCCGATTGTACTGTTCGGTATTCGCAAATCACTTGAACAGATCGAGTGGGTGAATGTAGTCGGTGAATTTGAAGATTCCACAGCCCTTATTAACAACCTGCCTAAACTTGATGCGCACGTGCTCATTACCGATCTCTCCATGCCTGGGGATAAATACGGTGATGGGATTACGCTCATCAAATACATTAAACGCCACTTCCCGGACATTTCGATCATTGTTCTGACCATGAACAATAACCCTGCGATCCTGAGCGCCGTTCTGGATCTTGATATTGAAGGGATTGTGCTGAAACAAGGCGCACCTACCGATCTGCCTAAAGCGCTGGCGGCGCTACAGAAAGGGAAGAAATTCACGCCTGAGAGCGTCTCACGCCTGCTTGAAAAAATCAGCGCAGGTGGCTATGGCGACAAGCGTCTCTCGCCTAAAGAGAGTGAAGTTCTGCGTCTGTTCGCTGAAGGTTTCCTGGTTACTGAAATCGCCAAGAAACTGAACCGCAGTATCAAAACCATCAGTAGCCAGAAAAAATCCGCGATGATGAAGCTGGGTGTGGATAACGATATCGCCCTGCTGAACTATCTCTCTTCCGTGACGCTGAGCGCAACGGACAAAGATTGATCGTCGTTGTCTACGCCGGGTGACCCTCGCGGTTACCCGGTCTAAAGACCCCGTAGGCCCACGCAAGCGCAGTGCCGTCGGACACATAAAAAAGGCCCTTTCGGGCCTTTTTTATTGTCTCGCTTTTCGCACCCGCTCCGCATACACGGATAGCGTCTGCTTCAGTACATCCAGCGTGACCGGCTTCGACAGGCAGCTGTCCATTCCCGACTCCAGACAGCGCTGCTTCTCCTCCGCCAGTGCGTTGGCTGTCACCCCCACCACCGGCAGCGTCAGCCCCAGCTGTCGGATACGCTGCGTCAGACGATAGCCGTCCATGTTAGGCATGTTCACATCACTGAGCACAATATCAATATGATTCTTACTTAAGACATTCAGGGCATCCACGCCATCATTGGCCGTTTTACACTGATAGCCCAGAGAGCCAAGCTGGTCTGCGAGCAGACGACGGTTAATCGGATGATCGTCGACGACCAGAATCATCATATCGTCATTCACCGATGCCAGCTCATCAGGGGAAGCCAGCACGGTAGCGCCATCGCTGTCCTCAAGCTGTACGCTGTAAATACGCGCCAGCAAGCCCAACATTTCGTGCGGTGTCGCCACACTGTGCACCCATACCCCGGGCGAACGCTCAATCGGAATACCGATATGACGGCGGCAGAACATCACCACGCCCCGCCCCGCCCACGCCTTGTCTGACTCAACGTCAGTAATCAGCATGTCATCTGCGTCCGGCGTCTGGCCTTCATAGCGTGAGACCCGCACGCCGCTGCTGGTCAGCATCGAGGTCAGGAAATCATGTAAGGAGGCGTTGTGCACCGCCAGCCAGCAGTGCTTTTCGCTCAGCCCGTCGACCGTGGTTTTCACCGGATAGTGTGCCGAGTAGAGCGGGATACGGATGGTGAACTGGCTGCCCATACCCGGCTCGGTATCGACGGAGATATCCCCGTCCATCATGCTGATAAGCTTCTCGCATATCGCCAGACCCAGCCCGGTCCCCTGGAAATTACGCTGGACGCCCGTCCCCACCTGGAAGAACGGATCGAACAGGCGAACGACCTCTTTCGCCGGAATGCCAACACCCGTGTCGCGTACGCGAATAGTCAGGTACTCCCCTGCCCGGCAGACATGCAGCACAATACAGCCGATATCGGTGAATTTGATGGCGTTGCTTAGCAGGTTCGAGATGACCTGTTGCAGACGCATCGGATCGCCATGCAGCGTCAGTGGCACATCCGGCTCGATAAAGCAGTACAGCCCCAGCTGTTTGCGCACCACCAGCGGCAGATAGTTGGCGCTGATATGGTTCATCACCTCGCGCGGGGAGAACTCACGCGGTTCTATTTTCAACTGCTCGGATTCAATTTTAGAGAAGTCGAGAATATCGCTGATAATTTTCAGCAGCAGGCTGGACGAGTTGTTCATCGCCGTCACCAGGCGGTCGACCCCTTTCGGCAGCTCTTTGGTCTGGAGAAGATCGAGGTTACCGATAATGCCGTACAGCGGCGTACGCAGCTCATGGCTGACGGTCGCGAGGAACATCGATTTCGACTGGCTGGCCTGCTCCGCCGCCTGCGCCATATCCTGCAATGACTCTTCCATCTTAACGCGCGCGGAGACGTCCACCAGCACGCAAATCGCCACGTTTTCATTGCGGTAGCGCGAATGGACGAAGCTGATTTGCAGATTGGTGTGCGTGCTGGTCAGCACATCCACAAAGTTAACCTGTTGCCCACAGATGATCTGCGTTAACCGCTGGCGGTCTTCATGCGTGAGCATGTTCAGGTAGTTATGGGCAAGCTCGTTACTGAGGATATTTGTCCCGTCCTGAGTACGCAGGATACAGATCCCTACCGGCGCCGAGGCGACAATCTTACGGTTAAACTGCTCGTGCTCCTCCAGACGCTGAGCATCCGCTTCCGCCGGAATAAAGATCCGCCGCTCATACATTCTCGCCAGCATAAACAGCGCGACGCCTACCGCGATGTTCAACAAAATGGCGTTAAGGATCAGGATGCGAATGCGCTCCAGCACCTTGTCCACCGGCAGCGAATAGACAATGCTCAGCGACGATGGCGGTAAACTTTTCTTCAGCACCAGCTCGCGGAACCCGGAGGTATAGCCAAACCATGACCGCTCCTGCATCCAGCTGGGCTCCACTTTCAGGCGGTTTTCAGGCCCGGTAAGGGAGATGAGTGGGTGGCCGTTCTCATCCAGAATGGTCACGCCCATCGGCAGACTGCCCGGCGTGAAGAAGTTTTCCATGCGGATGGTTTGTTCAATCCCCAGCAGCGCTTGCAGACGGTTTCCGAGGTAAACCGGAGTCAGGGCATAGAAATAGCCGACGCCCATGCGCGGCCCCTGGCTTATCCAGAAGATGTTGTTCCCGCGCTCTTCCTGAGGCGCATTGCGGTATTTCACTATCCGCTCATGCAGGCTTTTCAACGCGTCTTCGCGTTCGACGGGCATATCCCGCAGACCGAAGTCCGCCATGCAAAGATTTTCGTTGCCAATCAGGTAGACGCGGTTTAGATCGTAAGCGGCCGAAAAATTATCGCGCCAGTAGCGCATAAACCATGACAGGGACTCCAGTGAGCCACGCCAGGCTTTGCCCATCGCGGAACAATCGGAGTCCGGGAAGAGCGGTTCGAAATCAGGTACTTCGGTTTTTTCATCCCGACCGCGGAGGGCAAGAATGCCGTTCTCCGCCGTCAGTCGATTCTCAGCGATATACTTAAGCTCTTTCATCACGTCAGACGTGCGCTGGATATAGCGCTGGGCCTGATCCGAGCTTAAGTTAAACTCCTGGCGGATCTCCGCTTCTTTCTGGTGTAACGCGTTAACGATGTAAAACACCGAGAGCAGTGCCACCAGCAACCATAGCAGTAGCGCAAGCGCCCGAAACAGATAGCGAGAGACTTTTAACGTGGTACGAAAGGAGACGAGGTATTTCAAAGGGGCGAGGCTCCGCCATCGGGGAAAAAAGAATGTGGTTAAGGTAGCGGTAAACGCGGCTTGTCGCAACGTTCACTTGTCTGCTTGCGCAAAACAAAAGGGCCGGAAACCGGCCCTTTATGCGTCAGGAGACGTTACTCGTCAGCGTCATCCGCTGCTTCATCATCGGTGTCCGCTTCCGGGACGATTTCATCATCCCCTTCCGCGACGCTGCCGTCGATAGAGTCGAGCTCTTCGTCATCCACCGGCTCAGCAACGCGTTGCAGACCGACGACATTTTCATCTTCCGCAGTACGGATGAGGATAACGCCCTGGGTGTTACGACCCACCACGCTGATCTCTGACACGCGGGTACGCACCAGCGTACCGGCATCGGTGATCATCATGATCTGGTCCGCGTCGTCCACCTGTACCGCGCCAACAACGGAACCGTTGCGCTCGGTCACTTTGATGGAGATAACGCCCTGCGTGCCGCGAGATTTGGTCGGGTATTCGCTTTCCGCCGTACGTTTACCGTAGCCGTTCTGGGTGACGGTCAGGATTGCGCCTTCGCCACGCGGAACGATCAGGGAAACCACGCTGTCTTCACCCGCCAGCTTGATACCACGCACGCCGGTCGCCGTACGACCCATTGCGCGCACGGCGTTCTCTTTAAAGCGCACCACTTTACCGGCCGCAGAGAACAGCATCACTTCATCAGAACCGGAGGTCAGATCCACGCCGATCAGCTCGTCGCCTTCGTTCAGGTTCACCGCGATGATCCCGGCGGAACGTGGACGGCTGAATTCGGTCAGCGCGGTTTTCTTCACGGTACCGCTCGCGGTTGCCATAAAGACGTTCACGCCCTCTTCGTACTCGCGTACCGGCAGAATGGCGGTGATACGTTCGTTCGCTTCCAGCGGCAGCAGGTTAACGATAGGTCGACCCCGCGCGCCACGGCTCGCTTCCGGCAGCTGATAGACTTTCATCCAGTACAGACGGCCCCGGCTGGAGAAGCAGAGGATCGTGTCGTGGGTGTTGGCCACCAGCAGACGGTCAATGAAGTCTTCTTCTTTAATACGCGCCGCAGATTTACCTTTACCGCCACGACGCTGTGCTTCGTAGTCGGTCAACGGCTGATACTTCACGTAACCCTGGTGAGACAGCGTCACGACCACGTCTTCGCGGTTGATCAGATCTTCAATGTTGATATCAGAGCTGTTGGCCGTGATTTCGGTGCGACGCTCGTCGCCGAACTGATCGCGAACCAGCTCCAGCTCTTCACGGATCACTTCCATCAGGCGCTCTGCGCTACCCAGGATATGCAGCAGCTCGGCAATCTGCTCCAGCAGCTCTTTGTACTCGTCGAGCAGTTTTTCATGCTCAAGGCCGGTCAGTTTCTGCAAACGCAGATCCAGAATCGCCTGGGCCTGCTGTTCAGTCAGATAGTACTGACCGTCACGCACGCCGAATTCCGGCTCCAGCCACTCAGGACGCGCAGCATCATCGCCGGCACGTTCCAGCATCGCCGCCACGTTGCCCAGATCCCATGGACGCGCAACCAGCGACGCCTTCGCTTCTGCCGGCGTCGGCGCACGGCGGATCAGTTCGATTATCGGGTCGATGTTCGCCAGCGCAACGGCCAGTGCTTCAAGGATATGGGCACGATCGCGCGCTTTGCGCAGTTCAAAGATGGTACGGCGAGTCACCACTTCACGGCGGTGACGCACAAACGCGCTCAGGATCTCTTTCAGGTTCATGATCTTCGGCTGGCCATGGTGCAGCGCAACCATGTTGATACCGAAGGAGACCTGAAGCTGAGTCTGGGAGTAAAGGTTGTTCAGCACAACTTCACCCACCGCGTCGCGCTTGATTTCAATCACGATGCGCATACCGTCTTTGTCAGACTCGTCGCGCAGCGCGCTGATGCCTTCAACGCGTTTTTCTTTTACCAGCTCGGCGATTTTTTCAATCAGACGCGCTTTGTTCACCTGATACGGGATCTCGTGAACAATAATGGTTTCACGGCCGGTTTTGGCGTCCGCTTCCACTTCGGCGCGGGCACGGATGTAAATCTTGCCGCGACCGGTACGGTACGCTTCTTCAATACCGCGACGGCCGTTGATGATTGCCGCCGTCGGGAAGTCCGGGCCCGGGATGTGTTCCATCAGCCCTTCAATGCTGATGTCTTCATCGTCGATGTAGGCCAGGCAGCCGTTAATCACTTCCGTGATGTTGTGCGGCGGAATATTGGTCGCCATACCCACTGCGATACCGGACGAACCGTTCACCAGCAGGTTTGGGATCTTCGTTGGCATAACGTCAGGAATTTTTTCCGTGCCGTCGTAGTTATCAACGAAATCAACCGTCTCTTTTTCCAGGTCAGCCATCAGCTCATGGGCAATCTTCGCCAGACGGATTTCCGTATAACGCATTGCCGCGGCGGAGTCGCCGTCGATAGAACCAAAGTTACCCTGACCATCTACCAGCATGTAACGCAGCGAGAAAGGCTGCGCCATACGGACAATGGTGTCGTACACCGCGAAATCACCATGGGGATGGTATTTACCGATTACGTCACCAACGACACGGGCAGATTTTTTGTAGGCTTTATTCCAGTCATTGCCCAATACGTTCATGGCGTATAGTACGCGACGGTGTACCGGCTTAAGGCCATCGCGGACGTCCGGCAGCGCACGGCCAACAATGACCGACATCGCATAGTCCAGATAGGAGCTTTTCAGCTCTTCCTCGATGTTAACCGGTGTAATTTCTCTCGCAAGGTCGCTCATCTAACCGCTATCCCTCTACTGTATCCCGGATTCAAAGGTCGCAAATTATAACACAGCCGCGGTGATACAGGTAAACCTATACGCTTTATTCACAGGGATTGCCTGATATACTCATTTGTCTTGCTAAATAAGGAGTAAAAGCGCCCATGAATGCCGAAAAATCCCCGGTGGCTCACAACGTTGACCACGAAGAGATTGCCAAATTTGAAGCGGTGGCGTCCCGCTGGTGGGATCTCGAAGGTGAGTTCAAACCTCTGCATCGTATTAACCCGCTACGTCTGGGCTATATCGCGGAGCGTTCCGGCGGTCTGTTCGGTAAGAAAGTGCTCGACGTCGGCTGCGGTGGCGGCATCCTGGCGGAAAGCATGGCGCGCGAAGGGGCCACCGTCACCGGTCTGGACATGGGCTTCGAACCTCTACAGGTTGCGCGTCTTCATGCGCTGGAGTCCGGCGTACAGGTAGAATATGTCCAGGAAACCGTGGAAGAGCACGCGGCTAAACATGCGCACCAGTATGACGTGGTGACCTGCATGGAGATGCTGGAGCACGTTCCCGATCCGCAGTCGGTCGTCAGCGCCTGTGCAAAACTGGTGAAACCGGGTGGACAGGTCTTCTTCTCGACCATCAACCGCAACGGCAAAGCCTGGCTGATGGCCGTGGTAGGCGCGGAATATGTGCTGCGCATGGTGCCGAAAGGGACGCACGACGTGAAGAAGTTCATCAAGCCTGCCGAACTGCTGGGCTGGGTTGACCAGACATGGCTTAAGGAGCAGCACATGACGGGTCTGCACTACAATCCTCTGACGGATAAATTCAAACTTGCCCCGGGCGTGGATGTTAACTATATGTTGCACACAACCGCCAAAAACGACTAACGTCATTCGTTATTCTTATAAAGATTGCGCGACATCATGTTGCGCAATTCTGACCTCCCGTTGAAGAAATCAGCACTCGATCAAATTTTGAATTTTTTTTCTGGAATATTGACATCTCTTCCAGGCCTTACGGTACGAGGACTTAGCCTTTTTTACCCTTTCACAACCTCAATTTAACGTCAAAATCAACCCTTGTGCTGAAAAGATTCGATACTAGAATACTCACCATATAGCGTTCTTCTTATCGCAAAACCCCTATATGTAGTATTTATCCACAGAGTTAGTCACAAGACGGTTCTGTGGATAAGCGGGGGATATTTTTTTATTTCACGGACAGGTAAAAACCCACATGAATCAGAGTCTGCTGGTGACAAAGCGCGACGGTACTACCGAGCGTATCAATCTGGACAAAATCCATCGAGTTCTCGACTGGGCAGCAGAAGGACTGAACAACGTATCTATATCCCAGGTCGAACTGCGTTCTCACATTCAGTTCTACGACGGCATCAAAACGTCTGATATCCACGAAACCATTATCAAAGCAGCGGCAGATCTGATCTCCCGCGATGCACCGGATTATCAGTACCTCGCTGCGCGTCTGGCGATTTTCCACCTGCGTAAGAAAGCCTACGGCCAGTTCGAGCCGCCAAAGCTTTACGATCACGTAGTGAAAATGGTTGAGCTGGGCAAATACGACACGCATCTGCTGGAAGACTATACGGAAGAAGAGTTCGAGCAGATGAACGGGTTTATCGATCACTGGCGCGACATGAACTTCTCCTACGCGGCGGTGAAGCAGCTCGAAGGCAAATACCTGGTTCAGAACCGTGTGACGGGCGAAATCTACGAGAGCGCTCAGTTCCTCTATATTCTGGTGGCCGCCTGCCTGTTCTCTAATTATCCACGTGAAACCCGTCTGGACTACGTGAAGCGTTTCTACGATGCGGTCTCTACGTTCAAGATTTCTCTGCCTACGCCAATCATGTCTGGCGTGCGTACCCCTACCCGTCAGTTCAGCTCCTGCGTACTGATCGAGTGTGGTGACAGCCTGGATTCCATCAACGCGACCTCCAGCGCCATCGTGAAATACGTCTCCCAGCGTGCTGGTATCGGCATCAACGCTGGTCGTATCCGTGCGCTTGGCAGCCCGATCCGCGGCGGTGAAGCGTTCCACACCGGCTGTATCCCGTTCTACAAGCACTTCCAGACGGCGGTAAAATCCTGCTCTCAGGGCGGCGTGCGCGGTGGCGCTGCGACCCTGTTCTACCCAATGTGGCACCTGGAAGTGGAAAGCCTGCTGGTTCTGAAGAACAACCGCGGCGTGGAAGGCAACCGCGTGCGTCACATGGACTACGGCGTGCAGATCAACAAGCTGATGTACACCCGCCTGCTGAAAGGTGAAGATATCACCCTGTTCAGCCCATCCGACGTCCCGGGTCTGTACGACGCGTTCTTCGCTGATCAGGACGAATTCGAGCGTCTGTACACCAAATACGAAAAAGACGACAGCATCCGCAAGCAGCGCGTGAAGGCGGTCGATCTGTTCTCCCTGATGATGCAGGAACGTGCCTCTACCGGCCGTATCTACATCCAGAACGTTGACCACTGCAACACCCACAGCCCGTTCGATCCGGTGGTTGCGCCAGTGCGCCAGTCCAACCTGTGCCTGGAGATCGCCCTGCCGACCAAACCGCTGGACGATGTGAACGATGAAAACGGTGAAATCGCCCTGTGTACGCTCTCTGCGTTCAACCTGGGTGCGATTAAGAGCCTGGACGAGCTGGAAGAGCTGGCCGTGCTGGCGGTTCGTGCGCTCGACGCCCTGCTGGACTACCAGGATTACCCAATCCCGGCGGCAAAACGCGGCGCAATGGGCCGTCGCACTTTAGGTATCGGCGTGATCAACTTCGCCTACTGGCTGGCGAAAAACGGCAAGCGTTACTCCGACGGCAGCGCCAACAATCTGACGCACCAGACGTTCGAAGCCATTCAGTACTACCTGATGAAAGCCTCCAACGAGCTGGCGAAAGAGCAAGGCGCGTGCCCGTGGTTCAATGAAACCACCTACGCGAAAGGCATTCTGCCGATCGACACCTACAAAAAAGACCTGGATGCGATCGTCAGCGAGCCGCTGCACCTCGACTGGGAAGGCCTGCGCGAGTCCATTAAAACTCACGGCCTGCGTAACTCCACGCTCTCTGCCTTAATGCCGTCCGAGACCTCTTCGCAGATCTCAAACGCCACCAACGGTATTGAGCCACCGCGCGGCCACGTCAGCATCAAAGCGTCGAAAGACGGCGTGCTGCGTCAGGTGGTACCGGATTACGAAACGCTGGGCAACAACTACGAGCTGCTGTGGGAAATGCCAAACAACGATGGCTACCTGCAACTGGTGGGTATCATGCAGAAGTTTATCGACCAGTCGATCTCTGCCAATACCAACTACGACCCGACGCGCTTCCCGTCAGGCAAGGTTCCGATGCAGCAACTGCTGAAAGACCTGCTCACCGCCTACAAATTTGGCGTGAAAACGCTGTACTATCACAACACCCGTGATGGTGCGGAAGACGCCCAGGACGACCTGGCGCCGTCAATTCAGGACGATGGCTGCGAAAGCGGCGCATGTAAGATCTAATAAATTCCCTCACCCTAACCCTCTCCCACAGGGAGAGGGAACTCTTTCCCCCTCTCCCTGTGGGAGAGGGCCGGGGTGAGGGGAAATAACACCACAGGACTCACCGCAATGGCATATACCACCTTTTCACAGACGAAAAACGACCAGCTCAAAGAGCCGATGTTCTTCGGCCAGCCGGTCAACGTGGCACGCTACGATCAGCAAAAATATGACATCTTCGAAAAGCTGATTGAAAAGCAACTCTCTTTCTTCTGGCGTCCGGAAGAAGTTGACGTTTCCCGCGACCGTATCGATTTCCAGGCGCTGCCGGAACACGAAAAGCACATCTTCCTCAGCAACCTGAAATACCAGACGCTGCTGGACTCCATTCAGGGTCGTAGTCCGAACGTGGCGCTGCTGCCGCTGATCTCGATTCCTGAGCTGGAAACCTGGGTTGAGACCTGGGCGTTCTCCGAGACGATCCACTCCCGCTCTTACACCCACATCATCCGCAACATCGTGAACGATCCGGCGGTGGTGTTTGATGATATCGTCACCAACGAACAGATCCAGAAGCGCGCCGAAGGCATTGCGCACTACTATGACGAACTGATCGAGATGACCAGCTACTGGCATCTGCTGGGCGAAGGTACGCACAACGTGAACGGTAAAACCGTCACCGTAAACCTGCGGACCCTGAAAAAACAGCTCTATCTGTGCCTGATGAGCGTCAACGCCCTGGAAGCAATCCGCTTCTACGTGAGCTTCGCCTGCTCCTTCGCGTTTGCCGAGCGCAAACTGATGGAAGGCAACGCCAAAATTATCCGTCTGATTGCCCGTGACGAAGCCCTGCACCTGACCGGGACTCAGCATATGCTGAACCTGCTGCGCAGCGGTGCAGACGATCCGGAGATGGCGGAAATTGCGGAAGAGTGCAAACAGGAATGCTACGACCTGTTCGTGCTGGCGGCCCAGCAGGAGAAAGAGTGGGCAGACTACCTGTTCCGCGACGGCTCCATGATTGGCCTGAACAAAGACATTCTGTGCCAGTACGTTGAGTACATCACCAACATCCGCATGCAGGCCGTCGGTCTCGACCTGCCGTTCCAGACGCGCTCTAACCCAATCCCGTGGATCAACACCTGGCTGGTGTCCGATAACGTGCAGGTCGCGCCGCAGGAAGTGGAAGTGAGTTCTTACCTGGTCGGTCAGATTGATTCTGAAGTCAACACCGACGACCTGAGCGATTTCCAGCTCTGATGAGCCGCGTAACGCTGAGCCTTTCGGGTACAGAGGTGTTGTGCCAGGAAGAGCACCCTTCTCTGCTGGTGGCGCTTGAAGCACATCAGGTAGAAGTCGAGTACCAGTGTCGTGAAGGCTACTGCGGCTCCTGCCGCTGCCGTCTGGTCGCAGGCCAGGTAGACTGGCTGACCGAACCGCTGGCCTTTATCAGTGAAGGGGAAATTTTGCCCTGCTGCTGCCGGGCAAAAGGCGATATAGAGATCGAGATGTGATGTTGTCCTTATCCCCTCTCCCGGTGGGCTGAGGGTTCCCCACAAATTAATGCGAGCACTGAGCAATCCCCTCGCCCCTCCGGGGAGAGGGTTAGGGTGAGGGGAACATACGGCGGTGGTGGTCATTCCGTTCACTTTATGTTCCTTGCTACTCTGTAACGACATGACCGGTGAACACGTGCCAGGGTGGCTCAGTCGCCACCACCCTGGCGACCCGGGCTCCCGGCGGTAAATCGCCGCTTCGCGGTGCCCTCGGCTTATTCCTTCCGGCTTATCGGGTACGGGCGGAGGCAACGTCCCTGTAAAGCCGCCCACTCGGCGCATCCCTGCGCCTCGCCCCGGCCGGAAGGCAAACGCCTCAGCGATTTACAGCCGGACCAGGGCATCGCTGACAGCCCTCAGTCATTTAGAAAGCAACTTTATTGCTTCTGCATAAAAAAATTACTGGGGATCCCTCAGCCCGGTGGGAGAGGGTTAGGGTGAGGGCATCAGGCCGCAGAGCCTGATTGTCGGGTGGCGGCTTCGCCTTACCCGACCTACAAAACCTACTTCCGGTGAATGAATTCGACCGCTTTATCCGGGAAATCCGTAAACAATCCGTCCACATCCGCCTGGTTATACAGCACGTCGTAAAGCTGATCCACGTCCGTCGCATAATCCGGCAGCTGGTCTGCACGCACGGTATACGGATGCACCTGCATCTTGTTCGCATGCGCCTCTTTCACCATCGCCGTCAGCTTCACGTGGCCCGGCGTTGAGCCTTCCGCCACCAGCATGTGGTAATCCGGCCCGATGCCGTCGGCGTACTGCGCAATCTGCTTCATCGCGCCCGGCTTAAACATCCAGTCGTAGCTGTAGTTCACCCACTTCCCGTCCGGCTGTTTTTCCTGAGTTTCATTCCAGTCGGTATAGGCAATCAGCTGCACCAGATTGAGATCCATTCCCATCTTCGGCTCCAGCTCAGTTTTGATGCGCTTTAGTTCCGCGGCATCGAAACATTGCAGGAAAACCTTATCCTTCTTGCTGGTGTAGCCGTACTTTTTCAGTACCTCCAGCGTCTTCGCGGCAATGTCTTTTCCTTCCTGATGGTGGAACCACGGCGCTTTGATTTCCGGGTAGATACCGATATTTTTGCCCGTCGAGTGGTTCAGCCCCTGAACAAACTCGATCTCCTCTTCGAAGGTGTGAATACGGAAGTCAGACTTGCCCATCGGGAAACGCCCCGGATAGACCTGCACCTTCTTACCGTTCTCAATCTCGAAGCCCTCGGTAAACTTCAGCGAGCGGATCTCCGCCAGCGTGAAGTCGATGGCGTAGTAGCGGCCATCTTTACGGGTGCGGTTCGGGAAACGCTCCGCCACGTCCGTCACGCGGTAAAGATAGTGGTCATGCAGAACGACCAGCTGGTCGTCCTTCGTCATCACCAGATCCTGCTCCAGATAATCCGCGCCCTGGGCATAGGCCATCGCTTTTGCCGGCAGCGTATGCTCCGGCAGATAACCGCTGGCGCCACGGTGGGCGATCACGATTTTATCCGCCGCCAGCGCGGAGCCTGTCATCAGGCCCGCCAGCAGCAGGCCTGTCGCTAACTGAGTTAATTTCATCGCAATGCTCCTTACTGACGACGCGCCAGCACCTCGGCATGGTGACGTTTTTCACCGATCATCACGACGATCAACAGCAGAACCGCCAGCACGCTGCCGCCAATCATCACCATAAAGCCACCGTCCCAGCCGAAGAAATCGACGGTGTAACCGACGATGGCACTTGCCGCCACTGAACCGCCGAGGTAGCCAAACAGACCGGTAAAGCCTGCCGCCGTGCCTGCCGCTTTCTTCGGCGCCAGCTCCAGCGCGTGCAGGCCGATCAGCATAACCGGACCATAAATCAGGAAGCCGATTACGATCATACAGGCCATATCCACACCCGGATTACCCGGCGGGTTAAGCCAGTAAACGACCGTCGCGATGGTCACCAGCGTCATAAAGAACACGCCTGTCGCCCCACGGTTGCCCTTGAACACTTTGTCCGACATCCAGCCGCAGATCAGCGTGCCGGGAATGCCCGCGTATTCATACAGGAAATAGGCCCAGGAGGATTTATCCAGCGCGAAGTGCTTCACCTCTTTCAGGTAAGTCGGGGACCAGTCGAGGATGCCGTAGCGCAGCAGGTAGACAAACACGTTCGCCACCGCGATGTACCACAGCAGCTTGTTTGGCAGCACATACTTCATGAAGATCTGTTTCGCGGTCAGCTCTTCTTCGTGCTTCTCGCTATAATCATCCGGGTAGTCGTTTTTGTACTCTTCAATCGGCGGCAGGCCGCAGGACTGCGGCGTGTCGCGCATCAGGGCGAAGGCGATAATCGCCACCAGAATGGCGCCAAAGGCAGGCATATAGAGCGCCGCGTGCCAGTCGTTGAACCAGGCCATCCCCAGCAGGAACAGCAGCGGCGGAAGCCCGCCCCCGACGTTATGCGCGCAGTTCCAGACCGATACAATCCCACCGCGCTCTTTCTGTGACCACCAGTGCACCATGGTACGTCCGCATGGCGGCCACCCCATCCCCTGGAACCAGCCGCAGAGGAACAGCAGTACGAACATGACGGCAATGCTGGAGGTCGCCCATGGCACAAAGCCCATGAACAGCATCACCGCTGCCGCGAGGATCAGACCGGCGGGCAGGAACACGCGCGGATTCGAGCGATCCGACACCGACCCCATAATGAACTTCGAAAAACCGTACGCGATGGAGATCCCCGACAGCGCAAAGCCCAGATCGCCGCGGGAGAAGCCTTGTTCCACCAGGTACGGCATGGCGAGCGCAAAGTTTTTACGTACCAGATAGTACGCCGCATACCCGAAGAAGATCCCGAGGAAGATTTGCCAACGCAGACGGCGGTAGAGAGGATCAATCTCTGCCTCTGGCAGTCGCGCCCGGTGTGGCGCAGGTTTAAAGATACTGAGCATAACAGCCTCCGTGGCCTTTCAAAAATGACCGGGCATCTCGCGCCCGGCTACAGAGGCGGCGATGTTAAGAAATCACGGTGAATGTTACTGTGAATCAACGCACAGATTGTTACAGAAATATGACAGAATGCGCAAAAAAGCGCATGAAATCACGTTTCACTTTCGAATTTAGCGCGTTTATGTTCGAAATCAAACAAACCACACGATCAATGTGGCTAAATGCTAAAAAACGAACATAGAGGAAAGGCAATGACAATTCACGATCCACGCTTCAGCGATGTGATTATCATTGGCGGTGGCGCGACGGGTGCCGGCATCGCACGCGACTGCGCCCTGCGGGGATTGAGCGTCACGCTTCTGGAGCGCCACGACATCGCCACCGGCGCAACGGGGCGTAACCACGGTCTGTTGCACAGCGGCGCCCGCTATGCGGTCACTGACGCTGAGTCCGCGCGCGAGTGTATTGCAGAAAACCAGATCCTCAGGCGCATCGCCCGCCACTGCGTTGAACCAACCAACGGCCTTTTTATCACCCTTCCCGAAGATGATCTCGGCTTTCAGCAAACCCTTATCACCGCCTGCACGGCGGCAGGCATTCAGGCCGAGGCGCTCGATCCTGCACAGGCGCGCCGTCTTGAACCCTCGGTAAACCCGGCGTTACTGGGCGCGGTAAAAGTGCCTGACGGAACCATTGATCCTTTCCGCCTGACCGCCGCCAATATGCTCGACGCGCGGGAACACGGCGCACAGATCCTGACCGGGCATCACGTCACCGGGCTTATTCGTGAAGGTAATACCGTGCGCGGGGTGCGCGTGTGTGATACGCAGTACAATGAACACCGCGAGCTGTATGCCACCGTCGTGGTCAACGCGGCGGGGATCTGGGGCCAGCGCATCGCGGAATACGCCGATTTATCCGTCCGCATGTTCCCGGCCAAAGGCTCGCTGCTGATCCTCGACCATCGCATCAATAATCATGTCATCAACCGCTGCCGTAAACCGTCTGACGCCGACATCCTCGTGCCGGGGGACACCATTTCGTTGATCGGCACGACCTCAATGCATGTGGACTACAGCGAAATTGATTACAACCGCGTTACCGCCGAAGAGGTGGATATTCTGCTGCGCGAAGGGGAAAAGCTGGCCCCGGTGATGGCGCAGACGCGTATTCTGCGTGCCTACGCGGGCGTGCGTCCCCTCGTCGCCAGCGACAACGATCCGAGCGGGCGTAACGTCAGCCGCGGCATCGTGCTGCTAGATCACGCCGAACGCGACGGCATGGACGGGTTTATCACCATTACCGGCGGCAAGCTGATGACCTACCGGCTGATGGCGGAGTGGGCCACCGATGCCGTCTGCCGTAAGCTCGGTAACACCGCGCCGTGCGTGACGGCGGAGCGGGCCCTGCCCGGCTCGCAGCAATCGACAGAAAAAACGCTGCACAAAATCATTTCACTTCCTGCCCCGCTTCGCGGTTCGGCGATTTACCGCCACGGCGACCGCACCCCGACCTGGCTTGGTGAAGGGCGACTCAGCCGCAGCCTGGTGTGCGAATGCGAAGCCGTGACCGCAGGCGAGGTGCAATATGCCGTGGAAAACCTGACGGTGAACAACCTGCTTGATTTACGCCGCCGCACGCGAGTCGGGATGGGCACCTGTCAGGGGGAGCTGTGCGCCTGCCGTGCCGCCGGGCTGCTGCAACGTTTTCATGCCACCTCCTCAACCCAGTCGCTCGCCCAGCTCAGCGATTTTTTAAATGAGCGCTGGAAAGGCATTCAGCCCGTCGCCTGGGGCGATGCCCTGCGCGAAAGTGAGTTTACCCGCTGGGTCTATCAGGGACTTTGCGGTCTGGAGAAGGAGCACAACCATGAAATTTGATACCGTGATTGTGGGTGGAGGGCTGGCGGGCCTGCTGTGCGGTCTCAAACTGACGCAGCGGGGTCTGCGCTGCGCCATTGTCACTCGCGGTCAAAGTGCCCTGCACTTCTCCTCCGGCTCGCTGGATTTACTGGGCGCGCTATCGTTCGCCGATCTGCCGCCTGAACATCCCTACCGCCTGACGGGCGCAGAGAATATGGCCCGCTTTGCCTGCGAAACCGAACACCTGCTCACCACCTGCGGCGCACGCATGCAGGGTGACGCCGAGCAAAATCATCAGCGCGTCACGCCGCTCGGCACCCTGCGCGCCGCCTGGCTTAGCCCGGAAGAGGTGCCTGTCGCCCCCATCGCTGCCGAGCGCGTGCGGGTGGTGGGGATCAGCGGCTTCCTCGATTTCCAGCCGCATCTGGCCGCCGCGTCTCTCAGACAGCAGGGTGTTCAGGTGGATACGGCGGAGATTGATCTCCCCGAACTCGACGTGCTGCGCGAAAACCCCAGCGAGTTTCGTGCGGTGAACATTGCCCGCCTGCTGGATAATGAAAGTTACTGGCCGCAGCTGTACGCGGCGCTTCAACCGCTCGGCGAGACCTGCGACGCCCTGTTTATGCCCGCCTGTTTTGGCTTAACGGACAACCGGCTCTGGCGCTGGCTCTCGGCGCGCCTGCCCTGTACGCTCGGTTTACTGCCGACGCTCCCCCCTTCCGTGCCCGGCATTCGTCTGCACACCCAGCTTCAGCGTCAGTTTGTTGCCCAGGGTGGCGTCTGGATGGCAGGCGACGAGGTGAAAAAAATCACCCTGGCTGAGGGCGCGGTAAGCGAAATCTGGACCCGCAACCACGGCGACATCCCGCTTCGTGCACGCTATACGGTGCTGGCAAGCGGCAGCTTCTTCAGTAACGGTCTGCTAAGCAGCCGGGATGGCGTGCGTGAGGCAATTCTCGGGCTGGACGTCCGGCAAAGCGCTTCCCGCGCGGACTGGTATCAAAGCGATTTCTTCACCCCGCAGCCCTGGCAGCAGTTCGGCGTGATCGTCGATACCCAGCTGCGCCCGCAGCTGGGCGGGGAACCGGTTGAAAATCTTTACGCCATCGGCTCGGTTCTGGGCGGGTACGATCCCGTGGCACAGGGCTGCGGTGGCGGCGTCTGCGCCGTCACCGCGCTGCATGTCGCGGAGCAGATTATCCAGCGCAGGGAGGGAGCACAATGAACGACACCCGATTTGAAAGCTGTATCAAATGCACGGTCTGCACCACGGTTTGCCCGGTCAGCGGCGTCGATCCGCGCTATCCCGGCCCGAAACAGGCCGGCCCCGACGGGGAGCGTCTACGCCTGAAGGACGGCGCGCTCTACGACGAGGCGCTGAAATACTGTATCAATTGTAAACGCTGCGAAGTTGCCTGCCCGTCGGACGTGAAAATAGGCGATATCATCCAGCGCGCCCGCGCCCGCTACAGTACGCAAAAACCGACGCTGCGCGACGCGATACTGAGCCACACCGATCTGATGGGCAGCCTCTCGACGCCTTTCGCGCCGGTCGTCAATGCCGCCACCGCCCTGAAGCCGGTGCGCAGGCTGCTGGATGCGACGCTCAAAATCGACCATCACCGCAGTCTGCCGAAATATTCTCACGGCACCTTCCGCCGCTGGTATAAATCCGTGGCGGCAGAACAGGCGCAGTTCGCTGAGCAGGTTGCCTTCTTCCACGGCTGCTACGTGAACTACAACCATCCGCAGCTGGGGAAAGACCTGCTGAAAGTGCTGAACGCCATGGGGACGGGCGTTCAGCTGCTGAGCAAAGAGAAGTGCTGCGGCGTTCCGCTGATTGCCAACGGTTTTACTGACAAAGCGCGCAGGCAGGCGAAAAGCAACGTCACCTCTTTGCGCGAGGCGATCGTCGACAACGGGATCCCGGTACTGGCGACGTCGTCAACCTGTACCTTCACGCTGCGCGATGAATATCCGCATCTGCTGGATGTGGATAACACCGGCTTGCGCGAGCACATTGAGCTGGCGACTCGCTTTCTCTGGCGCAAGCTTGACAGCGGGCAGACGTTACCGCTGGGCAAATTGCCGCTGAAGGTGGTGTATCACACGCCATGTCATATGGAGAAGATGGGCTGGTCGATCTATACGCTGGAGCTGCTGCGGCTGATCCCGGGGCTGGAGCTGACGGTGCTGGACTCACGCTGCTGCGGCATCGCTGGCACCTACGGATTCAAGCGTGAAAACTACCCAACGTCACAGGCCATTGGCGCGCCGCTGTTCCGGCAGATTGAAGAGAGCGGCGCAGATATCGTGGTGACGGACTGTGAAACCTGCAAGTGGCAGATCGAGATGTCCACCAGCAAACGCTGTGAACATCCCATTACCTTGCTGGCAAACGCACTGGCGTAACCGTTGCCGGGGACACTCCCCCGGCACATTCTCACTCTACAAACAGCGATTCCACGACGTTGATCCAGCCGTGCTCGCTGGCGACCTCTTTCCCGTTCAGCCAGCGGCGCAGCATGTTCAGCGCCATCATCGCGCACATCTCCTGACGCACGGCCAGGCTGTGGCGGGTAATACTCATCTTCACCCGCAGGGCGTGGGTCCCTTCCGGCGTTGCCAGGGCGAAGTTGAGATGCTCCTCATCCAGCCCGCCCACAAAAAGCGCCAGTCCGGCGAAATGCTTCACTCTGCGCTCGGATGCCCAGCGCGCCGTCTGCGCCAGCGTCTCCTGCTGGAACGGCACCACTTCACTGGCCAGCAGCGGCGCACCCGCCCGGGTAAGCTGAAGCGCCAGAAGCCCACCGGTAAACTGCTCGCTTAACGTCACGCTCAGCTGGCGGGACTGCAAATGCGCTGCGATCTGCGCCGGCAGCCCTTCCGTTCCTTCGAAAATCAGGCTTTCCCCGGCGACGCGCTGCACTTCCGGCCACAGTGCCAGCATGGCGGCTTTCTCTGACGCCGGTCCGGTCAGCTTTAGTTCAATAATCGGCATGGAGGAACGATAGCCCATCGACACGCCGGGAGGCAGTTGCAGGTGATCGAGGCTCTGGGCCAGGTCGCTTTCCGAGCGGCCAAAGGTGGTCAGACGCAGGCACAGCGGCGGTTCAGGCAGCGTGAAGCGCGCGCGCAGGCGCGGCAGGATCTGCTGCTCGACCATCACTTTAAATTCCGACGGCACGCCCGGAGTGAAGAACATCAGGCAGCGGTTCAACTGAACGGCAAACCCGCAGGCGGTGCCGACCGGGTTATCAATCAGTTCCGCGCTGGCGGGAATTTCAGCCTGCTTGCGGTTGCTGGGGGCCATCACGCGGCCACGCTCAGAGAAAAATCGCTCCATCTGTGCCAGCCACGCCTCGTGCAGGACCAGGCCTTCACCTCTGGCCGTGGCGGCGGCCAGCGCGCTGAGATCGTCGCTGGTGGGCCCAAGCCCGCCGTTCACAATCAGCACGTCGCAGCGTTCGCTGCGCTCGCGCAGAACGTTGACCAGCGACTCAAGATTGTCACCCACGGTGTTGCGGCGCGTTAACGGTAATCCTTGCTCAAAGAAGAGATCGGCGAGCCAGGCGGCATTGGTATCAATGATTTGCCCATGCAGCACTTCGTCGCCAGTGGATAACATTTCCACGTTTATCATTGTGTTCTCCCATTTCAATGGTCAAAACACTATAGCGCAATCGAAGACCGGGGGAAGAGAGAAACTGGCGCGACTGAACGCCGCGCCGAAAGGATTAGAAACCTGCGCTCACACCGATGTAGGGACCATCTGCCAGCGCGTTGTCGCGGTGGCCGTCTTTACCTGCCAGGTTCAGATAACGATAACCCGCTTCGATGGTGACAGGACGGATGATGGTCCAGCGTCCACCCACGTTGGCTTCCTCATAGCTATCGATACCGCTGGAGAGGGAATCCGGAGAGTAGTAGTACTCACCGAACAGGCCAAAGCTGTCGCCGATTTTCCATTGCAAACCGCCGCCCACTGCCGCCGCGTAACCTTCGTCACCGTCGTTCGGGTTGGTGTAAATCCCTTTACCGCCGACTGTCGCCAGGAAAGGACCCAAAGGTACGTTGAAGCCCAGCCCCAGGCTTGCCGCATCCCCATCGTCGTCGTTATGCGTCCAGCCGCCGGTCATCGCCAGGCCTGCGCTATCCGTGCCAAGACCAAAGCCCAGGTGGGTATAATCTTCGCCCGCCGAGCCGTTGAAGGAAATAGCGTTGGCTGCTGCCGATACAAACATCAGGCCTAAGCCCATTAATGCCACTTTTTTCATTGTCGTGATCCCGCACAATATATTCAGAGATGTCCAAAAACCGCGAGATTTTAACCTGACTGTCTGTGGGATCAATGCGCTCAGTGGACATCGGGCAATTAGTTTGTAACGATTTGATAATATCGGTATTTATATCATCAATAAAAAACGCATTTTTACGCACAGGCCGCCCAGATTTTCACTGGGCATCAGCTGAAGATGGCTGCGGTGCAGGCGGGCAATATCGTTGGACAGCGCCAGGCCAATGCCGGACCCGGCGGCATCGCCCACGTTATCCAGCCGATGAAACGGCAGCATGGCCTGGGAGATCTGGTCTTCGGCAATACCCGGTCCGCTGTCCTCCACGCTCAGCTCAACGGCATCGTTATCCATGCGCAGGTACACCGTCACGATGCCCTGCTCCGGCGTGTATTTGATCGCATTCTCCAGCAGGTTAGCGCAGAGTTCGCCCAGCAAAACGTCATCCCCCTCAATCATTACCGGCTGCTGTACGCCGTCATAACCGAGATCGATACCCTTGCTGCGCGCCTGTGCCAGCCGCGAAAAGCAGCAGTTTTGCACCACCTGCACCAGATCGACAGGGGCAAACTGTCGCTCCCCCTGCTCTTTCCGCTTCACCGCCGAAAGCTGTAACAGCCTTTCCGTCAGCACGATGGTGTTATCCAGCGTAACGTTCATTGCCCGTAAGCTCTCCTGCCACAGCGCCGGATCGTTACGCGTCAGAGCAACGGATACCTGCGTTTTTAGCACCGCCAGCGGCGTTTTGAGCTGGTGTGAGGCATCGGCATTGAAGCGCTCCTGCCGCGAAAGTACGCCGCGCAACCGGTCGATGTAACGGTTAAACGCCACAATCAGCAGCCGCGTTTCCGACCAGGGCAGCAGCTCCGGCAGCGGGGCCAGCAGCCCGGGCTCACGGCGCACCATCAGCGAAGAGAGTTGCCGCATTGGGCGCAGCACGCGGCGCAGCAGCCAGGCGGTCAGGACCAGCGTCAGCAGCACCAGCAGCCCCTGCGACACGAGTGAGGAAAACAGCAGCTGTGTGGCCAGATAGCGCCGCGACTGCAACGTTTCTGCGACGTAAATTTCCGCCATCCCGAACACATTATCTTCGTTAACCGGCTGGAGCAGCTTCGCCACGCGGATCGCCTGCCCGCGATACTCGGTATGATAAAACCACGCCAGCGCCGGATAGTGAGTGGTGCGCGACGTGGAGGGAGGCATATTTGGCAGATCGTCATAGCCGGAGATCGTCCGCCCGTCAGGGTCAACCACCTTGTAGTAGAGGCGATCGTTCATGTTCAGCTCAAAGCTGTCGAGCACGACCCAGGGCACGTTCACCAGCAGCTTGCCCTTGTGCACCACCAGCCGCTCAGACACGGTGCGAGCCGAGGATAACAGCGTACGGTCATAGGCCTGCGTCGCCGCCTGTAGCGCGCTAACGTAGCTGTTAAAGGCTGACAGCCCCCATAACAGCAGCAGCGGCAAACCCAGAAAGAGCAAAAGTTGCAGGTAAAGCGACTGCGGCTTAACCCACTTCATCGCCGCACTCCAGCACGTAGCCCAGTCCCCGGAGGGTGGTGATCCTCACGCCGCTGCCGGTCAGCTTCTTACGCAGGCGGTGAATATAGAGATCGATACTCTCGGGGCTGACGTCGTCGTTCAGGCTGAACACCTGGTCGAAGAGCTGTTGCCGGGAGACGGGACGGGTCCGGCGGTGCATCAGCACCTTCAGTAAAGAGAGCTCGCGCGGCGTGAGGGAAAGGGGTTCATCGCGCAGCAGAAAAAAGCCTTCATCATCGTACTCCAGCTCTCCCAGCCGCTGGCGCTCCTGGGTTCGCCCTTCGCTGCGGCGCAGCAGCGCGCGCAGGCGGGCATCAAGCTCCTCCAGCTCGAACGGCTTCGGAAGATAGTCATCCGCCCCGGCATTCAGCCCCTTAACCCTGTCTGCCACGTTGCTGCGGGCGGTGAGAAATAGCACCGGCAGCGTCTGCCCGCGCTTTCTCAGACGATGCACCACTTCCAGCCCGTCGAAGCCGGGCATGCCGATATCAAGGATCGCGACGGCATAGTTTTCCCCCTGCAAAAGGTGATCGGCCGCCCGTCCATCGTTGACGCAATCCACGGCAAATCCGTTTTGTACCAGCGCTTTCTCCAGCCAGTGAGCCAGCTCACGATTATCTTCCGCCAGTAAGAGACGCATATCACATCCTGTAAAGTTGGTGTCGCAGTGAAAGGGAAATGAAAGGTTATTGTTTTAACAATCACGCAACGGAACCGCTACAAGGTGGTTCACATAATCAGAAAAAAGACACCCGTACCCGTACTCCCGGTTCTCCGGCGTGAGGATAAACGATGAAAAAACAATTACTTTCTACCCTTGCTGCAAGCGTATTGCTGTTGAGTGCCTCTGTCGTCCAGGCGCAGGACACCCCGTCCCGCACCGAGTGTATCGCCCCGGCCAAACCCGGCGGCGGCTTCGACCTGACCTGTAAGCTGATTCAGGTCAGCCTGCTGGAGACGAAGGCCATTGAGAAACCGATGCGCGTCACCTACATGCCCGGCGGCGTGGGCGCGGTAGCCTATAACGCCATCGTCGCCCAGCGCCCTGCTGAACCCGGCACCGTGGTGGCCTTCTCCGGCGGCTCGCTGCTGAACCTGTCGCAGGGGAAATTTGGTCGTTATGACGTGAATGACGTGCGCTGGCTCGCCACCGTGGGCACCGATTACGGCATGATCGCCGTTCGCGCGGACTCCCCGTGGAAATCCCTGAAAGATCTGCTGAACGCCATGGAAAAAGATCCGAACAGCGTGGTAATTGGCGCAGGCGCCTCTATCGGCAGCCAGGACTGGATGAAAGCCGCGCTGCTGGCGCAACAGGCCAAAGTGGATCCGCACAAAATGCGTTACGTGGCCTTTGAAGGCGGCGGTGAGCCGGTGACGGCGCTGATGGGCAATCACGTGCAGGCAGTATCTGGCGATCTCAGCGAAATGGTGCCCTACCTGAGCGGGGATAAGATCCGCGTGCTGGCGGTCTTCTCGGAAAACCGTCTGCCGGGCCAGCTGGCAGACGTCCCAACCGCCAAAGAGCAGGGTTATAACCTGGTCTGGCCGATCATCCGTGGCTTCTTCGTCGGGCCAAAAGTGACCGACGCCGAGTACCAGTGGTGGGTGGATACCTTCGCAAAACTTCAGCAAACCGAGGAGTTCAAAAAACAGCGCGATCTGCGCGGGCTGTTTGAGTTCAACCTGAACGGCAAGCAGCTGGACGAGTACGTGAAAAAACAGGTGAATGACTACCGCGAACAGGCGAAAGCCTTTGGTCTGGCGAAATAACCGGAGGCGCTATGAGCGATCGCATTTTTGCCGGGATATGGCTGCTGCTCTGCATTGGCGGCCTGTTCGTCGCCTGGCAGATCCACAGCGAATACAGCTATGAACCCGTGGGGCCACGCCCCTTTCCCGTAGGCATTGTTGGCCTGATGCTGCTCTGTTCGGTGGCCCTGCTGCTGCGCCATCCGGACACCGTGGAGTGGCCGCCACGCCGCACGCTGCAACATCTGCTGGTAATGGTGATTGTTCTGCTGATGTACGCGTGGGGCTTTGAGTGGCTCGGCTTCCCGATCGCCACCGCCCTGCTGACGATGGTGATTGGCATACTGTTTAACGCCTCGCTGCCTGCGGCGGGGATCTCCGGGGTCGTACTGGGCATTTTACTCTGGTACGCCTTCGACCGCCTGCTGGACGTGACCCTGCCGCTCGGCGCATGGTTTAACTAACGGAGCACGCTATGGATACCTGGATCTATCTCTCTCAGGGGTTCGCGGTAGCGATGACCCCGGAAAACCTGGTGATCGCCCTGATCGGCTGTTTCGTCGGGACGATCGTTGGCCTGCTGCCGGGCCTTGGGCCTATCAACGGCGTGGCGATTTTACTGCCGCTGGCCTTTGCGCTGCACCTGCCTGCGGAATCGGCGTTGATCCTGCTGGCGACGGTTTATATCGGCTGCGAATACGGGGGGCGTATTTCCTCGATACTGCTTAACGTTCCCGGCGATGCCGCCGCCATTATGACCGCGCTGGATGGCTATCCGATGGCACAACAGGGACGCGGCGGCGTGGCGCTCTCTATTTCCGCCGTCAGCTCGTTCTTTGGCTCCCTGATCGCCATTGGCGGCATCATCCTCTTCGCCCCGGCGCTGGCCCAGTGGTCGCTGGCGTTTGGTCCGGCCGAGTATTTTGCCCTGATGGTATTTGCCATCGCATGTCTCGGCAGCATGATGGCGCAGAATCCGCTGAAGTCGTTTTTGTCTGCGTTGATTGGCCTCAGTCTGGCCACCGTCGGCGTGGATGCCAACACCGGGGTTTATCGCTTTACCTTCGACAGCGTTCATCTCTCCGACGGCGTGCAGTTTATCGTCGTGGTGATTGGTCTGTTCTCTGTCTCAGAAATCTTACTGATGCTGGAACATACCAGCAGCGGGCAGACGCTGGTGCGTAAAACCGGACGTATGCTCTTTAATGCCAAAGAGGGGGCGCAGTGTGTGGGTGCCACCCTGCGTTCGGCGGTGATCGGTTTCTTCGTCGGCATTCTGCCAGGCGCGGGGGCGACTATCGCCAGCGCCATCACCTACATGACCGAGAAAAAGCTGAGCGGTAACAGCGACAGCTTCGGCAAAGGCGATATCCGCGGCGTGGCGGCACCGGAGGCGGCGAATAACGCCTCGGCCTGCGGCTCGTTTATCCCGATGCTGACCCTCGGCGTGCCGGGCTCCGGCACCACGGCGGTGATGATGGGCGCCCTGACGCTCTATAACATCACTCCCGGTCCGGCGATGTTTACCGAGCAGCCCGATATCGTCTGGGGCTTGATTGCGGCGCTGCTGATCGCCAACGTGATGCTGCTGGTGATGAACATCCCGCTGATCGGGCTATTCACCCGTATGCTGACCATTCCCCTGTGGTTCCTGGTCCCGGCCATCGCCGCCGTCTCTGCGGTTGGGGTGTACGCGGTGCACAGCACCACCTTCGACCTGGTGTTAATGGTGCTGCTCGGCGTGCTGGGCTACATTCTGCGCAAGATGCACTTCCCGATGTCGCCGCTGATTTTAGGGTTTGTATTGGGGGAAATGCTGGAGCAGAACCTGCGCCGCGCCCTCTCCATCAGCAATGGCAACATGGCGATCCTGTGGGAGAGCAGCGTGACGAAGATCCTGCTGGCGATGGCGATCATGGTGATTGTCGTGCCGCCGGTGCTGCGCTGGATGCGTCGACGCCAGCAGAAACCGCAGCCGGATATCGGCTGATTAGCCCCTCAACAGGGCATTGACCCACTGCCTTAACGCCTGGCGGGAGATCTTTATCCCGCCATTTTTCAGTTCTGACGGCAGCGCCAGCCAGTGTACCGGCTGCTCAAAGCGCGCCAGCCTGCCCTGAACCCACTCCGGCAACAGCGTGATATCCGTGCCCGGCTCACATTCCACTACCGCCACCGGGCGTTGCCCGTATTCGGCGTCATCCAGCGGGACGATAAACACCTGGCTAACCTGCGGATGTGAGACGATAACGCGCTCCAGCGCTTCCGGCTGGATCCCTTCTCCGCCGCTGAAAAAGAGATTGTCCATTCGGCCCAAAATGGTCAGGCGTCCGTCATGCCACTCGCCGCGATCGCGGGTGGCGAACCAGCCCTGCTCGTTGAACAGCGGCAGTAAGGCGCCGTCTCGCCAGTAGCCCGCCGCCATGCTTTCCGCCCGGATCCAGACTTCACCGTTCACCACCTGAAGGTCTCTGCCCGGCAGCGCGCTGCCCACGTCCGACGCGCCGTCGGCCTCTTTGGCGCAGACGGTGGAGGCGAACTCGGTCAGACCGTAGCCGCAGAACGTGCGGATCCCCTGCTTGCGCGCCTGTTCGGTCAGCTCAACGGGGATTTCCGCCCCGCCGAGCAGCACGGCTTTCAGCGCGACGGGATGGTGTGAATTGAGCAGCCGCCACAGTTGCGTCGGCACCAGCGAGGCGTGGGTACAGCCCTGCAGGGCCTGCTCCAGCGGCTGTTTTTCACGCACGGTGAGACGGCCTCCGCCCTGCAACCAGCGCCACAAAATCCCCTGACCGGAGACGTGAAACAGCGGCAAGGACAGCAGCCAGTCGTCATCACCGCCATAAGGCATCAGCGACAACACGCCTTTTGCGCTGGCAAGGTGGGCGGCACAGGTGTGCACCGCCGCTTTCGGCAAGCCGGTGGAGCCGGAGGTGAGCGTCATTGAGGCCAGCCGTTCTGCCCGCCACGTCACCCCGCCCTGCTCCTCGCCCTCTCTTAATGCCAGCCCAGGCAGACCGTCATACTCACCGTTAAGCACCAGCGCAAAGCGCAGGGTCATCTGCGGCAGGAGGACGTCCAGCAGCGGACGGGGAAGCTGAGGGTTCACCGGCAAAATGCGGGCGCCGCACTGAAGCAGCGCCAGCCAGGCCAGCAGGGTCTGCGGATGGTTGTGGGCGAGCAGCATGACGCCGTCACCGTCCCTGACACCCTGAGACTGAAAACCGGCTGCCAGACGATCGATACGCTCGCCCAGCTGTGACCAGTTGAGCGTTATATCGTCTAAACGCAGCGCGGGTGTATCGGCACTCCTGGAGCGCCAGTGCCGCCACGGCCAGTCTGTAAAAGTCATTGCAGCGGCTCCAGCGTCCCGACATCGAGGCACGGCAAGGTGCTGTCCGGCCAATGGCGAATCAGCTGGGCCTGCATCAGGTTTAGCGTATCAAGACCGGGAACGGTGTCCGGCGTTAACCATGCAGCGATGCGCGCCAGTTGCGTCAGCCCGAGGCTGGATTCGATGGATGAACTGATCACCGCCGTCAGCCCTGCGGCATGGGCCGCCGCAACCTGCTCGCGCACCTTGTCGAGGCTGCCGGTCAGCGTTGGCTTAATGACCACGGCACCGACGCCCGGCTCGGCGGCAAACGTAAAACCGGCTTCGCGCAGGCTCTCATCCCAGGCAATGGCAATGCCGGTTTCCCGGGCGAAGGCGCGAGAGTCGTCGCGCGTTTTGCACGGCTCTTCGAGAAACGCGATGCGGTTGCGGTACGCCGGGTTGACGTACTTCGCAAACTGCTGCGCCCTGAGCGGCGTCCAGGCGCGGTTGGCGTCCAGGCGCAGGTGCAGATCGGGAATGGCTTCCAGTAACAGGTTAACCACCATTCCGTCGCGCACCGCTTCGTACAGGCCGACCTTAATTTTCGCCACCTTCTCGCCAGGCATCCCGGAGAGCAGCGCGAAAAGTTCATCCGGATCGCCGGAACAGAGCGGCGCGGCGCGATAATTCGCCGCATCCGGCAAACGGCCGTCCAGCTCTGCCAGCGCGCAGCTGATGCCGAACGCGACGGAAGGAACGTCCGGCAGCGACGGATCTGCCCCCTCACGCCATTCGTGCGTCCAGGCCATCAGCGCCGCCTGCGCCTCATCCAGCGTTTCCAGGCTAAAGCCCGGAAGCGGGGCGATTTCGCCCCACCCTTCCCGCTCGCCCTGCCGGAGATGCACGAAAAAGCCATCACGGGTTTTTAACCGCCTTTCACGCAGTACCACGCCCGCGTCCATCGGTATCTGCCAGCGGTAAACCTGCGCGCGACGCATTACGGGTTCCGTTTGTATTTGCTGAAGTCTGGCTGGCGTTTTTCGTTGAACGCGTTGCGCCCTTCCTGACCCTCTTCGGTCATATAGAACAGCATGGTGGCGTTACCCGCCAGCTCCTGAAGTCCCGCCTGACCGTCACAGTCGGCGTTGAGGGCTGCTTTCAGGCAGCGCAGCGCCATTGGGCTGTTTTGCAGCATTTCGCGACACCAGCGCACGGTCTCTTTTTCCAGATCGGCGATCGGCACCACGGTGTTAACCAGCCCCATGTCCAGCGCTTCCTGGGCGTTGTACTGACGGCACAGGAACCAGATTTCGCGGGCTTTTTTCTGGCCGACGATGCGCGCCATGTAGGATGCCCCCCAGCCGCCGTCGAAGGAGCCAACTTTCGGGCCAGTCTGGCCGAAAATGGCATTTTCCGCCGCGATAGTCAGGTCACACATCATGTGCAGCACGTGACCGCCGCCGATGGAATAACCTGCCACCATCGCAACCACCGGTTTTGGACAGGTGCGGATCTGGCGCTGGAAATCCAGCACGTTCAGGTGGTGCGTGCCGGCATCATCCTGGTATCCGCCGTAGTCGCCGCGGACTTTCTGATCGCCGCCCGAGCAAAAGGCTTTCTCCCCTTCCCCGGTGAGGACGATGACGCCGATGTTGTCGTCGTAGCGTGCATCCGCCAGCGCCTGGATCATCTCTTTTACGGTCAGCGGACGAAACGCGTTGCGTACCTGTGGACGATTGATGGTGATTTTGGCGATACCATCGGTGGATTTGTGGTAGCGAATGTCGGTGTAGCCTTCGGAGCAGTCCTGCCATTCAACCGGCGCGTAAAGCATGTTTTCATCAGGATAGATCATAGCGTGTCCTTTGTTCGATAACGCAGTATCTGAGCCAGACTCGCGGCAACCGCTTCCGGGTTGTCCCGGTGGGCGTTGTGTCCGGCATGAGGGATAGCATGACGCATGGCGTTAAGTTCAGCAGCGATGGCTGCAAACTTCCCGTCACGTTCGCCATAGAGATAGTCGAAAGAAAAATCACGCGCGGTGAGCGCGGGACGTAAATCAGGCTGAACGGCAAGCGAGGTGGCTTCCAGCATCTCAGCCAGCCTCGGGCCGTTGTTCCGGCTACGCAGCGCGATCAGCGCGTTGCGCTGTTCATCCGTAAGGGAGGTAAAGACCGGCTGTTGATACCAGTCGGCAAAGACGGCTTCAAGCGGCTCACTGCGAAAACGTGACGCCCAGCGGCGGTCCGAGGTCAGCCGCGCCTGGCGCGCCTCGACGTCTTGCAGCCCAGGGTGTCCACCTTCCACAATCACCCCGTCTAACCCCGCAGGATGCTGGCAGGCATGGAACATCGCAATGCGGCCACCGAGAGAGTACCCTACCAGCCAGTAATTTAGTATGTTGTAACTAATTAAGGTATGCGTGAGCAATTCACTTACCTCTGCAAAACCCGTCACGCCCGTATCCGCTGAACCACCGTGCCCGGGCAGGTCAAGGTAGAGTCTGGGGTAGTCATGCAGCGACGCCCCAACGATCTGCCACTCACGACAGTCACCGGAATAACCGTGCAGGAAAACCAGCCAGGGGTAGCCTGATTTTCCGGGCTGAGTGACGCCAGCGAGGATCACAGGTGACTCACCTGCGCCAGCAGATGTTGTAGCTTCTGCGCGCCGTCAGAATCGTTTACCACCAGCTCAATCAGCGTCGCGCCAGGCTGCCGCCAGGCGGTGTTCAGCGCCGTCTCCAGCGCGTCCCAGTTTTCCGGGCGATGGTACTTCAGGCTGAACATGGCGGCGGCGTGTTCGAACTGCACGTTTTGCGGCATCAGATAGAAGCGCTCACGTTCGCTTTGCGGCGTCGGCAGCAGGGAGAAAATCTGTCCGCCGTTATTGTTAACAACAATCAGCACGAACGGAGCCGACGCCTGACGCAGGAGCGCCAGCGCGTTGAGATCGTAGAGGGCTGAGAGATCCCCCACAATCGCCAGCGTGGATTTTGCGCTGGCCCGCTGTACGCCAGCGGCGGTGGAGATCAGCCCGTCAATGCCGCTCGCGCCCCGGTTGCTGTATACCGGATAACCCGCGGGCAGCTGCGAAAAGGCGTCAATCAGGCGCACCACCAGGCTGTTACCGACAAAAAGTTGCCCCTGCTCGGGAAGATATTTGCGGATACGGTGCGCCAGCCCGGCTTCACTGAACTCCTCGCACTGCGCTTTGGTGAGTTCCCACGCCTGACGCGACAGCGCCGGGATCTCCACCGCCCAGGGTTTGCGTTTTTCCGCCGGATGCAATTCCAGCCAGCTGTCAATATCGCTCACCAGGCGGCGACCGCGATGGTGCGCCGGGTCAAGGCGTCCTTCGAGCGGATCCACCAGCCAGTACTCTTCTGGCGTACAGGTGGCCTGCCACTGGAGCAGTCGCTTGCCCGTCAGGCTCGAGCCCAGCTGGACGACAATTTGCGCCTGCGCCAGCTCGGTGACCGCTTTCGCGTTCCCCAGCCAGAGGTCAGCGCAGGGCAGCGGCTGGCCCGTCTGGGAAAGCACATCACCAATCAGCGGCCAGCCAAGCGTTTGTGCCCACTCCGCCGCCAGCTTGCCTTCTGCCGCACTCATCCGCCCGGCAATCACCACCCCGCGCTTCTGGCGCCAGAAGAACCAGTCGCGCTGCTTAGCGCTTTCCAGATGCGTCTGCTCACGCAGCCAGGGCTTTTCGCTCTCCCACCATTCTCCCAGCTGCTGTTGCCAGGCTAGGCCGGTCTCGTTCATTTCGCCGTACAGCGGTTCGGCAAACGGGCAGTTAATGTGCAGCCCGCCGCTGCGCAGTGCGTTCATGGCGTGGTCGAGAGTTGAGACCAGCCAGCTGGCGGGAATATCCTGGGTGGGGCGCGGCAACGAGACCGTCTGTGAAGGATGCGAGGCAAAAATGCCAGGCTGACGAATCGCCTGGTTCGCGCCGCAGTCAATAAGTTCCGGAGGACGATCGGCGGTGAGTAAAATCAGCTTTTCGCCGGTTAACCCCGCTTCAATCAGGGCCGGATAGAGGTTTGCCACCGCCGTGCCGGAAGTCACTATCACCGCCACGGGCGCGTTGCTGACTTTCGCCAGCCCGAGCGCCAGGTGGCCGAGACCACGCTCGTCAAAATGGGTGTGATGAATAAAAGCCCTGTTTTCCGCCGCAGCAAGGGTGAGCGGCGTGGAGCGAGAGCCCGGAGCAATACACACATGCCTGACACCATGGCGGGTCAGGACTTCAAGGATCACCGTCGCCCAGCGTCGGTTAAAAGAACTTACTGACATGAGATTGTCCAGTATCAAGAATGCGACACAGTATAAATAATAGAAAAAGTCAGAATTTTGATATGAATCGGGATTGCACGAATCAGTATTAATCCCTCAGGAGGAGGGAACGCAGCCCGGCGGCCTTATTTTCGATCTCCTGCCACTCCTGCTCTGGATCGGAGCCGCTGACGATGCCCGCCCCCGCATAAAGACGCAGCGCGGCGTCATGAACGCGGGCGGAGCGTAATGCCACGCAGAACTCGCTTTGATCGCGCGATAAATAGCCCGCCGATCCGGCGTACCACTCCCGGTCAAACGGCTCCACTTTCGCAATAAATTCTCGCGCTGCCTGACGCGGCAGCCCGGCCACCGCCGCCGTCGGTTGCAGAATATGCAGACACTGCTCGTCATCAGACTGTTTGAGTTCGGTCCAGATACAGCGGCGTAAATGCTGCACCTTGCGCAGACGCAGCACCTGCGCTGGGAGGATCTCCAGCGTCCGGGTATGGTGCTGAAGACGCTGGCAGATATCTTCCACCACCAGCATATTTTCCCGCTGATTTTTGTCGTCGTTCATCAGCCAGTCGCCCAGACGCTGGGCCTGCTTATCGTCAGAATGGCTGGCGACGGTGCCTGCCAGCGCTTCAGTGCGCAGCAGCATGCCGCGTCGCCGCCAAAGTCGCTCGGGCGTCGAGCCGAGGAACGCGTTGCTGGCGTCAAAGACCATACAAAAATGATAGCAGTTGAGGTTTAGCGCGCGGCTGGCGGCCATTAGCGCGATGGCGTTCACGGGCTGCTGGCACTGCACGTCTGTAGCACGTGCGAGCACCACTTTCTCAAAATCGCCGCGAGCAAGGGTATCCGTCGCCTGACGAATCAACGCCAGCCATTCCGGTTTTTCCGGATGATGGGTTTCCTGCACAATCTGCACGGACAACGGGCGGATCGGCGCGGCGTCGCGCAGGTTATCAATAAACTTCAGTGCGTCACCGGCATCGTCACACAGCGACGTTTCGCTCCACAGTTGCAGGCGCAGCGTGGCGTCCCCGCCAGACCGTCGCCAGAGAAGGCGCGGTAAAAACAGCTTTCCCTGTGCCGGGTTGAAGGCGTTCAGGCCGCAGATACGGGTATCATTGGCTACGTCATGGGTGTGCAAAAACCGGGAGGCCGAGGCCAGAGAGTCAAAATGGGCGAGGCTTCCGAGCGCGGCAAGTTCTTCATCACCGCTCCGCTGTTGCCAGTAAAACTGGGGATAGCATCGCTGCACACCCAGCCAGGCCAGCGGATCGAAGGCGTCGTTTAACGGGAAAGAGACATCGAAATGGCGTAAACCGGGTGTAGCGGGTAACGCTTGCGCAAGCTGAGTGCGCAGGCGTTCCAGCGCGATGGAAATCGAATGCACGCGAACCTCTCCCTGTTAAAACCTTACATTATACGGGGTACTGATGATAAATAGCAGTACCCACGTGTAGGGAGGGGTTTACCGGCTTAACGACGGGCTAACAGCAGGCCCAGCACCAGCCCTACGGCCGCACCGACCCCAATGCCCTGCCACGGCTTTTCGTGCACATAATCGTCGGCACGATAAACCGCCTGTTTGGCGCGGTAGTAGTAATTGTCGGATGCGTTGCTGACGCGGTTTTTCACGTCATGCAGCGCCTGCTCGGCGCGGGCTTTGAGCTCAATGTACTTCTGATCGGCAGGATCGCCTGAAGAGCGCAGTACTTCTTCCAGCGTTTCGCTTAACAGCGTTAAATCGTCGTCTGCTCGGGTATCCCAGGATTGAAATGACATATTTTTCTCCATGTTAGTACACCAGTCCGATAACTATAGACAACGTCTCGCTATTGCGCCTGTTTCGCTTCGCGCGCCATACCGATGTGTGGGATGCCATCTTCATCGTAAATGTCCGTGACCGGGGTAAAACCAAAATGGCCATAGAATGATTGCAAATGCGCCTGCGCGCCCAGGTATAACGCCTTGTCTGGCCACCGTTTCAGGCATGCGTCCAGCGTTTTTTCCATCAGCTGATAGCCCAGCTTTTCACCGCGCACGCTTCCGCTGATAATGACGCGGCCAATGACGACAGGGTCAAAATCCTCTTCGCTTTTCAGAATCCTCGCATACGCCACCAGCTCGTTATCGCGCCAGCCGAGGATGTGCCGGTTCTCGCCGACCAGGTCATCGCCGTCGATATCCTGATACGGGCAGGTTTGTTCAACCACAAAAACTTCGCAGCGCAGTTTGAGCAGGGCGTAGAGTGACTGAATAGTCAGTTCGCTGTGGTGTAGATCTTGCCACTGGATCATGTGTTTCTCCTTCCTGGGGTTCATCACGTTATACTAAACCCCTTCCCATTCGGCAAAGGGCTGATTGCGTTATGGAACTGATTTTTCTGGGTACGTCCGCGGGCGTGCCAACCCGCTCACGAAACGTGACGGCGATTCTGCTGGATCTTAAGCATCCTACCCGCGGCGGGCTGTGGCTGTTTGACTGCGGCGAAGGTACGCAGCATCAGTTGCTGCATACCTCATACCACCCGGGGAAAGTGGATAAAATATTTATCACCCATCTGCACGGCGACCATCTGTTTGGCCTGCCGGGCCTGCTGTGTAGCCGTTCGATGGCCGGTAACGCTAACCCGCTGACCATTTATGGCCCTGCGGGTATTCAGGCATTCGTTGAGACCACGCTGCGCCTGAGCGGCTCGTGGACCGACTATCCGCTGGAGGTGGTTGAGATCGGCGAAGGTCTGGTGTTCGACGACGGAGATTACCAGGTGCGCGCTTACCCGCTTAACCATCCGGTGGAATGCTACGGTTATCGCGTTGAGGAGCATGATAAGCCCGGGGCGCTGAACGCCGCCGCGTTGCAGGCCGAAGGGGTGAAACCTGGCCCGCTGTTCCAGCGTCTGAAGCACGGCGAGACCGTCACGCTGGAAGACGGGCGCGTCATCAACGGTCAGGATTACCTTGCGCCGCCGCAGCCGGGCAAAAAACTGGCTATTTTTGGGGATACCGCCCCCTGCCCTTCGGCGCTCCGGCTTGCCGGGGGTGTGGATGTGATGGTGCATGAGGCAACGCTGGAATCGGCGATGGAAGAAAAAGCCAACAGCCGGGGGCACAGCTCAACGCGTCAGGCCGCGCAGCTGGCGCGCGAGGCTGGCGTCCGGAAACTGATTGTCACTCACGTCAGCTCACGCTATGACGTCCGCGGCTGTGAAAGCCTGCTGGCAGAGTGTCGGGAGGTGTTCCCCGCATGCGAGCTGGCGGAAGATTTTGCTCAGGTCAGCGTTTAGTCCTTCATTTTTCCCTCAGGGTGCCGATAACGATTAAAAGGCCAGCATTTCTCTTGAGGGTAGAATGGATAATTTCCAGAAAGATATTGATGACAGGGCGAACCTGACCCAGTCCAACCGTTTTGAACTGTTGCTGTTCCGTCTTGGCACCTCTCTGAACGAAAATAAATCCGAGCTGTTCGGCATCAACGTGTTCAAACTGCGCGAAATTGTGCCGATGCCGACCTTCACCAAACCAGCGGGAATGAAGTCTCCGCTGATGGGGATGGTAAATATTCGCGACCAGGTGATCCCGGTGATCGATCTGGCCGCCGTCGCCGGCTGCAAGCCAGCCACCGGGCTAAACATTTTGCTGATCACCGAATATGCCCGCAGCGTGCAGGCGTTTGCCGTGGAATCGGTGGAGAACATCATGCGTCTCGACTGGAAGCAGGTGCACGCCGCGGAAACCGCCGTCAGCGGTCGCTACATCACCAGCATTGCCTGTCTGGACGATAAGACCGATACCAACGATCTGGCAATGGTGCTCGACGTGGAGCAGATCCTGTATGACATCACCCCGGCGAACCACGATCTGCACGCCACCCATCTGGAAACCACCAAATTCAACATCAAGCCTGGCTCTGTCGCGATTGTTGCTGAAGACTCGAAAGTAGCGCGCTCAATGCTGGAGAAGGGATTGCAGGCAATGGAGATCCCGGCTCAGCTGCATATCACCGGCAAAGACGCATGGGAGAAAATCACTCAGCTGGCCGCGCAGGCTCAGGCTGAGGGCGTCCCCGTTACCGATAAGATTGCCCTGGTATTAACCGATCTCGAAATGCCGGAGATGGACGGCTTTACGCTGACGCGCAAAATCAAAACTGACCCGGTACTGAAAGATATTCCGGTGGTGATCCACTCGTCTCTTTCCGGCAACGCGAACGAAGATCATATACGCAAAGTGAAGGCTGACGGCTATGTGGCGAAGTTTGAGCTGAATGAGCTGTCGTCGGTGATTGAAGAGGTGCTGGACCGCTCGATGAAGAAGATTGACGGGCCGCTTATAAGCAGGAAGCAGTTAGCTTAGTCGGGTGGCGCTTCGCTTACCCGACCTACAAGACCTGTAGGCCCTGCAAGCGTAGCGCCGTTGGGCAATAAAAAACCCGCCGAGGCGGGTTTTTTGCTTTTACATCAGCGGCATCGCGCGCTGCACAATCTCAATCAGCGGCTGCGGATAGATACCGAAGATTAGCACCAGAAGCGCGGAGATCAGCACCACGATCCCCCCGGCGCTGTACTGCCAGTTGGACGGCGCATCACGGTTGAGCTGCTGAGGCGCACTCAGGTACAGGCTCACAGCCACACGCAGGTAGTAGTAAAGACCAATCGCGGAGCCGATAACGACACCGGCAGTCAGCCACCACAGACCCGCCTGCACACCGACGGCCAGCACGTAGAACTTACCGATAAAGCCCAGCGTCATCGGGATACCCGCCAGAGAGAGCATCATCACGGTCATTACCGCAGACAGAATCGGACGGTGCCAGAACAGACCACGGTAGGAGAACAGGGAATCTGCATCCGGCCCACGGTACGGGCTGGACATCAGGCTCACGACGCCGAACGCGCCGAGGCTGCTGAACAGGTAACCGGCCAGATACACACCCACGGTTTCCATCGACATCTCACCACTTTGCAGCGCAATCAGCGCCACCAGCAGGTAGCCCAGATGGGAGATTGAGGAGTAGCCCAGCAGACGCTTAATGTTGGTCTGGCTCAGCGCCATCAGGTTACCGAAGATGATGGAGACGAACGCGATAATGCCCAGCACCACGCGAACCGCTTCGCTGTCACCCACCGGGGCGTACAGGAACAGACGCATGACCACGCCAAAGATAGCGATTTTACTCGCCGTCGCCAGGAAGGTAGAGACCGGCGCTGGCGCACCCTGATAAACGTCTGGCGTCCACAGGTGGAACGGCACCAGAGAGAGTTTAAAGCCAAGGCCTACAATCATCATGCCCAGACCCGCCAGCAGCAGCGGCTCATGCATCATGCCGTCGCCGAGGCTCTTGCCGAGCGCCAGGAAGGAGAGGTTACCCGTCTGTGCATACAGCAGCGCGATACCGAACAGCAGGAACGACGACGCAGCAGCGGACAAGATGGTGTACTTGATAGCCGCTTCCAGTGAGCGTTTCTGGCGGAAGGCGTAACCAATCAGGCCGAACAGCGGCAGTGAGATCAGCTCAATACCGAGGAACAGCGCGGCCATGTGGTTCGCGTTCGCCAGCAGAATGCCGCCCAGTGCGGCAATCAGTACCAGCAGGTAAAACTCTTCTTTGTTGTCGTTGTACCCTTCGAGCCACGGGTACGCAAAGGTACAGGTTGCCAGGCTCGCCAGCAGCACCAGACCGGTGTAGAGCATGGCGTAGCCGTCAACGCGCATCAGCGGCGTGACGTCCATTGCGCCCGCCTGGCCAACAAACCAGAGGGAGACTAACGCAGCGTTCAGACCCAGAACGGACAGGGTCGCATTCAGGAAGTGATTGCGTCGCCACGCAATGGAGAGCATCACAACCACCACCGTCAATCCGACGATCAGCAGCGGTAGCAGCGCGATCAGTTGTTGTGGAGTTATTGTCATGGCGAATTACGGCCTTGTAGTAGAAGCAGAATTAACAAACCACTGCTGGATGTTACCCATCGCGGAGTGCGAGGTATCCAGAATCGGCTGCGGATAGAAGCCCAGCAGCACCAGCAGTACGACCAGCAGCAGGATGATGGACAGCTCACGCAGCGACATCCCCGGCAGTTCTTTAGCAGCAATTTCGCTCTTCGCTTTACCGAAGTAGGCGCGGTGCAGCATCGCCAGCGAGTACACGGAGGCGAACACCAGACCAAAGGTGGAGATGACGGTAATCATCGGAACCACTTTGAAGCTGCCGAACAGAATCATAAATTCGCCAACGAAGTTACCGGTACCTGGCATACCCAGGGTGGCAACCGCGAAGAACATGGAGAGTGCAGGCAGCCATTTCATTTTGCCCCACAGGCCGCCCATCATACGCATGTCGCGGGTATGCAGACGTTCGTACAGCTGACCGCACAGGATGAAGAGACCGGCAGCGGACAAGCCGTGCGCAATCATCTGGATCACCGCGCCCTGGTACGCCAGCTGGCTACCGGTGTAGATGGCAATCAGTACGAAGCCCATGTGGGAAACGGAGGTGTAAGCAATCAGACGTTTGATGTCGTACTGCGTGAAGGCCATCCATGCACCGTAGAAGATACCGATCACGCCAAGCCACATGGCAATCGGCGCAAACTCTGCGGAGGCGTTCGGGAACAGCGGCAGGGAGAAACGCAGCAGACCGTAGGCCGCCGTTTTCAGCAAGATACCCGCCAGGTCAACGGAACCCGCCGTTGGCGCCTGAGAGTGCGCGTCCGGCAGCCAGCCGTGCAGCGGAACTACCGGCATTTTCACCGCGAAGGCGATGAAGAAGCCGAGCATCAGCAGGTATTCCACACCGTGGGACATCGGGGTCTTCAGCAGATCTTCATAGTTGAAGGTCCAGACGCCGGTGGCGTTGTAATGCACAAACACCAGCGCCAGGATGGCAATCAACATCACCAGACCACTCGCCTGGGTGTAGATGAAGAACTTGGTGGCCGCCGTGATACGCGTTTTACCGTCGGATGCCTTGTGGCCCCATAGCGCGATCAGGAAGTACATCGGCACCAGCATCATCTCCCAGAAGAAGAAGAACAGGAACATGTCGATGGCCAGGAACACGCCGATAACGCCGCCCAGGATCCACATCAGGTTCAGGTGGAAGAAGCCCTGGTATTTTTCGATTTCTCGCCAGGAGCAGAGTACCGCCAGAACGCCGAGCAGACCGGTCAGCACGACCATCAGCAGCGACAGACCGTCAATCGCAAGGTGGATCGTAATACCGAAACGTGGGATCCACGGCAGAATGAACTCAGACTGCCACTGCGGAAGGCCCGCAGACTGGGTCAATGAGTAGCCACCCTGCAACCACAGTTGCAGGCCAAGCGCGAGCGTCAATCCCATGGTGATCAGCGCGATCCAGCGCGGCATCTTCACGCCAAAGCGTTCAGTCTGCCAGCACAGGAAGCCGCCGATGAAGGGAATTAATATTAGCCAGGGTAATAACATGGCGATTTTTATTCCTTGTTAAAGTCCCTCAGGGACCGATTTTCAACGAATTCGACAAAATTCACGTGTTAGTGCGGTTTGTGGTGTCGGGTGACGCTCACGCTTACCCGACCTACGGTCTCGTAGGCCCGGTAAGCGCAGCGCCACCGGGCAAAAACCACTATCGCAACACCATCAGCAGCGCCAGCACGACAACCGCACCGATGCTCATGGAGGCCACATACCAGCGCAGATAGCCGTTCTCGCTGTACAGCAGGCCTTTACCTGCAAAGCGAGAGAGGATCGCCGGGATATTCATCATGCTGTTCAGCGGATCGCGCTTCAACAGCCACGCAATGCCCAGGAACGGCTTCACGAAGATCATGTCGTACAGCCAGTCGAAGCCCCATGCGTTGTACCACCAGGTGCCCAGCAGACGGCCCGGCGCGCTGTTGGCAACGGCAGTCACCAGCGTGCGTTTGCCCAGCCACAGCCATGCGGCAATCAGGATGCCCGCGATAGCCACAACGCCGGAGGTGATTTCAAGCGTCAGAACGCGACCGTGCTCAAGCTCGGTTGTTGCCGGCAGTACGCCCTGCAACGGTGGCACAATCATCGCGCCAACGAAGGTGGAGAGTACCAGCAGCACAATCAGCGGCAGGTGGTGGGTAATCCCCTTCCCTGCGTGGGCGTGAATTTGTTCTTTACCGTGGAAGACGATGAAAATCATACGGAAGGTGTACAGGGAGGTCATAAACGCACCGACCAGACCCGCAACCATCAGATTGATATGACCATTCGCCATGGCGCCCGCCAGGATTTCATCCTTACTGAAGAAGCCTGCGGTAATCAGCGGCAGTGCCGCCAGCGCCGCGCCGCCTACCAGGAAGCAGACATAGACCAGCGGGATGGACTTACGCAGTCCGCCCATTTTGAAAATATTCTGCTCGTGGTGGCAGGCCAGGATCACCGAACCGGATGAGAGGAACAGCAGCGCTTTAAAGAACGCGTGCGTCATCAGGTGGAAAATGGCTGCGTCCCACGCCTGAACGCCCAGCGCCAGGAACATGTAACCAATCTGGCTCATGGTGGAGTACGCGAGAACGCGTTTGATGTCGGTCTGCACCAGCGCGGCAAAGCCTGCCAGCACCAGCGTAACCGCACCGACGATACCCACCAGATGCAGAATTTCCGGGGTCATCAGGAACAGGCCATGGGTACGCGCAATCAGGTAGACACCGGCGGTGACCATGGTCGCGGCGTGGATCAGCGCGGAGACAGGGGTTGGACCCGCCATCGCGTCGGCAAGCCATGTCTGCAACGGCAGCTGTGCGGATTTACCCACAGCACCACCCAGCAGCATCAGCGTTGCCCACCACAGCATGTTGTTGCCTGCTTCGAAGTGAGCTGGCGCCAGTTCCACCATTTCGCGGAAGTTCAGCGTGCCCAGTTCGTTGTAGAGAATGAACAGCGCGAAAGCGAGGAAGACGTCACCCACACGGGTCACGACGAACGCTTTCATGGCCGCTGCGCCATTCTTCGGATCGGTGTAGTAGAAACCGATCAGCAGGTAAGAGCACAGACCCACGCCTTCCCAGCCCAGATACATCAGCAGCAGGTTATCGGCCAGCACCAGAACCACCATGCTGGCGATAAACAGGTTGGTGTAGGCGAAGAAGCGGGAGTATCCCTCTTCACCGCGCATATACCAGGAGGCGAACATGTGGATCAGGAAGCCCACGCCGGTGACCACGGAGAGCATGGTCAGAGACAGACCATCCAGCACCAGGTTGAAACCGATGTTGAAGTTACCGACCGACATCCAGTTCCACAGCGGCACGCTGTAGGCCTGACGTCCATTGTTGAAGAAATCGATACCCGCATACGCTGTCACCAGCGCAGCCAGACCGATTGAGCCAATGCCCACGGTGGCAGACAGATTCTCAGACCAGCGGCCGCGAGAAAATGCCAGCAGCACGAAGCCAATCAGCGGAAAAATAATGGTTAAGGCAAGCATGTTCATCCACGCAACTCACTTACTGAATCGATGTTCAGGTTCTGGCGGCGACGATGGAGCTGCAGCAACAGCGCCAGGCCAATACTCGCTTCGGCAGCCGCGAGGCTGATGGCGAGAATGTACATCACCTGACCGTCGGCCTGGCCCCAGTAGCTACCGGCGACCACAAAGGCCAGCGCGGAAGCGTTGATCATGATTTCCAGACCGATCAGCATAAACAGCAGATTGCGGCGGATAACCAGACCGGTTAAGCCCAGAACGAACAAAATCGCAGCGAGGATCAGTCCATGTGTTAAGGGGATCATGCGCGCTCCTCCGTTTTTCTTTTCGCACGGTCATCAGTGCGGTTGCTCAGCACCTCACCAACACGTTCTTCGCGACCGACGTGGAAGGCAACAACCAGGCCCGCCAGCAGCAGCATAGAGGCCAGTTCAACCGCCAGAACGTACGGACCAAACAGCGCAATACCAACAGCCTTGGCGCTGATTGGCGTGCCGTCAATGCCCTGGTCGTTAACGCCCAGAATAGCGTAAACAATCACCACCAGCATGATGGCCGACAAAATTGCCGGGCCAATCCACACCTGCGGTTTTAACCATTGACGTTCCTGCTCAATTTCAGAGCCGCCCAGGTTGAGCATCATCACCACGAACACGAACAGCACCATAATGGCACCCGCGTAGACGATAATTTCCAGCGCACCGGCGAAGTGCGCGCCCAGCGCAAAGAACACCCCGGAAATAGCCAGCAGCGAAATGATTAAATACAGCAACGCATGCACCGGATTGGTGTGCGTGATCACTCGCAGCGTAGCCAGGATGGCGATAAGGCCACAGATATAAAAAGCGAATTCCATTGCCCTCTCCTTACGGTAACAGGCTCTTGACGTCGATAGGCTTAGCTTCGTTCTCTGCTTCGCCCTTATCTTTGCCGTCGATTGCCATACCCGCCATCCGGTAGAAGTTATATTCCGGGTATTTGCCCGGACCGGAAATCAGCAGATCCTCTTTCTCGTACACCAGGTCCTGACGCTTGTACTCACCCAGCTCGAAGTCTGGAGTCAGCTGAATCGCCGTGGTTGGGCACGCTTCTTCACACAGACCGCAGAAAATGCAGCGTGAGAAGTTGATGCGGAAGAACTCAGGGTACCAGCGGCCGTCTACCGTCTCGGCTTTCTGCAGAGAGATACAGCCTACCGGACACGCTACCGCACACAGGTTACAGGCTACGCAGCGCTCGGAACCGTCCGGGTCGCGCGTCAGCACGATACGGCCACGGTAGCGCGGCGGCAGATATACCGGCTCTTCCGGATACATCCGGGTTTCGCGTTTGGCAAACGCGTGCAGGCCGATCATCCAGATACTGCGTACCTGGGTGCCAAAGCCTACGAGTAATTCTTTTAAGGTCATGATCTCAAAGCCCCTTATGGCTGCTGCCAGAGAATGACAGCCGCCGTTACCAACAAGTTGACGAGCGTCAGCGGCAGGCACACTTTCCAGCCGAAGGACATTACCTGGTCATAACGCGGACGCGGTAAGGACGCACGAATCAAAATGAACATCATCATGAAGAACGCGGTTTTCAGCGCGAACCAGATGAACGGCGGTAAGAACGGGCCATGCCAGCCACCAAAGAACAGCGTTACCATCAACGCGGAAATGGTGACGATACCGATGTACTCGCCCACGAAGAACAGACCGAATTTCATACCGGAATATTCAATGTGGTAACCGTCGGCCAGTTCCTGTTCGGCTTCTGGCTGGTCAAACGGGTGACGGTGACACACCGCCACGCCCGCGATAGCAAAGGTCACAAAACCAAAGAACTGCGGGATAACGTTCCAGATGTCGGCCTGGTTGTTGACGATGTCGGTCATGTTGAATGAACCGGCCTGCGCCACCACGCCCATCAGGGAGAGCCCCAGGAACACTTCGTAGCTCAGCGTCTGCGCGGAAGCACGCATGGCACCCAGCAGCGAGTATTTGTTGTTACTGGACCAGCCTGCGAACAGCACCGCGTACACCGCGAGGCCTGCCATCATCAGGAAGAACAGAATGCCGATGTTCAGGTCAGCCACCACCCAGGTCGGGCTGACGGGAACGATAGCAAACGCCAGCAGCAGCGAGGTAAAGGCGATCATCGGTGCCAGCGTAAAGATCACGCGGTCCGAGAAGCGCGGAACCCAGTCCTCTTTAAAGAACATCTTGATCATGTCCGCCACCAGCTGGAGTGAACCACCCCAGCCCACGCGGTTCGGTCCGTAACGGTTCTGGAACAGACCGAGCAGACGACGTTCACCAAAGCTCATGAACGCGCCGCAGGTGACGACCACCAGCAGAATGACGACCGCTTTCAGAATGCTCAGCAGGATGTCGATAAGATCCGGCGTTAACCAACTCATGCTTTTGCCTCCTGAAGGTTATCAAGATGCGCACCCGCCAGGACCGGCGCGATGCCAGGCATACCCATCGGCAGACCCACCTGCCCTGCTGACAGGCTTTCAGAAATAATCAGCGGCAGGCTGATTGTCTGGCCGTCGTAGCTAAAGGCAATGTTCGCACCCGCGTTAACGCCAAGCTTCGCGGCATCCGCCGGGTTGAGCTTGATGTACGGCTGCGGCATACGCTGCTGGAATACCGGAGAACGCTGGGACATTTCGTCGCTACCGAACAGATGGTAGTACGGCGCAATACGCCAGTGGCCTTCCTGAGCCTGGAAACGTTCCGGAACGGTAGAGAAGAAGTCCAGATCGGTTTCGGAGGCTTCAATCAGACGCACGCCCGGATCGCCGTGGCGCAGATGACCACCCACTTCAGCCTGGAATTTGTTCCATGCCTGTGGGGAGTTCCAGCCCGGTGCCCATGCAAACGGGATTTGCGAACGCGGCGCAGACGGCTGGTTGTTCCCTTCCATCGAGAAGGCGAACATGGTGTCTTTATCCTGCGGCTGACGCGGTTCGTGCACGCTGATATTGGCACGCATCGCAGTACGACCGCTGTAGCGGTGCGGCTCACGCGCCAGTTTCTGGCCGCGAATACGGAAGCTTGCGTCAGGCGCGGCGTCTTTAATGCCCGCCAGCTGAGGCAGTTTCTCAACAACCGCGTCGATAACGTGGTCGAGCTGCGTCCAGTCCACTTCACGGCTCTGCACGGTGCTGTGCAGAGAGTGCAGCCAGCGCCAGCTTTCCAGCATCACGGTGTTGCTGTCGTAGTAGGCCGGGTCATAAACCTGGAAGAAGCGCTGTGCGCGGCCTTCGTTGTTGATCACCGTCCCGTCGCTTTCTGCGAAGCTTGCAGCAGAGAGCACCAGGTGTGCTTTGTCCATGATCGCGGTGCGCTGATGGTCGATAACCATCACCAGCGGTGCTTTGGAGAGCGCGGCGTCAACGCGAGCGGCGGAAGCGTGACGATGCAGGTCATTTTCCAGCACTACCACCGCATCAGCAGAACCGGATTCCAGTTCGCTTAACGCTTCTTCCAGCGAGCCGCCGCCAATCATGCCCAGTCCGATGCTGTTCACCGCACGGGCAATCATGGTCACACCGACGTCAGCGCCACGGCCCTTCAGGGCTTTGGCAACGTTCGCTGCGGCCTGAATGATTTCAGCGCTACCGGTGTTGGTACCGGAAATGATCAGTGGTTTTTTCGCCCCCGCCAGCGCCTGAACAATCACGTCGACCTTGTTCTGCAGGTCGCGATCCAGTTCAACGGCCGGCGAGTTGCTGTCCAGCGCGTGGGCAATGGCAAAGCCGAGGCGCGCCTGATCTTCAACCGGCGCGCAGTAGGTCCACGCGGCGATATCGTCCAGACGGGTGTTGTCGACGTTAGTCACAAACAGAGGATGCTTCGCGCGCTGGCCGATGTTGAGGATCGCCGCAATCTGCCAGTCAGCCACTTTCTGCGCCGCTGCCATTTCACGTGCTTTACCCTTCACCGCCTGACGAACCGCCAGAGCCGCGCGTGCGCCGGTCTGCGTCAGGTCTTCCCCGAGCACCAGAACCGCATCATAGGATTCGATTTCGCGCAGCGCAGGCGTGTGTACACCGCCTTCACGCAGCACTTTCAGCACCAGTTGCAGACGTTCCTGCTCGCCATGGGCGATACCGGTATAGAAGTTTTCCGCCCCAACCAGCTCACGCAGTGCGAAGTTGCTTTCGATGCTGGCGCGCGGGGAGCCGATGCCGATCACTTTCTTCGACTGGCGCAGAATATCTGCCGCGCCCTGCATCGCCTGTTCAGCGTTGAGGGTAATGACGTCGTCGCCACGGCGCTGAACCGGCTGACGCGGACGGTCTTTCAGGTTCACATAGCCATAGCCAAAACGACCGCGATCGCAGAGGAAGTAGTGGTTAACGGTACCGTTGTAACGGTTTTCGATACGACGCAGTTCACCGTAACGTTCACCCGGGCTGGTGTTACAGCCGAGGGAGCACTGCTGGCAGATGCTTGGCGCAAACTGCATGTCCCATTTACGGTTGTAACGCTCGGAGTGGGTTTTATCCGTGAACACGCCGGTCGGGCAGATTTCTACCAGGTTACCGGAGAATTCGCTTTCAAGCGTACCGTCTTCCGGACGACCGAAGTAAACGTTGTCATGCGCGCCATACACGCCCAGATCCTGACCGTCTGCATAATCTTTGTAGTAACGCACGCAGCGGTAGCAGGCGATGCAGCGGTTCATTTCGTGAGAGATGAACGGCCCCAGATCCTGATTTCGGTGGGTACGCTTGGTAAAGCGATAGCGACGGAAGCTGTGACCAGTCATGACGGTCATATCCTGAAGGTGGCAGTTACCACCCTCCTCACACACCGGACAGTCGTGTGGGTGGTTGGTCATCAACCACTCCACTACGCTTTCGCGGAACTGTTTGGCTTCTTCGTCATCAATCGAAATAAAAGTGCCTTCGGTGGCTGGCGTCATACAGGACATCACCAGTCGACCACGCGTGTCTTCCGCGTTTTGATATTGCTTCACCGCACACTGGCGGCAAGCACCGACGCTGCCCAGCGCCGGATGCCAGCAAAAGTACGGAATATCGAGGCCAAGAGACAGACAAGCTTCCAGCAGGTTGTCCGCCCCGTTGACTTCGTATTCTTTGCCGTCTACATGAATCGTAGCCATTAGCATGCTTCCAGTTGGCTCGGCCGAAACCGAGCGTTAATCAAAATTCTGTTTTTACCAGCGTGCTTTCAGCAGGTTCGGCTGAATACCATTGATAGAATGGGTATTGCTGAACGGCTGCTTGATGCCTGCTTCGAATTCGTCGCGGAAATATTTAATCGCGCTCTGCAGCGGCTCGACGGCACCCGGTGCGTGGGCACAGAAGGTTTTTCCTGGCCCTAAGAATCGACACAGTTGCTCAAGTGTCTCGATATCGCCAGGCTGGCCTTCGCCACGTTCGATAGCGCGCAGGATCTTCACGCTCCACGGCAGACCGTCACGGCATGGTGTACACCAGCCGCAGGACTCGCGGGCGAAGAACTCTTCCAGGTTACGCACCAGGGATACCATGCCGATCTCGTGGTCGACGGCCATCGCCAGCGCGGTACCCAGACGGCTGCCTGCTTTACCAATGCTTTCGAACTCCATTGGCAGGTCAAGGTGGGCTTCGGTTAAGAAGTCTGTCCCTGCCCCACCCGGCTGCCAGGCTTTGAATTTCAGGCCATCGCGCATGCCGCCGGCGTAGTCTTCAAGAATTTCACGTGCGGTGGTGCCGAACGGCAGCTCCCAGACGCCAGGATTCTTCACGCGACCGGAGAAGCCCATCAGCTTGGTACCGGCATCTTTACTTGATGAGATGCCCTGATACCACTCCACGCCGTTCGCAAGGATAGCCGGAACGTTACACAGGGTTTCGACGTTGTTTACACAGGTCGGTTTACCCCACACGCCGGAGCTTGCCGGGAACGGTGGCTTGGAGCGCGGGTTCGCGCGGCGGCCTTCCAGGGAGTTAATCAGCGCGGTTTCTTCACCGCAGATATAACGGCCGGCACCGGTGTGCACGAACAGCTCGAAGTCAAACCCGGTGCCCAGGATGTTTTTACCCAGCAGTCCGGCTTCAGTGGCTTCGGCAATCGCGCGACGCAGGTTTTCAGCCGCTTCGATGTATTCACCGCGCAGGAAGATGTAGCCACGGTACGCTTTCAGCGCGAACGCGGAGATCAGCATGCCTTCCACCAGCAGGTGCGGCAGCTGTTCCATCAGCAGGCGGTCTTTATAGGTACCCGGCTCCATTTCATCGGCGTTACACAGCAGGTAACGGATGTTCATGGATTCATCTTTCGGCATCAGGCTCCACTTCAGACCGGTGGAGAAGCCCGCACCGCCGCGCCCTTTCAGGCCAGACTCTTTCACCGCATTAACGATGTCGTCTGGCGCCATGCCGCCGAGGGCTTTACGCGCACCGGCATAGCCGTTTTTGCTCTGATATTCGTCGAGCCAGACCGGCTGTTTGTCTTCGCGCAGACGCCAGGTCAGCGGATGCGTCTCAGCAGTACGAATTACAGTTTTCATTTGTACTGCTCCAGCAGGTCAGGAATCGCTTCCGGCGTCAGATGGCTGTGAGTGTCCTCATCAATCATCATGGTCGGTCCCTTGTCGCAGTTACCCAGGCAGCAGGTTGGCAGCAGGGTAAAGCGTCCGTCGAACGTGGTCTGGCCCGGCTTAATATTAAGTTTCTTCTCAATCGCAGCCTGAATGCCCTGATAACCGGTAATGTGGCAGACAACGCTGTCACAGTAGCGGATCACATGGCGGCCGACCGGCTGACGAAAGATCTGGCTGTAGAACGTGGCTACGCCTTCTACGTCACTCGCCGGAATGCCCAGCACTTTTGCGATCTCATAGATCGCCCCATCCGGCACCCAACCACGCTGTTTCTGTACGATTTTCAGCGCTTCAATGGACGCCGCACGCGGGTCTTCGTAGTGGTGCATCTCGTGCTCAATGGCGGCACGCTCTGCTTCACTCAGCTCAAAAGCCTCGGTTTGTGGTTGTTGATTCTCGTGCATAATTAGCGGTCCACATCTGACATAACAAAATCGATACTACCCAGATACACAATCAGGTCGGAGACCAGACTGCCGCGAATGGCGGCCGGGATCTGCTGCAGGTGCGCAAAGCTTGGCGTACGCACGCGGGTACGGTAGCTCATGGTGCTGCCGTCGCTGGTGAGGTAGTAGCTGTTGATACCCTTGGTCGCTTCAATCATCTGGAAGGATTCTTGTGCCGGCATGACCGGGCCCCAGGAAACCTGCAAGAAGTGGGTGATCAGGGTTTCGATATGTTGCAGCGTGCGCTCTTTCGGTGGCGGCGTCGTCAGCGGGTGATCCGCCTTGAACGGGCCTTCCGGCATGTTGTTGAGGCACTGCTCAAGGATGCGCAGGCTCTGGCGCAGCTCTTCCACTTTCAGCATCACGCGGGTGTAGCAGTCGGAAACGCCGCCGCCAACCGGGACTTCAAAGTCGAAGTTCTCGTAGCCAGAGTAAGGACGGGCTTTACGCACGTCGAAATCAATACCGGTTGCGCGCAGGCCAGCACCTGTGGTTCCCCACTCCAGCGCCTCTTTCGCGCCGTAGGCGGCAACGCCCTGGGAGCGGCCTTTCAGGATGGAGTTACGCAGCGCGGCTTTCTCGTAAGACGCCAGACGTTTCGGCATCCAGTCGAGGAATTCACGCAGCAGGCGGTCCCAGCCGCGCGGCAGATCGTGCGCCACGCCGCCGATGCGGAACCAGGCCGGGTGCATACGGAAACCGGTAATCGCTTCCACCAGATCGTAGATTTTCTGACGGTCGGTAAAGGCGAAGAAGACCGGCGTCATCGCGCCGACGTCCTGAATGAACGTGGAGATGTACAGCAGGTGGCTGTTAATACGGAACAGTTCAGACAGCATCACGCGAATCACATTAACGCGATCCGGGACGGTGATGCCTGCCAGTTTCTCAACGGCCAGCACGTATGGCATTTCGTTCACGCAGCCGCCGAGGTATTCGATACGGTCGGTATACGGAATGTAGCTGTGCCAGGACTGACGCTCGCCCATCTTCTCGGCACCACGGTGGTGGTAGCCAATGTCAGGCACGCAGTCGACAATTTCTTCGCCGTCAAGCTGAAGGATAATACGGAATGCACCGTGCGCAGAGGGGTGGTTTGGACCGAGGTTGAGGAACATGAAGTCCTCGTTTTCGGTGCCGCGCTTCATGCCCCAGTCTTCCGGCTTGAAGGTCAGCGCTTCCATCTCCAGATCCTGCTTGGCTTTGGTCAGCTCAAACGGGTCGAATTCGGTGGCGCGTGCCGGGTAGTCTTTACGCAGCGGGTGGCCGGTCCAGGTCTGCGGCATCATGATGCGCGTCAGATGCGGGTGGCCGTCGAAGGTCATGCCGAACATTTCCCAGGTTTCACGCTCGTACCAGTTAGCGTTTGGGAAAAGTTTGGTGATCGTCGGCAGATGCATGTCGTTTTCAGACAATGCCACCTTGAGCATGATATCCGTGTTGCGGTCTATTGAGATCAGGTGGTAGAAAACGGAAAAATCCGCAGCAGGGAGACCCTGGCGGTGCGTTCTCAGACGTTCGTCCATGCCGTGTAAGTCAAACAGCATGACGTAAGGTTTTGGCAATTTCTTGAGGAAATCGACAACTTCCAGTAATTGCTCACGCTTCACCCAAACAACGGGTACCCCGGTGCGGGTGGCCTGAACAGTAAAGGCATCCGGCCCAAAACGGTTGCGCAGTTCGCCAATGACGGGATCATCGAGATGATCCCGGGTCTGCCAGGCGGCTTCTTGCGCGGTTAAGTCGGTCATATTGTTCACCATTGCAAATGGTCCGTGGTGACTGTTAAGCCTGGCTTCGCGCTATTTGAGTAGTGATATGCGAAGGTGTTCTCCAGGCCCACAGGCGCAAATTAAATTTCGTCAGGCGTACGCAGGTTGGTGACGGCAATACGTTCACCACGTTTACGCTCGCGCTCAGACTGCATGTTCGCGCGATAGACACCTTGATCGCCAACAACCCAGGAGAGCGGACGGCGTTCTTTACCGATTGACTCCTGCAGCAGCATCAGCGCCTGCATATAGGCCTCTGGACGCGGCGGGCAGCCCGGGATGTACACATCCACCGGAATGAACTTATCAACGCCCTGCACAACGGAATAAATGTCGTACATACCGCCGGAGTTTGCACATGCGCCCATGGAGATTACCCATTTTGGCTCCAGCATCTGGTCATAAAGACGCTGAATAACCGGTGCCATCTTGGTAAAGCAGGTCCCGGCCACCACCATCAGGTCAGCCTGACGTGGAGAAGCACGCAGTACCTCGGCCCCAAAACGCGCAACGTCATGCACCGCAGTGAATGACGTCACCATTTCAACGTAGCAGCAAGAAAGGCCAAAGTTGTATGGCCAGATGGAGTTCTTACGACCCCAGTTGACCATATCGTGCATGGCATGTTCGAGCTTGCCCATGTACACGCTTTTGTTGACTTCTTGCTCCAGGGGGTCGGTTACGATCTCCTGTTTTTGCAGGGGGTAACGGTCATTCTCACCGTTAGGATCTATGCGGGTGAGCGTATAATCCATCTTATTGCCTCGCTGTTACTGCTGACGATTAGAGATACTGTTTTCCGGGTTGATGTGTTCACGGCGTGAACGCACAGGTGTCCAGTCCAGCGCGCCAATACGCACCAGATAAACCAGACCGGCCAGTAACACTAAAATGAAAATTGCGGCCTCGACAAAGCCCACCCAACCACTTTCGCGAATGGAGGTAGACCACGCGAAGAGGTAAAGCGCTTCCACGTCGAAAATGACGAAGAACATGGCTACCAGGTAGAACTTGGCAGACAGGCGTAAGCGAGCGGTACCTACTGAATCAATACCTGATTCGAAAGGTGTGTTTTTGTGCCTTGCGCGGGCGCGACCGCCCAGGAACCAGCCGCCGACTAACATCAGGCAGCACAGGCCAATGGCTACAATAAGAAAGATTGCGAATGCCCAGTGATGAGCGATGACTTCTGTGGATGTTGACATACTCATTGCTTACTCATCAAAAGTGATACCGACGACACTGCTCTTGCTGGCAGATGGGCATCACATCGATTCATGGGGAGGAACAAAATAACCTTACACTAACTGTCAGAAATGAGACATAGACAGCAAAATGATGGGGTTTTTTACTCCTTTCTATAACCTTTTGTCAACTTTAACAAAGGTTTCTTCACATTAAATTACAACGTGCGATTCTCATTAACATTTGGTGCCCTTTAACCCTGGTGGGTACATGACTTTACGTCAAATGCATCTTGTTGAATCGTGTCCGTTTTGGAAGTAAAAAAAATAACCCTCCTATTTTGACAGGATTTGCCAACGATTCCTCCCCCCAAATGGGAGTATTTTCTTGATCTGAGACACGCTTTTGTTAATTCAATCAAAAAAACAGCAACATATTTCCTGTTTTTTTAACATCGGCGGGGTATTAGGCAAGTTAGAAGAGGTATCGTTTATAGCTTAACCAAAAGCATTTTCTGCATTGATAAATAAGCGGTATTTGCTTTAACCCTGCTCCGTTCGCGGTTATGAATAGCAAAAAAAACCACTCGCAGGAAAAAATCATGCGAGTGGCTCTTTTTTGCACTTACATTTTGTTACGAGAATTTTGGGGGAATGATCACTCAAAATCCCTTTCCACAATCAGGGAGTCATCCCCTCCTTCCGGAGTAACAGGCGCGTACTGCCATGGATTGTGGTAGTTTTCCATTGCCTCGAATACCACTTTCGCTAGCTCGTTGTTGCTGGCGGCATTATGGCACAGCAGGTACTCCGTATCCGGCAACGACGGGAGTCCCTCAGATTGACCCAGCACACGCAGATCGGGGCTCATCATCTCCACCGGACGGGCTGTTACGCCAAGTCCGGCCTTCACTGCCGCTCGTACCGCAGGCAACGTTGACGCAACGTACGCCAGGCGCCACGGAATACTGGCTTCGTTGAGCGCAGTCAGCACCATATCGCGGAACGGACTAGGATCGTCCAGCAGGACCAGGGGTATTGGCTCACCTTTTTGCAATACGTACTCCGCGGCACAGTACCAGTGCGTAGGAGAAGTACGCAGCGTCAGGCAGTCATACTGGCCAGGTCGATGCGTGGTGACCACCAGGTCAACCTCGTTTTCTTTCAGCATCTCAACCATGAAGGCATTGCGTTTAACGCTAACGTCCAGGGCAAGCTTCGGATAAACCGAGCTAATTCGGTTGAGAAGGAAGGGCAAAATGGTATCTGCTGATTCATCTGACGCCCCTAATGTTAACACTCCCTGAAGGTTGCTAAACATTAATGACATACAGGCTTCATCGTTAAAGCGCAGTATCTTTCTGGCATAACCCAGAAGCTGAATACCATGTTCTGTTAAAAGCTTATTACGTCCATGACGCGCAAAAAGCTCTTTACCAACCAGTTGTTCCAGCCGCTGCATTTGCTGACTCACGGCGGACTGGGTACGGCAAACGGCGGCAGCAGCTGCTGCAAAAGTGTTGAGATCGGCGACCGCAACAAACGTTCTCAGCAGATCGAGGTCGAGATTCATTATCGGACGATTTGCATTTATCATATCTTTTCACTTTCAGGTTGCTCGTGCGGAGCTGCCCGGGTTGAAGCTGTGTGTAACAGTTAAGCAATTCCTTCTGAAGAGTTTCCCTCGCGTCCCGGCCCGGCAGACTGCCTGACAGATAGTTATTGTACTTTGGTATATCAACAGTCAGAAATCACGTTTCATGACGTTATTTTTATTCTCTTGCGTTCAGGATATTTCGTTATCTGAAGGTAGATGTAAATTCCATTAAGAGTAAGACATGTTTTCTGCCATCTATATCGCAGCGTTGCCAGCGTAGCAAGATGTGACTTACCCAATCAGCCAGAGATTACTTTAACAATAACAATCGATTAATACAGGAAGGCAGAAGCTGATATACGTAACAGGCCTATCGCTACGCTGCATTCCCAAAACACATCTTAACCCAAATCCACTATATTTATAAGTCTTATTGCAATATAACGGATTTAACGCCAATGATAAGCAACTACACTCTTTTTATTAAAATTAACGAAAGTTGCATTTTCGTCGTTAATAATAAATAAAGTTTAATTTTGATTCAGGCCATTCATTAATAACACTTAACATTAATTTCACATGAGTAACTTTTAACCTGGCTTTGCTAATAGAGCAAACTGTATCTCAGCATTCAGGTTTTACGAATGGTCACTCAGGGGGACTAACGCTTCAGCCCGGATCGTCTTTTTATTTAAATCAGAATAATATTAATATTTATGTGAAACTTTCAGCATAAAAAACCCAACATTAAGCGTTTTCACGGTAATTTCAGGCGCAAAATCACTCCATCATTAGATTAAGCAATCACAGCAGTGCTGCCTGGTTGGACAAAATCTTCTTTTGTGCGCCCTTCAAAACGAAGCGCGGTGGGAGTACATTGTTCCGTGCTGCTTCCACGGCAGGAAGTTGCAATAATAGCGAAAAGGTTAAAGGTTCATGTCCCCTATCGAAAAATCCAGCAAGCTCGACAACGTCTGTTACGACATCCGTGGCCCGGTACTCAAAGAGGCAAAACGCCTTGAAGAGGAAGGCAATAAGGTTCTGAAACTCAACATCGGCAACCCCGCGCCATTTGGTTTTGAAGCGCCGGATGAGATCCTGGTGGATGTGATCCGTAACCTGCCCACTGCACAAGGCTACTGCGATTCAAAAGGGCTCTACTCCGCCCGTAAAGCCATTATGCAGCACTACCAGGCTCGCGGTATGCGCGACGTCACCGTTGAAGATATCTACATTGGCAACGGTGTCTCGGAGCTGATCGTTCAGGCGATGCAGGCGCTCCTGAACAGCGGCGATGAAATGCTGGTTCCCGCTCCAGACTATCCGCTGTGGACGGCTGCGGTATCGCTCTCCAGCGGTAAAGCGGTGCACTATCTTTGCGATGAATCGTCGGACTGGTTCCCGGATCTGGATGACATTCGCGCCAAAATAACACCGCGCACCCGGGGAATCGTGATCATTAACCCGAATAACCCGACGGGCGCGGTCTATTCAAAAGAGCTGCTGATAGAGATCGTCGAGATCGCCCGCCTGCACAACCTGATCATCTTTGCCGACGAGATTTACGACAAGATCCTGTACGACGCGGCGCAGCACCACTCTATCGCCGCGCTGGCGCCCGATCTGCTGACGGTCACCTTTAACGGACTGTCTAAAACTTACCGCGTTGCCGGTTTCCGTCAGGGCTGGATGGTACTGAACGGTCCGAAAAAACATGCGAAAGGCTACATTGAAGGGCTGGAGATGCTGGCATCCATGCGTCTGTGCGCCAACGTACCGGCGCAACATGCGATCCAGACAGCACTCGGGGGCTATCAAAGCATCAGCGAGTTTATCGTTCCAGGCGGCCGCCTCTATGAACAGCGCAACCGTGCATGGGAATTAATTAATGATATTCCGGGCGTCTCCTGCGTGAAGCCTAACGGCGCGCTGTATATGTTCCCGAAAATCGACGCGAAGCGCTTCAATATTCACGACGACCAGAAAATGGTGCTCGACTTCCTGTTGCAGGAAAAAGTGCTGCTGGTTCAGGGGACGGCGTTTAACTGGCCGTGGCCGGATCACGTGCGTATTGTAACCCTGCCGCGCGAAGACGATCTCGAAATGGCCATCAGCCGCTTCGGACGATTCCTCTCGGGGTACCATCAGTAACGCTGACTTTCCGCCGGGTGGCGCTGCGCTTACCCGGCCTGTAACATCTGCAAATTTGCATCTTCCCTCCCCTCCCCGCACAATGAAGTCCGTCGCAGTGAAGACATAAGGTAACCTATGAGTCAGAGTCATTTCTTTGCCCACCTCTCCCGCCTGAAACTCATCAACCGCTGGCCGCTGATGCGCAACGTGCGCACTGAAAATGTGTCTGAGCACAGTTTGCAGGTTGCCATGGTCGCTCATGCGCTGGCCGCGATTAAAAACCGCAAATTCAACGGGCAGGTTAATGCCGAACGTATCGCCCTGCTGGCGTTGTACCACGATGCATCGGAAGTGCTGACCGGGGATCTGCCTACGCCGGTGAAATATTTCAACTCGCAGATTGCCCAGGAATATAAGGCCATTGAGAAGATTGCCCAGCAGAAGCTGATCGATATGGTGCCTGATGAGCTGCGTGATATCTTCGGGCCGCTGATCGACGAGCATCAGTATACGGAAGAGGAGAAATCCCTGGTTAAGCAGGCCGATGCGCTGTGCGCCTACCTGAAATGTCTGGAAGAGTTATCCGCGGGGAATAACGAGTTCCTGCTGGCGAAAACGCGCCTGGAGAAAACGCTCGACTCCCGCCGTAGCGAAGAGATGGATTACTTTATGCAGGTGTTTGTGCCGAGCTTCCATTTGTCGCTGGATGAGATCAGTCAGGATTCACCGCTGTAGTTTTTCGCCCAGCGGCGCTGCGCTTGCAGGGCCTACGGATCACGTAGGCCGGGTAAGGCGTAGCCGCCACCCGGAAATGTTCTCAGAACGGGAATAACACCGGAATCAGCACCACGCATACCAGCATCACCAGCACGGTGAACGGCACGCCCAGCTTTACAAAATCGCTGAATCGATAGTTTCCCGGCCCCAGCACCAGGGTATTGACCGGGGAAGATACCGGCGTCATAAATGCCGCGGACGCCGCCATCGCTACCACCATCGCAAACGGATAGGGCGAAACGCCCATCGATTTTGCCATCGCCAGCGCAATAGGCGCCATCAGCACCGCCGTTGCGGTATTGGAGATGAACAAACCAATGGTGGCGCACATGACGAACAGGCAAACCATCATCAGGTACGGACCATATCCCCCGCCCGC
>NZ_KI973289.1:168715-239764 GCF_000534735.1 Enterobacter sp. MGH 4 | reverse complement strand
CCAATTTCACGAAGTCGCTGGATGAGATTAGCAAGGATTCGCCGCTGTAGTTTTTCGCCCAGCGGCGCTGCGCTTGCAGGGCCTACGAATCACGTAGGCCGGGTAAGGCGTAGCCGCCACCCGGCGATGTTCTCAGAACGGGAATAACACCGGAATCAGCACCACGCATACCAGCATCACCAGCACGGTGAACGGCACGCCCAGCTTTACAAAATCGCTGAATCGATAGTTTCCCGGCCCCAGCACCAGGGTATTGACCGGGGAAGATACCGGCGTCATAAATGCCGCGGACGCCGCCATCGCTACCACCATCGCAAACGGATAGGGCGAAACGCCCATCGATTTTGCCATCGCCAGCGCAATAGGCGCCATCAGCACCGCCGTTGCGGTATTGGAGATGAACAAACCAATGGTGGCGCACATGACGAACAGGCAAACCATCATCAGGTACGGACCATATCCCCCGCCCGCGTCCATTAAGCCTTTTACGATCAAATCCACCCCGCCGGTTTTCTGTAGCGCCAGGGCGAAGGGCATCATCCCAACGATGAGAATGATGCTTGGCCAGTGAATCGCTTTGTAAGCGCTTTCGGCGTCGATACAGCGGAATTTGCCCATTAACAGACAGGCGATTATCGCCGCCACCGGGTTAGGGATCTCGTCTGTCAGCATCAACGCGACCATCAACACCAGGCAAAAAATCGCATGGGGCGCCTGGCTGTGCGCCGGTGACGCGTCGCTCTCTTCAATCGGCATATTCAGCACCACAAAATCGCGGCCTTTCTGCCCGAGCTGGCTAATCAGTTTCCAGTTGCCGACCACGAGGAAGATATCCCCCAGCAGGATCGGCTCATCCACCACCGCCCCTTCAAGGGCTACGCCATCGCGCTTCAGGCCCACCACGTTGAGGCCATAGCGGGTACGAAAGCCGATTTCGCGCACGGTTTTGCCCAATAACTCCGATTCCGGGATCAGCGACACCTCGGCCATACCCACATCCAACGCCCAGTCGGAGAAATACTCGCCGCGCAGCACCATCGGCTCCAGCAGCTGCTCGCTACAAAACTCTCGCAGATCCACGTCCGCGGTGGACATATCAATCAGCAGGACGTCACGCGCGCGAAACTCTGACACCCCATTCACGTTAACGATTACCCGACGAAAACGACGCCAGCGCTCAACCCCGATGACGTTCGCGCCATAGCGTTCGCGTAGCTTAAGGTCGTCCAGCCGCTGGCCTATCATCGGCGAACCGGGGCGGATAGCCAGCCGACGGGCGCGCCCGGTCAGACGGTACTCTTTGATCAAATCGCGAAAAGTTCGCCGCTTCCATCCCTCTTTGGCTTTGTCCTGCTTCTCCCCTTTCAGCGCGAAACGGGTCAACAGCATATAGATAATGCCCATCACCAGTACAACCAGCCCGATCGGCGTGACGCTGAAAAAGCTAAACCCCTCAAGCCCCTCACGGATCAGTTCGCTGTTTACGACGAGGTTCGGCGGCGTCGCGACCAGCGTCATCATGCCGCTGATGAGCCCGGCAAAGCTCAACGGCATCATCAGCCGCGACGGGGAGATCTGCATCCTCATGCAGACGCTCAGCACAACCGGAATAAAGATGGCCACGACCCCCGTCGAGCTCATAAACGCACCCAGTCCGGCGACCGTCAGCATCAGGTAAATCAGCATTTTGGTTTCGCTGCTGCCCGCCACTTTAACCAGCCACGACCCCATCATTGTCGCCACGCCGGTGCGTACCAGCCCGTCGCCAATAATAAACAGGGCGGCAATCAAAATAACGTTGGGATCGCTAAACCCGGAAAAGGCTTCCGGCAGGGAAAGGGTACCGCTCAGAACGAACGCGACAATCACAAACAGGGCGACGGCATCCATGCGCACCTTGCCCGTGGCAAAAAGAATGATGGCGATTAACAGCAGGCTCAGGACCCAAATCAGTTCACCGTTCACAACATGTCCTTGTCAGTGGAGGAGAAGCAATTCTGCCATAAAAAAGCCCCGGTAATGCGGGGCTATATCATGGGATTACATTTTTAGCGAGACGGTTACAACGCCGTCTGATGCCTTCGAGACGTCGATGGCGGTCAGAGTATTAAGCACAAAATCCGCCTCCTCCAGCCGGGGGGACCCCGCCGGGACGTTAACGGCAATGACGTGGCTTCCGGCGTTCAGCCCGGCCAGCACGCCTGCCGCCGCGTCTTCTACCACCACGCACTCCGCTGGCGCAAGGCCGAGCAGTTCAGCGCCGAGCAGAAACGCATCCGGTTCGGGCTTGCCGCGCTTTACGCGCTCAGCGGTAATGAAGACGTCCGGCGTCGGTAAACCGGCCGCCTTATGGCGGGCATGCGCGACAGGAACCGAGCCGGAGGTGACGATAGCCCACGGGATCTGCGCTTCATTCAGATGCTCAAGCAATTCGCGCGCACCGGGCAGCGCGGTGATGCCCTCAGTGTCGGTAGCTTCAATCTGCTCCAGATATTTGAACTCCGCCTGAATCTCTTCCTCAGGACGTCCCGCCAGGAAGTACCGCAATGAGGTAATGGCCTGTTTGCCATGGATGAAATTCAGTACATCCTGATGGTCAATGCCGTGCCTGTCGGCCCAATGACACCAGGAACGCTCCACTACCGGCAGCGAATCCACCAGCGTACCGTCCAGATCAAACAGAAAACCTTTACACTGCACACGCACCTCCGTCAGGCATTAATGATTTGTTGAATTTCGTTGCTGCTTAAATGGTACTGACGCGGACAGGCGTGCCAGGCGCTCAGCATACGTTGATACTTATCCCACATTGGGGTCTGGGCGTTGAAGCCGTGCGTACCCGCATCAAAATGAGTGTAGCGCCCTTCGGTGTTCACCATAAAGCGCACATAGCTCAGATAGCGCGCTTCTGTCGCGGCATCAAAGCCCAGGAACGTTACGCGGCGCTCGTCAATGGACTGCTGGTCTTTCAGATTGGTCCAGGACACATGCAGCGCATGGTACATCTCCATGATGTCGATAACGATACGGCAGGTTTCCTCTTTCAGTTCGCCAAATTCGCGATCCAGTTCGCGCATCTGCAAGCCAAAACCACGTTCAACAATGGTTTGCAGGCGGCTGTAGCGCGCAGCGTTATCGGGATCAAGCATAGTCATCATCTTGTACTGGTTAGACAAAATCAGACGTTGAGCATGGGTCATTTCCATCTTTCGACTCCTGTAGCGCATTGCACTGTAAAAAAAGACACGGTAACTGATTGTTACTGTGCCTTCTTTTGGTCGTCGTTTCGATGATCAATCACAAGTCATCGAGGAATGTTTTATCAAGCTGTTTAAACGCGCGCTTGAGGGTGTCCGCCAGCGCCTGATAATCTGGCTTGCCTTCAACCGGGGCGAGCGCCTGGCCGGCCTCCTCCAGTTTTCCACGCACTTCATAAAACCAGTGTAAAATAGAAGGCGGAAGTGGCGTGACGGAACGTTTACCTAACCACCACAATCCCTGCATGGGCAGGCTTAACGCAAAGAGCGCCGTCGCGACGGCAGGTCCAAGCTGTCCACCCAGCGCAATTTGCCAGCAAAGAGTAAAGACGGCGATCGGGGGCATAAAGCGAATCGCATAGCGCGTGGCGCGAATAGTGCGATTTTCAATAAACATGGGCGCGAGGCGCTTTTCCATCGGCCATGTCTTTGCGTAATGCTGTCCCCGACGAAACAGACTAAAAAAGTTCACGGACGGGATTTCAGGTGTTGACATGGCTGTACCTCAACTTCACATATAAAAATTAAAATTTTCGTGCAAAACCACAACAGGCTATGACAACGTTCAAAATATTTTGTCATCGCTACCCCGTATCGGGTATCCTGTGCCAGCCTGATAGGCCGTAGACGAGAAGCGTTAACTCGTCAAATTATCGCATATTATGCCATTGTCTGAAAAATGTTCAATATGGCTTAAAATCATAGGTATTTCTTCCATCCTGCCAGAATGTTCGTTTGGCATGATGTTAATCATAAATGTCTGAGTCAGCATGCGTTACGCTTTAGACTCATTGACGTTTTTTTAGCCACGTATCAATTATAGGTACTTCCATGTCGAGTAAGTTAGTACTGGTTCTGAACTGCGGTAGCTCTTCACTGAAATTCGCCATCATCGATGCGCTCAACGGTGATGAGTACCTCTCTGGTTTGGCCGAATGTTTCCATCTGCCTGAAGCACGTATCAAGTGGAAGATGGACGGCAGCAAACAAGAAGCGGCTTTAGGTGCAGGCGCCGCTCACAGTGAAGCGCTGAACTTTATCGTTAACACTATTCTGGCACAAAAACCAGAACTGTCTGCTCAGCTGACTGCGATTGGTCACCGTATCGTCCACGGCGGCGAAAAATACACCAGCTCCGTGGTAATCGACGACTCTGTGATCCAGGGCATCAAAGACTCTGCGTCTTTCGCACCGCTGCATAACCCGGCTCACCTGATCGGTATCGCTGAAGCACTGAAATCCTTCCCGAATCTGAAAGATAAAAACGTGGCCGTGTTTGACACCGCGTTCCATCAGACCATGCCGGAAGAGTCTTACCTCTATGCCCTGCCATACAGCCTGTACAAAGAGCACGGCGTACGTCGCTACGGCGCACACGGCACCAGCCACTTCTATGTGACTCAGGAAGCCGCAAAAGTACTGAACAAGCCGGTTGAAGAAGTCAACATCATCACCTGCCACCTGGGCAACGGTGGTTCTGTTTCTGCTATCCGCAACGGTAAGTGTGTTGACACCTCTATGGGTCTGACCCCGCTGGAAGGTCTGGTGATGGGTACCCGTTCCGGTGATATCGACCCGGCGATCATCTTCCACCTGCACGACACCCTGGGCATGAGCGTTGACGACATCAACAAAATGCTGACCAAAGAGTCTGGCCTGCTGGGTCTGACCGAAGTCACCAGCGACTGCCGTTACGTTGAAGACAACTACGCAGAAAAAGCTGACGCTAAACGTGCAATGGACGTTTATTGCCACCGTCTGGCGAAGTACATCGGTTCTTACACCGCGCTGATGGACGGTCGTCTGGACGCGGTTATCTTCACCGGCGGCATCGGTGAGAACGCGGCAATGGTACGTGAGCTGTCCCTGGGCAAACTGGGCGTACTGGGCTTCGAAGTCGATCACGAGCGTAACCTGGCTGCCCGCTTCGGCAAGTCTGGCTTCATCAACAAAGAAGGCACCCGCCCGGCTATCGTTATCCCAACTAACGAAGAGCTGGTCATCGCGCAAGACGCGTGCCGCCTGACTGCCTGATTCCACACCGCCAGCAATGCTGGCGGTGCTGTTTTGTAGCCCGCCCAACGCGGCGGTAACGAAAGAGGATAAACCGTGTCCCGTACTATTATGCTGATCCCTACCGGAACCAGCGTCGGCCTGACCAGCGTCAGCCTCGGCGTGATCCGCGCTATGGAACGCAAAGGCGTTCGTCTGAGTGTCTTTAAGCCTATCGCCCAGCCACGTGCCGGTGGCGATGCGCCAGACCAGACCACCTCCATCGTTCGTAAGAACTCCAATCTGCCAGCGGCTGAACCGCTGAAGATGAGCCACGTTGAATCTCTGCTCTCCAGCAACCAGAAAGACGTGCTGATGGAAGAGATCATCGCCAACTACCACGCAAACGCGCAGGACGCTGAAGTGGTGCTGGTTGAAGGCCTGGTCCCGACCCGTAAACACCAGTTTGCCCAGTCTCTGAACTTTGAAATCGCGAAAACCCTGAACGCAGAGATTGTTTTCGTGATGTCTCAGGGCACGGACACCCCAGAGCAGCTGAAAGAGCGTATCGAACTGACGCGCAGCAGCTTCGGCGGTGCGAAAAACACCAGCATCACCGGCGTGATTGTTAACAAGCTGAACGCGCCAGTAGATGAGCAGGGCCGTACGCGTCCTGACCTGTCCGAAATCTTCGACGACTCTTCCAAAGCGAAAGTCATCAAAGTTGACCCGGCTAAGCTGCAGGATTCCAGCCCACTGCCGGTGCTGGGTGCGGTGCCATGGAGCTTCGATCTGATTGCCACCCGTGCAATCGATATGGCGCGTCACCTGAATGCCACCATCGTTAACGAAGGCGATATCAACACCCGCCGCGTGAAGTCCGTGACCTTCTGCGCGCGCAGCATTCCGCACATGCTGGAACACTTCCGCGCAGGTTCCCTGCTGGTGACCTCTGCTGACCGTCCAGACGTGCTGGTTGCAGCGTGCCTGGCTGCGATGAACGGCGTGGAAATCGGTGCGATCCTGCTGACCGGTGCCTACGAGATGGACCCGCGCGTCAGCAAGCTGTGCGAACGTGCGTTCGCCACTGGCCTGCCAGTCTTCATGGTGAACACCAACACCTGGCAGACCTCCCTGAGCCTGCAAAGCTTCAACCTCGAAGTGCCGGTTGATGACCACGAGCGTATCGAGAAAGTTCAGGAATACGTTGCGGGCTACATCAACGCAGACTGGATTGAATCCCTGACGGCGACGTCCGAGCGCAGCCGTCGTCTGTCTCCTCCAGCCTTCCGTTACCAGCTGACCGAGCTGGCGCGTAAAGCGGGCAAACGCGTGGTTCTGCCAGAAGGTGACGAACCACGTACCGTTAAAGCGGCGGCCATCTGTGCAGAGCGCGGTATCGCGACCTGTGTGCTGCTGGGTAACCCGGATGAGATCAACCGCGTTGCGGCGTCTCAGGGCGTTGAGCTGGGCGCTGGCATTGAGATCGTTGACCCGGAAGTGGTTCGCGAAAGCTACGTTGCCCGCCTGGTTGAGCTGCGTAAGAACAAGGGCATGACCGAAGCCGTTGCGCGCGAGCAGCTGGAAGACAACGTCGTGCTGGGTACGCTGATGCTGGAGCAGGACGAAGTTGACGGCCTGGTTTCCGGTGCGGTTCACACCACCGCGAACACCATCCGTCCACCGTTGCAGCTGATCAAAACCGCACCGGGCAGCTCTCTGGTCTCCTCCGTGTTCTTCATGCTGCTGCCTGAACAGGTTTACGTTTATGGCGACTGCGCGATCAACCCGGACCCAACCGCAGAGCAGCTGGCAGAAATCGCTATCCAGTCTGCGGACTCCGCGACTGCCTTCGGTATCGAACCGCGCGTCGCGATGCTCTCCTACTCCACCGGTACTTCTGGTGCAGGCAGCGACGTAGAGAAAGTCCGTGAAGCAACCCGCATTGCGCAGGAAAAACGTCCGGATCTGATGATCGACGGCCCGCTCCAGTACGATGCCGCGGTAATGGCTGACGTTGCGAAATCTAAAGCGCCTAACTCGCCGGTTGCAGGTCGCGCTACCGTGTTCATCTTCCCGGATCTGAACACCGGTAACACCACCTATAAAGCGGTACAGCGTTCAGCAGACCTGATCTCCATCGGGCCAATGCTGCAAGGTATGCGCAAGCCTGTGAACGACCTGTCTCGTGGTGCGCTGGTTGACGATATCGTCTACACCATCGCGCTGACGGCGATCCAGTCTTCGCAGCAGCAGTAAGCTAAAAAGCCCGGTGGCGCTAGCGCTTACCGGGCCCAGGGTTTTGTAGGCCGGATAAGCGAAGCGCCATCCGGCAAAAAAAGGCGACCACTCAACGGGTCGCCTTTTTTATTACAGCAACTCACGCGCCGCCGACACAATGTCATGTGCCGTCAGGCCATACTCCTTCTGCAGGAAGTCCTGCGTGCCTACCTGACCGTAACGCTCCTTCACCCCAACCCGCCGCATCGGCACCGGACAGGTTTCCACCAGCACTTCCGCCACCGCCGACCCCAGCCCGTTGTGAATGCTGTGGTTTTCGCAGGTCACAATACGCCTGGTTTTCTCGGCATAATTTTTCACCAGCATCCGATCGATGGGCTTCAGGGTAAACATGTCGATGACCGCTGCGCTTACCCCCTCCTGCTCCAGCTGGCGCGCCGCCTCCAGCGCTTCCGCCACCATAATGCCGTTAGCAATCAGGGTAATATCGATTCCCTCGCGCAGCACGTTGCCCTTGCCGATGGTGAAGGTTGACCCCGGGGCATAGACGCTCGGCGCCTGTTTACGGATGGTCCGCACCCAGTAGAAGCCTTCCAGGTCGATAAGCTGACGCAGCACATCTTCGAACATCACCGCATCGGTCACCTCCAGCACTACTGAATGCGCCAGACCGCGCACGATGCCCATATCCTCAAACGACATATGCGTCCCGCCGTTGTGGCAGGCCGTCACGCCCGCATCCGAGGCAATCACCTTCACATTATTGCGCTGGTAGTCCAGGGACATAAACAGCTGGTCGAAGCAGCGACGGCTGGCAAAGGCGGTAAAGGTATGGACGAACGGCTTACGTCCGGTGAGCGACAGCCCGGCGGCCGTCCCAATCACGTTGGCCTCCATAATGCCGCAGTTGATGACGTGCTGTGGATAATCACGCGCTACGCCGTCCATCGCCATCGAACTCATCAGATCCGCTTCGAGCGCAATAATCTCGCTCCCGGCCTCAATCTGTTTTGCCACAAAACCCGCATAGACCTTACGCATCTCAACCGAATCTTTCTGTCCTGTCGGTGCAACCTTAATCATGTGAAGCCTCCAGTTGGCGAATCGTCTCGTTGAGCGCCGCTTTGCTCTCCTCAGTTAATCGCAGGTGATGCGAGTTGCTGAGCTGTTCCAGGTATGGCACCCCCTGCCCTTTGATGCTGTCGAGGATCACCACCCGCGGACGCGCATCGGTCGCAGGGATCGGCGCGGTCACCTCCAGCAGCGCCGGAATGTCGTCCCCTTTCACCGTCACCACGTCAAAACCAAAGGCCCGGAATTTGCCTTCCAGATCGAAGGCGCTGATGATTTCGTCCAGCTCGCCGTCGAGCTGCTGTTTGTTCCAGTCCACGAACACCGTCAGATTGTTCAGTCGATGGTGAGCAATAAACTGGAAGGCTTCCCAGCACTGCCCTTCGTTCAGCTCCCCATCGCCAACGATGCAAAACACCCGGTTTGGCCTTTCTGCCAGCTTGTGCGACAGCGCCATGCCGCCTGCAATGGAGATCCCCTGCCCCAGCGATCCGGTGGTGGCATCCACGCCGCGTGTTTTCAGGCGATCCGGGTGGCTTGGCAGACGCGTTCCGTTCTGGTTTAGCGTGCTCAGCTCTTCAATCGGGAAGTAGCCCTTAATCGCCAGCGTGCTGTACAGCGCCGGGCCCGCATGTCCCTTCGACAGCACAAAGTAATCGCGCTCTGGCCAGTCCGGATCGGCCGGGTCTATTTTCATCACCGCGCCGTACAGAATGGCCAGCGTTTCAACGACTGACATGCTGCCGCCGTAGTGACCAAAACCCAGCTGCGTCAGGGATTTCAGCGTCTCAAGGCGGATCTGACGCGCCAGTTCGGTTATTTCATTCTCATTCATGATTTGGCTCCGGGGTTTTCCTGCGCGTTACCGCTTGCAGGTTTGTTTTTAGCGAAGACGTTGTAGGCCACCAGCAGCGCAAACAACACAACAACCAGTCCGGTGATGGCAAGCGGCGACAGGAAGCGCGCCAGGTTGCCGAGCACAATCCCGACGGCGCCAAAGTCGGCGTCCGAGAAGGTCGTATTCGCAAAGCCAATCGCGCCCAGAACAGGCAGCAGCAGGACCGGCAGGAAGGTGATCAGCAGGCCGTTAGCAAAGGCGCCAATCATCGCCCCGCGACGTCCGCCGGTGGCGTTCCCAAACACGCCCGCCGTTGCACCGGTGAAGAAATGCGGCACGACGCCCGGCAGGATCAGCACCCAGCTAAACTGACCGCAGATGAACAAGCCTACAATCCCGCCGAGGAAGCTGAACAGGAAGCCAATCAGCACCGCGTTTGGCGCATACGGGTAGACCACCGGGCAGTCCAGCGCAGGTCGCGCATTGGGCACCAGTTTTTCCGAGAAGCCGGTAAAGGCCGGGACAATTTCCGCCAGAATCAGGCGCACACCCTGCAAGATGATAAACACGCCTGCCGCGAAGGTGATGGCCATAATGATGGCGTACACCAGGTAGTTCTGGCCGCCGCTGAAGGTGGCCTCCACGTACTCACGCCCGGCGCTCACCGCCATAATCAGGTAGATAATCATCATGGTCAGTGAGATGGAGATCGAACTGTCGCGCAGGAAGCTGAGGTTCTTCGGCAGGTTCATCTCTTCGGTGGAGCGCGAGCCTTTACCGACCTTGCTGCCAATCCAGCCGGACAGCACGTAGCCCAGCGTGCCGAAATGACCGAAGGCGATCTCATCGTTGCCGGTAATACGCTTCATATAGCGTTGCGCAATCGCCGGGAAGAAGGCCATAATCAGGCCGAGGATCAACGAACCGGTGAAGACCAGCCCTACCCCTTCGAAGCCTGCGACCGTCAGGATCACGCCAATCATGCACGCCATGTAGAAGGTGTGATGCCCGGTCAGGAAGATGTACTTCAGGCGGGTAAAGCGCGCGACAATAATATTCGCCACCATCCCGAAAGCCATAATGAGCGCGGTGGAGGCACCATATTTTTCCAGGGCAATTGACACAATAGCTTCATTGTTGGGAATAATGCCCTGAATATTAAAGGCGTGCTCAAACATACCGCCGAGCGGATTTAAAGAGCCCACCAGCACGGTTGCGCCGCCGCCCAGTACAATAAAGCCGAGAATGGTTTTAATTGTGCCTTTTACCACATCTGAAAAGGCTTTTTTCTGCGCCACCAGACCAATCAGGGCAATTAACCCGACCAGGACTGAAGGGACTTTTAAAATATCAACAACGAAATTCAGCGTTTCAAGGATAAACATATCCACCTCGCCTTTTCAGGATTATTGTCTTTCGAACCAGGCGCGCAGCTGCGCTTCGAGTTCGTTGATATCGATAATATTGTTGATCACCACCAGCTGGCTTTCCGGCACGCTGGCGCTGGCGGCAATGTCTTTCGCCATTACAAACAGGTCCGCCGCGCCCGGCGTGGCCGAGGAGAGATCGGAGTGTTCAACCTCTGCCTCAATTTCCAGTTTTTTGAGCACCTTTTTAATATTCATTTCGACCATAAAACTGCTGCCCAGGCCGGAGCCGCAAATAGCCATAATTTTCATTGTTATCCCCTTTTTTGAGTAGAGTACGCCCCATCACGCTGACGCGTAATGTTGAGATGAATCGGATTAAATAATTAAATCAGAAGCGATTGATAACGGTTTTTATCTCCTCCAGCGTATTCGCCCGATGTAATTCAGCCATATATTCGTCGCTGGAAAATAATTCTGCTAAGGCGGAGATCATTTCGATATGGCTATGTTTGTCCGGCGCCGCCAGCATCACAATCACATCGACGGGGTCAAACTCACCAGCACCAAATGAGACGCCCTGTTTCAGTTTTAATAATGACAGGCCAAGTCCTTTCGCCCCTTCTTCCGGTCGCGCATGTGGCATTGCCAGCCCAGGAGCCAGCACATAGTAGGGACCTAACCTGTGATGCTGCTCAATGATAGCCGTGACATATTCCGGCGCAATGACCTGCAAATCCAGCAGCGGTTTCGCGCACAGTTCCAGCGCCTGGGGCCAGCTTTCAACGCTATCCTGTAGGATGATGGTTGTATCATATATCCACTTTTTGAGCATTTTTCACTCCCGCTAAAGACCAGACATGGGCAAACTCTATTCAACCCATCAATTAATGACTGCGATCGCGATCACAAAGATAGCGCTACCAACTACTAACATGCAGAACTGTGATAGCGCTATCAAATTGCTATCCTGGTGCGAAATCACAGCAAAAAAAGGGATTTAAGGCGTATACTGCCTGTCACGTAAAATGAAGGATGAAACTAAATCGCGTCCTGTCAGCAGGAAGATGTATGTCTTTAACCCGAAAACGGCGCAGTACCGGAAAAGTAACGCTCGCGGATGTCGCGCAGCTTGCCGGCGTAGGCACGATGACTGTTTCCCGTGCCCTCCGCACGCCCGAACAGGTTTCCGATAAACTGCGTGAAAAAATTGAAGCCGCGGTGCAGGAGCTGGGTTACATGCCCAATCTTGCCGCCAGCGCACTGGCATCGGCATCGTCATGGACGATTGCGATGGTTGTACCCAATCTTTCCGAAGCTGGCTGTTCCGAGATGTTCGCCGGGCTACAGCAGGTGCTCCAGCCAGCCGGATATCAGATTATGCTGGCGGAATCTCAGCATCGTCTTGAACAGGAAGAGAAACTGCTTGAAACGCTGCTGGCCTCGAACATCGCCGCGGCGATACTGCTCAGCGTCGAGCACTCCGATACCGTGCGACACTGGCTAAAAAACGCCTCTATCCCGGTGATGGAAATGGGTGCAATGCGTGCCGATCCTATTGATATGAATATCGGGATTGATAACGTCGCCGCCATGTATGAACTTACCGAAATGGTGATTCAGCGCGGCTACCAGAATATCGGCCTGCTGTGCGCTAACCAGGAGCAGTGGATTTTTCAGCAGCATTTGCAGGGCTGGTACAAGGCGATGCTGCGCCACCACCTGTCGCCAAACAGAGTGATTAATGCCGCCATGCCGCCGAGCTTTTCCACCGGTGCGGCACAATTGCCGGAGTTTCTGCTGGCGTGGCCGGAGCTGGATGCGCTGGTGTGCGTATCAGATGAACTGGCCTGCGGCGCGCTATATGAGTGCCAGCGTCGGCGCATCAAGGTGCCGGACGATTTAGCGGTCGTGGGCTTTGGCGACAGCGACGTCAGCCGCGTCTGTCAGCCGCCGCTGACGACGATGGCAGTACCGCATCGCAAGATTGGGATTGAAGCCGGGAAAGCGTTACTGGAACGTCTGAATGACGGAGACTGGCGCGACCATAAACCCATCGCGTCCAGCCTGTGTCTGCGGGAAAGCTGTTAAGGCTTACTCAGCCTCTTCCTCTTTTTCCGCCTTATTTTCCGGTTTAGCGGATTCGTTTTTGGCGTTGCGGGTCATCCACAGCGCCAGTGCTTTAAGGGAATCCGGCGTGAATTCGTCGCAACGCGCGGTGATCTCTTCCGGCGTCATCCAGCACACTTCGCTCACTTCCTCTTCCTGCAAGGCGAAAGGTCCGTGGGAAACGCAGCTAAACAGCCCGCCCCAGACGCGACAATGCTCATCTTCGAAATAAAACTGTCCGTGCTCGGCAAACGGCACGCCAGCGATACCTAACTCTTCTTCCGCTTCACGACGCGCGGAATCCAGCAATACTTCATCGGCCTGCACGACGCCACCCGCTGTGGCATCCAGCATACCAGGAAGAAAATCTTTGGTGTCGGTGCGACGCTGGACCAGAATCTTGCCCATGCCGTCATGAACAACGATGTAAGTCGCGCGGTGACGCAGACGCTCCGCACGCATTTGTTCGCGGCTGGCCTGCGCGATCACTTCATTCTCTTCGCTGACAATGTCAACCCACTCAGTACTTGCCAAATGATTCTGCTCCACCATCGGGAAACCTTCTCGTCTAAGCGCTCTTTCGGCGCGTTTGCAGTTGTGGTGTAACTTACGGATTAATCGCTATCTGCGCAATAACTTGCTGATCATTAAGTGCGATAACGCTTAATGTCCCGTCTTCATACATGCCGTAGCTTGCCGGGTTACCGCCTTTAGGAATGCTGACAGACCCGGGGTTAAAGTGGTAAAACGCCCCGCGTTTTTCCGCCACCGGAATATGAGTATGACCATAAACCAGGACATCGCCAGCGGCGAGTGACGGCAGGTTATCCGGGCCGAACAGGTGCCCGTGGGTCAGGAACAAACGGCTGTTTTCCATCAACACCTGTTGCCAGGGAGCGGTGATGGGAAATTGCAGCAGCATCTGGTCAACTTCGCTGTCGCAGTTGCCGCGAACGGCGATAATGCGCGAGGCAAAATGATTAAGTTTTTCCGCCACCTGCGCGGGAGCATAGCCTTCCGGCAACGCATTGCGTGGGCCGTGGTTTAACACATCGCCCAGGATCACCAGCCATTGCGCCCCGCTTTGGGCAAACAGAGATAACACGCGTTCGGTCGCGGGCAGCGATCCATGAATATCCGACGCAAACATCAGTTTCATCAGTTACTCCTCGGGAATTCAGACTGCCCCTATCATACCTCAAGCGCCCCGTCTTATCAGCCCGCGCGCTTAGCAGAGAGTGCCAGATAGCGCTGTACCGACGCGCGTTGCCACTGGAAGGTGGCGTAATCCACCAGCAGCTGTGGGACGTCATCGCCGTTGAGGATCAGGCGATTGAGCATCAGCGCCAGATCGGTGTCGGCAATACACCACTCGCCAAACAGGTTTGGGTTACCCTGTGACAGCAGCGATGACGCGGTATCAATCAGCTTCCGGGCGCTGGATAAGCCTTCCTCGCTGAGGGCGGGCTTTTTGACGCCAGCGAACACCACGTCCGTGGAGCGTTCTGTGCGAATCGGCACCAGGTCGCTACGCAGCCACGCCTGGATCTGGCGGGCGCGGGCGCGCTTTTGCAGATCGTGAGGATAGATGCGTTCCCACTCTGGTGGGGCAAAGCGGTCTTCAAGGTACTCGTCAATCGCTGAGGATTCACTCAACTCAAAACCGTCAATCTCCAGCACAGGGACACGGCGGGTGAGCGCGTAGCCCTGCCACTGAGGCTTCAGATGTTCGCCGCTGTCCAGGTCAACGGTTTTCAGACTAAAAGTTAGCCCCTTTTCTGCCAGCGCCACATAAACGCTCATGACATAAGGAGAAAAAAAGTTCGCATCGGACCACAACGTTATTACAGGCTGGCTCATAACATCCTCATCGGCTGATCGGTTTTCACTCAACATATAATCTCTTTGCCTCGCTGTCACTTGATGAAAACTCACGATTTACAACAAGCACCTATACTGATTTTTCATGGCAACACTATTCGCACTGACAGGAGTTGAGAATGATAGATCTCTATTATGCCCCCACCCCTAATGGCCATAAGATCACCCTCTTTCTTGAAGAAGCCGAACTGGACTACCGGATCATTCGCGTGGATATCAGCAAAGGCGATCAGTTCCGCCCCGTTTTTCTGGCCATCTCGCCCAACAATAAAATTCCGGCCATCATTGATAACCTGCCTTCTGACGGGGGCAAACCGTTAAGCCTGTTTGAGTCCGGAGAGATTTTGCTTTATTTGGCAGAGAAAACCGGCAAGCTCCTGAGCGGGGAGTTGCGCGAGCGTCATCACACGCTGCAATGGTTATTCTGGCAGTCGAGCGGCCTGGGGCCGATGCTGGGGCAGAATCATCACTTTACCGCCTATGCGCCGCAAACGATCCCTTACGCCATTGAGCGATATCAGGTCGAAACCCAGCGCCTGTACGGAGTCCTGAACCGTCGGCTGGAAAAATCACCGTGGCTGGGAGGTGAGCATTACAGCATCGCAGATATCGCCTGCTGGCCGTGGATTAACACCCATGAACGCCACCGGATCGACCTGGCCACTTATCCGGCGGTGAACAACTGGTTTGAGCGCATCCGGACCCGCCCGGCAACCGAACGCGCCATGCAAAAAATCCATCAGATTTGAGCCTGTGCCCCGTTGGGTGCAGGTGTTCTCCTCATGTATGATGAGGTAAAAATACTGACACGGAGAAGACCTGCAATGTCCCAGCATGACGCTATTATTCGTATAAAAAACCTACGCTTACGTACATTCATTGGTATCAAAGAGGAGGAGATCGCGAATCGCCAGGATATCGTGGTGAATGTCGTGATCCATTACCCGGCAGACAAGGCGCGCGCCAGCGAAGACATCAATGACGCGCTGAACTATCGCACGATCACCAAAAGCATCATCCAGTACGTTGAGAACAACCGTTTTGCGCTACTGGAAAAATTAACTCAGGATGTGCTCGACATCGCACGCGAACACCACTGGGTCACTTATGCTGAAGTGGAGATCGATAAACTTCACGCCCTGCGCTACGCCGACTCCGTCTCCATGACGTTAAGCTGGCAGCGCCAGGCGTAAACCTGGAGGTTGTATGAAGATCCTGCTCACCGGCGGTACGGGGCTGATTGGTCGCCATCTCATTCCACGTTTGCAGGCGTTGCATCACGACATTACCGTGGTCACGCGCAGCCCGGAGAAAGCGCGCCAGGTGCTGGGCACCGGCGTTGAGATCTGGAAAGGCCTGGCGGAACGGCAGGATCTGAACGGCTTTGACGCCGTCATCAACCTCGCAGGCGAGCCTATCGCTGATAAACGCTGGACCGAAGAGCAAAAACAGCGTTTATGCAGCAGCCGCTGGAACATGACTGAAAAGCTGGTTGAGCTGATTCGAAACAGCGAGATGCCGCCCTCGGTGCTGATTTCTGGCTCTGCAACAGGCTATTATGGCGATCTCGGTGAAGTGGTGGTGACCGAAGAAGAGCCGCCGCACAACGAGTTTACCCATAAACTCTGCGCCCAGTGGGAGCGCATCGCCTGCGGGGCGCAGAGCGATAACACCCGCGTCTGCCTGCTGCGCACCGGCGTGGTGCTTGCGCCGAAGGGCGGTATTCTCGGTAAAATGCTGCCGCCGTTTAAAATGGGGCTTGGCGGGCCCATCGGCAACGGTCGTCAGTATCTGGCGTGGATCCATATCGACGATATGGTCAACGGTATTCTCTGGCTGCTGGATAACGACCTGCGCGGGCCGTTTAACATGGTGTCTCCGTATCCGGTACGTAATGAGCAATTTGCTCATGCCCTGGGTCATGCCCTGCATCGCCCGGCGGTGCTGCGCGTGCCTGCGACGGCGATTCGTCTGCTGATGGGTGAGTCTTCGGTGCTGGTACTGGGCGGGCAGCGCGCGCTGCCAAAACGGCTGGAAGCGGCCGGGTTTACGTTCCGCTGGTATGACCTGGAAGAGGCGCTGGGGGATGTGGTGCAGTGAATATGTTAGAGTTATACGCCATGTCTGGATGATATGGCGTAACTATGGCAACCATCACCACAACCCGGCTTAACCTCACCCCTTTCGAACCTTCTGACTGGGCATTCTTCCGCTCTCTGCGCGAAGACCCCGCCATCATGCGCTATATGGCCGCTATTACACCGGAAAAAGAGACGCGCCGCGTATTTGCCGCGCGCCTGATGGCGGAGCATGTCTTTGTGATCCGTCTGCATAACGACGTTACGCCGCTCGGGGATATCGGCCTGCAAATCAGTGCGGCGAACCGTGAAGAGGCGGATATTGGCTACACGGTTGTGCCTGCCGCGCAGGGAAAAGGCATTGCCAGCGAGGCGCTGCACGCGGTGTGCGAGTATGCATTTAACCAGACGGGCGTGAAGGCGATAAACGCGTACGTGCTGGCGGATAACGTCGGGTCGGTGCGGGTCCTTGAGAAAGCGGGTTTTGTGCGCACGCAGGTGCTGGAGAAGGCGTACGAGATTAACGGCGTACGGTACGACGACTGGGTGTATCGGCTGGAGTGTTGAATGCCGGGCGACACTGCGTTTGCCCGGGCTACGGTTTTTGTAGGCCCGGAAAGCGAAGCGCCACCGGGCAATTGGGCGGCTCTGCGGCCTGATGCCCTCACCCCGGCCCCCTCCCACAGGGAGAGGGAGAAAGGCCAAACCTACTTCAACGAGCCTTTCAGGAACTGCTGCAAACGCGGGCTTTGCGGGTTCGCCAGCACCTCGTCCGGATGCCCCTGCTCCTCAATCTTGCCCTGATGCAGGAAGATAACGTGGTTAGAAACGTTACGGGCAAAGCCCATCTCGTGCGTCACCACCACCATCGTTTTACCCTCTTCCGCCAGCTTCTGCATGATGCGCAGCACTTCGCCAACGAGTTCCGGGTCCAGCGCGGAAGTCGGTTCGTCAAACAGCAATACTTCCGGCTCCATCGCCAGCGCGCGGGCGATGGAAACACGCTGCTGCTGTCCCCCTGACAGGTGCACCGGATATTTGATCTGCTGCCGCTCGTCGATCCCCACTTTCGCCAGGTATTTCACCGCACGCTCGCGGGCTTCCTGCTTGCTTAAGCCGAGCACCTGAACCGGCGCTTCCATCACGTTCTCCAGCACCGTCATGTGGCTCCAGAGATTGAAGTGCTGGAATACCATTGTCAGACGCGTACGCAGCAGGCGCAGCTGATTTTTATCCGCCACTTTAAGCTGACCGTCTTTATCACGGACCATGTTGATGTTCTGTCCGCTCACCACAATCGATCCTTCGCTCGGCTTTTCGAGGAAGTTGATGCAGCGCAGGAAGGTACTTTTACCCGAACCTGATGAGCCGATAATACTGATCACGTCGCCCGCGTTAGCCTCCAGCGACACCCCTTTCAGCACTTCATGTTCGCCGTAGCGCTTGTGCAAATCAATTACGTTTAATTTGTTCTCAGCCATCATAAATTCTCAGTGCGTCGACGGTTTTATATGCTGCAACCAGCGTTTTTCAGCCTTACGGAACAGGCTGATCAGGACGTAAGAAATGATCAAATAGAGCACTGCCGCAATACCAAACGCCGTAAACGGCTGGTAGGTGGCAGAGTTAATATCGCGGGCAATCTTTAACAGATCCGGCACCGTGGCGGTAAACGCCAGTGCCGTCGAATGCAGCATTAAAATCACTTCGTTGCTGTAGGCCGGCAGCGCAATACGCAGCGCCGAAGGCAGAATAATACAGCGGTAGAGCTTCACGGACGAGAAGCCGTACGCGCGCGCCGCCTCGATCTCACCGTGCGGCACAGAACGGATGGCCCCGGCGAAGATCTCGGTGGTATAGGCGCAAGTATTGAGGGTCAGCGCCAGCACCGTACAGTTCAGACCGCTGCGGAAGAACGCGTTCAGCATCTCGGTGCCTTTCACGATCTCCAGCGTGTACATTCCGGAATAGAACACCAGCAGCTGCACGTACAGCGGAGTACCGCGAAACACGTAGGTGAACAGCCAGATCGGAAACTGGATAAATTTATTGTTCGACACGCGGCCAATGGCGAGAAACACCGCCAGAATGCCGCCCATGACCACCGAGGAGATCAGCAGCCACAGCGTGATCGCCACGCCAGTAAAGCGGTAGCCATCCGTCCACAGCAGGGATTTCCAGTACTCCTGAATAATCTCAATCACAGGTCAGCCCTCTTCACACCCACGGAGTAGCGACGTTCGAGCAGAAGCAGCACACCATTGGAGACGGTCGTAAAGACCAGATAGATTACGCCGCAGACTACCGCAAAATAGAACGGTTCCCAGGTGCTTTTACCCGCCAGCTGCGTGGCCTTCACCACATCTTCCAGACCCAGCAGGGAGACCAGCGCCGTTGCCTTCAGAATAACCTGCCAGTTGTTACCGATGCCCGGCAGCGCGTAGCGCATCATGGCCGGGAACATGATCCGGCGAAACGTTTGTGAGGAGGTAAAACCGTAGGCGGTCGCCGCTTCAATGTGCCCTTTCGGCACAGCCATGTAAGCGCCGCGAAAGGTCTCAGTGAAATAAGCACCGTAGATAAAACCAAGGGTAATAATACCGGCCACCATCGGGTCGATATCGATCTGATCCATGCCGATAGCATCCGTGACGCCGTTAAGTGCGATTTGCAGGCCATAAAAGATCAGCAGCATCAGCACCAGGTCAGGCACGCCGCGAATCAGCGTGGTATAGCCTTCAAATATCAGCGCCAGCGGTCTGTTGGCGGATAACTTTGCCCCCGCGCCCGCCAGGCCTATCAGCACCGCCAGCACCACGGAGCTGATAGCCAGCTCAAGGGTGACAAGCGCGCCCTGTAAAATAACGCCAGAAAATCCGTACAGCATACCGCGTGCCCTGTCGTCTCGTGAGTGGTGGAACCGTGTCTTTTCCCCTCCCGCAACGGGAGGGGCCGCACGTTATCAGACGGGGCGATTAGCCGCCGTAAACATTAAAATCGAAGTACTTTTTCGCCAGCTTGTCGTAAGTGCCGTCCGCGCGCATCTCGGCGAACGCTTTGTTCAGGGCTTCACGCAGTTCGTTGTCTTCTTTCCGCAGGCCCATACCGGTACCAACGCCAAAGAGTTTTTCGTCCTTAATGGACGGACCGCCGAACTTGTAATCTTTACCCACAGGCTGTTTCAGGAAGCCTTCGCTTGCCGCCACTTCATCCTGGAATGCTGCATCAATGCGGCCTGCCGTCAGGTCTGCGTAGATGTTTTCCTGGCCCTGGTAAGAGACAATTTCAATCCCCTTTGGTGCCCAGTGCTCGTTGCCGTAGGTTTCCTGCGTCGTACCCTGCAACACGCCCACGCGTTTGCCTTTCAAAGATTCAAGGGTTGGCTGAATGTCAGAGGATTTCGCCACCACCAGACGTGAGTCCGCCGCATAGAGTTTGTCCGTGAAGGCAATCTCCTGCTGACGTTTTTCTGTGATGGACAGGGAGGACATGATCACGTCAATTTTCTTCGCTTTCAGGGACGGGATCAGCGCATCCAGCGGGTTTTCAACGTAGGTACATTGCGCTTTAATGCGTTTGCACAGCTCGTTAGCCAGATCGATGTCAAAACCGACCAGTTCCCCCTTCGCATTTTTCGATTCGAAAGGCGCGTAGGTTGGGTCAGTCCCAATACGAATTTTCTGCGGAATGGCTGCGAATGCTGCGGTGGCGCTGGAAAAGGCCAGTACCAGAGAAAGTGACAACACCAGTTTTTTCATATCTGTCCTCAACAAACTGTCTAAATACGAGATTTTACGACTACGGGGTGCCGTTAATGTGCCATTAATCCCCTCACTCAGGCAAAGATTAATGCCTCTGAACGGGAATTTTTGCATTTAAAATGCTTAACTATGCACACGGCGGTCCAATATGGTGCATTGCTTGCACCATATTGGAACACCCCCCCCTAAAGATGCACCACATCAGTGCATCTCATTCAGGTATTAATCACCGTAGACGTTGAAATCGAAGTATTTCTTCGCCAGTTTGTCGTAGGTACCGTCTTTACGCAGCTCATTAAACGCTTTGTCGAAGGCGGCTTTCAGCTCGGTATCATCCTTACGCAGGCCAATACCGGTACCGTCGCCAAAGTATTTTTTGTCTTTTACCGACGGGCCGGCAAAGGCGTACTCTTTACCCGCAGGCTGTTTCAGGAAGCCTTCGCTCGCGGCGACTTCATCCTGAAACGCCGCATCCAGACGGCCTGCCGCAAGGTCAGAGTAGATCAGATCCTGGTTCTGGTAAGCCACCACATCGACGCCCTTCTCGCGCCAGTTAGCATTGGCGAAACCTTCCTGGGTCGAGCCCTGAAGCACGCCAACATGTTTGCCTTTCAGCGAGTCGATGGTCGGCTGGATTGGCGAGCCTTTCGCGGCAATCAGACGTGAGTCGGCAGCGTAGAGCTTCTCAGAGAAGGCGATCTCCTGCTGACGTTTTTCCGTGATGGAGAGAGAAGAGATAATGGCATCAATTTTCTTGGCTTTCAGCGACGGGATCAGCGCGTCAAAGTCACTGCCCACCCATGTGCATTTCACTTCCATGCGTTTGCACATCTCATTTCCCAGATCGATATCAAACCCCACGAAATCGCCTTTCGCATCCTTGGAGGAGAATGGCGCGTAGGTTGCGTCTGTACCGATACGAACTGTCTGTGGTAGCGCTGCATAGCTACTTGCTGCTGCACTCAAGCCCACGAGCAAAGACAGAGCCAGAACCGTCTTCTTCATACATTTACCCTCAAGAACCGTGATTTTATTATGGTTTATGTTGTGTGTTGTGTTGCAGGCTGCTCTTGCAGGTCTTATGCCACATTGTCGTCGGGTTAAAACTACGACGTTAAATATGTTAATAAAACGTTGTGATACTGCCTTAATGGTGAAAGATAGCAGGTCTGCCGAACGAACCGGAAAGAGAAAAAGGGAAAAAACGAATTAAATGTCGAGGATATGATCGCGGTTGCAGTTTTGCCCTGAAACAGGGCAAACAGTCATTTCATGCACCTTGTTTGTGCACAGCCTCACGCCCCCTGCCAGCGGGTAAAGAGATCTTCCGGCAGGTCTATATCGAACTGATCCAGCACGCGGTTAACGGTCTGGTTGATGACATCGTCCAGCGTTTGCGGACGATGATAGAACGCGGGGACCGGCGGCATTATCACAGCTCCCAGTTCGGCTGCCTGCGTCATTAAACGCAGATGTCCCAAGTGCAGCGGCGTTTCCCGCACGCAGAGCACCAGAGGACGACGCTCTTTCAGCACCACGTCCGCCGCACGCGTCACCAGCGTGTCGGTATAGCTGTTTACGATACCGGAGAGGGTTTTAATCGAACAGGGCAAAATAACCATGCCGGCCGTTTTAAACGAGCCCGAAGAGATGCTGGCGGCGATATCGCGGGCATCGTGGACAACATCAGCCAGCGCCTGAACGTCGCGCAGAGAGAGATCGGTTTCAAGAGAGAGGGTCTGACGCGCCGCCTGGCTCATCACCAGATGGGTTTCTACGCCAGCAACGTCACGCAGCACCTGTAACAGCCGGACGCCATAAATCGCGCCGCTGGCACCGCTGATCCCTACAATGAGTCGTTTCATGATTTTTGCCCTTGCTGATTTCAGGGCTGACTGTGCAGGATTTTACGGGGAGTTGCAAGTGAGGGCGAGCCCCCTCACTTGCCGGAGCATCAACCTTCGTTGTGCATCTCTAAGCTTTCGAGATCGTTTTGCAGCTGGACGGCTTTCGCATCGTCGTTACGCAGAGAATCAAGGTAGTCGAGATACTGCTGGTCTACGTCTTTTGTCACGTAGATCCCATTGAATACCGAGCATTCGAACTGCTGAATATCCGGGTTCTCGGCGCGCACCGCATCGATCAGATCGTTCAGATCCTGGAAAATCAGGCCGTCGGCCCCGATGATCTGGCGAATCTCATCCACTTCTCGGCCATGCGCAATCAGCTCATTAGCGGTTGGCATATCAATGCCATACACGTTCGGGAAGCGAATTTCCGGCGCTGCGGAGGCGAGATATACTTTCTTCGCCCCGGCCTCACGCGCCATCTCGATGATCTGCTCAGACGTCGTGCCGCGCACAATGGAGTCGTCCACCAGCAGCACGTTCTTGTCGCGGAACTCGGCACGGTTAGCGTTTAGCTTACGACGTACGGACTTACGACGCAGCTGCTGGCCCGGCATGATAAAGGTGCGGCCAACGTAGCGGTTTTTCACGAAGCCCTGACGGTACGGCTTGTCCAGAATACGGGCAATTTCCAGCGCGATATCACAGGAGGTTTCAGGGATTGGGATCACGACGTCGATGTCGAGATCGTCCCACTCGCGGGCAATCTTCTCGCCCAGCTTCGTCCCCATGTTGACGCGCGCGCTGTAAACGGAAATTTTGTCGATGAACGAGTCCGGACGCGCGAAGTAAACGTATTCGAACAGGCACGGGTTGCTCACCGGATTGTCGGCGCACTGGCGGGTAAACAGCTGGCCCTTCTCGGTGATGTAGACCGCTTCGCCTGGCGCGACATCACGCAGGAATTCGAAGCCCAGCGTGTCCAGCGCCACGCTTTCGGAGGCAACCATGTACTCGGAACGGCCATCGCCGAGGTCACGTTTGCCGAGCACCAGCGGGCGAATGCCGTTTGGATCGCGGAAGGCCACCATGCCGTGACCGATAATCATCGCCACGCAAGCGTACGCGCCACGGATCAGGCGGTTAGTCGCGGCAACGGCGGCAAAAATGTTGTCTGCTTCCAGCGGATAATGGCGGAAGTTATCCAGCTCGCTGGCAAAGATATTGAGCAGGATTTCAGAATCAGAGGTGGTGTTAATGTGGCGACGTTTCTCTTCGAACAGCTTTTTACGCAGCTCGTGGGCATTGGTCAGATTGCCATTGTGGGCAAGCGTGATGCCATACGGGGAGTTAACGTAAAAAGGCTGAGCCTCAGAGGCGCTGGAACTGCCAGCAGTAGGATAACGAACGTGACCGATCCCCATATTACCTTGCAGACGCTGCATATGGCGGGCTTCAAACACATCGTTTACCAGGCCATTCGCCTTGCGTAAACGGAAGCAGTTGTTTGCATCAATGGTAATGATACCCGCAGCATCCTGCCCACGGTGCTGAAGCACCGTTAACGCGTCATAAATCGACTGGTTTACCGGCATGAAACCGGCGATACCGACAATACCGCACATTCGTCTTTTCCTCGTTAAGCCACATCTCAGGGTTTATGCCCTGGGCAAGAAACTCGACGAGCTTTGCAGATAGTCAAAGAACCATCTGATGATGAAGCTGAACTCCGGAATGAGCTGCGATTTTTGCCAGTCTTCACTTTTGGAGAACCCGGTAAAGGTATCCAGGAAGAACAGGATCGCGGCCACAATCAGCACGCCTCGCAACGCGCCGAAACAGATGCCGAGCACCCTGTCCGTTCCTGACAGACCGGTTTTCTCGACCAGCTGACCTATCACGTAATTGACGATAGCGCCGACAATCAGCGTCGCGATAAACAGCACCGCGATGGCGATTCCGTTTCGGACCAGTTCATCTTCAAAGCCCGTGAACCAGACAGACAGGTAAGTGTAGTAATGACTGGCAACAAAGAAAGCACAACCCCAGGTTACCAGCGATAACGCTTCACGAACAAAGCCACGGATCAGGCTAACCAGACAGGAAAAACCAATCACCGCAATGATGGCGTAATCAATCCAGACCATATGTGTCCCACGATTAAACGCCCTGTCATCCAGTTCGGGGCGAATTCTAACAGAAAAAGAAAACGTTTGCGTAGGGATTTCCTTCCCACGCGTAAATAAAAAAGGCGCTGAAAAAATGCTCAACGCCCCTCCGCCTGACGTCTCTGTGGACGTCTGCTTTCTCCCCCTCACCCTAACCCTCTCCCCAAAGGGGAGAGGGAATTATTTGCACCCTCTCCCCTTTGGGGAGAGGGCCGGGGTGAGGGGAGCCTTATCAGTTCGCGCTGTAGTTCATCACCACACCGCTCAGGCCGGAGATTTGCTTCAGCTCGCCAAGCGAACCTTTGAGCTTATCTTTAGACGCATCCGGCCCGACGAGGATACGGGTAATTTTACCCTGTACCGGCGTGGTGGGTGAAGTATAAACACGGTATCCCGCGCCGCGCAGTTTACTCACAATCTCATTGACCTTATCTGCATTTTTCAATGCACCGAGCTGAACGACATAGGCTTTGCCGGTAGGGGCCGCGTCCTGTTTCGCCGGCGGTGGCGTTTCTGAAGCGGCTGCCAGTTGCTCGGCCGCTTTATCCCGCTGCGGTTTCGGCTGCGGCTTCTCCACCGGTTTCGGCTTCTCAACAGGCTTAGGCTGTTCTACCGGCACCGGATCAATCTCGATGTTATTGTTCGTCGCCAGACGCGACGGGTCAAGAGACGGCGCGGCTGCATCACCTGCGCGCACCTCTTCCGCTGCGCCTTCAGGCGGCTGGGCTGGCAGCGCCTGCGTTGCCGCTGGCAGCATATCGGGCTCGTCGCGATCGCCCGGTTTGGGTACCAGCGGAATGGCCGCAAATTCATCCTGGTAATGCTTTTTCTGCCCGTCGAGCAATCCCGGGAGAATAATCACCCCGAGCGCGACCAGCACAATGGTTCCTGTTAAACGGTTCTGAAACTTACTCGCCACCGGTTCTCCCCGCGTCCATCACTTCCATGACATGTGCCACCGTGTGGAATGACCCACACACCAGCACGGTATCTTCTGGTTTAGCCTCCGCCATCGCGGCACGCCAGGCCGAAACCACACTGCTGTAGATTTCGCCTTTGCCGAGATGTTCCATCAACTGCTCAGCAGTCGCGCCGCGCGGCCCTTCCAGAGGAGCACAATACCAGCTATCGACCACACTCTCCATGCAGGCCAGCGTGCCGCCGATATCTTTATCATGAAGCATACCGATAACCGCCAGCACGCGCCCGGTTTTTGGTAACGATTTGAGACGTCCTGCGAGGTACGCCGCCGCATGCGGGTTATGTGCAACATCCAGAATCAGACGCGGTGACTCACTCACAATCTGAAAACGTCCCGGCAGCAGTGCGTTCTGAATGCCATCGCGGATTGCCTGCTCGCTCACCGTTAACCCGCTGGCGCGCAGGGCTGCCAGCGCAGTCGCCGCGTTAGGCTGTGGCACCTGCGGCAGCGGCAGATTCTCCAGCACGCCCTGCGCGTCGCTGAAGCGCCAGCCGTTGTCCTGCACCTCATACTGCCAGTCCACGCCGCGACGCAGCAGTCGAGCACCCTTCTCTTTCGCCACTTCAGCGATGGTATGTGGCATGTCCGGTTCGCCAACCACGGCAGGCTTATCGGCCCGGAAAATACCGGCCTTCTCACGGCCAATGCTTTCGCGGTCGGGCCCCAGCCAGTCGGTGTGATCCAGCGCGATGCTGGTGACGACGGCGACATCCGCATCTACCATATTTGTGGCATCCATACGCCCGCCCAGCCCCACTTCCAGGATCACCACGTCCAGTTGCGCCTGCTTAAACAGCCACAGCGCCGACAGGGTGCCGTATTCGAAATAGGTTAATGAGGTATCGCCGCGCGCGGCTTCGATAGCGGCAAACGACGCCGTATGGGCCGATTCGGCCAGCTCGGTGTTTTGCACCCGCACGCGCTCGGTGTAGCGCACCAGATGCGGCGAGCTGTAAACGCCTACCTTATAACCGGCTGCCATCAGGACAGATTCCAGCGTACGGCAGGTGGTGCCTTTACCGTTAGTGCCGGCCACGGTAAACACGAAAGGCGCAGGTTTCAGCACGTCAAGGCGCGCGGCAACCTGGCTTACGCGCTCAAGGCCCATGTCGATAGTTTTACTGTGCAGGTTTTCCAGATAAGAAAGCCACGCGGCCAGGGGCGACGTGGCTTGAGGAATGCTTTTATTTTCCATGATGCCCGGTTGTCATTAACGGTTTAGAAAGCAAAAGGGCAGCGCCATTTGGCCCTGCCCTTTTCAGTTATCAGGCCTCGGGTTCCTGATCCGGTACCACCACGCCTTCGCGCGGCTCGTCCGGGCTCGGCGACGGCAAATTCATCAGCTTCGCCAGGACGCTTGCCAGTTTGAGGCGCATCTCCGGGCGGCGGACGATCATGTCGATAGCACCCTTCTCAATGAGGAACTCACTGCGCTGGAAGCCCGGCGGCAGTTTCTCACGTACGGTCTGCTCGATAACGCGAGGACCGGCAAAGCCGATCAGCGCTTTTGGCTCAGCGATGTTCAGGTCGCCCAGCATCGCGAAGCTTGCAGAAACGCCGCCCATGGTTGGGTCGGTCAGTACCGAGATGTACGGTAGACCGCGCTCCTGCATTTTCGCCAGCGCGGCAGAGGTTTTCGCCATCTGCATCAGGGACATCAGCGCTTCCTGCATTCGTGCGCCACCGGAGGCAGAGAAGCAGATCAGCGGGCAGTTGTCTTCCAGCGCCTGCTCAACGGCACGCACGAAACGCGCACCAACCACAGAGCCCATTGAGCCGCCCATAAAGGCGAACTCAAACGCGGCGGCAACCACCGGCATCTCATGCAGGGTGCCTTTCATGACGATCAGCGCGTCTTTCTCGCCGGTCTCTTTCTGTGCAGAGGCCAGACGATCTTTGTATTTTTTGGAGTCGCGGAACTTAAGCACATCTTTTGGCTCCAGTTCGCTGCCCAGTTCTACCAGAGAACCTTCGTCCAGCAGGCTATGCAGGCGGTTGCGCGCCGACATACGCATATGGTGGTCACACTTCGGACACACCTCAAGATTGCGTTCCAGCTCTGCGCGATACAGAACCTGGCCGCAGCTATCACACTTCGTCCATACCCCTTCAGGAATGCTCGCTTTACGCGTTGGGGTAATGTTGCTTTTAATTCGTTCAATCCAGCTCATTGATAACCTTTCTGCCTGAACCTGGTCGTATGCCAGTTTTGCTGTAAGAGGCGAATAATGCCATTTTTGCCTCCAACAGACCATGAATGTTGCACATTAAAACATAACAGCCCGAAACTTTGGATAAAAAAGTGGTCGAACCGCCAGCGTGCATTTACTTCGCTTGTTTTGCCGCCGCGCGTTTGTGACGAATAATTTCGATCACACCCGGCAGAACGGAAAGCACAATAATCGCTACAATCAGTAACTTAAGGTTTTCCTGAACCACCGGCAGATCGCCAAACAGGTAGCCCGCATAGGTAAACAGCAGTACCCACAGCAGGGCGCCCACCACGTTGTACATGGCAAAATGACGATAGGACATGTGACCCATTCCCGCCACAAACGGTGCAAATGTGCGCACAATAGGCACAAAACGGGCAAGGATAATGGTTTTACCGCCATGGCGCTCATAGAACGCATGGGTCTTATCTAAATAACTGCGGCGGAAAATCTTCGAGTCCGGATTACTGAACAACCGCTCGCCAAACACCCGCCCGATAGTGTAGTTGACCGCATCACCAATAATCGCGGCGATGATCATCAGGACGACCATCAGATGGACATTCAGGTCATTCGTTGGCAGTGCGGATAACGCGCCCGCCACGAACAGCAGTGAATCTCCCGGCAGGAACGGCGTAACCACAAGGCCGGTTTCACAGAACAGAATGAGGAACAGAATGGCGTATACCCAGACGCCGTACTGCGCGACCAGCTCCGCCAGGTGAACATCAATGTGCAGGATGAAATCAATCAGAAAACGTATTACGTCCATATTGTCTAAGCCCTAATTGCGCCTTTGTTTAGTCCGCTAAAAACAGCGGGCCCATTGGCGGTTTTGGCAGGTCGAACCGGTCCGGGTAATCCACCGAAACCAGATACAGACCTTCCGCTTTCGCCGTTGCTGCCGCAAGCGTTCTGTCCTTCGCTGCCAGCAGTTCTGCAATCCAGCTCTCCGGCTGGTGTCCGGCGCCCACTTCCATCAGGCTGCCTACAATATTCCGCACCATATGATGTACAAAGGCATTGGCTTTGATATCCACCACCACATACGCGCCATAACGACTGACGTTAATGTGCATGACGTTACGCCACGGCGTACGGGACTGACACTGCACCGCACGAAACGACGTAAAATCATTCTCTCCAATCAGACACTGCGCCGCACGCTGCATACGTTCTGCATCCAGCGGTTCATAAAAATGCGTCACGCCCTGGCTTAACACCGCCGGGCGCAGGCGCTGGTTGTAGATGACATAACGGTAGCGCCGCGCCGTCGCGCTGAAACGCGCGTGAAAATCATCCGGCACAGCTTTCACCCAACGCACGGCAATGTCACCAGGCAAATTCGCATTTACACCCAGCGTCCAGGCCGCGTCTTTGCGCACGGCGGTGGTGTCAAAATGCACCACCTGCCCCGTGCCGTGAACGCCGGCATCGGTGCGGCCCGCACAGAAGACGCTTATCGGTTCATTCGCCACCTGAGAGAGCGCTTTCTCCAGCTTCTCCTGGACGCTGCGCACCTCATTCTGCCGCTGCCAGCCATAGTATTTACTGCCATCGTATTCAATGCCGAGGGCAATTCTGTGGACCGGCTTTTGTTCCACATCTGACATCAGTACAGATACTCCTGCACCAGTTTTTCCGCGATTTTGACCGCCATCAGCGCGCCGCCAAAACGCACGTTGTCGGCAACGGACCAGAACTGCACCTGCTCAGGCATACCGTAATCGTTACGCACGCAGCCCACAGAGAGATGCGCGCTGCCGGTAGCGTCGCCCACCTGCGTCGGGAATTCACTCTCTTCGGACAGGACAAGGTCCTCTCCGCGGCCAAACGCGTCGCGGGCTTCTTCAGCCGCCAGCGGACGCAGGGCTTCAAACCCGACCATCTGCGCGTGGCCGTAAAAGACCGGAGACTGCACGACGTTCGCGGAGATCATCAGACCGTCATCCTGCAGAATTTTGCGTGCTTCATCGACGATACGACGCTCTTCCCGCACCGAACCTTCACGATCCGGCAGCAGCGGCAGCATGTTGAACGCCAGCTGGCGGCCAAAGAAATCATCTTCGTCGATCGGGATACCGTTCAGCAGCTTCGCGCTCTGCCCTGCCAGTGCGTCTACGGCTTTTTTGCCGTTAGCGGAGGCTGACAGCAGGCTGGTCACGGAAATACGCGACAGGCCACCGTCGTCGATCAGCGGCTTCAGCGCGGTCAGCAGCTGGCTGGTGAGGCTGTGCGGTACTGCAATGATATTGCGGTTGCGGTAGTCAGCCAGCACAAACGGGTTGACGTCCGGCACCACCAACGGCACATCCGGCTCCAGGGAGAACAGACCGCTCAGGTCGATCACCAGACAGCCTGAATTGGTCGCTTCTTCAATGTAGGATGCCGTGGCTTCCGCACCTGCGGCAAAAAACGCCAGCTGAGCCTGTGTCCAGTCAAACGCGGCGGCATCCTGCACCATCACGGATTTCCCGCCGAAACGCAGATGTTCTCCTGCGCTGTCGGTACGCGCCAGCGCGTAAATGTCGCCCACCGGGAACTGACGCTCAGCAAGGGTTTCAAGCAGGGCTTCGCCCACGGCGCCAGTGGCACCCAAAATGGCAATGTTCCAGCCTTCAGACATGGTGGTTTACTCCAGAAATAAAAAAGCGTCCCTGCCGGAATATCCGACAGGGAGCATTAAGAAGACATTAACGTGCCGGGTGGTGAACGGCGTTAAATCCCAGCTGATGCAACAGCGCCGCCGCGGGGGCGTCATCGCACATCACATACAGGGAGGACCACTCGCGGCGCTCAAGGTAATTTTTGCGCAGCTTGTCAAACTCACCCGGAATACCCGCCACTTTACGCAGCAGCGCGTCATCGCGGCGCACATCATACACCAAATGCACCAGTCTTTTCAGCGTTGCCTCATCCAGCGGTCCATGAAGGGTAATGCGACCAAATTCCGGGGCGGGCAGCAGCGTATCCAGCGCTACCTGCTGCGGATGGCCGATAAAGGCGCTGTAAGCCTCAAACACCTGGGTTGTACCACGCGCTTTGCCTTCAAGGGTATAACCCGCGATATGTGCGGTACCCACGTCCACCTTATTCAGCAATGCGACGTTGAGATCCGGCTCTGGCTCCCAGACGTCCAGTACGACGCTAAGATCTTGTCCCTCATCGAGACATGTCAGCAGCGCCGCGTTATCCACCACCGGTCCCCGGCAGGCATTTATCAGAATAGTGCCAGCCTTCAGACGGCGGATCAGCTTTTCGTCGGCCAGGTGCAGAGTCTTGTACGGCCCTTCTTTAAAGAGCGGCGTATGGAAGGTGATGACGTCGCACTCGTCGACCAGCTCATCCAGCGTGCGGAAATCGCCCTCATCGCCGTTATCCTTACGCGGCGGATCGCACAGCAGAGTGCGGATGCCCCAGGCTTCCAGACGCTTTTGCAGACGTCCGCCCACGTTGCCCACACCCACAATCCCGACGGTGCGGTCTTTCAGCGCAAAACCATCGCGCTCGGCCAGCATCAATAGCGAGGAGAATACATATTCCACGACGGCAATGGCGTTACAGCCTGGCGCCGCGGAAAAACCAATCCCCGCCAGCTTAAGCCACTGGTCATCCACATGATCGGTCCCGGCCGTTGCCGTCCCGACAAATTTAACCCCTTTGCCGGTGAGCAGCGCCTCATTTACTTTGGTCACCGAGCGCACCATCAGGGCGTCTGCATCGTCCAGTTCGCTGACCGGAATCGGGCGACCAGGGACAGCCTTAACCTCACCCAGGCGGCTGAACAGCTCACGGGCGTAAGGCATATTTTCATCAACGAGGATTTTCACGTCTGAGTACCTGTTTGAGAGGAAGTAAACCTGCCAAGTGTGCCATAATCTCGCCGCCGGGCATATATCTCCGCCCGGTTACGCAGAGTTTGACTTTAAGGATTTTTGACGATGCAGCCCATTTCAGGTACGCCTCCGCGCCCTCCGGGTGAAGGCCCCGTAACGCCCAACACGCCAGGCGAACAACCGCTCTCCACGCAGCAACGCACCGTACTGGAGCGTCTTATCACGCGTCTTATTGCGTTGACCTCACAGCAAAACGCAGAGGTATGGGCCGGCGTTAAGCACGATTTGGGCGTCAGAAACGATGCGCCGCTACAGTCGCGCCATTTCCCTGCCGCCGAACAAAACCTGAACCATCGTCTTACCAGCGCACAGCAGCAACATACTACCCGCCAGATTATCTCGCAGCTGACCGAGCTGTTGGGCCAGGGGAATAATCGTCAGGCGGTGAGTGATTTTATCCGTCAACAGTACGGTCATACCGCCCTGAGCCAGCTTTCGCCGGAACAGCTGAAAACCGTGTTGACCCTGCTGCAAAGCAATCAGCTTTCTATCCCGCAGCCGCAACAGCGCCCGTCTACAGAGCGGCCATTACAGCCTGCGGAGCATAATACGCTCAAGCAGATGGTCACTAAGCTGGCTGCCGCCACCGGCGAACCGACAAAGCTTATCTGGCAATCCATGCTGGAACTTTCCGGTGTGAAAGCGGGCGAGATGATCCCGGCAAAACAGTTTACCCATCTGGTCACCTGGCTCCAGGCGCGTCAGACGCTCAGCACCCAGAGCGCTCCGACCCTGCACAGCGTACAGGCGGCACTGAAACAACCGCTGGAACCGCACGAGTTCGATATGATCCGGGATTACGCCCAGCAGAGCTGGCAGGCGACACCGCAAACGGTGCTGACCACCGCGCAGGTACAGGATTTACTGAATCAGATCTTCGTTCGCCGCGCCGAGCGGGAAGGCGGTGTACCGGAGGTAAGAAACATTCAGCCGATCTACAACCCGCTGTTTGCCCCCGTTGTTGACACGTTCAAAACGCTTTCTGCCCGTCCGGGATTGATGTTTATCGCGTTGGTGATTGCGCTGGCGATTTTCTGGCTGGTTGCTTAAAACTGCCGGGTGGCGGCTACGCCTTACCCGGCCTACGGTTCGCGCGGTTGTAGGCCCGGTAAGCGGAGCGCCACCGGGCAAAAACTACGACCTGCGAAACGCCACCAGCGTCACCACAATCCCCACCACCGCTGACACCGCACCGGCGAGAAATACGGAAGGATAGCCAAACGACGTTGCAAGCAGCCCCGCCAGCGGCCCGGTGATGCCGTAAGAGATATCCTGAAACGCCGCATAGCCGCCCAGCGCCGTTCCGCGCACCTGCGGAGCCACGCGCTTCACCACTTCAACGCCCAGCGCCGGGAAGATCAGTGAGCAGCCGCAGCCGGTTAACGCCGCACCCAGCAGCGCAACGGATGCGGACGGCGCCTGCCAGAGCAGTACCAGACCCACGGTCTCAATGATAAGTGACGCCACGGCCACCTTCACGCCGCCAAAGCGATCCGGCATCCAGCCAAACAGCACGCGCATCAATACAAACGCGCCGCCAAAGGCCGTCAGCGTAAAGCCCGCCATCGCCCAGCCGCGGCTCATGAAATAGAGGGAGACGAAGGTACCGATAACCGCAAAGCCCACTCCCTGAAGCGCCAGCCCAAGCCCCGGTTGCCAGATTTGCCCCACCACGCTCCACAGCGAAGGACGCTCGCCTTTATGGGCGGGCACCTTACGCACCGAACCGTTAAACGCCCACGCCAGCAGCGGTAATACCATGGTGGTGCCTGCCAGCACCGCAAAACCAAACTGGCTGTGGATCAGCAGCCCCAGTGGTGCGCCTGCCGCCAGCGCGCCGTAAATCGCCATCCCGTTCCAGGACATCACTTTTCCGGAACGCGCAGGTCCCACCAGCCCCATTCCCCAGGTCAGGGTGCCGGTCAGCAGCTGGCTTTCGCCAAAGCCGAGGATCAGGCGCCCTGCCACCAGCAGCGCGAATTTATACGCTGCATCTATCGGCAACAGCGCCGCCAGCAGCCAGGCTCCCCCCGCCAGCCCGCAGGCAAACATGCCCTGCAACGCCGAGCGTTTTGCGCCGTGCTGATCCGCCAGGCGACCGGCGTAGCCCCGGGTTAATACCGTCGCTAAAAACTGAATGCCCACCGCAATACCGACCATGGTGTTGCCATAGCCCAGCTCCTGGTGAACGAACAAGGGGATCACCGGCAGCGGCAGACCAACGGTCATGTAGGTCAGAAACACCGCAAAGGCGATGCGGAAAAGGGAAAGGTTCCCGGAAGGAGCGCTCTTCTCAGGGGTAACAGCCTTCATGCATAACTCCGTGTTCAGGCATAAAAAAAGGGAGCCGCGTGGCTCCCTTCTACTATATCTTCAAACGCTTACGCTTTCAGCTTACGCATCACCAGCGTGGCGTTGGTGCCGCCGAAACCGAAGCTGTTGGACATAACGGTCGTCAGCTCACGTTCGGTGGTTTCGGTCACGATGTTCAGGCCTGCCGCCTGCTCGTCCATCTCGTCGATGTTGATGCTTGGCGCGATAAAGCCGTTTTCCAGCATCAGCAGAGAGTAGATCGCTTCCTGCACGCCCGCCGCACCCAGAGAGTGACCGGTCATGGCTTTGGTTGCAGAGATCGCCGGACTGTTGTCGCCGAACACTTCACGGATCGCACCCAGCTCTTTCACGTCGCCTACCGGCGTAGAGGTGCCGTGAGAGTTCAGGTAGTCGATTGGGGTATCAACGCCGTGCATCGCCATCTTCATGCAGCGCACCGCGCCTTCGCCGGATGGAGCAACCATGTCAGCGCCGTCAGACGTTGCGCCGTAGCCCACGATCTCAGCGTAGATGTGCGCGCCACGCGCCAGAGCGTGTTCCAGCTCTTCAACCACAACCATACCGCCGCCGCCAGCGATAACAAAACCGTCGCGGTGTGCATCATAGGTACGGGATGCTTTGTCTGGCGTTTCGTTGTATTTGGTGGACAGTGCGCCCATCGCGTCGAACTCACAGGCCATTTCCCAGCCCAGCTCTTCGCCGCCGCCAGCAAATACGATGTCCTGTTTGCCCAGCTGGATCTGCTCAACCGCATTACCGATACAGTGTGCGGAGGTCGCACATGCGGAGCTGATGGAGTAGTTCACACCGTGGATTTTGAACGGCGTTGCCAGGCACGCGGAAACCGCTGAACCCATGGCTTTGGTCACAACATATGGACCAACCGCTTTCAGGCCGCGCGGGCTGCGCATGGCGTCAGCACCGAACACCTGAGCTTTAGAGGAACCGCCGGAGCCTGCAATCAGGCCCACGCGTGGGTTGTTCTGGTAAGCGTCTTCGCTCAGACCAGAATCCATGATCGCTTCCTGCATGGAAAGATAGGCGTAGATAGAGGCATCGTTCATGAAACGAACCACTTTACGGTCAATTAAACCGGTGGTATCCAGTTTAACGTTACCCCATACGTGGCTACGCATTCCAGAATCTTTAAACTCTTCAGAGAAAGTGATCCCGGAGCGTCCTTCACGCAGAGATGCCAGGACTTCCTGCTGGTTATTACCGATGCTGGAAACGATGCCCAGGCCAGTAATCACTGCACGTTTCATTCAATACCTCTGTAAGTCGCACTATAAAAAGTTTCGAGTCGCACAATAGCGTACACTTGTACGCCGAACAAGTCCGATCAGCGATTTTCTGTGGAAATTTGCACCGATGGGCTCACATCGCTAAGATCGTGCCACTGCCTGTCGGACGAGTAACTTACGTGAAACAAAACGCCATACAACCTGCCAACCTAGAATTCAACGCTGAGGGTACACCTGTTTCCCGAGATTTTGATGACGTCTACTTTTCTAATGATAACGGACTGGAAGAGACGCGCTATGTCTTCCTCGAAGGAAATCATCTCAGCACCCGCTTCCCTGAGCATCCGCGCAGCCTGTTTGTCGTCGCGGAGAGCGGTTTCGGCACCGGGCTGAATTTTTTGACCCTCTGGCAGGCCTTCGACCAGTTTCGCGCTGCACACCCCGAGGCTACCTTACAAAGATTACATTTCATCAGTTTCGAAAAATTTCCGCTTACCGCACACGATCTGCGGCTTGCCCATCAGCGCTGGCCGGAGCTTGCCCACTGGGCGGAACAGCTTCAGGCCCAGTGGGCACCGGCTATCGGCGGCTGTCATCGTCTGATTCTGGACGACGGACGCGTCACGCTCGACCTGTGGCTTGGCGACATTAACGACCTGACCGATAAGCTCGATGACTCAATGCATCAGAAAGTGGACGCCTGGTTCCTGGACGGTTTTGCGCCCGCCAAAAACCCTGACATGTGGAGTCCGCACCTGTTCAGCGCAATGGCACGTCTGGCACGCCCGGGCGCGACGCTTGCCACCTTCACCTCGGCGGGCTTTGTCCGCCGTGGGTTGCAGGAGGCGGGGTTTACCATGCGGAAAACCAAAGGCTTTGGCCGCAAACGCGACATGCTGGTGGGGGTGATGGAGCAGGATCTGGCGATCCCGGCACAGGCACCCTGGTTTGCTCGCCGCCCCAGTGCGTCGCGTGAGGTCGCCATTGTGGGCGGAGGTATTGCCAGCGCCCTGCTCTCACTGGCTCTGCTGCACCGTGGCTGGCAGGTGACGCTCTACTGCGCTGACGAGGCACCGGCGATGGGTGCATCAGGCAACCGTCAGGGCGCGCTTTATCCCTTATTAAGTTCACACGATCCAGCACTGTTCCAGTTCTTCCCGGCTGCGTTTACGTTTGCTCGTCGCCTTTACGATAGCCTGCCGGTTGCGTTCGACCACGACTGGTGCGGTGTGACGCAGTTGGGCTGGGATGAGAAGAGCCAACAGAAAATCACCCAAATGCTGTCGCTGGGGCTGCCGGAAACCATCGCCCATGCAGTGACGGCTCAGCAGGTTGCTGAGACCGCTGGCGTCGACACCGGCTGCGGCGGAATTCAGTATCCACTCGGCGGCTGGCTATGTCCGGCTGAACTGACTTCTGCGGCGATAGCCCTCGGGCAGTCGCGTGGGTTGACAGTGCATTATGCCCATAAGGTTCAATCGCTAAGCCGCACTGCGCACTGGGAACTGCGTTTTGCTGACGGCAAAGCGTCGCAGCATGCCAGCGTTGTACTGGCCAACGGACATCACATCACTCAGTATACCCAGACAGCGTCATTGCCGGTTTATCCAGTCGGCGGCCAGGTGAGCCATATCCCGACCGCGCCCGAACTGAGCAAACTGCGTCAGGTGCTGTGTTACGACGGCTACGCGACGCCGCAAAATCCGTCCAACGGCCATCACTGCATCGGTGCCAGCTATCATCGCGGTGAAACAGATATGCAGTACAGCGAAGCGGATCAGCAGCAAAACCGCCAGCGCCTGCTCGACTGTTTCCCGAATGCGTCGTGGGCGAAAGAGGTTGATGTCAGTGAGGGTCAGGCGCGCTGCGGCGTACGCTGCGCGACCCGCGATCACCTGCCGATGGCGGGAAACGTGCCGGACTATGACGCCACGCTTGAAGTCTATCAGGATCTTGCAGACAACAAAGAAACGGCGGTAAGTGCGCCCGTTTATCCGGAACTGTTTATGTTGGGTGGCTTAGGCTCGCGGGGATTATGCTCCGCGCCATTGCTGGCTGAAGTGCTAGCCGCGCAAATGAGCGATGAGCCGGTTCCGCTGGACAGGGTAACGCTCGCGGGGCTTAATCCGAACCGACTGTGGGTGCGGAAATTGCTGAAGGGGAAAAGGGTTAAGTAGGGTGCGGTCTGGTGCCCTCACCCTGGCCCTCTCCCCAAAAGGGAGAGGGAAGAGAAGGCGGCAACTTAGCGTTTAGCCTGCTGGAACAAATTGTCCCACATGCCCAGCACTAAAGACTGGTCGCGTGGAGACAGTTCCCCGGCCAGAATGGCTTTTTCAAGGCTGCGAGTAACTTCCGCGTGAACGGCGTCGGCAGAGTGATCGTCCCCTGCTTCCAGCGCGGCTACCGCCAGCGTCAGGTGACCACGCAGATAACCGCTGGCGAACAGCTCATCATCGCTGGCGTGTTCCACCATGTCATCAATTAACGCCAGAATGCGTGATTCAAATTCTGCGATCATCTTCTTTCCTCTGTTATAAATCTTCCGGCCACGGGAAGCATTCCGCCGTGATCTCCGGCGTATGGTAATAATTTTGTAAAGCCTCGATCAGGCGTGCCGGACGTTCCGGGATGCCTCTCTCAAGATATTCCATCACCTGCGCATGCACGCGGCGCTGGAAGACGATACGGTCTGGCTCGAAGTCGCCTTCAAGGTTGTCACAGCTGACGTTGAACGGGAAACCCGCCGCCACGCAGAACAGCCACTCCAGCGCCTGCGGTTTCACCTCCACATCTTCGAACTGCCCTTGGGTGGCGGCGTCGCGCCCGTCCGGGCAGTACCAGTAACCAAAGTCCACCAGCTCGCGACGCGCTTTCCCCGCGATGCACCAGTGCGAAATCTCGTGCAAACCGCTGGCGTAAAAGCCGTGGGCAAAGACGATGCGGTTGTATGAAACCTGGTCATCAGCAGGAAGATAGATCGGTTCGTCGTCGCCTTTAATCAGACGGGTATTAAAATCATCAGCAAAACAGCTGTCGAAGATCTCAATCAGCTGTTCGTATTTATGCGTACTGTTCATTAGTTCATCCCCAACCAGGTGAGGATCTCCTGTCCATGGCTGTCATAAAGAAGTTTGGCGCTCATCACCGCCGAGACGACAACAATCATCGGGCGGATCAGCTTTTGCCCTTTGCTTAATACCAGACGCGAGCCTGCGCGCGCGCCCAAAAACTGCCCCGCCATCATCACAAATCCGGTAGCCCAGATAACCTTGCCGCCAATGATAAACAGCAGCAGACCGCCAACGTTGGAGGTTGCGTTGAGGACTTTGGCGTGGGCGGTGGATTTGGCGAGGTTGAACCCGGCCAGCGTCACGAATGCCAGCGCGTAAAACGAGCCTGCTCCCGGACCAAAGAAGCCGTCGTAAAAACCGACGCAGCCACCGGCAATCAGCGCAAACGGCAGGCCGTGCAGTCGCCGCGCCCGGTCTTCCTCGCCGAGCTTTGGCATCAGTAAGAAATAGAGGCCAATACAGATAACCAGAATCGGCAGGATCTGGCGCAGAATGTCGGACTGTACGTGCTGGACCAGCAGCGCGCCCGCCGTCGAGCCAATAAACGTCATCAGGATATTGAGCTTCTGATCGGCGAGATTCACCACTTTGCGCCGAACAAAGTAGAGCGATGAGGAGAGCGAACCGCCGCATGCCTGGAGTTTGTTGGTGGCAAGCGCCTGGGCAGGGCTCATGCCTGCCGCCAGCAGCGCCGGAACGGTGAGCAACCCGCCACCGCCCGCCAGGGCATCGATAAATCCGGCTAACATCGCAACAAAAAAGAGCACCGCCAGCAGCAGCGGTGACACCATAAACAGATCGACGAAATTATCCATTAAAGTACATGCTCATCCAGTAGCGCCTGGCAGGAAGGCGGCAACGGAGGCGGTGTCTTCTTCTCAGGCTTAGAGGTTCCAGGCTTGGCCGGTTCAAACCAGCTTTGCAGTTCGTAACCACAACCATCGCCAGGCGGTGGCAGCGGCTGATCTTCACATTCCAGGCTGTTCGCCGGGCAGCGCAGGCGAACATGCATATGCGCCCGGTGCTGGAACCATGGGCGCACTTTACGCAGCCAGTCGCGATCCGTTCCCGCATCCAGGCAAAGCTGCTGCTTGATGGCCGGGTTAACAAAGATCCGTGTGACGTCGTTATCCTCTGCCGCCAGCTTAATCATGCTGGAAATTTCCGGCGACCAGCGCGAGGCCACGACCCGTTTACCGTCGGCCGAGACCAGATCCAGCGCCTGCGGTTTCAGCAGCTGCGCTGAGCTCCAGCGCGTTTTCGGCAGTTGCAGGAAGATGTCCACATCCAGTCCGGTCTGGTGGCTGGCGTGACCGCCGTTGAAGCGACCACCTGCAGGCATCCCCATATCGCCAATCAGCATCGTCCCCAGCCCCAGGTTATGCACCTGGTTGCCAAGACGCTGAATAAACAGCACCAGGTCAGGATGGCCGAAGTAACGGCGCTGGTCGGTGCGCATCACCTGATAGGTGTCCGACTGCAGCGGAAGTTCCTGCGCGCCGACGATACACCCGTTGGAGAAAGCGCCAATGGACTGCGCGCTTCCCGCTACCGGGTGGGTGATTTTCTGCCACGGCGTGGCGGCCAGGCTTGCTCCACTGGCCAGCAGCGCCAGCAGAGCGATTGCGGTTTTTTTCATAGTTACCAGCGTGGAATGGTGGTCGACACATCCGCATTCTGCGCGCGCTGGCGCAGGAAGTGATCCATCAGCACGATCGCCAGCATCGCTTCTGCGATCGGTACCGCGCGGATCCCCACGCATGGATCGTGCCGCCCTTTGGTGATCATCTCTACTTCATCGCCTGAGCGGTTAATCGTGTGGCCCGGCACGGTAATGCTGGACGTTGGCTTCAGCGCGATATTGGCAATAATTTGCTGCCCGCTGCTGATGCCGCCCAGAATGCCGCCCGCATGGTTGCTCTGGAAACCCGCCTTCGTGATTTCGTCGCGGTTCTGGCTGCCGCGAAGCTTAACCACGTCAAAACCGTCGCCGATTTCAACGCCTTTCACCGCGTTGATGCTCATCAGCGCGTGGGCGATGTCAGCGTCGAGGCGGTCAAATACCGGCTCGCCCCAGCCAGCCGGCACACCGTCGGCCACCACGGTGACTTTCGCACCAATGGAGTCGCCCTCTTTTTTCAGGCCACGCATCAGCTCGTCCAGCGCGTCCAGCTTGTCGGCATCGGCGCAGAAGAACGGGTTAAGTTCTACCTGATCCCAGTCTTTGATTGCCAGCGGAATGTCGCCCATCTGGGTCAGACAGCCGCGGATAACGATGCCGAATTTCTGCTGGAGATATTTTTTGGCAATCGCACCTGCCGCCACGCGCATCGCGGTTTCACGCGCGGAAGAACGTCCGCCGCCGCGATAGTCGCGAAAGCCATATTTTTGTTCGTAGGTATAGTCGGCGTGGCCCGGACGGAAGACGTCTTTAATCGCGCCGTAGTCCTGGGAGCGCTGATCGGTGTTTTCAATCAGCAGACCAATGCTGGTCCCGGTGGTACGGCCTTCAAAAACGCCGGAGAGAATTTTGACCTGGTCCGGCTCGCGACGCTGCGTGGTGTAGCGAGAGGTACCCGGACGACGACGGTCAAGGTCATGCTGTAAATCGGCTTCGGTCAGTTCGATGCCTGGCGGGACGCCATCAACGATACAACCCAGTGCCAGACCGTGCGACTCGCCAAAGGTGGTCACACGGAATACCTGTCCAATACTGTTTCCTGCCATCACGGCTCCGATGTTGTTGTTTGTGTTTGAGCGTTGTGAAACGGGCCGAAGCCCGCTGGATTAATCTTTGTAAATGCTGAAGTATTCGCGTGCATCAAGCAGTTGCGTTTTGGTCAGCATAAAGACGCCGTCACCGCCGTTGTCGAACTCAAGCCAGGTGAACGGCACATCCGGGTACTGCTCTATCAGATGTACCATGCTGTTACCCACTTCACAAATCAGAACGCCATCGTCGGTCAGATAATCCGGCGCGCAGGCCAGGATGCGGCGGGTCAGCTTCAGCCCGTCAGAGCCTGACGCCAGGCCCAGCTCCGGCTCGTGACGGTACTCGTTCGGCAGATCGGACATGTCTTCGGCATCCACGTACGGTGGATTGGTGACGATCAGGTCGTATTGCAGCGTCGGCAGGTCGCGGAACAGGTCAGAGCGGATAGGCGTGACGTGATGGATCAGGCCGTGCTCTTCAATGTTATGTTCGGTGACGGCCAGCGCGTCGGTGGAGATATCGACGGCGTCCACTTCCGCTTCCGGGAAGGCGTACGCGCAGGCAATCGCGATGCAGCCGCTGCCGGTGCACATATCAAGTATGTGCTGCGGCTGATGGTTAATCAGGCCGTCAAAGTGGTTGTTGATCAGCTCGCCAATCGGCGAACGTGGCACCAGCACACGCTCATCAACATAGAACTCATGGCCGCAGAACCAGGCTTTGTTGGTCAGGTAAGCCACCGGAATACGCTCGTTCACGCGACGGATCACGCGCTCAACGATGCGGTGTTTTTCACTGGAGGTCAGGCGCGCGGTGCGCATGTCTTCCGGAATATCCAGCGGCAGATAGAGTGACGGCAGCACCAGCTGGACGGCCTCATCCCACGGGTTATCGGTGCCGTGACCGTACCAGATATTGGCGGCGCTGAAGCGGCTAACCGACCAGCGCAACATGTCCTGTATAGTATGCAGCTCGTTTACTGCTTCATCGACAAAAATTTTATCCACTCTTTCCTCCAGGGCATGCTCGCATAATTTTCGGCGGCTAGTTTGCCATGAAGACGGCGATAAATCAGCAATGACGCGTGTCGCTTGAGGTTAAAAAATGCGTTTAGTCGGGTACACTATCGGAAATACGAGATGAGAATGACGAATGAAAAAGAAAACATCGCTCAGCGAGGAGGATCAGGCTCTCTTCCGTCAGCTGATGACCGGGACGCGTAAAATCACGCACGACACCATTGTCCATCGCCCACAGCGTAAAAAAATCAGCGAGGTTCCGGTCAAACGGTTGCTTCAGGAGCAGGCCGATAACAGCCACTATTTTTCAGATGAGTTTCAGCCGCTGCTAAATACGCAGGGCGCGGTGAAATACGTGCGCGAAGACGTTAGCCATTTTGAACTGAAAAAATTACGCCGGGGAGATTACTCGCCGGAGCTGTTCCTCGATCTGCATGGGTTGACCCAGATGCAGGCGAAGCAGGAGCTGGGGGCGTTGATCGCGGCGTGCCGACGCGAGCATGTTTTTTGCGCCTGCGTGATGCACGGTCACGGCAAACATATTCTCAAACAACAGACGCCGCTGTGGCTGGCTCAGCATCCACACGTGATGGCTTTTCATCAGGCACCGAAAGAGTACGGCGGAGATGCCGCATTGCTGGTATTGATTGAGGTGGAGGAGTGGCAGCCGCCAGAGTTGCCCTGACAGGATGGCGGGAGGCACGCGGCACCCCGCCATATCGCACGTCACGTCAGATGGCTTTAGCCATCTTCAGGTTGCATGGACTCATTTGCCAGTTAAAGACCCCTTTGCCGGTTTCGTCGAGGGTGACGTTGGCAATGGCGGACGTTGTGAACATCGGCGGCGTTTCGCCCGGGCACAGCTCAGATACCAGATAGCCGACCAGCGGCAGGTGGGAAATGACCAGTGCGGAAGCGACACCTTCGTTGCACAGCGCCTGAAGATAAGCACTGACAAGGCCAACATCGCCACACGGCGTGAGTTCAGGGAGAACATCCACACTGGATGGCAGGTTCATACACTCCCCTACCACATCCAGCGTCTGTTCTGCCCGCAGGAACGGACTCACCAGAACGCGTTCAATGTCCACTTTTTGACCTTTAAGCCATGTCGCCATCTGACGGGATTCGTCGCAGCCACAGACGGTTAAAGGACGTACTGAGTCACTGGCGGCATCGAGTGCCGCGTCGCCGTGACGCATGATAAAAACTTGCATATTGCACCGCTTTTGTTAACCAGAATCACCGGCGTTAACTACCCGCGATTAATGCTCTGAGGTAGAAAACCCGATGGCCGGGCATTGTGCCTGATCCATTCGGTGAATGAAACGCTGTTTTTTACCTCAATGGCGTAAGTATAGTCAATCTCTGTTTACAATTTCGCCAGAACAGGTTCCATCACCTCAGGATTTACCCTTCTTTGACTTCAGTTTACGCAATCAGTTTCCCTTGCGGGCCAGAATGTCTGACCCCGTTCCGCCATCTGCAATAATTCGTCACAAGGTATAAACCGTGGACCGTATTGCGAGGCCAGACGTTGCAGGATCGCAACCACTTCACCCGCCCCGAGGGTATCCATATACCGGAACGGGCCGCCAAGGAATGGCGGAAAACCGATACCAAACACGGCACCGATGTCGCCGTCGCGCGCGCTTTTGATCACCTGCTCACCAAAGCAGCGCGCCGCTTCATTGAGCATCATCATCACGCAGCGCTCAGCACACTGAACCGCCGACAGTTTTCCCTGACCCGTGACAGGAATAAGCGCATAAACCGAAGGGTCGACCTGTTTCTTGCTTTTACGCCCTTTCGCGGCGTAAAGATAGAAACCGCGTTCATTTTTTCTGCCTTTGCGATCGTCCTTCAAAATTGCGGAAACAAAGTTTGCAGGCGGCGCAAAACGATCGCCATAAGCCGCTTCCAGCACAGGGATAATTTTAGTCCCCGTATCAATTCCTACCTCATCCAAAAGTTGGATTGGGCCGACGGGGAAACCAAACTTCACCAGGGCGTCATCGACGTGCTCAATTTTCTCCCCTTCCGTCAGCAACCGCATCGCTTCGTTAATATACGGCGCCAGAATGCGGTTGACGTAGAAGCCGGCTTTGTCCGCGACCACAACAGGAGTTTTGCCCTGTTTTTTCGCCAGCTTCACCACGGTGGCAATAGTTTGCGGGCTGGTTGTGGCATGAGGGATAACCTCCACCAGCGGCATTTTTTCGACAGGACTGAAATAGTGCAGCCCTATCACCTGCTCCGGGCGCATGGCTTTCGCCGCGATGTCGCCGATCGGCAAAGACGAGGTGTTTGACGCGAAAATGGTGTGCGGCGCGCAATGCTGTTCAACGTCCGCTACCATCTGCTGCTTAAGGGCCAGATCTTCGAACACGGCTTCAATCACCAGATCGCGGTGTGCAAACCCACTGTAGTCGGTGGCGCCAGTGATCATCGCGAGGGTTTTATCGCGATCGCTGGCCTTGATATGGCGGCGTTTCACTTTGCGATCAAGGTTCTGCCAGCTGTACTGCAACGCGTGGTTGATGCCCTTAGGATTGATATCTTTGATACGTACGGGCAATTTGCCTTTGCTGGCGGTGACAAACGCGATGCCGCCGCCCATCAGCCCACCACCCAGAACCCCAACGGCGCGCAGCGGAGCCGGTTCAGCTTCACTGCCCGGATCTTTTTTAACCTCCGTGCTGGCAAAGAAAATGCCGCGCAACGCCTGCGACTGCGGCGTCATCGCCAGCTCGCCAAACGCTTTCGCTTCCGCGGCATAACCGCTGCTGCTGCCCTGCGATAAACCGGTTTCAATCACCTTCAGAATGCGCGTCGCTGCCGGATAGTTCCCTCTGGTTTTTTGCTCGGTTTTTTTACCCACCATATTAAACAGCAGCGTGCGCCCCAGCGGCCCGGCGAGGATACGCTCACGCACCGGCAGGGGGCGTTTCGCCTGACGACCTTTCAGCGCCCGCTCAACGGCAGCCTCAAGCAAGATTGCGTGCGGAACGACCTCATCAACCAGACCCGCCTTTAACGCCTGACGGGCGCGCAGCTGTTTACCGGTTAAAATCATCTCCAGCGCAGTACTGACGCCCACCAGCCGCGGCAAGCGCTGCGTGCCACCTGAACCGGGCAGCAATCCAAGCTGTACTTCAGGCAGTCCGAGTACGGTTTTCGCATCGTCGGTACAGATGCGACTGTGGCAGGCCAGCGCCAGCTCAAGCCCGCCGCCCAGGCAAGCCCCGTGGATCGCAGCGACAACGGGTATCGACAGCGCATGGATCTCCGCCATCACCTGCTGCCCCTGACGTGCCAGATCTTCTGCTTCCTGAGCGCTTGTCGCCCGGGCAATCATGTTGATATCGGCCCCGGCAATAAAGTTATCCGGCTTTGCCGAGATAAATACCAGGCCACGTATCGCTTTGTTTTCGCGGATCTGTCTGAGCATCGCACGCACCTGAACGCCGAACTCCGCCTTCAGGGTATTCATTTTTTCGTCGGGCACATCAATGGTGATAACGGCCACGTAATCAAGGCGAACAGCAAGGTTAAATGCAGATGTCGTTTCCATTATTCAGCCTCCAGAACCATTGCTGCGCCCAGGCCGCCCGCCGCACAGGCGGTGACGAGACCAAAGCCGCCGCCACGGCGACGCAGTTCGTGCAACGTCTGGGTGATCATTCTCGCCCCGGTCGCTGCAAACGGATGACCGTAAGCAATGGAGCCACCCAGTACATTGAATTTACTTTGATCCACTTCGCCTGTGGCATGTGCGCGGCCCAGCAGGTCGCGGGCAAAACGTTCGCTCGCCATAAGCTGCACGTTTGCCAGCGTTTGTGCGGCAAAGGCTTCGTGCATATCAATTAACGTGAGATCGGAGAGCGTTAGCCCCGCGCGCTCCAGCGCCAGCGGCGTGGACCAGGCCGGTCCGAGCAGCATGTCCTGCCAGACATCGATGGCGGTAAAGGCGTAGCTGCGCAAATAGCCCAGCGGTGTAATGCCCAGCTCTTTCGCCCGGGATTCCGTCATCAGGATCACGGCGGCGGCACCGTCCGTCAGCGGCGTACTGTTGGCCGCCGTAACGGTGCCATGTTTACGGTCAAAGGCCGGGCGCAGTTTTGCATAATCTGCCAGGGTTGAGGTGCCGCGAACGTTGTTATCTTCCGCGAGCGGTTCCCGGTAAGGCGGTACATAGGCGGTCATCACTTCGTTGGTCAGTTTGCCCTCCGACCAGGCTTTCGCTGCCAGCTGATGCGAGCGATGCGCCAGCGCATCCTGCTGTTCGCGGGTAATACCATAGGTTTTTGCCATCTGCTCGGCTGTATCGCCCATGCGCAGGCCGGTGGAGTATTCAGCAACGGCAGGTGGCACAGGCATGAGGTCGCGCAGGCGTAAACGCGAGAAGAGTTTAAGCTTTGCACCGGTAGTGCGAGCTTTGTTGGCATCCACCAGAATGCGGGCCAGCTGTTTGCTGACGCCGATGGGCAGCACGGAGGAGGAATCAGCGCCGCCGGCAATTCCCGCGCGAATGGTCCCCGCCATCAGGCTTTCCGCCACGTTCGCCACCGCCTGGAAACTGGTAGCGCAGGCGCGGCTGACGCTGTAGGCGTCGGTATGAACATTCATGCCGGTACCCAGCACGATTTCACGCGCGATATTGGGTGCTTCCGGCATCTGTACCACCTGGCCGAAAACCAGTTGCTCAATAACCTCTGGCGGGATCTCGCTGCGAGCCAGCATCTCCCCCACCACCATTTTTCCCAGATCGACAGCCGGTATACCGTGAAACGCGGTTGCCTGACGTGCAAACGGCGTACGTAACCCGCTGACAATGGCAATGCGGTCACCGTGTCGGGTGATAAGCGGTAATGCCTGACTCATAACACTCCCCTGTAAAAAAATTTTGCGCGCACGTTAAGTGGTCTGACCTGATAATAGTCTTAACTATTTTTTTACATTGAGCCAATCGGGGAAGCGAAAAATTGCGAGCTAAGGCACAGAGAAGAAAAAGAAAATGCCCAGGGTAAAAGCAAAACGGTAACCCGTGGGTTACCGTTTTTAGTGTTTGCGCCCTCTCCCGTGGGAGAGGGTTGGGGTGAGGGCACCAGACCGCAGGAATTAACGCAGGCCCAGCTGGAAGATCAGCGTTTCTGCCTCGCAGGCGAACACAAAGTCGATATCCAGCTGTACGCCGCCTTCCACTTCCGTGAAGGTAGATTTGATTTCACATGGATCGGATTCGACTTCACGCGCACGCTTGCTCAGCGCGGCCAGCGTCTCTTCCGCTTCAGCGCGGTTAGGGAATACGCGGCTGTAAGAGGCGGTGCAATCGGTGTTGTCCATAATGGTGCCAACATCCATACAGCAGCAAACCGGGGTTTCATCAGCACTGCATTTACTCATAGCTCAATTTCCTCTGTATTCGCGCAGCGCGCGAGATAAACACGATGCGACTATTTTACGCCCCCGGACGAGCCCCCTCCAGCCGTTAATGGCGCAAAACCGGATAAGTGAGCAATATCACACTAAAAAATGATCTAAAACAAAATTCACCTTTTCGGATGAATCGTACTGGTCACAATTTTGCCAACCAGATCTCGTTTCATGAAACATGTTTGAAAATATTAATAAACAAACTTGCAACATCCCAGCTGGTCAGACCTATACTCTCGCCACTGGTCTGATTTGTATGTCATACCTCAGACCCTACACTTCGCGCTCCTGTTACGGTATGTAACAATTATTGAATAAAAATAACTCAATGAGGTTATGGTCATGAGCCAGAAAACCCTGTTCAAACAAACTGCTTTAGCAGTTGCAGTGGCAATCGTCTCAACGTCCGCCTGGTCAGCGGGCTTCCAGTTAAACGAATTTTCTTCCTCTGGCCTTGGCCGTGCGTATTCCGGGGAAGGTGCGATTGCCGATGACGCAGGCAACGCAAGCCGTAACCCGGCGCTTATCATGATGTTTGATCGCCCTACCTTCTCTGCCGGTGCGGTTTACATCGATCCTGATGTCAACATTTCTGGCAAATCTCAGTATACCGGCGCAGATCTGAAGGCGGATAACATTGCACCAACGGCGTGGGTGCCTAACCTGCACTTTGTTGCGCCAATCAATGAACAGTTTGGTTGGGGTGCCTCTGTCACCTCTAACTATGGCCTGGCAACGGAGTTCAATAACAACTACCCGGCCGGGGAATACGGCGGTAAAACCGACCTGACGACCCTGAACCTTAACCTGAGCGGCGCATATCGTCTGAACGATAACTGGAGCTTTGGTCTGGGCTTTGATGCTGTCTACGCTGATGCAAAAATCGAGCGTTATTCCGGGGAGCAAACTGCTGCGCTGCCGAAAAACAGCAATAAAATTGCCAGCCTGAAAGGTGACGAGTGGGGTTACGGCTGGAACGCCGGTATCCTGTATGAATTGGATAAAAACAACCGCTGGGGTCTGACCTACCGCTCAGAAGTGAAGATTGACTTCGATGGCGATTACAAAAGCGGCATCCTGAGCCCAGTCAACGGTATGGTGCCGGGTGCAGGCACCACCATTCCATGGGGTACCTCGAATCAAACTGTACCGGGTTCACTGTCACTGCATCTGCCAGAAATGTGGGAAGTGTCAGGTTATAACCGCGTTGCGCCGCAGTGGGCTATTCACTACAGCCTCGCGTATACCAGCTGGAGCCAGTTCCAGGAGCTGAAAGCCACCGGCAGCAACGGCCAGACGCTGTTCTATAAAGACGAAAGCTTCCACGATGCTTACCGTATCGCACTTGGTACGACCTATTATATGGATGACAACTGGACGTTCCGTACCGGCGTGGCATTTGATGACAGCCCGGTACCGGCAGATAAGCGTTCTATCTCCATTCCGGATCAGGACCGTTTCTGGGTAAGTGCGGGGGCAACCTACGCGTTCAACGAGAATGCCTCTATCGACGCGGGCGTGTCGTACATGCATGGACAGAAAGTGACCTTCCAGGAAGGCCCTTACGAGTTTACCTCTGAAGGTAAAGCCTGGCTGTTTGGTACCAACTTCAACTACGCGTTCTAATCCCAACACGATTAAAAAAGGTGAGCATCGCTCACCTTTTTTATTTATTCCGAATCGATATCTTTTAATTCGTTCTCGATGGCTTTCGCGTTCGGATTATCTTCCGGCTTCAGCTTACCGCCGTTGGCAATAAAGTCATGGTTCTGGAAATAGGCCTCGCGGACCATGATGTACGGATCGGAAGACTGACGCAGCAGACCGTCAGAGTCCAGCAGTTGCGCACGCGTTTCAATCCCTTCCACGGTCCATTTACCAATCGACAGCGGCCAGGTGAGCCATGACAGCACCGGATACAGCGTATCCACCATATCGCCGCCATCATCACGCACGGTAAAGCTGCCGTAGAATGGCAGGTGCACATACGGCCCATAACCTACGCCATAATGCCCCAGTGTGCTGCCGAAACGATGCGGCTGTTCACGCTGTAATTTCGGGTTCGCCATGCCTGCGACATCTATTAAGCCGCCCATACCCAGCAGAGAGTTCAGGAAGAAACGGGTGAAATGCACCATCCCCTGATACGGGTCGCCCTGGAGGAAGTAGTTCACCATCACCGCTGGCTCTTCCAGGTTACTGGTAAAGTTGCTCAGCCCGTTACGCGCTGGCTGCGGAACGTAGTCACGCCATGCCACGGCAACCGGACGAACCAGATATGGATCCAGCACATTATAGTTAAAGTTGTACATTGAACGGTTAAATCCTTCGAGAGGATCGGAGCGTCCCGTTTGCTCGCCAGAGCTGGCGCAGCCCACAAGCATCGTTACGCCCAGCGCAAGCGCCGACAGCCGAAGCTTCATATATTTCTCCCTGTTCAATATGGCTATCGTTGAATGCCATCTGTGACGGAGCCTGTGAGGCTCCGCCTGAAACGTGCAAGTGATTGTAACAGCACGCTTACCGATGTCTACGAGGACAATGACGACCCGCTCGCGTCATCACGCTAATTTCAGCATAGCCTGTCTTTAAGAATTCGTTTCGCTGGCAATTTTATATTGGCTTTGAAAGAGATGTCTCACCTTTATTGCCATTTTCAGCAATTTAAGAGCTTCCCCACGGGCAAGGCGCCAAAAGCCGCTACGCTTAAATGAGCGATTACCCCGAAGGAGCAGTTATGAAAGATATTAACAAAGAAAAAATTGGCGAGAACAATGAGGAACATGAGATTGAAAGTGAGGAGAAAGACCGGGGAGAAGAGATAGAAGTCGATGAGGATCGCCTGCCGTCGCGTGCCATGGCCATTCATGAGCATATTCGCCAGGATGGCGAAAAGGAGATGGAGCGTGACGCAATGGCCCTGCTGTGGTCGGCCATCGCAGCCGGTCTGTCGATGGGTGCCTCTCTGCTCGCCAAAGGTATATTTCACGTTCAACTGGAAGGCGTGCCGGGCGGTTTTTTGCTGGAGAATTTAGGCTACACGTTCGGCTTTATTATCGTCATTATGGCGCGACAGCAGCTTTTCACGGAGAACACCGTCACTGCCGTACTGCCCGTCATGCAAAATCCGACCCTTGGTAATTTTGGTTTACTGATGCGCCTGTGGAGCGTCGTGCTGCTGGGGAACCTGATCGGTACGGGCGTTGCAGCCTGGGCCTTCGAGTATATGCCAATCTTTGATGAACCGACCCGCGACGCATTCGTGAAGATTGGCATGGACGTAATGAAAAATACGCCGGTTGAAATGTTCTCTAATGCCATTATCTCCGGCTGGATCATCGCCACTATGGTCTGGATGTTCCCGTCAGCGGGCAGCGCGAAAATCGTGGTGATTATTCTAATGACCTGGCTTATCGCACTCGCCGATACCACGCACATTGTTGTCGGGACCGTTGAAATCCTTTATCTGGTATTTAACGGCACACTCCACTGGAGCGACTTTTTCTGGCCGTTCGCCCTGCCTACTCTCGCAGGCAACATTTGTGGCGGAACCTTTATCTTTGCACTGCTGAGCCATGCGCAAATCCGTAACGACATGTCCAACAAGCGTAAAGCCGAACTTAAGGCTCAGGAAAAAAAGGATAAAACTGCCGAAAAATCGGCGTGAACGGTGACTCTTTGACCAGTCAGGCGGCAATGCGCTTAACGAGAAGTGTAAATAACGCTATACTCTTGCCGCTTCGTCCCCTTAGTTAAATGGATATAACGAGCCCCTCCTAAGGGCTAGTTGCAGGTTCGATTCCTGCAGGGGACACTTTTAATTTCCCCCTATAATGCCTGATTTATCAATCCGCTTTGCAATTGCCGCTTTTTTAAGCAAAAACGAGTAATAGCTCATAATGTATAACGGTGCTACATTAAGCCGCCCACCCAAGTCAGCAATGGCCAGGCAACGTCGTAAAGAACGGTAAAGCCTGCAACCATGACCTCGTCCTACGGTCTCAATGGCACGTGGTATCGCGAAGTCTGCGCTACCTTCACAGGCTTTACAAAGGTTCCACTATTTTGTCTCAATCCAAATTTCAGCGGGCGTTTCTGCACCCGCGCTACTGGTTTACATGGTTCGGCCTTGGCGTACTTTGGCTGCTGGTCCAGCTTCCTTATCCCGTGATTCGCTTCCTGGGTTCGAAGCTCGGCAGTGCATCGCGTCACTTTCTTAAGCGTCGCGAGTCCATTGCCCGAAAAAATCTTGGACTTTGCTTTCCGCATTACAACGCGCAGCAGCGTGAAACGCTGATCGCTGAAAACTTTAAATCTATCGGTATGGCGCTGCTTGAAACCGGTATGGCCTGGTTCTGGCCAGACGAGCGTGTCCGTAAATGGTTTGACGTTGAAGGTCTGGATAACCTCAAACATGCCCAGATGCAAAAACGCGGCGTGATGGTTGTGGGTGTGCATTTTATGTCGCTTGAGCTGGGCGGCCGCGTTATGGGTCTTTGTCAGCCGATGATGGCAACCTATCGCCCGCATAACAGCGCACTGATGGAATGGGTACAAACGCGGGGCCGCATGCGTTCAAATAAGGCGATGATCAGCCGTAACAATCTGCGCGGCATGGTTGGCGCCCTGAAAAAAGGTGAAGCCGTCTGGTTTGCCCCGGACCAGGACTACGGCCCTAAAGGCAGCAGCTTTGCCCCTTTCTTTGCGGTTAAAGATGTCGCTACGACGAACGGTACCTTTGTGATTTCACGTCTCTCTGGCGCCTCGATGTTAACGGTGACCATGGTCAGAAAAGCGGATAAGTCAGGCTATCGTCTGCATATCTCACCGGAGATGGCGAACTATCCTGAGGATGAGAGTGAAGCCGCGACCTTTATCAATAAGGTGATTGAGTTTGAGATTATGCGAGCACCTGAGCAGTATCTGTGGATGCACCGCCGCTTTAAAACCCGCCCTCTGGGCGAAGCCTCACTTTATATCTAACCCCTTTCGAAGGTTAGTTTCGCTAAGAAACTAACCTTTTCAAGCACCTGTAATCGCAGTGCGTAACGGCTTTTTTCGACCGTCGCTCAACAGGCATTTATTGCGTACCGAAATCAAACTGTCGCCGTTCCACGACACTCGTAAGTATCGGAAATTATTTAAAAAAATGCCTCTTGTCACTCCTGAAATTTAGGCGTACATTAGCGCCGTCTGGCGACAGGAAAGCACAGAATTCAGAGCTGAAGTTAGCGACGTAACGGGATAATTCCGATTTCCCCTTTCGCATGATTTCAACTCTCTATACTCAGTTGGACTCTGTTTTTTTAATGCGTACCGGAAGATACGCGGAGCGATGAAACGTGAAATATTTCTTTATGGGCATTTCGGTTATTGTTTTAGTTTGGGCCGGAACGTTTGCTCTGATGATCTAGTTAAGAAAATGCAGTCAAAAAAACAGGCGCCGTTGGCGCCTGTTTTTTTGGTGTCCGTTACGACTCGGGTTGTTCCACGACGCTCTTCACTGCGAGCAGGCCATCCGCGCGGAACATGCTTTTAATCCCCCGCACAGCCTGACGGATACGGTCGCTGTTTTCGATCAGCGCGAAACGCACATGCGTGTCACCGTAGTCACCAAAGCCAATGCCTGGAGAAACGCAAACCTTCGCGTCCTGAAGCAGTTTTTTGGCAAATTCCAGAGATCCCATCGCCGCATACGGCTCGGGGATTTTCGCCCAGACGTACATGGAAGCTTTAGGCATTTCAACCATCCAGCCCGCTTCGTGAAGCCCTTTTACCAGCACATCACGGCGGCGTTTGTACTGGGCGGCAATATCAAGCACGCACTGCTGATCCCCTTCCAGCGCCGCGATGGCCGCGACCTGCAATGGCGTAAACGTACCATAGTCATGGTAACTTTTAATACGCGCCAGGGCGCTCACCAGCGTTTTATTTCCCACCATAAATCCTATTCGCCAGCCCGCCATGTTGTAGCTTTTCGACAGGGTGAAAAACTCAACCGCCACATCACGGGCACCCGGTACCTGCATAATTGACGGCGCTTTCCAGCCATCATAAACGATATCAGCATAGGCGAGATCGTGTACCACCAGCACGTCGTAACGCTTAGCCAGCGCGACCACTTTCTCAAAGAATTCGAGTTCGACGCATTGTGCCGTTGGGTTGGACGGGAAACCGAGGATCATCATTTTCGGCTTCGGATAGCTTTCACGAATCGCCCGTTCCAGCTCGTTGAAGAAGTCGACGCCTTCCACCAGTGGGACAGAACGCACCTGCGCGCCAGCAATCACCGCCCCATAAATATGAATTGGGTAGCTCGGATTCGGCACCAGGACGGTATCGCCGTGATCGAGCGTCGCCAGCATCAGGTGGGCCAGCCCCTCTTTGGAGCCAATGGTCACAATCGCTTCGCTTTCAGGATCGATATCCACCTGATAACGATCCTGATACCAGCGGGAGATCGCCCGACGCAAGCGTGGAATGCCGCGAGAGGTTGAATACCCATGGGTATCGGGACGCTGGGCAACTGTGCAGAGTTTCTCAACGATATGCGGCGGCGTTGGGCCGTCAGGGTTACCCATACTGAAATCGATAATGTCTTCACCGCGCCGACGCGCAGCCATTTTCAGTTCAGCAGTGATATTGAAAACATAAGGGGGGAGACGATCGATACGCGTAAAACGGCGTTCAGGACTGAATTCAGCCATAGATTCCTCAGAGTCACGTTAGCGCCCGGACCGTCCGAGCGACGCTGCCACCCGTGTGGCATGCTTAGAAAATAACCTGAAGAAAAAGACGCTGTCGAGGGGATAACGGCAAAACAATATATTGCGCTAAAACGGGAATGCGATTGCAGTGAAAAGCGGAACTCTTATCGTGAACAGGCAGTTTTAAGCGCTGCGATTTAACACAATATTTTCAGTATCGTTACCTGACGCTTCTCCCCAAACGAAAAAGCAGCGACTTTCAGTCAAAAGCCAGCAATCCCTTTTGAGAATTATGGTTTTTCCCCATTTGATAAATCTGATGGATAGCTGGTCATCTGGCCCTATGTTTTCTATCATAGATTTTTCCCGTTTTCCCAGGCCTGACCGTGCACGAAATCTTCAATATGCTCCTGGCGGTGTTCGACCGCGCGGCATTAATGCTGATCTGTCTCTTTTTCCTTATCCGCATCCGCTTGTTTCGCGAACTGTTGCATAAATCTGCCCACTCGCCAAAAGAGCTGCTGGCCGTTACGTTTATCTTTTCGATGTTTGCCCTGTTCAGCACCTGGTCCGGCGTGCCGGTAGAAGGCTCGCTGGTGAACGTGCGCATCATCGCCGTCATGTCGGGCGGGATCCTCTTTGGTCCCTGGGTCGGGATTATCACAGGCATTATCGCCGGCACCCATCGATACCTGATTGATATTGGCGGCGTGACGGCAGTCCCCTGCTTTATCACCAGCATTATTGCCGGGGTACTCTCCGGCTGGATTAACCGCAAAATCCCGAAAAAACAGCACTGGCGTGCGGGGATTATCGCGGGGATGGTCTGCGAAACGCTGACCATGATCCTGGTCGTCGTCTGGGCACCGACCACTGCGCTGGGGCTGGATATCGTCTCGAAGATCGGTATTCCGATGATCCTCGGGAGCGTCTGTATAGGCTTTATCGTGCTGCTGGTGCAAAGCGTGGAAGGCGAAAAAGAGGCCAGCGCCGCGCGTCAGGCGAAGCTGGCACTGGATATTGCCAACAAAACGCTGCCGCTTTTCCGACACGTTAACACCGAATCTTTACGTCAGGTTTGCGATATCATCCGCCGGGATATTCACGCCGATGCGGTCGCCATCACCAATATTGACCACGTGCTGGCCTATGTTGGCGTCGGTGAGCACAATTATCGCGACAGCGACGATACCATCAGCCCGACCACCAGACAGGCGATCAACTACGGAAAAATCATCATTAAAAACAATGATGAAGCCCACCGGACGCCAGAGATCCACTCAATGCTGGTGATCCCGCTGTGGGAAAAAGGCGTGGTCACGGGGACGCTGAAAATTTACTACTGCCATGCGCACCAAATCACCTCCTCGCTCCAGGAGATGGCGATTGGCCTGTCGCAGATCATCTCCACCCAACTCGAAGTTTCGCGTGCGGAGCAGTTGCGCGAGATGGCAAATAAGGCAGAGCTGCGTGCCCTGCAAAGCAAGATCAATCCCCATTTCCTGTTTAACGCGCTGAATGCTATCTCCTCTTCCATTCGTCTTAATCCGGATACCGCGCGGCAGCTGATTTTTAATCTGTCGCGCTATCTGCGCTACAACATTGAGTTAAAAGACGACGAGCAGATCGACATCAAAAAAGAGCTGTATCAAATCAAGGATTACATCGCGATTGAGCAGGCACGCTTTGGCGATAAGCTGACGGTCATTTACGATATTGATGAAGAGGTCAACTGCGTGATCCCAAGCCTGCTGATCCAGCCGCTGGTGGAAAACGCCATTGTTCACGGCATTCAGCCGTGTAAAGGAAAAGGCGTGGTCACGATTAGCGTGACGGAAAGCGGTAACCGCGTGCGAATCGCCGTGCGCGATACCGGACACGGCATCGATCCGAAAGTGATCGAGCGCGTCGAATCAAACGAAATGCCGGGAAATAAAATCGGGCTGCTGAACGTGCACCACCGGGTCAAGCTGCTGTACGGTGACGGGCTGCACATTCACCGCCTTGAGCCGGGCACCGAGATTGCTTTTTATGTCCCGAACGAACGAACGCCCGTTAATGCCCCCATATCCTTGTTGCCGTAGGCCGGAGTAACAGATGAAAGTCATCATCGTAGAAGATGAAATTCTGGCTCAGCAGGAGTTGAGCTGGCTTATCAAAACCCACAGCCAGATGGAGATTGTTGGCTGTTTTGAGGATGGCCTGGACGTGCTGAAATTTTTGCAGCATAACCGGGTCGACGCGATTTTTCTCGATATTAATATTCCGTCTCTGGACGGCGTTCTGCTGGCGCAAAATATCAATCAGTTCGCCCACAAGCCGTTTATTGTGTTTGTCACCGCGTGGAAAGAGCATGCCGTGGAAGCCTTCGAGCTGGAGGCGTTTGACTATATTCTCAAGCCGTATCAGGAGTCGCGTATTATCAGCATGCTGCATAAGCTGGAAGCCGCATGGCAGCAGCAGTCGCTGCCCACCAGTGCCAGTCCGGTAGCGCGGGAAAACGACACCATTAATCTGGTCAAGGACGAACGGATCATCGTCACGCCTGTCGACGATATTTACTATGCTGAAGCGCACGAAAAAATGACGTTTGTCTATACGCGGCGTGAGGCCTACGTAATGGCGATGAACATCACCGAATTTTGCAACAAACTCCCGGCAGCGCACTTCTTCCGCTGCCACCGCTCGTTCTGCGTCAACCTGAACAAGATCCGCGAGATCGAACCCTGGTTTAATAACACCTATATTTTGCGTCTGAAGGATCTGGATTTTCAGGTGCCGGTAAGCCGCAGCAGAGTGAAAGCGTTCCGCCAGCTCATGCACCTGTAGCGCGTTCCCTCTCCCGCAGGAGAGGGAGACGGATGTCAGAGGATCTGGCCAAGTACCTGACGCAGATGCGCCCCGGAGCCAAGCAAGCCCGGATTGTCGTGGACAATCAGGTAAACCGGAATGTCCTGCACGTAACTTTTGAAGCGGCCTTTGTCTTCAAAGCCACCACGGAAACCGGAGGCGGTAAAGAAATCGAGGAAGCGCGGCACGATCCCGCCCGCAATATAGACCCCGCCAAAGGTGCCGAGATTCAGGGCCAGGTTGCCGCCGAAACGCCCCATAATGACGCAGAACAACGACAAAGCACGACGGCAGTCAATACAACTGTCGGCCAGCGCGCGTTCGGTCACATCTTTAGGCTGCAGATTTTCCGGCAGACGACCGTCTGATTTTACAATCGCCCGATACAGGTTCACCAGACCCGGACCAGAAAGCACGCGCTCGGCCGACACGTGACCAATCTCGGCGCGTAGCTCCTCAAGAATAATGCCCTCTTCTTCGCTGTTCGGCGCAAAATCCACGTGGCCGCCCTCACCCGGCAGGCTGACCCAGCGTTTGTCGACGTGAACCAGGTGCGCCACCCCCAGACCGGTTCCGGCGCCGTAAACAGCAATGGGTTTGCCTTCAACCGGGGCCGTACCGCCGAACTGAATCAGATGCTCAGGTTTAAGCATTGGGATAGCCATGGAAACCGCAGTGAAATCGTTGATAATTTCAAGGTGCGAGAAGCCGAGGTTTTTCCGCATTTCGGCAATTGAAAAGGCCCACGTGTGGTTGGTCATCGCCACCCAGTCGCCGGTGATCGGACAGGCGATGGCGATACAACCGTCTTCAACGCTCACTTTATGCTCTTCAAGATAGACGCGAACTACCGCTTCCAGGCTTGGGTAATCCAGCCCTGAATAGGTTTTCGCCTGAGAAATTTCACCGCTGTTTACATCGCACAGGGCAAGGCGCGCGTTGGTGCCGCCTACATCACCTACCAAAGCATACTTTGTCATTCTTCTACTGCTCCGCTAAAGTCAGAATAAATCTTTGGGACACTGTAAATTCAAGGCGTGATAACAACAACGACCAGAAGGTGACTGCCCATGGATTATCGATCTTCGTCACATAATAACTTTACCGTTTCAGCACCTTTTGCACTATTGCCACAATGCTGATTGTGCAAAGTAACGTTAAGCCGTTTTGTACAAGGAAATCATCATGCTCCATCCGCGAGCCAGAACCATGCTGTTATTGGCTGTCCCGGCGCTAATTATTGGCGTAGCGTCGAGCCTGGTGCTCATCGTCGTCATGAAAGTAGCGGCAGTGCTGCAAACGATTTTATGGACCGCGCTGCCGGTTAAACTTGGCATCAGCACTGACTCGCCAGGGTGGATCATGATGATGCTGACCCTGACCGGAATTGCCGTAGGTCTGGTGATCCGCTATAGCCCGGGCCATGCCGGGCCGGACCCGGCACTGGAACCCTTGATTGGTGCGCCAGTATCTCCCTCTGCTCTGCCGGGGCTTGTTATCGCGCTGATTATCGGTCTTGCGGGCGGCGTAAGCCTCGGGCCTGAACATCCCATTATGGCGGTTAATATCGCGCTGGCGGTCTTTCTGGGAGCGCGTCTTTTCCCGCGCGTTGGCGCGCTGGACTGGACGATTCTGGCTTCCGCCGGTACCATCGGGGCACTGTTTGGTACCCCAATAGCGGCTGCGCTCATCTTTTCGCAAACGCTCAGCAGCGACAATGATGTGCCGCTGTGGGATAAACTCTTTGCGCCATTGATGGCCGCCGCAGCAGGGGCCCTCACGACCAGCCTGTTTTTCCATCCTCATTTTTCACTCCCCATCCCCCACTATGGCCAGATGCAACTCACCGATATTGTCAGCGGTGCCGTCGTCGTCGCGATAGCCATTGCGCTGGGAATGATCGCAGTGTGGTGTCTTCCGCGCCTGCATCGTCTGATGCACAGGCTGAAGCATCCGGTGCTGATTCTGGGTATGGGCGGTTTTATTCTGGGCGTTTTAGGCGCTATCGGCGGGACGGTTACGCTGTTTAAGGGTCTGGACGAGATGCAGCAACTGGCCTTCAGCCAGGTCTTTAGCGTCTCCGATTATCTGCTGTTCGCGCTGGTAAAACTGGAGGCGCTGGTGATCGCTGCAGCCTGTGGTTTCCGGGGAGGACGGATCTTCCCGGCGGTATTTGTTGGCGTCGCGCTGGGGCTGATGCTGCATGAGCATGTCGACGCTGTCCCTGCGGCGATTACCGTCTCCTGCTCCATTCTGGGGCTGGTACTGGTGGTAACGCGCGATGCATGGCTGAGTCTGTTTATGGCGGCCGTTGTGGTGCCGGATACCACGCTTCTGCCGCTCCTTTGTATCGTGATGTTGCCCGCCTGGCTCCTGCTGGCGGGCAAACCGATGTTGATGGCATGGCGAAACGACAGGTAATCAGGCGTTATTGCGCGCCTCCAGCGCTTTGGTCAGCGCGCTCAGCAGCGGCGGAATATCGGCTTTCGGCAGCATCACCTCGATCAGCGATAGTCGCTCGTGGTGTGCTACTTTATCCAGCACCTCCGCCAGTGTTTCCGCTTCGCTGACGCGCCAGCATTCTGCCTCTGGCGCCAGGCTCAGCGCCTGCGGGATCTGCGTCCAGTTCCAGAGGGCAATATCGTTATAGCGCTGCTCCGGCCCGTGGATGGCTCTCTCAACCGTGTATCCCTCGTTGTTAAGCACCAGAATAATCGGGCGCTGCTTGTCGCGCAGCATCGATCCCAGCTCCTGAATGGTCAACTGCGCGGCACCGTCACCCGTCAGGACAATCACGCGTCGGTTCGGACACGCTGTTTGCGCGCCAAACGCCGCCGCGAGCGTGTAGCCGATCGATCCCCAAAGCGGCTGGACGATAAAGTTCACGTCTGCCGGTAAACGCAAATCGATAGCGCCGAAAGCAGACGTCCCCTGGTCAGCCAGAATAATGTCTCCGGGGCGAATAAACGTTTGCAGGGTACGCCAGAAGCTCTCCTGAGTCAGCGCCCCTTCGATAGTGGGGAAAGAAGAGCTGCTGTGATCCGATGGCGCTCGCGTATCACGTACATGCGTTTTGCACAGCGCTGTCAGCGTTTCAATGGCCTCCCTCATCGGGATACCCGTAAACCAGACGTCGCCGACGCGGGACGCGTGGGGCTGAACCTCTATCGTCTGATCTGGCGTCAGCTGGTGGGTAAACCCGGCAGTGAGCGTATCGGTAAAGCGCGTGCCAATGCACAGTACCGTATCAGCCCCCTCGATTGCCTCTTTGACCGCCGCGGCGCTCGCCGATCCGCTGTAGGTGCCATAAAAACCGCTCTGTCGTTCGTCAAAAATGCCCTTGCCCATCAGCATGGTGGCGTGTGCCATCGGCACCTCTTTCACCCACGTCTGAAGGGCCGCGCGCAAACCGTGGCGCAGCACCAGGAAGTCCGCTAACAGCGCGGTGCGTTTGCTCGTTGACAAACGCTTTTCGGCAGCCTCACGGAACGCTTGCATGCAGGCTGAATCGGCTGGTGCGGAGTTAAGAGTGAGAGCGCTTACAGGGGGCGTAGCGGCTTTTTTCGCCACATCGGCGGGCAGCATCAGGTAGCCCGGACGGCGCTCCCGCAGCATGGTGGTCAGGACTCTGTCAATTTCATAGCAGGCGTTTTGTTCGGTAAGCACCGCCTGTGCAACGGTGATGGGTTCGCTCATGTGGTAGAAATGGCGGAACTCGCCGTCGCCTAAGGTGTGGTGCAGTAACTCTCCTCGCTGCTGCGCCGCCATACCCGGAGCCCCCACAATATGGAGCACGGGGACATGTTCGGCAAAGCTGCCCGCTACACCGTTCATGGCGCTTAACTCCCCAACGCCGAAAGTCGTCAGGAGTGCGGCAAATCCCTTACAGCGGGCATAGCCGTCTGCGGCGTAAGACGCGTTCAGCTCGTTGGCACAGCCCACCCAGCAGATGTCCGGGCTGTCTATCACATGGTCGAGAAACTGCAGGTTATAGTCGCCCGGCACGCCAAACAGATGATCGGCACCGCAATCTGTTAGTCGGTCCAGCAGGTAATCGGCGACGCAATAGGGGGTACGCATATTATAGGTGTCCTTCTGACGTTGACCTCACTCTGAGTATTAAATAAGCGTGAAGGGTGTCCAGAATTGGCGACAATCAGGGGCTGGAAAGAATGCTTTACGAAAAAAGCTGAGCTATGCTCATTTTCTTCAGGTTAGTGTAAACGCATACACTGATTTTTCTTTCCAGCGCCAGAGGTCTCGCTCATGGGTTATCAACCTGACAAAAATCGTTACCAGACAATGCAATATCGCCGCTGTGGACAAAGCGGCCTCAAGCTTCCCGCCATCTCGCTGGGGCTTTGGCATAATTTTGGCGACGCGACGCTGCTCGAAAACAGCCGTCAACTTTTACAGCGCGCCTTCGATTTGGGTATTACACATTTTGACCTTGCTAATAATTACGGCCCACCTCCTGGTTCAGCCGAACGCAACTTCGGGCGCATCCTGCAGGAGGATTTCCTGCCCTGGCGCGATGAGCTAATCATCTCCACCAAAGCGGGCTACACCATGTGGGACGGGCCTTACGGCGACTGGGGCTCGCGTAAATATCTGATTTCCAGCCTGGACCAGAGCCTCAGGCGTATGGGGCTGGAGTACGTTGATATCTTCTATCACCACCGCCCCGATCCACAAACGCCGCTACGTGAAACGATGAAAGCGCTTGACCATGTGGTGCGCCAGGGCAAAGCGCTGTACATCGGCCTGTCCAACTACCCGGCAGAACTGGCGCGGCAGGCGATTGAAATACTGGAGGATCTGGGCACGCCCTGTCTAATCCACCAGCCGAAGTACTCCATGTTTGAACGTGCGCCTGAAGAGGGGTTGCTGGACGTGTTGCAGCAAAATGGGGTGGGATGTATCCCCTTCTCTCCCCTGGCGGGCGGACAGTTGACCGATCGCTATCTGAACGGCATCCCGGCAGATTCTCGCGCAGCAAGCGGCAGTAAGTTCCTTAATCCGGAACAGGTCACCGACAAAAAGCTGGAAAAGGTACGCAAGCTGAATGCGCTGGCGGAAAAACGGGGGCAAAAGCTTTCGCAAATGGCACTGGCCTGGCTCCTGCGCCACGATGCGGTGACATCAGTGCTCATCGGCGCAAGCAAAACCGGACAAATTGAAGATGCTGCAGGCATGCTTGAAAATCGTCATTTCTCCGCAGAAGAGCTGAAGACGATAGAAGCGATTCTGTCCAGTTCAGATTAAAAACACTTTTAGCAAAAAGTGCTCTCGTTCATGATTTAGGAGTTGAGGCGATGAAACGAATGTTTACCAACTCGTAAAATTGCGTTAACAGGTCGCACAGCGGCCCCGATCGTGAAGGAGAAGAGTATGTTCAGGTCACTGATTCTTGCAGCGGTACTACTGGCTTCGGCCCCGCTGGTCGCCAATGCGGGCGAAATCACCCTGTTGCCATCGATTAAATTACAAATTGGCGATCGTGATGACTACGGCAGATACTGGGACGGTGGCTACTGGCGCGACCGTGACTACTGGCACCGACATTATGAGTGGCGTAAAAACCGCTGGTGGAAACACGATAACGGCTATCACCGTGGCTGGGATAAGCGTAAGGCCTACGAACGCGGCTACCGCGAAGGCTGGAACGATCGTGACGACCGCCGTGGCGGCAGGGGTCACGGAAAAGGCAGAGGCCATGGTCACGGCCATCACCATTAACAGCTAAAAGGAGCCTCACGGCTCCTTTTTCTTTTACAGGCCTGCTGCTGTGCCTAACAGCAACCACATGTTTAACGCCACCACCACGACCACAATGGCCCACCCGGCGCGTTTCACCCACGTCGAATTCACCAGATCGCCCATCAGCGATTTGTTGCTGGTGAATATCAGTAGCGGCACCAGCGCCAGCGCAATACCGAAACTCAGCAGCACCTGACTCATCACCAGAATGCGGGTCGGATCCAGCCCCATCAGAATTACAATAAAGGAAGGCAGCATCGTTACCGAACGGCGAACCCACAGTGGAATATGGAAACGTACGAACCCCTGCATCACCACCTGCCCGGCCAGTGTCCCCACAACCGTAGAGGAAAGTCCCGCAGCAACCAGGCTTAAACCAAAAATAGTGGCAGCGGCATGGCTCAGCAACGGCTCCAGCGTCAGGTACGCCTGGTCGAGATCGGCAACCCCGGTATGCCCGTTAAAGTGAAACGCGGCGGCGGCAGTCGCCATCATCGCCAGATTCACAAATCCGGCAATGGTCATCGCAATTGCCACATCCCATTTCGAGGCGGAGTAGCGCTCTTTACTCGTCCCGCCGTGCAGATTTTGGGTTAAAGAAGAGTGCAGATAAATTACGTGCGGCATAATGGTCGCCCCCAGCACCCCGGCGGCCAGAAATACGGCTTCAGAGGTGGGTAACGACGGGATCACCATCCCTTTCGTCAACTGCACCAGATTCGGCTGGGAGAAAATCAGCTCAACAATATAGGCGGCAGCGACGAACAGCAGCAGGCCGCCGATGACTTTCTCCAGCGGTTTTTGTCCCCGCCTCTGGAGCATCAAAATAAGGAACGTGGCGATACCGGTCAGCACGGCGCCCTGTAGCAGGGAGACGCCCAGAATAAGCTTAAAGCCGATCGCCGCCCCGATAAACTCGGCGAGATCGGTGGCCATGGCGATAATTTCCGCCTGGACCCAGTAAAACCATACCGCCGGACGCGGATAATGATCGCGGATTTGCTCCGCCAGGTTTTTCCCGGTGGCAATACCCAGCTTCGCGGAAAGCATCTGAATCAGCATCGCCATCAGGTTGGCCCACACCACAACCCACAGCAGCTTATAGCCGAAACTGGCCCCGGCCTGAATATTGGTCGCAAAATTACCCGGATCGATGTAGCCAATCGCGGCAATGAATGCAGGTCCCATTAATGCGAACCGCAGCTTGCGTGCCGCCCTGCCGCTGCTACTCTCTACGCGACTATTCGTCATTTCTGCCTCTGGAAATATAGCCTGTGCTATGTTTTATGCTATCAAAATGAGAATGATTATCAAGTTCATTTGTAATGGTTAACATGATTACTCTGATAGCCAGGGACAATAGACAGGCAGGTGGAGCAAGGTCACAGAATGTGAAAATGCGCAGACATTTGTGAAGCGTAGCACACAAACTTAACTTTTCACTCATTTACCTAACATAACAAAAATGTATTGTTGATCACTATTTTTGAGACTCGTCACAGGATGTAACTATAGTGTGGGCTTGATCTCGTTTTCTTTGTGCTTGTTACATAGAATGTGCACGGAAATTAAACCTGCCTCATATTTGGAGCAAATATGGACCGCGTCCTTCATTTTGTCCTGGCACTCGTTGTCGTTACTGCACTCGCATTGCTGGTCAGCACTGACCGCAAAAATATTCGTATTCGCTATGTTGTCCAGCTGCTGGTCATTGAAGTTTTACTTGCGTGGTTCTTCCTGAACTCCAACGTAGGCCTCGGCTTCGTGAAAGGCTTCTCCGAAATGTTCGAAAAACTGCTCGGATTTGCCAACGACGGGACTAACTTTGTCTTTGGCAACATGAACGATCAGGGTTTGGCCTTCTTCTTCCTGAAAGTGCTCTGCCCTATCGTCTTCATCTCTGCCCTGATCGGGATCCTCCAGCACATTCGTGTTCTGCCGGTGGTTATCCGTGCAATCGGCTTCCTGTTATCGAAAGTTAATGGCATGGGCAAGCTGGAATCCTTTAACGCAGTCAGCTCGCTGATCCTGGGTCAGTCTGAGAACTTCATTGCGTATAAAGATATCCTCGGCAAGATGTCCCGTAACCGCATGTACACCATGGCGGCGACAGCAATGTCTACCGTTTCCATGTCTATCGTGGGCGCGTATATGACTATGCTGGAACCTAAATACGTGGTTGCAGCGCTGGTTCTGAATATGTTCAGCACCTTTATTGTTCTTTCGCTGATTAACCCGTACCGCGTGGATGCCAGCGAAGAGAACATTCAGATGTCAAACCTGCACGAGGGACAGAGCTTCTTCGAAATGCTGGGTGAATACATTCTGGCGGGTTTCAAGGTTGCGATTATCGTTGCCGCGATGCTGATTGGCTTTATCGCACTGATCGCTGCGCTGAACGCCCTGTTTGCGGCCGTACTTGGTATTTCGTTCCAGGGTATTCTGGGCTATATCTTCTACCCGGTCGCCTGGGTAATGGGTGTGCCCGCTCACGAAGCGTTGCAGGTGGGCAGTATCATGGCAACGAAACTGGTATCCAATGAATTCGTGGCGATGATGGATCTTCAGAAGATTGCCAGCACGCTCTCCCCGCGTGCGGAAGGGATCCTGTCCGTCTTCCTGGTCTCCTTCGCGAACTTCTCTTCCATCGGTATTATCGCTGGTGCGATTAAAGGCCTGAACGAAGAGCAAGGTAACGTCGTTTCTCGCTTTGGCCTGAAGCTGGTTTACGGTTCAACGCTGGTGAGCGTCCTGTCTGCCTCTATCGCAGCATTGGTGCTGTAATCCATACCGCTCAATGAAAACCGGGAGCCATCGCTCCCGGTTTTTTTATGTCTCCAGCGCCGTCAGGGGCAGTGGTTTACCAATCAAATAGCCCTGCAAATAATCAACGCCGTATCGCAGCAACATCTCGCGTTGTTCAGCCGATTCCACATATTCAGCCACCACACAAAGCGATTTCGTTTTTGCCATGTTGCAAATGGACTGCACGATCATCGCATCCATGCTGTCGGTGCAGATATCTTTCACGAAGCAGCCATCGATCTTAATGATATCGGCCTCCAGTCGCTTCAGGCGCTCAAAGTTGGCATAGCCGGTACCAAAGTCATCGATAGCAATGCGGAAGCCATAATCCCGCAGCTGCTGGATATTGTTGATGCTGCTTCCCGAATCAGAGAAAGCCTGTTCCTCGGTGATCTCAATGACGATATCTTGCGGTGCAACGGCGTAGCGTTCAAAAAGCGCGATGATCTCAGCTGCAATCTCGTTCTGCATCAGCGTCAGCGGCATCAGATTAACGGAGAACCGCGTTCCGGCCCGTCCGGATGGATGACTGCGCATCCACATCAGCAATTTTTCCACCACGTTCAGGTCGAATCGGTGGCTCAGGTTGAACTGAGCAATCAGCGGAATAAAGCGGTCATGGGTGATGATCTCACCATCACTTTCAAGACGCGAAAGGATTTCAAAGTACCCTTCTCCGCGCGCGTTGTGAATTGGCTGCGCGTAAAGATGGAGACCACCGATATCAAGGGCGCGTTTTATACGGGCCAGCATTAGCACCCTGTCAGTCGTATGACCAGAAACATCATCCAGACTGTTGGTTAACGCAAGGACGTTATGCCCGGAACAGGACTGCTCGGACAGCCAGCTCAACTGACCCAGCGTGTGATGCACGCTTTCTCCATTTGGCACTTCCCCCCAGGAGGCACCAAACTCAATGTCGAGCTCAGTCTTGTTCCAGATAATTTTACGGCTGTTCAGATGGTCAACCATAAATTGCAGACGTTCAGCCGTGCCCGGTCCCAGCAAGACCAACATCAGTTCACTGCCTGGTAACTGGAAGAGCTTCTCGTCTTTTTGCAATAACGGCTGCAGCGACGCGGTGATCATCTTTTTACAGTGCACGCGCATGAGGATGCCGTAGTGACGGCTCAGGAATTCCAGATTATCCAGACGCAAGCAGCAGACTTTGGCCTCAGGATGATGCTGTAGAAAAACTTCCAGCGCACGAATGTTAGGCAGACCGGTGAGCGGATCGGTAAGCGCCCTCTCCTGCCACCCCTGTTTCAGCCATTCACTTTTCTGATAGATCTGCGACATGTAAAGCAGGCAGATAGCGAAAGAGATGAGTACCGACAGAATAAAGGAGAGCGAGTGGCCCGATTCAACGCCATTGAGAAAATTATAATTATAGGTCAACAACATGAGCGCTGAGGCTGCCCAGAATAAAGAGATGAGCGCATAGCTCAAACGACCAATACCCAGGGTAAAAAGAATGAAAACGGTCGGCATCAAATAACCCGCAATAAACTGCGACTCAAAAGGCGCGCATAAAATAGCGATCATTGAGACCAACAGCATCAGCCACACAACGATAAATAACGCTTTTTTGTTGCAAAAGAGGGGCTTCACGCTTCGCCGCCAGAATGTTCGGGCATAGCGAGGATTAATAATCATTCTTAATGGATAATAGAACATCATGGTGAAAATCAGGGCGGCGCAAATCAGACTCTGAATATCGATAACGTTATAAATTGCAGAGCCTTCGCCGAAATAGGAGGAGATTGTTACCGGGAAATCAAATAAATACCCCGCCAGATACATCGATAATTTGATGCCCACAGGCACCATAAATCCGAGCCATAAAATACGTATACCAATGTACTTATTCGGCATGCTGTGGCGCCAGCGCTTGCCCAGCATCAAACGGATAACGCCACAGGCGGCGAAGACGGAAAACGTCTGACAACATAATAAAACGATAGATTGTAGCGGGGCTAAATCAAAGTAATAAGAATTAGTAACGCTAAAACTTAGCAACAAAGGAATGATTGCCCGTCGTCCAAATAACAACACGATGGCGAGCATGGCGCTTAAGGGCAGCCACGCTAAATAAACATCATTTTCGTTAACAATAGCGCGCGGAGAGATATAACGGGAAAAGGGGATCGCAATCAGGCTTAGCGCCAGGGCAATCATAAATATTTTTACATTATTGTAAATTTTTCTATTCATTAATCCGGGTAATCTATTTAACCATCGTCTTATTGACCGGATCGATAATAGGTTTATTAATTGGACGAATCAAGTTTAGGTCTATTTATGGACTTATTTATTGATTTGGATTGAGGTGAGGTATAGAAAATGACGTTAATTGCAACAAAAACAGTCTAAATATTTTACAAGATATAAAAAACCCCCGTCTGACGACGAGGGTTTAAATTTTGGTGGAGCTAAGCGGGATCGAACCGCTGACCTCTTGCATGCCATGCAAGCGCTCTCCCAGCTGAGCTATAGCCCCACATGTTACTTTACCTACCGTACTCTGTTGGGTTCAGAGTTTGGTGGAGCTAAGCGGGATCGAACCGCTGACCTCCTGCATGCCATGCAGGCGCTCTCCCAGCTGAGCTATAGCCCCATCGTAAAGCTGTCATGTTGACGGGCGGCATAATATGAATTCCGCCGCACAGTGTCAACGGCAAATTCAACCTCAGCCTTTCAACCGCCGAAAAATCATGCAAATGAATCACTTTGCGAGTCTGCTCGCAGCCAGGAGTTAAGCTTGTCACGTTTTCACGTAAAACGGTGCTATAAAATGAACCACTAATTAACCCCACAGATATTCAGGAAATTGTATGATCAAGGAACGAATGACGCCAGAAGAGTTAGCCCTGCTGACTGGCTATAGCCGACAGACCATCAATAAATGGGTACGCAAAGAGGGTTGGATTACATCGCCAAAACCAGGCGTTCAGGGCGGCAAGGCGCGTCTGGTACACGTCAATGAAAAAGTGCGCGACTTTATTCGCAGCGCACGCAGGGTAACAGAGTCGCCGGAAATGCCAGAAAAGGCGTACCACGAAGGCTCGCTTCACGCCCTGCTCCTGACGCTGGCGAATGAAATGACGCCGGATGAGCAAAAGCAGATGACATCTCTGTTACTGCGGGAAGGGATTACCGGATTGTTACAACGCTTAGGGATTCGCGACCAACGCTAATATGAAAAGATTACGCAGCAAAATGACCACGGAAGAGCTGGCGGACAGTCTGGGCGTCGCCCGACAAACCGTTAATCGCTGGATACGACAGAAAGGATGGAAAACGGAGGGTATCAACGGTGTAAAAGGCGGAAGAGCGAGGGTGATATGTATTGATGCGCACGTTAAGGAGCACATCATTAGCCTTCCCGCCATTCGTAACAGTCGGGCTGTTTACCATGTGGCAGAAAGCCCTTCACTCTATGGCGTGGCGACCTCATCCAGCCTGCTTCCACAAATTATCGACTCGCTGGAAAACATGACAACTGTCGAACAGGAACGTTTGCACAAGCTGCTCGCTCGCGAAGGTTTGCAGGGTTTTCTCACGCGTCTTGGTATTGCTGAATAACAGACATAAAAAACGGCAGGTTACCCTGCCGTTATTTGTATTTCACGAGCATTACTGCTGGCTTTCGCGCTCAGCAATAAAGCCCAGCGCCTTGTTGATACGCGCAACGCTACGTGATTTGCCAATGGCATGAACGGTCACGTCCAGCGCCGGAGACTGGCCTGCCCCCGTCACCGCAACGCGAAGCGGCATACCGACTTTACCCATGCCAATTTCCAACTCATCAGCGGTTGCCTGAATCGCGTGGTGAACATTTTCTGCAGTCCATTCGGTAATGGCTTCGAGTTTATCTCGCACCACTTCCAGCGGCTGACGCGCAACCGGACGCAGGTGTTTCTTGGCCGCATCGGCGTCGAACGCGTCAAACTCTTCATAAAAGTAGCGGCAGCTCTCGGCGATCTCTTTCAGCGTTTTGCAACGCTCGCCAAGCAGCTTCACCAGATCCGCCAGTTCAGGGCCCGTACGGGTATCGATGTTTGCCTGCTCAATGTGCCATTGCAGATAAGTCGCCACATACTCTGGCTGCATGGTATTGATGTAGTGATGGTTCAGCCACAGCAGTTTGTCAGTGTTGAACGCGCTGGCTGATTTGCTTACCGAGTTCAGAGAGAAAAGCTCGATCATCTCTTCGCGGCTGAAGATCTCCTGGTCACCATGAGCCCAGCCCAGACGCACCAGATAGTTCAGTAGCGCTTCCGGCAGATAGCCGTCATCACGGTACTGCATCACGCTCACCGCGCCATGACGTTTGGACAGCTTTTTACCGTCGTCACCGTTGATCATCGATACGTGCGCATACACCGGTACAGGCGCGTTCAGCGCTTTCAGAATGTTGATCTGACGCGGGGTGTTATTGATATGGTCTTCACCACGGATCACGTGAGTGATTTCCATATCCCAGTCGTCCACAACCACGCAGAAGTTATAGGTTGGCGAGCCGTCAGTACGACGAATGATGAGGTCATCCAGCTCCTGGTTGCTGAATTCGATCGGGCCACGGATCTGGTCATCAAAGATAACAGAGCCATCCTGCGGGTTAGCAAAACGCACTACGCAAGGCTCATCAGCAGCATGCTCGCTGTGGTCATGACGGCAACGACCGTCATAACGCGGTTTTTCGCCTTTTGCCATTTGCTCTTCGCGCAGCGCATCCAGACGCTCCCTTGAGCAGTAACACTTATAGGCCGTGCCTGCGACCAGCATCTCGTCAATTACGGCGTTATAGCGGTCAAAACGTTTGGTCTGGAAGTATGGGCCTTCGTCCCACTCCAGATTCAGCCAGTTCATCCCATCCATAATGGCTTCAATTGCTTCCGGCGTTGAGCGCTCCAGGTCGGTGTCTTCAATACGCAGCACAAACTCACCTTTGTTGTGGCGTGCGAAAAGCCAGGAGTAGAGAGCAGTACGTGCACCACCGACATGCAGATAGCCTGTCGGGCTCGGCGCGAAGCGAGTTTTGATTTTCATGAAATGGCCTTACGTTATAAAGATGCCGGTAATCGGCAAATCCTGGGAAGAAAACAATGGGCAATATTCTATCACTGTGGGCCGATTCCTCAATGTCGATCATTTTATCCGGTTCGAGATTGCTGTTTTTGTTTAGAAATCATGCACCACAGTCCGTTTTGCGATCGTTTTGACTAATTTTACGACGAACGAATAAAAACTTTAGAAAATGCGTTGACTCATTTTCAACTCTCCCTATAATGCGACTCCACACAGCGGGGGTGATTAGCTCAGTTGGTAGAGCATCTCCTTTACACGGAGGGGGTCGGCGGTTCGAGCCCGTCATCACCCACCATCTACTTCGGTAGACTCGCAGTG
>NZ_KI973289.1:0-168615 GCF_000534735.1 Enterobacter sp. MGH 4 | reverse complement strand
TGGGCGATTAGCTCAGTTGGTAGAGCATCTCCTTTACACGGAGGGGGTCGGCGGTTCGAGCCCGTCATCGCCCACCATTTCGGGTCGTTAGCTCAGTTGGTAGAGCAGTTGACTTTTAATCAATTGGTCGCAGGTTCGAATCCTGCACGACCCACCAATGTAAAAAAGCGCCCTAAAGGCGCTTTTTTGCTATCTGCGATATAGCACATCCCCATTGCAGCCAAACCGCTTGTTTTACTCAAGCTCACGCCTTCTTTGCCGATACCTCTATTTTATGGCGAAAAGGATCTCAATATGACAACTCTTAAGCCCGTTTCTCTGTCGGCGATGGAAATCGGCAGCGTAGATAACAGCTCCGGCGGAAACGACATTGCTTCTCAGATCACCCGTCTGACCAAACAGATAACGAAAGTCACTCAGCAACTCAAAGAAGTCGCCATGGGTGATGCCACAGCGGAAGAAAAGCAAAAGCAGCAAGAATTGCTCGAATCTCAGCTGGCCATGTTGCAGGCACAGCTGGCGCAATTGCAGCGTCAGCAGGCAGAAGAGGCGATGCCAAAACAGGAAAGCGGTCAGGCCGTGGCGGAAGGCGTCAATAAACCCTCCGCAGAACATCAGATTGATATCTATATCTGATCATTGGTTTCGTTAAAAAGTGGATCGCGCGCGCGGGCCTCCATCAGACGCCTGGCCTGCATACGCACCACATCCCAGCAGGCGTGTGCCGCGCCGGAAAGTGACCTGTTTTTACGGCGTACCAGCATCAGCTGGCGTTCAATACAGGGCAGGAAACGCTTCACCGTTAAACGACTCCCCTGCGGCAGTGGCAGCGCCAGCGCCGGCAGAACGCTGATGCCAATCCCCGCTTCGACCATCGGGAAGAGCGTGGCAGGATGCCCAATCTCCTGCACAATGGTTGCCTTTACGCCCTGTGCGGCCAGTGCGGCATCTATCAGCGGGCGGCTACCTGATGCATAATCCTGTAACACCAGGTTTGCCCCCTGTAAGGCTTGCCAGGCCACCTGCGACAGCGATGCCAGAGGATCATCATCGCGGCAGAGCAATAAAAAGGGTTCCGAGAGTACCACTTCACATTCCAGGTCGCTTACCGCTCCGGGATCGATAACAATCCCGAAATCCACATCCCCCTGACGAATACTCTCCAGTACCCACTGCTGCGGCCTGTCGTGCAAAACAAAATCGATATCCGGATAGCGGTGATTACTTTCAGCGATGCACTGGGGAATAAGATGCGCCGAAATCGTCTGGCTCGCCGCCACTCTCACGGTACCGGAAAGCTGTTGTCCAAGCCGTCCGACGTCTCTCAGCGTACTGTTCAGTTCATCCAGCAGCCTTTCCAGACGCGTTGCCAGCTGATGTCCCGCTTCGGTGAGCACCACTTCGCGCGTAGTGCGGTCGAGCAGTTTCACGCCGGTTTGAGTTTCCAGCTCTTTCACGCTATGGCTCACCGCCGACTGGCTGAGGCCAATCATCTCCCCTGCCCGACTGAAGCTGTGGGCCTGCGCGACGGTGACGAAAACACGAAGCTGACGTAGTGAATAATTCATCTGTTTAATTCATGAATGGATGCAATAAATCAATTTTATTTCTCAAAGGGAAGAAAGCACAATAGCGGCATCTGTTTTCAGGAGTGATTATGAAACTTTTTCGTATCCTTGATCCGTTTACGCTGACCCTGATTGGTGTCGTCTTGCTGGCCTCGTTCTTCCCGGCGCGGGGCGGTTTCGTTCCGGTCATTGAAGGGCTGACCACGGCAGCCATTGCCCTGTTGTTCTTTATGCATGGCGCCAAACTCTCCCGGGAAGCCATTATTGCAGGCGGTAGCCACTGGCGACTGCACCTCTGGGTAATGTGCAGCACCTTTATCCTCTTCCCTGTTCTGGGCGTGCTGTTTGCCTGGTGGGCGCCGGTGAATGTCGATCCGGCACTCTATACCGGTTTCCTTTATCTGTGCATTTTGCCGGCCACCGTGCAGTCTGCTATTGCCTTTACCTCGCTGGCGGGCGGCAACGTCGCGGCGGCGGTCTGTTCTGCTTCGGCTTCCAGCCTGCTCGGGATCTTTGTTTCACCGCTGCTGGTCGGTCTGCTGATGAACATGCATGGTGCAGAAGGTAATCTGGAGCAGGTGGGTAAAATTTGTCTGCAACTGCTACTGCCGTTTGTGCTCGGACACTTATCCCGCCCCTGGATTGGAGCGTTTGTGGCGAAACACAAAAAATGGATCGGGAAAACGGACCAAAGCTCCATTCTGCTGGTGGTTTACACGGCCTTCAGCGAAGCCGTGGTGAACGGCATCTGGCACAGGGTGGGTGCAGGATCGCTGCTGTTTATTGTGGTGGTAAGCATTGTTCTGCTGACCATTGTGATCGCGGTTAACGTCTTTGTGGCCCGCAAATGCGGCTTCAATAAGGCCGATGAAATCACCATCGTATTCTGTGGATCGAAAAAGAGCCTGGCCAACGGGATCCCGATGGCCAATATTCTGTTCCCGACGTCGGTCATTGGGATGATGGTACTGCCGCTGATGATTTTCCATCAGATCCAGCTGATGGTGTGTGCGGTACTGGCGCGGCGTTACAAGGCACAGACTGAAAAGCTGGCGCAGGAAGAGACCCGCGCCGCGAAAGTTTAAGGACGTTTCAGGGGCTGCACCAGCTGGGTCAGCCCCTCTGTTTTGATCAGTAATGTGATAGCCATCAGCTCGCCAAGACGCCCGGCAGGAAACTCATCCTTACGGGCAAACCACAGCAGATATTCTTCCGGTAAATCAATCAGCCTGCGGCCCTTATATTTACCGAACGGCATCTCCGTATTGGCGATCTCAACGAGCTGCTCTTTTTCCACATCACTCTCCTAAAAGGCGCATCATTTCCGCTTCATCGATCACCTCGATGCCGAGCTCCTGCGCTTTTGCCAGCTTCGAACCGGCCGCTTCCCCGGCGATCACCAGGTCGGTTTTCTTTGACACGCTTCCCGCCACTTTTGCCCCAAGCGCCACCAGGCGCGCTTTCGCGTCATCACGCGAGAGCTGGCTCAGACTGCCGGTCAGCACCACCGTTTTACCGGCAAACGGGCTGTCGATCTCTTCTGCATTAACCACTACCGGTGCGGGCCAGTGAATGCCCTGTTCCAGTAATTTACCGATCACTTCACGGTTGCTCTCTTCGGCGAAGAAGTTGAAGACGTGGGTAGCGACTACTATACCAACGTCAGGGACTTTCTGTAGTTCGTCGATGGTGGCTTTCTCAAGAGCCTCCAGCGTGCCGAAATACGCCGCCAGCCCTGCCGCCGTCGCCTCTCCGACTTCACGAATGCCGAGCGCGTAAAGGAAACGGGCAAAGGTAGTATTTTTGGCCGCCTCAAGCGCATTGACCACGTTCTGGGCAGATTTCGGCCCCATACGATCAAGACCGGTCAGCTTACCTGCCGTCAGGGTAAAGAGGTCCGCTGGCGTATGGACATACTCTTTCTCAACTAACTGGTCGATGATCTTGTCACCCATTCCGTCGACGTCCATCGCCCGGCGGGAGACAAAGTGCTTCAGGGACTCTTTACGCTGCGCGCCGCAGATTAACCCGCCCGTACAGCGCGTTACCGCTTCACCTTCCACGCGCTCAACGTCCGAACCACATACCGGACAATGGGCAGGAAACTCGATGGCACGGGTATCGGCAGGACGTTCTGATTCCACTACGTTAACCACCTGCGGGATCACATCGCCCGCGCGGCGAATCACCACTTTGTCACCAATTCGCAGCCCCAGACGGGCAATTTCATCGGCGTTATGCAGCGTAGCGTTACTGACCAGCACGCCAGCCACCTGCACAGGCTCCAGACGCGCCACAGGCGTAATCGCCCCCGTACGTCCTACCTGAAATTCCACGTCGCGAACGAAGGTCATCTGCTCCTGCGCCGGGAACTTAAAGGCCACTGCCCAGCGTGGCGCCCGGGCAACAAAACCCAACTGTTCCTGCAATGCCAGGGAGTTAACCTTGATCACTACGCCATCAATATCAAACCCAAGCGTGGGACGATCTTCTTCAACCTTGTGATAGAACGCCAGCACCGCCTCTGGAGAGTCGCAAAGCTGCACGCGGTTGCTTACCGGCAAACCCCACTCTTTGAACTGCATTAAACGACCCAGGTGGGTATCCGGCAGGTCACCGCCTTCCAGGATCCCGACGCCGTAGCAGAAGAAAGTAAGCGGTCGCTTCGCGGTGATACGCGGATCGAGCTGGCGCAGCGAACCTGCCGCCGCGTTACGCGGGTTTGCAAACACTTTACCCCCGGTACGACGCGCTTCTTCATTGATCTTCTCAAACCCCGCCTGCGGAAGGAAAACTTCCCCGCGCACTTCCAGCCGCGCAGGAATATTATCGCCACGCAGCTTCAGCGGGATCGCACGAATGGTGCGCACATTGGTGGTGATGTCTTCCCCGGTGGTGCCGTCGCCGCGCGTTGCGGCACGTACCATCACGCCGTTCTCATAAAGAATGCTGACGGCCAGACCATCCAGTTTTAGCTCGCAGCACCAGCTAAGATTGTCGACGCTCTTCAGGCGATCCTGCACGCGCTTGTTGAAAGCCAGAAAACTCTCTTCATCAAACACGTTATCCAACGACAGCATCGGCACTTCGTGGCGCACCTGGCTGAAAGCACCCAGCGGTTCCGCGCCGACGCGCTGCGTTGGGGAATCGGGCGTAATCAGCTCCGGGTGCTGCGCTTCCAGCTCGCGCAGTTCACGCATCAGGCGGTCATATTCCGCATCCGGCACTTCCGGTGCGTCCATAACATGATAGAGATATTCATGATGGCGAAGCGTGGTTCGCAGTTCAGTAAGTTGTTGTTCGATTGAGTCCATATCGCACCATCAATGAGAAAAACCCCCGAAAGGCGGGGGTTGAGGAGGAGTTGAAGTAAACGCGACGATTACGCGTTAGCTTCCTTAACTTCGCGGATGCGGTCCTGATATTCGCGCAGTTTCTGCGGCGTCATCATACGACGCTGATCGTCGAGCACAACACCGCCCACTTCGTCGGCGATGTGCTGAGCGGACTGTAGCATCAGCTTAAAGTTTTGCAGCTCGTCACCGTAGGACGGCACCTGCATAAAGATCGTAACCCCAGGCGTGACGAAATCACCGGTCATTTCCGGGTCAAACGTGCCTGGATTGACCATATTGGCCAGGCTGAACAGCGCCGGACCGCTACCGTCAGGACTCAGGTGGCGATGGAAAATATTCATGTCGCCGAACTTGAAGCCTGCCTGTTGGATGCTGTTAAGCAGCACGTCACCGTTCAGATGGGTGCCATGATGAGCAGCCACATTCATGATGATTACCGCTTCTTTACGCTGCGGCTTTTCAACAACCGGTTCTGGCTCTGCAACCGGCTCTGGCTCAACGCGCGGAGCGGGCTGTGGCGCAGGCGGTTCAGGCTGCGGCTGCGGTTGTTCTACCGGCTGCGGCTGTTGCACTGGCTGTGGCTGATGCACTGGCTGTGCAGGCTGTTGCACAGGTTGCTGCTGTACAGGCTGTGGCGCAACGGGCTGCTGTTGCACAGGCTGCTGGGACGGATGACGAACAGGTTCTTCCACTGGCGGCGGCGCTGGCTGGCGCGGCTGGGCAGAGGCATACGGTGGTTGATACTGGTGCTGCGGAGCGCGGGGAGCTTCATGCTCTCCATGCGCTGCGCCGGGCGCAGTATTGACCCGATGAACACGAACTTCACCCACGCCGTCGTCGTCAAGACCGTCGATGTCGTCTTCAACGTCATCGTCTTCGCGACTGGACTTCATGCGCTTCAGTGGACGATCGCGAAACATAGAGGAACGCTCTTTACGGCTGGTCCAGAAACCATGTACCAGTAAAGCGATTATGGCGATCGCGCCAACAATGATTAATATCAGACGCAAATCCTGCATCATTATATTCTCTGTTGTTCTAACACCTTGCCACCACGGCAAACATTTACTCACTAAGAGTATTTGCCGTTTACGTCAAGTGCAAGTGTATGCAGAGCATTCACAGCATAAAGATGAACTAAATCGTGCTTTTTGCTGGTTTTTCGAACATTTCCGAACTGGTCATTGGCCCGTAACTGGATAATATAGGCGGGCAATTCCACTGGTTGTGTAAAAAGGAGTACAGCCTGGTATGGTTTCAACATCTTCTTCTGCCCCACGCAGCGGGGTCTGGTACTTTTCTCAGGGCTGGAAACTGGTCTCCCTGCCGGGCATTCGACGCTTCGTTGTTTTGCCGTTACTGATCAACATTATTCTGATGGGGGGCGCGTTCTGGTGGTTGTTCACCAGACTGGAAAGCTGGATCCCTTCCCTGATGAGCTATGTGCCGGACTGGTTACAGTGGTTGGACTACCTGCTCTGGCCGGTTGCGGTTATCTCCGTGCTGCTGGTTTTCGGCTATTTCTTTTCGACGATAGCTAACTGGATAGCCGCGCCGTTCAACGGTCTGCTGGCCGAACAGCTGGAAGCGCGCCTGACCGGTGCGGCGCCGCCTGACACGGGCGTACTGGGGATCGTGAAAGATGTCCCCCGCATCATGAAGCGCGAATGGCAGAAGTTTGCGTGGTACCTGCCGCGGGCGATTGTGCTGCTCATCCTTTATTTTGTACCCGGGATCGGCCAGACGGTCGCACCCGTGCTGTGGTTCCTGTTCAGCGCCTGGATGCTTGCTATCCAGTACTGTGATTATCCGTTCGATAACCACAAAGTGCCGTTTAAAGAGATGCGCACTGCCCTGCGTACTCAGAAGGTTGCCAATATGCAGTTTGGTGCCCTTACCAGCCTGTTCACCATGATCCCTTTCCTGAATCTGTTCATCATGCCCGTTGCCGTTTGCGGCGCGACGGCGATGTGGGTGGACTGCTACCGTGCTAAGCACGCGTTATGGAAGTAATGCAAAAATGTGTAAAAGAGGGGTGGCTTATGCCGCCCCTTATTCCATACTGATCCCCATTATTTCCTTGCAGCATATACATATGCGATTTCCTTACTTCCCCATACCTGTTCAACAGGTATGCTGGGTCGGTATCCCAATTTCATACAGTTAAGGACAGGCCATGAGTAAGATTTATGAAGACAACTCGCTGACTATCGGTCATACGCCCCTGGTTCGACTGAACCGTATCGGTAATGGACGCATTCTGGCGAAGGTGGAATCTCGTAACCCAAGCTTCAGCGTTAAATGCCGTATCGGTGCGAATATGATTTGGGATGCTGAAAAGCGTGGCGTGCTGAAACCTGGCGTTGAGCTGGTTGAACCCACCAGCGGCAATACCGGTATCGCCCTGGCCTATGTTGCGGCGGCGCGCGGCTATAAGCTGACGCTGACTATGCCTGAAACCATGAGTATTGAGCGCCGTAAGCTGCTGAAAGCGTTGGGTGCGAATCTGGTCCTCACGGAAGGCGCGAAAGGCATGAAGGGCGCGATTCAGAAGGCCGAAGAAATCGTCGCCAGCGATCCTGCAAAGTATCTGCTGCTCCAGCAGTTCAGCAACCCGGCCAACCCGGAAATTCATGAGAAAACCACCGGCCCGGAAATCTGGGAAGATACCGACGGTCAGGTTGATGTGTTTATCTCCGGCGTAGGCACCGGCGGTACGCTGACCGGGGTGTCTCGCTATATTAAAGGCACGAAAGGTAAAAAAGATCTGATTACCGTTGCCGTTGAGCCAACCGACTCTCCGGTTATCGCTCAGGCGCTGGCAGGCGAAGAGATCAAACCAGGTCCGCACAAAATCCAGGGTATCGGCGCTGGCTTTATTCCAGGCAACCTCGATCTGAAGCTGATCGATAAAGTGGTCGCAATCACCAATGAAGAAGCCATCTCCACGGCGCGTCGCCTGATGGACGAGGAAGGCATTCTGGCGGGTATCTCTTCCGGTGCGGCGGTTGCTGCAGCTCTCAAACTGCTGGAAGACGAAACCTTTACCAACAAGAATATTGTGGTTATCCTACCGTCTTCGGGTGAGCGTTACTTAAGCACAGCACTGTTTGCCGATCTGTTCACAGAGAAAGAACTGCAACAGTGATGCCAGCATGTTAAAAACGCGTAAAAAAGCACCTTTTCAGGTGCTTTTTTGTGGCCTGCTTCAAAGTTTTACCCCTCCTGGCATTGCTTCACCCCGTTGGGTCTGGTATTTAAACCAGCAATTATTTTGATGAGCGAAATTAATCGGTGAACGAAATAGCGCTGCTGAATCGATTTTATGATTTGGTTCAAGTCTTGCTTTCACTGCATAATGTTTAATGACGATTGAAACGTCAGCGCTAACTATACAGGCTAAAGTTAAGTCGCCAGGCTAGACTTTAGTTCCACAACACTAAACCTATAAGTTGGGGAAATACAATGTTCCAGCAAGAAGTTACCATTACCGCTCCGAACGGTCTGCACACCCGCCCTGCTGCTCAGTTTGTTAAAGAAGCGAAAGGCTTCACTTCTGAAATCACTGTGACTTCCAACGGCAAAAGCGCTAGCGCAAAAAGCCTGTTCAAGCTGCAAACTCTGGGTCTGACTCAGGGTACCGTTGTTACCATCTCCGCTGAAGGTGAAGACGAGCAGAAAGCAGTTGAGCATCTGGTTAAGCTGATGGCTGAACTCGAGTAAGTTTACCGGGTTCTTTTCAATATCAGTCACAAGTAAGGTAGGGTTATGATTTCAGGCATTTTAGCATCCCCGGGTATCGCTTTCGGCAAAGCATTGCTGCTGAAAGAAGACGAAATCGTCATTGACCGGAAAAAAATTTCTGCCGACAAGGTTGATCAGGAAGTTGAACGTTTTCTGAGCGGTCGTGCCAAGGCATCTGCGCAACTGGAAGCGATTAAAACTAAAGCTGGCGAAACTTTCGGTGAAGAAAAAGAAGCCATCTTCGAAGGGCACATTATGCTGCTCGAAGATGAGGAGCTGGAGCAGGAAATCATAGCCCTGATTAAAGATAAAGGCATGACGGCCGACGCGGCTGCGCATGAAGTTATCGAAGGTCAGGCAACTGCCCTGGAAGAGCTGGACGATGAATACCTGAAAGAGCGTGCGGCTGACGTACGTGACATCGGTAAGCGCCTGCTGCGCAACATCCTGGGTCTGGCCATCATCGATCTGAGCGCGATTCAGGACGAAGTCATCCTGGTTGCCGCTGACCTGACCCCGTCTGAAACCGCACAGCTGAACCTGAACAAGGTGCTGGGTTTCATTACTGATGCAGGTGGACGTACCTCCCACACCTCTATCATGGCGCGTTCTCTGGAGCTGCCAGCCATCGTGGGTACCGGTAGCGTCACCTCGCAGGTGAAAAACGACGACTATCTGATTCTGGATGCCGTAAACAACGTGGTTTACGTCAACCCAACTAACGATGTGATCGAGCAGCTGCGTTCCGTTCAGGAGCAGGTTGCTACCGAGAAAGCGGAACTCGCTAAACTGAAAGATCTGCCAGCCATCACGCTGGACGGCCATCAGGTTGAAGTGTGCGCTAACATCGGTACCGTACGTGACGTTGACGGCGCTGAGCGCAACGGTGCGGAAGGTGTTGGTCTGTATCGTACTGAATTCCTGTTCATGGACCGCGACGCCCTGCCAACGGAAGAAGAGCAGTTTGCAGCGTACAAAGCGGTTGCGGAAGCGTGCGGCTCGCAGGCCGTTATCGTCCGCACCATGGATATCGGTGGCGACAAAGAGCTGCCGTACATGAACTTCCCGAAAGAAGAGAACCCGTTCCTGGGCTGGCGTGCTGTGCGTATCGCCATGGATCGCAAAGAGATCCTGCGTGACCAGGTTCGCGCTATCCTGCGTGCATCCGCTTTCGGTAAGCTGCGCATCATGTTCCCGATGATCATCTCTGTTGAAGAAGTGCGTGCACTGAAGAAAGAGATTGAAATCTACAAGCAGGAACTGCGTGACGAAGGTAAAGCATTTGACGAGTCAATCGAGATCGGCGTGATGGTGGAAACACCGGCAGCCGCGACCATTGCACGTCATTTAGCCAAAGAAGTTGATTTCTTTAGTATCGGTACCAATGATTTAACGCAGTACACCCTGGCAGTTGACCGTGGTAATGATATGATTTCACATCTCTACCAGCCAATGTCGCCGTCTGTACTGAATTTGATCAAGCAAGTTATTGATGCTTCTCATGCAGAAGGTAAATGGACTGGCATGTGTGGTGAGCTTGCAGGCGACGAACGTGCTACACTTCTGTTGCTGGGTATGGGTCTGGACGAATTCTCTATGAGCGCCATTTCCATCCCGCGCATCAAGAAGATTATCCGTAACACGAACTTCGAAGATGCGAAGGTATTAGCAGAGCAGGCTCTTGCTCAACCGACAACGGACGAGTTAATGACGCTGGTTAACAAGTTCATTGAAGAAAAAACAATCTGCTAATCCACGAGATGCGGCCCAAATTACTGCTTAGGAGATAAGTCTAATGGGTTTATTTAGTAAACTGTTCGGTGACAAAAGCAATAGCGACTCCGGAACTATTGAGATTGTTGCTCCGCTCTCCGGCGAGATCGTCAATATCGAAGACGTGCCGGATGTAGTGTTTGCTGAGAAAATCGTTGGTGATGGCATTGCTATCAAACCAACTGGCAACAAAATGGTTGCTCCAGTTGACGGTACCATTGGTAAGATTTTTGAAACCAACCATGCGTTCTCTATCGAATCCGATAGCGGTATCGAACTGTTCGTTCACTTCGGTATCGACACCGTTGAACTGAAAGGCGAAGGCTTCAAACGTATCGCGGAAGAAGGCCAGCGTGTTAAAGTTGGCGACCCTGTAATTGAATTCGATCTGCCACTGCTGGAAGAAAAAGCGAAGTCTACCCTGACTCCGGTTGTTATCTCCAACATGGACGAAATCAAAGAGCTGATCAAACTGTCTGGCAGCGTTACCGTGGGTGAAACCCCGGTTATCCGCATCAAGAAGTAATTCTTGCCGCACGGTAAAATGGCGCCTTCGGGCGCCATTTTTGTTTATGCAGGCAGAATAAGCTCGTCGTAGCCTTTCGACTGCGTATAGATCATCACGTCAGTCACCCTGTCGCCCGCCATGCGAATGGCGTCGGCCACGGTTTTACCGCCGACGATACCGCTCACCAGCTCCGAACAGAACAGATCCCCCGTCCCTTTCAGGTCCGTCTCAACGCGCGGGTGTGCGCTTACGGTAACGCCCTCCTCGCTCACCAGCACGACGTGGATATTTTGCGGATCGTCAGCCACTGGCGCGCTGGTGATCGCCACCCATTTAAGCGTGTCAGACAGCAGCCCCTGCGCGGCGGCAATGGCGCTCTCCGGCGTACGGCACGGTTTGCCGCTCAGCACTTCCAGCTCAAACACGTTGGGCGTAATGCCCTGGGCCAGCGGGAGCAGGTGCTCACGGTAGGCTTCAGGAATATCCGGCTTCACGTACATCCCGCTGTCGATGTCTCCGATTACCGGGTCGACCAGCACCAGCAGATCGGGATGTTGCACTTTGATCGCCTTCAGCCACTGCGCCAGCAGCACGATCTGGCTGGCGCTGCCCATATAGCCGGTAGTGACCGCTTTTAGCTCGCGCAGGATCTCGCGTTCTTCCAGCGCCTTCAGGTAGCCGCTGAACCACTCGTCCGGGATCACCCCGCCGTAGAAGGTGTCGTAGTGCGGCGTATTGCTGAACAGCACCGTCGGCACGGCGGTAACGTTCAGTCGATGGGTGCGAATATTTGGCACCGCGATGCTGTTTCCCACACTGCCGTACACCACCTGCGACTGAACGGCGACAATATCGGTTTGCTGCGCCCGGGTGTTATCCCGGAATAAAATCATCTCCATGACGCTTAAATCCCCGCCCCCTGCGAATAACTCTCTTCACCAAAGACGCCGGTCGACAGGTAGCGATCGCCGCGATCGCAAATAATCGCTACCACTACTGCACCTGGGTTTGCCTTAGCCACCCGAATCGCCCCCGCTACCGCGCCACCCGAACTGACGCCGCAGAAGATGCCTTCACGCACGGCCAGCTCACGCATGGTATTTTCCGCCTCGCGCTGATGAATATCCAGCACCTGGTCCACAAGCTGCGCATTAAAGATGCCCGGCATATACTCCGCGGGCCAGCGGCGAATGCCCGGAATACTGCTTCCCTCTTCCGGCTGGAGGCCGACAATCGTCACCGGCTGCTCCTGCTCGCGCAGAAAACGTGACACACCGGTGATCGTGCCCGTGGTCCCCATGCTGGAGACAAAGTGGGTGATGCGCCCGCCGGTTTGCTGCCAGATTTCCGGGCCGGTGGTGGTGTAGTGCGCGTACGGGTTGTCCGGGTTATTAAACTGGTCGAGCAGCTTGCCTTCCCCGCGCTCCGCCATCGCTAACGCTAAATCTCGCGCCCCTTCCATACCCTGCTCTTTGCTCACCAGAATCAGCTCGGCCCCGTAGGCACGCATGGCGGCACGGCGCTCCTGGCTCATGTTATCCGGCATCAGCAGCTTCATACGATAGCCTTTCAGGGCGGCTATCATCGCCAGTGCGATACCGGTGTTACCGCTGGTGGCTTCGATCAGCACGTCGCCGGGCTTTATTTCGCCGCGCTTTTCGGCCTGAACAATCATCGACAGCGCCGCCCGGTCTTTCACCGACCCCGCCGGGTTATTGCCTTCAAGTTTGACCCAGATTTCGCTGCCGTTGTCACACCCCATGCGCTGAAGTTTGACCAGAGGGGTGTTGCCGATGGTGTGTTCGAGTGTATTCACGTTTTTTACTCAATAAAAAGCCCGGTAAGCATCACGCCACCGGGCGAAAAACATACTCAATAACCTATCAGGCTGACTCCGCCAGAGCAATATCCTCGCGCGTCTCGATGCGCTCGTTGCCGTGATAAATGCGCGCGTGTTGCAGCCCCACAAACAGGCGTTCCCCACGGTGCGGCGGCTCGTCGTCACGCATAACCACGGTCAGCGGCTCGGTGTACCAGCCCAGGGGCTGTACCACTAATTGGGTGTAGTGACCTTTAGGGCTAGCTTCCAGCACCTGCACCGGAAGCGGTGAGTCCAGGCTGGTACGGCGGCTGACGTCCACTTCCCACGGGCGCAGGAACAGATCCACCGGTCCCTGGTGCGCGGAGGTATACCCCAGCGGCCAGCGGTGCGCGCCAACGTGGAACTGACCGCCGCGAATAGTACCCTGAAGGCGGTTTACTTCCCCCATAAACTCCAGCACAAAGCGGGTCGCCGGTTCACGCCAGAGTTGCTCTGGCTCGTCAACCTGCTCAATGTTGCCCTGACTCATCACCACCACGCGGTCGGCTACTTCCATCGCCTCTTCCTGATCGTGGGTCACGAAAACGCTGGTGAACTGGAGTTCCTCATGAAGCTGACGCAGCCAGCGGCGGAGCTCTTTACGCACCTGCGCATCCAGCGCGCCAAACGGTTCGTCCAGCAGCAGGATTTGCGGTTCCACGGCTAACGCACGCGCCAGCGCCACGCGCTGTTTCTGCCCGCCAGAAAGCTGTGCCGGGAAGCGGTCCGCCAGATGAGCCAGCTGCACCATCTCCAGCAGTTTGGTCACTTTCGCTTTGATGGCGGCCGCATTCGGACGCTCACGACGCGGCAGTACGGTCAAACCAAACGCGATGTTGTCGAATACCGTCATGTGGCGGAACAGGGCGTAGTGCTGGAATACAAAACCCACTTTACGGTCGCGGGCATGCAAACGGCTTACGTCCGTACCGTGGAAGCGGATATGTCCGCTGGTCTGGTGCTCAAGCCCGGCGATAATACGCAGCAGCGTGGTTTTACCGGAGCCAGACGGCCCCAGCAGCGCCACCATTTGTCCGGAAGGGATATCCAGCGAGATATCATTCAGCACCTGGGTGCGACCAAAAGACTTCTTAATATTGGCAATCTCAATGCTCATGATTTCCCTCCTGATGCTGACGTTTTTCCTGATTCTCTAAACGCCACTGCACCACACTCTTCAAAAACAGGGTCAAAATCGCCATCAGCGTCAGCAACGCTGCGGCAGTAAAGGAACCGACGGTGTTGTAGTCCTGTTCCAGTAATTCAATCTGTAACGGCAGCGACAGGGTTTCGCCGCGAATCGAGCCGGATACCACCGACACCGCGCCAAACTCACCGATCGCACGGGCGTTGGTCAGCACTACGCCGTAAAGCAGTGCCCAGCGGATATTCGGCAGCGTGACGCGGCGGAACATCTGCCAGCCGGAAGCGCCGAGCAGCACCGCGGCTTCATCTTCATGGCTGCCCTGGCTGAGCATCACCGGCACCAGCTCGCGTACCACGAACGGACAGGTGACAAAGACGGTCACCAGCACCATCCCCGGCCAGGCGAACATGATCTGCAGGTCGTGTTCATCCAGCCAGCCGCCCAGCGGGCCATTGGAACCGTAGAAGAGCAGATAAACCAGACCCGCCACCACCGGTGACACCGCAAACGGGATATCCAGCAGGGTCAGCAGCAGCTGACGCCCCGGGAAGTTAAAGCGCGTTACCAGCCAGGCCAGCAATACGCCAAACACCAGATTCACCGGGACGGTGATCAGGGCAATCATGACCGTCAGCCAGATGGCGTGGAGCATGTCCGGATCGGCCAGGTTTTGCAGCGCGGGCATAATCCCTTTGCTGAAGGCCTGAACGAAGATGTACACCATCGGCACGACGAGAATGAATGCGGAGACCAGCACGCCGGTACCAATCAGAAACCATTTGCCCCAGTTGATGCGGGGCGCGTCATAGCGCTTCAATTGCGTAACTTCCGCCATCAGTGACCTACCACACGTCGACCAAAGCGACTTTGCAGAGTGTTAATCGAGAACAGCAGTAGCAGCGACGCGGCAAGGATCACCGAGGCAATCGCACTCGCGGCCGGATAATCAAACTCCTGCAAACGGACAAAAATCATCAGCGAGGTCACTTCGGTTTTCCACGCGATGTTCCCGGCGATAAAAATGACCGCGCCAAATTCACCGAGGCTGCGGGTAAAGGAGAGCGCGATACCCGCCAGCAACGCCGGAGAGAGTTCCGGCAGCACGACCTTGCGAAAACTCTGCCAGCGCGTGGCGCCGAGCGTTTCTGCAGCCTCTTCGTATTCGGGTCCTAACTCTTCCAGCACCGGCTGCACGGTACGTACCACAAACGGGATGCTGGTAAAGGCCATGGCCACCGCGATACCGAGCCAGGTATAGGTCACTTTGATATCAAACTTAGCCAGCCACTCACCGTAAAAGCCGTTCACGGAAAACAGCGACGCCAGCGTCAAACCGGCAACCGCCGTCGGCAGGGCAAACGGCAGATCCATCAGCGCGTCGAGCAGGGTGCGGCCCGGGAAGCGATAGCGAGTTAAGATCCACGCCATCAGCAGGCCAAACACGCCGTTAAAAATCGAGGCCACGAACGCAGACAGCAGGGTGACCTTGTAGGCCGCCACCACCTGCGGGTTAGTAATCACTTCCCAGTACTGGGACCAGCTCATCTCAGCGAGCTGCATCACCAGCGCGCTGAGCGGTAATAACAAAATCAGACAGACGAACAGCAGGCTGGTCCCGAGGCTTAAGGTAAAGCCCGGCAGCACACGTCTGGAGGACACTGCAAACATTACTTACGCCCCGCTGCCAGCAGTTTGTCCAACTCACCGCCGCTGACAAAATGCGTTTTCATGACCTCAGGCCAGGCGCCAAAATGATCTTCCACGCGGAACAGCTCGGTCTGCGGGAATTTGTCTTTCAGCTTGCTCATCACGTCCGGGTTGTTGACACGGTAGTAGTAGTCGGTGATAACGGTTTGCGCCTGCGGGCTGTACAGATAGTTCAGGTAGGCTTTCGCCGCCTTTTCTGTGCCGTTAGCCTTAACGTTTTTATCCACCCACGCCACCGGGAACTCGGCCAGAATGTTCGTTTTCGGGATAACCACTTCGAAGCCCTGCGCTTCGTACTGTTTACGAATATTGTTCACTTCGGATTCAAAGCTGATCAGCACGTCGCCCAGCCCGCGCTCGGCGAAGGTGGTGGTTGCGCCACGACCGCCGGTATCAAACACCTCGACGTTTTTCAGGAACTGGGTCATAAACTGTTCGGTTTTCGCTTTATCGTTACCGTCAGCTTTGTCCGCCGCGCCCCACGCCGCCAGATAGGTGTAACGTGCGTTGCCGGAGGTTTTCGGATTCGGGAAGATCAGCTTTACGTCTGAACGCACCAGGTCGTTCCAGTCGTGGATGTTCTTCGGGTTGCCCTTGCGCACCAGGAAGCCCATGGTGGAGTAAAATGGCGAACTGTTGTTCGGCAGGCGGCTTTGCCAGTTCGCCGGGATCAGTTTGCCTTTGTCGTGCAGGATCTGCACGTCCGTGACCTGGTTGTAGGTCACCACGTCCGCTTTCAGCCCCTGCAAAATGGCCAGCGCCTGCTTAGATGAGCCAGCGTGCGACTGCTTGATGGTCAGCTTGTCGCCGTTGTTCTCTTTCGCCCACTGCTGTTCAAATGCGGGATTAAGGGCGGCAAACAGCTCGCGCGAAACATCATAAGAACTGTTCAGCAACTCGGTTGCCTGCGCCTGCGCCACCAGCAGTAAACCTGCCAGTGCCAGCGATCCTTTTTTCAGTACAGTAACGGCCATTGCGCACCCTTATAAATGTGATGACTATCTTATAGTCATAATATTTATAACGGAGTCTAAAGGAGTAACGGTTTTATATACCGTTTGGTGATTTAGAAGCAGAAAAGGGAATAAGAGGTGCAGGAGAAATTGCCGGGTGGCGCTCACGCTTACCCGGCCTACGAATAGAGAGCGATTTACAACGCCAGCAGGCGCTCAACGGACGGCGCAAAGTAGTAGCCGCCGGTCACCGGGCGGGTGAAGCGCAGCATGGCGTCACGCTTACCGTCGGTATCGCCAAACATGCTCAGCAGCTGCTGTTCGATGTTGTAGAGGCGTGCGCAGTAAGCGCAGAAGTACAGGCCGTGCGTACCGCTCGCGGTGCCGTACGGCAGGCTCTGGCGAACAATCTTCAGCCCCTTACCGTCTTCTTTAAGGTCAACGCGGGACAGGTGGGAAGTGACCGGACGCGCATCGCCGTCAATCTCTTCATTGGCATCTTTGGTACGGCCAATCATCATCTCCTGGTCATGCACGCTCATGCGGTTAAGCTGCCTGAGGTTATGCTCCCAGCGCTGGACGAACACATAGCTGCCGCCCGCGTCCACGCCATCCTTGATTACAGCCACCTCGCGACGCGTCTCTTCCCCGGCCGGGTTTTCGGTGCCGTCGACGAAGCCGCTCAAATCGCGCTCTTCCACCCAGCGGAAACCGTGGATCTCTTCCTGCACGTCGATACTATCACCAAAGGCCTCAATCGCAGCCTGAGCGACAGAAAAGTTCACGTCGTGACGCAGGGAGAGGATATGGATCAGAACGTCATACTGGGTAGCGGGCGCAAGACCTTTGCCATAAGGAATAAAGTCTTTCAGCTCTTCTGCGCCTTCGCCGCCGCTCAGATGACGCCAGACGGTGCTGCCAAAGGCAACCACCGCGCCCAGATGGGCTTCGGGGAATTTGGCCTGGAAGGTGGTCAGTTTATCAACGAAAACTTTGCTGGCCGCGCGCAGGGCATCCACGTCCCCTTTGACGTTGGCTTCAATCCAAATCGCCGCCCGGCAATGTTCTGGCAAAATGCCACTCTGTACCTGAGACATCGCTCCTCCTGAAATAAAGATGCCACGACAGCGTGGCATTGATGGCGGCTATTATACCTGGATTTCAGCGAGGCGGCTTGCTCAGGCGCAAATTACTGCTTCCAGATAATTTTGCTCACTTTCCACTTTTTCAGGGTGTCGTCAGACGGCATTAACCCTTCCGGACCGTTCCAGGTGCCGCTGAACACATAGCTAATATGCTGGCTGCCGTCGGCCTTACACTCGACCGCCACGCTCTCCTCCGATGGCACACTGGCGCAGTGGCCAAACGCTTTCTGATAGAGTTCGCCAAACGGCGTTCCCACCTTCACGCCACCTGAGGTCGGGATCTCTTCATCCATCACCGCAATGCGGTTGACCGTACCTTTATCGCCGTTGATGACCATTGCCACCTTGTCATCTTTCAACGCTTCGAAATAGCGCACGATGTTGCCGTTCTCGGTTTTCATGCCGCTGCGCAGGCGATAATCACTGCCGATGGCATCCTGAATGGCATCCTGATCCAGCGCCGTCGAGGCGGTGATTTTGCCCACGCCCTGCTCGGTCACTTCCATTGAGGATCCAAACCAGTTCCACGGATAGGCCGCAGACCAGTTGATGGATGAGAGCGTGGAACAGCCGGTTAACGCCAGCGGGAGAGCGCATAAAAGTAAACGCAGCGATTTCATTGAGACGTCCTTACGTAGTAAATCAACGCTTGTTGGAGTGCAGTATCGACAAAAAGTGCCGTTTTAATCTGGCTCATGCGTAAAACAGGCGCGTAAACGGGGATTCGTGACCAGCCACAGCAGCGCGACAATATCCGCCACCACCAGTGCAATCCCGATACCCGAAAGCGGCTCGCCGTACAGCCAGAGCAAGGGTTGCCAGACCAGAAGCACAAACTGCGCCAGGATCAGCAGCCAGCGAAGCGCGCGCCAGAAGCGCGGAATGGCTTGCCGCCGTCCGCTGCACAGAAACGCCAGGACCGCCGGTACGCCCGGCAGTAACCCCAGCCAGAACGCATCGTGATCGGGATAAAAGAGATTCAGTAACGTATCGCCCTGCCCGCGCGACGCGCCAGCCATCACGAACAGCACCCAGGTGCGGGCCTGCAACAGCAGAACGCACCAGAACAAAAAAGGCAGACGCAGACGACCGTGAACGTCGTAGTCGCCAGGGTGGAACTCAGTACTCTTCATCTTCGATCAGGCGCTTACCCAGCGTCAGTACATCCGCGTGCTCGTAGCCCAGACGTTCATACATGCCCAGCACCACGTCGTTATCTTCCCGGACCATAATCTGGATTTTCGGGCAGCCACGGGCGATCAGTTTCTTTTCCAGACGGTTAAGCAGCGCGTTGGCGATGCCGCGCGCGCGGTATTCCGGGTGCACGCCCAGATAGTAGGCCGAGCCGCGGTGGCCGTCGTACCCACCCATCACCGTCCCGACCACTTCGCCGTTGACCTCAGCGACCAGAAACAGACTGACGTCGTGATTCACCTTCCGTTCGATGTCCATTTCCGGATCGTTCCACGGACGCAGCAGATCGCAGCGCTCCCAAAGGGTGATCACCTCTTCGAAATCTTCCTGGCGAAAAACGCGTATCTCCATGGTATTAACCGCCTTTTCGGGTTTAAAAACAGTGATTATGGCGTGAACAGGGCGTTTAGCCAATAACCGGGGAAAAACTCGCCAAAATTTGGCATAATGTCACTTTGTCACGTATTGAAATGAAAAGTAAAACAATTCTCAATAAGGACTGTCGTAACGGGAAACACGATACGATATAACACCAGGACCCCAATTTTTACAATTCAGGCCGCATGAGCACATTCAAACCATTAAAAGCACTCACATCGCGTCGTCAGGTTCTCAAAGCGGGGCTGGCGGCCTTAACGTTATCGGGTATCGCAAAGCAGGCTCAGGCAAAAGAAGAGAGCACGCTTAAAACCAGTAACGGACACAGCAAGCCGAAAACCAAAAAAGCTGGCGCAAAGCGTCTGGTCATGCTCGATCCTGGCCACGGCGGGATCGACACCGGCGCCATTGGCCGAAACGGGTCGAAAGAAAAACACGTCGTGCTGGCAATTGCAAAAAATGTACGCGCAATTTTACGCAGTAACGGTATTGACGCCCGCCTGACGCGCACGGGCGACACGTTTATCCCGCTGTACGATCGCGTGGAGATTGCCCACAAGCACGGCGCAGATCTGTTTATGTCCATTCACGCGGATGGCTTCACAAACCCTTCCGCCGCAGGCGCCTCGGTATTTGCGCTCTCCAACCGTGGCGCCAGTAGCGCCATGGCGAAATACCTCTCCGATCGCGAAAACCGGGCGGATGAAGTGGCCGGGAAAAAAGCCACCGACAAAGACCATCTGTTACAGCAGGTTCTGTTTGATCTCGTGCAGACCGATACCATCAAAAACAGCCTGACGCTCGGCTCGCATATCCTCAAACGTATTAAGCCCGTGCACCGTCTGCACAGTAAAAGCACCGAGCAGGCCGCGTTTGTGGTGCTGAAGTCACCGTCTATTCCGTCCGTGCTGGTGGAAACCTCGTTCATTACCAACCCGGAAGAAGAGCGTTTACTCGGCACTAAGGCGTTTCGTCAGAAGATCGCGAACGCCATCGCCTCCGGGGTCATCAGTTATTTCAACTGGTTCGATAATCAAAAAGCGCACTCCAGGAAACGTTGATGAAACCGAATGCACAGCTGGTCAAAACTTTCCTGATGCAGCTCCAGGACGCGATTTGCCAGAAACTGACCGCCGCAGACGGCGGTGAATTCCATGAAGACACCTGGCAGCGCGAAGCGGGCGGCGGCGGGCGCAGCCGCGTGCTGCGTAACGGCGGTATTTTTGAACAGGCCGGGGTCAACTTCTCCCACGTCCACGGTGATGCAATGCCAGCGTCCGCCACGGCGCATCGGCCTGAACTGGCGGGCCGCAGCTTCGAGGCCATGGGCGTCTCGCTGGTGGTGCATCCGCATAACCCGTTTGTGCCAACCAGCCACGCCAACGTGCGCTTTTTCATCGCGGAAAAACCGGGAGCCGATCCGGTCTGGTGGTTTGGCGGCGGTTTCGACTTAACGCCTTACTATGGCTTCGAAGAGGACGCCGTGCACTGGCACACCACCGCGCGCGACCTCTGTCTGCCGTTTGGCGAAGACGTTTACCCGAAATACAAAAAGTGGTGCGATGACTATTTTTATCTGAAGCACCGCGACGAGCAGCGCGGCATCGGCGGGCTGTTCTTTGACGATCTCAATACCCCGGATTTTGATACCGCGTTCAGCTTTATGCGCGCGGTGGGTGAAGGCTTTACCGACGCCTATCTTCCGATTGTCGAACGCCGCAAAGACACCGACTACGGCGTGCGCGAGCGTGAGTTCCAGCTCTACCGTCGCGGGCGCTACGTGGAGTTTAATCTGGTGTGGGATCGCGGGACGCTGTTTGGCCTGCAAACCGGCGGGCGCACGGAGTCCATTCTGATGTCGATGCCGCCGCTGGTGCGCTGGGAATACAGCTACGCGCCAAAAGAAGGCAGCCCGGAGGCTGCCTTGAGTGAGTTTATTAAGGTTCGGGACTGGGTTTAACCCTTACCCCTCACCCCGGCCCTCTCCCCAAAGGGGCGAGGGTGAAAAGACGGCTCAGAGCAGTCCCCTCTCCCCTATGGGGAGAGGATTAGGGTGAGGGGCGAGGGCAATAAATTACAGCGGCTGCGTCTGCGCCTCAACCACCGCCAGCGCCACCATGTTGACGATACGACGCACGGAGGCAATCGGCGTTAACACATGTACCGGTTTTGACACCCCCATCAGTACCGGCCCGACGGTCACACCTTCAGAACTCGACACGCGCAGCAGGTTGTAGCTGATACGCGCCGCTTCCACGTTAGGCATAATCAGCACGTTCGCCGAGCCTTTCAGCGGGCTGTCCGGCATACGTTCATTACGAATACTCTCCACCAGCGCGGCGTCGCCGTGCATCTCGCCGTCGATCATCAGCTCCGGCGCACGCTCGCGCACCAGGTCCAGCGTCTGGCGCATTTTGCACGCCGCCGCGGATTTGGATGACCCGAAGTTTGAGTGCGACAGCAGCGCCACTTTCGGCTCGATACCAAAGCGGCGCACGGTTTCCGCCGCCATCACGGTGATTTCCGCCAGTTCGTCCGGGGAGGGATCGTCGTTGACGTAGGTATCGGCGATAAAGGTGTTACCGCTTGGCAGCAGCAGCGCGTTCATTGCGCCGGCAGTATGGACGCCCTCGCGATAGCCGAAGATCTCCTGTACCACGCTGAAATGCTCATGGTACTCGCCGATGGTGCCGCAGATCAGCGCATCCGCCTCACCGCGATGAACCATGATCGCGCCGATCACCGTGGTGTTGCTGATCACCGCCCGCTGCGCCTGCTCCTGGGTGATCCCGCGACGCTTCATGATCGAATAGTATTCGTTCCAGTACTCTTTGAAGCGCGGATCGGATTCGTTGTTAACGATCTCAAAGTCCACGCCCGGCTTTATTTGCAGGCCGAGCTTATGAATACGCATCTCGATCACGCTCGGACGACCAATCAGGATCGGTTTCGCCAGCCCTAAGGTGATCAGCTCCTGCGTGGCATGCAGCACGCGCGCCTCTTCCCCTTCCGCCAGCACCACGCGCTTCGCGTCGGCGCGCGCCTGGGAGAAGATCGGCTTCATAAACAGGTTGGTTTTGTAAACGAACTCGGTGAGTTTATCGACGTAGGCATCGAAATCTTCAATCGGCCGTGTCGCCACGCCGGAGTCCATCGCCGCTTTGGCCACCGCTGGCGCGATCTTCACGATCAGACGCGGGTCAAATGGTTTAGGGATGATGTAGTCGGGGCCGAAGCTCAGATCCTGATCGCCGTAGGCGGAGGCCACCACTTCGCTCTGCTCGGCGTGCGCCAGCTCTGCGATAGCATGAACGGCAGCCAGCTTCATCTCTTCGTTGATCGCCGTGGCGCCGACGTCCAGCGCCCCGCGGAAGATGAACGGGAAGCAGAGCACGTTGTTCACCTGGTTCGGGTAGTCCGAACGTCCGGTGCAGATGATAGCGTCTTCACGCACCGCCTTCGCCAGCGGCGGCAGAATTTCCGGCTCCGGGTTCGCCAGGGCCAGGATCATTGGCGCGCGCGCCATCTTCTGCACCATCTCCTGGGTCAGCACTTTCGGGCCTGAACAGCCGAGGAAAATGTCAGCACCGTCAATCACGTCTTCAAGCGTGCGCTTGCCGTCGTCTTCCACCGCATAGGCCGCCTTGGTTTCCGCCATGTTTGGCTCGCGGTCTTTGTAGATCACGCCCTTGGAGTCGCAGACCACAATATTGTGCTTCTGCATGCCCAGCGCCACCAGCAGGTTCATACAGGCGATGGCCGCGGCGCCTGCGCCGGAGACCACCATGCGCACGTCGGAGAGATTTTTCTCCACCACGCGCAGGCCGTTCAGAATGGCGGCGGTACTGATAATCGCCGTGCCGTGCTGGTCGTCATGGAACACGGGAATGTTCATACGCTCGCGCAGCTTCTGCTCGATATAGAAACATTCCGGCGCTTTGATGTCTTCCAGGTTGATGCCGCCGAAGGTCGGCTCCAGCGCCGCCACCACGTTGATGAATTTATCCGGATCCAGTTCGTCCACTTCGATATCGAAGACGTCGATACCGGCAAATTTCTTAAACAGAACGCCCTTCCCTTCCATCACCGGCTTACCAGCCAGCGCACCGATGTTCCCTAACCCCAGCACCGCCGTACCGTTAGAGATAACGGCCACCAGGTTGCCGCGCGCGGTGTATTTGTACGCTGCCAGCGGATCTTTTTCGATTTCCAGGCACGGAGCAGCCACGCCCGGCGAGTAGGCCAGCGCCAGATCGCGCTGGGTCGCCAGCGGTTTGGTCGGGGATACCTGGATTTTACCCGGAACAGGAAACTCGTGAAAATCGAGAGCGCTTTGTTTTAACTGATCATCCATCTTGTTATTCCTTTCACGTTTCGGTCAAAAAGGGTGATGTCGACGTTCCTATGCACACCCTGGTGTGCCGCATAGTATCGCCGCAGGCAGGCTCCTAAACTTTGAAGGCTGCCAAACTCTCACCATTGCAGAATAAAAATTGTTATCAATTTATAACAGCCATGTTACCCGTCTCAGAAAGCAATGCCTCCCCCGTCTGCTATGCTTTTTTGTTAAGTCCATCATGATTTTCTCAGAAGTGTGAACTAACGCACTCGACTAACTCTTTTATTTCCAAGGAGTAATTATGAACCAGCTAGACGGCATCAAACAATTTACCACCGTGGTTGCAGACAGCGGCGACATCGAGTCGATTCGTCACTACCAGCCGGAAGACGCGACCACCAATCCCTCTCTGCTGCTCAAGGCGGCCGGTCTTGCGCACTTTAGTCATCTGATTGATGACGCCCTTGCCTACGGCAAACAGCGCGGGAAAACGCAGGAACAGCAGGTCGCCGAAGCCAGCGACAAGCTGGCGGTCAATATCGGTGCGGAAATTCTTAAAAGCATACCGGGACGCGTCTCTACCGAAGTGGACGCCCGCCTCTCGTTTGACCAGGAAAAGAGCATCAACAAGGCTCGCCGCATAGTGGAACTCTACCAGGAGCAGGGAATCGATAAGTCACGCATTCTGATCAAGCTTGCGTCTACCTGGGAAGGCATCCGCGCGGCAGAAGTGCTGGAGAAAGAGGGGATCCACTGCAACCTGACGCTACTGTTCTCCTTCGCCCAGGCGCGTGCCTGCGCCGAAGCGGGCGTGTTCCTGATTTCACCGTTTGTCGGGCGTATCTACGACTGGTATCAGGCGAAACAGCCAATGGATCCGTACGTGGTGGAAGAAGATCCTGGCGTAAAATCGGTGCGTAATATCTACGATTATTACAAGCAGCATCGCTACGAGACCATCGTGATGGGGGCCAGCTTCCGCCGCACCGAGCAGATCCTGGCGCTCGCGGGCTGTGACCGTCTGACCATCTCTCCTGACCTGCTGAAAAAGCTTCAGGAGAGTGAAGAGACGGTGATCCGCAAGCTGGTACCGACCTCTACCGTTCTGCCAAAACCGAAACCCATGACCGAAGCGGAATTCCGCTGGGAGCACAATCAGGATCCAATGGCCGTGGAAAAACTGGCAGATGGCATCCGCCAGTTCGCCGTCGACCAGCGCAAACTCGAAGATCTTCTCGCCGCCAAACTTTAACCTTGCCACGGAGTGAACTATGTCCCGTAAAGAGCTCGCCAACGCCATTCGCGCCCTCAGCATGGATGCCGTACAAAAAGCCAATTCCGGCCACCCTGGCGCCCCCATGGGTATGGCTGATATTGCCGAAGTGCTGTGGAACGACTTCCTGAAGCACAACCCGACCGATCCGACCTGGTACGATCGCGACCGTTTTATTCTCTCCAACGGTCACGCCTCGATGCTGCTCTACAGCCTGCTGCACCTTTCCGGCTACGACCTGCCGCTTGAGGAGTTAAAAAACTTCCGCCAGCTGCACTCCAAAACGCCGGGCCACCCGGAGATCGGCTATACGCCGGGTGTTGAAACCACTACCGGCCCGCTGGGCCAGGGGCTGGCGAATGCCGTCGGCCTGGCGATTGCAGAGCGTACGCTGGCCGCGCAGTTCAACCAGCCCGACCACGAGATTGTCGATCACTACACCTATGTCTTTATGGGTGATGGCTGCCTGATGGAGGGGATCTCCCACGAGGTCTGCTCGCTGGCGGGCACCCTGGGCCTGGGCAAGCTGATTGGCTTCTACGATCACAACGGTATCTCCATTGACGGGGAAACCGAGGGCTGGTTTACCGACGACACGGCAAAACGCTTTGAAGCCTATCACTGGCACGTGGTTCACGAGATCGACGGTCACGATCCTGAGGCGGTGAAAAAAGCGATTCAGGAAGCGCAGAGCGTGAAGGACAAACCGTCCCTGATCGTCTGCCGCACCACCATCGGCTTCGGCTCGCCGAACAAAGCGGGTAAAGAAGAGGCGCACGGCGCGGCGCTGGGTGAAGAGGAAGTGGCGCTGACCCGCCAGAAACTGGGCTGGAAACACCCGGCCTTTGAGATCCCAAAAGAGATCTACAGGGCCTGGGATGCTCGCGAAACAGGTGAAAAAGCGCAGCAGGCCTGGAACGAGAAGTTTGCTGCCTACAAAAAAGCGTATCCGGAGCTGGCGGCCGAATTTAACCGCCGCATGAGCGGTGGCCTGCCGGAAGACTGGGAAGAGAAAACTCAGGCGCTGATTGAAAATCTGCAATCTAACCCGGCGAAAATTGCCACCCGTAAGGCGTCACAAAACACCCTGAACGCGATTGGCCCTGTCCTGCCCGAACTGCTGGGCGGCTCGGCGGATCTGGCGCCAAGTAACCTCACCATCTGGTCTGGCTCTAAATCCCTGAAGGAAGACATTGCCGGAAACTATATCCACTACGGCGTGCGCGAGTTCGGGATGACCGCCATTGCCAACGGTATCGCCCACCATGGCGGCTTCGTGCCGTACACCGCCACTTTCCTGATGTTTGTCGAATATGCCCGTAACGCGGCGCGTATGGCGGCCCTGATGAAGGCGCGGCAAATCATGGTGTATACCCACGACTCCATCGGACTGGGTGAAGATGGGCCGACGCACCAGGCGGTAGAGCAGCTGGCGAGCCTGCGCCTGACGCCAAACTTCAGTACCTGGCGTCCGTGCGATCAGGTTGAAGCGGCTGTGGGCTGGAAGCTGGCCGTAGAGCGCCATAACGGACCCACAGCGCTGATCCTGTCGCGCCAGAACCTGGCGCAGATCGAGCGCACGCCGGAGCAGGTGAAAAATATCGCCCGCGGCGGGTACATCCTGAAAGACAGCGGCGGTAAACCGGACGTGATCCTGATTGCCACCGGTTCAGAGGTGGAAATCACGGTAAAAGCGGCCGAGAAACTGACCGCCGAGGGTCACGCGGTGCGCGTGGTTTCCCTGCCTTCAACGGATATCTTTGATGCCCAGGATGACGCGTACCGCGAATCGGTGCTGCCTTCAAACGTCGCGGCGCGCGTGGCGGTTGAAGCTGGCATTGCCGACTACTGGTACAAATATGTGGGTCTGAAAGGGGCGATTGTCGGCATGAAGGGTTATGGTGAATCCGCCCCGGCCGATAAGCTGTTCCCGTACTTCGGCTTTACCGTTGAGAACGTGGTGGAGAAGGCGCTGAGCGTGCTGTAGTACAGTCTTCGTGCCCGGTGGCGGCTACGCCTTACCGGGCCTACAAATCGCTAAAACGTAGGCCGGGTAAGCGACAGCGCCCTACCTTGTGATCCACAGCGTGGGCCAGGCATCTGGCCCATTCCAGTTATCGCAGCTTGGCTCTTCCGCGTAGCGCACCAGGCGGAAGCGCTGGCCGTTAAAACGCCAGCGGGTCTGGATCCCACAGTCGCCAATCCCGCGTCCCAGTGCCAGCGTGGTCAGCTCGCGCGTTTTTTCATCGAAGCTGGCATTCATCAGCTCCATGTCGCTACTCTGGCTGGAAGGGGTAAACGGCAGGCGCAATCTCACGCTTCTGGCAGCAAACGGTTTTTTACGCGACACCAGCCACGCCAGATCGACGGTGTTGTACGCCCCCGCCTCACAGCTGATGATCATCAGCGCTTTGTCATCGGTCAACGCGGTCACGCGCACTTCACGCCGGTTCGGATCGAGGGAGCACTGGCTGTGGTTCATGCGCCAGGTACCGTAATCCAGCAGATCGTTAAGTTCGTTATGCGTCAGCGGCGTTGGCGTGGGGTTCACCACTGCCACCTTTTTTAATGCCGGCGCAGGCGGCACGCTCAGCGGTGGACTATCCCCTTTTTTAATCCATGCCGTTTCACTTCCGACGCGTTTTTGCTGGGCATCAATAAACAGCAGCGCCGCTTTCAGACCGGCCAGAGAGATCGTCTGCTTCCCCTCGCGCAGGGTCAGCGCCTGCCCCTCCTGAATGGTTTTCAGAAACGTGGTGATGGTGCCCGTATCGTCTGTTTTAAGATGCCAGGGGGTTAACTGCCAGTGTTGCGACGTGAGCTGAAGCGGCACATTGTCGAGCAGCAGGCGCGGGGCAATGTCAGGCTCTTTCACCGGAGGCGTCGAAAGACCGCCGAGATCGATGCGCAGGCTGGCGTCCGTTTTTGCCCCCGCACTGCGGCTCAGCGTCATGACCAGACCGCGATGCTCGCCGGTGTTGCGCGCTACGCAGAAATTCTGGTTATTGCAGGTCACCTGCCAGTCTGAAAAAGACTGCTGCGCAGGCGCAGCCCACACCAAAGGTGCGGGAAGCACGCAAATGAAGAAGAGAAAAAAAACGCAGTAGCGCATGAACGGCACAGCCCCGGAAACGAATAGGTCAATCTGGGGCGTATCTTCGTGCCCTGGGCGGGCTGGCTCAATCGGATTTATCGGATAGATTTATCTGAAATACAACTTATCACGCTACCGACGCAGCATTCATCAAACCGCGGGTTTGCAGATACTGCAACAGGATCACCGCTTTACCGTCGCGGATCTCGCCGCTTTTCACCATGTCGACAGCCTGAGCGAAAGGCATTTCCAGCACTTCAATGTCTTCATCGTCCACGCCACCGCCCCGGTGCGTGCGCTGGGCATCGGTGTACTCCGCAATGAAGAAGTGAACCAGCTCGGTAACCCCGCCAGGGGACATAAACAGCTCAAAGACTTTCTGCACCGCCCCCACCTCAAAACCCGTCTCTTCAATGGCTTCTTTGCGGATACACACTTCCGGCTCATCGTCGTCCAGCAGACCTGCACAGGTTTCAATCAGACGTCCGTCCGCGTTGCCATTGACCCATGTCGCGATGCGAAACTGGCGGATCAGCACCACGCTTTGCTTTTCACGGTTATACAGCAGAATGGTTGCACCATTGCCCCGGTCGTAGACTTCGCGTTTATGGCGAATGACGTCCCCGCTCTTACGGGTGAGATCGTAAGTGATGTTACGCAGGACAAAGTAATTTTCAGAAAGGATTTTGTCTTTAATAACGGTAATGTTCAGGGACATACGGGCTCCACGGCAAAATGAGTCTGTTTATACTACGCCGTGATGCCCGCTTTGTCGCCCGTCTGCGTTAATGCATATTGCGCGGCGGCACGCCAAGCCAGTCCATGATCCCCTGCGCGGCATGGCGCCCTTCCGCCATCGCGGTGACCACCAGATCCGCACCACGTACCGCATCACCGCCAGCAAAAATCTGCGGATTCGAGGTCTGGTAACGATAACGGCTCTCCACGGAGGCCCTGATGCGCCCCCAGTCGTCGGTGTCGACGCCCTGCGCCTGAAGCCACGGCATGGCGTGCGGATTAAACCCAAACGCCATGATCACCGCATCCGCTGGCATGACAAACTCACTGCCCGCCACCGGGACAGGACGACGCCGCCCCTGCGCATCCGGCTCGCCCAGACGGGTGCGCAGCATCCGGATACCCTTGACCTTCCCGTCGGTATCCAGCGTGAGCTCAACCGGCTGGACATTAAATTCAAACGCCGCGCCCTCTTCTTTCGCGTTTTTAACCTCTTTCTTTGAGCCCGGCATGTTGGCCTCGTCCCGCCGATAGGCGCAGGTTACTTTCGCCGCGCCATGTCGCAGCGCGGTGCGCACGCAGTCCATCGCCGTATCGCCCCCGCCCAGCACCACCACGTTTAACCCCTGCGTGTCGATAAACGGCTCGTCTGCGGCAGGATCAAGGCCCATCACGTTCCGCGTGTTCGCCACTAAAAACGGCAGCGCGTCGTACACGCCCGGCGCGTCTTCATGAGGGATACCTGCTTTCATGGAACGATAGGTCCCTACGCCGATGAACAGGGCATCGTAGTCGTTTTGCAGTTGGACCATCGACACGTCTTTTCCCACCTCGCAGTTCAGCTCGAAGCGGATACCCATCGCGCTGAATATCTCTCTGCGCCGCGCTAACAGGGATTTATCCAGCTTGAAGGCCGGAATACCAAAGGTCAGCAATCCGCCGATTTCTGGATGGCGATCGTAGACCGTCACACCGATGCCGCTGCGCACCAGTACGTCGGCACAGGCCAGCCCTGCCGGACCGGCACCAATGATGGCGACGCGCTTACCGACCGGTGTAACGTGGCTGACGTCCGGCGTCCAGCCCATCGCCAGCGCCCGATCCGAGATATATCGTTCGATATTACCGATGGTTACCGCCCCTGACGCATCCCGCAGGGTGCAGGCGCCTTCACATAATCGATCCTGTGGACAGACGCGGCCGGTAATTTCCGGTAAACAGTTAGTCTGGTGAGAAAGCTCAGCCGCACCAATGATATCCCCCGCCCTGATCCGCTCAATCCACTGCGGAATATGGTTATGCAGCGGGCAGGTCCACTCGCAAATGCTGTGGTCGCCACATTTCAGGCACCGGGATGCTTCGCGCTGCGCCTGTTCCGGGCGAAACGGCAAGTAGATCTCGTTAAAATGGCCGGCGCGCGCGTCGGGGCTGAGCTTATCCGGCTCACCGCGCGCCGGGGTGTTTTGCATCTGTTGCCGTTTGGTTTGCGGAGGGGCTGATTGAACCGCCTCGCTGTGCCACGGCAGCGCGTCCAGCCTTGCGCTGCGCTGTCGGCGCTGTTTAACCAGCTTATCCAGCACGGCTGGGGTGGCGAGCGTAAGCACCTCTGCCGGGCAGTTTTCAACGCAGGCCGGGCCTTGCGGCCTTTCCAGGCAGAGGTCGCATTTGTGCGCCGAGGCCTTTACGCTGTCGTTTTCAAGCGGGGTGATCAGCATGTCCATCGTGCCAAACGGGCAGGCCACCACGCAGGCTTTACAGCCAATGCATTTTTGTTGATTGACCTGTACGCTGTCGCTGTGTTGCGTGATGGCTCCGTTCGGGCAGCTTTGCGCGCAGGGCGCATTTTCACAGTGGTGGCAGGTCACTGGGCTTTTTCGCAAGCCAGAGGTAAGGACCGTAATGCGGGGATGAAAATGGCGCTCGCTCAGCGCGTGCTGCTCCCCGTTGTGCGCCATCACACAGGCAACTTCGCAGGCGCGACAACCGATACACTGTTGAGCGTTGGCCATAATAAAACGATTCATAACAACACCTGTTTTTGGTTCAATAACCTTATTCTTTCTATTGTTATCGTATTTACCCACAGCGGCATGGCGACGCAATGTTCAAATGCCCAGGAAGGCGAACTATTTCCAGTGAACCTGTGGCAGATCAATTTAATTCAGGAAGCTGATGAGTGACCGTTAAACGCCCCGTATCGGGAAGCCTGGCTCGGGCTTTCTTTTCGATGATTGTCTTGTCCGTTCTGATCAGCGCCATTGCGCTGGTTACACTCGCCAGCAGCCAGCGCGACGCCGAGGCGATTAACATCGCCGGATCGCTGCGCATGCAGAGCTACCGCCTGGGCTACGAAATGCAGCGCGCCAGCCCGTCACTGGCAGAGCACCGCGCGGTCTGGCAGAAAACGCTGAGCGCGCCTGCGTTGCAGAAGCTAAACCGCTGGTATGTGCCAGAGGACGTCAAACAGCGTTACCAGCAGTTGCAGCTTGGCTGGCAGGAGATGGACACGCGTATCGCCAGCGGCGATACCGGGTGGTATCAGAGCCACATAGAGGATTTCGTGGGCCGGATAGATGCCTTTGTGCTGGCGCTACAGCACTACACCGAACATAAGATACAGCTGGTGATTTTCATGTCGCTGACGGGCGGCCTGGGCATCCTGCTGCTGGCGGTGATGACCCTGCGGCGCATCCGCCGTCAGGTTGTGCTGCCGCTGAATAATCTGGTGGCAGCGAGCGAGCGTATCGAACAGGGGCAGTTCGATACCCCCGCGCCGGATATTATGCTTCCCAACGAGCTGGGCCAGCTTTCCCGCGCCTTCAACCATATGTCGGCGGAATTACACACCCTGTACCGTTCCCTGGAGCACTCCGTTGCCGAAAAAACCCGCCACCTGAATGAAGCGCATCAGCAGCTTGAAATGCTGTTCAAATGCTCACAGGCGTTGAATACCGGGCAGATAGACAGCCACTGCTTCCGGCATATTTTGCAAATTGTGCATGACTATACGCAGATGAATTACCTGCAATTGCGCACCAGTGACGACTGGCAGCTTTACGAAGGACAGGAGTCCCCGGGTGAGAAAATGCACAATTTACCGGTATTAATGCAGGACACCCTGTACGGCGAACTGCGCTGGCAAAGCGCGACCGGGGATGTTCCGCTGCCGCTCATGGAAAGCGTGGCGACGATGCTGGGCCGGGGGCTCTATTTCAATCAGGCGCAGAAACATTATCAGCAGTTGCTGCTGATGGAAGAGCGCGCCACCATCGCGCGCGAGTTGCATGATTCGCTGGCGCAGGTGCTCTCCTATTTGCGTATTCAGCTTACGCTGCTGAAGCATGCCGTGCCGGGCGACAATGCCCCGGCGCAGACCATCATTACGGACTTCTCCCGCGAGCTGAATAACGCCTGGCATCAGCTACGCGAGCTGCTCACCACCTTCCGCCTGACGCTCAACCACGCCAATCTTCCTGCCGCGCTACAGGAGTCTCTCGACGGTTTGCAAAGCCAGACCAGCGCGAAGCTGGTGCTCGACTGCCGTCTCTCATCGCTGGCACTGGACGCGCAAAAACAGGTGCACCTCTTACAGATTGTGCGTGAGGCAGTGCTGAATGCGATTAAACATGCCGACGCCAGCGAGATTGTGGTCAGCTGCGTCACCACCGCGGACGGTACTCACACGGTCACGATCCGCGACAACGGTATTGGTATCGGCGACGCCAGTGAACCGCCGGGGCATTACGGGCTGAATATCATGCGCGAACGCGCGGGACGGCTCGGCGGAACATTACACTTTTCTCAGCCGCCACAGGGCGGTACACAGGTCAGCGTGACGTTCCGGACACCTGCGGCGCAGGCTGAAAAATAGCGGGAAAGAAGGCGCGCTGAAAAAAGCGCATGATAATTTACATTATCTCCTTTATTTCTCCACGTTTGACCTGGGCCTTACCGCTAAAGTTAGGCGGGCAATAAACAATAATGACGTGCAGCAAAACGAGGTCACATTTTAATGGCGAATTTTTTCATCGATCGCCCCATTTTTGCCTGGGTGCTTGCAATCCTGTTGTGTCTGACGGGTGTCCTGGCGATTACTTCCCTTCCTGTTGAGCAATACCCCGACCTCGCCCCTCCTAACGTGCGTATCACGGCGAACTACCCTGGCGCCTCGGCACAGACGCTGGAAAATACCGTCACGCAGGTTATCGAGCAGAACATGACGGGTCTTGATAACCTGATGTACATGTCCTCGCAGAGCAGCGCCACGGGCCAGGCGACGGTAACCCTGAGCTTTACGGCGGGCACGGATCCGGACGAAGCGGTGCAGCAGGTGCAAAACCAGCTGCAATCGGCCCTGCGTAAACTGCCTCAGGCGGTGCAGAACCAGGGGGTGACCGTGCGTAAGACCGGTGACACCAATATTTTGACCATCGCGTTTGTTTCAACCGATGGCTCGATGGATAAGCAGGACATCGCGGACTACGTCGCCAGTAATATTCAGGACCCGCTCAGCCGTATCAACGGCGTGGGTGATATCGACGCCTACGGCTCGCAGTATTCCATGCGTATCTGGCTGGATCCCAACAAGCTGAACAGCGTGCAGATGACCGCCAAAGATGTCACCGACGCCATCGAATCGCAGAACGCTCAGATTGCCGTGGGGCAGCTCGGTGGTACGCCGTCCGTGGATAACCAGGCGCTTAACGCCACCATCAACTCCCAGTCGCTGCTCCAGACGCCTGAACAGTTCCGCAATATCACTCTGCGCGTGAATCAGGATGGTTCCGAAGTGCGTCTGGGGGATGTCGCCACCGTGGAAATGGGGGCGGAAAAATATGACTACCTGAGTCGCTTTAACGGCAATGCCGCGTCCGGCCTGGGGGTGAAACTGGCCTCCGGCGCCAACGAAATGGCGACCGCGCAGCGGGTGTTAGAGCGTCTGGATGAGCTGTCGCATTACTTCCCGCACGGACTGGAGTACAAAGTCGCCTACGAAACCACCTCATTCGTAAAAGCCTCCATCGAAGATGTGGTGAAAACCCTGCTCGAAGCTATCGCGCTGGTGTTCCTCGTGATGTACCTGTTCCTGCAAAACTTCCGCGCCACGCTGATCCCCACCATTGCGGTGCCGGTGGTGTTGCTGGGAACCTTTGCGGTGCTGTATGCCTTCGGTTACAGCATCAACACCCTGACCATGTTTGCCATGGTGCTGGCCATCGGCCTGCTGGTGGATGATGCCATCGTGGTGGTGGAAAACGTCGAGCGCATCATGAGCGAGGAAGGGCTTTCGCCCCGCGAGGCCACGCGTAAATCGATGGGGCAAATTCAGGGTGCGCTGGTCGGTATCGCCATGGTGCTGTCGGCGGTATTTATCCCGATGGCGTTTTTTGGCGGCACTACGGGCGCGATTTATCGCCAGTTCTCGATCACCATCGTCTCTGCGATGGTACTCTCCGTACTGGTGGCGATGATCCTTACCCCTGCTCTGTGCTCGACGCTGCTCAAACCGCTGCATAAGGGCGAACACCACGGTCAAAAAGGCTTCTTCGGCTGGTTTAACCGCATGTTTAACCGAAATGCGGCGCGCTATGAAGCGGGCGTGGGTAAAGTACTGCACCGCAGCGTGCGCTGGATGGTGGTTTATGTCCTGCTGCTCGGCGGCATGGTCTTCTTATTCCTGCGGCTGCCAACCTCGTTCCTGCCGCTGGAAGATCGCGGCATGTTTATCACCTCCGTACAGTTACCGAGCGGCTCGACCCAGCAGCAGACCCTGAAAGTGGTGCAGAAGGTTGAGAACTACTTCCATACTCAGGAGAAGGATAACGTGGTCTCCGTCTTCTCCACCGTCGGCTCTGGCCCTGGTGGTAACGGGCAGAACGTGGCGCGTATGTTTGTGCGCCTGAGAGACTGGGACCAGCGCGACAGCGATAGCGGCTCCTCCTTTGCCATCATTGAACGTGCAACTAAAGCGTTCAACAAAATCAAGGAAGCGCGCGTTTTCGCCAGCAGCCCGCCCGCTATCAGTGGCCTGGGCAGCTCAGCCGGATTTGATATGGAGCTTCAGGATCACGCGGGTGCCGGGCATGACGCGTTGATGGCAGCTCGCGATAAACTGCTCGAGCTGGCCGGGAAAGAGCCGCAGCTTACCCGCGTTCGTCATAACGGTCTGGATGACAGCCCTCAGCTACAGGTGGATATCGACCAGCGTAAAGCGCAGGCGCTGGGCGTCTCCATCGACGACATTAACGACACCCTGCAAACGGCATGGGGCTCAAGCTACGTGAATGACTTTATGGATCGCGGTCGCGTGAAAAAGGTCTACGTTCAGTCTGCTGCCAAATACCGCATGCTGCCGGACGATATCAACCGCTGGTATGTGCGCAATAACACCGGCGGCATGGTGCCGTTCTCGGCGTTTGCGACGTCACGCTGGGAGACCGGTTCGCCGCGTCTGGAGCGTTACAACGGCTATTCGACGCTGGAGATTGTCGGTGAAGCCGCGCCTGGCGTCAGTACCGGTACCGCAATGGACATTATGGAAAAACTGGTTCAGCAGTTACCGACCGGCTTTGGCCTGGAGTGGACGGCGATGTCCTACCAGGAACGGCTTTCCGGCGCGCAGGCGCCTGCCCTGTATGCCCTGTCGCTGCTGGTGGTGTTCCTCTGCCTGGCGGCGCTGTATGAAAGCTGGTCAGTGCCGTTCTCGGTAATGCTGGTGGTGCCTCTCGGGGTCATCGGCGCGCTGCTGGCAACCTGGATGCGTGGCCTGGAAAACGATGTCTATTTCCAGGTCGGACTCCTCACCGTAATCGGATTGTCGGCGAAAAACGCCATTCTGATCGTCGAATTTGCCAATGAGATGAATGCCAAAGGTCACGAACTGATGGCCGCCACGCTGCACGCCTGTCGTCAGCGCCTGCGCCCGATCCTGATGACTTCTCTGGCGTTTGTGTTTGGCGTCCTGCCGATGGCCACCAGCTCCGGCGCAGGCTCCAGCAGCCAGCACGCGGTGGGAACGGGCGTTATGGGGGGAATGATTTCCGCGACGATTCTGGCTATCTATTTCGTACCGCTGTTCTTTGTGCTGATACGCCGTCGTTTCCCGCTGAAGGATAAGCCGGAATAACCCGTTGAAATAAAAAAAAGGCGGCTTTACAGGCCGCCTTTTTATTGTGTGATTCTTTCACACTATGGTTATTTTAGTTAATTAAGTGCTCTTGCATTTCTTACCGGAAATTCATTTACGAAGCATGCCTTCGATAAAATCTTTCCAGTTCCCCAGTTCATGTTCAATCATAACAACCTCTCTTATTATTATGTGCATTCTACGAAAACGTATCATCATTGTGAAGCCACTTTAACCGATTGCTGTGATTGAGCCTCGCTGTGCAGGTAGGTTTAGGATCACTATGAGCGTTGACGGGTAAATTTTATGTGACCTGCAGCAATATTTTGAAATAGTCAGAAAAATGACAGCATTTTTAATTTCCCCCTGAGTTTATTGGCAATTTATACAGAGTGGACAACTATGCTTAAAAGATGGAACACTATTCAGCGTACAGCTGTTCGTTGAATTATGGAGAATTGTAAATCACGAAAAATTCCGAATATGTTATATTCCACTTAAGGATATATCTTCGAAAATATTGAACATTTAATCCACACAAGAACAAAAGGATTCACTATGGTTGTGATGTACGGCATTAAGAATTGCGATACGATTAAAAAAGCCCGCCGCTGGCTGGAAGCACACAACATCGACTATCGCTTCCATGATTACCGTGCCGACGGGCTTGACCCCGCGTTTCTCCATTCCGCCATCAATGAACTGGGCTGGGAAGCGCTGCTGAACACCCGCGGGACCACCTGGCGAAAACTGGATGAATCTCTCCGGGCCACGATCAACAACGCCGACAGCGCAGCCTAACTGATGCTTGAAATGCCGGCAATCATCAAACGCCCATTGCTCTGCAAGCCAGGTCAGCCTATGCTGCTGGGTTTCAGTGAAACCCTTTATTCAGATTTATTCGTTGAGGTGTAGTCTATGTCATGCCCGGTCATTGAGCTGACTCAGCAGCTTATTCGCCGTCCTTCCCTTAGCCCGGACGACGCAGGTTGTCAGGCATTAATGATTGAGCGCCTGCGTGCCATCGGTTTTACCGTCGAGCACATGGATTTTGGCGATACGCAGAACTTCTGGGCATGGCGCGGTCAGGGGGAGACGCTGGCGTTTGCCGGACATACCGACGTAGTTCCCGCAGGCGACGCAGACCGCTGGATCAACCCGCCTTTTGAGCCAACCATCCGCGACGGCATGCTTTTCGGACGAGGCGCTGCGGATATGAAAGGTTCCCTGGCTGCGATGGTCGTGGCGGCAGAGCGTTTCGTCGCCCAGCATCCGAACCATAAAAACCGTCTTGCGTTTTTGATTACCTCCGATGAAGAAGCCAGCGCCCACAACGGCACCGTGAAGGTCGTTGAGGCGCTGATGGCGCGCAATGAACGTCTGGACTACTGTCTGGTGGGCGAACCGTCCAGCACCGAAGTGGTGGGCGATGTGGTGAAAAATGGCCGCCGTGGATCCCTGACCTGCAATTTGACTATTCATGGCGTGCAGGGCCACGTTGCCTATCCGCACCTGGCGGATAACCCGGTACACCGCGCCGCGCCGATGCTGAACGAACTGGTGGGCATTGAATGGGATAAAGGCAACGAATTTTTCCCGCCAACCAGCATGCAGATAGCCAACATCAAGGCCGGCACTGGCAGCAACAACGTCATTCCCGGCGATCTCTTCGTCCAGTTTAACTTCCGCTTCAGCACCGAACTGACCGACGAGATGATCAAAGCACGCGTGATTGCGCTGCTCGAAAAATACCAGCTGCGCTATACCCTCGACTGGTGGCTGTCTGGCCAGCCGTTCCTGACGCAGCGCGGTAAACTGGTGGATGCGGTAGTGAACGCCATCGCGCACTATAATGAGATTAAGCCACAGCTGCTGACAACGGGCGGCACGTCTGACGGACGCTTTATCGCCCGCATGGGCGCACAGGTTGTCGAACTGGGTCCGGTTAACGCGACGATTCACAAAATCAATGAATGCGTGAACGCTGCCGATTTACAACTGCTGGCCCGCATGTATCAACGTATTATGGAGCAGCTCGTCGCCTGACGGGTGCTTAAAGAGGATTAGCGAATGGACTGGCTTTCAAAGTACTGGTGGATTCTGGTGTTGGTGTTTCTGGTAGGCGTGCTGCTTAACGTGATTAAAGATCTCAAGCGCGTTGACCACAAAAAGTTCCTTGCCAACAAACCGGATCTTCCGCCGCACCGTGATTTTAACGACAAGTGGGACGATGAAGACGACTGGCCGAAGAAGGACCAGAAGAAGTAATCGCTCTGTTTTCCCTCTCCCTAAGGAGAGGGGAAACCTCACATAAACTCGACGATATCATCGTCATTCGGCTTACCGCCGCTGAGCGCTTCATCAAAGTAGTGCTTCGGTACGGTATAACGCAGATGATCGAGCGCGAACTGCATGCTGCGATCGTCAATGGCATGCCCCAGATCGTCCACGATATCCAGCGTCACATCCCCGCCCTCGCGCATCAGCGTATCCTGGGCCGCAACCGCATGCGAAAGCTCAATTACCCGGTCTTCACCCCCATGAATGAGATGGATCGTGGTCTGCGTGGTCGCGCTTTGCGGTAACGTCGCAAAACGCCCGTTGAAGGCAATCACGCGGGACACCAGTCCGGGCTGCGCTTTTACGCTTTCCAGCGACATGATTGAGCCCTGAGAGAAGCCAATCAGCGCTGTTGCATTGGCACCTACGCCGCTCTGCTGCTGCCAGTAACGCACGGTATTGATAAAGGCTGGCATAACGGCATCAATACGTGCCTGACGATTTTCCTCCGTCACGCCCTCGACGGAAAACCACTGCCGCCCGTCCGGACCGCAGGGCTCCACGCCGCCGATACTGACGATCAGCGCGTGTGGGAAAACGGGTGCAAACCAGCTGCCAATCTGTCCCATATTGACGGCATTGTCGCCCACGCCATGAAACAGAAGCAGTAGCTGTTTAGCAGGTGTATCCGGGCTTTGCACAACAAAATGGTCATGTTTCATGGCGATCTCCTTAATTGATAAGCAGGATTTTACGCCTCTGCGGGGTAATGACCATGCCACTTTACTGAAGAAGTCATTGAAAAAATTGCCATTGCAAAATGTCGGCTTTCAGCCGCTGGCTACGAGAGTAATCAAGCCTTTCAAGCGCGTGAGCGGTTTCCTCGCGTAGCTTCGCCAGCAACGCTTTGCGCCCGAAATCGTGCGTATTCCCTTCCATTTTCCCACGCAGCGCCGGGAGCGGCATATCCACGGCAAACAACAATCGCGTTAGCGCCGCAACCGAGGTTGAAAACGCCCGGTGCGCAAAGGCAAACCCCGCCAGCTCCAGCCAGTCGTCACTATTAAGGGTAGCTTCCCATGCATCCATCACCGGGATCTTTTCACCATTCCAGGCCGACAGGACGCGCATATCACGACATAAACGCTGATGCGCCTCTTCGCAGAGCTGATGCCCCGCCTCGCTCAGCGGCAGCAACGCCATCGCCGTATAGCACCCGCTGCTGGCCTCCCGGTGGCTGCCCATTCGCACCAGCACAAACCCGCACTGCCGCCAGAAACGCCACAGCTCGTCGGTATAGCCAAAGCTGACCGAGAGATAATCTTCTCCGCTGGCACTGCGGATCAGCCCCTGCCCGATGCCTTCCCGCTGGCGATGAGGATGAACCGCAATACGGCTGACGCGTCGGCCTTTCAGCGTCGCCGCGAGAGGCGAACCGCCGTGCGCCGCCAGCGACTGTGCCACCAGATTTCCCCGCGGCCGACGAAACCCCGCCCATACTGCGCGGCTAAGTTCAGGGGGTAATCCCCCCTCCTCCACCAGCCAGAGCGCGCCAGCGATCTCCGCGCCCGCATGAGCAACAGCAAAGTGCTGGCCGGGGGCGTCCATCATCCGGCGTAAATCGAGGGGGGACGTCCGGTAGTGCGCGGCACACAGCAGTTCATACACGCCTGCCCCGCGCGCCGGATCGCTCTCCCACACCCCGGGCTCCAGCGACGTTAAACTTACCTCCCCTGCCGGTTTGCGATCGATAAGCGCATCGTCGAACAGCAGCGCGTTCGCCACGATTCGCTCAAGAGGACATCCGGCAGCCCAGCGTACAGGAGTTGATAAGGTATATCGCCGCAGACCGCTGAACCGGGCGCAGAACTTCAGCAGGAATCCCCTGCCCGTGCCTTCATAACCCTGCACCGTAGTGGTCAACAACACGCGGGGAAAGCGCATCGTCAGTTTCTCGAGCAGCGGGCCGGGGATGGCGGCCGCCTCATCGACAATCAGCCAGTCAGCTTCTGTTGTGGAGGCCAGCAGCGCATCCGGGGCCATAAAGTGAAAATGTTCCCCGGCGAAACGCGCGATGACATCCGTCGCCCCTTTTGCCGGTGCGGTCACTACAGCACTACCCTGAATGCCGTTGAGCAACATGCCCGCCAGGGCGGACTTTCCTCGTCCGCGCGGGGCCGTCACGGCAGCCACGCCAGCAGACATGGTCAGAAGCGCATCGAGGATCGCAGCCTGCTCGCGCTGCGGTTCACCGCTGGCGGGCTGCCAGGCGGGTAAATCTGGCGCAACGGGAAGGCACAGAGGACGATGTTGATGCCAGACGATAGCATCTGAATCGGCGGCCAGCGTCCGGCAAAAATGGTAAACAAAGTGCGGGGTGGCGATCGGCTCAGCGCTGTCGCTCCAGCGTAGAGAATCCGCGTCGGGCCTGTTAGCCCAGACGGAGAACGGCGGCACCAGCAGCACCAGAAGGCTTCCGGCGCGCAGGGTCCCGCTGAGGGCGGCGAAGGCCGAGACGTCAAACCCGCGACGCGCGTCAAAAACGGCGTGCAGATATTCACGTCCCAGCAGGCCGCTGATGGCCTTAGAGGGGTTTTCCTCCAGCCACAGCCAGTCTCCTGGTAACGTATCGCGCAGGATGGTCGCCTGGCTCAACGTCCACGCTTCATCGCCGCTAAGCACCACCAGCCGGCGGTGCCCGGTACGCTGAAGCTGGTTAACCAGCTGTTCAACCCCCAACATCACATAGCTTTGCCGAAGGTATTACACTGCGACGGGTTGCCGCTGTCAAAGCCACGCTTAAACCAGCTGTAGCGCTGCTCTGAGGTGCCATGGGTAAAGCTGTCCGGCACAACGCGCCCCTGGCTTTGCTGCTGCAAGCGATCGTCACCAATCGCCTGTGCGGCATTCAGGGCCTCTTCCAGATCGCCTGTTTCCAGCACGCCCTGCTGCTGCATGCTGTGTCCCCAGACGCCAGCGAAGCAGTCGGCCTGAAGCTCCATGCGTACGGAGAGATGATTCACCTCCGCCTGAGACGCATTCTGCTGCATCTGACGCACTTTAGGTTCAATGCCGAGGAGCTTCTGCACATGGTGGCCGACTTCATGCGCGATCACGTAGCCCTGGGCAAAATCGCCGTCGGCGCCCAGCTTGCTTTTCATGTCGTCATAGAAGGAGAGATCGATATAGACGGTGCTGTCCGCCGGGCAGTAGAACGGCCCCATAACGGACTGCCCGGTGCCGCAGCCGGTGCGGGTTGCGCCCCGGTACATCACCAGTTTTGGCGGCTGATAAGTCCGCCCCATTTTCTCGAACTGCTGACCCCAGGTATCTTCGGTCGTCGCGAGAATAACGGAAGTAAATTTCGCCGCTTCATCTTCATTCGGGCTGATGGAGCGCTGAGAATACTGCTGCTGTTGCCCGGTTTCACCGGTCATCAAACCGGTCAGGTCGACACCGTAGTAGCCCGCTACCAGCACGACGACCAGCAGAATAATACCGCCCTTGCCGCTGGGTAACCGGAAACCTGGCCCGCCCATAGACGGACCACCGCCACCACTGCTGCGTCTGTCTTCTACGTTGTCACTTTCACGACGCCCTTGCCAGCGCATAAACACCTCGAACTATTCCATTTATAATAGCTATGATCGTAGGCGGTTAATGAAAGGATTACCATAGTAAACAAGGATAAGACGCCAAAGGATGCCAACATCCTTTGGCAAATGCGCAGTTTAGTCGAGCTTAACGCCTAAACGGTGAGCAACCGCTTCGTACGCTTCGACCACGCCACCCAGACTCTGGCGGAAACGGTCTTTGTCCATTTTATCCAGCGTCTCTTTGTCCCACAGGCGGCTGCCGTCAGGAGAGAACTCGTCGCCCAGCACCACTTCGCCTTTGTACAGACCGAACTCCAGCTTGAAGTCGACCAGGATCAGGCCCGCGTCATCAAACAGCTTTTTCAGCACGTCGTTGGCTTTGTAGGTCAGTTCCTGCATGCGCGCCAGGTTCTCTTTGCTGACCCAGCCGAAGGTTTCGCAGTAGGATTCGTTGACCATCGGGTCATGCATGGCGTCGTTTTTCAGGAACAGATCGAACAGCGGTGGATTCAGTTCGATACCCTCTTCAATGCCCAAACGCTTCACCAGGGAGCCTGCGGCACGGTTACGGATCACGCACTCAACCGGCACCATATCCAGTTTTTTTACCAGACATTCCGTATCGGACAACAACGCTTCCATCTGAGTCGGGATACCGGCTTCGGCCAGTTTGGTCATAATGAAGTGGTTGAACTTGTTGTTCACCATGCCCTTACGATCGAACTGCTCAATGCGTGCGCCGTCTCCTGCTGACGTATCATTGCGGAATTCGAGCACCAACAGATCCGGGTTTTCCGTGCTGTATACGGTTTTCGCTTTGCCACGATACAACTCAGCTTGCTTCTGCATCTTCATTACTCCTGGTGTGATGATTTGTATTCAAAACTGGCCATATTATGCCACGCACACGTTTGCGTGGCACGAAAATAAAAAGGGCTGGATTAACCAGCCCTCACTATTATTTGCTGAATGCGGCCTGGAAGGCAGCGACCAGCGCATCGTTCTGCGCCTGGGTCAGCGTGTGTCCTTTCGGATCGATAAACTGCAGGCTGCTGCGGTTATCGAGGTCGCCGACCTGGATTTTGTAGTCACCGGAAGGCAACTGTGGATCGCTTGCCCCCAGCTCCTGCCAGGCACTTTCAGACAGCGGCTTATAGGTCGCTGTGATGCTGCCCGTTGAACGGGTGCTGTCGGTCACCTTCATGCCCACTTTTTCCAGCGTGGCTGGCAGACGCTGCCAGGTCTGGTTAAACGGCGCACGCACCACCAGCATTGGCAGGCCGGTATCGTCTGCACCGCTCTGCACGTCAAACGTTGAGCCGTTACGGTTCTGCGCGGCGTTTGCGGCATCAGCAGCGTTCTTATCCAGACCCGCTGCAATCACGTTCAGCATTTCGGTACTGTAGCGCTGCATGGCGGACGGATCGGCAACCGGTTTACCTGCCTGCTCAAGATTCAACAGCTTAACGGTAACCGCCTGCTGATAACCCTGCGGCTTAACGGAGACTTGATAACGACCACGATACTGCTGGTCTTCATCGAGACGGTTCCACTCAATCCAGTCGGTGGTTAAGGTCTGGCTGGCGTCGTCGCGTTTATCAATCGTATAGTTTTTCGACTGAATGACGCTCACAACCTGCGGCCACAGCGTGGTACCGCGTGCGCTTTCCACCAGCAGAGAAGCTGTATCACCGGTGAACTGCGTGCGCGCGCCACTCACCAGCGCCAGAGGCTGAGCTGGCGGACGAATATCGAGCGCTTTACCCACCAGGCCGCTGCCGTTGGTAACCGGAATATTATAATCACCGTTCTGGATCGGCAGGATCATGCCGGCAGGCGCGTGAAGTTCAGCAAGCGGCGGCGCATCCAGATAGGATTCATCACCGCTCACCTGGCGCTTGTAGCGCGAGTCTGAACTACAGGCAGCGAGGAGCATAACAAGCGAAACACCCGCAACCTTGGCCAGGCGCGACTTCTGTACTGAATAAGCCATCAAATCTCCCTAAACTTTACAGCAAACCGGCATGCTTCAGCGCGCCAGCGACAATTTCACGACCATGGTCGGTAATCGGTGTCATTGGCAGACGCAGCGTGTCGGTTGCTACAAGCCCCAACTCCTTACATGCCCATTTCACTGGGATCGGATTGGGTTCGACAAATAATTTATTATGCAACGGCATCAGACGCTGATTAATCACGCGAGCTTCATCAAAGTGACCGGCTGCGGCCAGTTTGCACATGTCAGCCATATCACGCGCCGCCACGTTCGCCGTCACGGAAATAACGCCGTTACCACCGAGCTGCATAAAGTCCAGTGCGGTCGCATCATCACCGCTCAACAGGATAAAGTCGTCTGAAACCAGCTCTTTGATCTGATGAACGCGGCTTAAGTTCCCTGTCGCCTCTTTAATCCCGATAATATTTTTTACTTTCGAGAGACGGCCAACGGTTTCCGGCAGCATATCGCAACCGGTACGGGACGGCACATTATACAGAATTTGTGGCAAGTCAGTATGTTCAGCGATGGCTTTGAAATGCTGGAACAAACCTTCCTGAGTTGGGCGGTTGTAGTAAGGGGTCACCGTCAGACAGCCAACAATGCCGCTGTCGTTAAAACGCTGAGTCAGGCTAATGGCCTCTGCCGTTGCGTTTGCGCCCGTACCCGCGATGACCGGAATACGCCCGTCCGCCAGTTCCAGGGTCAGCATCACAACGTCGCCGTGCTCTTCGTGGCTCAGCGTGGCGGATTCACCGGTAGTCCCTACCGAAACGATCGCCGAGGTTCCATTGGCGACATGGTAATCAATGAGCTTCTTCATGCTTGACCGGCAGACATTACCTTTTTCATCCATCGGTGTAACAAGCGCGACAATACTTCCCGTGAACATGAGCCATCCTCTGTGCGAACAAGAGCCTCAATGTTACGTTTGGAACTGTAATAAAAGCAAGCGACCTGAGGCTCTCAGGCGGTTGTATGCATGTTTTTTTTATGCTTTCCTTAGGAAGACTTAACCACGCAAAGGAAGAACAGGTTTGACAACCTCATCACAACATTACCTGGTTATCACTGCGCTGGGTGCTGACAGGCCGGGTATCGTGAATACCATCACTCGCCACGTGAGCAGCTGCGGCTGCAATATCGAAGATAGCCGGCTGGCTATGCTCGGCGAAGAGTTCACGTTCATCATGCTGCTTTCCGGAACATGGAATGCCATTACCCTCATCGAATCTACCCTGCCGCTGAAAGGCGCAGAGCTGGATTTACTGATTGTGATGAAGCGCACCACCGCGCGCCCGCGTCCGGCTCTGCCTGCCACAGTCTGGGTACAGGTTGAAGTGCCTGATTCACCTCATCTGATTGAACGTTTTACGGCACTGTTTGACAGCCATCAGATGAACATTGCCGAACTGGTTTCCCGCACGCAGCCTGGCGATGAAAACGCCATCCCGACGCTGTTTATTCAAATTACCGCCCACAGCCCTGCCTCGCAGGATGCGTCAAATATCGAGCAAGCGTTCAAAGCCCTCTGTACAGAATTACACGCGCAAGGCAGTATAAGCGTCGTCGATTATTCGCAGCACGAACAGGATGGAGTTGAGTAATGAACCCACTGAAAGCCGGTGATATCGCACCGAAATTTAGCTTACCGGATCAAGACGGCGAGCAAGTAAATTTGACCGACTTCCAGGGACAGCGTGTTCTGGTCTATTTCTACCCGAAAGCCATGACCCCGGGCTGTACCGTACAGGCCTGCGGTTTACGCGACAACATGGATGAGTTGAAAAAGGTCGGTGTGGAAGTGCTGGGCATCAGCACCGATAAACCAGAAAAGCTGTCACGTTTTGCGGAAAAAGAGCTGCTGAACTTCACGCTGCTTTCCGATGAAGACCACCAGGTTTGCGAGCAGTTTGGCGTCTGGGGTGAGAAGTCCTTTATGGGCAAAACGTACGACGGTATTCACCGCATCAGCTTCCTGATTGACGCTGACGGTAAAGTTGAGCACGTGTTTGATGATTTCAAAACCAGCAACCACCACGACGTGGTGTTGAACTGGCTGAAACAAAGCGCCTGATAAACAGCAAAACGGCAACCCAGGTTGCCGTTTTTAGTGTTTGCCCCCTCTCCCCGTGGGCTGAGGGTTCCCCACAAATTAATGCGAGCACTGAGCAATCCCCTCGCCCCTCCGGGGAGAGGGTTAGGGTGAGGGGAACATACGGCGGTGGTGGTCATTCCGTTCACTTTATGTTCCTTGCTACTCTGTAACGATATGACCGGTGAACGTGCCAGGGTGGCTCAGTCGCCACCACCCTGGCGACCCGGGCTCCCGGCGGTAAATCGCCGCTTCGCGGTGCCCTCGGCTTATTCCTTCCGGCTTATCGGGTACGGGCGGAGGCAACGTCCCTGTAAAGCCGCCCTCTCGGCGCATCCCTGCGCCTCGCCCCGGCCGGAAGGCAAACGCCTCAGCGATTTACAGCCGGACCAGAGCATCGCTGACAGCCCTCAGTCATTTAGAAAGCAACTTTATTGCTTCTGCATAAAAAAATTACTGGGGATCCCTCAGACCCGTGGGAGAGGGTTGGGGTGAGGGCATCAGCCCGCACTAAATCTACTTCTCTTCCACCGCCGGCACATCCGGCCACGCGTGGACCACGGCTTTAATCAGCGTCGCCAGCGGAATGGCGAAGAACACGCCCCAGAATCCCCACAGCCCGCCGAAAATCACCACTGACAGGATAATCACCAGCGGATGCAGGTTAACTGCTTCTGAGAACAGCACCGGTACCAGCAGGTTCCCGTCCAGTCCCTGAATAATCAGGTATACGGCGAAACAGCTCCAGAACTCCGTACCCAGACCAAACTGGAACAGCGCCACACCGACTACCGGAATGGTCACCACAAACGCGCCGATATACGGGATCAGAACCGAGAATCCGACCAACACCGCCAGCAGCAGCGAGTAGTTCAGCCCGAAAATCACGAAGCCAATCCAGGTCGCCACGCCCACCACAATCATCTCCAGCACTTTGCCGCGAATATAGTTGGTGATTTGCTGGTTCATCTCCTGCCAGACCTGTCCTGCGAGACCGCGATTGCGCGGCAGCACGCGGCGCACCGCATTCAGCATCTGCTCTTTATCTTTGACCAGGAAAAACACCATTAGCGGCACGAGAACAAGGTAAACCGCCAGCGTCAGCAACCCCACCAGCGAGGCCAGAGAGTATTTCACCACCGAGTCACCCATGGTCATGATGCGGGCGCGCATGTTTTCGGCCATCGCATCGATGATCCCGGCGTCCATCAGCGCAGGATAGCGGCGCGGCAGCGTGGCGGCAAAATCAGACAGTTTATTCAGCATGCCGGGCATGTCGCGGATCAGGTAGATCCCCTGTTGCCAGGCGATGGGCATCACCACGAAGGACATCAGCAGCAGAATGCCGACAAACAACACCAGGACAATGCTGGTCGCCCAGCGACGGGAACAGCCGATATGTTCCAGACGCGCGGTGGGCCACTCCAGCAGATACGCCAGCACAATTGCCACCAGAAGCGGTGCCAACAGGCCACTAAAGAAGAACAGGATACCGAATCCGGCAACCAGAATGACCAGCAAAGCAATGGCTTCCGGATCGCTAAACCGACGCCGATACCACTGCATTAACATTTCGAGCATACAACCCTTCCCTGAATCGAATGGCGGGAGTGAGACGGTGAATTGTATCTAACTGTCACAAAAAAGACTTTCCTTTTTGTTTCACTGTCAGGTTTCGCAAAACCCTGATGAATGGGATTTTCTTCATCTCTTAACACGGCTACACTCGCAGAGCAGCGGAGATGAACGTTATGCGGGTTCATCGGTCAAATTAGCACATCCAACATACAGGACAGTGGTTATGTTCAGGCAGTTGAGAAAAACACTGGTTGCGACACTGATTGCCGCCGTGACGGTGGGTCAGGTGTTGCCCGCTTTCGCTGACTCGTCCGATTCATTGCCGGACATGGGCACCACGGCAGGAAGCACGCTCTCCATCGGGCAGGAGATGCAGATGGGTGATTATTACGTACGCCAGCTGCGCGGCAGTGCTCCGCTGATTAACGACCCTTTGCTGGTGCAGTACATCAACGGTCTGGGGATGCGACTGGTGGCGCACGCAGACTCGGTAAAAACGCCCTTCCACTTCTATTTAATCAATAACGACGAAATCAACGCCTTCGCCTTCTTTGGCGGGAACGTGGTGCTGCATTCGGCGTTGTTCCGTTATTCCGATAACGAAAGCCAGCTGGCGTCCGTCATGGCGCACGAAATTTCGCACGTCACCCAGCGCCATCTGGCGCGTGCGATGGAAGATCAGAAGCGTAACGCCCCCCTGACCTGGGTGGGCGCGCTGGGCTCTATTCTGCTGGCGATGGCCAGCCCGCAGGCCGGGATGGCGGCGCTTACCGGGACGCTGGCGGGAACGCGTCAGGGGATGATCAGCTTTACCCAGCAGAACGAGCAGGAAGCAGACCGCATCGGCATTCAGGTTTTACAGCGTTCCGGCTTTGACCCGCAGGCCATGCCGAGCTTCCTGGAAAAACTGCTCGACCAGGCACGCTACTCGTCGCGCCCGCCTGAAATTCTGTTGACCCACCCGTTGCCGGAAAGCCGTCTCTCGGATGCGCGTAACCGTGCTAACCAGATGCGTCCCGTCGTCGTGCAGTCCTCGCAGGATTTCTACATGGCCAAAGTGAGAACGCTTGGCATGTACAACTCCGGACGTAATCAGCTCACCAGCGATCTGCTGGACGCGCTGGCGAAAGGCAACGTGCGCGAGAAGAACGCCGCGCAGTATGGTCAGGCACTCCAGGCGATGGAGGCCAGCAAGTACGATGAAGCGCGTAAAGCGCTACAGCCGCTGCTGGCGTCGGCGCCTGACAATCCGTGGTATCTCGACCTCGCAACCGATATCGATTTAGGACAGAAAAAAGCGACCGATGCGATCAACCGTCTGAAAGGGGCGAAAGACATTCGCAACAATCCGGTATTGCAGCTAAACCTGGCGAACGCCTACTTACAGGGCGGCCAGCCCGGCGAGGCGGTGACCATTCTGAACCGCTATACCTTTAACAATAAAGATGACCAGAACGGCTGGGAGCTGCTCGCCCAGGCCCAGGGGCAACTGGGTAATCGCGATCAGGAGCTGGCCGCGCGTGCGGAAGGTCTGGCGCTGGCGGGGCGCCTCGATCAGGCCATATCCCTGCTAAGCAGCGCCAGCTCACAGGTGAAGCTCGGCAGCCTGCAACAGGCCCGCTACGATGCGCGAATCGACCAGCTGCGTGGCCTGCAACAACGCTTTAAGCCGTACGAGAAGATGTAATAAAGGAGAAGTCATGACAGACGCGGTAAAAATTTACCATAACCCTCGCTGCTCCAAGAGCCGCGAGACTCTGAATCTGCTGAAGTCTAACGACATCGATCCGGAAGTGGTGTTGTATCTGGAGACGCCCCCGGACGCGCAGACGATCCGCCAGCTGCTGAAGATGCTGAACATGGGCAGCGCACGCGAGCTGATGCGTCAGAAAGAAGATCTGTATAAATCGCTCAATCTGAACGATACCAGTCTCACTGAAGATCGGCTGATTCAGGCGATGGTCGACAATCCTAAGCTGATTGAGCGCCCGATTGTCGTGGCGAACGGCAAGGCGCGTATCGGCCGTCCGCCGGAAGACGTACTCGGGATCGTCTAATCGTTACGCCGCAGCGCTTCCAGAAACGCCTGCGGCGTACTCTCCCCCAGCTTTTTCTGCGCTTTTCCCCGGTTGAAAAATTCACACAGCTGGATCAACAGCTCTCCCGCCGGTTCACTATTCACGCGCGGAATGATCTCACGTAACGGCACGGCGACCTGAAGGGCAAGATAATACTGTGAATGCACTTTTACGATGACGTTATGCTCCGGCAAGTTCACTTCTAGCCCAAAAGTCTCAATAGATTGAATATCAGCCGGACAGGCAGCCAGCACCTCGTTCGTCCAGCGGGTCAGCAACTGCGGCGAGACACCGGCATAAAGCCGGGCGTAGCACCAGCCGCTGACGGGTTCACGCGCCCAGAGCAGGTGTTGCTCCCCACCGTCGTCCATATGCAGCGATAGCGGCTGATGATGCAGAAGTAGCTTCTGCGGCATGATACCGGCCTTCAGCGCCTTTTTGCCCTGCAACGACGCCCCCTTTTGTCTTACCGAAGCCGGTTTGAGGTAGCGGTTCAGGGTCGCGCGGGAAACGGCGATCCCGAGTCCGTCATTCACCAGCAGCAGCAGTTCATCCAGCGGTGCCCCAGTGATATCCCGCAGGGCATTTATCAGTGCCGCCTGCTCTTGTCTCAATGCTTTGTGTATCACTTTTGGCGTTGTGTGGTTATCCGAAACCTGGTCGCGGTTGCGCCAGCGCCTGACGGTGGTGACCGAGATCCCCAGTTCAACAGCTAGCTCTCTGTCGCTTTTATCTGACTGCTGAAGATAGCGACGGATACGCGGTGTGGTGGTGGCGTTAGCATGCAGTTTGATTTCCATCGCGTCTCTCTCCGCAACTAATCTTATGAGATTTATAGTATAACAGCGAATGCTTTGTGACCGATTTCACCTTTCGCTCGCCGCGCTTCACTGATAATCCACAGACATAACATAAACAACACCTCTCAATCTTGTACGGAGTTCACAATGAACAATGTTCTGGGATTTCTTGAAGCAAAACTGATGCCGCTGGCGGCGAAAACGGCCCAGCAGCGTCATCTTGGGGCCATTCGTGGGGCCTACGTTTCATTCATGCCGTTTATCATCGTCGGCTCCATCCTGCTGGTGATCTCCTCCTTCCCGAATCAGGCCTATCAGCAGTTTATGTCTCAGGCCTTTGGTGAGAGCTGGAGTGCGATTATAGAGATTCCATTCAACGCGGTATTCTCAACCATGTCGCTGTTTATCAGCTTCCTGGTGGCCTACCGCCTGGCTGAGCACTATGGCGAGGACCGCGTCTCCTGCGGCATCCTGGCGCTGGTCGCCTTCCTGATCCTGACGCCCTTTATCAAAGTGGCGGAAAACGGCGGCATTACCGTGATGCCGGTGGAGTGGATTGGCAGCAAAGGGTTGTTTGTGGCGATGATCGGTTCCCTGCTGTGGACGGAACTGTTCTGCTGGCTGAAGCGCAAAAAGCTGGTCATTAAAATGCCGGACGGCGTACCTCCGGCGGTGCAGGAGTCGTTCGCGGCGCTGATCCCGGCCCTGCTGGTGATGATTCTGGTGCTTATTATCCGCATCATATTTGAAAACACCCACTACCACACCATCCACCAGTTTATTTATGAAGTGGTTGCCACCCCGGTGCGCCACTACGGTACCTCTTATTTCGGTGCGCTGATGACCGTATTCAGCATCACCATTCTGTGGTCAGTTGGCATTAACTCAGGTTCGATGATCAACGGCATTATTCGTCCACTGTGGATGGAAAACCAGACCGACAACATCGCCGCGATCCAGGCGGGAACGACACCGCCGCACATTATCACCGAACAGTTTTTTGACATGATCTGGATGGGCGGCGCGGGGGCCACGCTGTCGCTGGTGATTGCGATGTTGATTTTCGCCCGCAGCAAAAACATGCGAGAAGTGGCGCGCCTCGGCGCAGGAGCCTCGGTATTTAACATCAACGAACCGATCCTGTTTGGCCTGCCGGTGATCATGAACCCGATCATGCTCATCCCGTTTAATCTGGTGCCGCTGGTGCTGGTCACCGTGCAGTATGCGGCGATGAAAATTGGCGCGGTCGCCGTCACCACCGGGGTGTTTATTCCCTGGACGCTGCCGCCGGTTATCAGCGGCTTTATCGTCACCGGGCACCTGAGCGGCAGCGTGATGCAGCTGATCAACCTGCTGATTGGCGCCATGCTGTACCTGCCTTTCATGCGTATCGTGGATAAACAGTACCGCGCCGCGGAGCTGACTACCGCTACGCAACCCGACACCACCCTTGCAAAACAGGAGTAAAGCATGTGGGGAATTATCGCAACCTGGCGAATGGCACTTGAAGGGGTAACGGAATCCGCGTCTGCCCTGGCGGCGGGAAAACCGGTCGCTTCGGCGGTGGTCGATGCCGTCGCTGCCGTGGAAGACTTTCCGCTGTATAAATCCGTCGGCTACGGTGGCCTGCCGACCGAAAACGGCGAGGTGGAGCTGGACGCGGCCTATATGGACGGCGACACGCTGGCGTTCGGCGCCGTGGGGAATCTGGTGGATATCGCCAACCCGGTGCGCGTGGCGCACGCGCTCAGCCGTCAACGCTATAACAGCCTGCTGGTCGGCCAGGGCGCGCGCGAATGGGCGCTGAGCCAGGGCTTTGCCGACAAAACCATGCTCACGGATCGCGCCATGCAGCACTACCGCAAGCGCTGCCGCGAAACGCTGGATAAGGGGTTAAGCCCCTACGACGGACATGACACCGTCGGCATCATTGGCCTTGATAAACAGGGTTCGATGAGCGTCGCCACCTCCACCAGTGGCCTGTTTATGAAAAAACGTGGTCGCCTCGGTGACTCACCCATCATCGGCTCCGGCTTTTACTGCGACAGCGAAACCGGCGCGGCCACCGCCACAGGCGTCGGTGAAGACCTGATGAAGGGCTGTACCAGCTACGAAATCGTTCGCCGGATGGCGCAAGGGATGACGCCGCAGCAGGCGGCGGATTCAGTCGTATTCGAACTGGAAGACAAGCTGATGTCGCGCTTTGGCCGCGCGGGCGATCTCTCCGTGGTGTGCATGAACAACCAGGGCGAATTTGGCGCCGCGACTAACATAAAAACCTTCTCGTTCGTGGTGGCGACGGCTCGCCAGCCCCTCACCGTTTTTCGTACTGAACGCCTGCGGGAGAAAACGCACTATCACGCGGTAGATGAGGAGTGGATGCAAGCCTATGCCGCACGGATCCGCGCGCCGATTGAGGAATCATGATGATCACTTACCAGTTTATCAACGCGCTTTCAGACGCGAAGCCGAACAGCCATTTGATTGCGCGCGCTGACAGTTCCCTGTTACCGGAAAGCGCTCTTATCGCTGAAATGCGCCAGCAGAGCACCGTCGCGGACGCGCGCTTTGGCTGCGCGCCGTTTGCGCGCATTACTCTGTTGCCGGACGCGCTATGGCATGACGCCCTGACCGAAGGGTTGCTCACCGCCCTGCGACCGCTGCTTACCGCCCCCGCCAGCGCCGAACTCGTGCTGGACGTGACGGATATCGACGATGTGGTGCTGGCGCAGGTGCTGCGTTTTCTCTTTAATCAGGCGCACAGGCTCAGTGACCTGAAGCTGAAGAAGACGGACGAAGCGGTGCGTCTTACCTGCATCACTGCCCTCTGCCTGCCGGAACAGCAGGCGAAGCTGGAGACGACCTTCCGCCAGCAGCAGGCCATTGCGCTCGGCATGATCGCGGCGCGACGTCTGGCGGATATGCCGTCCGACCGCTGCACGCCGCAGTTTGTGGTGGAAGAGGCGCAAAAACTGTGTGCCGCCAGCCCTGCCCTGCGCTGCGAGGTGCTGAACGAAAAAGATATTGCTGAGCAGGGTCTTGGACTGCTGCACGCCGTTGGCAAAGGGGCGACCTGCCCGCCGCGTCTGCTGGCTATTCATTATGATGGTGCCAACGACGGCCCGATGCGCTGCTACGTGGGAAAAGGCATTACCTTTGACACCGGCGGCCTGTGGCTGAAGGAAGGCGCGGGCATGTACACCATGAAATATGACATGTGCGGCGCGGCCAACGTACTGGGGCTGATGCTGACCGTTGCGGAGCTGAAATTACCCGTGCGCATCATGGGCGTGCTGGCGCTGGCGGAAAACGCCATCGGCCCCGACGCCATGCAGCCCGGCACGGTGGCAACAGCCTGTAACGGCACCACCGTTGAAATCAATAATACCGATGCCGAGGGCCGGCTGGTGCTGGCTGACGCCATTGCCTGGGCCAGCCAGCGGTACCCGCAGGCCCGCTACATCATTGATATGGCGACTTTAACGGGCGCAGTGGTGAAAGCGCTGGGGTATGAGCTGAGCGGGCTGATGACCCAGGATGAACCGCTGCGCGCCGCGTTGACGCAGGCAGGTAAACGGAGCGGTGACGAGGTGTGGTCTCTGCCGCTGGACGCACGGCTGAAAAAGCAGACCGACAGCGCGATTGCCGATCTGTGCAATACGCCGACTAACAATGCGGCGATAAGCGCCTCGGCGGCGTGGCTGCTGCATCACTTCTGTCCGCCGGCGATCCCATGGGCACATCTGGATATCAGCGGGACGGCGCTGTGGCGTGAGAACGGCAGAAGCGTGGCGTCGGGAAGACCGATTCCGCTGCTGGTTGAGCACCTGATGGGGGATCTTTAGCCCGGTGGCGCTGCGCTTACCGGGCCTACGGGTGCCATATGTAGGCCGGGTAAGGCGCAGCCGCCACCCGGCATAACTACAGCTTAAGAATATCTTTCACAAACGGAATGGTCAGCTTGCGCTGGGCGGTGATGGAGGCGCGATCGAGCTGATCGAGCGTATCAAAGAGCGTGCGCATCTCCCGATCCAGACGCTTGAGCAGGAAGCGCCCTACGTCTTCCGGCAGTTCAAATCCGCGCAGTCTGGCGCGCAACTGAAGTGCCTGGAGTTTGTCTTCATCCGACAGCGGTTGCAGCTTGTAGATTTGCCCCCAGTCCAGACGAGACGCCAGATCCGGCAGCCCCAGATTGAGCTGACGCGGCGGACGATCACCGGTGATCAGCAGCCGGGTTTTGCCCGACTCCAGAATGCGGTTGTAGAGGTTAAAGATCGCCATTTCCCACGGCTCGTCTCCCGCCACGCATTCAATATTATCGATGCAGACCAGGGAGAGATGTTCCATGCCCTCCAGCACTTCAGGCACAAACCAGGTGCGTTTATCCAGCGGCACATAGCCTACCGCGTCACCGCGCGCCGAAAGTTCCGCACAGGCGGCATGCAGCAGGTGGCTGCGTCCCGCGCCTTCGCGTGACCAGATATAGATGTATCCGCTGTGTTCCTGGCGCAGCACGTTTTGCAGTGCAGCCAGTAAAGAGGGGTTATCACCCGGCCAGAAACTCGCGAAAGTTTCGTCGTCAGGGAGATAAAGTGGCAAAGAGAGCTGTGCCGGTCCGTTCAGAAATACCTCAACCAGAGATCTTACATAAAATCGGAATGGAGTTTAACACGGAACCAGCAAGGAGAGAACCGGGCGGATCGTCCGCCCGGTTAAAGGATCAATGTGGTGCTTTTTCGCTATCGTCAGCGTCCAGGATTTCTTCTTCCGGACGAATGACCGAGATCAGCTTGAAAATCAGGCTCAGGCCCACGCCGACGATGGTCGCCAGCGCCATCCCCTTCAGCTCTGCCGCGCCGATGTGCACCTTCGCGCCGCTCACGCCGATGATCAGGATAACGGAGGTCAGGATCAGGTTCTGCGCCTTGCTGTAATCCACTTTGGATTCAATCAGCACGCGAATACCGGACGCACCGATCACCCCGTAAAGCAGCAGGGAAACGCCGCCCATCACCGGAACCGGGATAATCTGGATCGCCGCCGCCAGTTTGCCGACGCAGGAGAGCAGAATAGCGATGATCGCCGCGCCGCCGATAACCCAGGTGCTGTAGACGCGGGTGATCGCCATTACGCCGATGTTCTCCCCGTAAGTCGTGTTTGGCGTGGAGCCGAAGAAACCGGAGATGATGGTGGAGAAACCGTTGGCAAACATGGAGCGATGCAGGCCCGGGTCGCGGATCAGGTCACGCTTCACGATGTTCGCCGTCACCACCAGGTGGCCAACGTGCTCAGCAATCACCACCAGTGCAGCAGGCAGAATGGTGAAGATAGCAAACCATTCGAAGCGTGGGGTGTAGAAGGTCGGCAGCGCGAACCAGTGTGCCTCGGCAATCGGTGTGGTATCCACAACGCCCATCACGAAGGAGAGCGCGTAACCCGCCAGCACGCCGATCAGGATCGGGATAATCGCCATAAAGCCGCGGAACAGGACGGAACCGAAAACCGTCACGCCCAGCGTCACCAGCGAAATAATAATGGTTTTAGAATCCGGTGACTGACCGTCCGCAGGCAGCAGCCCAGCCATGTTCGCCGCGACACCCGCCAGTTCCAGGCCGATGACGGCAACGATTGCCCCCATTGCCGCAGGCGGGAACATCACGTCCAGCCAGCCGGTACCCGCTTTCTTCACGATGAAGGAGACCAGGCAGAACAGCACGCCGCACATGATAAAGCCGCCCAGCGCGACCTCGTAACCCAGCGGCAGCAACAGCAGTACCGGGGAGATAAACGCGAAGCTCGACCCGAGATAGGCCGGGATTTTGCCTTTACAGATGAAGAGGTAAAGCAGCGTACCGATGCCGTTAAACAGCAGCACGGTAGCCGGGTTAATGTGAAACAGGATTGGCACCAGCACGGTTGCGCCAAACATGGCGAACAGGTGCTGCAAACTAAGCGGGATTGTCTGTAAAAGCGGCGGTCTTTCACTCACCCCGATAGCACGGCGCGTCATAGTGTTTTCCTCTGAGTGTCATTGTTGGTTTTTATTCAAAAAAAAGCCGACTATCAAAGTCGGCTTCTTTATCGTTATTCGATTATTTAGTCCCAAAAATCTTATCGCCGGCATCGCCGAGCCCCGGGATAATGTACCCGTGCTCGTTCAGTCCCTGGTCGACAGACGCGGTATAGAGTTCAACGTCCGGGTGCGCTTTTTCCAGCGCCGCGATACCTTCCGGCGCCGCGACCAGCACCAGCACTTTGATGCTGCTGCAGCCTGCTTGTTTCAGCAGGTCAATGGTGGCGATCATCGAACCACCGGTCGCCAGCATCGGGTCAACAACCAGCGCCATACGCTCATCAATGTTAGAGACCAGCTTCTGGAAGTATGGGACCGGCTCAAGCGTCTCTTCGTTACGGTAGATACCCACCACGCTGATACGCGCGCTTGGGACGTGCTCCAGCACGCCTTCCATCATACCCAGACCCGCACGCAGGATTGGCACCACGGTAATTTTTTTACCTTTGATCTGCTCAACCTGTACCGGGCCGTTCCAGCCTTCGATGGTCACTTTTTCCGTTTCCAGATCAGAGGTCGCTTCGTAGGTCAGCAGGCTACCCACTTCAGAAGCCAGTTCGCGAAAACGCTTCGTGCTGATGTCATGCTCACGCATCAGGCCCAACTTGTGTTTAACGAGTGGGTGTTTCACTTCCACAATCTTCATTCTCTTTCTCCTCTGAGGTGGCATCCGCAAAAAAATCGCGGGATTATACCGCTTTTTTCGGATTGCGCCATACCCATGTTGCTTGATGTACATCAATCAAAAACAAAAAAGCCGGAGGCTGGGCTCCGGTTTGGGTGCGGGGTCTTGCCCGGCGGCGCTGCGCTTACGCGGGCCTACGTGTAGTGTAGGTCGGGTAAGCGTTAGCGCCACCCGACAATTACAGGTTATCGCCGTTGCTCGCAATCACCTGCTTATACCAGTCGAACGATTTCTTCTTGCTGCGGTTCAGCGTGCCGTTACCTTCGTTATCTTTATCGACAAAGATAAAACCGTAGCGTTTCTTCATCTCGCCAGTGCCGGCAGAGACCAGGTCGATACAGCCCCACGGGGTATAGCCCATCAGATCTACGCCGTCTTCCACCACCGCTTTTTTCATCTCGCGGATGTGGGCGGAAAGGTAGTCGATGCGGTACTGGTCGTTCACCGTGCCGTCGCTCTCCTGCACGTCGATCGCGCCAAAGCCGTTTTCCACAATAAACAGCGGCAGCTGATAGTGATCCCAGAACCAGTTCAGAGAGTAGCGCAGCCCGACAGGATCGATCTGCCAGCCCCAGTCCGATTTCTGCACGTACGGGTTAGAAACCAGGCTCTTGCTCTCGTCGTAATCCAGCGTCGGATTATCCGCCGTCGCTTTGGTGGCGAACGACATGTAGTAGCTGAACCCGATGTAATCCACGCAGCCCTGCGTCAGCGCCACTTTATCTTCTTCGGTGATATCCAGCGCGAAGCCGCAACGTTCAAAGTAGTTGAGCAGATGCTGCGGATACTTGCCGCGCACGTGAACGTCGGTGAACCAGTAGCGGCGATGCATGGCGTTCATCGCCATCATCATGTCGTCCGGGGCACAGGTCAGCGGATAGATGGGGCACATGGCAATCATGCAGCCGATATGCAGTGACGGGTTGATCTCACGCCCCGCTTTCACCGCCAGGGCGCTGGCCACCAGCTCATAGTGCGCCGCCTGGAACATCACCGGCTCGCGATCTTCTCCCGGCGCATATTTCAGCCCGGAGTTGGTAAACGGCGCAAAGTCTTCATGAAAGTTGGCCTGGTTATTGATTTCGTTAAAGGTCATCCAGTACTTCACTTTATGCTGATAGCGCTCAAAAACGACCTTCGCGAAGCGGACAAAGAAGTCGATCAGCTTACGGTTACGCCAGCCGCCGTATTCCGTTACCAGGTGGAAAGGCATCTCGAAGTGGGAAAGCGTGATCACCGGCTCGATGCCGTGCTTCAGGCACTCGTCGAAAAGATCGTCATAGAATTTGAGTCCCGCTTCGTTCGGCTCCAGCTCGTCGCCTTTCGGGAAGATACGCGTCCAGGCAATGGAGGTGCGGAAGCATTTGAACCCCATCTCGGCAAAGAGTTTGATGTCTTCTTTATAGCGGTGGTAAAAGTCGATGGCTTCGTGGTTTGGGTAATTTTTCCCCTCCAGCACGCCGTTGGTGATTTCACGCGGTACCCCGTGGGCGCCTGCCGTCATGACATCGGCAACGCTCACGCCCTTGCCGCCCTCTTTCCAGCCGCCTTCAAGCTGGTGCGCCGCAACGGCCCCACCCCACAGAAAACCTGCTTTAAATCCTGACATTCGCTTTCCCTCATTCTGCGTTATTTTCTGCAAAAACAGTTACAGAAACCGGTTTCATTTTGATGATGTGCAAAGGGGATAGCCGTTGCAAGCAGATCGCCGAAACCGGTTTCATTTTCGTGAACGGAGTCAAGTTTGTTGCCCTGGACAGTCCGCACAGAAAAAAAGATCCTCGCGCCGAGAATAGGCTCGCAAACGTTTGCCTGGACTGTTAGAATTGCGCCGATTTTTCTTACTAGCTATGCAATCGCGTGGGGATTTAAGCCGTGACCAACAAAACTTCTCTCAGCTACAAAGATGCCGGTGTTGATATTGACGCAGGTAATGCGCTGGTTGACCGAATCAAAGGTGTGGTGAAAAAAACCCGCCGCCCGGAAGTGATGGGTGGCCTGGGTGGATTCGGCGCACTGTGCGCGCTGCCGCAAAAATATCGTGAACCTGTGCTGGTCTCGGGTACGGATGGTGTCGGTACAAAACTGCGTCTGGCGATGGATCTTAAGCGTCACGATACGATTGGTATTGATCTGGTGGCGATGTGCGTCAACGACCTGGTGGTACAGGGCGCTGAGCCGCTGTTCTTCCTGGATTACTACGCGACCGGCAAGCTGGATGTGGATACCGCAGCCAGCGTCATTAACGGTATCGCCGAAGGCTGTCTGCAATCCGGCTGTGCGCTGGTCGGCGGTGAAACCGCTGAAATGCCAGGCATGTATCACGGTGAAGATTATGACGTCGCAGGCTTCTGCGTCGGCGTGGTAGAAAAATCAGAAATTATCGACGGCAGCAAAGTGGCTGACGGCGATGTGCTGGTTGCGCTGGCCTCCAGCGGTCCGCACTCCAACGGCTACTCTCTGGTGCGTAAGATCCTCGAAGTGAGCGGTTGCGACCCGCTGACCACCGAGCTGGACGGCAAACCGCTGGCCGATCACCTGCTGGCCCCGACCCGTATCTACGTCAAAAACGTGCTGGAGCTGATTGAGAACGTTGACGTGCACGCCATCGCTCACCTTACCGGCGGCGGCTTCTGGGAAAACATTCCGCGCGTGCTGCCGGACAATACCCAGGCGGTGATCGACGCCTCCTCATGGCAGTGGCCGCCCGTCTTCAACTGGCTGCAATCCGCAGGCAACGTGAGCGAGCATGAAATGTACCGCACCTTTAACTGCGGCGTGGGCATGGTTATCGCCCTGCCCGCTAGCGAAGCGGATAAAGCGGTTAAGCTGCTAACAGAAAAAGGTGAAAACGCGTGGAAAATCGGTACGATTAAAGCTTCCGATTCCGAACAGCGTGTGGTCATTGAATGAAAAACATCGTGGTGCTCATTTCCGGCAACGGAAGCAATTTGCAGGCAATCATAGACGCCTGCAAACAGAAGAAAATCAATGGCACCATTCGGGCAGTATTCAGCAACAAGGCCGATGCGTTCGGCCTTGAGCGCGCGCGGGAAGCGAACATTCCTGCGCACGCGCTGGAAGCCAGCCAGTTCGCCGGGCGTGAAGCCTTTGACCGTGAGCTGGTGCAGGAGATTGACGCCTACGCGCCTGACGTGGTGGTGCTGGCGGGCTACATGCGTATCCTGAGCCCGGCCTTCGTCGCGCATTACAACGGACGTTTGCTGAATATTCACCCCTCTCTTCTGCCGAAATATCCTGGCCTGCATACCCATCGTCAGGTGCTGGAGAACGGCGATGAGGAGCATGGTACCTCCGTGCATTTCGTTACCGACGAGCTGGACGGCGGTCCGGTCATTTTGCAGGCAAAAGTACCGGTCTTTGACGGTGACAACGAAGACGACGTGACGGAACGTGTACAGGCTCAGGAACACGCCATTTATCCGCTGGTGGTAAGCTGGTTTGTTGACGGCCGTCTTGAGATGCGCGACGGTGCCGCCTGGCTGGACGGCGTGAAGTTGCCCCCGCAGGGTCATGCGGCTGAAGAGTAGTTTGTTCTGTCGGGTGGCGCTGCGCTTACCCGACCTACATATTGCATTACCCGATATCCCCTTCTCCAACCCCCTAAAATCCCCAACAAAAAAAATAACTGTCATACTTTTCTGGCACTGTTGGACATATCGTGGAAATGCTCGCCATAATAAGGACGAGACGGATTTACCACGTCCTGTGATTGAACTGGAGTGTGAGCTGTAATGGGTCAGGAAAAGTTATATATCGAGAAAGAGCTAAGCTGGTTAGCATTCAACGAACGTGTACTTCAGGAAGCGGCCGATAAAAGCAACCCGCTGATTGAGCGTATGCGTTTTTTAGGCATCTATTCCAACAATCTGGATGAGTTCTACAAGGTTCGCTTCGCCGAACTGAAACGCCGAATCATCATCAGCGAAGAACAGGGCTTAAACTCCCACTCGCGGCATCTGCTTGGAAAAATCCAGTCTCGCGTCATGAAAGCCGATCAGGAATTTGATGGCCTCTATAACGAGCTGCTGCTGGAAATGGCACGCAAACAAATCTTCCTGATCAACGAACGCCAGCTCTCCGCGAATCAGCAAAACTGGCTGCGCCACTATTTCAAACACTATCTGCGCCAGCATATCACCCCGATTCTGATCAACCGTGAAACCGATCTGGTGCAGTTCCTGAAAGATGATTACACCTATCTGGCGGTAGAAATCATTCGTGGTGAGACCATTAACTACGCGCTGCTGGAAATACCGTCTGATAAAGTCCCGCGCTTTGTAAATCTGCCGCCGGAAACCCCGCGCCGACGTAAGCCGATGATCCTGCTGGATAACATTCTGCGCTACTGTCTGGACGATATCTTCAAAGGTTTCTTCGATTACGACGCGCTCAACGCCTACTCGATGAAGATGACCCGTGATGCCGAGTACGATCTGGTGCATGAGATGGAGGCCAGCCTGATGGAGCTGATGTCTTCCAGCCTCAAGCAGCGCCTGACGGCAGAGCCGGTGCGTTTTGTCTATCAGCGCGATATGCCGGACGCGATGGTGGAGATGCTGCGCGATAAGCTGACCATCTCCCGCTACGACTCCATAATCCCCGGTGGGCGTTACCACAACTTTAAAGATTTCATTGGCTTCCCGAACGTCGGCAAAGCCAATCTGGTAAACAAACCGCTGCCGCGCCTGCGCCATATCTGGTTCGATAAATTCCGCAACGGGTTCGATGCCATCCGCGAGCGGGATGTGCTGCTCTACTATCCGTATCACACCTTTGAACACGTGCTGGAATTGCTGCGTCAGGCCTCGTTCGATCCGAACGTGCTGGCGATTAAGATCAACATTTATCGCGTGGCGAAAGATTCCCGCATCATCGATGCGATGATCCACGCGGCGCACAACGGCAAGAAAGTGACCGTGGTGGTTGAGCTCCAGGCTCGCTTCGACGAAGAGGCCAACATCCACTGGGCACGCCGACTGACGGAAGCGGGCGTGCACGTCATCTTCTCCGCGCCGGGGCTGAAAATTCACGCCAAGTTGTTCCTGATCTCCCGTAAAGAGGGCGACGACGTGGTGCGCTACGCCCATATCGGTACCGGGAACTTTAACGAGAAAACCGCGCGTATTTACACCGACTATTCGCTGCTGACTGCCGATGCCCGCATCACCAACGAAGTGCGTCGGGTGTTCAACTTCATTGAGAACCCGTACCGCCCGGTGAGCTTCGATTATCTGCTGGTGTCACCGCAGAACTCACGGCGCCTGCTGTACGATATGATCGACAAAGAGATTGCCAATGCGCAGAACGGGTTGTCGTCCGGCATCACGCTGAAGCTCAACAATCTGGTGGACAAAGGCCTGGTGGATCGCCTGTATGCGGCCTCCAGCTCCGGCGTTCCGGTAAATCTGCTCATTCGCGGCATGTGCTCGCTCATTCCGGAACTGGAAGGCATCAGCGACAACATCCGCGTGATCAGCATTGTGGATCGCTATCTTGAACACGATCGCGTCTATATTTTCGATAACGCCGGTGATAAGCGCGTATACCTCTCGTCCGCCGACTGGATGACGCGTAACATTGATTACCGTATTGAAGTGGCGGCACCGCTGCTGGATCCTCGCCTGAAGCAGCGTATCCTGGACATTATCGAGATCCTGTTCAGCGATACGGTGAAAGCACGTTATATCGACAAAGAACTCAGTAATCGCTATGTACCGCGCGGCAATCGCCGTAAAGTGCGGTCGCAGCTGGCGATTTACGATTACATCAAATCACTTGAGCAACCCGATTAACCTATGCCAATAAACGATAATACCCCACGCCCGCAGGAGTTCGCTGCGGTCGATCTTGGCTCAAACAGTTTCCATATGGTCATCGCCCGCGAGGTGGATGGCGCGATGCAGATCATCGGTCGTCTGAAGCAGCGCGTGCATCTGGCCGATGGGCTCGACGCGCGTAACATGCTGAGCGAAGAGGCAATGGAGCGCGGGCTTAACTGCCTGTCGCTGTTCGCAGAACGTCTGCAAGGCTTTTCGCCGTCCAGCGTCTGCATCGTCGGGACGCATACGCTACGCCAGGCGCTGAACGCGCCGGAATTTCTTAAGCGCGCGGAAAAGGTTATCCCCTACCCGATTGAGATCATCTCTGGTAACGAAGAAGCGCGCCTGATTTTTATGGGCGTGGAGCATACGCAGCCGGAAAAAGGCCGCAAGCTGGTGATTGATATCGGCGGAGGCTCAACCGAACTGGTGATTGGCGAAGATTTCGAGCCGCGTCTGGTTGAAAGCCGCCGTATGGGCTGCGTTAGCTTCGCGCAAATGTATTTTCCGGGCGGCGTCATCACCCGCGAAAACTTCCAGCGCGCGCGCATGGCCGCCGTGCAAAAACTGGAAAATCTGGCCTGGCAGTATCGTATTCAGGGCTGGAACGTGGCGCTGGGCGCATCGGGGTCGATTAAAGCGGCCCATGAAGTGCTGCTAGCGATGGGTGAAAAGGACGGGTTTATTACGCCTGAGCGCCTGGTGAAACTCACCGAAGAGGTGCTTAAGCACAAGAGCTTCGACGCCCTGAGTCTGCCGGGCTTGTCCGACGAGCGTAAAGCGGTGTTCGTACCGGGGCTGGCGATCCTCTGCGGCGTGTTTGACGCGCTGGCGATCAAAGAGCTGCGCCTCTCTGACGGCGCCCTGCGCGAAGGTGTGCTGTATGAGATGGAAGGCCGTTTCCGTCACCAGGATATTCGCAGCCGCACCGCGCAGAGCCTTGCCAACCAGTACAATATCGACCGCGAACAGGCGAAACGGGTGCTGGAAACCACGGTTCAGATGTACGAGCAGTGGGAGGAGCAGAATCCAAAGCTGGCGCATCCGCAGCTGGCCGCGCTGTTAAAATGGGCCGCGATGCTGCATGAGGTGGGGCTGAACATTAACCACAGCGGAATGCATCGTCATTCAGCCTATATTCTGCAAAATAGCGATCTGCCTGGCTTCAACCAGGAGCAGCAAACCATGATGGCGACGCTGGTGCGCTATCACCGCAAAGCCATCAAGCTCGACGATCTGCCGCGCTTTACGCTATTTAAGAAAAAGCAGTTCCTGCCACTCATTCAGCTTCTGCGCCTGGGCGTGCTGCTCAATAATCAGCGGCAGGCGACCACCACACCGCCTACACTGAAGCTTAAAACGGATGACTATCACTGGACGCTGAGCTTCCCGCACGACTGGTTTAGCCAGAACGCGCTGGTGCTGCTGGATCTGGAAAAAGAGCAGCAGTACTGGGAAGCGGTCACCGGCTGGCTGTTGAAGATTGAAGAAGAGAGTTCTGAGGCGGCAGCGTAACGGCTAAGGCGCTCTCCTGAGAAGGCTGTGTTTCGAGCAACGTATCAAGCTCAACTGGCAACCCAATCAAGTAGCCCTGCACATAATCGATACCTAGCGCGTGCACCGCGCTACGTATCTCTTCTGTTTCCACACATTCCGCCACCACCAGCATTTTCTTCATCCGGGCCAGATGGCAAATGGATGCCACGATCTGGTAATCCAGGCTGTTGCTGACAATATTGCGAATAAAGCCGCCGTCGATTTTGAGAATGTCGGCGTCCACGCTTTTTAACCGCGCATAGCTGGCGTAGCCGGTGCCAAAATCATCAATGGCGATCCGTATTCCCATTTTTTGCAATTGCCTGAGGGTGGATGCCGCCAGATCCGCATGACCAAAGGCGCTACTTTCGGTCACTTCAAAGATCAGCTGCCATGCTTCAACGGCATATCTGGCTAACAGGCGGCTCACTTCAAGCGGGAACTGCGCCCGGTAGACGGTTGAAGGTGCGAGGTTGATGGCAAAGCGCTGGCCCGGCAAACGCTGGCGGTGCTGTGCCAGGAAACTCAACGTACGCTCCAGTACCCATAAATCGACACGCGACGATAAACCAAACTCCTGTGCTATGGGCAGGAACTGCTCGGGAAAGATCAGCGCCCCGTTATCATCACGCATTCGCAGCAGCACTTCGTGGTAATGATCGCCGCGCAGGCCGCGAACAGGCTGAACTAACAGGCTAAAAGCATTCTGCTCCAGCGCTGTCTGCAAACGGCTCATCATCGCCACCTTATCTTTCAGGCTACGCTGCAAGTGAACAGCCCCGCGCTGCTGAAGATTTTCCGGGTGATTCGTTGAGAGGGAGAGGTCAGCCACGATGCCCAGTTCCCCCAGCACCAGATAGAGGTGATTGACGGGTGAGCGTACATAGCAGTAGCTCACGCCAACCTGAGGCTGCACCGGCATACCATCCCAGATAAAAACAAACTGCTTAATATGCTCGTCCAGCGTCTCAATGCGCTGTTGATGCGACTCCGCCTCCAGTCGCACCGCCATGTCATATCCGGTGAGGTGATAGACTTGCTCTTTTGGCTGAAGGGTGCCATTTATCCATTGCGCCAGCTGCTGCTTATACTGGATCCGTAGCAGTACGCCGTAATTACGCCCCAGCACTTCCAGCTCGGGCACGCGCAGTAAACAGAGCGCCGACCAGGGGTTACTGGCCAGCTCTCGCGACAGCGCCCGCAGGTTGGGCATATGCACCACCGGATCGAGAAAAGCCTGACTGCGGGAGCGAATATTGATGGTCCGCTGACGTGTCGCCAGCATCGACATATACGTCACAACGAAGGAAAAGACCAGATAGCTGGATGAGGTGATCGCCAGCTGAATGCCATAACCCTCCTGCACCGGAATGTAGTGATAAAAAAAGTGAATCGACACCAGCAGGACCGGCGTCCAGATGATTGACATTAGCTTGTAGCCAAAGCGCATCGCCCCCCAGAGCATCACGGGCATCAGCAGTGACAAAGTGTAGTTGGTGCTGAAAATGGAACTGTTTTCATTCATGGGCAGCAGCAGCATAGCCAGCAACCCACCCAGAGCTAAAAACCACACCACAAACTCAACGGCCGTCACCTTTTTGTCTATTTGCGTGCGGAGCTGGGACATCAGTCCCTTGATATAGCGCGGATGACGTATCAGGCGGATCAGCAGGTAGCTTAGCGGCACACCCGTCAGCCCGCTCACCAGCAGCCCCTGATAGTTAATAAGGGTCCGAATATTGAGGGGATTCAATCCTGCAAGGCTCTGGCGGCTCTCATAGACCCCGAGATAAACCGCAAACTGAAATAGCACCAGAAAAAGCGTTGCCGGGCAAAACACCTGCCAGAAGATACGTTGCCCCATCAGGCGTATGTCACCGTAAGCGGTCATATTGCGTCGGGGCGCAAACACGCGGTAACCGCCCCAGCTGAGCACCAGGGGAACGATAAAATGCAGAATGCCGGTCACGGTTTCAAACAGCCCAACGGACGGGTAATAACGTAAAAACAGCGACACCACCACTCCGGGAAGGGCTTCCAGGCCAAAGAACAACATCAGCGTCAGCAGAAAGGAGAGCGGGAGATAATAGAGCGCAACGATACCGTCGCCCAGCTGCGTTAAGGTATTAGCCACACTAAGCACCGGGAGTAACACGACGGGTAATATAAGAGGAAGTGCCCACCAGCGGTCTTTATTTTGCTTCAGGATGTGGTGAATATTCATAGATGCTCGTTTACAACCCTTGCGCTCCAGAGGGTAAATGAAGACAGGCATCCAACCTGACGTACACGATGCCCGGAAAATTCCTGGCAAGCACAGTGGAGGTGGGATTTTAAATATCAACGACGAGATGCCGTTGACCTAAATCAAATTAATTTATCTGAATAAACATTTCTTACGTTTTATTTGAATATTTTTCCTGTAATTATCAATGCGATAAATAAAAGCGTTGTTTTTAATAACATAAATTAATGTAAGCATTGACGGTATTTTACATTTCGCTGAATTGACCCCGACTTGCGGCTGTGCCTTAATAGCCGTATCGCCCAAAAGGGTATACTCAGGAAAAGAAAGTGAGTCAGGCTACGCGTATGCGAAAACGACATCGATTTAACACCCGGATGACCCGCATCATACTGCTCATCAGTTTCCTGTTTTTCTTTGGCCGCTTTGTTTATTCCTCCATTGGCGCCTGGTATCACCATCAGGACAAAATTCAGTCGCAGCAATCAGGTCTTGTAGTGGATTCGCCCGAGCGCTAAAGCGTGTTCGCTCCAGGCAGACAAACTGTATCGCACTGTATCCCGAGCGCTACGCTGACAAACCGGTACAAAACGCCCGCAAAAGCAAACATCCCCGATACATAAAAATGGTCTTCTGTGTCCCTCGCCATAATAAACTGATGAGGAGAGCCACAGATGATTCGTCGATATTTCCTGCTTCCTGTATTTGCGCTGACGTCCTTTGCTGGCGCACTGGCCGCACCGTTGGATGGCCTGAGCGCCGCTGATGTTAATGGCCCGGCCGCCCTAGCGCCGCAGGAAAAACCCCAGCCGCCAGCAAAACTGATCGTCGACCCACCGCTGGCGGGACCGCTGAGTAAAGGTGCGGTCTTTATTCAGTACCGCGTCGAAAACCTGCGCATTGAACCTGTATTTGGACCCGACGCGCTGAAAGTCACTCCGCGTATCGGCCATATTCACGTAGTGGTGGATGACGCGCCCTGGCACTGGGCTGATACCAGCGGCGAGCCGGTGATCCTGGTCGGGCTGCCCGCCGGGAAACACAAGGTAACCATCATCGTTGCCGACCCGACGCATAAGCCCATCGACCATAAAACCGTTGAATTCACCGTACCGCCCCACGCGGCGGTTCATCACTTTTAAGGAGCCTGTTATGAAAGCATTGTCTGTATTAACAGCGGCGCTGCTGGCGGTTTCCACCAGCGCGCTGGCAGAGACGAAAGCCAGCGTGGTGCTGGTGCACGGGGCGTTTGCCGACGGGAGCAGCTGGAATAAGGTGATCACCCGGCTGCAAAAACACCATACCGAGGTCACTGCGGTACAATTTCCGCTCACGTCTCTGAAAGATGATGTCGCCGCCACGCAGCGTGCTATTGCCCGGGCTCATGGGGATGTGGTGCTGGTCGGTCACTCCTGGGGCGGGACGGTAATCAGCGAGGCGGGAAACAATGCCCGCTGAAGTCACTGGTTTACGTTGCCGCTTTTGCGCCGGATTCCGGCCAGTCGACGGCAGAACTGGCAAATAGCTTCCCTGCTCCGCCAGGGAGCGCCAGCCTCGCTAAAACGGCAGAGGGGTATTTATATCTGCCGACAAAAGCGGTCAGCGAGAATTTTGCCCCTGACGTGAAGGACGTTGAGCGCAGCGTGATTGCCGCGACGCAGAGCCCCATTAAGGCCAATGCGTTTGGGGAGAAAGTCGCGCATGCCGCCTGGCATGACAAACCGAGCTGGTATGTGGTCAGCAAAAATGACCGGATGATCAATCCTGAGCTTGAGCGCGCAATGGCGAAGAAAATCAACGCCAACACCACGGAGGTTGCGGCAAGCCATGTATCGATGGTCAGCCAGCCGGACGTTGTTACCCGTACGATTGAACAGGCGTTATCGGGTCAACAGTGATAAAAAAAGCCCGCATGATGAACGGTCCGACTTCGGGCCACGCCATCCTACGGGCTTTATGTACTTCCGGCTCCTGTAACGGGGTTATGTGCGGTTTTGTCACAAACGCGCCTTCGCCCTCACTGAACCATCAGAAGCTATACGTCACCTTCAAACTTCCCACAGGAGACGTTTTTCGCTGAACAATGGGGCTATCGCCAGCCTCCCCCGTCAGCTGCGTAACGCCAGCTGCGGCAAGCAGGCTCCAGCGGGAGGTAAGCTTATGGGTCCAGTCCAGATTCAGCGAATACGCATATATTCCCGATCCGGCATCGTGTCGGGCAAAACCCGATGCGGCCGACTGGGCGGCATTCACCCCGTAGTAGGTTTGCACATACTTACTGGATCCCCAGCTACCGGTCAGCGCCAGCGTTAACGCATTTTTCGGAGATGTATAGAGCGGGCTGGCAATACCGAAATGCACAGCTTCACCATTGTCTCTCTCAGAAACCGGGACCTCTGCCTGCAACTGCACGGTCAGCCAGTCAGTCACCCTGTACCCCAGCCCTGGCACAACGATAGCTGAGCCTTTAATGTCACCCATTCCTCGCAGGTCGTCGCTGCCGGAGGCGATCGAATCGCTGCTTACGTCGCGATCCTTACGTCCTGCGCGATAGCTCAGCGCTGCGTTGTAGTCCAGCTTACCAAAGCTGTTGCCGTAGCCGAGCCCGCGGGTAGTGCTAATAAAGAACCCATTTGCCATCGCGTAATCAACCACCTGAGCCGCAGTAACGCGGCTCTTATCCGAACCGGAATAGCGTGGCGCAACATCCACGCCGCCCCCCAGGGTTAACACGTTGCCCTGGCGCTGCCCGGCCGCCAGCGCCGGGGTAGCCAGTAACGCCAGGACGGCCCCCGACAGGATGCTTTTCACGCTGCGACCGATGAGTGAACGGGGGAACCTGTGACGCAGTTTGCAGTTTCTCATTAAAGAAGCCCTTTTGGATTCAGATGGTTACGATTCAGGCGGTGTTAAACGCCAGCGCGCTCATTCTGAATACCCTCCCTAAGGTTCTTATGAGCCGAAAATGAAGAAACGCTGAAGCACGTGCTGGTTCTGTAAAGCTGAATGATTTCCTGATACCGTTTTTTTCTTAAGCTGTTCTTCATCCACTGCTGATACCGTTACCTTTGTGAAAATTCTACTAATTGAAGACGACCTGGATCTCGGCAACGGCGTACGTTTCGCCCTTGCAGATCAAGGATTTGATGTCATATGGGTACGCCGGAAAGAGGATGCGCTGCATCAGCTTGAGCTCTGCGTGCCGGAGCTTATCCTGCTCGACCTGGGGCTGCCCGATGGCGATGGCATGAGCCTGATGACGCGTCTGCGTCAGCAGCTCCGGGGGATCCCCGTCATTATCCTGACGGCGCGAGGCACGCTGCAGGACCGCCTGTGCGGGCTGGACGCGGGCGCGGACGACTATCTGGTCAAACCTTTTGTTCTCGCCGAGCTGCTGGCACGCGTGAGAGCCCTTGCGCGACGCAGTTACGGTTTTGAAAATGAGGCAATAGAAATTCGCGGTTTGTCGCTTCATATTCCGACGCGTCGCGTAATGGTGAGCGCACGCCACGTTGAGCTGACGGCAAGCGAATATGCGCTGCTTGAAACGTTAATGCTGCGCGCCGATCGCGTGCTTACGCGGCGGTATCTGGAAGAGAGGATATTCGGCACGAAAGAAAATCTCAGCAACGCGCTCGACGTGCATATGGGTAACCTGCGGCGAAAAATTGGCGATGGCTTTGTGCGAACGGTGCGGGGCGTAGGGTACGTCATTGATACCGTACCGGTTCAGAAGGCGGCAGGTTGATGCGTAATTTTTGGTACCGCCTCAGGCTCCCTACGCTGGTCAGGCGAATGCTGGTCGCCCAGATGCTGCTGCTTACGTTGCTCTGGTGTTTCTTTTTAACCTTCATTTTGCTGGAGGACCTGCGCAGCCCTCCAATACTCACGGGCAGTGAGACTTACGAAACCCTCTTTTCCCTGGTTGAGAGCATGGAGGATAGGCCGCAGGCGCGTAATGAGGTGCTGGCCGCGTTCAGCAAGGCGCTGCGGGAGGGGTATGGCGGCGGTGAAGATCCGGAACTCGCTATCAACCTGATCGTTCGCAAGCATAATGAGATTATTTTTTCTTCGCGTGGCGCGCCAACGGAGGTGAAAAATAGCCGCCTGGGGGAAATGCAGCGCGTCCGGACCGGAGACCACACCTGGACGAGCCGCACGCTCAAATCCGCGCGCTCCGACGTTGAAGTCACCCTTTTCACCCCGGCTGGCAGCTGGAATTTCTTTATCTACCTGAACTCGCGCGGCTATTACGTCATGCCGCTGCTGGTATGCATCCCTTTTCTTCTGTTTCCCGCGTGGCTGTCAATCCGCATCGCGATGCGCCCCTGGAACAGGGTAGTGAATGAAATTTCATTGCGCACGCCAGACGATCTCTCTCCCTTAAAAGCCGTTCCCAGGCACAGGGAGCTGCGCCAGACGGTGGACGCGATTAATGACTTTCTCGCCAGGGTGCGGGAAAGCGCCGAAAGGGAAAGGGTGTTTATTGCCGATGCCGCGCACGAGCTGCGTACGCCGCTGGCCGCGATGCGAATCAACGTCGAGGCGCTGCAGTCCTCGGTCATCAGCGAAAGCCAGCAGGAGCTGCTTGCAGGCATTGTTCGCAGCAATAGCCGTGCTGCTCGTCTCGTCAATCAGCTTCTGCTGATGAAGCACAGCGAAGCGCACATCGACACGGTAATGGAGCCTGTGCCGCTGACAACGCTTATTCAGGAGCGAATGGCCGCACTGGAGCCGCTGGCATCGGCACGCGGGATTGAGTTTGAATTCTTCGCCGACGATGAAATCCATGTCGCAGGCATTCGGGAACGTCTGGTGTCGCTGATCGACAATTTAATTGAGAATGCCGTGAAGTATAGCCCTGAGGGTGGACGCATTGAGGTACAACTGCAATCGCGTGATAAGTCCGCTCAGCTGCGCGTCTCAGACGCGGGCCCCGGTATCCCGGTTGAACTGCGGGAGCGCGTGTTCGACAGATTTTTCCGCGATCCTAATCAGACCCAAAGCGGGAGTGGACTGGGGCTTGCCATCGTCAAAGCCGTTACGCAGCAACACAACGGCAGGGTCAATCTGAGTACGTCAGCCGAAGGTGGTCTTATGGTGACCGTTGATTTCCCGAATCCGGCGTTCGCATGAACGTAAACCCGGCGCTACACGTCCTGACATGTGTCAGCGCAGCGTTACTTCACGTATGCCGCAGATTGCTTCAATAAAATTACCGTATTTGTTATATTGTTACTTACTGATTATTCACCTCTGCGGTGCCAAAAAGAACAAGATTCACCGCAACCCAGGACAGAAAAATGTTAGATTACCGCTTCCCGACAGCTTTGCAGATGGTTCTCAGCGTAGCGATGGCGGAGCAATCGGGTGAACGTTCGACGAGTGCAATCCTGGCTTACGGCCTGGAAGCGAATCCGAGCTTTATCCGCAAATTAATGGTTCCTCTCGCCCGGGACGGCATTATCGTCTCCACGCTTGGCCGCAACGGCTCTATTCACCTTGGCCGCCCGGCTGAAGAGATCACCCTGCGTGATATCTACCTTTCCGTCACTGAAGATAAAAAGCTGTGGGCGTCCCGTCCTGACGTCCCGGCCCGCTGTGTGGTCAGCGCCAACGCCTGCTGGTACTTCAAATCAATCGCTGATGAAGCGGAGCAGGCTTCGTTAGCGGTTTTAGCGCGCCATACCGTCGCCAGCGCGCTGGAAGAGGTGAAAAAAGCCGATACCAGCGGGTGCGATCCGGTGCCGGAACTCTGTACGCAGCATAAAAAAGCGCCTTAATCCTGACGGATTGCGAAAAAAAGCCGCCTTCACAATGAAGGCGGCTTTTTGTTATCTGCTACGTCCTACGCAGGCAACACCTCTCTTTCCGCTTTGCCGCGCGTCACGAACTTACGCAGCGTCACGTAAAAGACCGGCGTCAGGAACAGACCAAACAGCGTCACGCCCAGCATCCCGGAGAAGACGGTGATCCCGGTGACGCCGCGGACTTCTGCCCCTGCCCCGTGACCAAGGATCAGTGGAATGGTCCCGGCAATAAAGGCGATAGAGGTCATTACAATCGGGCGTAAACGCAGGCGGCACGCCTCCAGCGCAGCCTCCATGATGCCTTTGCCCTGAATTTCCAGCTCGCGGGCAAACTCCACGATAAGTATCGCGTTTTTACAGGCCAGCCCCATCAGCACGACCAGCCCCACCTGCACGAAGACGTTGTTATCGCCCCCGGTCAGCCAGACGCCGAACAGTGCGGAGAGCATCGTCATCGGAACGATAAGGATCACCGCCAGCGGCAGCGTCCAGCTTTCATACAGCGCCGCCAGCACCAGGAACGCCAGCAGCACCGCGACCGGGAAGACGATCAGCGCCGTATTGCCCTGGGTGGCCTGCTGGAAACTCAGGTCCGTCCATTCAATATTCATCCCGTTCGGCAGGATCTGCTTAGACATGGCGTCCAGCTGCGTCATCGCCTGCGCGGAAGAGAGCACGCGCGGGTCAGCATCACCAATAAGATCCGCCGCCGGGTAACCATTATAGCGGATCACCGGGTCCGGCCCGTAGGTGGTCGTGATTTTCACCATACTGCCAATCGGCACCATTTCGCCCTGGTCATTGCGTGTGCGTAAATTCGCGATATCTTCCACGCTGTCGCGGAACTGCCCGTCGGCCTGTGCCATTACGCGCCAGGTCCGTCCAAACTGGTTAAAGTCGTTTACATATGACGAGCCCAGATAGGTTTGCAGCGTGCCGAAAAGATCGGTAAGCGATACGCCCTGCGCTTTCGCTTTATCACGGTCAACCTGCACATCCAGCTGCGGAACGTTAGCCTGGTAGGTTGAGATGGGGAAATGCATACCCGGCGTCTGCATAATCGCCCCGGACATGGTGTTCACCGCGTTTTGCAGCGCGCCATAGCCCAGACCAGCACGGTCCTGAATGTACAGCGAATAACCCGACCCTTGACCCAGCCCTAAAATCGGCGGCGGCAGAATCGAGAAGCCAAAGCCCTGCTGGATTTGCGCGATTTTCGCATTGATCTCCGCGTTAATTTCCGCCGCAGTATGTTTACGCTGGTCGAACGGCTTCAGGCCAAAGAAGACCGTCCCGGTGTTCGGCGTATTGGTGAACTGGAGCGCGTTCAGGCCAGGAAACGCGACCGCATAATCCACGCCTTCGGTATTCATCCCGATTTCGCTCATTTTGCGGATCACCGCATCGGTGCGCGCCAGCGACGAGCCTTCCGGCATTTTCACGCCGCCGATCAGGTACAGCTTATCCTGCGTCGGAATAAACCCGCCGGGTACGACTTTAAACATCACACCCGCGGCACAAAGCAGCAGCAAATAAACCGCAAACACTGCACCGCGTCGGCCAAGCGTTTTCCCTACCAGTCCCTGATAGCCGGTCGAGCTGCGATGGAAAAAGCGGTTAAACGGACGGAAAATCCAGCCGAACAGACGATCGATAAGCCGGGTCGGGAAATCTTTCGGGGCACCATGCGGCTTCAACAGCAGCGCGGCCAGCGCCGGAGAAAGCGTCAGCGAGTTGATCGCGGAGATCACCGTGGAAATAGCTATCGTTACCGCAAACTGTTTGTAGAACTGGCCGGTCACGCCAGAGAGGAACGCCATCGGCACAAACACTGCGCACAGCACCAGCGCAATGGCGATAATCGGCCCGGACACTTCACGCATCGCCTGATGCGCCGCCGCAAGCGGGGCGAGCCCCTCTTCGATATTTCGCTCGACGTTCTCCACCACCACGATGGCATCATCCACCACGATACCGATGGCCAGCACCAGCCCGAACAGGCTCAGGGTATTCAGCGAGAAGCCCAGCAGGTAAAGAATGCTGAAGGTACCCACGACCGATACCGGCACCGCGATCAGCGGGATGATCGACGCGCGCCAGGTTTGCAGGAACAGGATCACCACCAGCACGACCAGCACCACCGCTTCCAGCAGCGTTTGTACAACCGCACGGATCGAGTCGCGCACAAATACCGTTGGGTCGTAAGGTGCCGCCCACTTCATATCGTCCGGGAAACGGGTGGACAGTTCGTCCATTTTGGCGCGCACCGCGTTAGACAGATCGATGGCGTTTGCCCCCGGCGACTGGAAGATACCAATCCCGACCGCGTCTTTATTGTTCAGCTGGGAGCGCAGCGCATAGCTGCCGGAACCCATCTCGATACGCGCCACGTCGCGCAGGCGGACGACCGTACCGTCCTGCGTTGTTTTCAGGACAATATTGCCAAACTCTTCTTCGGTATGCAGACGGCCCTGGGCGTTAATGGAGATCAGGAAATCGCTCTCTTTCGGCAGCGGCTCGGCGCCAAGCTGCCCGGCGGAGACCTGTACGTTTTGCTCCTGCATCGCCGTCACCACGTCCGAGGCCGTCAGTCCGCGCGCCGCCACCTTGTTTGGATCCAGCCAGACGCGCATCGCGTATTCACCCGAGCCGAAAATCTGGATCTGACCCACGCCGGGCAGACGCGCCAGCTCGTCCTTCACCTTCAGCGTGGCGTAGTTACGCATATACAGTGAATCGTACTTACCGCCAGGCGAAAAGAGATGCACCACCAGCGTCAGCGTTGGCGACTGTTTCTGAGTCGTAATGCCCAGACGCCGAACGTCTTCCGGCAGACGCGCCTCGGCCTGTGCGACGCGGTTTTGCACCTGTACCTGCGCCTGATCCGGGTCGGTACCCGGACGGAAGGTGACGGTAGTCACCAGCACGCCATCGGAGCCCGCGACGGATTTCATGTACATCATGTTTTCAACGCCGTTGATCGCCTCTTCCAGCGGCGTCGCCACGGTTTCGGCAATCACTTTCGGGTTGGCGCCCGGGTACTCGGCGCGCACCTGCACGCTTGGCGGCACGACATCAGGATATTCGCTCACCGGCAGCAGCGGGATGGCGATTAATCCTGTGATAAAAATCAGAATCGACAGTACGGCGGCAAAAATCGGCCTGTCGATGAAAAAACGGGAAAAGTCCATGGATTGGATTCTCAGGTAAGGGATCAGTTGAGGGCGGCGCTGGCGGTCATGGCAACGGTTTTCGCGTTAACCGGCATACCCGGCATAAACACTTTTTGTAAACCATCGACGATGACTTTATCCCCGGGATTCAGCCCCTGCTGTACGATACGTAAACCGTCGGCCAGACGCCCCGGCGTAATATCGCGGCGCTGCGCTTTCCCGTCTTTATCAACGACATAAACATACTTACGATCCTGATCGGTCAGCACCGCCTTATCGTCAACAAGCGTGGCTTTAAATTCCGCACTGCCCGGCAGGCGCACGCGTGCGAAGAGTCCCGGCGTGAACTGACGCTGTGAGTTATCCAGCAGCGCGCGCATGCGGATTGTACCGGTACTCGGCGTGAGCTGGTTATCCAGGAAATCCACTTTGCCCTGATGGGGATAGCCCTCCTCACCCGTCAGACCAATCTCCACCGGCAGCGCCGTGTGGTGACTGGACGCCCCCCGCCCGCTGCGGGCCAGGTTCTGATAGTGAAGATAGGTGGACTCGTCCACATCGAAGTAGACGTAAACCGTCTTCTGTGAGACCAGGGTGGTGAGCACGCTGGCGCTGTCACCCGCAGTCACCAGGTTACCGCTGGTGATCAGCGCCCGGCTGGCGCGACCGTCGATAGGCGCGGTCACTTTGGTGAAGTCGAGGTTGAGCTGCGCGGCATCAACCGCCGCCTGCGCCGCGCGAATATCGGCCTGTGCCTGGGTAGCAGCGGAACGGCGCTGCTCCCACTCTTCACGGGATACCACGTTGGTATTGACTAATTTATCGGTACGGTTAGCCTCGCTTCGCGCCAGGCAGGCCTGCGTTTTGGCTCTCGCCAGGTTCGCCTGCGCCTGTTCCAGCGCCGCGCGATAGGTTCGGTCATCAATCGTGAACAGCACCTCGCCCTTTTTCACCTCCTGACCGTCGGTGTAATTCACTTTATCAATGTAGCCGGAGACGCGTGGGCGCAGCTGAACGCTTTCCACCGCTTCAATACGACCGTTAAAGCTGTCCCACTGGCTAATGGATTTCACCACCACGTCAGCTGCGCTGACGACGGGCGCTTGCGGTGCAGCATTTTGCGCGACACTGTCATCGCACCCGACGAGAAGCGCGGAGAGTAAAACCACCCCCGTCGCGCTCAGATGAAAGTAACCCCAGGTTTTTTGCAGGCTCATTATTTTTATTCCGGTTATTGTAGCCGCCGGGCAAGACGCAGCGGGAGGCGCCGCGCCACTTCCTTTGTCCGGTCTGGCTTAAGGCCATTTGTGTCGTTCATCGCCACAAAACTGTAACAGTTGCGAATACACTATCGCGGCGATTGTAGGAAGGCGCTTAATTAAGTGCAAGAATAATTGTTGCACTTTATGTGCTATTTGCGGCGAAGGTAAATCACGGGTTATTAGAAGGGGTTTAAATGTAACAATAAAACTTGCAATTAATTTCAAAACGGGCCACCTTTAAGTGCAACAAACAAAGATGCTTTTAATGCGTGGCGTAGGGGGAAGCAAGATGAACACGGGTGCATTCAGTCACGATTTGCTCGATTGGATCGACAACAACCTTGATAGCCGTCTGGACATTGAAACCGTCTCCAGGCGAGCCGGCTATTCGAAATGGCATCTCCAGCGGATCTTCAAAGAACATACCGGCTCCCCTCTCGCCGAATATATTCGCGCGCAAAAGCTGCAAAAATCGGTTGAGCGCTTAGCCCAAAGCGATGAACCAATTCTGAACGTGGCGATCGCGCTGGGCTTTGACTCTCAGCAGTCCTTCAACCGCAGCTTTAAGCGTCAGTATGGTCAGGCGCCAGGGGCATGGCGACGCAGTATCGGCTGCCGTGGATCCCGGCAGATGAGCCAATAATTCACGTCCCGTTCGGATATCAGTTACAAAAGAAAAACCCTCTGTAAACAGAGGGTTTTATCAGTCTTACCTGCTTATAACTTCGCAGGAAAGGTTATGGGCTTACTCCCACTCGATCGTCGCCGGTGGCTTGCCGCTGATGTCATACACCACGCGGGAAATGCCGTTCACTTCGTTGATGATGCGGTTAGACACGCGGCCTAAGAAGTCATACGGCAGGTGCGCCCAGTGCGCGGTCATGAAGTCGATGGTTTCAACCGCACGCAGGGAGACAACCCAGTCGTACTTGCGGCCATCGCCCATCACGCCGACGGAGCGAACCGGCAGGAACACGGTGAACGCCTGGCTAACCTTGTTGTACAGGTCAGCCTTGTGCAGCTCTTCAATGAAGATCGCGTCCGCGCGACGCAGCAGGTCGCAGTACTCTTTCTTCACTTCGCCCAGCACGCGTACGCCGAGGCCCGGGCCCGGGAATGGGTGACGGTAGAGCATGTCGTACGGCAGACCCAGTTCCAGACCAATCTTGCGCACTTCGTCTTTGAACAGCTCGCGCAGCGGCTCAACCAGGCCCATCTTCATCTCTTTCGGCAGGCCGCCCACGTTGTGGTGAGATTTGATAACGTGCGCTTTACCGGTTGCGGAGGCCGCAGACTCGATCACGTCAGGGTAGATAGTGCCCTGCGCCAGCCATTTCACGTCTTCCAGCTTCAGCGCTTCTTCATCGAACACTTCCACGAATACGCGGCCGATGATTTTACGTTTCGCTTCCGGATCGTTCTCGCCTTTCAGCGCGTCCAGGAAGCGCTGTTCGCCTTCCACGTGAACGATGTTCAGACCGAAGTGGTCGCCGAACATGTCCATGACCTGCTGGGCTTCGTTCAGACGCAGCAGGCCGTTATCCACGAAGACGCAGGTCAGGTTTTTGCCGATGGCGCGGTGCAGCAGCATCGCGGTCACGGAGGAGTCCACGCCGCCGGAGAGGCCGAGGATCACTTTGTCATCACCAACCTGCTGGCGGATACGCTCCACGGCGTCGTCGATGATTTTTGCCGGGGTCCACAGGGCTTCACACTGGCAGATATCACGCACGAAGCGCTCCAGCATGCGCATACCCTGACGGGTGTGAGTCACTTCCGGGTGGAACTGCACGCCGTAGAAGCGTTTTTCTTCGTTCGCCATAATCGCGAACGGGCAGCTTTCGGTGCTGGCTACGGTCACGAAGTCCGACGGGATAGCGGTGACTTTGTCGCCGTGGCTCATCCACACGTCCAGCAGCGGTTTGCCGTCTGCGGTCAGGGAATCTTCGATACCGCGCACCAGCGCGCTGTCGGTGACGACTTCTACCTGCGCGTAGCCGAACTCACGCTCGTTAGAGCCTTCTACGTGGCCGCCCAGCTGCATCGCCATAGTCTGCATGCCGTAGCACACGCCAAACACCGGTACGCCCGCTTCGAATACGTACTGTGGCGCGCGCGGGCTGTTCTCTTCGGTGGTGCTCTCCGGGCCGCCGGACAGGATGATGCCGCTTGGATTGAACTCGCGAATCTGTGCTTCCGTGACATCCCACGCCCACAGCTCACAGTATACGCCCAGCTCACGCACGCGACGCGCCACCAGTTGAGTGTACTGAGAACCAAAATCGAGGATGAGGATGCGATGTTTATGAATGTTTTCCGTCATTGACGCTAATTCCGAGGCAAGTGAAACAGATTAAATAAATCGCCCGACACGAGGTCGGGCGAAGAAAATCATGATCCCAGACGGTAGTTCGGGGACTCTTTGGTGATCGTCACGTCGTGCACGTGGCTCTCCTGGATACCCGCACCGCTGATGCGTACGAATTCCGCTTTGGTACGCAGCAGGTCAATGGTACCACAGCCGGTCAGCCCCATACAGGAACGCAGGCCGCCCATCTGCTGGTGGATGATCTCTTTCAGACGGCCTTTATAGGCCACGCGGCCTTCGATGCCTTCCGGTACCAGTTTGTCAGCGGCGTTATCGGTCTGGAAGTAACGGTCGGAGGAACCTTTGGACATCGCGCCCAGGGAGCCCATACCGCGGTAGGATTTGTAAGAACGGCCCTGGTAGAGTTCGATTTCGCCCGGGGATTCTTCGGTACCGGCCAGCATGGAGCCCACCATCACGGCTGCGGCACCTGCGGCGATCGCTTTGGCGATGTCGCCAGAGAAGCGGATACCGCCGTCCGCGATAACCGGAATACCGGTGCCTTCCAGCGCTTCAACCGCGTCAGACACCGCGGTGATCTGCGGAACGCCCACGCCGGTGACAATACGGGTAGTACAGATAGAGCCTGGACCGATACCTACTTTCACCGCGCTGCAACCGGCTTCCGCCAGCGCGCGAGCACCTGCGCCCGTAGCCACGTTACCGCCGATGATCTGGAGATCCGGGTATTTAGCACGGGTTTCACGAATACGTTGCAGAACGCCTTCGGAGTGGCCATGTGAGGAGTCAATCAGCAGCACGTCAACGCCCGCGGCAACCAGCGCGTCAACGCGCTCTTCGTTACCTGCGCCCGCGCCAACCGCAGCGCCGACGCGCAGACGGCCATGCTCGTCTTTACAGGCGTTCGGTTTACGTTCTGCTTTCTGGAAATCTTTAACGGTGATCATACCACGCAGGTGGAAGTTCGCATCCACAACCAGCGCTTTCTCAACGCGTTTTTCGTGCATTTTCGCCAGCACCACGTCGCGGGTTTCGCCTTCGCGAACGGTCACCAGGCGCTCTTTTGGTGTCATATAGACGCTGACAGGCTGGTTCAGGTCAGTCACGAAACGCACATCACGACCGGTGATGATGCCCACCAGCTCGTTGTCTTCGGTCACAACCGGGTAACCTGCAAAGCCGTTACGCTCGGTTAGCGCTTTCACTTCGTGCAGGGTGGTGGTTGGCAGAACGGTCTGAGGATCGGACACGATACCGGATTCATGTTTCTTCACGCGGCGAACTTCTTCCGCCTGACGCTCGATAGACATGTTTTTGTGGATAAAGCCAATGCCGCCTTCCTGTGCCAAAGCGATAGCCAGACGCGCTTCAGTCACGGTGTCCATTGCTGCGGAGAGCATAGGAATGTTCAGACGAATGGTTTTCGTCAACTGCGTGCTGAGGTCGGCAGTATTCGGCAGAACGGTGGAATGAGCGGGAACGAGGAGGACGTCGTCAAACGTCAGTGCTTCTTTAGCGATACGTAGCATGGGCAATATCTCTGACCTGGGTGGTTAAATATTGCCGTGGCATTATACAGAGCGTAACCGATTGCATCTACACTTTTTTGAAAAAAATGCTTGCGATCGCCTCTCAGCAGGTTACTATCGACTGAATAACTTGCTGATTTAGAATTTGATCCCGCTCACATGTTATCCTCTCAATCCCCCTCAATTTATACTGTCAGCCGCCTTAATCAGACGGTGCGTTTGCTGCTTGAGCAGGAAATGGGACAGGTCTGGATCAGCGGTGAAATCTCTAACTTCACGCAGCCTGCTTCCGGTCACTGGTACTTTACGCTAAAAGACGACACCGCTCAGGTGCGCTGCGCGATGTTCCGCAACAGCAATCGTCGCGTGACGTTCCGCCCTCAGCATGGCCAGCAGGTTCTGGTTCGCGCCAACATTACCCTGTATGAGCCGCGCGGCGATTATCAGATTATCGTCGAGAGCATGCAGCCCGCCGGTGAAGGCTTGTTGCAGCAGAAGTACGAGCAGTTAAAAGCCATGCTTTCGGCTGAGGGATTGTTTGACCAGCAGTTTAAAAAGCCCCTGCCCTCACCTGCCCACTGTGTTGGAGTTATCACCTCGAAAACCGGCGCGGCGCTGCACGATATTTTGCACGTCCTGAAGCGCCGTGACCCTTCCCTGCCCGTCATTATCTACCCAACTGCCGTTCAGGGTGACGATGCGCCGGGGCAGATCGTGCGCGCGATTGAGCTGGCGAATGCGCGTCAGGAGTGCGATGTCCTGATCGTCGGGCGCGGCGGCGGCTCGCTGGAAGACCTGTGGAGCTTTAACGACGAGCGCGTGGCGCGGGCAATCTTTGCCAGCCTTATCCCTGTGGTGAGCGCCGTCGGCCATGAAACGGATGTGACGATAGCCGATTTTGTCGCGGATTTACGCGCGCCCACGCCGTCCGCGGCGGCAGAGGTGGTCAGCCGTAATCAGCAGGAGCTGCTGCGCCAGATCCAGAACGGGCAGCAGCGCCTGGAGATGGCGATGGACTACTTCCTCGCCAACCGTACCCGCCGCTTTACCCAGCTTCATCATCGTCTGCAACAGCAGCATCCGCAATTGCGTCTGGCGCGTCAGCAAACCGTACTGGAGCGTCTGCGTCAGCGGATGAACTTCACGCTGGATAACCAGCTTAAGAAAGCGATATCGCGCCAGCAGCGCACGACTCAGCGTCTGAACCAGCAGAATCCGCAGCCAAAGATTTATCGCGCACAAACGCGGATCCAGCAGCTTGAGTATCGCCTTGCGGAAAATATCCGCTCACGCCTGAGCGCCACCCGCGAGCGTTTTGGCAATGCGGTCACCCATCTGGAAGCCGTCAGCCCACTCTCCACGTTGGCCCGCGGCTATAGCGTGACCACCGCGACGGACGGCAAAGTGCTGAAGCAGACGAAGCAGGTTAAAGCAGGGGATGTGCTCACCACCCGGCTTTCTGACGGCTGGGTCGAGAGTGAAGTGAAAGAGATCAAACCGGTGAAAAAAACGCGTCAGCGTAAAAGCGGATAAATCTTCGCCGGTTACAAACTATACTGCTGCTATTGCCTTTTTTAATAAGGAGAGCAGCATGCCCCATCTACATAGCGTCATCCCTCCGTATATTCTTCGCCGTATTATCGAAAGCGGTTCTGAGCCGCAGCAGCGCTGCGCCCGTCAGACCTTAACCCACGTCCAGACGCTGATGGCCCATATGCCGGGCAAACCCGCCGCGCCGCATGTGAATAAAGCCGGTCAGCTTGAGCGTGACATCTACGATGCGAAACAGACCCAGGAGCTGCCGGGTACCCAGGTACGCTATGAAGGCCAGCCCTCCAACGGAGATGTGGCGGTGGATGAAGCGTACGATTATCTGGGTATTACCCATGATTTCTTCTGGAAGGAATATCAGCGCGATTCGCTCGATAACAAAGGGCTGATCCTCACCGGCACCGTGCACTATGGCCGTGAGTATCAAAACGCCTTCTGGAACGGCCAGCAGATGGTCTTTGGCGATGGCGACGGGGAAATCTTCAACCGCTTTACCATTGCCATCGACGTGGTAGCGCATGAGCTTAGCCACGGCGTGACGGAGACCGAAGCCGGACTCATCTACTTTGAACAATCGGGCGCGCTGAACGAGTCGTTATCCGACGTGTTCGGTTCGCTGGTGAAGCAATACCATCTTAAGCAAACCGCCGATCGGGCAGACTGGCTGATTGGTGAAGGGCTGCTGGCGGAGGGTATCAACGGGAAAGGGCTTCGCTCCATGTCTGAACCCGGCACGGCCTATAACGATCCGCTGCTCGGTAAAGATCCGCAGCCCGGGCATATGAAAGATTTCATCAAAACGCGCGAGGATAACGGCGGCGTACACCTTAACTCCGGTATCCCCAACCGCGCGTTTTACCTGGCCGCAACGGCGATCGGTGGCTACGCCTGGGAAAAAGCGGGTTATGCCTGGTACGACACGGTTTGCGATCGCAACCTGGCGCAGGATGCGGATTTTGATGCCTTTGCAAAACTGACGATAGCGCACGGCGAGAAACGCTCTGGTAGCGACGTTGGGGCGGCTATAAAACAAGCCTGGGAACAGGTAGGAGTGCTGTAAATGCAGGTTCCGGAACTGACGGATGACGCCGTGGTTGAGCTGGCCCGGGAAGGCGGTGTCGCTTTTATCCCTAAGCTGAGCGGCCAGCGCACCATTGCGCTCTCCTCGCTTAATGAGGCCCAGCGCCAGCGCCTGGTGAGCATTCTGGAGCAGGCTTTCCCGCGCGGCCAGCCGCCCGGGCAAGCCTCTTCCCCCGGCAGAGGTGACCAGCGCTATTTCCGCATCCAGATTATCTGGACCGGCCAAAATCAGGCGCACTACGCCGATATCATCGTGCTGGTACCCGAGCAGGAAGCACCCGAGTCGCTGGTGGAACTGTGGCAGAAAGGTGAAGGCTGCGTGTGCGATTAACCTTCAGCCCGAACAAACTCCACGCGTTTTTTAGAGATAAGACCGTGGCCGTTCTGGCAAAAGTAATCCACCGCACCGCAGGCCTTGAGTACCTGAAGCGGTTGATGGCAATCAGGGCAGCGCGCTTCGAGGGGAATATCGTTATTGCAGCTGTCGCAGTGCGCGATACCGTTTTGCGGCTCGAGCGCTGCGTGGCAATCCGGACAGGTTATCGACATGCTCTCTCCTGTTGAGGTGGGCCGGGGCTGGATAACTGCCCCGGCAGGCTGAATAGTATCAGGCTTCGGTAGCCGGTTTTGTCTGCACATTTTCCAGCATGCGACGCACCGGAACAATGAGGACGATCAGCACCGCAGCACAAATCAACAGCGCGATGGAGCAACGGGCAAAGAGGTCTGGCAGCATATCCAGCTGGTCGGCCTTCACGTGACCACCAATCAGGCCCGCAGCCAGGTTACCCAGCGCACTGGCGCAGAACCACAGGCCCATCATCTGACCGCGCATTCTTTCCGGCGCCAGCAGGGTCATGGTTGCCAGACCAATCGGACTCAGGCACAGTTCCCCGAGCGTCAGCATCAGGATACTGCCTACCAGCCAGAACGGAGAAACCCCTGCTCCACCGTTGCTCAGCACGTTCTGTGCCGCCAGCATCATCAGGCCGAAGCCCGCCGCCGCGCACAAAATACCGATCACGAACTTGGTGATACTGCTCGGGCGAATATTATTGCTCGCCAGCTTCGGCCATGCCCAGCTAAATACCGGTGCCAGCAGAATGATGAACAGGGCATTAATCGACTGGAACCACACCGCCGGGATCTCAAAATCACCGATCATGCGGTTAGTGTAGTCGTTGGCGAACAGGTTGAAAGAGGTTGGCTTCTGCTCGAACGCGGACCAGAAGAACGCGGCGGAGACCAGCAGAATAAAGCATACCAGCAGCCTTGCGCGCTCTTTGCGATTCAGCCCGGCGAAGATGAACAGGTAGATGAAGTAGAGCGCGACGGAGGCGGCAATCACATATACCAGCACGCTGGCCACCGCGACCGGATTAATCACAATCACGCCCTGGGCAATCAACGTGACGATGATTGCAACACCCACAGCCAGCGCCAGCAGCCAGGCACCCACGCCGTTACGTTTCACTACTGGACTGTTCCAGGTGGAGTCCAGACCGACTTCGCTGTCGTAGCGCTTCATGGCCGGAACGGCAAACACGCGGAAGATAATCAGGGCGACCAGCATCCCGATACCGCCGATACCAAAGCCCCAGTGCCAGCCGTGGGTTTTAATCAGCCAGCCGGAAATCAGAGGAGCAATGAACGAGCCCATGTTGATGCCCATATAGAACAGCGAGAAACCGCCGTCACGACGCGCATCGCCCTTTTTGTAGAGGGTACCGACCATGACCGAGATACAGGTCTTGAACAGGCCGGAGCCGAGCACGATGAACATCAGGCCGATGAAGAACAGGTTGTCGCCCATAATGGCCGACAGGGCAATCGACAGGTGCCCAAGCGCAATCAAAATCGAACCGTACCAGACGGCCCGCTGCTGGCCGAGCCAGTTATCCGCCAGCCAGCCGCCCGGCAGTGCGGCGAGGTACATGGTGCCCGCGAAGATGCCGACAATCGCCGAGGCGTTTTCACGCGCCAGGCCCATCCCCCCGTCGTACACGGTGGCGGCCATAAACAGGATCAATAGCGGGCGAATACCGTAAAACGAGAAACGCTCCCACATCTCGGTGAAGAACAGCGAACCGAGCGGATAAGGATGGCCGAAGAAGGTTCGGCTCTCTTTTTGATTAACAGAGGATTGCATAATTCTCCCGAAAAGGTATGTGTCGTGCTTGTAAACACCAGCATGTACGCCGAACGGTTACGTATCCGATCGATTTTTTACATGCGGCGAAATGTTGGTTAACCATTTGATAACCAGGCGCTAGTTTTGTCTAGTACCGAACCCTGGACTTTAAGATGAAAATTCGACGATTGTCTACTTTCTTAGATATAAACATGGTTAAAAGCGAATAGTGATTGACATCACACAGGGAAGGCAGACCTTTTGAATGAGCGAAAAAAACCCGCGACAGGCGCGGGTTTTAGTGAGTTCGGTAAGAATTATTTGCTTTTCTTAATGTGCTTAATCAAACGCTTACGCTTACGCATCTGGTTCGGCGTCAGGGTATTACGTTTATTCGCAAACGGGTTTTCCCCTTCCTTGAACTGAATACGGATAGGCGTACCCATCACGTCCAGCGACTTACGGAAGTAGTTCATCAGGTAGCGTTTGTAGGAGTCCGGCAGGTCTTTCACCTGGTTACCGTGGATCACCACGATAGGCGGGTTATACCCCCCGGCGTGGGCATATTTCAGCTTCACGCGACGGCCACGCACCAGCGGCGGCTGGTGATCTTCTGCTGCCATGTTCATGATACGGGTCAGCATCGCTGTGCTCTGGCGGCGGGTAGAGCTGTCATAGGCTTCACGAACGGATTCGAACAGGTTGCCTACGCCGCTGCCGTGCAGGGCAGAGATGAAGTGAACGCGGGCAAAGTCGATAAAGCCCAGACGGAAGTCCAGCGTCTCTTTCACCTGTTCGCGTACTTCATTGCTCAGACCATCCCACTTGTTGACGACGATAACCAGTGAGCGCCCACTATTAAGGATAAAGCCGAGCAGAGAGAGATCCTGATCGGAGATACCTTCACGTGCGTCAATAACCAGCAGCACCACGTTGGCGTCTTCAATCGCCTGAAGGGTTTTGATCACCGAGAATTTTTCCACTACATCGGTGATTTTCCCGCGCTTACGCACCCCTGCAGTGTCGATAAGTACGTACTCACGTTCATCGCGCTGCATTGGAATGTAAATGCTGTCACGCGTTGTGCCTGGCATGTCGTAAACCACCACGCGCTCTTCGCCCAGAATACGGTTAGTAAGCGTAGACTTACCTACGTTTGGGCGACCAACGATAGCCAGCTTAATCGGCAGATCCTGCGGGTTGAAGTCATCTTCCGGCTCTTCCTCGCCTTCCTCTCCGGCTTCAAACTGTGCCCAGTATTCGGCGTCTTCGTCCACCTCTTCCGGCGGGTTTACTTCATCAACCCACGGCAGCAGAACGGTTTCCAGCAGGCTGGTGACGCCACGGCCATGCGAGGCCGCGATAGGATAAATATCACCCAGACCTAAAGACCAGAAATCCGCAACGGCCTGATCGGCATCAATGCCGTCAGTTTTGTTCGCCACCAGGAAGGTTGGCTTTTCGCGTGAACGCAGATGTTTAGCGATAGCGGAGTCCGCGGGCATCAGGCCAGCGCGCGCATCCACCATAAACAGAACCACATCCGCTTCTTCGATAGCCAGCAGAGATTGCTCTGCCATGCGGGTTTCTACGCCGTCTTCCGTACCGTCAATACCCCCGGTATCGATACAGATGAACTCGCGTCCTTCCACCTCTGCACGACCGTACTTACGGTCACGCGTCAGCCCCGGGAAATCCGCAACCAGCGCATCACGGGTGCGTGTTAAACGGTTAAAAAGAGTGGATTTTCCAACGTTAGGGCGCCCGACAAGCGCGACCACAGGTACCATGTTTGAAGCCTCATAAAATTCAAAATAACGTCGCTTTCGCAGCGTTTTTAAAAATGTCAAAACGGCTCCTGAGTGAACAGGAGCCGTTTAGTATACTACAACCGCCGTGTAATTAACGCGTGATCGCGTACAGCGTGCCGTCTTTTGCCTGAATCAGCAGTTTACCGTCAGCCACAACCGGGTCGGTCAGGAAGCCTGAGCCGTCCACTTTCTGCTGCGCCACGAAGCGGCCATTCTCTGGATCGATCCAGTGCATATAGCCTTCACTGTCGCCCACCACCAGGCTGCCGTTATACAGTGCCGGTGCGGTCAGCAGACGGTGCAGCAGATCGCTCTGCGTCCACAGCGTCACGCCACCTTCGGTGCTCAGCGCCAGCAGACGGTCGTTCTGATCCACCATATAAATACGGTTGCCGTCGACAATGAAATCGTTCACGGAACCCAGCTCACGTTTCCACATGATCTGGCCGCTACGCAGGTCCAGCGCCGTCAGGTTGCCGTTATACGCCAGCGCGTAAACCACACCGTCAACGATGACCGGCGTGGTGTCCACATCACTCAGACGGTCGATTTCAGTTGAACCGGTCGCCTGGGAAATACGCTGCTGCCAGATCATCTGGCCCTGCTGCATCAGTACTGCGCTGACACGACCGTTGTCACCACCCACAATGGCGGCGCCAAATGCAGTCGCCGGAGCAGATTCACCACGCAGAGACAGCGCTGGCATATCCAGGTTAACCGTCCATTTTACCAGACCATCGGCTTCGTTCAGCGCCTGCAACTGGCCGTTGCTGGTATGGATCAACACCAGGCCGTCGCTGACAACCGGACGTGACAAGGATTCACCGGCAACGCTGGTCTGCCATGCAACCGAACCGTCGCTGGCATTCAGCGCGTAAACCTGCGCTTTTTCGCTGCCCACATACACGTGACCGCCGGCAACGGTCAGGCCGCCAGAAAGCAGCGCAGGTTTACGGGAGAACCAGCCGTCTTTTTCCGCCAGGTTAATGGACCACACTTCTTTTCCGTCATCAGCGTTCAGCGCTTTAACGGTGCCTTTGCGATCGGCCGCATAGACCACGCCGTCAGCAAATGCCGGGTGCAGGTTGGAATAAAAATCGCCAATACCATCACCCACGGAGGTGTCCCAGGCGGTGGACGGAGTGAACTGGTTTTCAACCGTCGGTAGCGGGGACATTTTGACAACGTCTTCTTCGCCACTGAACAGTGAACAACCACTCAATAACGTAACAGAAAGCAGTCCTGGCAGAAGTAATTTACGCAATTGCATTGGGTCCCTCTCAGACGGACAAATTATTTATTTTCATCTGCATCATTTCGCTCAGCGCAGGTGAAGCTTTACTATCCACGCCAGCTTGCCACGCTTTACGCGCGCCCGCTTTATCACCCTTACTCAGCAGTGCTTCACCGCGAAGTTCGGCGACAATAGCGGCAAAGCCATCACCTTTGATGGTATCAAGCGTTTTCAGCGCGTCGTCGGCTTTTTTCTGCTGAACCTGAATACGTGCCAGGCGCAGATTGATCACCGCTTTCAGATTTTCGTCACTGGCAGCAGCAAGCCCCTGAGACAGTTGCGCAGCGGCTTTGTCCAGTTCGTTTTTATCAACATACTGCTGAGCCACTTCCAGCGCAGCCAGCGCACCGTAGGTGTTTTTGTTGTCAGCGGCAAATTTCTCCGCAGCCGTCAGCGTTTGCGGCTGATCGGCACGGATTGCGCTAACGGTGTTTTCGTAGTTCAGGGATGAACCGCGAGCAGAGTCAGCCTGATGATTGTTCCAGTAACGCCAGCCAACCAGCGCACCAACACCTAAAATAACCCCTACAACCAGTGCCTTGCCGTTTTCAGCAAAGAAGCGTTTAACCGCATCAACCTGGTCGTGTTCGTTCTCGTACATTTCCACGCAGTCCTTCTCCTTAGCCCAATAGAGTGCGCAAGTGCGCCGCAACGCCATCCTGCGTTACCGTAGTTTGCTCACCAGAGCGCAGGTCTTTAACCACCACTTCGCCGTTGGCCACTTCGGACTCACCCAGCACCAGTGCAATACTTGCGCCCCACTTATCGGCACGAGCAAACTGTTTTTTAAAGTTGCCGCCGCCGTGGTTGGTCATCAGCTTTACGTCCGGCAGCGCATCGCGCACGCGTTCGGCAAGCTGCATCGCCGCAGACTGCGTATCCGCACCTGAGGCCACCAGGTATATATCGACAACAGGATCGGCTTTAAATTCCGGATTAACTGCCTGAACCAGCAAAACAAGTCGCTCAAGGCCCATCGCGAAGCCTACAGCCGGTGCTGCGCGACCACCCAGTTGCTCGACCAGTCCGTCATAACGACCGCCAGCACAGACGGTGCCCTGCGAACCGAGGCTGGTGGTGACCCACTCAAATACGGTGCGGTTGTAGTAGTCCAGACCGCGCACCAGACGCTGGTTAACGGTATAAGCAATGCCCGCCGCTTCAAGCAGCTTGCACAGGCCAGCAAAGTGTTCGCGGGAATCCTCATCCAGGTAGTCACCCAGCGCTGGCGCATCGTTCAGCAGCGCCTGTACGTCAGGATTTTTGGAATCGAGTACGCGCAGCGGGTTGCTGTACATACGACGTTTACAGTCTTCGTCGAGCTTCTCTTTGTGTTGTTCCAGGAACGCCACCAGCGCATCGCGATAGTTCGCACGCGCTTCCAGAGAACCGATAGAGTTCAGCTCCAGGGAAACGTGCTCAGAAATACCGAGCGCACGCCACCAGCGGGCAGTCAGCATAATCAGTTCGGCATCGATATCTGGTCCTTGCAGACCAAACACTTCCACGCCAAGCTGGTTGAACTGACGGTAGCGGCCTTTTTGCGGACGTTCGTGGCGGAACATCGGGCCGATATACCACAGGCGCTGCTCCTGATTGTACAGGAGACCATGTTCGATGCCGGCGCGTACGCAACCCGCCGTCCCCTCAGGACGCAGGGTCAGGCTGTCGCCGTTGCGGTCCTCAAAGGTATACATCTCTTTTTCAACCACGTCGGTTACTTCGCCGATCGCGCGTTTGAATAACGGGGTCTGCTCTACAATCGGCAAACGAATTTCGCTGTAACCGTAGCTGCCGAGCACCTGCTTCAGTGTGCCTTCAATGCGCTGCCAGATGGCGGTTTCGCCAGGCAGATAATCGTTCATGCCGCGGATGGCTTGAATGTTTTTTGCCACGTTTATTCTCTTTCTATATACAAAAAAGAACCCAAAGAATGGGTTCAATCATACATGGGAAGCAGCCTGCTTCCCATCACGTTATTTTTCAACCTGCTGAACGCTGATACGCTGCGCTTCGTCCATCATCGTCGCTTTTGCGCGAATGCGGGCTTCGAGCTGGTCGATCATATCACTATTATCCAGACGATCTTTACGAACGCCATCTTCATAGAGACCACTTTTCTTGTTACCGCCGGTAACGCCCAGCGTGGACACCAGCGCTTCACCCGGACCGTTCACCACGCAGCCGATGATGGAAACGTCCATCGGGGTGATGATGTCTTCCAGACGCTGCTCCAGGGCATTCACGGTGCCGATCACGTCAAACTCCTGACGTGAACAGGTTGGGCAGGCGATGAAGTTGATCCCACGCGCGCGGATACGCAGTGATTTCAGGATGTCGAAACCGACTTTGATCTCTTCCACCGGATCGGCGGCCAGGGAGACGCGTAACGTGTCACCGATGCCTTCAGAGAGCAGCAGGCCGAGACCAATTGCCGATTTTACCGAACCGCTGCGCAGACCGCCCGCCTCGGTGATGCCAAGGTGCAGCGGCTGATCGATCTGTTTTGCCAGCAGACGATACGATTCAACGGCCAGGAAGACGTCAGACGCTTTCACGCTCACTTTGAACTGATCGAAGTTAAGGCGATCCAGATGATCGACGTGACGCATGGCGGATTCGAGCAGCGCCTGCGGCGTCGGCTCACCGTACTTTTCCTGGAGATCTTTTTCCAGAGAGCCAGCGTTTACGCCGATACGGATTGGAATGTTTTTGTCGCGGGCGCAGTCAACCACCATGCGAATGCGCTCTTCGTTGCCGATGTTGCCTGGGTTAATACGCAGACAATCGACACCGTATTCAGCGACTTTCAGCGCGATACGGTAATCGAAGTGAATATCGGCAACCAGCGGAACGCTCACCTGCTGCTTGATCAGTTTGAACGCCTCAGCGGCGTCCATGGTCGGCACTGAGACGCGAACAATGTCCGCGCCGACGCGTTCTAATGCTTTGATTTGATTAACCGTCGCTTCTACATCCGTAGTACGCGTATTGGTCATCGACTGGACGGCGATAGGCGCCCCATCGCCGATTGGCACGTTCCCAACGTAAATCCGTTTCGATTTTCTACGTTGAATAGGAGCCTGGTTATGCATGTAAAATCTCCCGCATTGCCCGTCTGTTACTGTGCTGCTGATTGTTCGGCATTAACGGTAAGACGCGCAACCTGGTTAGTTCTGATAAAGCGGCTCAGATCGACAGGTTTTCCTTGATACTGGATCTGTACCGCTGCCGGTGCGCCGATTTTAAGCTTGTATGGTGCCTGGCCCGTTAGATTTAACGTGCCATCTTTACGTTGCAGGCCGCTGAACAGCTTTTTACCTGTCGCGTCAGTCACTTCCAGCCAGCAATCAGCCGTGAAATTCATCACCAGCGCATTCGGGTCAACGGCAGGTGCCGCCGTACCCGCCGGGTCAGTTGGCAGTGACGCCGCGGTGTTATCTGCCGGTGCCGTTGCCGCAGGGGCGGTATCAACATTGGCCTGAGAAGGTGATACGACCGCGTTCTGATCCTGGGCCTGGGTGGCCGGTGCGGTATTCGCCGTCGCTTCTGGCGTCGCCGCTGGCTCGGTTGCAGGCGTGCTGGTTGCTGCCGACTGAGGTTCGCTGGAGGTCGCAGCCCCTTCGGTGCTCAGCGGCACGCTTTGCGCGCCGTTAGTACCAGACTGATTAAGCTCAGCGGAGGACTGATCGGCCATGGTGGTGATCTCTTCCTGTTGCGCTTTGTGGTTTTGCCACCACCATGCGCCCGTCAGGCCGACAACCACGAACAGGACCAGCCAGGTAAAGCTCATCAGCCAGCCATCGCGTTTTTTACGACGTTTGCCCAGAGAGAAGCTCTGCATCGGCGCAACTTTTGCCGCACGCACAGGCGCCTGCTTCTCCATCATCGGCAGTAATTCGTCTTCAGGAATATGAACCAGTTTGGCGTAAGAACGGATATAACCGCGCAGAAACGTTGAAGCCAGATCGGCGGGTGCCTTATCTTCTTCAATGTCGCGAACGGTGGAAACCTTCAGGCACAGGCGTTCTGCAACGGCTTGCTGGCTGAGTCCGAGTTGTTCACGGGCGTTGCGAAGACGAACGCCAGTGGAGAGTGCTGCATTTTGATCGTGAGTGGCTTCAGTATTCATTCGCTACAACTACTGGTACGTGAAAATAAGGGTTCAGGTGCCGGTGAGTCACAATGCCACCCGCACCGCGAAACTTTAGGTCAGTTAACCTGGAACAAACAGTATAAGACTGTCGGGCCGCAGATGACAGCGCTGGCAGGCCTTCACGCTAAACTGTTGTTACGTCGTTACATACTGCCCGAAAGTCGTATGAAACGCACCGTAATTATTAATCAGTCGTGATGATTGTGGCTGGTTATTCAGTAAATTAATGCTTCACGGCGCAAAAAATGCGCCGTGTCTGCATAATAATCAAACGGTTTTAACCGCGATTGACTCACCCTGCATACGCTTACGCAGCGTACGTTTGGTACGGTCAATAACGTCACCCGCCAGCTGACCACAGGCTGCGTCGATATCGTCGCCACGCGTTTTACGTACGATGGTGGTGAAACCATACTCCATCAGCACTTTTGAGAAGCGATCGATACGGCTGTTCGAGCTACGGCCATACGGCGCGCCCGGGAACGGGTTCCATGGGATCAGGTTGATCTTACATGGCGTATCTTTCAGCAGTTCAGCCAGCTCATGTGCATGCTCGGTACCGTCGTTAACATGATCCAGCATCACGTATTCAATGGTCACGCGGCCCTGGTTAGCGTTGGATTTCTCCAGGTAACGCCGCACGCCAGCCAGGAAAGTTTCGATATTGTACTTTTTGTTGATCGGCACAATTTCGTCACGGATGGCGTCGTTTGGCGCGTGAAGAGAGATGGCCAGCGCAACGTCAATCATATCGCCCAGTTTGTCCAGCGCAGGCACCACGCCGGAAGTAGAGAGCGTAACGCGGCGCTTGGACAGACCAAAACCGAAATCGTCGAGCATAATTTCCATCGCCGGAACGACGTTGGTCAGGTTGAGCAGCGGTTCACCCATCCCCATCATCACCACGTTGGTGATTGGACGTGTACCGGTGACTTTCGCCGCGCCCACGATTTTCGCGGCACGCCAGACCTGGCCGATGATTTCCGACACGCGCAGGTTACGGTTAAAGCCCTGCTGCGCCGTAGAGCAGAATTTGCACTCCAGCGCACAGCCCACCTGAGAAGAGACGCACAGCGTGGCGCGATCGTCTTCCGGGATATACACGGTTTCAACACGCTGATCGCCAACGGCAATGGCCCACTTGATAGTGCCATCTGAAGAGCGCTGCTCTTCCACCACTTCCGGTGCGCGGATTTCCGCCACTTCTTTAAGCTTATTGCGCAGCACTTTGTTGATGTCCGTCATGTCATCAAAGTTGTCGCTGCAATAGTGGTACATCCATTTCATGACCTGATCGGCACGAAACGGCTTCTCGCCCATCTCTTTAAAGAACTCGCGCATCTGCTGACGGTTCAGGTCCAGCAGGTTAATTTTTCCATTTTTATTGGGAACCGCAGGAATGGCGACTTCGGAGGTATTCACTAATTCAGACATAATTTTTTCCGGCCTCGTTGTTACACGTTGTGGCCCTTGGTGGGTTGAAAAGAAACGCCCCGGTAAGCAGTCTGCTCGTCCGGGGCGTTGCATTGTACAAAGTCTGGCGCAGGGATGCCACGTTTGCACGCGGCATTTACGAAATTATTAGCGAGTGCGCGGGCACACTTCGCCTTCTGCAAAGAAGAACGCGATTTCGCGCGCAGCAGATTCAACAGAGTCGGAACCGTGGGTGCCGTTCTCGGTGAAGCTGTCTGCGTAGTCAGCGCGCAGAGTACCTGCCAGCGCGTTGTCCGGGTTGGTTGCACCCAGCAGATCGCGGTGACGCTGTACCGCGTTTTCGCCTTCCAGTACGGATACCACGATTGGGCCAGAAGTCATGAACTCGACCAGACCGTCAAAGAATGGGCGACCTTCGTGCTCAGCGTAGAAACCGCGAGCCTGTTCAACGGTCAGGTGCAGCATTTTGGTGCCAACGATCTTAAACCCTGCTGATTCAAAGCGAGCGAAGATGCTGCCAATAACGTTTTTTGCCACCGCGTTTGGTTTGATGATGGAAAAAGTACGTTCAATAGCCATTGATAACCTCTGTAAAATGTTCTGTTGTTTTTGCATACCTGAGTATGGTGTGGCGCGGATTATAAAGAGCAATAGCGCCATTGCCTATGGTTATGCATAACATTTTTTTAAAATGAGACGAAGATTAGCAACAGCTCGTATTTCGCATGCCGTACTGATGGTGAAAACAGAGCGGACACTGCTTTTCATCAGAACTAAATGACCAGAAATGACGGTGGCACGTCAAACAAACGGCTTCATATGCCGGTATGGTCACGCTTTTCGCTGTCCCGTCTGTTTGCGTCACGTTTATCGCCGCATGCTGGCATACCGCTTCGCAGCCGCCACACCCCGTACAGCGTCCGGTTTCCACGACCAGTTCAGCGTTCTCAAACCGAATCGCGTTTTCCGTACAACTCCGCCAGCACGCGCCGCAGAGTACGCAGGATTCGGTATCGAGAGTTATCTCTGCCTCGCTAAACGCAGAAAACGCCCTGCGCAGCTCACGCTGACCGGGCACGACGCAACAGACCCGGACATCCTCACGGGGAACGTGCATCAGCGCACGCCGGGCGGTATTTACCTCGTTGACGGGTATATGTTTAAACGCCCACGCTGCTTCACCACGTCGACGAAGCGCCAGATTCAGCCGGGCAATCGCCAGCAACCAGTCAGGATTCTGCTCCGCGTCGATACTGATAAAACGAACGTGGTGCTGCGCGTGCCACAGCAGAAGCTCATTCACCCCTGGCGCACGGTCAGTAAAAGGCCCAACAAGCGTATCGCCACACAGAAAACGTTTTCGCGGCGTGATGCCGGTGATGGCTTCAGCGGGGCAGACAAACAGGCAGTCACTGCATTCAATACAGCGGCTGTCATCAACCGAGACGCCGGTGTCGGTAAAAGAAAAAGCCTGTACGGGACAGACGTCCGCGCAGGCGCAGCAGGAAGAGTGGCGAAAACGGCGACGGACGCACGCATGCGTCACGTCCATCGCCGGGGCAAAGGTTAATCTGCCCATCAGCCAATACTGAAGAAAACAAAGCGCAGCATCAGCTCACCCACAATCAGCAAGGCGCTGCCCAACAGCATTGTGCCTCGCGCCGCTTTTAAGCCGCCCGCAGCAAAGCACAGCATACCCGCAACGGAAACGCACCAGCTCAGCAGATGCACGGTTCGCAGTTGCTCCAGCATTTGTAACGGTGCGTGTGGGAACGTCACAACGGTGTTGTCCATAGCCGTAATATCTGCCAGCCAGACGGGCTGCATCACCAGACGTGCAATCACCAGCAGCGTGATAATGACAATCGCCGTTCGCACGCGAGTCTGGGAACGTGCCCCAACGGCCATGCAGGCTGAACCGATAATTCCCACCGAACCGATAAACAGCACCAGGGTATTAATGTGATGCCACGTCACCACGGACGCATGCATGTAGATCTGCGCCATGCAGAACACATCCACCAGCCCGACAAGACCTGCCACAACCAACAGCGGCTTCCAGCCTGGTTTTTTGACAAACATCAGCAGCGTTGCGAGGCCAAGTGCCGCAAGATAAAGACTGGCAAAGATAATCTCACGGCTCAGCCAGGAGCTGGATACGTGACGCAGCGCGTTGAACGCATTAAGTGGATAGCCCATGTGCAACGCGGAGGCGAGCAGACCGAGGCTGGCCAACACAAACGCTCCGGCAGCCGGCAGCAGCACGCTGCGTTGCGTGCTTCCGAAGGCCAGCCACAGCGTAACGCCAACCGATCCTTGCAGGAACAGCGTAAAAATCAGCAGCGGTAACTCATGCATGACGTTTCCCCTCTTTCTCTGCGCCCTGATGCGCTTTGATCACCAGGTTCGGTTTGGTGATGGAGGACTCAGGCAAGCCTTTCACATCACAGACCGCACCATACTTCGCCCGCAGTTCATCAATCGGCCCGAATTTAATCGCTTCGAGAGGACAGGTTGCCACACAGACAGGCTGTTCCCCCTTCGCCTGTAGATCCACGCAGAAATCACATTTGGACATCTGCCCGGTCTGCTCGTTGAGCTGTGGCGCGCCGTAAGGGCATGACCACGCGCAGTAGCCGCAGCCGACGCACTTATCAGTATCTACGCGCACAATACCGTCCCCCGGACGCTTATGCATCGCGGTGGTCGGACAGTTTTTGGTGCAGATTGGGTCGGCACAGTGGTTACAGGAGATAGAGAGCGTGTAGGCAAAAACGTTATTGCTGACGCCGCCCTGCCCGGTCGGTATAAAGCTCCCGCCATTAACTTCGTACACGCGACGGAAACGACGTCCGACCTCAAGGTTGTTTTTATCTTTGCACGCTACCTGACATGCTTTGCAGCCCGAGCAGCGAGAAGAGTCGATATAAAAACCCAGCTGTTTGTCGCTTACCGGTGCGTAATGTTTAAACTGACTCATGCTTTAGCTACCTCCACCAGCATGGTTTGATGGGAATTCCCTTTCGCAAGCGCGGTAATACGTGCGGAACTGAGCACGTTCGCGCAGCCGCCCTTATCAATACCCTGCTCGTCCGGCTGCCACCAGGCACCCGCCTGCATGGCCACAACGCCTGGAATGATGCGCGGCGTGACCTCCGCCGGGATCTCGCAAATGCCGCGCGCGTTATGAATACGCACGGTATCTCCCTGCGCAATGCCGCGTTTTTGCGCATCCTGCGGGTTGATCCACAGCTTTTGCTGCTGCGCCTCAATTAACCACGGGTTGGCGTACTGGGTGGAGTTAGCGCGGTTTTTTCCTTTCCAGGTAATCAGCTGGAGCGGGAAGCGTTTCGCCAGCGCGTCTTCCGGCCCTTCATGGGCAGGCACGTAGTGCGACAGCGCCGGAATTTCCGGGTGATGCATGTCGTACAGACGCTTCGAGAAGATCTCAATTTTTCCGGACGGAGTCGGGAACGGATGATTCTGCGGATCGCGAATATTGTCTTCAAAGGCGACGAACGGCGCGCTTTTGAAAAGGTGCTGACGCGTCTTCTGTAGCGTCGCGAAGTCCGGCAGGTTTTCGTCAGGCATGGAAATACGCGTCTGCTCCCAGATGTGCTCAATCCACGCTTTTTCGTCACGCCCTTCACTGAACGCGGGTTCGACGCCAAGCTTAGCGGCGACCTCCCGCAGCCAGTCGTAGTCTGAACGGCGTTCAAATTCAGGTTCAATGAGCTTTTCTGACAGGATCAGATAGCTTGCCGTGCCCCAGGTTTCGCCGATATTCCAGCGTTCCATAAAGCTGGTTTCCGGCAAAAGAAGGTCGGCGTATCGGGCGCTCGGCGTCATAAACAGATCGCTTGCGACGATAAACTCAATTTTCGACTCGTCTTCCAGGACACGGGTTGCCTGATGAAGATCCGGGTTCTGGTTAGCCAGATAATTTCCCGCCAGCGAGAACAGGATGCGGATATTGCTGTCCAGCTTTTCGGCATCCTTCAGGCCGACGTCCGCGGTGACCTGAGAGGCATCGTCGGCGGCCTGCACCCAGTTCATCACCGATATTTTGGCTTTGACCGGGTTGTCCGGCATTTCTGGTCCGGCGGCAAATTTCCGGTTTGCGCAGCCGCCATAGCCCGCTGCCCAACCGCCTTTCACCCCGACGTTACCCGTGAGCGTAGCCAGCAACGTCGAGCCGCGCGCGGTGCGCTCGCCGCAGTTATGACGCTGCGGTCCCCAGCCCTGGATCAGCGCAGCGGGTTTGGTGGTTGCGTAGTCGCGCGCCAGTTGCCGAATTGTTTGTGCAGGCACGTGGGTGATTTTCTCTGCCCACTCGGGCGTTTTCGCCACGCCATCTTTTGCGCCGCTAAGGTAAGCCATCAGGGATTCATTGGCCGGAACGCCTTCTGGCATAGTGTCTTCGTCAAAGCCCAGGGTGTAGCGCTGAATAAAGTCGCGATCGTGCAGGTTCTCCGTGACGATCACATACATCATCGCGTCCATCAGGGCGTTGTCCGTGGTGGGAAGCAGCGGGATCCACTGATCGGCCAGGGAGGAAACCGTATCGGAATAGCGAGGGTCGACAACAATAAAGCGAGTGCCGTTTTGCTTCATCTTCTGGTAGAAGTGGTTGCTGTGACCAAAGATCGTTTCCGTCGGGTTATGTCCCCAGAGGATGACCAGTTTGGTGTCCAGCAGCGTGTCCAGAGAACTGCCGCTGGCAGCGGTGCCATAGGTATACGGCGTTGCTGCCGCCGTGTTACCCATACTGACAGAGTGATAGCTTTCGAGATAGCCGCCGGTTAAGTTGAGCAGACGACGAACCATTTTATCGCCGGAAAAAGTCCCGCCGGACACAGCGGTGCCCACATGAACATAGCGTGAAGCCGCACCGTATTTTTGCGTAATAGTTTTTAATTGATTCGCAATAAGGGTGGTGGCTTCATCCCAGGTAATACGCTCGAATTTTCCTTCGCCACGTTTCCCTACACGTTTCATTGGGTATTTCAGTCGATCGGGATGGTAAACAAATTTCCGATAAGCCCGGCCACGCACGCAGGCGCGCATTACGGGCATTTGCGGATCCAACGCGTTATCCGGACGCGTAGAAATTCGGGTCACAACGCCCTCACTGACGTGAGCACGAATATCACACTTGCCGCCGCAGTCAAACGTACTACAGGTTTGCACCACTTTTTCTTCAGGCGTAGTGTCTGAAACCGCCGCGCCCTGTGCCTGTACTTTGCCGGTTTTGACGACAAAAGGCAGAGCGGCGAGCGCCGATCCTGCCTGAATAAACTGACGCCGGGATATGGCGGGAATAGTCCCCTCTCCCTGATGTTTATTTTTTTCCATTGCTCGTTCCTTAAAATAAAAACGCATTCTCGTTTTTTTTCAGGAACGGATATTGATAATTATCAAGCTAACTCTTGAGGAGTAACACTTAGCGATCTAACTCAAAATTGACCGTCGCCGTTTGTCCTGTTTCATCTAATACAACTAACTGATATTTACCCGGCAAATATAATTGCAGTGAATAATTCTTCTGATGTCCGTCCAGCGGTTCGCCATTCAAAAACCACCATCGTTGCCCCTCCCCGCCGCTGGTTGAAACGAACAGGGTCATGTTTTTCTCACCCGGAAGACGTTTAATTACCGCCCCTTCTCTGACGCCTGACAACATCAGCGGCGCCGCATTATGGTTATCCAGCGGAGGGCAAATCGCTGAACGGGCGGGGAGACGAGCAGCCCGTTTTTCGGCAGCAGGCAGCCAGGGCTCCAGCGGCAGCGGCCAGACATCCAGCACTTTTTCTGTCGCATCAGGACAATCCGCTGCGACGCGTTTGCCTTCTTTATCCAGCCAGACCGGGAAACGGATCCCGCGAATACCCTCTTGTTCCGGCAGCAGCAGCGTAGGCGGTTCACTGCCTTCCAGCAGCCAGGTTGACAGCCGACGCCGACAGTTTTCGTTCCCTTCAGGCAGGGACTGGCCCCCCGGCCAGCAAATCACGCCCCGTCCTACGCTTGCAGGACGCGGATCGCGCGGCAGACGGGCTTCATCCACCATCGAGCGGGACTGAAGCATGTTATTGACCTGATTCAGGAGCGGAACTGCGCTGGCGAAACCAAACTGCCCGGCAACGGGCGTGCCGTCCGGACGTCCGGTCCAGATTCCAATGACATACCGGGCGTTCAGCCCGATGGCCCAGGCATCCCGGTAGCCGTAACTGGTGCCCGTTTTCCACGCCAGCGGCGCAACCTGGGGCAGCGCACTGTCCGGCAGGGGCTGTGCTTCACTGGCGAGAATGCGACGAATGATCCACGCCGCCCCCTGCGACAGCAGCGGACGTTCGATCAGCGGATCGCCCGGCTGTAAACGCAACCGGCCCGCCTGACCCTGCCGCGCAAAGGCACTGTAGGCGGCAGCGATATCAGCCAGGCGTGCGCCTGCGCCCCCCAGGATCAGGGAGAGGTTGGGCTGCGCACCCGCGGGGAGTATGAGCGGTAATCCCGCGTTGCTCAGCATGCCTGCAAAACGTTTTGGGCCGTACGCTTCCAGTACCTGCACCGCAGGCAGGTTGAGGGAACGCACCAGGGCTTCGCTCATGCTGACCGGCCCATGGAAACCGCTGTCAAAGTTGCCGGGGCGATAATCCCCCGTTTTTCTTGGAACATCCTGTAATAACGAAGCGGGATGGATCAGGCCATCGTCCAGCGCCATGCCATAGATGAATGGCTTGAGGACCGATCCCGGCGATCGGATCGCATTGACCATATCCACGTGACTAAAGCGACTGTCATCATTGATATCTACCGAGCCTACCCAGCCACGCACTTTCATGGATGTATGATCCACGACGATCATCGCCAGTGAACTGCGGGCAGGCAGGCGCGATTTCCAGTTCATTGCCAGCTCTTCAAGCTGTCGTTGCAAAGCTGCATCCAGCGTGGTGACTATTTTTGTGTCGCGGCTTTTACTCAACATCATGCGGGAAAAGAGCGGCGCCAGCTGCGGCATCTGCCGGGGGGCCAGCCAGACCGCCTCTTCACGGGACTCTTTCACCTGCTTCTCAGACCAGACGCCCTGAGTCAGCATGCGGTCGAGCACTTTGTTCCGCGCCGCTTCGGCACGTTCCGGCCAGCGGTCGGGGCGCAGACGGCTGGGTGCCTGTGGCAGTACAGCCAGCAGCGCCGCGTCGGAATAGCTCAGCTGAGACGGCGGTTTGCCAAGATAAGTCCAGCTTGCCGCGCCCACGCCCTGCAACGTGCCGCCAAACGGGGCACGGTTGAGATACAGCGTCAGGATTTCACGCTTGGAGAGATGCCACTCCAGCTGCATCGCCCGCCACAGCTGACGAATTTTACCGCCAAAGGTACGCGGATGCGGATCCAGCAGGCGTGCCACCTGCATGGTAAGCGTGCTCCCGCCAGAAACCACTCTCCCGGCGGTGAGATCCTGCCAGGCGGCACGCAGTACAGAAAGCGGATTGACGCCAGGGTGATCCCAGAACCAGCGATCTTCATACTGGATCAGCGCCTCAAGATAGCGTGGGGAAACCTCTTCAATGGTAACCGGATAGCGCCAGATGCCTTCGCTGTCGGCAAAACGCCACAACGGAACACCCTGCTCATCCACCACCACTCGCGCAGGGTTGACCTCTTTCAGGGGCAACGGCCACACGCGGTCAGCGGCGACAATCAGCCCCCCTAAAAAGAGAAGCGCTCCCGCAAGCCACAGCCAGCGGGAGCGAATCAGGCGTGCTATCTGCATCTTACGGAACAACGATCAGCGGGCCACTGGCCGACCCCGTTGCCCGCCACTGCGGAACATACATGGACTCGACCATCGGAACAGGCACCTGATAGGTTCCCGGCGTAACGGCACGGGCCAGGTAAACCAGCGTGACCGGCTGACCTTCATTGACCGGCACGGCGGCCACAAAGCGATCGTCGCGGAATTCCATGTGCTGAATATCAGACTGTTGCATCTGATTCAGCAGGTTTTGCACTTCACTGCCGCTGTCCTGCAAGCTGGCGCTGCTGCTCGCCAGATTCTGGTTTTCCAGCTCCAGACCTGCCGGGAGCAGATCCACCACCAGCGCATCCGGTACGTTCTGGCTTGCCTTCACTTCCAGCCACACCAGAACCAGCTCACCGCTCTTAAGTGAAGAGAGCGACTTGCTGCTGCCGTCTGTCGCCAGGATATGACGTTCAATCTGCAAAACGTGAGAAGATGGCTGGGGCGCATACTCCGGATAGCCAGTAGTGTCCAGTCGTACCCACAGCGGCGTCGTGCCGGTATTCGTCACCTGCAAGGCACCAGGCTGGTCGCCGTTCAGGTTTTCTACCTGCGCTTTATCACTGCTCTGGGTCTGTTCAGAGAGGGTGGTCGTTGCCTGCCACGCGCCTGACAAGGTTTGCAGTGAACGTCCAGCCAGGAACAGCGCATTGCTCTCCTGGGTTGACAGCCAGCGCTGGCTGAACGCGTCTTCAGATAACGCGTTCAACAGCCTGTTTTGCGCATCCGGCAGCAGCTTGTACTCTTCCAGCAGGGAGAGCATCAGGGCATTATCACGCAGCTGGCTGCCGTAATCCGCCATCCAGTTTCGGCTGTCGTTACGGGGTGTTTTGAGAGCCAGATCCAGCGCCTGCTGGCTGCGCGGTGTATCCCCCATCAGTTTGAGTGCCATGCCCAGCTGCATCAACGGAAGCCCGGAAGCGGCCTGAGCGTGACGCTCCCAGATTTCACGCAGTGCACCGAGCGGCGCTTTTTGCTGACGAGCCAGCACCAGCGAAGCATACGCCTGGACAGCAAATTTGCTGGCCTGGGTGTCGTCGCTGTAGCGGATGGACATCATCCCCGGATCCTGTAAATAGCGCAGCAGTCGGCTGTTGGCGTTATTCACCGCCTCGGCAGGCACGCTGTAACCCTGCTCCCCTGCCCGCACCAGGAAATCCGTAACATAGGCGGTCAGCCAGTATTCTTCCGGGCCGTTTTTATCCCACAAGGCAAAACCGCCATCGTCACGCTGCATTTGCAGCAGACGGGAGATGCCGATATCAATGGCCGCACGGCGTTTATCGTCGGTGTCGCCTTTAATGCCCAACGCCGTAAGCTGTGCCGCGTTGGTGTAGAGGGACGGGAACAGGCCGCTGGTGGTCTGCTCAAGACATCCGTATGGATAGGCCTGAAGTTCACGAATGTAGCGCGCCAGGTTCAAAGGTGGTTTACCGCTGAGCAACAGCTGTCCCTGTAGCGTGGCAGGCGAGAAACCGTCGATATGCTGTGCTGGCGCGCTCCAGGATTCGCCAGGGTTCAGCATCGTGCCCGTATTCACCGTTTGCGCCGGGAATGCGGGGCGTACACCAATTTTCCAGCTCTTCTGCTGCGGCGCAAACGTCTCACCAGGGAGCTGAAGCCCCGTCACCTGAGCAGTTACTTCACCATCGCCATAGCCTTCCAGCGCGCGCACCGGAATAAACAGAGTGCTACGAGCGCCAGGCGGCAGCTTAACCGGCTCTGGCTGAGCACCTTCGAGCGACACCTTACCGGTTGCGGTTAACGCAATGTTCAGCGTTTGCGGCTGGTCAGTAAGGTTGGTCAGGTCCAGCGTCAGGCGAGAGGTATCGCCACTTGCGAGGAATCGCGGCGTGTTAAGCTCGGTGATAATCGGAGCCGCCACAATGATTTTGCTTTCGCTGCTGCCGAAATCGTCTTCCGTCCAGGCCTGCGCCATCAGACGCAGTTCGCCGTTGAAATCACCGATCGGCAGCGTGATGGTGCCTTCACCGTTGGCATCAAGCGTAACCGGCTGCGCCTGCTGAGCAATAATGGTGACATGGTTCACCGGTGGCTTACCGCCGCGTTTCAGTTCATCGCCGTCTCCGCCAAAGCGCAGTGCGGCCAAACGTCCCTGACCTTCAATCACCTGGCCGTAAACATCATAGATGTCCGCGCCATAGCGCTTCTGACCGAAGAAAGCTTCCCACGGATCCGGCGTGACGTAGTCGGTAATGTTCAGCACGCCGCTATCAACAGCCGAGACCAGCACGTTCACCTTCTGTGGCACAGCCCCCTCTTTTACGCTGGCTTTCACTTTCACAGAAAGCGTCTGGTTCGGACGCATTTTTTGTGGGTTATCAAGTGCGATGCTCAGGCGACGATTTTCGTCCCCCATTGGCAGATGCAGCAGACCAACCGCGCGTTTTGGCGTGGCGGATTTAGATTTATCGCCAGGACGAACCACCAGCGCGCTGAGGTAGAGATCGTGACGTTTCCAGGCCTTATCCACCGGAATGGCGAGATCCAGACCGTTAACCGGTACGTCGATCTCTTTCCACCACAGTGGCCCTTCGCTGGATTCGATCATTGCATAGCCCTTGCCTGCGGCCGGCGCTGCAATATGCAGGTTGATGGTATCGCCTGGCTGATAGGATGGCTTGTCCAGTTTCAGCGTCACACGATCCGGGCGTGCAGCACCCGTGCCATCGCTGTTATCCTGCCAGCTGTACCCCGCCCAGAAGCGCACGCTGCTGACCATGCCATCAGGGGCTTTCACTTCCAGACGGTATGAGCCCCACTCCACCGGGAAGGTGACTTTACCGGTTTCATCGGCCTTGAGGTTAAGTTCCTGCTCGCCCTCAACCAGATCTTTTTGATCAAACTGAGACTGCCAGCCCTCGCTCTCGGACCAGTTCCAGAAGTAGTCGCGACGCTCACGGACCAGACGCACCTGCAGACCAGATACCGCTTTTTTCGCCCCGCTGGCATCGGCATAGACGATGTCAAAGCTGGCGTTGCCGTTCTCGTCGACAATCGGCTGGTTGACGGTGGTATCGGTGCGGTAGTCGTACACGGCCTTGCTGGCGAACTGTGGGCGGATCCCCGGAAGTTCAGCCGCAGGCCAGATAGCCTGCTCGGCGCGTCGCGTTACCGGACGCCCGCCTGATTCCAGCAGGCTGGCCTGCAAAATCAGTTGCAGCGGCGAGTGCACCTCTTTCCACTGGCTTTCGGTGGTAACCTGTCCGCGCCCCTGTTCGTCCAGCGTAAGCTGCACTTCATCCAGGCTGCGGCTCAGGTTCTCCTCGGCAATATCACCGAACTGGAAGCCAGGCAGTGCAGGCACCGCGTCACGTAGCGGACGCAGGAAAAGCTGGCCTTGCAGAGAATTACCGTTAGCCGGCGCGCCATACAGGTAATAGCCCACAACGTTAAAGTCCACATCCTCCTGCGGGGTAACCGGCGTTTTTTGCCCGGTCAGATTCAGCGCCATACGCTCAGGCATAAAATCTTCGACGTGGAAATCCCACATAAGCTGCTGGTTATCCCCCGTATTCGCGCGAATATGCCACATGCCGGTCTGGGCGCCGCTATCAAGCGAATAGTTGAAGCGATAGAGACCGTTCTCAGGTTGCACAACGACCGTACGCGCTACCTGGCCGTCCGGACGCAGCACGTCAAGTTTTACCGGCTGCTCGGGAAGCGGTTTGCCATCGCTGTCGCGAAGCAGGCCGTTAAGGATCACCGTTTCACCCGGACGATAGAGATCGCGCGGGCCAAACATAAAGAACTGTTTGCTGTAACCCGGGTTACCGGCGATATCAAACTCCGCCAGATCCAGCGCCGGAAGTTTGAGGTCAAGAAGCGTGGTCTGGCCATCTTTACTGGCCAGGATCAGCGCGGCTTCTTTATCGGTTTCCAGTTTCGCATGACCATCGGCGTCGCTGTTCGCCTCGGCCAGGGTCTGTCCTTTATCGTTCAGAAGGGTAATGGTCACGCCTGACTGCGCCGCACCGTTTTCAAGACTCTGGGTGAAGATGTCCAGGCGGTTATGATAACGGTGAGCGGACAGCCCAATATCACTTAAGGTAAAGAGCGTCGCGGCGTTACTGTAGTTATAGTGACCAGCCTGATTCATCACGGCGATATAGACGCCAGACTGCTGGAGCGGCTTAATATCTTTGAGCGGCAGGAGCAGTTTTTCACGCGTGTTGCGCGCCGGGTTGAGGTCGAAACGGCCGGTGTAGACCAGTTCCGCCATCTTCAGCAGGTTGTCAGATTCCCAGTTGGTCAGCGAGTTACGGTACTCCCACTGGCTGACAAACGAGGCCAGCGACTCCGGCTTAACGCGGTAGAAGTTCACGTCCACATTGTTGACGTTGAGCGCCATCACCGGCAACCCTTCCACCACTTTACCCGGCAGCAGCGATCCGCGGCTGGCGAATCCGACCGTCGGTTCAACATCCCGGGTGGTGATCGCTTTTTCATAGTCAATGCCGAATGTCGCTTTGTTCAGCGCTAGCAAATTACGCTCGACGGTGACGACCAGATTACGATTCGGCTCCAGATGGCGCAGGCGCAGCTCTTTCAGATTGGGGGCCAGTTCCCAGGCGCCGTCCACTTTGCCACTTTTTTTATCCACCACATGCACCGTTTTCGCAAAATCCTGGCTGGGATCCAGCGGTACAGAGAAGGTCAGAACCAGTGTCGCAGCACCGTCGAGTTGCACTTCAGAGGCATCCAGCAGCGTCAACGCCTTACCCTGACTCTGCGCGGCCAGCTTAGCCAGCTTTTCAGGATCCGGTTTTGCCGGGGTTTTCTGTGCTGATGTAGTAGACGCTGCGGGGGCAGCGGCCTGAGGTTTGTCATCGCTGTTATCACAGCCGGCAAGCGTAAAGGTGGTGAGCAGCGCGAGAGAGATCGCAGCTAAGCGAAACGGTTTCATCCTATGTCCCTGGCCTGAGGGGCCTGTTGGTCGTCGTCCGGATAAGTATTATCCGCAAGTTTCGTTAATACAAAAAGTCCAATTTTATAATCTGGAAAGCGCCTCGCAGAATGGCATCGCGCTCGCATGCGAGGGTGGAACCGCGATCACACAGCGTAACGTAACATGTTACCTTTCGCGTCATTTGTTTTTAAAACAAGAAGATAGCTGGATAAGCTCGCATCATGCCTGCTAGTTTTATGACCATGACGCACCCCGAGTGCGCGGTTCAATAAGAGAGAAAGCCATGCAACGAGCCGTGAACGCCCTACAAAATTTCGGAAAATCACTTTACGGACCTGTACTTATCTTACCTATCGTCGGTCTGTTTATCGCCTTTGGGAATGTGCTGGGTAACGGCAATCTGGCCGAGTACCTGCCGTTTCTCGGCCATCCGCTGATCCAGAGTGTCGGCCAGCTGATCGCCAAATCTGCCGTGTCGGTGCTGGTCAACCTGGCGCTGGTGTTTGCCGTCGGGATCCCCATTGGCCTGGCAACCCGAGACAAAGGCTACGCGGCGCTGATTGGGCTGGTGACCTTTATCGTATTCATTAACGCGATGAACGTGACGTTACAGCTTCAGGGAGAACTGGCCGCTGCGGAGCAGATGAAAGCCGCCGGACAAAGCATGGTTCTGGGCGTCCAGGTGCTGGAGATGGGCGTTTTCGCCGGGATCCTGACCGGGGCGCTCTCCGGTTATCTGTACAACAAATATTCCGGTGTCCAGTTTAACGGCGCGATGGCGATATACTCGGGCCACTGCTTTGTCGCGATTGTGATGTTGCCAGTCTCTATGCTGCTCGGCGTGGTCATGAGCGAACTCTGGCCGTACGCACAGCATGGAATAAGCGCCCTGGCGCTGGCGATCAAAGGGTCCGGTCCGTTTGGGGTGGCGATCTACGGTTTCCTTGAACGCATTCTGGTGCCGACGGGCCTGCATCATCTGGTCTATACGCCGTTCCTGTATACCGAACTGGGCGGTACGCAGGAGGTGTGCGGTACGGCTTACCAGGGCGCGCGCAATATCTACTTCGCCGAGATGGCCTGCCCGGACGTGAAGCAGCTCAGCAGCACCGTGGTGTGGGATGCTCGCGGCATCAGCAAGATGTTCGGCCTTCCCGCCGCCGCGCTGGCGATGTACATGACCGCGAAGCCAGAGCGTAAAGCGATTGCGAAAGCCATTCTGATCCCGGCGGCGCTGACCTCGCTGCTGGTCGGCGTAACCGAGCCGATCGAGTTCTCTTTCCTGTTTGTCGCCCCGCTGTTGTTCGTGGTGCATGCGGTGCTGACCGGCATTGGCATGATGCTGTTCACCCTGTTTGGCGTTCACGCCATCGGCGCCAACGGAATTATCGATTTTATTCTCTACAACCTGCCGCTCGGCACGGAAAAGTCCAACTGGCCCATGTACATCGTGGTCGGGCTGATCATGTTCGCCCTTTATTTCGTGGTGTTCCGCTTCCTGATCCTGCGTTTCAACATGAAAACGCCCGGTCGTGAAGATGACGATCGGGAGACGCGCCTCTACAGCAAACAGGAATACCAGGCGAAGGGAAATAACGACGGGCTGGGCGAATCGATCGTCGTCGGTCTGGGCGGTCGGGAAAACATTCAGGTGGTTGATAACTGCTACACCCGCTTACGCGTCACGGTGAAGGACGTCGCCATCATCGACGAACCGCGCCTGAAAGCGACCGGCGCGAAAGGGATTATCAAACAAGGTAACAACGTTCAGGTGGTCTACGGGCTGCATGTCAAAAAAATGCGAGAAGCCGTTGAGACGTTTCTCTGAAAGGAGCTAAAGATGTTAACACCCCCATTCATTCTGTCGATTGCCGGCGGCGGCAGCACCTACACGCCAGGTATAGTAAAAAGCCTGATGGTACGCCTGCACGATTTCCCCCTGGCAGAGATTCGCCTGTATGACATCGACGAGGCGCGCCAGAACACCATTGCGCCCGTGGTGGAAAAGGTCATTCGCGACCACAGCCAGAGCATCAAATTCACGGTCACCAGCGATCCGGAGGTGGCCTTCAGCGGCGCGCATTTTGTTTTTGCTCAGATGCGCGTCGGACAGTACAAAATGCGCGAGCAGGATGAAAAAATTCCGCTGCGCCACGGAGTGGTCGGCCAGGAAACCTGCGGACCCGGCGGGCTGGCATATGGCCTGCGTACGATCCTGCCGATGGTAGAGCTGATCGATAGGGTGGAACGCTACGCGCACGAGAAAGCGTGGATCGTGAACTACTCCAACCCGGCGGCGATCGTCGCTGAGGGCGTGCGTCGCCTGCGCCCCAACGCACGCGTGCTGAACATCTGCGATATGCCTGTCGCCGCGATGCGCAATATGGGCGCCATTCTGGGCGTGGACCGTCATAAACTGGAGGTGGACTATTTTGGCCTCAACCACTTCGGCTGGTTTACCCGCGTGCTGGTGGACGGCGAGGACAAGCTGCCGGAGCTGCGTAAACATATCGCGAAGTTTGGCCTGCTGACGGAAGACGCGGCCAAAACCGACCCGCAGCACTCGGATCCGTCGTGGGTGAAAACCTGGCGCAACATCAAGCCGATTATGGATAACTTCCCGGAGTACCTGCCGAACCCGTATCTACAGTACTACCTGATGCCAAACCAGATTGTGGAGCATCAGAACCCTGACTATACCCGCGCCAACGAAGTGATGAACGGGCGTGAGAAAAAGCTGTTTGCCGCCGCCGAAGAGTACCAGCGCACCGGAATTTTACCGGACGCCTTCCACGTAGGTGTTCACGGCGAATTTATCGTCGATGTCGCCTGCTCGCTGGCGTTCAACCTGCGCCAACGTCATCTGGTGATGGTGGAAAACCGCGGGGCGATTACCAACCTGCCGTACGATGCGGTGGTGGAGGTGCCTGCCTATATCACTTCCGAAGGGCCGGAGCCTGTCCGCGTGGGTCAGGTGCCGTTGTTCCACCAGACGCTCCTGCAACAGCAGCTCGCTTCTGAACAGCTGCTGGTGGAGGCAACCATCGAAGGCAGCTACGAGAAAGCGTTGCAGGCGTTTACTCTGAACCGCACCGTGCCGACCATGGAGCACGCGAAAGCGATTCTGGATGAGATGATCGAAGCCAACCGCGACTACTGGCCAGCGCTGCAAAAGGCATGGCAGGACGGTGAAGCGGTGAAAAAATAGGGGCTTGCTCGCGAGTTGAACGTGGTTAACTTGTCGGTGTCAGAAAAAACACCGACAATCCTTTTTTACGGAAAAGAATGGAGGCAACCATGTCCACCTCATATTTTGTCGCCGCCGACTGGCTGATTGAGCACGGCGACGACCCGGAAGTTCAGATTATCGACGCGCGCATGGCCCCTCCGGGCCAGGAGCATCGTGACGTTCCCGCTGAATATCGCGCAGGGCACCTGCCTGGCGCGGTTTTTTTCGATATCGAAGCCCTCTCCGATCACACTTCTCCCCTGCCGCACATGCTGCCTCGTCCGGAAGCGTTTTCCGTGGCGATGCGCGAGCTCGGCATCAGCAAAGACAAACACCTCGTTGTTTACGATGAGGGTAACCTCTTCTCCGCCCCGCGGGCGTGGTGGATGCTGAGAAACTTCGGCGTGGAAAAAGTGTCGATTCTGGCGGGCGGGCTTGCGGGCTGGAAGCGCGACGAGCTGCCGCTTCAGCAGGGCGACGTGACGCTGCCGGAAGGCGAATTCGATGCCACGTTCGACGCACACGTGGTCAAGCGCCTGACTGACGTTCTGGTCGTGAGCCACGAAAACACGGCGCAAATCGTCGATGCCCGTCCCGCTCCACGCTTCAACGCTGAAGCGGATGAGCCGCGTCCGGGACTGAAACGAGGACATATCCCGGGGGCGCTGAACGTGCCGTGGGGCGATCTGGTGTTTGAAGGCGAGCTGAAAACCACCGATGAATTGCGTGCCATTTTTGAACGTCAGGGCGTGGATTTGCATCGTCCGGTTATTGCCAGCTGCGGCTCCGGCGTGACGGCCTGCGTGGTGATCCTGTCGCTGGCAACCCTTGGCGCGAATGACGTGACGCTGTATGACGGCGCCTGGAGTGAATGGGGTGCACGGGACGATCTGCCGGTAGAACCGGCGAAATAATGGATAACCGCCTGGCAACGCTGTTAACACGCGGGTCGTCACTGACCCGCGCGGAGTATCGCGTCCTCGCCCACCTCACTGAGCATCCGCTGCTGGTGGGCAATATCACGGTGCGCGAGCTGGCGCTGGCGACATTTGTCTCCACCGCGACGATTATGCGGCTGTGCCAGAAGCTGGGCTTCAGCGGCTTTAGCGAGTTTATCTGGCACTGCAAGCAGCTGCTTTCTGACACGCCGCATATCACCGTACAGTCTGCGCAACATGCAGAAATGCCCGCGCTTTTTGCCCGGTTCATTGCCAACTATCAGCAGACCTTCCAGTGGGTTACCCAGGACAAACGCCAGCAGTTTGCCAGCCTGCTGCGCCAGAAAGAGAGCTTCTTTCTCTACGGCGCCGGGTTTTCATATCTTTTTGCCGAGTACCTGACCAAGAAGTTGCAGGTGCTGGGAAAAACCGCGTTCATCTCCGGACCGGGGGACAGCCGGAATATTTTTCTCAGCAACGCCGCACGCTATCAGGTATTTATTGCCGTTTCGCGCAGCGGCGAAACGGAGCAGGTGCTGGATAAAGCGCGGATCGCCAAAAACGTCGGCATGACGATCGTCGCGTTTACCCGCGCGTCGGCCAATACGCTGGCAGGTATGGCCGACGTGCATTTTGCCCTCTATGACGAAGCGGTACATTTCGCCGCCGAAGCCGCAGGGGTGACGTCGTTTGAGTCGAATCTGGTGCTGCTGATGGATTTACTGTTGCTGGAAGCAACGGGGTGAAGGTCACCCCGCCGTAATCAGATAATGCGGTTGGTCTTGAGATCGCGCAGGAAGCCGCCCCAGCGACGCTCGTAGAACGGGGTGATGTGCTCGGTAATAAAGTGGCTGATGCCCTGCTCACCTTTCTTCACCTGACAGATATCAATCGGCTCATCGCCCGGGAGCGTGTCGGTCGCTACGCTTCCCGCCGCCTGGATGATCTCGTCGATATCGCCATCGGCCTCAATTCCAATCAGCAGAACAGGCTTTTCGTCAGCGCTCTCTTTGATGGAGCAGAGGAACGCGCGTTTTACCGGCTTGATGGTTTTAAACAGCGTGGTCAGGGAGTCAATCATCTGCGCGGGCGGCTCGGCCACTTCAGACAGTAGCAGCGTTTCGCCCCCTTCCAGCACCTCCTGGGTGCTGAGCGGGTTGCCCTCGTCACCAATCAGATGGCTGATTTCACGCGGAGTGAACTCTTTCCCTGTCGGCAGTTTGGCGTTGAGGAACAGCGTCTGCCCCAGGGTCATTTCGAACAGCGTGCGCACCGGCATCACCACGAACGCCTGTTCGTCTTCTACCGCTTCCTGCAAGGCCTCGAGCGAGGTAAAAAACGGGATCACCGACGTGCCGTCGTCTTTCTCCCAGTGCAGCAGATCCAGGGCGCTGTCTTCGACAACCTGCTCCCCTTCTGCTGCGGTGCCCGGCACCCAGACGGTGGATTCCAGCAGCGTGCGGAAAAAGGCCGGACGGTGGGCGGGCTCGGTCGCCGCCTGCTCCAGCAGGGTTTCTAATTCGTTTTTGGTTTCTGACATAGTTTGGCTACTTCACAATTGCCCGGCGGCGCTACGCTTGCACGGGCCTACGGGTTTTGTAGGCCGGGTAAGCGTAGCGCCACCCGGCAAAAAAGATCACTCAGCCGTCAGCAGGTTCGCCACGGTACGCACACCCAGACCGGTTGCGCCTGCGGACCACTGCTCAACCGCCGCTTTACGGTAGGTTGCGGAGCAGTCAATGTGCAGCCAGCCTTCATGGTAGTTCTCAACGAAGTGAGACAGGAAGCCTGCTGCGGTGCTTGCCCCCGCCGGGTACGCTGCGCTCGCGGTGTTGTTCAGCTCGGCGAAGTTAGACGGCAACTGGCTGCGGTGGAACTCGGCCAGCGGCAGACGCCAGAACGGTTCGTTTTCCGCCGCCGCGCTGGCCAGCAGGCGAGCGGCCAGCTTGTCGTCGAAGCTGAACAGGGCGTGATAGTCGTTACCCAGGGCAGTTTTCGCCGCGCCGGTCAGGGTCGCCATGTCGATAATCAGCTCCGGCTTCTGCGCAGAGGCGTCGATCAGGCCATCGGCCAGCACCAGACGGCCTTCGGCATCGGTGTTCATCACCTCAACATTTTTACCGTTGCGGTAGCGAATGATGTCGCCCAGCTTGAAGGCGTTGCCACTCACCATGTTATCCGCGCAGCACAGGTAGAGCTTCACGCGCTTGTTCAGACCACGGGTGATGGCGAACGCCAGCGCGCCGGTAATGGTCGCCGCGCCGCCCATGTCGGACTTCATGGAATCCATGAACGCGCTCTGCTTCAGGCTGTAACCGCCGGTATCGAAGGTGATACCTTTCCCGACCAGACAGGCAAAGACCGGCGCTTCTTTATCGCCGGTTGGGTTGTAATCCAGCGCCAGCAGGACCGGAGGACGCTCGGAGCCACGACCCACGGTGTGGATACCCATGTAATTTTGTTCGCGCAGGTCTTCACCTTTGGTGATGCGGTAGGACATCTTGTCGTCCGCCACGCCGCACAGCAGGTCAACCGCGCGCTGCGCCAGCTGCTCAGGCCCCAACTCTTCCGCCGGGGCGTTGATGGTGTCGCGCACCCAGTCGATAATTTTCAGGCGGCTTTCCAGCTCTTTCTGACCGGCTTCATCGAGGTTCGCCCACTCAATTTTACGGGTGCCTTTCGGGCCTTTGTAACCCGCCCAGAAAGCCCAGCTGCGGTCTGTGTCCCAGCCTTCGCCAGCCAGAGTGACATGCTTAATGCCCAGGCCGTCAATTTTACGCGCGGCGCGCTGGATCAGGCCCAAATCATCGTTACCCGTCAGGTGCAGGGTAATACCGTCGTTATTGATGCTCCAGGTGGCTTTCTCGCCCCAGCGTGCGTCGGCTGGCTGCGTGGAGAGCGTAATCTTCATCGCTTCGGTCATTTTATTTGTCCTTATTAGCAAACGGGCCGCCTGAAGGCAGCCCGTTAAGTGATTTACTCTGCTTCATCTAACCAGACTAACAGAATCGCCTCCAGAATTTTTTCATTGGATGCGTTTGGATCGTCGTCAAAATCCTCTAAATCGCAGATCCACTGATGCATGTCGGTGAATCGTACGGTCTTCGGATCGAGATCCGGGTTCGCGTCGTAGAGCGCTTCGCCGATTTCACGGCTGTCAGTCCACTTCAGTCCCATATTAATGCTCGCGTGCGTGGTTGATGGTGTAGCGTGGGAATTCCACGACCAGATCTTCATCGGTCACCGCGGCCTGGCAGCTTAAGCGGCTGTCTGGCTCCAGACCCCATGCTTTGTCCAGCATGTCGTCTTCGTCTTCGGTGCTCTCGGCGAGAGAATCAAAACCTTCACGCACGATGCAGTGGCAGGTGGTGCAGGCACAGGATTTTTCACAGGCGTGTTCCACTTCGATACCTGCACGCAGGGCTACATCGAGAATGGTTTCACCGGTCTTCGCTTCCAGAACAGCGCCATCCGGACAGAGGTCCGCATGAGGCAAAATAACAATCTTTGGCATATTAAACCTCGTCCACGGACTGGCCTTTCAGCGCGACGCGGACAGATTTGTCCATGCGGCGAGCAGCGAAGTCCTGGGTTTGTTTATCAACGTTTTTAATGGCTTCTTCTATTGCGTCAGCGTCATTGCCTTCGGCCACGGCGCTTAAGCGCGCAGCAGCCTCGTCAATCACCTGGCGCTCAGCGGCGCTTAACAGCGCGGCATCGGCAGCAAGCGCGCCGTTCAGGCTCTCCAGCACGCGTGCGGCTTCCACTTTTTGTTCCGCCAGCATACGCGCCTTCACATCCTGCTCGGCGTAGCTCATTGAGTCCTGAATCATGGAGGCGATTTCGCCATCGGTCAGGCCGTAGGACGGCTTCACCTGAATGGACGATTCGACGCCGGTGGATTTTTCCATCGCCGTCACGCTCAGCAGACCGTCCGCATCTACCTGGAAGGTGACGCGAATATGCGCCCCGCCCGCCGGCAGCGCCGGAATTCCTCGCAGCGCAAAGCGCGCCAGAGAGCGGCAGTCCTGCACCAGCTCGCGCTCGCCCTGCATCACGTGGATGGACATCGCGGTCTGGCCGTCTTTGAAGGTCGTAAACTCCTGCGCGCGCGCCACCGGAATGGTGGTGTTACGGGGAATGACTTTCTCCACCAGGCCGCCCATGGTTTCTAAACCCAGAGACAGCGGGATGACGTCCAGCAGCAGCATTTCGCTGTCCGGCTTGTTGCCGACCAGGATATCGGCCTGGATAGCGGCACCCACGGCAACCACTTTGTCCGGGTCGATAGAGGTCAGCGGCGTGCGGCCAAAGAATTCCCCTACGCGCTCACGTACCAGCGGCACGCGGGTTGAGCCGCCAACCATGACCACTTCCAGCACCTCGCTGGCGTCAACGCCCGCATCTTTCAATGCGCGACGGCAGGCCAGCAGGGTACGCTTAACCAGAGGCGCAATCAGTTCGCTGAACTGGTCGCGGGTGATCTCACCCTGCCAGCCTGCGACGTTCACGCTGACGGACTGCGCATCGCTCAGGGCGATTTTGGCGTCGATGGCCGCATCCAGCAGTTCACGCTGGACGCGCGCATCGCTGCGATCGCTGATGCCCGCCTGCTCGCGGATGTAGTCCGCCAGCAGATGGTCGAAGTCATCGCCGCCGAGCGCGGAATCCCCGCCGGTGGCCAGCACTTCGAACACACCGCGGCTTAAGCGCAGGATAGAGATATCAAACGTCCCGCCGCCGAGATCGTAAACCGCAATCACCCCTTCCTGACCGGAATCGAGGCCGTAGGCAATGGCTGCCGCTGTCGGTTCGTTCAGCAGACGCAGCACGTGCAGGCCCGCCAGACGCGCGGCGTCTTTGGTGCCCTGACGCTGTGCATCGTCGAAGTAGGCCGGAACGGTGATTACCACGCCGTCCAGATCGCCACCGAGCGTCGCCGTCGCGCGCGCCGCCAGCGCTTTGAGGATGTCAGCGGAAACACGAATCGGGTTCAGCAGACCGGCAGATGTCGCAATCATCGGCAGGCCGTTTTCGCTGGCCTGTAACTGGTACGGCAGATGCGGATAACGGGTCTGGATATCCGCCAGCGAGCGGCCCATCATGCGCTTAACCGAGCTGATGGTGTTAACCGGATCGCGCGCGGCATTGGCGCGGGCATCAAAGCCGACAGCGTGACCCTGCTGCTGGTAGTGGACCACGGAAGGCAGCAGATGGCGGCCCTGCTCGTCAGCCAGCGTTTCCGCCTGGCCGCTACGCACGGTCGCCACGAGAGAATTGGTGGTGCCCAGGTCAATACCGACCGCCAGACGACGCTGGTGCGGTGCGGCGCTTAAGCCTGGCTCACTAATTTGTAATAAGGCCATAATTGCTTCCGAAATTAAAAATCGAGCAGCTTTTCTTCGAGTTGTTCAGCACTGCTTCGCAGTTTATCGAGAAAACGGAGTTTGCGCACAGTGTCTGCCGCCACGTCCCAGGTCTCGTTGTTCAGTTGCTCAACCATCTGCTGATGGCGGGTATCGAACATGCCCTTTACGCGCTGGAGAAAACGTTCCAGACGCGCTTCGTCTTTAGCCTGTTCAATTTCATCCAGCTCTTCGCGAAGCTCCAGCTGCTCCATCAGAAACGCGGTGTCGCGCACGGTATGCTGTTCGCTCGCCAGATCAAAACCGTGGAGCGAGAGCAGATATTCTGCACGCGCCAGCGGATGACGCAGCGTTTGCCAGGCCTGGTTGATGGTTGCGGAGTGTGATACCGCAGCCAGCTGCTCTGCCTGCGTCCCGCTGGCGAATTTATCCGGATGGTACTGACGCTGGAGATCCTGAAAACGGATCGTCAGCGCCTGGAGATCAATCGGGTATTGAGCGGGTAGTCCGAAGAGAGTGAAGTAATCCATAACAATCTCAGGGGTAGCCTGTTAGAACAAACCCCACGCGCAGCAAAGCCACGGTGGGGTTATACCTTCTTACTTCGCGCTGCAGATGCGTTGTCTGCGCTCGTTCACCCCAGTCACTTACTTAAGTAAGCTCCCGGGGATTCACTCGCTTGCCGCCTTTCTGCAACACGAATTAATCGGTATAACAGCGGAACGCGGTTAAACGTGGAAGCTTTCGCCGCAACCACACTCGTCTTTGACGTTCGGGTTCGTAAATTTGAACCCTTCGTTCAGGCCTTCTTTTACAAAGTCCAGCTGAGTGCCGTTGAGAAATTGCAGGCTTTTGCCATCGACCACCACCTTCACGCCCTTGTCTTCAAACACGGTGTCATCAGACGCCGGTTCGTCAACAAACTCCAGTACGTAAGCCATACCAGAACAGCCGGAGGTACGTACGCCCAGTCGCAGGCCAAAGCCTTTACCACGGTTCGCCAGAAAAGAGCTTACTCGCGCGGCAGCGCTGTCGCTAAGGGTAATCGACATACTCAAACCTCAATTATTTTGCTTCACGTTTGCTTTTGTAATCCGCAATGGCGGCTTTGATCGCGTCTTCTGCCAGAATTGAACAGTGAATTTTCACCGGCGGCAGTTCGAGTTCTTCAGCAATGTCCGTGTTTTTGATTGCCTGTGCTTCGTCCAGAGACTTGCCCTTCACCCACTCGGTGACCAGGGAGCTGGAGGCGATAGCAGAACCGCAGCCGTAGGTCTTGAAGCGCGCGTCTTCAATGATACCTTCATTGTTGACTTTAATCTGCAACTTCATCACGTCGCCACACGCTGGCGCGCCAACCATACCGCTACCGACAGATTCGTCGCTGTTGTCAAAAGAGCCAACGTTGCGCGGGTTCTCGTAATGATCGATAACTTTTTCGCTGTATGCCATGATTGAATTCTCCTTATGTACCGATTAGTGATGTGACCATTCAATGCTGTTCAGATCCACGCCCTGCTTGAACATTTCCCACAGTGGAGAAAGGTCGCGCAGACGGCCGATGGAGTTACGAACCAGTTTGATGGTGTAGTCAATCTCTTCTTCGGTAGTGAAACGACCTAAAGAGAAACGGATAGAGCTGTGCGCCAGCTCGTCAGTCATGCCCAGCGCACGCAGCACGTAGGATGGCTCCAGGCTTGCAGACGTACAGGCAGAACCGGAAGAAACGGCCAGGTCTTTCAGCGCCATGATCAGCGACTCGCCTTCAACATAGTTGAAGCTGACGTTGAGGATGTTCGGCGCGCCCTGCTCGAGATCGCCGTTCAGATAGACTTCTTCCATATCCTTCACGCCGTCCCAAAGACGGTTACGCAGCGTACGCAGGCGTGCCATCTCGCTTTCCATCTCTTCTTTCGCGATGCGATACGCTTCGCCCATCCCCACGATCTGGTGAACAGGCAAAGTACCGGAACGCATGCCGCGCTCGTGACCGCCGCCGTGCATCTGTGCTTCGATGCGGATACGTGGCTTGCGACGAACGTACAGCGCGCCGATGCCTTTCGGGCCATAGAGTTTGTGACCGGAGAAGGACATCAGGTCCACTTTCAGCTGGCTCAGGTCGATAGGCAGTTTGCCCACGCTCTGGGTCGCATCCACGTGGTAGATGATGCCGCGCGCACGGCACATTTCGCCGATGGTGGCGATGTCCTGCACAACACCGATTTCGTTGTTAACGTGCATGATGGAAACCAGAATGGTGTCATCACGCATCGCCGCTTCGAGCTCTTTCAGGTCGATGATCCCGTTGCTTTGCGGCGCCAGGTAAGTCACTTCGAACCCTTCACGCTCCAGCTGACGGCAGGTGTCCAGCACGGCTTTGTGTTCGGTTTTGCTGGTGATGATGTGCTTGCCTTTTTTCTGATAAAAGTTGGCTGCACCTTTGATCGCCAGGTTGTCGGATTCGGTCGCACCGGAGGTGAAAACAATTTCACGCGGGTCGGCACCGACCAGGTCAGCAATCTGATTACGGGCGATATCAACCGCCTCTTCAGCATGCCAGCCAAAACGGTGTGAACGGGAAGCTGGGTTACCAAAGTTTCCGTCCAGGGTCAGACACTGCATCATTTTCTCGGCAACACGCGGGTCCACCGGCGTGGTTGCGGAGTAGTCGAGATAAATCGGTAATTTCATTGCTCTATAAACTCCGTACATCGCTTCAATGCAAGGAATCAGGCAACCGGCTGGATGTACGACCGAGTACGCGGGGTGTGACCACCCCGGCCTGATTCTGAATACTTATCTTTTTAATTACGCGCGCAGTTTAACGTCGATGGCGTCCTGCGTGCGGGTGCTGCGTTGTGAATCCTGACTGTGCTGACGACCAGAAACATCCAGAACTTCCTGGTTATTAACCAGCTCACCCAGGGTGATGTTATTCAGGAAGCCGGTCAGACGGTCGCTCAGATCGCGCCACAGCGCGTGGGTCAGGCATTTATCGCCGCCCTGGCAGCCGCCTTTGCCCTGGCAACGGGTCGCATCAACGGATTCGTCAACTGCGCTAATCACTTCGCCAACCGCAATACTGCCCGCGTCTTTACCCAGCAGATAACCGCCGCCCGGGCCACGAACGCTGGACACCAGTCCATTTTTACGCAGTCTGGAGAACAGCTGTTCCAGATAAGAGAGGGAGATCCCCTGTCGTTCAGAAATATCAGCCAACGGAACCGGGCCCGCTTCGGAGTTGAGCGCAACGTCCAGCATCGCGGTCACGGCATAACGCCCTTTAGATGTCAGTCTCATGTCTTACTTAACCTCAAACTCGCCCCTGCCCGGGGTTTTTTATTGTAAAATGGGGGTATTGCATAGCAGGGCCAAGTCTGACATTCCTGACTAAATTGGTCAACTATTTACTTGACTGTTTTAGTCAGGTATTTAACCTTCTGTGCCTTCATAACAAAGGTGCGGACTGATGCCCTCACCCCGGCCCTCTCCCACAGGGAGAGGGGGAAATCAACACTACTCTTTATTCTTCTGCTCAATCGACGCCAGGATCCCGCGCAGGATGTTCAGCTCCTGGCTTTCCGGACGCGCGCGGGTGAACATACGGCGCAGCTTGTTCATCACCTGTCCCGGGTGACCTTCGCGGATAAAGCCAGTAGAGAGCAGCGTCTGCTCCAGGTGGCCGTAGAAGCGCTCAAGATCGTCCACCAGCGGGTAGGCCGTCTCTTCTTTAGGTTCGACCGGTTTTTCCTGCGTCGCCAGCCATGCCATGCGCACTTCGTAGGCAATCACCTGCACCGCCATCGCCAGGTTCAGCGAGCTGTATTCCGGGTTTGCGGCAATCGCCACGTGGTAGTGACACTTCTGTAGTTCCTCGTTGGTCAGGCCAACGCGTTCACGACCAAACACCAGCGCAACCGGCGCCTGTTCCGCTTCTGAGATACTTTTCAGGCCGCATTCGCGCGGGTCCAGCATCGGCCAGGGCAGCGTACGGGAGCGCGCGCTGGTCCCCACCACCAGACTGCAACCGGCCAGGGCTTCGTCCAGGGTGTCCACAATCTGTGCATTCCCGATCACGTCGCTGGCGCCGGCCGCCAGCGCAATAGCCTGAGAGTCTGGTTTCACCAGCGGATTAACCAGCCACAGGTTCTTTAAGCCCATGGTTTTCATAGCGCGGGCCACAGAGCCCATGTTGCCGGTGTGCGATGTTTCGACCAGCACGATTCGAATGTTTTGCAGCATAATTTTTAGATGTCTAGATTCAGTGTCTGAAGAATATTCGGGCATATTATCATAAACGAGAGACATAATCCGATCCCGCTGCTATACTCTGCGCCGATTTTCCTGTTCTTTAACATCCAGTGAGAGAGACCGATGCATCCGATGCTGACCATCGCCGTGCGCGCAGCGCGCAAGGCGGGTAATGTAATTGCCAAACACTACGAAACCCCAGACTCCGTAGAAACCAGCCAGAAAGGCAGCAATGATTTCGTGACTAACGTCGATAAAGCCGCCGAAGCGATTATTATCGAAACGATCCGCAAATCTTACCCGCAGCACACCATCATCACCGAAGAAAGCGGTGAACATGAAGGTACCGATCAGGATGTTCAATGGGTTATCGATCCACTGGATGGCACCACCAACTTCGTTAAGCGCCTGCCACACTTCTCTGTGTCTATCGCAGTACGCATCAAAGGCCGTACTGAAGTCGCCGTTGTTTACGATCCAATGCGTAACGAACTGTTCACCGCGACCCGCGGTCAGGGCGCGCAGCTGAACGGCTACCGTCTGCGCTGCAGCAATGCACGCGATCTGGACGGCACGATTCTGGCGACCGGCTTCCCGTTCAAGGCGAAGCAGCACGCAACCACTTATATGAATATCCTCGGCAAACTGTTCACCGAATGCGCGGACTTCCGTCGCACCGGCTCTGCTGCACTGGATCTGGCCTACGTGGCGACCGGCCGCGTTGACGGTTACTTTGAGCTGTCACTGAAGCCGTGGGACTTCGCGGCGGGCGAGCTGATCGCACGTGAAGCTGGCGCGATTGTTTGTGACTTCACCGGCGGCCATAACTATATGTCTACCGGCAACATCGTTGCAGGTAACCCGCGCGTTGTTAAAGCCATGCTGGCAAACATGCGTGAAGAACTGAGCGATGCGCTGAAGCGTTAATCCAGTCTGTTAAGCCCGGTGGCGCTACGCTTACCGGGCCTACAAACCCCACAGGTATGGCTAAAAAGGCCGCAACCCCCTTCCCACCGGCACCGCACTTATCCACATCGTGACCGCAGCCACCAGCAGAATCACCCCGCCCGCCAGCGCAAGCGTCGTCCAGCCAACCTGTCGCCACAATACCGGCGTTTTATTGCCGCTGAGTTTTACCGCCAGCTGACGGAAGCTGTGCACCAGCAAGGCTAACGAAGAGATAGTCAGAGATGTTCCCGCCGCCATCGCCAGCGCCGAGATCATGCCCCAGCCAAATACACCTATCACTTTGCTGAACAACAGCACCATGATTGCGCCCGAGCACGGACGCATCCCCATTGAGAGAACAATCATCAGGCGCGCACGCCAGTCGTCACCATTCTGTAATTGTTCCTGCGTCGGCAGATGCTGATGCCCGCACCCGCAGTTTTTATGGTGAACGTGATGCGGCGTAAAGATTTTGAATTTTGGTTTTTGCAGCAACGCGCGCAATTTTTTCAGCGCCCGCCAGCAGAGAATCAGCCCCAGTAAGCCTACCAGCGCGTAACTTCCCTTCTCCAGCCAGAAGCTGCTCATATGCAGCTGGCGGGCCGGGAGCTGTAGCAGCGAAAGGACGACCACGACCAGCGCAATTGCCACACCGCCCTGAAGTAACGAGGAAGCCAGCGTCAGGCCGATACTCGATTTCAGCTTCGACGGATGGGTGGCAAGCCAGGTCGTGATGACGATTTTGCCGTGCCCCGGCCCCAGGGCATGCAGCACGCCATAGATAAAGCTGAACGCCAGAAGAGAGCCGCCCGCTTTGGACGGATTTTCCGCCACGGCTTTCAGCAGCCCGCTCATCTGCTGATTAACTTCCCGCTGCCAGAGGATACTTTTCATCATCACCTGCGTCCATGCCTGCCACAGCCAGAGCGCGCCGCCAACCGCTAACAGCAAAAAGAGCGCCAGAGGCCAGAGGTGCAGCCAGCGACGCGGCTTACTGACGGGGGAGGAGATCACTGACATTGCAACGTCACCTCCTGCGCAAACTGTTTTCCTAATTCCATGTCTTCTGGGGGCGCATCTTCTTTATCAAGGGAAACGGCAAAGTTCAGCGTCTCTTCACTGGGCGTCGGCGTGTGCACGGCAATTTTGCAGCTGTTTTGCAATATTTCTGGCAACTGTACGTCGCTGTCCTGGGCGTAATGCATATCGACATAGTAGGTTGGGTCAAACGTGGAAAACCTGTACTTCTGCCCGGCCAGCGGCTGAGGGTGCGCCAGCGGAAGGATAAACGTCAGCACCGCCTGATGGCCGTCGCGGGTCATACCGTACTCCGTGGGACGGTTAAGAAATTTCACCTTTTGTCCGTTGTGCCAGAACTCGGTGAAGTAGTGCTGACCCAGCACGTTGGCCATGACTTCCGCCGCCAGCTTTTTCCAGATCTCGTCGACGGGCTTTGCGTTTCCGGCATCGTACAGCAGGTCGGCGGAGGTGATTTCATCCATCGTCCAGCGCATCTTCAGGCCGCTGAGCTGTGTGCCGTCCGTCACCAGTTCGGTTTTCAGGCTGATAAAGCTGTGAGGATGTGCGCTGGCGGCGGAGGTGATAACCGCCAAAAATAACGCTGTCACGCTTTGTTTAACTGTTTGCATCAATTCCTCACGTCAAAAATTCTGTGATGTTCGCCAGCAATCCTGAATGAAAGGCCTGCCGGCGCGCTTTTCAGCGCCCATCCTTTAGCTATTCTTATCAAACATTCACACTGGATACCCGACAGATGATGACGACGCTTGAAATTCCATCTGTGCTTTCCAGTTCGCAGCGCCGTTGCCAGGTGCTTTTGATGCTTTACCTGCCCGATGCTGCCGTCACCGCACAGAGCATAATCGCTGCCAACGGCGTGGACGACGTCCTGGCACGGCAAGATATAGCCGAGACGCGCGATGAAATCCAGCGCTATCATCGGCTTGATATCGTCACGCACCATGACGGTTGCTACCGTATTGAGGGCTCCGCCCTGAATCAGCGTTTGTGCCTGCTGCACTGGCTGCGCAGGGCGCTTCGGCTGTGTCCACATTTTGTCGCCCAACAGTTTACCCCTGCCTTAAAAACCGCGCTCAAACAGCACGGCATTGCCCGCCCGCTTTATGACGATGCGAACCTTCGGGCGCTTATCAACTTTTGCGCGCGCAAGCTTCAGCGCCAGTTTGAGTCCCGCGACGTACAGTTTTTACAGCTTTATCTGCAATATTGTCTTATTCAGCATCATCTGGGCAATACGCCGGAGTTTTCACCCGTTCAGCGCAGCTGGACGCAATCGAGAGGGGAATACTTTACGGCGCAGGAAATTGTCCGTCACTGGAAACGGCGCGTCCCGCAGGGAACGCACAGTGATGAACAGCTGTTCCTGGCGCTGCTGTTTATGATGCTCCGCACACCCGACCCGGTACTGGATAAACACCAGCAGGATCAGCGCCTGCGTCGGGCCATCGTGCGTATGATTGCCCGTTTCCGGGCGCAAACCGGGATGAACTTCAGCGATGAGCAAGGGCTGACCGATCAGCTGTATATTCATCTGGCTCAGGCGCTGGACCGCTCCTTATTTGACATCGGCATCGACAACAGTCTGCCGGAAGAGATCCACCGTCTATACCCCCGGCTGCTGCGCACCACTAAAGAGGCGCTGTTTGAGCTGGAAGCCGAATTTGGCCTGCGATTCTCCGGTGAAGAGATGGCTCTGGTGGCGGTGATTTTTGGTGCCTGGCTGATGCAGGAAACCGATCTTCATGAAAAACAGGTGGTCCTGTTAACGGGAGAAGATAAAGCCTGCGAGGAGTTAATTGAGCAGCAGCTTCGCGAGCTAACGCTGCTGCCGCTCAATATTCGTTATCTTAGCCTGGAAGCGTTTAAGAAGGAGGGCGCCCCCCGCGAAGCGGCGCTGGTCATTACGCCTTATCCAACCGCCCTGCCACTGTTCTCGCCGCCGCTCATTCATGCCGTTGAGACCCTGAACACGCAGCAGCAGGAACATATTCGCGTTATGCTCGAATCCTAGTTACGTGCGAGCAGCGACTTTAGGGCGGATGACGATGGCCGGTAAAGCGACCAGCGCCATCACCCAGAACACACCGTGGCCCAGGTGCTGATAGAGGAAACCGGCAAATACGGTCATCACCGCAATACTGCCGCCCATCGCCACCGCTGAATAGACTGCCTGAAGACGAATAACGTCCCCACCCTCTCGCGCCGCGATATAGCGCATCGCCGCCAAATGGCAGACGGTGAAGGTTCCGCAGTGCAGAATTTGCGCCACAATCAGCCACGGCAGATCCGTCGTCCAGCCCATGATGCCCCAGCGCGCTACGCCGCAAACGGCGGAAAGCAGCAGCAGGTCACGCGCCCCGAAACGACGGAACAGTTTTTGGCTCAGCGCGAAGATAATGACCTCCGCTACCACGCCGAGCGACCACAGGTAGCCTACCGCAGAAGCCGAGTAGCCCGCCCCCTGCCAGTAGATGGCGCTGAAGCCGTAATAGGCCGCATGCGCCCCCTGAAGCAGACAGACGCAGGCCAGGAAACGCCAGCTTTGCGCCACCAGCGAGCGCCAGGCGGGCCAGCCAGCGCTCTCCTGATGGCGGCTTTCGCCCTGCGGCATCACCGACGGACGCAGCAACATACCGAGCAGCATCGAGGCGATGCCGAGCGTTAACAGCGCCAGAATGGCGCGATAGTCATAGAGGCTGACCAGTTTCCCGACCAGCGCAGAGCCGATCACGAAGGCAATCGATCCCCACAGGCGCACGCGGCCATAGTCCATGGTGATCTGCTTTTGCCAGGTGTTCGCCAGGGCATCCGTCAGCGGCACCAGCGGGGAGAAGAACAGATTAAAGCCAACCATCACCACCATCAGCCAGGCAAACTGGTGGCTGACCCAGAAGCAGGCCGCAAAGACCAGCGTCAGCAGGGCCAGAATTCGCACCGCTTTAATCAGTAAGGAGGGATCGCTGACGCGGGGCGCAATCAGCAGGCTACCCAGGAAACGCGCCACCAGCCCCGCGCCCAGCAGGATGCCGATGGTCTCAGGCGTCAGACCAATTCCCTTGAGCCAGACGCTCCAGAAAGGCAAAAAAATACCGTAACTAAAGAAATAGGTGAAATAGCTGAGCGCCAGCCAGCGCGTGGAATGCAAGACCATGAATCCCTCCCGAAATGGAGGCGATAGTCTGGCGTTAATCCCTGACTTTAGCAAGTCGTTAGCGCGCTATAAATTAACTAAAAATTAACATCATCACCAGCCGTACAGCGTATGGCGAGAGCGGTAAAACTGTATTACGTTTATAAGACATCGCCTGAAGAGGTCGTTTGCCATGAACAGCTTACGTTATTTCGATTTCGGATCCTCTCGTTCTCTCCTGCTTTTAATTGCCCGCATTGCTATCGTAGTCCTGTTTATTATTTTCGGTTATCCCAAGCTGACGGGGTTTAGCGGCACCGTTCAGTACATGACGTCGCTCGGCGCCCCCATGCCCATGCTGGCCGCGATTATTGCGGTGGTAATGGAAATCCCCGCCGCGATTCTGATCGTTCTGGGCTTTTTTACCCGCCCCCTAGCGGTGATCTTTGTCTTCTATACGCTGGGAACGGCGGTGATTGGACACCACTACTGGGAAATGACGGGCGATGCGGTCCTGCCAAATATGATTAACTTCTATAAAAATGTGAGTATCGCTGGCGCCTTTATTTTGCTGGCGATAACCGGGCCGGGGGCCATCTCCCTCGACCGACGTTAGCCCATAAAAAAAGGCCGCATGAGCGGCCTTTTTCAGTTCTGAAACGCAGAGAATTATGCGTACACCGGGAAGCGTGCGCAGATGTCCAGAACTTTACCTTTAACTCGCTCGATAACCGCGTCGTCATTGATGTTGTCCAGAACGTCACACATCCAGCCCGCCAGCTCTTTCACTTCCGCTTCTTTAAAGCCACGGCGAGTTACGGCCGGAGAACCGATACGGATACCGGAAGTCACGAACGGGCTCTTCGGATCGTTTGGCACGCTGTTTTTGTTCACGGTGATGTTGGCGCGGCCGAGGGCTGCGTCAGCTTCTTTACCGGTCAGGTTCTTGTCGACAAGATCCAGCAGGAACAGGTGGTTTTCAGTCCCGCCGGACACCACTTTGTAACCACGGTTCAGGAACACTTCCACCATCGCTTTGGCGTTTTTAGCAACCTGCTGCTGGTAAACCTTGAACTCTGGCTCCATCGCTTCTTTCAGCGCGACGGCTTTCGCGGCGATAACGTGCATCAGCGGGCCGCCCTGGGCGCTTGGGAACACGGCGGAGTTCAGCTTTTTGTACAGCTCTTCGTCACCGCCTTTCGCCAGGATCAGGCCACCGCGTGGACCCGCCAGGGTTTTGTGGGTGGTGGTGGTCACAACGTGCGCATGTGGAACCGGGTTCGGGTAAACGCCAGCGGCAATCAGACCGGCAACGTGCGCCATGTCGACGAACAGGTACGCGCCGATGCTGTCAGCGATTTCACGCATTTTTGCCCAGTCAACGATGCCGGAGTAAGCAGAGAAGCCACCGATGATCATCTTCGGCTTGTGCTCTTTGGCCTGCTTCGCCATGTCTTCGTAGTCAATTTTACCGGACTCATCAATACCGTAAGGGATGATGTTGTACAGTTTGCCAGAGAAGTTAACCGGAGAGCCGTGAGTCAGGTGGCCGCCCTGCGCCAGGTTCATACCCAGAACGGTATCGCCCGGCTGCAACAGCGCGGTGTAAACAGCGAAGTTAGCCTGAGAGCCAGAGTGCGGCTGGACGTTCGCGTAGTCAGCGCCAAAGAGTTCTTTCGCACGGTCAATCGCCAGCTGCTCAACGATATCAACGTATTCGCAACCGCCGTAGTAGCGCTTGCCCGGATAACCTTCAGCATATTTGTTGGTCAGCTGAGAACCCTGCGCCTGCATCACGCGCGGGCTGGTGTAGTTTTCGGAGGCGATCAGTTCGATGTGCTCTTCCTGACGTACTTTTTCCTGCTCCATAGCCTGCCACAGTTCGGCATCATAATCGGCAATGTTCATTTCACGCTTTAACATCCGCATCTCCTGACTCAGCTAACAAGTAAATTTTTGGCCTGAAAAGGCAGTCCTGTTGGACGACGGGCAACAGTATAACTGAATAGTTCTGCGATAACAGGTCTTGACAAACGATTTTACGCAAACGTTTACCTCCACGCCACGCAAGGGTTTGAGCAATAAAGCTCTCGCCATTTTCAACGGATTTCTTTTCAGCTTTGTGATGCATATTTTTCACGATGCAAAGAACCATTTACATTGCAGGGTTATTTTTATAAGATGCATATAAAATACATCATTAAAGTAACATCAGAAGGAAGCTGCTATGCTCGACGCCCAAACCATCGCTACCGTGAAAGCCACAATCCCCCTGCTGGTTGAAACGGGTCCTAAACTGACCGCTCATTTCTACGATCGCATGTTCGCGCATAACCCGGAGCTCAAAGAGATTTTCAACATGAGCAACCAGCGTAACGGCGATCAGCGCGAAGCGCTGTTTAACGCTATTGCCGCCTATGCCAGCAACATCGAAAACCTGCCGGCTCTGCTGCCTGCGGTGGAAAAAATCGCCCAGAAGCACACCAGCTTCCAGATCAAACCTGAGCAGTACAACATCGTGGGCAGTCACCTGCTGGCAACCCTGGACGAAATGTTCAGCCCGGGCCAGGAAGTGCTGGATGCCTGGGGTAAGGCATACGGCGTGCTGGCAAACGTGTTCATCAACCGTGAAGCGCAGATCTACAGCGAAAACGCCAGCAAGAATGGCGGCTGGGAAGGCACGCGTGCTTTCCGCATCGTTGAGAAAACCCCGCGCAGCGCACTGATCACCAGCTTTGAGTTTGAGCCGGTGGACGGCCAGCCAGTTGCCGATTACCAGCCGGGGCAGTATCTGGGCGTCTGGCTGAAGCCTGAAGGCTTCCCGCACCAGGAGATTCGCCAGTACTCCCTGACCCGCAAGCCAGACGGCAAAGGCTATCGCATTGCGGTTAAACGTGAGGAAGGCGGTCAGGTATCCAGCTGGCTGCATAACGTCGCCAGCGTGGGTGATATCGTTCATCTGGCCGCGCCAGCGGGTGATTTCTTTATGGCGGTGGAATCGGGTACCCCGGTGACGCTGATTTCCGCAGGTGTTGGTCAAACGCCAATGCTGGCGATGCTGGATACGCTGGCAAAATCAAACCACAGCGCGCAGGTTAACTGGTTCCACGCGGCCGAAAACGGTGATGTGCACGCCTTTGCAGATGAAGTGAAAGCGCTCGGAGCGGGTCTGCCACACTTTACCGCGCATACCTGGTATCGTTTACCTACTGAAGCTGACCGCGCAGCGGCACGTTTTGACAGTGAAGGCCTGATGAATTTAGGGCAGCACGAAGGGGCGTTTAGCGCACCGGGGATGCAGTTCTACGTGTGTGGACCGGTAGCGTTTATGCAGTATGCCGCGAAGCAGCTGGTAGACCTGGGCGTCAACAAAGACAACATTCATTACGAATGTTTCGGCCCGCATAAAGTGCTGTAATCGCCCGGCGGCGCTGCGCTTGCACGGACCTGCGAAGGATTCTGTAGGCCGGGTAAGCGCAGCGCCACCCGGCAAGAATGTTAAATCGCCGCGTCGTCTTCTTCGCCGGTACGGATACGGATCACGCGCGCCACGTCAAAGACGAAGATTTTCCCGTCGCCAATTTTACCGGTCTGCGCCGTGCGGATGATGGTATCCACACAGGTATCGACGATATCATCGCTCACCACGATCTCGATTTTCACTTTCGGCAGAAAGTCCACCATGTACTCTGCGCCACGGTATAGCTCGGTGTGGCCCTTCTGACGACCAAAACCTTTCACTTCAGTTACGGTCATCCCGGTGATGCCTACTTCTGCCAGCGCTTCACGTACATCATCCAGTTTGAAAGGTTTAATAATCGCATCAATTTTTTTCATGGTGGGTCCTTAAACTCTTGCCAGTAAGCAGCCTCGTAATCGGTTGCTCACAGTATCATATTCAGGCGAATTTTGCGGTATTACTCTTTAAAATCGTTCGCTTCCAGCTCGTGGCGTGAGAGCAATTTATAGAACTCGGTACGGTTACGCCCGGCCATGCGCGCCGCGTGGGTCACGTTGCCTTTGGTGATTTGCAGCAGCTTGCGCAGATAGTTCAGCTCGAACTGATTTCGCGCTTCCGCAAACGTCGGTAAGGCCGTGTTTTCCCCCTCGAGCGCCTGCTCCACCAGCGCATCGCTGATCACCGGCGATGACGTCAGCGCCACGCACTGCTCAATCACGTTCACCAGCTGGCGTACGTTACCCGGCCAGCTTGCGGTCATCAGGCGTTTCATCGCATCGGTGGAGAACGCGCGCACAAACGGTTTGTGGCGGTCAGCGGCCTGGCGCAAAAGGTGATTTGCCAGCAGCGGGATATCTTCCGCACGCTCGGCCAGCGCCGGGATTTTCAGGTTGACGACATTCAGTCGATAGTAGAGATCTTCGCGGAACTCGTTGCGCGCCATCACCTTGGGTAAATCACGGTGGGTGGCGGAAATAATACGCACGTTGATATCGATATCGCGGTTGCTGCCGAGCGGACGTACTTTCCGCTCCTGCAACACGCGCAGCAATTTGACCTGCAGCGGCGCGGGCATATCGCCAATTTCATCAAGAAACAGCGTGCCGCCCTCAGCCGCCTGGAACAGCCCTTCACGGCTGCTCACCGCGCCGGTAAAGGCGCCGCGGGCATGGCCGAAGAGCTCTGATTCGAGCAGCTGTTCCGGCAACGCGCCACAGTTAATGGCAATAAAAGCATTTTTACTGCGCGGGCTGGCGTTGTGGATCGCCTGGGCGAGGATCTCTTTCCCGGTCCCGCTCTGGCCGTTGATCAGCACGCTAACGTCGGATTGCGCCACCATCCGCGCCTGTTCCAGCAGGCGCAGCATCACAGGGCTACGCGTCACGATGGATTCACGCCAGGCGTCGTCTCCGGATGGCGCCGCGTGCTCAAGGGCGCTGTCGATCGCTTTATAGAGGGCGTCTTTATCCACCGGTTTGGTGAGGAAGCTGAATACCCCCTGCTGCGTCGCGGCCACCGCATCAGGAATAGATCCGTGAGCGGTGAGGATAATCACCGGCATCCCGGGCTGCTGCTTCTGGATCTCCGTGAACAGTTGCAGGCCATCCATTTCATCCATGCGCAAATCGCTGATCACCAGATCGATTTTCTCACGGCTGAGCACTTTCAGCCCCTCCTGCCCACTTTCAGCGGTGACCACGCTGTAGCCTTCGCTGACCAGACGCATCCCCAGCAGCTTTAACAACCCGGGATCGTCATCCACCAGTAACAGATGGGCAGGTTTACGGCTTGTCATGGCTTCACATCCTCTTGTTTCGGCGTCTCACTGTCTGGCGTCGTGGCAGAGTTGCCTTTCGACCCATCGGGCAGATAGCTGCCTGCCGGCTTACGCGTCGAGAGCTGTCTTTCGATATCGGTCAGATTTTCGAGCTTGCGGGTGGTGGTTTCCAGCTGCTCGCGCAGCGACTCCTGCTGCTGGCGAAGCGCATCAAGCTCGCTGTCGCTTGACTGCTGCAATTTGCTGTAGCGGAAACGCTCTTCAGACAGCTGTAATTGCAGGGTTTGTCCGTCCCGCCAGAGCTGATAGACCGGGCGCACCTGCGGGGGAATATTGATCACGTAAGTATCCAGCCGCGTCACGTTGGCGCGGCGTTCGACAGGCGTGATTCTTGCATCCGCCATCACGATCCCGCGTTTAAATGCGTCCTGCCAGGTATCGTCCACCAGCATCGCCGCCTGGGCACGGGCCTCGGCGGGCGCCAGCCGCTGGGCGCAGTCTATTCCGCGCAGCCAGAACAGCGGATTGGATTCAACATCACGCCCCGACAGGCTCCAGATATCATCGCAACGTGTCGAAAGGAAATCAGCCAGCTGTTTTTGCGGCCATTTATCTTCCTGTTTGTGGCTAATTGCACTTTTCGGTGCATGGGTTACACAGCCTGCCAGCAGTAAGCAGGGCAGGCTGAGGCGCACATTTTTGCTGGAAAACACCGCGCGCAGTGCGCGGTAAAAGACGTGTGACATACTCACCAGGTTGTTATTCATTTCATTGATTTTTCCGGCTCAAGAGGCAGTTCGATACGAAAACAGACATCGGCGCGTTCATCACTCACGATGTTAAGCTCACCCTGCATGCGTCGTATGCAGTCGCGGGCAATACTCAGCCCCAGACCACTTCCTTTTACCGCACCTTTTCGCTGATGACTCCCCTGGAAGAAGGGTTCAAAGATCATCGTTTTTTCATCATCCGGAATCGGGCTTCCGGTATTCGCTACGTCAATAAATACCCGCGAACCGTTGTTATTGCTTCTGATATAAATGGTACCGGATTCAGTACCATAGTGCACCGCATTGGAATAAAGATTATCCAGTACGCTCATTAACAGCATCGGTTCTGCAAGACAGGCTGGCGCGTTGAGTTCCACCTGGGTATGCATCATTTTAGCTCTTGCTGGCAGGCTATGGGCGGAGATCACCATGTCCACCAGCGGTTCAATCTCAACGCTTTCAAGCACCACTGCACCATCCGCCAGCTTGCGGTTATAGTCCAGCAGCTGTTCAATAAGCTTTTGTAAATTGCGGCTGCTGGCATCCAGAATCGCCACGATCTCTTTTTGCTCAGGGGTTAACGGCCCCGCCACTTCGTCGGCCAGCAGTTCCGTACCTTCACGCATGCTGGCCAGCGGCGTTTTGAGTTCGTGTGAGATATGGCGCAGGAACTGGTGGCGCTGCGATTCCAGCCACGCCAGGCGCTCTGAAAGCCAGATGATGCGTTGACCGACCGAGCGCAGCTCGCGCGGGCCTTTAAAAACGACCGTATCCCCGAGAGATTTACCCTCCCCCAGGCGGTTAATCATCCGCTGGATCCCCTTCACGGGGCCGATGATCATGCGGGTAAAGAGCAGCACCAGCCCCAGGCTGACGAGGAACAGCACCAGCGCCTGCCAGCCGAAGAACTGGCCGCGCTCGGCAATCTCCTGCTGGAGCTGCTGACCACGGGAAAAGATAACCGTACGGGTGGACTGAACCATCTCCGTATTGGCGTTCGCGAAGGCTTCAAGTCGGGCGGCGGCGGCGGCATCAGGACCGCTGTTTTTGCACTGGAGCTGCGCCAGATCGTTCAGATCCTGACGCAGCGCCTGATAGAGTTTGTCATCTGGCAGCACCCCGGCGTGGGCGTCCAGCATTTCGCTGTAGCGTTTACGCTGGTTCTGATAGACCCTCTCCAGCGTGCGATCATCAAGCACGCAGTACTGGCGATAGCTACGCTCCATCTCAAGCGCGGCGTTGGTCATCGCCTCGCTACGGCGAGCATCAATAAGCGTGGTGCGGTTAGTCAGGGCCGCCTGTGCACTTAACGCGTTCAGGCTTTGCCAGGCCTGCCAGGCCAGAACCAGCAAAGGTAGCAGGATCAGCAGGAAGGCCATCATAACGAGCTGTCGCAGGGAGCGAGGGAAAGCGGGCCAGCGTTTCAACACATTACTCTCTTCATCCGGGTTTGAGGAGAGCGTAACTGAGTCTGCCCTTCAGATACAACAAAGCCGGGTAAAAACCCGGCTTTGTCATGGAATAAGGCGGTGCCTAACTCGACGTTTCGCCCTGGCCTGATAAAGCATTGCAATAATCAGTAGTTGGACGGCAGGCACCTTTTTGTGCGTCATTCGAAGTTTATGTAGCACGTCCCGAAGGGGCTGACATAAGAAGGTGAATGAGCCACTGGTTACTATTATGCAACACGCGTGCCAGATTGCAAAAATCAATGCTATCCTTATGATTAGTAATATTTTTATTATCAAAACGTATTGATTGTTACGTGAATGATTTCCAGGCTAAGTGTCGCTATTAAGCAACACCTTAACGGGAACCTGTCCTGCCGCATATAAATCAACAGGTTAAATGTCTCCTTTTGGAGACACTCAGACCAGAGAGTTGTCGCGAATTTGCGACAGAGACAAAAAAGCCCGGTGGCGCTCGCGCTTACCGGGCCTACAGTCAGGCGTTGAAACTTAACCTAGTTGTTTACGTGCGTTGCGGAAAATGCGCATCCACGGGCTGTCCTCGCCCCAGTTTTCCGGGTGCCAGGAGTTGCTCACGGTACGGAAGACACGCTCCGGGTGCGGCATCATAATCGTCACCCGACCGCTTTCGCTGGTGACCGCGGTAATGCCATTTGCCGAACCGTTCGGGTTAGCCGGATAGGTTTCGGTGACCTTGCCAAAGTTATCAACAAAGCGCAGCGCCACCAGTCCTTTGCTTTCAAGCTGAGCCAGGTGCGCCGCATCACGGACTTCAACCTGACCTTCACCGTGCGAAACCGCGATTGGCATCTGCGAACCGACCATCCCCTGCAACAGCAGAGACGGGCTTTGGGTTACTTCTACCAGGCTGAAGCGCGCTTCAAAGCGGTCAGACTGGTTACGCACAAAGCGCGGCCAGGCTTCGCTGCCCGGGATCAGCTCGCGCAGGTTAGACATCATCTGGCAGCCGTTACACACGCCCAGCGCCAGCGTCTGCGGACGGTGGAAGAAGGTTTCAAACTCGTCACGTACGCGGCTGTTGAACAGGATGGACTTCGCCCAGCCTTCGCCCGCACCCAACACGTCACCGTAGGAGAACCCCCCGCAGGCTACCAGTGCCTGGAAATCATCCAGCCCGGTACGCCCTGCCAGCAGGTCGCTCATGTGGACGTCGATGGCGTCAAAGCCCGCCCGGTGGAAGGCCGCTGCCATCTCAACGTGGGAGTTAACGCCCTGTTCGCGCAGCACGGCCACTTTAGGACGCGCACCGGTCGCAATGTACGGCGCGGCAATGTCTTCGTTGATGTCGAAGGTGAGCTTCACGTTCAGGCCAGGATCGTTGTCGTTCGCCTTCGCGTTATGCTCCTGATCGGCACATTCCGGGTTGTCACGCAGGCGCTGCATCTGCCAGGTGGTTTCCGCCCACCACATACGCAGCGTGGTGCGGCTTTCGCTGAACACCGGGTGGCCGTCGGCTTCAATCACGAAACGGTCGCCCTGCACCGCTTTACCGAGATAGTGCACGCAGTCTGCCAGACCGTGCTGCGCCAGAATCGCTTCCACCGCGTCGCGATCTGCGGCGCGTACCTGAATGACCGCGCCAAGCTCTTCGTTAAACAGCGCCGCCAGGCGGTCTTCGCCAAGCGTTGCAATGTTTGCTTCAACGCCGCAGTGGCCGGTGAAGGCCATCTCTGCCAGCGTCACCAGCAGGCCGCCATCGGAACGATCGTGGTAGGCCAGCAGCTTACGCTGCGCCACCAGCGCCTGAATTGCGTCGTAGAAGCCTTTCAACTGTGCGACGTCCCGCACGTCGGCTGGCTTTTCGCCGAGCTGGCGATAAACCTGTGCCAGCGCGGTGGCACCCAGCGCGTTATGGCCTTTGCCGAGGTCAATCAGCAGCAGGGCGTTATCTTCAGTGGAAAGCTGCGGCGTAACGGTATGACGCACGTCTTCCACGCGCGCAAACGCGGTGATCACCAGCGACAGAGGCGAAGTCATCTCGCGCTGCTCGCTGCCTTCCTGCCAGCGGGTTTTCATCGACATGGAGTCTTTACCCACCGGAATGGTCAGGCCGAGCGCAGGACACAGCTCTTCACCCACCGCTTTTACCGCTTCGTACAGGCCCGCGTCTTCGCCAGGGTGACCGGCAGCGGCCATCCAGTTCGCGGAAAGTTTGATGCGTTTGATGTCGCCAATCTGCGTCGCGGCGATATTGGTCAGCGCTTCACCGACCGCCAGACGGGCAGAAGCGGCGAAGTCCAGCAGAGCCACCGGGGTGCGTTCACCCAGCGCCATCGCTTCGCCGTAGTAGCTGTCGAGGCTCGCGGTGGTCACGGCGCAGTTAGCGACCGGGATCTGCCACGGGCCGACCATCTGATCGCGTGACACCATACCGGTCACGGTACGGTCGCCGATGGTGACCAGGAAGGTTTTCTCCGCCACCGCAGGCAGGTGCAGCACGCGGTTAACCGCTTCCGCCACAATAATGCCCTGACGATCCAGCGCTTTACCCGCCGCTTTGCGGGTTGTAACGTCGCGGGTCATCTTCGGCGTTTTGCCGAGAAGCACGTCGAGCGGCAGATCGATCGGCTGGTTGTCGAAATGGGTATCACTGAGAGTCAGGTGCTGCTCTTCGGTAGCTTCACCGATGACGGCATACGGCGCGCGCTCGCGGCGGCACAGCTCGTCAAACAGCGGCAGCTGATCGGCAGCAACCGCCAGCACGTAGCGCTCCTGGGATTCGTTACACCAGATTTCCAGCGGGCTCATGCCTGGCTCATCGCTCAGGATATCGCGCAGGTTGAAGCGCCCGCCGCGACCGCCGTCGCTCACCAGTTCCGGCATGGCGTTAGAGAGCCCACCCGCGCCCACGTCGTGGATGAACAGAATCGGGTTGGCATCGCCGAGCTGCCAGCAGCGGTCGATCACTTCCTGACAGCGGCGCTCCATTTCCGGGTTGTCGCGCTGCACGGACGCGAAGTCGAGATCCGCATCAGACTGGCCGGAAGCCATAGACGAGGCTGCACCACCGCCCAGACCAATGTTCATGGCCGGGCCGCCGAGCACGATCAGCTTCGCGCCCACGACGATCTCACCTTTTTGCACGTGATCGGCGCGAATGTTGCCGATCCCGCCCGCCAGCATAATTGGTTTGTGGTAGCCGCGCAGCTCTTCGCCGTTGTGGCTGTCCACTTTCTCTTCGTAGGTACGGAAGTAACCGTTCAGCGCCGGACGACCAAATTCATTGTTGAACGCCGCGCCGCCCAGCGGGCCTTCGGTCATGATATCCAGCGCGGTCACAATGCGCTCTGGCTTGCCGAAATCTTCTTCCCACGGCTGTTCAAAGCCCGGGATACGCAGGTTGGAAACGGAGAAACCGACCAGACCCGCTTTTGGTTTCGCGCCGCGACCGGTCGCACCTTCGTCACGGATTTCACCGCCGGAGCCGGTCGCCGCACCCGGCCACGGAGAGATGGCCGTCGGGTGGTTGTGGGTTTCCACTTTCATCAGGATATGCGCAGGCTCCTGGTGGAAGTCATAGCGCCCTGCTTCGCGGTCGGCGAAGAAGCGGCCCACCTCGGAACCTTCCATCACCGCGGCGTTGTCTTTATAGGCAGACAGCACGTGGTCAGGGGTTTGCTCCATGGTGTTTTTGATCATTTTGAACAGCGACTTCGGCTGCTGTTCGCCGTCGATAATCCAGTCGGCGTTGAAAATTTTGTGGCGACAGTGCTCGGAGTTGGCCTGCGCGAACATATACAGTTCGATGTCGTTCGGGTTGCGATTCAGCTTAACGAATGCATCCTGAAGGTAGTCGATTTCATCATCTGCGAGTGCCAGACCAAGACGCAGGTTTGCGTCGATCAGCGCCTGACGCCCCTGCCCCAGCAGATCCACGCTCTGTACCGGCGCAGGCTGATGGTGGGAGAACAGTTTCTGCGCATCATCCAGAGAGTCAAACACGCTCTCCATCATGCGGTCGTGCAGCTCCGCTGTGACGGCCTGCCACTGCGCGTCGCTCAGGGTTGACGCTTCCACATAGTACGCCACGCCGCGCTCCAGACGGTTAATCTGGCTCAGGCCGCAGTTGTGCGCGATGTCGGTGGCTTTGGAAGACCAGGGGGAGATGGTGCCAGGACGTGGCGTGGCGAGGATTAATTTGCCGGTCGGCGTATGGCTGCTCAGGCTTGGGCCATATTTAAGCAGACGTTCCAGCTGTACGCGCTCCTCTGCATTCAGGGGGGCATTCAGGTCAGCAAAATGGACATACTCAGCGTAAATATTGCTTACCGGAAGGTCGGCCGCCTGAAAACGTGCCAGCAGTTTATTAATACGGAAGGCAGACAGTGCAGGCGAACCACGCAGAATTTCCATCATAAGTCTCTCGTCTTCGAAGCGCCGGGGCGCTTACAGTGTGCGCAAGGGGGGAAAACGGGCGTCATTATAGAGAATCCTGAGCGCCGACGAAACCGTTTGCGTCTAAATAAAATCATCCTTTTTGTTTAACAATAGATGTGACCTGTCTCTCTAATTGGTTGCCAACTGGCGCTACTTTGCGCAAAATGCCGCTCAATCAATGGCAAACTCTACTCTTAACATGACTACAGCACACTGAGGCAACCGGCGTCGCAGAGAATTAACTAATTGAAAAAATTAAAGATTAATTATCTGCTCATCGGCATTGTTACGTTGCTGCTGGCAGTGGCCCTCTGGCCGTCTATCCCCTGGTTCGGCAAAGCCGAAAACCGTATCGCCGCCATTCAGGAGCGGGGGGAGTTGCGCGTCAGTACCCTCTCCTCTCCGCTTATATACGACGATATCAACGGTAAAACCATTGGTCTTGATTACGAACTGGCACAGCTGTTTGCGGACTATCTGGGCGTGAAGCTGAAAGTCACCGTGCGGCAGAACATCAACCAGCTGTTTGATGATTTAGACCATGACCGTGCCGATATTCTCGCCGCAGGTCTGGTGTACAACAGCGAACGCAGCAAAAATTATCAGCCGGGCCCGACCTATTACTCTGTGTCGCAGCAGGTGGTTTATCGTGTGGGTAGCTTGCGCCCGCGCTCACTGGCCGACATTACCGACCAGCAATTGACCATTGCGCCGGGCCATGTGGTGATTGACGATCTGCGGGCGTTGAAAGAGAAAAAATACCCGAACCTCAGCTGGACGGTCGATCCTAAACTCGGCACTACCGAATTGCTGGAGCAGGTAAAAGATAAAAAGCTGGCCTACACCATTGCTGATTCGGTGGCGATCAGCCTTTTCCAGCGCGTTCATCCTGAAATCGCCGTGGCGCTGGATGTGACCGATGAACAGCCGGTAACCTGGTTTACCCAGTTAGACGACGATCAAACCGTCTCTGCGGCTATGCTCGATTTCTTTAATTCCATCAATGAAGACGGCACCCTGGCGCGTCTGGAAGAGAAATATCTCGGTCACGGTGACGATTTTGATTACGTTGACACCCGCTCCTTCCTGCGCGCGGTGGATAGCGTGCTGCCGGACCTGCAACCGCTGTTCGAGAAGTACGCTCAGGAGATTGACTGGAAGTTACTGGCGGCAATTTCCTACCAAGAATCGCACTGGGATGCTCAGGCCACCTCCCCCACGGGCGTGCGCGGGTTGATGATGCTGACCAAAAATACCGCGCAGAGCCTCGGCATTAGCGATCGAACCGATGCGGAACAGAGCATCAGCGGCGGCGCGCAATATTTACAGGATATGATGGCGAAAGTGCCGGAGACGGTTCCTGAAGGGGAGCGGATCTGGTTTGCGCTGGCCGCCTATAACATGGGTTATGCCCATATGCTCGACGCGCGGACGCTGACGGCAAAAACCAAAGGTAACCCGGACAGCTGGTCAGATGTAAAACAGCGCCTGCCGCTGCTTAGCCAGAAACAGTGGTACCAGAAGCTGACGTACGGCTATGCGCGCGGGCATGAAGCGTATGCCTACGTGGAAAATATTCGTAAGTATCAGATAAGCCTGGTGGGATATCTGCTGGAGAAAGAAAAAGAGGCGGCCGAGGCGCAACAGCTGGCTGAAAGCTATCCGGTGGTCGCACCGGACGAGCTTAATCACCCTGCGGTTTCAATTCTGCCTTTTGTTGCTTTTTCTGCAGCCGACGCATTCGAAAAAAGTCACTTAACAGACCCGAACATTCTGGTGCAAGTACCCCGCCGATAGTTTTCACCTGGTGGTTCATCCCCGGATGCCCAAGCACGTCCATCAGTGAACCAGCAGCGCCCGTTTTTTCATCCCGCGCGCCAAACACCAGCGTACCGATTCGGCTATGCACCATCGCCCCGGAGCACATCACGCACGGTTCAAGGGTGACGTACAGGGTGGTATCAAGCAGACGATAGTTTTGCAGCACCAGCCCGCCCTGACGCAGCGCCATAATTTCAGCATGCGCGGTAGGATCGTGACGGCCAATCGGACGGTTCCACCCTTCACCAATTACCTGATTGTTATGGACCAGCACCGCGCCCACGGGAACTTCGCCCTCTTCCCAGGCGCGCTGAGCCAGCGCCAGCGCGTGGCGCATCCAGTATTCATGATTGTGTTCAGGGTTGGACAAGGGCTGATACTCCAGTCGAAAAGCGGGCGGCATTATACACAGCCGGTACAGATAAGACTATTCGAGTTGCTGAAGTTCGCCCAGAGGCGTGACGCGCCAGCGGTGCTGGCAAAAATAGAGCAGCGGGTTGTCCTGCTTGCTGTCGCTGTAGCCGCTGTACAGACGCAGCGGCGTACCGATGCGTTTCTCCAGCTGCACCACTTTTTCATGTCCGAGGCAACGCAGGGTGAGCACCCAGCCGCCGTAGCCGCGCGCGATCTGCGTGGCGATAAGGTTTACGCGCGGCAGCCAGGGCGTATCATAATAGACCTGCTCCACCAGCGTCTGCGGGGAGCCGGTAATCAGCCAGATATCGGCATCGTTGGCGTCGAGATAGCTGGTCAGGCGCGCCTGGACCACGGGAAACGCGGCGACGTGCCCGCGAAACCAGTGGGCAAAATCCTGTTCAAGCTGCTTAAGACGCGCTTCGCTATGACCAAACGTGCATCCCCAGAGCAGCAGGCTCATCGGCCAGCGCGCTGAACGGCCTTTCACCAGTAGCGCGATGCCAATAACGGGTAAAAGGGGCAATACCAGCAACGCGTTAAGGGGCTGGCGCCGCAGCAGATAGCGCATAAAGGTGCCGAACATATCCTGCTGATGCAGCGTTCCATCCAGATCAAAAAAGACAACGCGACGCTCGTGATTTGCCAAACCTTACTCCTCTGGGTCGTTGAATCCTAATAGCCAAGTAAACAGGAACCCGGCGATCACCGCTACCAGATAGCCTAACAGATAGAGCATCACTTTTCCGGTCACGATGGTTAATGCCAGCGGTAAACCGGAAATCCCGAAGGTGATAACGGTCGCCACTTTCCAGTAGCTAATCAACGCCCCGCCCACCGCGCCACCGAGACAGGCGGCCAGGAACGGCTTGCCCAGCGGCAGCGTAACGCCGAAAATCAGCGGCTCGCCGATACCGAGCAACCCGACCGGCAACGCCCCTTTAATGACCTTTTTCAGACGTGCGTTGCGGGTTTTCATCAGCACCGCGATGGCCGCGCCGACCTGCCCAACGCCCGCCATCGACAGGATCGGCAGCAGGGCGTTATAGCCGTGCGCCTGTACCAGTTCGACGTGGATCGGCACCAGCCCCTGATGCAAACCGGTCAGCACTAACGGCAGGAAGGTTCCGGACAGCACAGCCCCCACCAATAACCCACCGCGATCGATAGCCAGAGACGCGCCGTGGGCGATGGCTTCAGAGATGGCGCCGCCTAACGGTTGCAGCGCCACAATCGCCACGCTCCCGGTAATCAATGTGGTCAGCAGCGGGTTGAGGATCAGCTCAATCGAGCCTGGCAGCACCGCGCGCAGCTTTTTCTCGATCCAGCACATCAGAATGACCACCAGCAGCACGGCAATCACCCCGCCGCGGCCAGGCTGAAGCGCCTCGCCAAACAGCGTAATCTGCGCCAGCTGCGGGCTGGAGAGGATACCCGCCATAACGCCGCCCATCGCCAGCGAGCCGCCAAACACTTTGGCCGTGTTCACCCCCACCAGAATGTTCATGATGGCAAACACCGCGCTGCCGAAAATCGCCAGAATACCCAGCAGGTTCGGATACTGCGTGGCAAAATCCCCGACAATATCCGGACGCTTAAGAATATTGATAATCCCGGTGATCAGCCCCGACGCGATAAACGCCGGGATCAGCGGAATAAAGACGTTTGCCAGCTGGCGCAGCGCATCGCTCATAGGGGCTTTGTATTTGGCTTTCGCCTGCGCTTTGGTGCGTTCCGCATCGTCAAAGGCGGGAGCCGTTTCACCGCCCGTCATCAGGGCGCGCATGGCATCTACCACCTGCGCCGCTTTGCCCGGACCGACAATCAACTGGTGCTGTTGCCCCTGCTTAACGTACCCGCTCACGCCGGGAAGCTGCTTAAGGCGCGTCAAATCAAGCTGTTCGTCGTTATGCACCTCGACGCGAACACGCGTCATACAGTTCTCAAGACGCTGAATATTTTTTTCCCCACCGATCCCGAGCAGGATGTCGCTGGCGAGCGCTGCTGTTTTGTCCATACACGCCTCTTATTGGTGTTCTAATGCCGCCCGTAAAAACCCTTGATGGGCTTCGAGTCTGGCTCTGGCCGCGGCTGCATCCAGCCCGGTTAATATCATCAGAATGGCGGGTTTTACATCGTGATCGGTCTGCTGAAGCACCTTTTCCGCCTCTTCACGACTGGCGCCTGTCGCTTCCATCACCATGCGACACGCTCTGTCCACCAGCTTGATGTTAGTGGCCTGCATATCCACCATCAGGTTTTGGTAGACCTTGCCAAATTTCACCATCGCGCCGGTGGAGATCATATTGAGCACCAGCTTCTGCGCGGTACCCGACTTCAGCCGTGTGGAGCCGGTGAGCGCTTCCGGCCCGACGACCGGAGAGATGGCAATGGCGGCCACCTGCGCAATCGGCGAGCCCGGGTTACAGGAGATGGCCACTGTGGTGCACCCGGTCTGTCTGGCATATTCCAGTCCACCAATGACGTACGGCGTACGACCAGAAGCCGCCAGCCCGACCACCAGATCCTGCGCGGTCAGGTTTAGCGCCCTGAGATCATCTTCCCCAAGCTGTTTATTGTCTTCTGCCCCTTCTACCGCTTTCAGCAGCGCGCCGGGGCCACCGGCAATCAGGCCAACGACCAGCCCGTGCGGAACGCCAAAAGTCGGCGGACATTCTGAGGCATCCAGCACACCGAGGCGCCCACTGGTTCCCGCTCCCATATAAATAATGCGTCCTCCTGCTTTCAGAGCGTCGGCAGCGGCGTCTACGGCTTTTGCTACCTCAGGCAATGTCTCTTTGACTGCCAGCGCGACGAGGGTATCCTGTTGATTAAAGCGGTTTACCAGCTCCAGCGTGGACAGTGCATCAAGATCCATGGTTTGCGGGTTACGCGTTTCAGAAACAAGAGAGCCAAGATTCATGTTATTTACCTCTGGAATTTTTAATTCATAATAAACGCGCTATAATGGAATATAAAATTCATTCAGGCGAGCAAAATTCGTATTTGCGCGGGTAATCACATTTTCGCCAGGAGACCGTATGAACTGTTTAATTCGTATTCGTCAGCGCTACGCAGGGTTTGCCCAGAGTGATAAAAAGCTGGCGGATTTTTTACTTTCTCAGCCCGATCGCGCGCGACACCTCAGCTCCCAGCAGCTGGCAGGCGAAGCCGGGGTGAGCCAGTCGAGCGTGGTGAAATTCGCCCAGAAAATAGGCTATAAGGGCTTTCCGGCGCTAAAGCTGGCGATCAGTGAAGCACTGGTGAGCAACCCGAATCCGCAGTCAATGCCGGTGCATAACCAGATCCGTGGCGACGATCCGATGCGTCTGGTGGGCGAAAAGCTGATCAAGGAGAACGTGGCGGCAATGCATGCCACGCTGGATGTGAACACAGAAGAGAAACTGCTGGAAAGCGTAGCCATGCTTCGCGACGCGCGGCGTATTGTGTTGACCGGGATCGGCGCCTCCGGACTGGTTGCGCGTAACTTTGGCTGGAAGCTGACAAAAATCGGCTATAACGCCATCGTTGAACAGGATATGCACGCGCTGCTGGCGACCGTGCAGGCCATGGATCCTGACGATTTACTGCTGGCCATCTCCTATTCTGGCGAGCGACGTGAAATTAATATGGCCACCGACGAAGCCCTGCGCGTAGGGGGAAAAATTCTGGCGATTACCGGATTTAGCCCGAATGCGCTCCAGCAACGGGCAACCCGCTGCCTGTATACCATTGCCGAGGAACAGGCCACTCGCAGCGCGGCGATTTCGTCGACGAGTGCGCAGATGATGCTGACGGACCTGCTGTTTATGGCGCTGGTTCAGCAGGATCTGGAGCGTGCGCCAGAACGTATTCGGCACAGCGAAGAGCTGGTAAAAAAACTGGTTTGAACAACGAATGAGCGTATAATGCCCGCCCTGTTTGTGATGTTTCTGAGAATTTCCTGATGGCGCTGTTAATCACCAAAAAATGCATCAACTGCGATATGTGCGAACCCGAATGCCCGAACCAGGCGATTTCGATGGGCGACAGCATTTATGAGATTAACAGCGACCGCTGCACCGAATGCATCGGCCACTATGAAACGCCGACCTGCCAGAAGGTGTGCCCAATTCCCAATACGATCTTAAAAGATCCGGCACACGTCGAGAACGAAGAACAGTTGTGGGATAAGTTTGTCCTGATGCACCATGCGGACAAAATTTAACTCTCAATAATCACCGTCGCACAGGCATAGTGGCGTTCATCTGCAAGCGTTACGTGCATGTGCGCCACGCCCAGCTTTTCCGCCAGCTTAAGCGCCTCGCCCCATAAACGCAGACGTGGCTTACCCAGCTCATCGTTAAACACTTCAAACTGGTTAAACGCCAGGCCGTTACGAATGCCCGTGCCGAACGCTTTCGCCGCCGCCTCTTTTACCGCGAAGCGCTTTGCCAGAAAGCGCACCGGCTGTTGATGCGCCTCCCAGATAGCCCATTCGTTATCGCTCAGCACGCGTCTTGCGAGGCGATCGCCGCTGCGGGCGATCACCGCTTCAATGCGGGCTATTTCGACGATGTCGGTGCCTAAGCCCAGAATAGCCATTACTGGCGCGCTTCCAGCATCAGGCGCTTCATCTCGGACACCGCCTCTTTCAGGCCGCTCATCACCGCACGACCAATAATGGCGTGGCCAATGTTCAGCTCATGCATTTCCGGCAGGGCAGCAATGGCTTTTACGTTGTGATAGGTCAGGCCGTGTCCGGCGTTCACCTTCAGTCCCAGGCTCGCGGCGTAGGTTGCCGCTTTGGCGATTCGCTCCAGCTCTTTCGCCTGCGCTGCGTCGTTTTCGGCATCGGCATAGCAGCCGGTGTGAATTTCAATATACGGCGCACCCACGTCGGCAGCGGCTTTAATCTGGGTGAAATCGGCGTCGATAAATAAAGAGACCAGGATACCGGCATCCGCCAGGCGTTTGCAGGCATCGCGCATTTTGTCGAGCTGCCCGGCCACATCGAGACCGCCTTCGGTGGTCACTTCCTGACGCTTTTCCGGCACCAGGCAGCAGAAATGCGGTTTGGTCTCGCAGGCAATCGCCAGCATCTCTTCTGTCACCGCCATCTCCAGGTTCATGCGGGTATCCAGCGTCTGACGCAGGATGCGCACGTCGCGGTCAGTGATGTGGCGACGATCTTCACGCAGGTGGACGGTAATGCCGTCGGCGCCAGCCTGCTCAGCGATAAATGCCGCCTGAACCGGATCGGGATACGCGGTACCGCGTGCATTACGTAACGTGGCGATGTGATCGATATTGACGCCTAACAGTAATTCAGCCATGACAATCCTCGGTATTTTTGGTCATTTACCTTCTCCCTCTCCCTCCGGGAGAGGGCTGGGGTGAGGGGTAAAACATTAGCGTTTCGGCATAAACTGCCTGAATAATTCGCGGCTCTTTAAAGGTTTGCCCCCAAGATACGGCTTGAGCGCGATTCGGGTAAAGCGTTTTGCCGCACGCAGGGTGTCGGCGTCCGGGAACTCGCGTTCATACAGTGCTCTGAGCTGGCGCCCGGTAAAAGTGCTGTTATCGACGACGACACTGGCAATAAAGCCCTTTTCCTCACGATAGCGATAGGTCATGGTGTCTTCTACCTCGTCTCCGCTTCCCGCACAGTGCAGAAAATCAACGCCGTAACCAAGGTGCCCGAGCAGCGCCAGTTCGAAACGACGCAGCACAGGCTCAGGGGTGCCGGTTGCGCCAGCAAGTGCCTGAATACAGTGCAGGTAATCAAAGAAAAGTTCAGAGAAGCGGGTCTCATGTTCAAGAACCCGTGAAATGAGTTCGTTGACATACAAACCGCTGTAGAGCGTGATACCAGAAAGAGGAAGCGCCAGGGAGACGGCTTCAGCACTGCGCAGGGTTTTGACTTCCCCTCGCCCGCCAAAGCGGACCAGCAACGGGGTGAAAGGCTGCAAGGCACCTTTCAGATTAGAACGTCTGGAACGTGCGCCTTTGGCAACAAGGCGCACGCGACCGGACTCTTCCGTGAAGACGTCCAGCATCAGGCTGGTTTCGCTCCAGGGACGACTATGCAGGACAAAGGCGCGCTGCCATCCATCCATATGCTCGTCGTCTTAGGTTACTGATCTTCGCCGTAACCGAGGCTGCGCAGCGCACGCTCATCATCGGCCCAGCCAGATTTCACTTTCACCCACAGTTCCAGGTGAACCGGTGCTTCAAACATGTCCATCATGTCTTTACGGGCTTCGATTCCGATAGTTTTGATCTTGGCACCTTTATTGCCGATCACCATCTTCTTCTGCCCTTCTCGCTCAACGAGGATCAGACCGTTAATATCGTAGCCGCCACGCTCGTTGCTCTGGAAACGCTCGATCTCCACCGTCACAGAGTACGGCAGTTCAGCGCCCAGGAAACGCATCAGCTTCTCACGGATGATTTCAGACGCCATAAAACGCTGAGAGCGATCGGTGATGTAGTCTTCCGGGAAGTGATGAGTCGCTTCCGGCAGATGTTTACGCACGATGCCCGCGATGGTATCGACGTTCAGACCCGTTTCCGCAGACAGCGGGACGATGTCCAGGAAGTTCATCTGGCTGCCCAGCCATTGCAGATGCGGCAGCAGATCGGCTTTTTCCTGCACGTTGTCCACTTTATTGACCGCGAGGATCACCGGCGTTTTGCCGTCACGCAGCTTGTTCAGGACCATTTCGTCGTCCGGCGTCCAGCGGGTGCCTTCCACAACGAAAATCACCAGCTCTACGTCGCCAATGGAGCTGCTCGCCGCCTTGTTCATCAGACGGTTGATGGCACGCTTCTCTTCCATGTGCAGGCCCGGGGTATCGACGTAGATCGCCTGATAAGCGCCTTCAGTATGGATACCGACGATGCGGTGACGCGTGGTCTGCGCCTTACGCGAGGTAATGGAAATCTTCTGTCCAAGCAGATTATTCAACAGGGTGGATTTACCAACGTTCGGACGTCCGACGATGGCAATAAATCCGCAATACGTTTTTTCTTCGCTCATTCCAGCTCCAGCATTTTTAACGCCTGTTCGGCGGCAGCCTGTTCAGCCTTACGACGGCTTGAACCCGTGCCGACCACCGGTTCACTCAGGCCACTGACCTGGCAATGGATGGTAAATTCCTGATCGTGCGCTTCGCCACGTACCTGCACCACCAGATAGGATGGCAGCGGGAGGTGACGACCCTGCAAATATTCTTGCAGACGCGTTTTCGGATCTTTTTGTTTATCGCCCGGACTGATTTCGTCCAGACGGGTCTGATACCAGTTCAGGATCATCTTTTCTACGGTCTGGATATCGCTGTCCAGGAACACGCCACCGATTAAAGCCTCGACCGTATCGGCAAGAATGGATTCACGACGGAACCCACCACTTTTCAGCTCACCCGGCCCCAGACGCAGACACTCACCCAGCTCAAACTCGCGTGCGATTTCAGCGAGGGTGTTGCCGCGCACCAGCGTGGCGCGCATGCGGCTCATATCACCTTCGTCCACACGCGGAAAACGATGATAAAGCGCATTTGCAATCACGAAACTTAAAATAGAGTCGCCTAAAAACTCGAGACGCTCATTATGTTTGCTGCTGGCACTGCGATGGGTTAATGCCTGTTGCAACAACTCCTGATGATGAAAAGTGTAGCCCAGCTTCCGTTGAAGCCGATTAATTACGATGGGGTTCATGCGATACCAATAAATGAATGCGTCAAAAATGCAGCACACGAAACCGACCTGAGAAAACCAACGCGGTTTCGTGTGCCGTGGCACCCTTGCAGGGCCAACCTTAAACTTCGGGGGAATATTCTATACGCAACGACAGGGGATGTCGTTAGTTCAAAGAGATTTATCGCTGAAATAATTCACGTAGCGGTAAATAAAAGCCGCTACGTGTTATTTTTGACGAAAATTAATGAATTCCGCCAATACGATTCAGGCGAACGCCGGTCGGCCACTCGCCTTCCTGCTTCTCGAAACTCATCCAGATAGCGGTTGCTTTACCGACCAGATTCGCTTCCGGCACAAAGCCCCAGTAACGGCTGTCCGCAGAGTTATCGCGGTTGTCACCCATCATGAAGTAGTGTCCCGGCGGCACAATCCAGGTCGCCAGCTGCTGGCCTGGCTGCTGGTAGTACATTGCTAGCTGGTCCTGTGCGATTGGCACGGTCAGAATGCGGTGAGTGACATCGCCCAGCGTCTCTTTGCGTTCAACCAGACGAATACCGTTCTCTTTGGTTTCACCTTTTGGCACCTGGAAGAATCCGCTGGTCGCTTCACCGCCATTACGGCGGGCGAAGGTCTGCACAAAATCACCTGGTTCAACGTTGGAGTAAGTGACTGGCAGCGCATTTTCACATGCAGTTCCAGAGCTACAGCCTGGCTGAATCCTCACTTCCTTCGCTATCGGATCGTAGGTTACTTTATCGCCCGGCAGACCTACCGCGCGTTTAATATAATCCAGCCGTGGATCTTCCGGATATTTAAACACCACGATGTCGCCACGTTTCGGATGACCCGTTTCGATCAGCGTTTTCTGGTAGATCGGATCTTTGATGCCATAGGCAAACTTCTCAACCAGAATGAAATCACCGATCAGCAGCGTTGGCATCATCGATCCTGACGGGATCTGGAACGGTTCATAGATAAATGAACGCACCACCAGCACAATCGCCAGCACCGGGAAGACCGATGCCCCTGTTTCCAGCCAGCCCGGTTTTGGGCCGACTTTTTTCAGGGTTTTCGCGTCCAGCGTATCGCCCGTGGCTGCCTGCGCGGCAGCCTGACGTTCACGGCGTTTTGGGGCGAAGATAAACTTATCCAGGCACCATAACAGACCTGTTACCAGGGTAGCGATGACCAGGATCAGGGCAAACATGTTCGCCATGCCAACTCCTTAAGGTTATTTACCGTTTCCGTCTTTACCAACATGAAGGATGGCAAGGAATGCTTCCTGCGGCAGCTCAACGTTACCGACCTGCTTCATACGCTTCTTACCTTCTTTCTGCTTCTGCAACAGCTTTTTCTTACGGCTGACGTCGCCGCCGTAGCACTTAGCCAGAACGTTTTTACGCAGTTGCTTCACGGTTGAACGGGCAATGATGTGGTTACCAATGGCCGCCTGAATCGCAATGTCAAACTGCTGACGCGGGATCAGCTCTTTCATCTTCTCAACCAGCTCACGACCACGGTACGGTGCGTTATCGTTGTGGGTGATCAGCGCCAGGGCATCAACACGCTCGCCGTTGATCAGCACGTCTACGCGAACCATGTTCGAGGCCTGGAAGCGTTTGAAGTTGTAGTCCAGTGACGCATAGCCACGGGAGGTAGACTTCAGACGGTCGAAGAAGTCGAGCACCACTTCCGCCATCGGAATTTCATAGGTCAGCGCCACCTGGTTACCGTGGTACACCATGTTGGTCTGCACGCCACGCTTCTCAATACACAGGGTGATCACGTTGCCGAGGAACTCCTGCGGCAGCAGCATGTGACACTCTGCGATAGGCTCGCGCAGTTCCTGAATATTATTCAGCGGCGGGAGCTTGGAAGGGCTGTCGACGTAGATGACCTCTTTCGACGTGGTTTCTACTTCGTAGACAACCGTCGGGGCGGTGGTGATCAGATCCAGATCGTATTCACGCTCCAGACGTTCCTGAATGATCTCCATGTGCAGCAGACCGAGGAAGCCACAGCGGAAGCCGAAGCCCAGCGCCGTTGAGCTTTCTGGCTCATAGAACAGGGAAGCATCATTGAGGCTCAGCTTTCCGAGCGCATCGCGGAAGTTTTCGTAATCGTCGGAGCTGACCGGGAACAGACCCGCATAAACCTGCGGTTTCACCTTTTTGAAGCCTGGCAGCGCTTTATCTGCCGGGTTACGTGCGCCGGTCAGGGTATCGCCCACTGGCGCGCCGAGGATGTCTTTAATTGCACAGACCAGCCAACCCACTTCGCCGCATTTCAGTTCGGTACGGTCAACCTGTTTTGGCGTGAAAATGCCAAGGCGGTCAGCGTTGTAGACCTGCCCGGTGCTCATGACCTTGATTTTGTCGCCTTTACGCATGGTACCGTTTTTAATACGCACCAGCGAGACAACACCCAGGTAGTTATCAAACCAGGAGTCGATGATCAGCGCCTGGAGCGGCGCATCCGGGTCACCTTCCGGCGGCGGAATGTCACGCACCAGACGTTCCAGTACATCCGGAACACCTACGCCGGTTTTTGCCGAGCAGCGCACTGCATCGGTCGCATCGATACCGACGATGTCTTCAATTTCTTCCGCTACGCGCTCAGGATCGGCGGCTGGCAGGTCGATTTTATTCAGAACCGGCACCACTTCGAGATCCATTTCCATGGCGGTATAGCAGTTTGCCAGCGTCTGGGCCTCTACGCCCTGCCCGGCATCCACCACCAGCAGCGCGCCTTCGCAGGCCGCCAGCGAGCGTGACACTTCATAAGAGAAGTCAACGTGCCCTGGGGTGTCGATAAAGTTCAGCTGGTAGGTTTCACCATCGGAAGCCTTATAGTCGAGCGTCACGCTCTGGGCTTTAATGGTAATACCGCGTTCGCGTTCCAGGTCCATGGAGTCCAGAACCTGGGCTGCCATTTCACGATCAGACAGGCCACCGCAAATCTGGATAATACGGTCAGACAGCGTCGACTTACCGTGGTCAATGTGAGCAATGATCGAAAAGTTACGTATGTTCTTCATATAGTTAAATAATTATGCCTTACGAATTCCTGGAGGCCGCTGTTCTTAGCCTGACGTTTTTCAGTGCGAAAACGCAGCATTCTACACTACAACCTCGTCTGCTGGAAATGCACTTAGAGTCAGGTATAGCGCGAAGAGACGGCGTTTACTTTATTGCGATGTAAATAATAATAAAGCCCGGCAGATCACCGGGCCTCAGAAGAGAGCGTCTCAACACGAAGTTGGTCGGGTGCCAGTGCAACGCTGAGAATGACGGGCTGCCAGGCTTCCCGGGCGGTAAGCCTTGGGGAAACGCCTTTAGCAAGCCAGAACCCGCCCACACCGCCCAAGGCGGCACCGCACATGGCGGCCAAATCTGTGCCGAACAGCATCTGGAAAACCCCGCCCATCACGAAAAGTCCGGCGAGCGGAGAAAGGTAAACCAGTATGGCGGAAGTGAGCAGGCTGCCTTCAGCGATGCCGAGCTCCACTTTTTGCCCTGCCACCAGCGGCTGATCGCTCGACACAGCAATAGTGTGCGACGTTTGCGGCCCCAGCTTATTCAATACGCGGCTGCCGCAACCGGCTCGCGAAGCGCAGCTGCTGCATGATGCTTTAACGTCACAGCTGACAAGCGCTACGCCATCCTGCCAGGATACGACCGTCGCCCACTCTTTAATCATTGCGCAGCCCTGAATTTAATGCTGTCTGAAATACGTTTTGCTGTTGGCGGCGGTAATTCACCAACAATGGTAATTTCCGCATTATCGCGTACCGTCGTGCTAACCGTCCGGCGACCGGTACGGAGCATCTGTTCGGAACTGTTCGCCGTAGCGCGATTGATATTCACCGAGAAGCTAAATAGCCCATCGGAATAGAGGCGCGATTCAACCGGTGTTTCGATAGTCGGCAGCTGGCGACGGCTGCTGGATACTTCGCTGAATCCTTGCGGGATCCAGGAAGGTACCCAGTTGAAATTGACAGAATCGCCGGCAGGTACGGAAAGCAAAGGCGGTAGGCTGGCTTTGGCCAGATTCTGCATACTGTTGCCAACCTGACCGTTCACGTCGAAGGAGATCACGCGGAACTGCTCCAGCGTTTCACCGTCGCGATCGAGCAGATCAACGCGCATCGGCAGCTTCGTCTCTGCGTCAATCCAGACGATATAGCTGTAACGTGTCCCATCCCGCGCGACTACGCGGATCACTTCGCACAACCTGTCGGCAATACGCGTTCGCCCCACCGAGATAAAATCATAGTAGGGGGCGAGACGTTTAAAATCGGTGTAAATGAGCGATGGCAGGGAATCAACGATGTAGTCACCATTGAGCGTAAACGGCTCAAGGCCTGGCTCGAAATAACTGATTTCGTTCCCACGCTGGACCACTTCCCGACGCGGGCCATCCATCTGTAAAAGCTGGGCGAGCGGCTGATTATCAAGGCGGGCGTGGCGATAGCGTAACGATTCGACACCCTGCTTATTGATGCTAATAAATGCCAACTCGTAATTGAGTGACTGGCTGGCCAGATTCATTTGCTGCAACAACGCCCCGGATGAAACATCAGCCGAGGCGTTAGCAGAGAAGAACAGGCTACCCGCCATCAAAGACATGGCGAACCAAAGTTGCTTCATTACTGCGATTGCGTTCCTAAAGTTTGGTTTCCTGGCACCTGCACAGCAGCCTGCTGGGTTTGGGCCTGCTCAAACTGAAGCTGCTCGGAGTGCAGACGACGCTGCAACTCGTAATCCTGCAACATCGCATTAATGCGACGACGCTGCTCCTGTACCTGCTGTTGCTGTCCGCCGCTTGCGGAGGCATCTGCCGGTACGCCCAGGCTAACCGGACTGGCTTTACCCATCATCGGCAGCGTATTGAACACTGGTGCTTCAGGCTGCTGACTGGCTTCAGACTGGGTATTATAGTGCTGGACCCCAACGATAACTGCAAGCGATACACACGCAGCGACTCCCATCTGGGTGAGCTGGCTGGCCCATGGACGCACCTTGTGCCAGAACGGCATTTTCTGCCATTGGTGAGGTGCAGGCTGCGCTTCAGGAATAAGCGGCGTGGTCTGATGAACAGGTTCGTTCTCAATGGCCGCCATAACGCGTGCTGAGATATCGAAATGGAGAACATCGCTGGTATCACCCCGCAGAGTGTCGCGGATAAGATGATAGTTTTCCCAGGTCTGTTGCATTTCGGGAGAATGAGACAACTCATCGAGCAGCTCACTATCCAGCATTTCACCATCCATTAAAGCGGAAAGTTTTTCTTTCTGCATGCCTAATACCTTTTCCAGTATCCCGCTATCGTCAACGCCTGATAAGCGGTTGAACTTTATTATCAATGGCTTCTCGCGCACGGAAAATTCGTGAACGAACCGTGCCGACCGGACAATCCATGATGGCGGCTATCTCTTCATAGCTTAGGCCATCCAGCTCCCGTAACGTAATTGCCATGCGTAAATCTTCCGGGAGCGACTCGATCGTGCGAAAAACGATTTGTCTCAGTTCTTCTGACAACATTAAGTTCTCAGGGTTCGAAATTTCTTTCAGCGCGCCGCCACTTTCGAAGTTTTCTGCATCGATAGCGTCAACATCACTTGAAGGCGGACGACGCCCCTGAGCAACCAAATAATTCTTAGCCGTATTGACTGCAATACGATACAGCCAGGTATAAAAAGCACTATCCCCCCGGAATGAATCCAGCGCGCGATAGGCCTTAATAAAAGACTCTTGTACCACATCAGGAACATCGCCTGACGGTACATAGCGGGAAACCAGACTCGCTACCTTATGCTGGTAGCGCACCACCAGTAGGTTAAAAGCTTTCTGATCTCCCTTCTGGACCCGTTCAACCAGGACCTGGTCCGTTAACTGCTCGCTCATCCGAGGTAATGTCTCCCCAAACCAAATTCCACGCGTTATCGAAACGCCACTCTAACAACATTGCACTTTGAGCAAGCACCGAATTAGAGCGTCTGTTCTTCAATAAGTTCCGTAACGCCTTTGTTTTTGTTCATCGCGCCGCAGACCGTTCATTTTCTCTCATTATAAGTCTGTTCACGATACGCACCCGCTTTCTGACAAGAATCATTAACTTTATCGTCAGAAGAGTAACGCAACACAGGCTTTATTTCACCACAAAATCTGAAGCTAACGATCTGCTTCGCAAAATAATTCCAGTCATTTAGCGATGATTTAACTTCCGGCCATCCGTTTAGTCATTGCAACACGCTTCAAAAAAAACGTGCGATAACTCGCATCACAATGCTATTCTGCCCAGACCATGTTTAGTAAATTAAACAAACATCATGAATACAACGCCTGAACTGCATTGTGATGTACTGATTATCGGCAGCGGTGCTGCTGGCCTTTCCCTCGCGCTGCGCCTGGCGGAATATCAGAACGTAATCGTGCTGAGTAAAGGGCCGATGAGCGAAGGTTCCACCTTCTATGCACAAGGCGGTATTGCCGCCGTGTTTGATGAAACGGACAGCATTGCCTCACACGTAGAAGACACTCTGATTGCCGGTGCCGGGATCGTGGATGAGCATGCCGCAGAGTTTGTCGCCAGCAATGCCCGCCACTGCGTGCAATGGCTTATCGACCAAGGCGTGCTGTTTGATACGCAGGTTCAGCCTAATGGTGAAGAGAGCTATCATCTGACCCGTGAAGGCGGGCACAGCCATCGCCGTATTCTGCACACTGCTGATGCAACAGGAAAAGCGGTTGAAACCACATTGGTCAGTAAAGCCCTCAGCCATCCCAATATTCGGGTGCTGGAGCGCAGTAACGCCGTCGACCTGATTATTTCCGATAAAATTGGCCTGCCCGGCACGCGCCGTGTTGTCGGCGCATGGGTGTGGAATCGGAATAAAGAGAAGGTGGAAACCTGCCAGGCTAAAGCCGTTGTGCTGGCGACCGGCGGCGCCTCCAAGGTTTACCAGTACACGACTAACCCGGATATCGCCTCCGGAGACGGTATCGCCATGGCCTGGCGCGCAGGCTGCCGCGTAGCGAATATGGAGTTTAATCAGTTCCATCCTACCGCCCTGTTCCACCCGCAGGCACGTAACTTCCTGTTAACTGAAGCGTTGCGCGGCGAAGGCGCGTATCTCAAGCGACCGGACGGTTCCAGGTTTATGCCGGACTTCGATCCCCGAGGTGAACTTGCCCCGCGGGATATCGTGGCCCGCGCCATTGACCACGAGATGAAGCGGCTTGGCGTGGACTGTATGTATCTGGACATTAGCCATAAACCGGCAGACTTTATTCGCCAGCACTTCCCGATGATTTATGAAAAGCTGCGGAGTCTGGGTATCGATTTAACCCGCGATCCGGTGCCGATTGTGCCTGCCGCCCACTATACCTGTGGCGGGGTGATGGTTGACGATCATGGTCGTACCGACGTGGATGGTTTGTATGCGATCGGCGAGGTCAGTTACACCGGCCTGCATGGTGCGAATCGCATGGCATCAAACTCATTGCTGGAGTGTCTTGTGTATGGGTGGTCGGCTGCGGAAGATATAACCAAACGCATGCCCTATGCACGTCCAACAACGCACCTGCCAGCATGGGATGAAAGTCGGGTAGAGAACCCGGACGAACTGGTTGTTATCCAGCATAACTGGCACGAGCTGCGGCTTCTCATGTGGGATTATGTCGGGATTGTACGCACAACGAAGCGTCTGGAACGCGCGTTACGCCGCATCATGATGTTGCAGCAGGAAATTGATGAATATTACGCCAACTTCCGCGTTTCCAATAATCTGCTGGAGCTGCGCAACCTTGTGCAGGTTGCCGAGCTGATTGTACGCTGTGCGATGATGCGCAAAGAGAGTCGTGGCCTGCATTATACGCTGGACTATCCCGTCCCGCTGGAAACGTCCGGCCCGTCGGTGTTGACGCCGCAGGTTCACATAAACAGATAAAAGGCCTGGGTCAGGGCAGTGTAATCTTCGGAATAACGCTGGTCTGGCCCGCGAATAACCATCCTGTCGGTAAAGCACTCCCCCTCTTTCGGCGAGAGCGCCAGCAACACACGGTGCGGTAAGCGACCTTCCGTATCCGAAATATCGGTACGAAGACGCAAACTCCAGCCGATATCCCGAGCGATCTCAATGAAGGTGTTACCCGTGCTTTCGGGCAAGACCACGCAGAAAAATCCCTCTTCCGAGATGAGTTCCGCCGCGCTGGTCAGTAGCGCCTTGTGATCGAGCGAGCCGGTGTAACGTGCCTGCTCGCGTTCCGGCGTTCCACACTCCACACCTGGTGTGAAATACGGCGGATTGCTGACGATCAAATCGTAACGCGCAGTCTGCTCCGGTGCCCAGGTCAGGACATCGGCACATTCCACCCTGATCCGTTCTGCCCACGGAGAATCGGCAGCGTTTTCGCTTGCCTGCTGGGCCGCCTGAGGATCAAGCTCAACGGCGTCGATCGTGACGTGTTCTTCGGTACGCTGCGCCAGCATCAGCGCCTGAAGTCCGCTGCCCGTACCAATATCCAGAATGCGTTTTACACCTGCGACAGGGGCCCATGCACCCAGTAAAATACCGTCTGTACCGACTTTCATTGCGCAACGATCGTGCGCCACAAAAAATTGTTTAAACGTAAAACCATCGCGGCGCAACTGCGCTTTGAGTTGAGACATGTCAGGGCAACCTTCTGTGTGAAACTGGAGTAGCATAGGGGAAAGCGAAGTGGTCGAAAAGCGATATCCATACAAACAGATGAAGATTACAGCCGTAACGTCTATAATCAGCGCCCCACACAGAGGTAGAACATGACTGTAACGACTTTTTCCGAACTTGAACTCGATGAAAGCCTGCTCAATGCTCTTGAGAGTAAAGGCTTTACACGCCCGACCGCCATTCAGGCCGCGGCCATTCCGCCTGCGCTTGAGGGCCGCGATGTGCTCGGTTCTGCGCCAACCGGCACGGGGAAGACAGCAGCCTACTTGCTGCCTGTGTTGCAGCATTTGCTCGATTTTCCGCGTAAAAAATCAGGGCCGCCGCGCATTTTGATCCTGACCCCGACCCGTGAACTGGCGATGCAGGTTGCCGAACACGCGCGTGAGCTGGCGGCGAACACCCATCTGGATATCGCGACCATCACCGGCGGCGTAGCGTATATGAACCACGCCGAAGTGTTCAGCGAAAACCAGGATATCGTTGTCGCGACGACAGGCCGTCTGCTGCAATACATAAAAGAAGAGAACTTCGACTGCCGGGCGGTGGAAACGCTGATTCTCGATGAAGCTGACCGCATGCTGGACATGGGCTTTGCCCAGGATATCGAACACATCGCGGGTGAAACGCGCTGGCGTAACCAGACAATGCTGTTCTCGGCAACCCTTGAAGGGGATGCCATTAAAGATTTCGCCGAACGTCTGCTGGAAGATCCGGTGGAAGTGTCCGCTACGCCATCGACGCGTGAGCGTAAGAAGATCCACCAGTGGTACTACCGCGCAGATAACCTTGAGCATAAGGTTGAGTTGCTGAAACATCTGCTGAAGCAGGAAGAAGCAACCCGTACCATCGTCTTCGTACGTAAACGCGAGCGCGTGCATGAGCTGGCAGAAATGCTGCGCAACGCTGGCATCAACAACTGCTATCTCGAAGGTGAAATGGCACAGGTTAAGCGTACCGAAGGGATTAAGCGCCTGACCGATGGTCGCGTGAATGTGCTGGTTGCAACCGACGTTGCCGCGCGCGGGATCGACATCCCGGACGTGAGCCATGTGATCAACTTTGATATGCCGCGCAGCGGTGATACTTACCTGCACCGTATTGGTCGTACCGGCCGTGCGGGCCGCAAAGGGATTGCTATTTCTCTGGTAGAAGCGCACGACCATCTGCTGCTCCAAAAAATTGGCCGCTACGTTGATGAGCCGCTAAAAGCTCGTGTGATTGACGAACTTCGTCCGACGACACGTGCGCCGAGTGAAAAAATGACGGGTAAACCGTCCAAGAAAGCGCTCGCGAAACGTGCTGAGAGAAAAGAGAAAGAAAAAGAGAAGCCGCGCGTGAAGCAGCGCCACCGCGATACCAAAAATATTGGTAAGCGCCGTAAGCCAAGTTCTGCTGCGCCAGAGACAAAAACTGAAGAGTAAAAAAAAGCCGGGACATTCCCGGCTTTTTTATTCCACCCCCGAAGCTGAAACCTTACAGGCTTTCAGTAAAGGTACGGGCGATAACGTCGCGCTGCTGTTCCGGAGTCAGAGAGTTGAAACGCACCGCATAGCCAGACACACGGATGGTCAGCTGCGGGTATTTTTCTGGGTTCTCAACAGCATCCATCAGCGTTTCACGACGCAGGACGTTAACGTTCAGGTGCTGACCACCTTCCACGCGCACTTCTGGTTGCACTTGCATTGGAATTTCACGGTATTCAATTTCGCCCAGTTTGCTCACCGGAACGATTTCGTCTTCCGCAAAACCTGCTTTCGCTACTACACAGCGCGCTTTGTTTTTCTCGCTGTCCAGCAGCCAGAAAGAGTTCAGCAGATCGTCATTTGCAGCTTTAGTAATCTGGATACCTGTAATCATGTGTTGCCTCCCTTAGGCTACATTAACTGATGCTGGCCTTTTGCGGCCAATTGGTAAAACCATTGTTTGTTGTGTGTATATATAACATTCAGACCCGGGTGATTTATTGATTTAAATCAACAAAATCACTAACCACATAAAGAGTGTGGTCTGAATTTTTTGTTTTAGATCAATTTTAATGATTTACCAATTCAACTTACCCTGCCTGGTTTTCAACATAAATTGAGACACTTAGCCGCTTTTCCGCGGGTAATTTTGCTCACCAGGCATTAGCAGGTAAGCTAGGCAGAGAATGAAATTCCCAGGAGAGCGAGATGACAACACCTTTAACCTGGCATGACGTGCTGGCAGAAGAGAAGCAGCAGCCCTATTTTATTAATACCCTCAGTACCGTTGCGGCTGAACGGCAGGCCGGCCAGACAATTTATCCACCGCAGAAAGATGTATTTAACGCCTTTCGCTACACCGAACTGAGCGACGTGAAGGTGGTTATACTGGGGCAGGATCCGTACCATGGTCCCGGGCAGGCTCACGGACTGGCATTTTCCGTGCGTCCGGGCGTGGCCATTCCCCCTTCTCTGCTGAATATGTATAAAGAGCTGGAAGGAACGATTCCGGGTTTCACCCGCCCTAATCACGGTTATCTGGAAAGCTGGGCGCGCCAGGGCGTGCTGTTGCTGAATACCGTATTAACCGTCCGGGCGGGTCAGGCACACTCCCACGCCAGTCTGGGATGGGAAACCTTTACCGATAAGGTTATCAGCCTAATCAATGAGCATCGTGAAGGCGTCGTGTTTTTACTCTGGGGTTCACATGCCCAAAAGAAAGGGGCGATTATCGATCGTCAGCGTCATCACGTACTGAAGGCACCGCACCCGTCGCCGCTGTCTGCGCATCGCGGTTTCTTTGGCAGTAACCATTTTGTTCTGACGAATGAGTGGCTGGAAAAGCGTGGCGAAAAGCCGATTGACTGGATGCCTGTGTTACCGGCAGAGAGTGAGTAGGGTTTTGAATGTGCCGGGTCAGGCCCGGCACATAAAAGGCTTATGCTTTGTTCTGACGCCACCATTCGGCCAGCAGCACGCCGGTCGCAACGGATACGTTCAGGCTTTCAACGTTGCCAGTGCCGTCGATAGAAACGCTCATGTCAGCGCTGGAGAGTGCCGCATCAGACAGACCATCACGCTCCTGACCTAACACCAGCACCATTTTGCGCGGCAACGTCGCTTTAAACAGCGGCGTAGCGGCACGGCTTGAGGTGGTGACAATGGTGTAGCCCGCGTTACGGAATTGCTCAAGGGCCTCCAGCACGCTGTCGCCGGTGATCGGCTGAACATGCTCAGCACCGCCTTCCGCGGTACGGATTGCCGCACCGGATTCCAGCAGCGCGGCATCCTGCAACAGAACGCCTTTAACGCCAAAGTGCGCGCAGCTACGCATCATAGCGCCCAGGTTATGCGGGTTACCCACATCTTCCAGCGCCAGCACACAGTCATCGGCATCCGCCTGGCTGACCCACTGCTGCACGGTGGTGCCGTTACGTTTTTTGATCAGGAAGCAGACGCCGCCGTGGTGTTCAGTCCCGGACGCTTTTGTCAGCTCGGCATCGTCAACCACGTGGTAGGCTTTACGGTTCGCCGCCATCCAGCGCAGCGCTTCTTTAAAGCGCGGGGTCACGCTCTGGATAAACCATGCGCGAACGATACACTCCGGGCGGCTCTGGAACAGGGCCTGACAGGCGTTCTCGCCATATACACGGGTTTCTTCCGCACGCTGACGACGCAGCACTTCCGGATCGATAAAGCTTTTTCCGCTGATACCGCCGTGATCGGCTTTTTCGGTCGCCTCTTCACCGGGCGCGCGAGAAACGGTACGCCATGGCGATCCACCGTCGCGGACAAAATCATCGCGTTTGCGATCGTCACGCTTACGGTCATCACGTTTGCGGTCATCGCCGCGGTTATTTCTGTCATCGCGGGCGGGGCGACGGCCACCGTCTGCACGAGAAGACGCCGGACGCCCGCCACCTTTTCCGGTACGCGGATTTTGGGTGCGTTTATCAGAGTCATCATCACTGCGGACATACATCACTTTGACCTTGCCGCTTTTGTTTTTCATTTCGTCGTTCATGCTTTTCTCCACCAGCGCTGCGCGAAGCGCGCAGATTACCCGATGTGCAAGCTCATAGCCATAATTTCGTACAAAAGCCTGTGACTATTGTTCCCATTGAATAAAACGCGTTGTCGATTTATACAGGCTCACTGATAATATGTAACATATCAGAAACATTATCGGCGTTCTGCCGTTGTTCCACGGCTCTATCAGAGGTTAGTTATGAATACCGTATGTGCCAACTGTCAGGCTTTAAACCGCATTCCGGACGATCGGATGGATGACGGTGCGAAATGCGGGCGTTGTGGCCACGAATTATTTGATGGCGATGTCATTAACGCGACGGGTGCTACGCTGGACAAACTCCTCAAGGACGATCTGCCGGTTGTGGTCGATTTCTGGGCACCGTGGTGCGGCCCCTGCCGTAATTTTGCGCCCATCTTCGAAGACGTGGCTGAAGAGCGCAGCGGGAAAATGCGTTTTGTTAAAGTGAATACCGAAGCGGAACGTGAACTCAGCGCCCGTTTTCGCATTCGCAGCATTCCAACCATTATGATTTTCAAAAATGGGGAAGTGATCGACATGCTCAATGGTGCAGTACCGAAGGCACCTTTCGACAGCTGGTTAAACGAATCCCTGTAACATTCACGGGGCACATCTTGTGCCCCGTTCTCTCCTCTGCGAAAATGGGTTTTTTCCTGCCTTTTCGCCCATGACTGATAACGCTGTACTTCAATTACGCGCCGAGCGCCTTGCGCGCGCAACCCGCCCTTTTCTGGCCCGAGGCAATCGTATTCGCCGCTGCCAGCGCTGCCTTTTACCGCTGAAAGTGTGTCTGTGCGAAACGCTTGCACCGAGCGAGGCTAAAAGCCGTTTTTGTCTGGTCATGTTCGATACCGAACCGATGAAGCCCAGCAACACGGGGCGTTTGATCGCCGATATTCTGCCCAATACCGCAGCGTTTCAGTGGTCGCGCACTGAGCCACCTCAGGCTCTGCTTGACCTGGTGGCAAACCCGGACTATCAGCCCATGGTCGTTTTCCCGGCATCATATGCAGGCGAACAACGCCAGGTGCTTACGGCGCCATCATCCGGTAAGCCGCCGCTGTTTATTATGCTCGACGGCACCTGGACCGAAGCAAGAAAGATGTTTCGCAAAAGCCCTTATCTTGATGCGCTGCCGGTGATTTCCGTCGATCTGTCGCGTGTTTCTGCCTATCGCTTACGAGAAGCGCATGCCGAGGGTCAATATTGCACCGCTGAAGTCGCCATTGCGCTACTGGATCTGGCGGGCGATACCCAGGCGGCCAGCGCATTAAGCTCCCACTTCTCCTGCTTCCGCGAACGTTATCTGGCAGGAAAAACCGTTCATAAGGGTAGCGTCACAGCAACAGAGACAGAAAGCGTTTAAAATCATCAGGTCGCTTGCATTCACAGGAGGCCTGCATGAGCCAGAGAGGGTTAGAAGCGCTACTCCGTCCGAAATCCATTGCCGTTATTGGCGCCTCGATGAAACCGGACCGCGCAGGGTATCTGATGATGCGTAACCTGCTGGCTGGCGGGTTTAACGGCCCGGTCATGCCCGTTACGCCCGCTTATAAAGCGGTACAGGGGGTGCTGGCATGGCCGGACGTGCAAAGTTTACCGTTTGTTCCCGACCTCGCCGTGCTCTGTACGCATGCGAAACGAAACCTCGAATTGCTTGAGTCGCTCGGTCAGAAAGGCTGTAAAACCTGCATTATTCTTTCCTCGCCTCCTGAACAGCAGCCCGAACTGCTGGCCTGCGCCAGCCGCTACCAGATGCGCATTCTTGGTCCAAATAGCCTCGGTCTGCTTGCGCCCTGGCAAGGGCTGAATGCCAGTTTTTCCCCGGTTCCGATCCGTAAAGGCAAACTGGCCTTTATTTCACAGTCGGCAGCGGTATCCAATACCATCCTCGACTGGGCGCAGCAGCGTGAGATGGGCTTTTCCTATTTCATCGCCCTCGGCGACAGCCTGGACATTGACGTCGATGAGCTGCTGGATTTCCTGGCGCGTGACAGCAAAACCAGCGCTATCCTGCTCTACCTTGAACACCTGAGTGACGCCCGTCGTTTTGTGTCGGCGTCGCGTAGCGCATCGCGTAATAAACCGATTCTGGTCATCAAAAGCGGACGCAGCCCCGCGGCTCAGCGCCTGCTGCAATCCCATTCCGGGATGGATCCCGCATGGGATGCAGCGATCCAGCGCGCCGGTTTACTGCGGGTACAGGATACGCACGAGCTTTTTTCCGCCGTCGAAACGTTGAGCCACATGCGTCCCCTGCGCGGTGAAAAGCTGATGATTGTCAGCAACGGAGCCGCTCCCGCCGCCCTGGCGCTGGACGAGCTCTGGCTACGCAACGGCAAGCTGGCCACGCTGAGTGAAGAGACGCTCCAGCGCCTGCGGGACGCGTTACCGGGAAGCGTTGTTCCCGATAATCCCCTCGATTTGCGCGATGATGCCAGCAGCGATCGTTACATTAAGGCGATCACGATTTTGCTGGATAGCCAGGACTTTGATGCGCTGATGATTATCCATTCGCCCAGCGCGGTTGCGCCAGGCAGCGAAAGTGCACGAACGCTGATTGAGGCTGTCCGAAACCATCCGCGCGGCAAATACGTCACCCTGCTGACCAACTGGTGCGGCGAGTTCTCCTCGCAGGAAGCGCGACGTCTGTTTAGTGAAGCCGGGTTGCCAACCTACCGTACGCCAGAGGGCACCATAACCGCGTTTATGCATATGGTTGAGTACCGCCGCAACCAGAAGCAGCTGCGTGAAACGCCTGCCCTACCGGGCAACCTCACAGCAAATTCGGTGGACGTACACAGTTTATTGCAACAGGCCATCGAAGAGGGCGCCACTTCGCTTGATACGCATGAAGTGCAACCCATTCTTGGCAGCTATGGGATGCAAACACTGCCGACCTGGATTGCCGGTGACAGCGCTGAGGCGGTACATATCGCTGAGCAGATTGGCTATCCGGTCGCGCTGAAGCTGCGCTCCCCCGATATTCCGCACAAATCGGATGTTCAGGGCGTCATGCTGTATCTGCGCACCGCGACAGAAGTACAACAGGCCGCGGATGCCATTATCGATCGCGTTAAAATGACGTGGCCACAGGCCCGGATCCACGGCCTGCTGGTGCAGAGCATGGCTAACCGAGCAGGTGCGCAGGAGCTGCGCGTGGTCGTCGAACACGATCCGGTTTTTGGTCCACTCATTATGCTGGGTGAAGGCGGCGTTGAATGGCGGCCAAAAGAACAAGCGGCTGTCGCGCTTCCACCTCTAAACATGAACCTGGCGCGTTATTTGGTTATTCAGGCCATCAAAAGTAAAAAAATCCGCGGCAGAAGCGCTCTGAGGCCGCTTGATATCGCCGGGTTAAGCCAGTTTCTGGTGAAGGTCTCCAACCTCATTGTTGACTGTGCGGAGATCCAGCGCCTGGACATCCACCCGCTCCTCGCTTCCGGAAATGAATTCACTGCCCTCGACGTGACGCTGGAAATTGCGCCATTTGTCGGTGACCGGGAAAGCCGTCTCGCCATTCGTCCTTATCCTCTCCATCTGGAAGAGTGGGTGGAGATGAAAAATGGAGAGCGGGCACTGTTTCGCCCTATCCTGCCGGAAGACGAGCCGCTGCTGCGAACGTTCATCTCGCAGGTGACGAAAGAAGATTTGTACTATCGCTATTTCAGCGAAATTAATGAATTTACCCACGACGATTTAGCCAATATGACCCAGATCGACTACGATCGAGAAATGGCGATTGTGGCGGTCCGCCGTTCCGCAGAGGGAGAAGAGATCCTCGGCGTGACGCGTGCCATTTCCGACCCGGATAACGTGGATGCGGAGTTTGCCGTACTGGTGCGTTCCGATCTTAAAGGTTTGGGTTTGGGCAGACGGCTGCTCGAAAAACTCATTGGTTATACGCGCGATCACGGATTGTCACGGCTCAATGGCATTACTATGCCAAATAATCGGGGTATGGTGACCCTGGCGCGGAAGCTCGGTTTTGACGTTGATATCCAGCTGGATGAAGGCATTGTCTCTTTGTCCCTCAGCCTGACTTCGACGGATAAACAAGAGTAAGCTGCTGGAAATGTTACCCACTTTTCCCGGCACTGGGGTATCATTGTCCGCTTATGTTGTTTGCCTGGTACAGACAACCCTTCAATGAACAGAGAAGAAACGCACTGTGATGTTGTCAAAATTTAAGCGTAATAAACATCAACAACACCTTGCTCAACTACCGAAGATTTCTCAGTCAGTTGATGATGTAGAGTTCTTTTATGCTCCCGCTCATTTCCGGGAGACGCTTCTTGAAAAGATTGCCAGCGCTACGCGACGTATTTGCATTGTGGCGCTCTATCTTGAACAAGATGAAGGTGGGCGTGCGATCCTGAACGCGCTCTATGAAGCGAAACGTCAGCGTCCGGAACTGGATGTTCGCGTGCTGGTTGACTGGCACCGTGCTCAGCGTGGCCGTATTGGTGCGGCTGCCTCGAATACCAATGCTGACTGGTATTGCCGCATGGCCCAGGAAAATCCGGGTATTGATATCCCGGTATATGGCGTACCGGTGAATACCCGTGAAGCGCTTGGCGTTCTTCATTTTAAAGGATTTATCATTGATGACAGCGTCCTTTATAGCGGCGCCAGTCTGAATGATGTGTATCTCCATCAGCTCGATAAATACCGTTACGATCGCTACCATCTTATCCGCAATCCGCAGATGACCGACATCATGTTCAACTGGGTTGATAAAAACCTGGTTCATGGCCGGGGTGTGCATCGTCTTGACGATCCTCATCGCCCGAAAAGCCCGGAAATCAAAAACGACGTTCGCTCCTTCCGCCAGGAGCTGCGCGATGCGGTTTATCGTTTCCAGGGTGATGCCAATAATGAAGAACTGTCCGTTACGCCTCTGGTAGGCCTGGGTAAATCCAGCCTCCTGAACAAGACTATCTTCCATTTGATGCCGTGCGCGGAGCATAAGCTCACCATCTGCACCCCGTACTTCAACCTTCCCGCCGTTCTGGTGCGTAATATCATTCAGTTGCTGCGTGATGGTAAAAAGGTGGAAATCATTGTCGGGGATAAAACGGCAAACGACTTTTTCATTCCGGAAGATCAGCCTTTCAAGATCATCGGCGCACTGCCTTATCTCTATGAGATTAACCTGCGCCGCTTTCTGAGCCGTTTACAGTACTATGTGAACACGGACCAGCTCGTCGTGCGCCTCTGGAAAGATGAAGATAACAGTTATCATCTCAAAGGAATGTGGGTTGATGACGAGTGGATGCTGCTTACCGGTAATAACCTGAACCCACGCGCCTGGCGTCTGGATTTGGAAAACGCCATTCTTATTCACGATCCTCAGCATGCGTTAGCCGCGAAACGCGATCGTGAGCTGGAGCTTATACGCACGCATACCACACTGGTTCGTCATTATCGCGATCTGCAAAGCATCGCTGATTACCCGGTGAAAGTTCGCAAGCTGATTCGCCGTCTACGTCGGATCCGTATCGATCGCCTCATCAGCCGCATTCTGTAATACACGAGCCCTGTCATCGACGGGGCTTTTTTTATGGAGCCTGTTAATGCGTACGCCTTGCCTGATAATCCCTCTTTTGCTGTCAGGTTGCAGCCATATGGCTAATGATAACTGGTCGGGTCAGGATAAAGCTCAGCACTTTCTGGCGTCGGCAATGATGTCCGCTGCGGGTAATGAGTATGCGCTGCACCAGGGTTATAGCAGGGATCGAAGTGCCACAATAGGCCTGATGTTCTCCATCAGCCTGGGGGCATCAAAAGAACTTTGGGATAGCCGCCCCTCGGGAAGTGGCTGGAGCTGGAAAGATTTTGCCTGGGACGTAGCCGGGGCAACAACCGGCTACGCCGTCTGGCAGATGGCGCATTATTAAAGGCGGATACCTTTTCCTTTGCGATGCAGCATCAGCGAGACAATAAACGCCAGCGCTCCCATTACGGTGACATACCAGAAGAAGGTCGTTTCACTGCCCCACGACTTAAGCGATAGCGCGACATACTCCGCCGAACCGCCGAACAGGGCATTCGCGACCGCATAAGACAGGCCTACGCCCAGCGCCCTCACCTGTGCGGGAAACATTTCCGCTTTCAAAATGCCACTGATTGCCGTGTAAAAACTGATAATAATGAGCGCCACCATGATTAAAGCGAAAGCGGCATACGGAGAGGTTGTATGCTGTAGCGCCGTCAAAAGCGGAACGGTACCCAGGGTGAGCATGCCGCCAAAGATCAGCATGGAGGTACGGCGACCAATTTTGTCCGACAGCGCGCCGACAATCGGCTGGATGAGCATAAAGACGAGTAACGCCACCGTCATGACGACACTCGCAACGTTTGCATGCATGCCCGTGGTGTTAACCAGATATTTTTGCATGTAGGTGGTGAAGGTATAGAAACTTAGCGAGCCCGCGGCGGTAAAACCTAACACCATCAAAAATGCTTTGCGGTTTCGCCAGAGTCCCTTCATCGAGCCCGCCTCTTTCAGCGCCCTGACCTCCTGTTGAGAGGTTTCATCAAGCTGACGGCGTAGCCATAGGGCGACAACCGCCAGGGCAGCGCCCATAGCAAACGGGATGCGCCAGCCCCAGGCGCGCAAATCTTCATCGCTAAGGATTTGTTGCAGGATCACCACAACCAGTAACGCCAGCAGCTGTCCGCCGATGAGGGTCACATACTGAAATGATGCATAGAAACCTTTTCGGCCTTCAACCGCCACTTCGCTCATGTATGTCGCACTGGTGCCGTATTCGCCACCGACTGACAGCCCCTGGAACAGACGTGCCAGCAGCAACAATGCGGGTGCCCATGTTCCGATAGTGTCATATCCGGGCAGGCAGGCAATCACCAGCGAGCCGACGCACATCATGCATACGGAGATGAGCATGGAGGTCTTGCGCCCTTTTCTGTCTGCGATCCTGCCGAATAGCCATCCACCGATAGGGCGCATCAGGAACCCGGCGGCAAAAACGCCCGCGGTTTGCAAAAGCTGAGTTGTGGTGTTCCCTGACGGGAAAAAGATATGCGCAAAGTAGAGTGAACAAAATGAATAGACGTAAAAGTCAAACCACTCTACAAGGTTTCCTGATGAGGCCCCAACGATTGCCCAAACCCGACGGCGAGTATCCTTACCTGCCAAATTGGTGTTATCCGTATCTGCACTGGCTACGGTTTCTGTCATTTTAATATCCCCTGTCTCACATTGCGGGCCTTTGCCCACAAACAGTAAAACCGGATTTAAAACGAATCGTTAGGTAAATAAAATGTTTCCAATATGTTTCATTGCGTTTTGTGAACTCGATCAGCTATCTAATTATTAGCGGACGCAGTAATTATCCCCAGGACTGCTGGTGGGCCTTTTTTCGCTGCAAGTAATCTTCGTCTGCACGAATTTTATCCCACCACTTTTTGAAGACTGCGGCTGCTTCTGCTTTTACTGGATCGTGATCGAGGGGTTTGACTTGTCGTTCCGCATCATACTTTTTACCGCCCTTATGATTCGCGTATCGCCGGGCGCGGGTATAGCCCATTTGTATGAATTTACGCGCCATATCCATACCTACAAAATCGTTTTTACTGCGGTACTCTTCAAAGAGAGCGTATATCTCTTGTGCCGAACGCGCTGCGACTTCAGAATTTTTAAAACGCCAGTGTGGAAGGATTTCGCTTTTATAAGGCTCGACCATCAATACGCCCTGCTCACCCCGGCCAACCTGATACCGTTCGGGATGTTCGCGAAAATTTATATTTGCAAAATCTTGTTGGTAATCAAAAGGACGAGTCAAAGCGGCACCATTGTTAAAATCGTTTTAACAATTGTAGGCCGGATAAGGGGAAGCCGCCATCCGGCATGTTTTTCCGCGCACAAAGCAAAAAACCCCGCACCTTCCGGTACGGGGTTCTTTCTGTTTGATGCCTGGCAGTTCCCTACTCTCACATGGGGAGACCCCACACTACCATCGGCGCTACGGCGTTTCACTTCTGAGTTCGGCATGGGGTCAGGTGGGACCACCGCGCTAAAGCCGCCAGGCAAATTCTGTTAATCTGTATCAGGCTGAAAATCGTGTCTGTCTCTTCGCCGAAACAGCTTCGGCGTTGTAAGGTTAAGCCTCACGGTTCATTAGTATCGGTTAGCTCAACGCATCGCTGCGCTTACACACCCGACCTATCAACGTC